>NZ_BCTA01000078.1 GCF_001570485.1 Mycolicibacterium novocastrense
CAGACCAGCGACTCCACGCTGCCCACGACCTAGGCGCACGAAAAAAGTCAACCCCAAGAACCTCAACAGGGTCGATCCATGGATCGAGGCTAAGACAGCGACCGGGTCGAAGCGCTCAGAAGCCTCGGACCGAGGCCTCGTTGATGAAGAAGCCGTGGCCGCTGGCGTCGTTGGAGATACGCGTGCGGAAACCCTGGGGCTCAACGGTCCAACCGTTGACCCGGTACGTGGCCCCCTCGACGGATACGGGCGCGGTGGCCGGTTCAGCGATGAGGCCTCGATCCCAGAAGAACTCACCGGTCCCCCGCACCACCGCGAGGTTCAGCCGCTGGTTCCATTTGGACGTCTCGAACGGCGCCCCGCCCCACGGCTGTCCGTTGGTCAACTCGCACACGGTCATCGGCCCGCCGCCGAACGTCGCGTCGTCCGCGCTGATCAGGCACCTCACCGCGCCGGACTGCAGAAGCACCTGCTGCCCTGTGTCGGCAGCAGCCGGCGGCGACAACACCACCGCACCCAGGATGGAGGCACCCAGAGCCGTCATTGCCCGCCGAATCATGCCCGTCTCCAACGTCGCGCTACGCCATCACCTTCAGCCGGGAATCGTCTCACGGGGCTGATCATGACAGGCCGGTTTCGTGCGAAGTCGGCCGGTCGGTGCCAGTTTGACGGTCCCAGTTCTCGTCTTCGGCCAACCGTCCTGCTCGACCACGCAGCTCGACCAGAGAAAAAGTCGAGCTCCGTGAGCCGTCCCCTCCGCGGCTCACGGAGCAAGGTCGACGCTATGTGCTGGCGGTTGCAGGGAATATAGGGATTTCCCTGGCCTTGACGGCGACGGGCCCGGGCGCGACGCCGTTGGTTCTACAGTTCGCGTCCCGCGGCGAGGCGGGCGTCGACGGCGCTGATCCGGTCGGCCGGCAGACCGGCTTGCTGGCAGGTGTGCGCGACGGTTTCGGCGGTATCGGATGTGAAGAGTCCGTAGAGAATCTCATCGCCGGCCGCGGCCACCGTGATGATCAGTTCTACTGGCTCGCCATCGGCGGACATCCCTCGCGCGGTGCGCTCGAGCGCGCTGGTGAGATCCTCGAGGTCCGAGGTTTTCAGCCGCGGTTGGTACCACTCGGTGAGGAAGCAATGTTGCCGGTCGAGACAAGTGGTCACCACCGGAGGATATTGATCGCCCGACGATTTAGGTACCGGGGTTTTCCCTGGCATCGGGACCCGGAAGGTGAGAGTGCAGTTGAGAGCGGGAGCGAATACCGAGTTTGCGGTAGACGTTGCTCAAATTCATCTCGACTGTCTTGGGCGATATGAAGAGCTCTGCGGCGATTTCGCGGTTGGACAGCCCGTCGGCCGCACGGCGCGCGACGCGTTCTTCGGCCGGGGTGAGGCCCAGCCCAGGAGTTGCACTGCGGTTCAGGTGGTTCAGCTCCGCGCGGGCGCGACGCACCCACAACGGTGCGCCGAGCTGTTCGAAGGCGTGATGGGCGGCCACGAGATTTTCCTCGGCCGGCTTTCGGTGGCGTCGTCGCCGCTGCACCTGACCCAGCACCAGTTGGGTGCGGGCGGTCTCGAAGGGCATCGGTAGTTCGCGGTGGTGTTCGAGCGCGGTGAGGGCGGCAGCCTCGGCGGCCGCCAGATCGCCGTGCGCGGCAAGCCATAGGCAGCGTCCACGCGCGCCGGTGGCCAGCATCCACGGCCGCTGTAGCCGGTTCCCGTTCGTTTCGAGGGCATCGATCAGTGGCTGAGCCTCGTCGAGTCTGCCGAGGGAGGTCAGGGCTTCGATCGCGTCGGGCAGGTATCCGCCGCTGATGATTTCTGTGTCGTGGGCGGGGTCGAACGTCGACAGCAGGGGCTCGTAGGCATCGATCGCCGCGGTGTAGTTCCCGATCGAGATCTCGAGCAACCCGAGGCTGGTGATGGGCGATCGGGTCAAATAGCTTCCGCCGGTTGCGTGCGCAATGTCGATCGCCAGGTGGGCCGCATCGCGGGCCTCTTGTTCACGTCCGGTGTAGGCCGCGACCGCGGCGCGGCAACTCGCCGCGAACAACCGGGGGTGGTGGCCGTCGATCTCTTCGGCTCGCCGGGTCGCCTCTTCGGCGATCGTGGCGGCGGAGTCGTACCGGCCTGACCAGATGTTGATCATCGTCGCGTGAGTGTCGACCCAGATCGCGTCGATTTCGTTGCCTCGGTCGACGGCGTGGCCCCTCAGGGCCTGCATCACCTGCCGGGCCTGCTGCAGGTCGCCGGTACCGGCATCGATCACGGCTTTGACCGCATCGGCTCGATGGTGGACGTGTCCAAACGGTGTGCTGCCTTGAAGGCGGATGGCCTCGGTGAGGGTGTGTTCCTCGATGCCACGTCCGTACTGGAAGTGCAGCATCGCCGCCAATGCGCGCGCTTGGCTCTGGAAAGCCGTGTCGGGGATCTGGTCGGCGACGTCGACGGCCTGCCGTGCATAGGCGAGCGCCTGATCGAAGTCACCCGTGATACCGGTGGCCGGCGCGAGGGTCATCAGCGCCTGCAGCCGAAGGTGCGGGCTCTCGGCGGCATCCTCCAATCCCCGGGTCAGGCCCTTCACAGCGGCGGTGAACGAGCCGTCGTAGCCGTCGATCGCGCCCTGCAGAATCACCACCGCACCGCGGATCGCGCCCGGCGGGAGTTCGTCTGCGAGTCCTTTGAGGTGTTGGCGCGCAGCGGCAATGGCACCTGCATCGAAGTGGTATCGCGCGGCGAGGATCCGCCGTACGGGCTCGTCACCACCGAGCGCGATCGCGAGTTCGACGAGTTCGGCTGCGGCGGTCGGTGCTCCTTGTTCGCGGGTCGCGAATGCGGCGGCGTCGAGGGCCGCCAGGGTTGCGGGGTCGGCGCTGGTGGCCGCGAGCGCGAGATGGCGGGCCTTGAGTTCCGGCGCTTCGACGAGATCGGCCAGCCGGCGGTGCATCGCTCGGCGGTCGGCAGGTTGGGCCGCGTCGTAAACGCCGGCCGACAGCAGGGCATGGGAGAACTCGATGGCCGTTCCGACGACAGAGACGACGCGTGCGGCCTCCCCGCGTTCCAACAGTTCCACGACGCGTTGTTCGTCGACTCCCGTCGCTTGGGAGACAATCGCAACGGTCGGTTTCGTCGCACAGGCCGCGGCGAGCAGGAGCGGGGCTGCCTCCTGTTCCACTCCCTCCAGTCGGGCCGCCACGATCGCGGCCAACGTCTCCGGAAGCGTCCCGTCGATGCCGCGGCCGTCCTCCACGGCCCGGACCAGTTCCAGCGCGTAGAACGGGTTGCCGCCCGAGATCTCGTGGATCCGCCGCATCTGTGGGCGAGGCAGGACTCGCCCGTGACGCTTGGCGATCAGCGCGTGAAGACCGCCCATGGTCAGTGGCGTCATATGGACGCGGCGGAGCGCATCCGGGTGAGCCATTTGCAGACGTAGCTGCGCTTCGAGGGATCCGGGGTCTCCGGTGCGGGTGGTGACGAGGATGCCGACCGGCCCCTGCACTCGTCGCGCCACGTAGCGGATGGCCGTGGCGCTCGGTGTGTCGAGCCATTGGCCGTCGTCAATCGCGATCAGCACCGGTGCGCGCGCCGACAACCACTGCACCACCGACTGAAACGCCGCCGCCGCCCCGCGTTCGTCGGTGGTTGCGGGGGCGTGATCCTGAAGCAGAAGACTGTTCACCGCCGCTTGCTGTATCGGCGACAGACACTCGAATGCTTCGTGATCGACGCCGCCGAGAAGATCCGAGAGGGCGGCGAAGGAAAATGTCACCTCCCCCGGATCACCTTGGGCCGTGAGAACTTTGAACCCGCGGGCCGAAGCGGCTTTGACGGCGTCTCGGTACAGTGTGGTTTTGCCGATCCCCGGTTCGCCGTCGATGATCAGCCCCGTCGCCGTGGCGGCAGCACGGTCGAGAAACGCTGTCACAGCGGACTGCTCGGCCAGTCGTGTTACCGAATGCGACCCGCTGAACTCCACGTCAGACTGGCTCGGACCGCCCACCAACATCGGCGCCCTTCCCCCGTCCCCATGACCATCGGTTGTGCTCAAACCATAGGTCAGATTCTGGGCGAGGTTGGCCTATCTCGATAGATCGCGCTCAGCAACAATGAGCCTCAGAACATCCCGAGGTGTACCGACCGCGGGTGCTTAATCGGTTGCGGTGCCGCAGTCCTCGCAATATCGCGATGGCCACCGCACTCAAGCTTGCTGATTCAATGATTACGGCGCCGGCGGCGGTGGTGGTGGCATCCCCGGCACGGGTGGATTGAATGTGGGCTGCCCCACCATCTGGGGTGGAGCTGGATAGTCCCAGCACGTCCCCGGCCCCCTACCGTCCGTACCGATCGATGTGCACACGTGATAGCTGCCGTCGGGCTCGAAACACGTCGTGCGCACTCCAATGGGCACGTTGTACATGGTGTTCCAAGAGGTCGTGCAGTTTTGACCGGGTTCAGCCGCAGCGACCGGCGCGGCGACCACCCCTACTGCTGCAAAGGCGGCGAGCGAAATCGAACCGCACGCAGCCGTAAAGGTCCGTGTGGGAACCAGAGAATGAACGCGCATGAGACCCTCCCGAGGTAACGCTGAAAATATGAGGGCCATGGCCCGGATGTTGTCGCGGGACAGCCCCCACCTGAGCCCCGCCTTCTTAGCCGACGGTATGGCCACAACAGCCGGGAGCCAATAGGGGATTTCCCTATAGATTGTTTGCTGGCCTGCGCATCACATGTGTACTCAGCCGTGTCGCAGTCCGTGGCCGACGACAGGTCTCTTAACAGTCTCAGTCACGACTCGATGCCGTAGTTGGAGTCCTGACACGACGCGTGCCGCTGCAAGCCGGGACTCAATCAGCGTCGGTGCCACGGTAGAAGATGCGTCGTGCGATCGCGCAGCTGGCACTCCCGCCGACGCGCGATAATCGCACCGACCGCGCGCTAGCGTGACAGCTATGACCCCGACGGTGCCGGGCTTCGATGAGTGGCTGGATGCCGCTCTGACCGAGGAGGCAGACAGGGTCGGCGAGTCCATCGAGACATACGTCGGCCGCGCCGTCGCTGCCCGGATGATCATCGAACGCGCCCGCAGGGGTGAGGGCGATGTGCGCGAACTCATGGCGCACGTCAGATCGTTGAATCTCGACACGCACGACCCGGTCACAGCCCTCGCCGAGGGCGCCGTCATCTCGGACCCTGATCGACTGCGAGCGCTCTACGACAGTGGTTTGCTCACCGCCGAACGGGCCCGCAGTCTCGACCGGATCGTCGGCATGGTGGTGTCCGCGGTCGGCGTGCCGTCAGCCGCGGTGACACTGATCGATCGCGATACCCAATACATGTGCAGCGCGATCGGACTCACCGGCGAGATGGCGGTCAAACGTCAAGGGCCGCTGAAGGGCTCCCTCGGCCGCGAGGTTCTCGTCACCGGCAAGCCGCTGGTCGTCGCGGATGCCCGAAAGGAGCCGTTACTACGCGACCATTGGGCAGTGAAACAGGGCATCGTCGTGGCCTACGCGGGCTTCCCGCTCACAGACGCCCAGGGACACACCATCGGCACGCTCATCGCCTGGGACACCAAACCCCGCCGGTGGATGCCCGGCCATGTCCAGGTGATGGAGGATTTCGTGATGGTGCTCCGCGCGCGCCTGTTCGGCGTCAACCCAGCCTGACCGCCGCGACGAGCCCTCGCCGGCGGCTCTAGAAGTCCCAGTCCTCGTCTTCGGTGACGACGGCCTTGCCGATGACGTAACTGGACCCCGAGCCCGAGAAGAAGTCGTGATTCTCGTCGGCATTCGGCGACAGCGCCGACAGAATCGCCGGGTTGACGTCGGTCTCGTCACGCGGGAACAACGCCTCGTAGCCGAGATTCATCAGGGCCTTGTTGGCGTTGTAGCGCAGGAACTTCTTGACGTCCTCGGTCAGCCCCACACCGTCGTAGAGGTCCTGGGTGTACTCGACCTCATTGTCGTAGAGCTCGAAAAGCAGCTCGTAGGTGTAGTCCTTCAGTTCGGCCTGCTTGGCGGCGTCCTCAAGGGCCAGACCACGCTGGAACTTGTAGCCGATGTAATAGCCGTGCACGGCCTCGTCGCGGATGATCAACCGGATCATGTCGGCGGTGTTGGTCAGCTTGGCCCGGCTGCTCCAGTACATCGGCAGGTAGAACCCGGAGTAGAACAGGAAGCTCTCCAGCAGCGTCGAGGCCACCTTGCGCTTCAGCGGCTCGTCACCCTTGTAGTACTGCATGACGATCTCGGCCTTGCGCTGCAGGTTGGGGTTCTCCTCCGACCAGCGGAAGGCATCGTCGATCTCGGCGGTCGAGCACAGCGTGGAGAAGATGTTGCTGTAGCTACGCGCGTGCACCGATTCCATGAACGCGATGTTGGTGTAGACGGCTTCCTCATGCGGGGTCAGCGCGTCGGGGATCAGGCTGACCGCCCCCACCGTGCCCTGGATGGTGTCGAGCAGCGTCAGCCCGGTGAACACTCGCATCGTCAACTGCTTCTCATGGTCGTTGAGCGTGTTCCACGACGGAATGTCATTGGATACCGGCACCTTCTCTGGCAACCAGAAGTTGCCCGTCAGCCGATCCCAGACCTCGGCATCCTTCTCGTCTTGGAGACGGTTCCAGTTGATCGCCGAGACACGGTCAATCAGCTTCACTCCATCACTCACGAGAACCCCATTTCACCTGGTCTTTGGTCCGCCTGAAGCGGTTCTTTCGCCCGTCATCGACACTACCCCTGGGGGACGACATCCACGGGCAACACAACATCGTGTGTTTGGCGTGTCGCTCCCGCCGACGAGTCGCCGCTGCGGCCAGTGTGCATTCTGATCGAGTTTTCGCGCCGTTTCGGGCGGAATCGCGATCTCAGCGCACACTAGGCAGCGAGCTCGGCGCGCCGCCCGCCGAAGAACCGATACTCGGACTTGTCGAACTTGCGGGTCGCCAACCAGTACTGCCATGTCATCCCGCTCCACAGCGTCCGGTTGACGCCGTGCTCGTCGAGATACCAGCTCTGACAACCCCCGGTGCTCCACACGGTTCCGGCCAGTTCGTCCTGCAGCTGTTCGTTGTACCGGTCCTGAGCCTCGCGCGTCGGCGCCAACGCCTGCGCGCCGGCCCGGTCGACGGCCGCGATGGCCTGGGCGGCGTAGCGGATCTGCGACTCGATCATGAACACCACCGAGTTGTGCCCCAGCGCGGTGTTGGGCCCGAGCAGGAAGAACAGGTTGGGCATGTCGGCGACCGTGATGCCGCGCAGCGCCGCGATACCTTCCCGGTTCCACCGGTCCACCAGGTCCTCGCCGCGAGGACCCTTGATGTGCACGTAGGTGTACGAGTCCGTCACGTGAAACCCGGTGCCGAAAACAACGACGTCGGTTTCCCTTTCGGTCCCGTCGGCGGTGACGATGCCCCGCGGGGTGAACCGCGCGATACCGTCGGTGATCACCTCGGTCTTCGGGTTGGCGATGCCGCGGTAGTAGGTGTCGGAGTTCAGGATCCGCTTGCAGCCGGCCCGGTAGCTCGGTGTCAGCTTACGGCGCAACTCGGGGTCCTTGATCGATCGATTGATATTCCACTTACCCAGCAGCTCACCGATTTTCAGCAACCGCGGCTCGCGCGTCATCGCGAAGCCGACGGCTTCGTGGCCCCAGTAGATGGCAGCACGCAGCAGCCGTCGGGTGCCCGGAACCGTGGTGAACACCCGCTGCATCCATTCCGGAATGGGGTTGTTCGGGCGCGGCATCACCCATGCCGGGGTGCGCTGGTACAGATGCAGCGCGCCGACGTCCTTGACGATCTCGGGCACGATCTGGATCGCGCTGGCACCGGTGCCGATCACCGCGACCCGTTTGCCGGTGAGGTCCACGCTGTGGTCCCACTCGGCGGAATGGAAAGTGGCACCGGTGAATTCGTCAAGCCCGGGAAACTCCGGAACGAACGGGATGTGCAGACCGCCCGCACCGGACACCACGAACTGCGCGACGAACTCGCGGCCGTCCTTGGTGAACACATGCCAGCGCATCTCGTCGTCGTCCCAGTGCGCGCGGTCGACGTGCGAGTTGAACCGGATATATCGACGCAGCCCGTACTTGTCGGCCACCCCTTTGAGGTAGTCGAAGATCTCCGGCTGGAACGACCACATGTGCTTCCAGTCGGGCTTGGGTTCAAACGAGAACGAGTACATGTGCGACGGGATGTCACACGCGCATCCCGGGTAGGTGTTGTCGCGCCAGGTGCCCCCGATTTCGTCCGCCTTCTCCAGGATCAGGAATTCGACACCGCGCTTCTGCAGCTCGATGCCCATCCCGAGACCGGAGAAGCCGGTACCGATGATCAGCGTGCGGGTGTGCACGGGCTGGGCAGCCGTGTGGGCCGCCTGTTCGGCCACCGTCATCATCGGGCCTCTTTCCTGGGAACGCCGGTACCGGGTACTTACCTCAAGTTTCCGGGCGACGGGCGTGGGTGTCAATGACGACGTCCGCTCCCCACCGTGCTCTCGAGTGTGGCCTCATGACACGGCCCCACGCCTGCAAGCGTGTCAAACCCCCACACTCGGCGGGTGATCAGCCCGGGCGTCAGGCGACCGGCTGCTGCTTGCGAACCGCGGTATGAACTGGCTGATCAGGATCGATCTGGATGCCGAGCAGATCGGCGGTGCCGTTGATCGCGCCGACCATGATCGTGGTCATGTGTGCGACGAACTGATCGGCCGGCATGCGGCGGGTGCCGTCGTCATCGTCGCCCAGCCACCAGTCGGTCGCCGACGCGGCGGTACCGAAGATCGCGTACGCCGCCAGCTCGAAGGCGGCCGGATCCGGTGCCAGATCCTTGAGTTCCTCGCTGATCATGTCGGCGACGGCCAGGGTGATCTCGCTGCCCCGGTTGACGGTCGTCATCGCGGCCGCCGACTTGTCGGCGAACCGGCCCTGCAGCAGGAACCGCACCACGTTGGGATGCTGCTCGACCAGGTCGACGTAGTGGGCAACGCCACGCCCGACGATCTGGCGCGCCGAGTCGTGCTCCACATCGATCGACGGGATGATGGCCGCCCACAACATGTCTCGCATACGCTGGCCGATCTCGCTGAACATGTCGGACTTGTCGGTGAAGTGGCGGTAGATCTTGGGTTTGGCGGTGCCGGCCTCTTCGGCGATCTCGCGCACACTGACATTGGGGCCCAGCCGGTCGATGGCGCGAAAGGCGGCGTCGACGATCTCGGCGCGCACCTTCTTGCGGTGCTCACGCCAGCGCTCGCTGCGGGCGTCCACCTTGACACCCGGCTCGCCACTCGACCGTGGCCTGCCCGCTCGTCGCACCCGGTCACTCTACCGCTCAAGCACCGCTGACCAGCTCAGACCAGGTCACTTACGTTTCCGGACGCCATCTCTGGGCAACTCCGTCCGACAAGAGAGGCCGACGCAGCACGGGTAATATCGCTGCGACAGCCGATCGACGGAACGAGTTTCATGACGCAGCAATACGACCTGGTCATCGCAGGTGGCGGGCCCTCCGGCTCGGCGGCCGCGTGGCAGGCCGCTCAGACCGGCGCGAAGGTCGTGGTCCTGGACAAGGCCGAATTCCCGCGGGCCAAGCCGTGCGGTGACGGGCTCACCGCCCGCGCGGTGAGTTATCTGCAGAAGATGGGACTGGCCGACGAGGTGGCCACGTATCACCGCGTCAACCGCGTGACGGTCTTCAGCCCGAGTGAGTGGGAACTGTCGTTTCCGAAGCGACCCGGCATGCCCGACCACGGTCATACCGTCAGCCGCGAGCGTCTCGACACCACACTTCTCAAGCACGCCGAGTCCGCGGGCGCCGAAGTGCGCCAGGGCGCGGAGGTTTCCGGGCCGATTCTCGAGAACGGACGCGTTGTCGGAGTGACGCTCAAGAGCGGCGAAAAGGTGTACGGCGACGCGGTGATCGCCGCCGACGGCGCCTACTCCCCCATCAAACGGGCCCTGAAGATCGACTCCGAATACAACGGCTACTCGGCGATCGCGATCCGCTCGGAGATGCACGCCAACCGGCCGGACTCCGACAGCCTCGACATCTATCTCAAGCTCGTCTTCGAAGGCGACCAGTTGCCCGGCTACGGCTGGGTGTTCCCGATGGGCAACGGCATCTTCAACATCGGGCTGGGTTACGTCAACAGCTACAAGAACTGGCAGTCGATCAACGCCACGCAATTCCTCGGCGAGTTCCTTCGCACCTTGCCTGCGGAGTGGGACCTCCCCCCGATCGAGGAACTCAAGAAGAACAAGAGCGTGCGGGCCTGGCGACTGCCGATGGGATTTACCGCATGGCCACCGTGGCGCCCTGGCGTCCTGTTCACCGGCGATTCGCTGGGCGCAGGCAAGCCGGCCTCAGGCGCGGGGATCTCCAAGGCGCTCGAATCCGGTTTGGCCGCAGGCGAATGCGCGATCGCGGCGCTGCAGAACGGCGGACCCGACGACTTCACCAACTATGCACAGCGCATGGAGGCCGCTTGGGGTCGCGAATACCGCCGCGGCCGCTACTTCCACAAGCTGCTCGGGTATCCGAAGGTCGCCAACGCCGGAATCAAGCTGATCGACAACGCGATGTTCCGCGACCGGATGCTCAAGGCGCTCTACAAGAAGGCCCAAGGCCCCCAGCACACCGTCAAGTGAGACCGCAGGCTTAGCTCACTTCTTGGCGACGACCGTCAACAGCACCGCCGAATCCTCAAGGGCGGCAAGGCTGTGGCGTTCGTCCGGTATGGCGAGGTAGTCTCCTGCACCGCCCTCCACCGAGGCGCTCACCGCGCGGAGTTGCACGCGCCCGCGCAGCACCAACAGCGTTGCCTCGCCGGGACTTTCGTGATCGTCGAGGCCATGGCCGGCGGTCAGCGCCAGTAGGGTCTGACGGAGCGTACGGCCGCTCCCGCCGTACACGGTCTGCGCGGAACGTCCGGACGAAGCGGCCTTCGCGGCGGCGAGCTGTTCGTCGGCGAGCTGTTGTAACGACAGCGCGGTTGTCGCGGTCATGAGTCTTCCCTTCTAGCCCCGGCTTTCACCGTTCGGGGCGCAATACCAAACTGACTTCACACGAACCGCCGTGCGGGTCCGGCGTCACCGACGCCTGGTACCGGGCGCCGACGGCATCAGCGTTCAGGTTGATCACCTCTTGGATGAGGCCCTGCTGGATGCCGCGCACGACTTCCGGCGCCGACGCGGCCACCTCGGCCAGCGGGCACGTGCAGATCTGCACCGTCACTTCGCCGAACGACGTCAGCAATGAACGAACCTGGAAACCGAGCTCGTTGAGGGTGGCGACCACCATATCGGCGATCGTGGCCTCGGGCCGTCGGCGGGCCAAGCGGACCCGATGGGCCAGGTCCGCCCCGATCTGCAGAGCACGTTGTTCGCGCTCCTGCACGGTTCCGCCCAGGTGCGCGGCGAACAGCGAAACGATGTCGGCGTAGTCGAATCGGGGCGCCAATTCGTAGGTGAGTCGCGGTCGCCCCGCTCGACCGGCCTTGGCCGCGTTGCCCCGCCGGATGAAGCCTTGCTCCTCCAGCGTGGTCAGGTGGAAGCGGGCCGTGGTGACGTGAATCTGCAGCGCGTCGGCCACTTGTTGGGCGTCGACGGGGTCCGCGGCGTTCTTCAGCAGGCTCAACACCTTCTGGCGCTGCTGCCCTGCAGCCCGTTCCGGCTGCGCATCGAGATCGTGGCGCGACACTGGCATGGTCCGAGTCTGTCACGACGTCGGCACAACACCGACCACCGCGACCGCGGTCAGCGCGCGCCGATAGCGGTGGAACGTCTTGCGCATACCGATGACCCGCTTGCGCGCCGCCGGCCTGACGAGCAGGTTGCCGACGATCCGCAACGCACCGGTGAACCCCTCGTCGGCCAGGACCCGGGCGGGATTGAGCAGCGCCATCTTCGCGTGGTCGACGGTCACGACCTCGAACCCGGCCTCGGTCAGCAGCGCCACCCATTCCGACGTCGTCAGCGGCCGCGCGTTGACCTTGATCGCGCGCGCCATGTCCCGACGGATCACGTCCTTGGTGTCCTGCGGAAGGTCGTCGGGCTGCAGCCCCAGTTCGTGGATCGCGTAGCGGCCGCCCGGTCGCAGCACCCGGAATGCCTCGGCGACGATCGCGCGCTTGTCGCGGTCACCCTGCATCGTCAGCATCGCCTCGCCGATGACCACATCGGCGCTGCCGGAGGGCAATCCGGTATCGGCGGCGTTTGCCACCACCACCTTGCCGTCGACGGGTGCGACGACCGCGCGCACCGTCTCACTGGTGGCCTCCGTGTCGTCGACACCGACGTAGGACCGCGGCCGTTGGGCGACGATATCGGTGGCGGTGCGCCCCAGACCCGGGCCGAGCTCGACGACGTCAGCGCCGCCGATCTTGGCGGCCGCGAGCAGCCGGCTGGTCAACTCGAGCCCGCCCGGGCGCAGTACCCGTTTGCCGAGCCGGACCAGCAGCCAGTGGCCCGGCAAGTCTGCGTCGGACCGCTGCGCGAGCGGAAGTGATTCTCTACCAGTCATTTTCGAATTGTCCTTCCCACGACGGCGATCACGAAGATCGCCGTGAATACTGAGCATGCGTAGAGCAGTGCGCCGTCCTGGCCCCACGGCGGCGTCAGGACGGTGTCCTGGCCGGTCGCGTACACCGCGTTCAGCAGCGGCATGAAGCGCTGCAGCGTCGCCCCATTCGGCAGATACCCCGCCGCTGTTTCGACGACGAACGCCCACAGCAGGATTCCGCCTACCGCGGCGAGCGGCGAGCGGGTGAGGGCCCCGACTCCCACACCCGCCCCCGCCGCGAACAGTGCCAGCACCGGCACCGTCCACAAGAGTCGCTGACCGATGTCGTCGGTCAGCGACACCGGTCCATAAACCAGGGGCGCGACGGCCGGCAGCCCCACGAGCACCACGACAAGAGTCGCGACGGCCACCAGCGCGCCCAGAGCACCGTAGAACATCCACCGGCCCAGCAGCACCGGCCAAGCCTGCGGTATGGCCAGGCGCACGTGTTCGCCCGCGTCATAACGGCTTTCGGCGGCCTGGCCGTTGGCTCCGGCAACGGCGACCAGCGCGACGGTGATCGTGATGACCCAATAGGCGGCGTTCGACGTCGTCACCTGCAGTACCGAGATCTGGCCGGGGATACGCGCGAACGACTCCGCGACCAGCGCGATGCCGAACGTGATCACCACCGGGACAATCACCGCCGCGGGCGCCACCACCGTCCACAGCCGACTGCGCCCGCCGGTGCGGATGATCTCGGCGCGCGCGCTGCGCACCACCGCGGCGGTACTCACGCGCACTCCAACAGCGTCGCCTCGAGCCACTCCCGGGTGTCGGCGCCGGTGGGTGTCAACTGCGCCAGCGCGCCGGCGGCCTGCATCCGTCCGTGGCTGAGCACCGCGACGTGATCGGAGGTCAGCGCCACTTCGCCGAGCAGATGGGTGGCGACGACGACTGTGCGGCCCTGATCGGCGAGCCGACGAAGCAGAGACCGGAACCAGACGATGCCGGGAACGTCGAGTCCGTTGAGGGGTTCGTCGAACAGCAGCGTCTGCGGGTCGGCCAGCAGTGTGGCTGCGATCGCCACGCGCTGGCGCAGGCCGAGGGACAGCCGGTCGATGCGCGTCGACCGGTAGGCTCGCAGGTCGGCCTCGCCGAGAACCTCGTCAAGGCGGGCGCCGTCGATTCCCGAAAGCGCTGCGAGCCAGGACAAATGGCGTTGCACGGTGTGACGGGGGTCCATGGCGGTCGGACCCAGATGAAATCCCAGCACGCGTGGGTCGTGGCCGGGGCGCCGCCCGCAGACCGAGATCGTTCCGCTGTCGGGACGGGTCAGCCCGGTCAGCACGCGCAGCAGAGTGGTCTTGCCCGCGCCGTTGAGCCCGAGGAGCGCGGTGACCGAGCCGGCGGGAAAGGTGACGGTGACGTCGTCGATGGCGCGGTGAGGGCCGAACGACTTGGTCAATCCAACGACTTCGATCACGCGGACATCATTCGAAATTGCACGGGATGGGCAGACCGAGGGTCTTGATGCCGTTGCACAGCGACTTGCTGGCCAGCTTCCAGCGACCGTCGATTCGGCGCCATTCGGCTTCCACGCGCACGGTCGGCGCCCCCTGCCTGCTGGCGTTGATGATCGCGGTGTGACGGTCACCGTCGTGGGTTTCAGGACCGGTCACCTGGCTCGATCCGCGAGGCGGGCGGAAGAAGCCGATCCGGTAGACCATCTTCGGCACCACTACCGCCCGGCTGCCGCCCTCGAGTTGAGCGGCTTTCACCGCGTCCGGCGCCGGAGTGCCGACCAGCAGCCGGATCTGGGCATCGAGTTCCTCGAGCGTCGGCACCTCCGAGGTGATGGCGAACTCGTGGTCGGGCGCGGGCAGTTCTTGGTCCGGGGCAGGCTGCGCGTGGGCCGCCGGAGCGAACAAAGCGGCGGCGGCCAACGTCGCCGCGAGAACGCACAGGCACCTGAGCATCAACCGGACTCCTATTTAGAGGAACTCTTTGCGGTTAATGTAAACGCCAGATTGAGCTGAGGCAAGCCTTACCTCGCCCCCACATCCCCTACCGCCTCGTGGCGCCATCCCCCGATCGGGACCTGGCGGGTTGCGGCACGCACCCCGTTCCCCGACGGACCCCGGCGCAGCAGGCTCATCCGCATGACCATCACACGACTTCTGAGCACGCTCGCGGCGACAGTCGCCGTAGCCGTCGGACTGGCCGCGACGGCCGGCGCGGCTCCCGTCAGCGACGACTTCTGGGAATGCGCGGCCGAGCACCAGGACACCGACGGACTCGGCGTGTGCTGCGTGTTCTACGGCGGCGACTACGACGAGAGCACCGGCGAATGCTGGATAGACCACGAAGCGAAGCCAGAGGAGGCCCAGACCGGCCCCGGCGTTCCGCCGAAGCACCCGGTGCTGACGCGGGTGGACCGCCTGCCCATTTACGCCATGGGTCAGTGACGTTCGCCGAGTGTCGGATCAGTGCACGGTCGATCCGCACACAGCGTGTCTCAACCCGACACTCGGCGGGGCGGTCCTACAACATGCAGCTGACGCAGCCCTCGACTTCGGTTCCCTCCAAAGCCATCTGGCGCAGCCGGATGTAGTACAGCGTCTTGATGCCCTTGCGCCAGGCGTAGATCTGCGCCTTGTTCACATCGCGCGTGGTGGCGGTGTCCTTGAAGAACAGCGTCAGGCTCAAGCCCTGGTCCACATGCTGGGTGGCCGCGGCGTAGGTGTCGATGACCTTCTCGTACCCGATCTCGTATGCGTCCTGGAAGTACTCCAGGTTCTCGTTGGTCATGTAGGGCGCCGGGTAGTAGACGCGGCCGATCTTGCCTTCCTTACGGATCTCGACCTTGGACGCGATCGGGTGGATCGAGGAAGTCGAGTGGTTGATGTAGCTGATCGACCCCGTCGGCGGCACCGCCTGCAGGTTCTGGTTGTAGATGCCGTGCTGTTGCACCGACTCCTTGAGCCGCTTCCAGTCCTCCTGATCGGGGATTCGGATGCCGGCATCGACGAACAGCTGACGGACCTTGTCGGTCTTGGGCTCCCACACCTGCTCGGTGTACTTGTCGAAGAACTCCCCCGACGCGTACTTGGACTTCTCGAAGCCCTTGAACGCCGTACCGCGTTCGATCGCAATGCGATTCGACGCCCGCAGCGCGTGATAGAGCACGGTGTAGAAGTAGATGTTGGTGAAGTCCACACCCTCTTCGGAGCCGTAGAAGATCCGCTCCCGCGCCAGGTACCCGTGCAGGTTCATCTGCCCGAGACCGATCGCGTGAGAGTCGTTGTTGCCCTGCTCGATCGAGGGCACCGAGGTGATGTGCGTCTGATCGCTCACCGCGGTCAGCGCGCGGATGGCCACCTCGATCGTCTGCGCGAAGTCCGGCGAGTCCATCGCCTTGGCGATGTTCAACGAGCCCAGGTTGCACGAGATGTCCTTGCCGATCTTCTTGTAGGACAAGTCCTCGTTGAACTCCGACGGCGTCGACACCTGCAGGATCTCCGAGCACAGGTTCGAGTGGGTGATCTTGCCGTCGATCGGGTTCGACCGGTTCACCGTGTCCTCGAACATGATGTACGGGTAGCCCGACTCGAACTGCAGCTCGGCCAGTGTCTGGAAGAACTCGCGCGCCTTGATCTTCGTCTTGCGGATTCGGCTGTCGTCGACCATCTCGTAGTACTTCTCGGTGACCGAGATGTCGGCGAACGGCAGACCGTAGACCCGTTCGACGTCGTAGGGCGAGAACAGGTACATGTCCTCGTTCTTCTTGGCCAGCTCGAACGTGATGTCGGGGATCACCACGCCCAGGCTCAGCGTCTTGATCCGGATCTTCTCGTCGGCGTTCTCGCGCTTGGTGTCGAGGAACCGGTAGATGTCGGGATGGTGGGCGTGCAGGTACACCGCGCCGGCACCCTGGCGGGCGCCGAGCTGATTGGCATAGGAGAACGAGTCCTCGAGCAGTTTCATGATCGGGATGACGCCCGAGCTCTGGTTCTCGATGTTCTTGATCGGGGCGCCGTGCTCACGAATGTTTGTCAGCAGCAACGCGACTCCGCCACCGCGCTTGGACAGCTGTAGCGCCGAGTTGATCGAGCGGCCGATCGACTCCATGTTGTCTTCGATGCGAAGGAGGAAGCACGAAACCGGTTCTCCACGTTGCTTTTTCCCTGAATTCAGGAATGTCGGCGTGGCAGGCTGGAAGCGGCCGTCGATGATTTCGTCGACCAGCTTCTCGGCCAGCGTGGTGTCGCCGGCCGCCAGGGTGAGCGCCACCATCACCACGCGGTCCTCGAAGCGCTCCAGGTAGCGCTTTCCGTCGAAGGTCTTCAGCGTGTAGGAGGTGTAGTACTTGAACGCGCCGAGGAACGTCGGGAACCGGAACTTTTTGGCGTACGCGCGATCCAGCAGCGTCTTGACGAAGTTACGCGAGTACTGGTCGAGTACCTCACGCTCGTAGTACTCCTTCTGGATTAGGTAGTCGAGCTTCTCGTCCTGATTGTGGAAGAAGACCGTGTTCTGGTTGACGTGCTGCAGGAAGTACTCGCGCGCGGCAAGCACATCCTTGTCGAACTGAATCTTGCCGTCGGCGTCGTACAGATTCAGCATCGCGTTGAGCGCGTGATAATCCGTCTCGCCGGGCAGCGTTGCCGGCGCGGAGGTTACAGGCTCTGCAGCTGTGACGGTTGGTGACACGTCTGGTCCTTCCAAAAGTCTTCCAAACCCGAACGGACGGCGTCGACGTCGTCCGGGGTTCCCATCAGTTCGAAGCGGTACAGGTACGGGACGCCGCACTTGCGGGACACGACATTGCCCGCGTAGGCGAACTCGGCGCCGAAGTTGTTGTTGCCCGCCGCGATCACGCCACGGATCAACGACCGGTTGTGTTCGTTGTTGAGGAAAGCGATGACCTGCTTGGGCACATAGCCACCGTCGTTGATGTCCGGTGTGGCCCGCCCACCGCCGTAGGTGGGCAGGACCAACACGTAGGGCTGGTCGACTTCGATGCGCCCGTGCAGCGGAATCCGGATGGCGGGCAGGCCCAGCTTCTGGACGAAGCGATGGGTGTTCTCCGAGACGCTGGAGAAGTACACGAGGTTGCTCACGCGTCCCCCTTTCTGCCCGTCGAGTACCCCTGAGTCGTCTAAGCCGTCGCGGCGACCGCTCCGAGCGCCTTGATGCGGTCGGGGCGGAAGCCCGACCAGTGCTCGTTGCCGGCCACGACGACCGGGGCCTGCAGGTAACCCAGCGCCATCACGTAGTCGCGGGCTTCGCTGTCGAGGCTGATGTCGACGGTCTCGTAGGCGATGCCCTGCTTGTCCAACGCCTTGTAGGTGGCGTTGCACTGCACGCATGCGGGCTTGGTGTACACGGTGATCGAGTGCTGAGTCATCTGCGGTACGGCTCCTCTACAACTGGCCCTGCACGCTGGCTGGCAACTGGTCGGACACTTCTTGTTGCCGAGATTCATTGAATTTCAGCAGCCCGGAGGCCCGGAAAATTCCTGCCGTCCGAGGCCACCGCCGGTGTCTCTGGGAAGACCCATACAACCGGGTTCGGGGGCTCCGGCCGGCCCTCGGAAGGCTTGGGAATCGTGGGGCCTGTCGGTGCTCGAAACACTACACCTAGTGTCCGACATTGCGAAGGAATACCAGATGTTCTGAATAACAATTCTGGAATTCCCAGGTCGTAAGCTCTTCTGGCCACCGCGCCCCGGCGTGTCGCACGTCACACTGCGGGCGTGTCGCGCGCGCCTCGCTCGACGCGGTGCGCCGTGCGGTAGATATAGCAGCCGGGACCGACAACCAAGCCGAGCGCCGAACCGACCCAGCAAAGCCGTCGGCCGGTCGATTCGACCCCCGCCGACGGCTCTGTGCGCTTCCGACGGTCAGCCCGTTTCGGCGACCAATTTGCCGATGACATCGCGCAGGTTCGCGGCCACCTCGGCATTCTCGCGCGGATGCCTCCCGTCGAACGCCTTGCTCGGCACCGACAGCTTGAGATCCTCGACGACCCGCGGTCCGGCGATGGCGAAGCTCTTACGCGTCTCGTCATGCGCCCACTGGCCGCCATACCGCCCGAGTGCCGCGCCGACGACCGCGAGCGGCTTGTCTTTGAGCGCGCTGTTGCCGTACGGCCGCGACAACCAGTCGATCGCGTTCTTGAGCACGCCCGGGATGCTGCCGTTGTATTCAGGGGTCACGACCAGCGCGGCATCCGCATCGGCGGCCGCTTGACGCAGCGCCACCACGGGTTCGGCGACGTCATCGTTGTCGATGTCCTCGTTGTAGAACGGCAGCTCACCCAGCCTGTCGAAGAACTGTAGACGGACACCGTCGGGAGCGGTTTCCAGCGCGAGGTCGACCAACTGCCGGTTGATCGACGCCGCTCGCAGGCTGCCCAGCAGAACCAGCACGTTCACGTTTTCGGTATCCGACATCTTTGCCATCCCTTCGGTCGCCGGTGGAAATCCTCGCACAGGATAACCGGACTGCGGTCCGATTGATTCCGCCTGAACTAAACTGCTGACATGGCCGCTCCTCGTCCGCTCAACGAGCTGCCGGTCACCGACCAAACTCCCCATGAACGTGGGGACGCCGCCCGCAACCGCACCCTACTTCTGGACGCCGCACGCCGGCTCATCGCCGAGCGGGGTGCCGACTCGGTCACCACCGACGACATCGCCACGGCGGCCGGCGTCGGCAAGGGCACCTTGTTCCGCCGGTTCGGCAGCCGCGCGGGGTTGATGATCGTGTTGCTCGACGAGGACGAGAAAGCACATCAGGAAGCGTTCCTGTTCGGACCGCCGCCTCTTGGCCCGGGCGCGCCGCCGCTCGAACGGCTGCTGGCCTACGGGCGAGATCGGCTGGCATTCGTGCACAGACATCACGCACTGCTGTCCGACGCCAACCGGGACCCCCAAACGCGGTTCAACGCCCCCGCGACACTGCATCACCGGCATGTGCGGGTTTTGTTGGAGTCCGCGGGCACGACCGGTGACCTCGATGCGCAGGCCGCCGCGCTGCTGGCATTGCTCGACGCGGACTACGTGCAGCATCAACTCCAGGCGCGCGGCGCGACGATCGAGTCGCTCGGTGATGCGTGGGAGTCGTTGGCGCGCAAGCTGTGCGGCCAATGAGCGTCCGATGAGACGCTGGGTCCTGCATGTCGATCTCGACCAGTTCCAGGCCGCCGTCGAGATCCGGCGCAACCCGCAACTGGCCGGGCAACCGATCATCGTCGGCGGCAACGGCGACCCGAACGAGCCCCGCAAAGTCGTCACGTGCGCGTCCTATCCGGCCCGGACGTACGGCGTGCGGGCGGGCATGCCGCTGCGCACCGCCTCCCGCAAGTGCCCGGATGCGACGTTCCTTCCGTTGGACACCGATGCTTACGACGAGGCCTCCGAGGAGGTCATGGGCGTGCTGCGCGACTTCGGACATCCCGTGGAGGTATGGGGTTGGGACGAGGCCTATGTCGGCGCCGACCTGGACGACACGCACAGCCCGCACGAACTCGCCGAGCGGATCCGCGAGGTGATCGCCGCCGAGACCGGTCTGTCGTGCTCGGTGGGCATCAGCGACAACAAACAACGCGCCAAGGTCGCGACCGGCTTCGGCAAGCCGGGACCCGAACCCGGCGAGTCGGCGGGCGTGTACCAACTCACCGACGAGAACTGGATGGCCGTCATGGGCGACCGGGAGGTCGAGGCCCTCTGGGGGATCGGCCCGAAGACGGCCAAAAGGCTTGCCGCGATGGGTATCGGCACCGTCGCCGATCTGGCCGGCACCGACGCGACGGTGCTCACCGAGGCGTTCGGCCCGACCACCGGGCTGTGGATTCTGCTGCTCGCCAAGGGCGGTGGCGACAAAGACGTCAGCGCCGCGCCGTGGGTGCCGCGTTCCCGCAGCCACGTCATCACCTTCCCTCGCGATCTCACCGAGCGCGACGAGATGGATTCCGCCATCATCGATTTGGCGCGGCAGACGCTGACCGACGTCGTCGAGCAGAATCGGGTCGTCACCCGGGTGGCGGTGACGGTCCGAACCAAGACCTTCTACACGAGGACCAAGATCCGCAAACTGCCCGAACCCACGGTGGACGAGAACCTCATCACGCGAACGGCACTGGAGATACTCGGCCAGTTCGAACTCGATCGCCCCGTCCGGCTGTTGGGTGTGCGACTCGAACTGGCGCCACCGGAAGGCGGGTACTGAGGTGCTCACCACGGTCGCGATCCGCGGATACCGCTCACTGCGCGAGATCGTGCTACCGCTAGCGGGGCTGACCGTCATCACCGGCGCCAACGGAACGGGTAAGTCGTCGCTGTATCGGGCGTTGCGCCTGCTCGCCGACTGCGGCCGCGGTGAGGTGATCGGATCGCTGGCCCGCGAGGGCGGGCTGCAGTCGGTCCTGTGGGCGGGCCCCGAACAACTGGGCGGGGCGCGCCGCACCGGACAGGTTCAAGGCACGACCCGCACAGGTCCCGTGTCTCTCGAAATGGGGTTCGCAGCAGACGATTTCGGCTATCTCGTCGACCTCGGCCTTCCCCAGATGGCGGGACATCAGTCGCTGTTCTCGCTCGACCCGGAGATCAAACGTGAGGCGGTGTTCGCCGGGCCCGTCATGCGCAACAGCTCGACGCTGGTGCGCCGCACCCGCGACTACGTCGAGGCGCGCGCCGAATCCGGCCGCGGATTCGACAAGGTGACGCAAGCCCTTCCGGCCCACCGCAGCGTGCTGGCCGAGTATGCCCATCCCGGTGCGCACCCCGAGCTTGCGGCGGTGCGGGACCGGTTGCGTAACTGGCGGTTCTACGACGGCTTTCGCGTCGACGCCGCAGCACCCTCGCGGCGGCGCACCGTCGGGACCCGCACGCCCGTGCTCTCCGACGACGGCAGTGACCTGGCCGCCGCGATCCAGACCATCATCGAGATCGGCCACGACGAGCTGCACCGGGCGATCGCCGAGGCCTTCGACGGGGCGACGGTGTCGATTGCCGTGCACGACGGCCTGTTCGACCTGCAGCTGCATCAGCGGGGTATGCTGCGCCCACTGCGGGCCGCCGAATTATCCGACGGCACACTGCGATTCCTTCTGTGGGCCGCCGCGCTGCTGAGCCCGCGGCCGCCGTCGCTGATGGTGCTCAACGAACCGGAGACGTCTCTGCACCCGGACCTCGTGGGCCCGCTGGCGTCATTGATCCGCGCCGCGGCGGACACCACCCAGGTCGTCGTCGTCACTCATTCCAAGGCGCTGCTCGAACATCTCGACACCGTCACCGTGGGCGATGCCGCCGAGACCGAAGCGTCCGCGGTGGAGATCCCGTTGTACAAGGACCTCGGCGAGACACGCGTCGATGGCCTCGGCATGCTCACCATGCCGCCGTGGGACTGGGGTAAGCGCTAGCCGCGGTGCGCCGAGGGCCGCAGCGCCTTGGTGAACAACACGTTCGCCTGGCGCATCGCGACACTGTAGGGCCACCACATGGTGCGCTTGAACAGATACAACGCCCGGATGTCGGGCGAGGTGTAGATCAGGAACCGGTTGCGCCGCACCCCTTTGAGGATGCACTCGGCGGCGTGCTCGGGTGAGACCGCGTGCCCGCCGAATCGGTCGGTCCACTTCTTGACCCGCGGGTCTTCGCGGTCGACGCCGGCGATCTGAACCGTTTGCACCAGAGGCGTTTTCACCGCGCCCGGTACCACCACCGACACCCCGATCCGGTGTCGCGCCAGATCGAAACGCAGCACCTCCGACATACCGCGCAACCCGTACTTGCTCGCGCTGTAGGCCGCATGCCAGGGCAGCGCGACCAGCCCGGCCGCCGAGGACACGTTGACGATGTGACCGCCCGTGCCGGCCGCCACCATCGACGGCACGAACGCCTCGATGACGTGGATCGGTCCCATCAGGTTGATGTCGACCATCGACTTCCAGTGCTGGTGCGTCAGCGTCGAGACAGTGCCCCACGCCGACACCCCGGCGATGTTCATCACGATGTCCATCGCGGGATGACGTGAGTGGATGTCGTCGGCGAACGCGACCACCGCGTCGTAGTCGGAGATATCAAGAGCGCGGTACTCGGCCACCTCGGCGCCCAGGGCGCGCGCGTCGGCGACGGTCGTCTCCAGACCTTCGGCGTCGCGGTCGGTCAGATAGAGTTCGGCGCCCTCGGCGGCCAGCTTCAACGCGGTCGCGCGGCCGATGCCGCTGGCGGCCCCGGTCAGAAAGCAACGCTTGTTCGCATACCCGGTGTGCGCCATGGCGGTGAGGATACTTATGCCCGCCCTAGCGAGGGTCGGATGGCTGCATGTGTCCCCAGAACGCCGCCACCCACAGCCGCTCGAGGGTCTCGACGGCCCGGCGCGGGTCGATGCCGCGGCCGACGAACGTGCTGTCGTGCGTCAGCGTCATCGTCGTCGTCGCGGCCAGGGTCCGCACGAGCGCGGGCAGGTCCTCGGAGATCGGGCGCGCGTCGGCGTCGTTCTCGAGCAGCGCGACGAGCTTGTCGATGATGCCGTCGTAGAAGTCGTCCATCATCTCGCGGATCTTGGCGTCGGTATTGCGGGCCACCGCACACGCCGTCAGCACCGGGTCGTCGTTGGCGTACACCGCCGCCGCGCTGCCCACCATCCGCTTCGCGAACGCCTCCGGCGTCTCCCCCGGCTCCCGGGGTGCGAAGTGGTGAGTCAGGCTGTCGAGCATCTCGCCGGCGCCTGCCAGGATCTCGGCGAGCACCGCGTACTTGGAGTCGAAGTAGAAGTAGAACCCGGAGCGCGCGACGCCGGCGTGTTCGCTGATGGCACTGACCGACAGGTCCGCGAACGGCTGTTCCTGCACCAGCTCGCGCACGGCGTTGAGAATCGCGTCGCGCTGCCGGTCACCGCGGCTCCGACGCGTTTGCGATGCTGGTTGGGCGCTCATCGCCCTAGACCTTCGCACCGCGGCGCGTCAGAACAAAACTTGACATGCGTCAAGTCTGCCATCCAGGATGGTGATGAGAGTGACAACGGCCACATTCATTTTCATCAGGAGCTTGTGAATGACCGCGACGATCAGCACGACGGACTATCTGCTCGACCAGGCCAAGCGCCGGCTCACCCCGTCGTTCAACAACTTCCCCGGCATGGGACTCGTGGAGCGCAAGCTGCTCAACACGGATTTCCCGCAGAAACCGATGGCCACCCCGCCCGCCGGCAGCGATCTCAAGCCGGTGATCGGCGACGCCGGCCTGCCGATCATCGGACACATGATCGAGATGTTCCGCGGCGGACCCGACTATCTGCTGCACGTCTACCGCAAGTACGGCCCCCTGTACTACGCCGACTCGCCCGCGCTGCCCGCCGTCGCGGCCCTCGGGCCCGACGCGGCGCAGGCCGTCTACTCCAACCGCAACAAGGACTTCTCCCAGCAGGGCTGGGTTCCGGTGATCGGGCCGTTCTTCCATCGCGGATTGATGCTGCTCGACTTCGAAGAGCACATGTTCCACCGGCGCATCATGCAGGAGGCGTTCGTGCGCACCCGCCTGGTCGGTTACCAGGAGCAGGTGGACAAAGTGGTCTCCCAGGTGATCGCCAACGACTGGGTCGTCAACGACGGGCGTTTCCTGATGTACCCGGCGATGAAGGAGCTGACCCTCGACATCGCCTCGATGGTGTTCATGGGCCATGAGCCCGGCTCCGACAAGGAACTGGTGACCAAGGTCAATCAGGCGTTTACCACCACGACCCGCGCCGGCAACGCCATCATCCGCAAACCCGTGCGCCCGTTCACCTGGTGGCGCGGCATGCAGGCCCGCAAGCTGCTCGAGGACTACTTCGAGGAGCGGGTCAAGGAACGCCGCGGCAAGGACGGCTCGGATCTGTTGACGGTGCTGTGCCACACCGAGGACGAGGACGGCAACAAGTTCTCCGACGAGGACATCGTCAACCACATGATCTTCCTGATGATGGCCGCGCATGACACCTCGACCTCCACGGCGACGACGATGATCTACCACCTGGCCAAGCACCCCGAGTGGCAGGAACGCTGCCGCGAGGAGTCCGATCGCCTCGGCGACGGGCCGGCCGATATCGAGTCCCTCGAAAAGCTCGAGTCGTTGGATCTGGTGATGAACGAGTCGATCCGTCTGGTCACCCCGGTGCAGTGGGCGATGCGGCAAACCGTGCGCGACACCGAATTGCTCGGCTACTACCTGCCCAAGGGCACCAACGTCATCGCGTACCCGGGGATGAACCACCGTCTCGAGGAGTTTTACCCCGACCCGATGAAGTTCGACCCGTTGCGGTTCACCGAGCCGCGCAACGAGCACAAGCAGCACCGCTACGCGTTCAGCCCCTTCGGCGGCGGGGCGCACAAGTGCATCGGCATGACGTTCGGCCAGCTGGAGGTCAAGACGATCCTGCACCGGCTGCTGCGTAAGTACCGGCTCGAACTGCCCCGCCCGGACTACACGACCGAATGGGATTACGGCGGCATGCCGGTGCCCAAGGACGGCATGCACATCGTGCTGCGCCCGCTGCACTGAGCCTCGTTGCCGCGAGCGATCAGTCAGCGATCAGGACGCCGCCAGGAGGCGGTTCGCACACGCGATGACGGCGCTCAACGCCGATTGCGTCGCGTCCTCGGACAGCCCCATCGCCCATTCCGACTTCAGTCCGTCGGAGCCGCGGATGAAGGTGGCGGTGCGATCACCGGCGTTCACCTGGTGAAACGCGGTCATCTCCACCGAGATGCCGCGGTCGTAGAGCATCGAGGTCAGCGCGGCGACGGGACCCTGCGCCGCCGCGGACGTCGTGCAGATCCGGTCTCCGATGGCCAGCGTCGCCTGATAGTTGCGGGCCTGGGGCCCCAGCCGGGTGGCGGGACGATCGCCGTCGGCGCAGCTCCAGTTGCCCAGCCTCAGGGGCCCCGAAGTGGGTGCGTACTCGGCGAGAAACGTCTCGAAGGACATCGCGTCGGCCTCCTTGCGCAGACCACGGGGCGGCGGGGCGTCCAGATATTCCGCAAACGTCGGCGGTGCGCTGGTAGCGGATTCTGTTGCAGAGATCATGTGCCGGTCTTTTCTTCGAAGAGATGACCGACTACGTAGCGACGACCCACAGCGAGGGGTCGGTCAGGATCAGACCCCGCTGCGGGTTGCTACTACGAGTCGCCTCGGCACGCGTCCGATCGTAGACAACCACCGGACTGCGCCGCAAAGGAAAAACCGTTCGCAAACTGACTGTGCGTTCTTCGCGTTCCGACTGTCTTTCTGCTGGGCGCTTTGAAAAGGTGTGTTCCTACTTCTGGTGTCCCGATGACCTGGGGGGATGAGTTGCGAAACGAGGGCGAAGGCAACCGCGTGACGCCGATGCGGGGCGACATATCGACATCCGCCGGCGAACGCGTGGGCTCGTTCCGCTACTTCCGCGCGGAGGATCGCTGGGAGTGGTCCGACACGGTCGCCCAGATGCACGGCTACCCGCCCGGGGAGGCGGAGCCCAGCACCTCGCTGGTGCTGTCGCACAAGCACCCCGACGATGCGGCCAGCGTCGCGTCGCTGATCGAGACGGTGACCGGCCAGGGCCGGCCGTTCAGCAGCCGCAACCGCATCATCGACACCCACGGCAACGTCCACCCCGTTCTCGTCATCGGGGAACGCCTGCGTGATGACGACGGCGAGGTCATCGGCACCCAGGGCCTGTACGTGGATCTGAGCAACGTCGACGACACCGCGACGGTCGACGCCGCCATCGCCGACTTCACCGAGCACCGGGCGATCATCGAACAGGCCAAAGGCGTGCTGATGATGACGTATGCCATCACCGCCGAGCGGGCCTTCGACATTCTCGTGTGGCGCTCCCAGGAGACCAACACCAAACTGCGCGTGCTGGCCTCGCAGCTCGTCGACGATTTCACCGCCGAGCTGGAAGTGCCCCATGAGGTTCGCCAGCGGGCCGACCATCTGCTGCTCACGTCGCATCGGCGGATCAGGCGCGCGGACGACGGCCGCAGCAACGCCTGCTGACGGCCCGGGCTGAGCGAGGCACATCACAGCGCCTCGAATCTTCGATTGGCGCGCCCTGGCCGTAGCGTGACCTTCGATGACGTGGGCCCTGCTGTTCGCCGCCGGCGTTCTCGGCGGGCTCACCGGCAGCATCGCCGGGCTGGCCTCGGTGGCCACCTATCCCGCGCTGCTGCTCTTCGGACTGCCCCCGGTGACCGCCAACGTGACGAACACCGTGGCGCTGGTGTTCAACGGCATCGGCTCGGTGTTGGGTTCGCGCCCCGAACTCAAGGGGCAAGGCCGGTGGATTCTGCGCACCGCGCCGATCGCCGTGTTCGGCGGCGTGGCCGGCGCCGCGCTGTTGCTCACCACACCCGCCGAGGGTTTCGAGCGATCCGTACCGATTCTGCTCGGTATCGCCTCGGTCGCGATCCTGTTGCCCCGCCGGGCTCCCCGTGACGAACCGAGCGCGGGGCGTCGCCGTGCGGTGGTGTTCATCGAGGCCACCGCCGTGTTCCTGATCTGTATCTACGGCGGTTATTTCGGCGCGGCCGCGGGTGTGTTGCTGTTGGCGCTGCTCCTGCGCACCGGCCACGCCTCGCTCGCGGAGGCCAACGCGGGCAAGAACGTGATCCTCGGTGTGGCCAACCTCGTGGCGGCCGTGGTCTTCGCGGTGCTGGCGCCGGTGCAGTGGGGGGCGATGTTGGTGCTGGGCCTGGGCTGTCTGATCGGGTCCCGGCTCGGCCCGGTGGTCGTGCGGCACGCACCCGCGGGGCCGCTGCGCGTGATGATCGGCGCGGCCGGCGTGGCGTTGGCTGTCCAGCTGGCCCTCGACACCTACGCCTAGAGCTGGAAGGGGCTGTCGCCCTTGATCACCCGTTTGCCGAGGTCGATGAGGTTCTGGGCGTTGGCGTGCAGCCGCTCCCCCGCGTCCCGGCTGGCCTGACCGGCCAGGTACCGCGACCATGTGCCCTCGATGACGATCCCGAGCTTGAAACAGGCCATCGCGACATACCAATCCAGACTTGATGTTTCGCGTCCCCCCGCTTCGAGATAGGCCTCGAGGAGCTCGCGACGGGTGGCGAGCCCGCCGAGCGCGGCCAGCTCCGCGCCCGCGGTGATCGTGTTGGTCTCCAGCGGCCAGCAGATCAACATCCAGCCCAGGTCGAGCAGCGGGTCGCCGATCGTGCACATCTCCCAGTCGACGAACGCCGCCACCTCGGGCTTGTCGCGACGCAGCAACACATTGCTCAGATGCGGATCGCCGTGCAGGACACCCGGCCGGCCCTCCGGCGGCAGGTTCGACGCCAACCACTCGGCGAGTTCGGTGACGGCCAGCGACTCGGGGTCGTATCGGTCGTGTCGATAGCTCTCGAGCAGCCACAGGAACTGCGGAACCTGGCGCTCCAGAAAGGATCCGGGCCGTTTGAGTTCGCCGAGAGGGCTGCCTTCCCATTCGACCTGCCCGAGCGCGGCCAGGCTCGCCGCGTACGACAGCCCCACCTGATGGCACATCGACGGATCGCGCACGTACGCCTCGGACATGTCGTCGCCGGGGTTGAAGCCGTCGACCACTTCCATCAGATAGAAGACGACGCCGAGGACGCTGAGATCCTCACAGCCGGCGATGAATCCTGGGTGCGGCACGGGCGTGCCCGCCAACGTTCGCAACGCCGCGATCTCCCGCAGCATCGTCTTGTCGCTTGTCGGCCGCGGGTGGGCCGGCGGCCGACGGAGCACCATGGGCCGGTCGTCGATCCGCAACCGCACCACGATGTTCTGCGTACCGCCGGTCAGCGGTTCGACGTCGCCGACCGTCGTCCCCAGACCCTGCGCGCGCACCCACTGCTGCAGCGCGGACTGGTCATCGTGGCTCAGTGTCGGGAGTTGATGCGCGTCGTCGGGCATGTAGCCATCGTGTCAGGTCGACCGCGCGAGCGGCACGGGAGTCAGCCTTCGTAGGCCAGGCAGGCTTGCGGGCTCAGTCCAGGATCCGGCGGGCCACGTTCGTCGTCACCAGATCCAACAACTCGTCGGCCCGGCCCGCCAGGATCGTCCTGATCGCGTACAGCGAGAAGCCTTTGGCCTGCTCGGCGGTGATCGCCGGCGGTATCGACAGTTCCTGACGCGCGGTCACGACGTCCACGACCGCCGGGCCGTCGTGGGCGAACGCGTCGGCCAAGGCCGATTCGAGATCCGACGGCTGTTCCACACGCCGGCCGAGGATGCCCATTGCCGTTGCGACAGCGGCGAAGTCGGGATTGACGAGATCGGTGCCGAAGTTGACGATGCCGGCCGCCTTCATCTCCAACTCGACGAAGTTCAGCGACGAATTGTTGAAGACAACCACCTTGACGGGAAGCCGGTTCTGGATCAGCGTGACGAGTTCACCGAACAGCATCGTCAGCCCGCCGTCGCCGGCCAGGGCCACGACCTGGCGGCCACGGTCGACGGTCTGCGCCCCGATGCCCAGCGGCAACGCGCACGCCATTGTGCCGTGGTTGAACGACCCGATCAGCCTGCGGCGGCCGTTCATGCTCAGATAGCGCGCCGCCCACACCACCGGTGAGCCGACGTCGACGGTGACCACCGCATCGTCGGCAGCCAGCCGATTGACAAGCCCCGCAACGTATTCCGGCCGGATGGGCTGGCGGTCGCGGTCGTTGACGGCCAGGTCGTCCAGCCTCTGACGAGTCTTTCGGTAGTGCTTCAGCGAACGGTCGAGATGTTCGCGTTCGGCCTTCTGCCGCAGCAGCGGTTGCAGCGCTTCGAGGGTGTCGGCGACGGTGCCCACGAGCCCGAGATCGATCGGAACGCGTCGGCCTAGGTGACGGCCGCGGACGTCGACCTGGATGACCCTCGCGTCATCGGGATAGAACTGCTGATAGGGGAAGTCGGTGCCCAGCATCAGCAGGACGTCCGCCTCCTTGATGGCCTTGTAGCCGGACGCGAAACCGAGCAGCCCCGTCATGCCGACGTCGAACGGGTTGTCGTATTCGATGAACTCCTTGCCGCGCAGCGCGTGCACCACCGGCGCGTTGAGTGTGTCCGCGATGCGGATGAGCGCGTCGTGGGCCCCCGCGACGCCGGCCCCGCCGAGGATGGTCACGGCGCGCCCGTCGTTGAGGATCGCCGCCGCCTGACGCAGAGACTCGTCGTCGGGACGCACGATGGACCGGGCCGGCCGCACGGCACGCGTGTTCCAGCTCGACGCGTCGGCGCGGTGGCCGAAGATCTCGCCAGGTATCACGACCACCGCGACACCGTTCTCCTCGACCGCGGCGCGCATCGCCATCTCGACGATGCGCGGCGCCATCTCCGGCGTGCTGACGAGCTCGCAGTAGACGCTGCACTCGCGGAACAGGTCTTGCGGGTGCGTCTCCTGGAAGTAGTCCGATCCGATCTCGGTACGCGGGATGTGCGCGGCGATCGCGAGGACGGGCACGCGGCTGCGGTGGGCGTCGAACAGGCCGTTGATCAGGTGCAGGTTGCCCGGCCCGCAGCTACCCGCGCAGACCGAGAGCGCGCCGGTGATCGCCGCGTCGGCGGCCGCGGCGAATGCGGCGGTCTCCTCGTGGCGGACGTGCTCCCAACTGATCTCACCCGAGCGGCGGATCGCATCGGTGAAACCGTTGAGGCTGTCGCCCGGCAGGCCGTAGACGCGGCGCACACCGCTGAGCCTCAAGGTGTCGATGAGGTGATCGGCGAAGGTCGCCACCCCGACAGGCTAGCGATTTGTGCACGTCTAGGAGCGGTGAGCGCTCCTAAACGTGCACAAGTCGCGTCGTTTTACTTGGGGGCGAAGCGCTGGCCGGCGTCCAGACGCAGGCACTGGCCGTTGAGCATCGGGTTCTCGACGATCGCGGCCACCAGCTTGGCGTACTCCTCGGGCTTGCCGAGCCGCTTCGGAAACGCCGCGTCCTTGGTCAGCGCCTTGGCGAACTCGTCGGGGATGCCCTCGGTCAGGCCCGTGGCGAACAGGCTCGGCGCGATCGCCAGCGCCCGGATGCCCAGGCTGCCCATGTCGCGGGCCATCGTCAGGCACATCCCGGCGATCGCGGCCTTCGACGCGGTGTAGGCGACCTGACCGATCTGGCCCTCGAACGCCGCGATCGAGGCGGTGTTGATGATGACGCCGCGCTCTTCCTGCTCGTCGTCGACGAGGTCCTGCTGGCTCATCTGCCAACCGGCCAACCTGCTGATGTTGAACGTGCCGATGAGGTTGAGGTCGACGCACTTGCGGAAGGTGTCGAGGCTGTGCGGTCCGTCCTTCTTGACCGTGCGCTCGGCGGCGCCGCCGCCGGCCGTCGTCACGATGATGTGCAGCCCGCCGAGCTTGTCGATCGCCTGCTGCAGCACCTTCTCGGTGCCCTCGAAGTCGGTGACGTCCACCTCGAAGAAGGAGCCGCCGATCGCGTCGGCCACTTCCTTGCCCTTCGACTGCGGACGGTCCAGAACCGCCACGTCCGCGCCTCGCTGAGCCAGCAACTCGGCCGTCGCCTTGCCGAAGCCCGACGCTCCGCCGACGACGATGGCCTTCTTGCCAGAAATCTCCACCTGGGTCTCCCCTTTCCAAAAAGAGCTCGATTCGTAAAGCAACCTAGCTGACGTCATCGTTCGGTAAGCCCGTCGGGTCGCCAACGTGAGTACTTTGAGCGGCATGACGTCGCGCAGCACCAAGGCGATGGGCGGCATCGCGGCGGCCGCCGTCGCGCTGGGCGTGACCCAACTGCTCGCTGTCTTCGTGGGCCCGCGGGCCGACTCTCGTACCGCGGTCGGGTCGGCGGTCATCGACCTGACGCCCGGGCCGGTCAAGGAGTGGGCGATCCAGACCTTCGGCATGGCCGACAAACTCGTCCTGTCAATGCTCGTGCTCGCGGTGATCGCCGTCGTGGCCGCCGCCACCGCGGCGCTGGAGACGCGGCGCTTCCCGATCGGCAGTGTCGCGATCGTCGCGGCCGGCGTCGTCGGGTGCGCAGCGGTGCTCTCGCGCGCGGGGGCGACCCTGTTGGACACCCTGCCGACGGTGGTCGGCGCCGCGTGCGGCGTCGCCGTGCTGCGACTGCTGACATCGGGGCGGTTCACCGACGCCGCGCAGGCCGCCGCCGACGACGGACCCGATCCCGGCCGACGGCTGTCGTTGATCACGCTGGGCTTCCTGGGGGCAGGCGCGCTGACCGGAGTGGCCGGCGTAGTGCTGTCCCGCCTGACGACCTCGGTCTCCGGTGAGCGCACGGCTTTCGCGCTGCCACCGGTCGACGTCGCCGCTCCCCCGGTCCCAGCGGCGGTGCAGCCCAAAGGCGTTGGCCTGCCGTCGTTCGTCACCAGCAACGCAGACTTCTACCGGATCGACACCGCGTTGAGCGTGCCGCAGTTGAGCCGCGAGAGCTGGCAGCTGCGGATCCACGGCATGGTGGATCGCGAAATCACCTTGCGCTTCGACGATCTCGACCGATTCGACGTGATCGAGAAACTGGTGACGCTCACGTGTGTGTCCAATCCCGTCGGCGGTGATCTGATCGGCAACGCCACGTGGACGGGATATCGGGTGTCAGACCTGTTGGCCGAAGCCGGGGTTCACCGTGACGCGGACATGGTGCTGTCGATGTCGATCGACGGGTTCACCGCGGGCACTCCGGTCGAGGCGCTCACCGACGACCGCGGCTCGCTGCTGGCGGTCGGCATGAACGGTGAACCGCTGCCGACCGATCACGGCTATCCCGCCCGGTTGGTCGTTCCCGGGTTGTACGGGTATGTCTCGGCGACGAAGTGGGTGGTCGACCTCGAGGTGACACGATTCGACCGCGCCCAGGCGTACTGGACGCGGCTGGGGTGGTCGCCGCGGGGGCCGATCAAGACCGAGTCGCGGATCGACGTGCCGCGCAGCGGTCAAGACGTGCCCCGCGAGGCGGTGACATTCGGTGGGGTGGCGTGGGCGCAGAACCGCGGGGTGCGCAACGTCGAGGTGCGCATCGACGGGCCCGATGGCCAGGGCGATTGGCAACAGGCCGATCTCGGCGCCGCCTACTCGAACGAGACCTGGCGGCTGTGGAGTTTCCCGTGGCAGCCCGCCCGGCCGGGTCCGCACACCATCACGGTGCGAGCCACCGACAACACCGGCGCGACGCAGACCTCCGATATCGCCCAACCGATCCCCGACGGGGCCACCGGCTGGCACAGCGTCGACTTCGCGGTCACGTAACCCTTCCCCCGCCGCGAGCGACCGTGTTTGCGCCCTGACACGCCGCTGAAATGTGTGCAAACGCGGTCGTCCCCTACTGGCGTGTGGGCCCACGCGCCAATCACCTGACCCGAGATGTCCGACCGCCGTGACAGGCTGAACCCGTGCAGTTACTCGACGTGGCCACGGCGTCGGCCGAGGTCGGCGCGTCCTCGTCACGGCTGGCCAAGACGGCCCGAATCGCCGACCTGCTGGCCCGCGCCGGCGCCGACGGTGACGCCGACCAGGTCGCCGTCGTGGTGTCATGGCTCTCCGGTGAGCTGCCCCAACGCCAGATCGGTGTCGGGTGGGCCGCTCTGCGCTCGCTGCCGCCCCCGGCGCAGTTCGCGTCGCTGACGGTGCCCGACGTCCACGCGCGGTTCACGGAGATCGGGCAGGTCGCCGGCAAGGGTTCCCAGGCGCGGCGCGCTGAGCTACTCGCCGGGCTGTTCGGCGCCGCCACCGCCGAAGAGCAGACGTTCCTGCGCCGGCTGCTCGGCGGTGAGCTGCGCCAGGGCGCATTGGTCGGCGTGATGGCCGACGCGGTGGCCAAGGCCGCCGACCTTCCGGCCGCCGCGGTGCGCCGCGCCGCGATGCTCGGCGGCGACCTGCCCGCGGTCGCGGCCGCCGCCCTGACCATCGGCGAGGCCGCGCTGGAGCGGTTCACGCTGACGGTGGGCCGTCCCGTCGGCCCGATGCTGGCGCAGACCGCCGCCGGCGTGGCCGAGGCGCTTGAACGTCTCGGTGGCACAGCCGTTTTCGAGGCGAAGCTGGACGGCGCCCGCGTGCAGGTGCACCGGCGAGACGATGAGGTGTCGATCTACACCCGAAGCCTCGACGACGTCACCGCACGCCTGCCGGAGGTCGTTGACGCCGCACTGGCGCTGCCGGTCACGACCCTGATCGCCGACGCCGAGGCGATCGCTCTCAGACCCGACGGCCGGCCGCACCGCTTCCAGGTCACGGCGTCGCGGTTCGGTCGCTCCGTCGACATCGCCGCCGCCGCGGCGGCACAAGCGCTGTCGGTCTTCGTGTTCGATCTGCTGCACGTCGACGGCGTCGACCTACTCGACAAGCCGGCGAACGAGCGCATCGAGGTGCTCGACGCGCTCGTTCCGAAGCTGCACCGCGTCGACCGCCTCGTCACCGGCGACGTCGAGCAGGCGCGCGAGTTCCTGGAGGTGACACTGGCCGCGGGCCACGAGGGCGTGATGGCCAAGTCGTTGAGCGCGCCGTACGAGGCGGGGCGGCGGGGGGCCGGCTGGCTCAAGGTCAAACCCGTGCACACCCTCGACCTGGTGGTGCTCGCGGTCGAGTGGGGTTCGGGCCGTCGCACCGGCAAATTGTCCAACATCCACCTCGGCGCAAGGGATCCGCAGACGGGTGAATTCGTCATGCTCGGAAAGACTTTCAAGGGTATGACCGACGCCATGCTCGAATGGCAGACCACCCGGTTCCTCGAGCTGGCCGACGGGCCGACCGACGGTTATGTGGTTCGGCTGCGGCCCGAGCAGGTCGTCGAGATCGCGTTCGACGGCGTGCAGACGTCGTCGCGCTACCCCGGGGGCATGGCCCTGCGGTTCGCCAGGGTGTTGCGGTACCGCGACGACAAGGGCCCCGCAGAAGCCGACACCATCGACACGGTGCGGGCGTTCTACCAGCGCGGAACCTGAAGCCCGCGGTTTTCACACAGCGCCGGCGCCGCCGATGAAAGGATCGCCACATGGCATCTCCGACCGCTCCCGCAGAGCGCACAGAGGAAACCGAAGGCGACATCACCTATATCCGCACCGACAAGGATCTGCCCCCGGTCGCGATCATCGACCGGTCGCCGATCACCCTGCGGCACCGGATCATCTTCGGCGTCATCGCGGTGCTCGGCGCGGTCGCCTGGGCGGTGATCGCGTTCTTCCGCGGAGAGACCGTCAACGCCGTGTGGTTCGTCATCGCCGCGATCTGCACCTACGTGATCGGCTTCCGGTTCTACGCCCGGCTGATCGAGATGAAGATCGTGCGTCCGCGCGACGACAACGCCACTCCCGCCGAACTATTCGAGAACGGCACGGACTACATGCCGACCGACCGGCGGGTGTTGTTCGGGCACCACTTCGCCGCGATCGCCGGCGCCGGCCCGCTCGTCGGACCCGTTCTCGCCATGCAGATGGGCTACCTGCCGGGAACCATCTGGATCATCATCGGCGCGGTCGTCGCGGGCTGCGTGCAGGACTATCTCGTGTTGGCGATCTCGACGCGTCGGCGGGGCCGCTCGCTCGGACAGATGGCCCGTGACGAACTCGGGACGATCGGCGGTGCCGCGGCCATCCTCGGCGTGCTCGTCATCATGGTGATCCTGCTGGCGGTGCTGGCCCTGGTGGTCGTCGGTGCGCTCGCCGAGAGCCCGTGGGGTGTCTTTTCGATCGCGATGACCATCCCGATCGCGATCTTCATGGGCCTGTACCTGAGGTTCCTGCGGCCGGGCCGGGTGTCGGAGGTGTCGCTGATCGGCGTCGCGCTCCTGCTGCTCGCGGTCGTCGCCGGCGGGTGGGTCGCCGAAACCGACTGGGGCACGGAATGGTTCACGCTGTCGAAGGTGAGCCTGTCGTGGGCCATCATCATCTACGGATTCGCCGCGTCGGTCCTGCCGGTGTGGTTCCTGCTCGCGCCGCGCGACTATCTGTCGACGTTCATGAAGGTCGGCACCATCGCGCTGCTGGCGGTCGGCATCGTGCTCGCCCGCCCGATCATGGAGGCACCGGCGATCTCGGCGTTCGCCACCGAGGGCACCGGTCCGGTGTTCGCGGGATCGCTGTTCCCCTTCCTGTTCATCACGATCGCGTGCGGTGCGCTGTCGGGTTTTCATGCGCTGATCTCGTCGGGCACCACGCCCAAGCTGCTGGAGAAGGAAGGCCAGATGCGCCTGATCGGCTACGGCGGCATGATCACCGAGTCGTTCGTCGCGATCATGGCGTTGATCACCGCGGCCATCCTCAATCAGCATCTGTACTTCGCGATCAACGCGCCAGCGGCCGCCACAGGTGCCACCGCGGAGACCGCAGCGGCCTACGTCAACAGTCTGCCGATCGACGGTCCGCCGGTCACCGCCGAGCAGATCACTGCGGCCGCCGAGAGCGTCGGCGAAGAGTCGATCGTGTCCAGGACCGGCGGTGCGCCCACGCTGGCGTTCGGTATGTCCGAGGTGCTGAGCAAGGTGTTCGGCGGTGACGCGCTCAAGGCGTTCTGGTACCACTTCGCGATCATGTTCGAGGCGCTGTTCATCCTCACCACCGTGGACGCGGGCACCCGGGTCGCACGGTTCATGCTCTCTGATGGCCTGAGCAACCTCGGAGGGCCGCTACGCAAGCTGAAGGACCCGAGTTGGCGTGTGGGAGCGTGGATCTGCAGCCTGGTCGTGGTGGCGGGGTGGGGCAGCATCCTGCTGATGGGCGTCACCGACCCGCTCGGCGGCATCAACACGCTCTTCCCGTTGTTCGGCATCGCCAACCAGTTGCTGGCCGCGATCGCGTTGACGGTCGTGACCGTGGTGGTGGTCAAGAAGGGCCTACTGAAATGGGCCTGGATACCGGCGATTCCGTTGCTGTGGGACCTGACCGTGACGATGACGGCGTCGTGGCAGAAGATCTTCTCCGGCGACCCGAAGGTCGGCTACTGGACTCAACACTTCCAGTACCGCAACGCCAAGGACGCCGGTGAGACGGCGTTCGGCGCGGCCAAAAACGCCGGCGAACTCGACGCGGTCATCCGCAACACGTTCATCCAGGGCACACTGTCGATCGTGTTCGCACTGCTGGTGCTGATCGTGTTCACCACCGGGGTGATCATGGTGATCCGGACGCTCCGCGGCGGCGCCCCGCCGACCACCGAGGACGAGCCGGTCCCCTCGCGGATCTTCGCGCCGTCGGGCCTGTTGATGACCAAACCGGAGAAGGAGGTGCAGAAACAATGGGACGCATTACCGAAAGCGCACGCCAAATCGGTTCGTACTGGCGCACATTCGTAGGCGACCTGATGGGCGACACCCACTACCGGCGCTACGTCGAGCACCAGTTGCGGACCCATCCGGGTGAGCCGGTGCTCTCCGAACGGGACTACTGGCGGATGCGGCACGCTGCGGCGGAGGCCAATCCGGGCGCGCGCTGCTGTTAGGTCGGGATTCGGCTGCACACGCTAGCCCGACGCGATGACCCCTTCGGAAATCCAGGGTGCCGCAGTCGTTTCGGCGCTACGGAAGGCGCCGGGGACATCGTCGGTGACGGCCCATGTCGCGGCCAGCCGGCCCATACCTACCGCGTACGCACAATGCACGCCGAGCTCGACGAGTTCATCCTCGGCGAAATGGCGCCGAAGGTCGTCGTAGACGGCGTCGTCGATCGCGAGGTGATCGGTGGCGAACAGATCAGCGAACCGCAGCGCGCTTCGCTCGGCGTCCGACAGGTCGTCGGCTTCCTCCGGGCGTTCCAGGGAGCAGACCGCGTCCTCGGTGAGCCCTGCATCGACCGCGCTCTGGTAGCGCACCGACATGCAACTGCGGCACTGGTTGTGGAACGCGATGCGCAGCCGCACGAGCTCCACGAGCCTCGGCGACAGGGTGCCGCTGGATTGCAGTGCCGCCCGAAGTGAGCCGAGCGCTCCCGCGACGTCGGGACGATGGCCGAGTATCGAGGCCACGCCCAGGTTGATCCGATCGCCTTGGCCCAGATCGTCGGTCGGGATCGAAGCAAAGGCCGACGACGGCGCAACTCGGGACATGGCCACCTCACATCGCAGCGGTTCTGGCGTGGGTACACGTTAACTCGCGCGGTCGGAACCGTTGGGCCATAAGCTCGGGCGGCAACCGGCCGGTGAGGCCAAGCCGAGCCCGGCTAGACCGTCAGTGAGTAGCGGATCGGCAGGTGTTTGAGCCCGCCGACGAATGTCGTCGCCACATACTCGGGACGGCCCGCGGGCTCCACACCCTTCAGGCGGGGCAGCAGCTCGCTGAAGAAGCTGTTGACCTCCATGCGGGCCAACGCCGCCCCCAGGCAGAAGTGCACGCCGTACCCGAACGCGATGTGCTTGTTGGGGTCACGGGCGATGTCGAAGCGGAAGGGATCGTCGAACACGTCCTCGTCACGATTGCCCGAGACATACGACAGCAGAACCGATTCGCCCGCAGCGATCGGAACATCCCGCACCGTGGTGTCCTCGGCGGCAGTACGCATGAAGGCCTTCACCGGTGTGACCCAGCGGATCATCTCCTCGACCGCCAGCGGCATCAGGGCCAGATCGCTACACAGCTTGTGGCGTTGGTCGGGGTTCTCGATCAGGGCCAGCATCCCGCCGGAGATCGTCGCGCTGGTGGTGTCGTGCCCCGCCGCGGCGATGATCGCGTAATAGGAGATCGTGTCGATGTCCGACAGCGGTTCGCCGTCGATGGTCGCGTTGGCGATCGCCGAGGCCAGGTCGTCCGTCGGATTCTCGCGGCGCGAAGCCGTCAATGCCGTGAAGTACTGGAACATCTCGACCAGCGCCGACATCTGGTCGGCCTGATCCGTGCCACGCTTGAACTCGTCGTCGTCACTGCCGAACAACTCCTGGGTGAGCTTGAGCATCAGCGGGAAGTCCGACTCCGGGATGCCCAGCAGCGACATGATGACGTAGAGCGGGAAGTTGACCGCGACCTGCTGGACGAAGTCGCACTCGTTGCCGATGTCCATCATCTTGTCGACGTACACCTTCGCGAGTTCGTCGACGCGGATCTTCAACGCGCGCATCGCCTTCGGCCGAAACCAGTCGGCTCCGATGGCGCGCACCACACGATGCTGCGGATCGTCCATGTGGATGAGGGTGCGCACCCCGATGGCTGCCTGCTGCTCGTCGCCCTCCTTGGTGACCAGCACCGGCCGCGGATGATTGGTGAACAGGTTGTTGGCCCGCTCGATGTCCATGATGTCGGCGTGCTTGGTGATCGCCCAGAACGGTTGGTAATTGGGCACATCTACCCACGAGACGGGTGCGTTGGCACGCAGATGCGTCAACGACGCATGCAGTTTGGCTTCATCGGTGTAGGCCTGCGGGGTGGCAAAGACCTTGGCCGCCTCGTCCATGATCCGTGTGCTCACAACAACTCCTCTGCCGAACCGTCATGTGCGCGTACTTCCTCCAGCACGGCAACTATCGTCGCTTCGTCTATCGAGCGCGGGAATCCGATCATCACCCGGTCGATCACGCCGTCGCACCGGTCTCTGATCTTGGCCCCCAGCTTGTCGATCGGGGCGACGACGGCGAACGTCTCGAGAATCTCGTCGTCGATCAGCGTGCCCATCGCGTCCCACTCGCCTGCGAGGCTGAGCCGGTGAAGCTCGTCGTGCAGATCGCCCCAACCGTGCAGCGCCAGCACTTTGCGGTAGGCCGGGGTGGACCCGTAGAAGGCGATCTGCTTGCGGGTGGCGACGGCGGCGCCAGTGACCTCGCGCTCGTCGGCACCGGTCACCACGAAGATGGGACACGACACCTGAAAGTCGCTGCGCGCTCTGCCCGATCGGGCCATGCCGCGCTCGAGCGCCGGGATGGTGACCTCTTCGAAGTAGCGTTTGGTCGTGAAGGCGTGGGCGAGAACGCCGTCGGCAACCTCACCGGCCATCTCGGTCATCGCCTCGCCCACCGCCGCGATGAAGACCTTCGGGAACCCGTAGTCGTGCGGTTCGGGAGTGAACATCGGCGTCATCAGCTTGTGCGTGTAGAAGTCGCCTTCGAACTGCAGCCGCGTACCGTCGCGCCAACAGGTCCAGATCTCGCGCATCGCGTGGACGAATTCGCCCATGCGACGCACGGGTTGGCTCCACGGCATGCTGAACCGCTTCTCGATGTGCGGGCGGATCTGCGACCCCAGCCCAACGATGAGCCGGCCGCGCGAGTAGTCCTGCAGGTCCCAGCCGATGTTGGCCACGGTCATGGGGTTTCGGGCAAACGCCACCGCGATGCTGGTTCCGAGATCGAGGGTTTCGGTGTGCTCGGCGGCCAGCGTCAACGGGAGGAACGGGTCGTGGGCAACCTCGGCGGTCCAGCATCCGTCGTAACCGCGCCGCTGCAGCGTGCCCGCCGTTTCGGCCACGTTGGCGAGCTGGCTGGAAATCGCCCCGTCGACCTTCAGGCCGGCGCCGCTAAGCATGGTCGTAGACGCTACAGTAAGCAATTCAGTATGGTCAACGAGGTCATGCCGGTGCGACGATCGCCTATCCATGGACAGGAGTTGTGATGACCAAGGCCGAGGATTGGCATGCCACGCTCGACGAGCTGTCGCGGCGGCGTCAGACCGCGTACGACATGGGGGGCGCCGAGCGGGTCGCCAAGCACCGCGACAAGGGCAAGCTCGACGCCCGCGCGCGCATCGAGTATCTGCTCGACAAGGGCACGTTCCGCGAGTTCGGCACGCTGGTCGGCGGTGACATCGCCGCCGACGGCATCGTCGCCGGCTCCGGCTATCTCGACGGCAAGCCGGTGATGATCGGCGCCGAGGATTTCACGACCCTGGCGGGCAGCATCGGCCCGGGCGGAAACGCCAAACGGTACCGATTGGCGGAGTTGGCCGTGCGCGACAAGGTGCCGCTGGTGATGCTGCTGGAGGGTGCGGGATTCCGTCCCAGCGGCGAACACTACGGCCGCACCCCGACCGATCTTCTCGCCCAGGCTCAGTGTTCGGGCAAGGTGCCGATGGTCGCCGGCCTGCTCGGGCCGTCCGCCGGACATGGCGCGCTGGTCGCTCCGGTCTGCGACTGGACGATCATGAGCCGCCAGGGCGCCATCTTCACCGCGGGTCCGCCCGTGGTGAAAGAATCGACGGGCGAGGACATCTCGAAAGAGGATCTCGGCGGTCCCACGGTGGCCCTCGCGAGCGGTGTGATCCACAACCTGGCCGAGGACGACGAAGCGGTGCTCGACGACATCCGCCGCTACCTGTCGTACTTCCCGGCCAGCGCGTGGTCCTACCCGGAGTCGCTTCCCGCCGACGAAGCGACCGCCCCGCGGACCACCCCGGAGTTGCTCGAACTGGTCCCCCGCGGCAACCGGCGCGTCTACGACATGCGGCGCGTCCTCGACGTCGTCTTCGACCGCCCCGACTGGTTCGAGATCCAGCCGAAGTTCGGGCCCGCGATCATCTGCGCGCTGGCCCATCTCGGCGGCCACCCGGTTGCGGTGGTTGCCAACCAACCGCAGGTGATCGCCGGTTCCATCGACGCAGACGCCGCGGACAAGGCGGCGCATTTCATCACGGTCGCCGACTCGTTTCACCTGCCGATCGTCTTCCTCGCCGACAACCCGGGCATGCTGCCGGGCAGCCGATCGGAGAAGTCGGGCGTGCTGCGCAGCGGTGCGCGGATGTTCGCCGCGCAGACCGCCGCGACGACCATCAAGCTGCACGTCACGCTGCGCAAGGCATACGGTTTCGGCTCGATGGTGATGTCGCTGTTGGGATTTGACAACCAGAGCGCAACGTTCGCATACCCGGGCGCGACGATGGGCGCGATGAGCGCGGCCGCCCTCAGCAAGGCGTCACACGCCGCCGAGGATGTCGAGGCGCGGCTTCGGCAGATGGAAGTCGAAGCGTCGTTCCGGTCGGCCGGCCACCTCGGCTTCGACGACCTGATCCATCCCGAGGAGACCCGCAACGCTCTGCTGTGGGGGCTGCAGCGGGCGGTCTACAGCCGCCAGGCCGCAGCCGAACCGGTGGCCCGCACGGTCATCACGCCCTGACCTCGCGGGTTTGCGCGAGCGTGCGTGTTTGCACACGACACGCGGCAAATATTCAGCACTACACGCACTTTCGGGCGCGACGACCGTGCGCGTACTGCGCACTTTCCGCGGCGCGTCGTGTGCAAACACGCACGCTCGCCGAGATGGGGCTAGCTGACGCCGCTCGCCGAGATGGGGCCAGCTCACGCCGATGCGCGGTAGGCGGCGACGATCGGCTCGAGTTCGTCGGGCGTCGCGCCGTGCATGATGAGCGCGTCGGCGCCGTAGTCGAACTCCTTGCGGATGCGCTCGACGCACTGCTGGGCCGACCCGGTGGCCGACGGCTCCAGCCATTCGTCGGGTATCAGCGTCGCGATGTGCTCGATCTGTTCGGCTGACGCCTTGTGGTCGATTCCGCCGGGAATCGACTGTACGACCTTGTCGTCGCGGAAGCGCTGCAGCACAGCGGGATCCCAGCCGTTCGTCTTGACCAGTAGATCACCATAGCCCTGCAGATAGGTGGCCAGCCGGGCGACTGTCTTCTTCAGTCGCAGCTCCTCGGGCAGATGGTCGCCGACCGTGGCGAAACACGACCACACCCGGACCGCCGACGGATCGCGGCCCGCTTTTTCTGCGGCGTCCTTGACGGTCTTGACCGCGCGCTGCAGCGTCTCCGGAGTGAAGTAGGTGTGCAGGATTACGTCGTCGAACGCCCGACCCCCGAGCGCCAGCGTCTGCGGGCCGAACGCCACGACCGCCAGCCGGATGTCTTCGCGGAAGTCCGGATCCAGGAACAGAACCTGGTACTTGCCGATCGGTCCGTCGTGGTTGAAGATCACCTCGCCCTGCCACAGCCGACGCATGACGTTGGCGAAATCCTCCATCTGCGCGGTCGTGACCGACGGGATCCCGAACGCCGCGTACATCGCCGCGACCCCGCGCCCGATGCCCAGCGTGAAGCGCCCGCCCGAGAGCCGGTGCATCGTCGTCGCCCACGATCCGGTGATCAGCGGGTGCCTGGTGTTGTGATTCGTTGCCGCCGTGGCGATCTGCATGCGCGACGTGACCGCGCACGCCGCGCCGACGAGCGATGACGCCTCCTTGACGTTCCATCGCTCGGAGATGAACGCGGTGCCGAACCCGAGCTCCTCGCCCCGACGGGCCTCGTCCATCAGCGTTGCCGGGCCGTCGCCCCCGGCGCCGGCCAACAAGTAGTAGCCCAGTTCGTCGAGCACAGATTCGGTCACGTCCAGACTCCTTGCTTGTAGCCGCAGTTCCACACCTCGACGATCCTGCCGTCGACCACCCGGAAGACTTCCATACTGCCGATCGTGGTCTGCGTCCCGTCCTTCATCTTGATCGGGGACTGGTAGACGATCGCGACGTGCTCCCCGTCATCACCGGCCACCACCAGGTTGAGGTCGAACCGGATGCTCTCCGACACATTCCACATGTCCACCACCCGAGCCACCGCCTGTTCATGGGTCAAGACATGCGCCGGCTCACCGACCTCGTGACGAATCACCGTCTCGCCCAACAGCTCGTCGGCCAGTCCAAAGTCCGCCTTGTTCCACGCCACCAGGTTGTACAGCTCCACCACCTCACGCGCGGACCGGCTCATCAGAACACCTCCAGAGCGCCGATGGCGTCGATCGCGGCCACCGCACGGTCGGTCAGCGTCAGGCACAGGCGGCGGGACCGTTCCGGCAGCGCATCCCACCCGTTGAGCGTGATGACCGGCAACACCATCAGATAGACGGCCGCAAAACGATAGTGCCGCCACGCCTCGTCGAATCCGTACGAGGCGCCGTGCGCGGCGACGTGCTCGAGATACTCACGCAGCAGCACCTCGTCGTGACCTTCGCGCACCGCAGTCGGCAGGCCCTGGGTGACGAGGTAGGCCACGTCGGCCGCACCGGCGCCGCGGGCAGCGAACTGGAAGTCCACCACCTTCATCGCGTCACCCGAGAAGAAGAGGTTGTCGGCCCGGATATCCCCGTGCAGCAACATGTCCCGTTCGGCGAGCGCGGGCAGTGCCGCGACCGCGCGTTCGGCGAAATGTTCGGCGAACGCGGCCACCGCCGGCGACACGTTCACCGAGGTGTGCGCGCGGTAGACCTCCCACCCCGGCCCGAACGCCGGCAGCAGCAGGTCCCGCGCGATCGGGGTGTCGATGCTCGGAAACTGCTCCAGCACGGCGGGTTCGCCCGACCACGCGTGCAGACCTGCCAGTTGTCGGATGCAGGTGCGGGCGCGATCCATGGACAGCCCGGCCAGATGGTCGGCGTTGTCCCACTCCGAGAGGTCCTCGAGCAGCAGCACGAAATCGACGCCGCCATCGGCGATGCGGGCGGTATACACCCGCGGTGTGTCCATCGGCGCGCGCCCGGCGACGTCGCGGTAAAAGGACAACTCGCGCCGGTATCCGCCCAGCAACTCCATCGCACCGCGAGCTTCCGACACCGCGGGAAGCTTCGCGATCAGGGTCGGAGGCACCGCGGTTCCGCTCAGGTGCAACCGGTACAGCAGCGACGAGAAGCCGCTGTCCATCGCAATCTGCTCGGCCCGGACATCGTCGACCGTCGCGCCGTCCAGCCCTGCGTCGGCGCGCAGCACCCCGGTCAACCAGGCGGCATCGAGCTCATCGATGCCGCCCGGTACCGCTGCCATACTCGTCGTCATCAACCGACTCCTTCCCTGACTGCCCCGAGAAAGCGTTCCGACGCTCGCTGCACACCGCCCGCGAACAGGTGGCCGACGTGGCTACCCCGATGCCAGTACAGGTCGCCGCCCCACCGCTCGTGCAGTCGCTCTGCCGGTTCCCGTCGCGCCATCTGGTCGTGCCACGCACCGACGATGAGCCGGCGCTCGGGCGGGGCCGTCGGTTCGACCGCCTGATAATCCACGACCGACATCACGCGCTCGACGGGCTCTGACCGCATCAGTTTCACCGTGTCGCGCACCGACGGACCCCACCGCCCCAAGTGTCCGGCGATCATCGCGTTGAGCCCGAAGATCGGCGTGTAGACCGCGACGGCGTCGACATCCTCGAGGTGTGACACCAGACCCGCCACCGGGCTGCCCATCGAAACCCCTGACAACGCAACGGCGCTCGCTTGCGGTCGAAGCCAACGGAGCACCGCCCGCACCTCCGACACCACGCGGATCATGCCCGCCAGGTTGTTCAGCGGGTCCATGTTCGGATAGGTCGGCCACCGCTCACGCCGAACCCCACAGCCCGGCTGCACCGGCAGCGCGATGTTGTATCCGAGCTGCTCCTGCAGCCGACGAGCCCTCGAGAACACCAAATCGATCGGCAGCCCCTGGCCGGCCCCGTGCACCCAAACCAGCCACGGCCGCGGCTCCTCGCCACTGCGACACAGATGCACCACCGCGGTGGCCGGCCCGCCGAATCCCTCGGCGGCCAACGACTCTGGCAGGTGGGGATCGTGTTCGAAGGTCAGTTGCTCGTACCGGGATCTGCCGAACCGGCGCCGGCGGATCGTCTGCGGCTGCAGCTCATCCGGTGCGACGTGGACGCCGGCCATGCCCAATTCGGCCAGCTCGTCGGCCGCGCCGGTACACGACTCGAGCGTGCGCTCCAGTCTGGGCGGGGACGCGGTCAGCGTCATCCCCGTCAGGGCAAGTTCGTCGAGCACTACCTCGCCGAATTGCCGGGCACCCCTGCGGGACAACGGCTTCCAATCGTCGTGTCCGGCGACGGCGGCGTGCGCCCGCGGCATTACGCCTGCGAAGTCCCGACCGATACGGTACGCGCGCTCGGCCGTTCTCATGCCAGCTTGAACCCGGTGTAGCCGGCATCGGCGACCTCGTCACAGCGACGCCGATACTCCGGAATGCCCGCGGTGTAACCCATGTACATCCGCTTCTTGCCGGGCACGTTACCGCCGTTGTACCAGGAGTTGCACGACGGATGGTCGAGCACCGTCGGCGCCACGAGCGATGTCGCGTGGTCGATCCACTCGCGTTGGGCCTCGGGTAGCGCCTCGATGCTCCGATACCCGTGAGCGCTCAGGTAGCCGATGCACTCGCCGATCCAGTCGACGTGCTGTTCGAGGGCTGTCACGTAATTGCTTGCCGGAGCGGGGCTTCCGGGCGCCTGGATGATGAACAGGTTCGGGAAGCCCGCCACCGCGATACCGAGGTAGGCGTATGGCCCCTCGTTCGTCCAGAAGTCTCCGAGTGACATCCCGTCGCGCCCGGTCACCGCGATTCGCGTCATCGCCCCGGTCATCGCGTCGAAGCCGGTGGCGTAGATGATGACGTCGAGATCGTGATCGCCCTGTTCGGTGCGGATTCCGGTCGCGGTGACCTCCACGATCGGTTCCTTGCGCAGGTCCACGAGTGTGACGTTGTCGCGGTTGAACGTCTCGTAATAGCCCTGGTCGATGATGGGGCGTTTACACCCGAACGGGTGTGTCGGGGTCAGCGCCGCTGCGGTCTCCGGATTCTTGACGATGCGCGCCACCGCCTCGCCGTAGAGTTTGGCCGCCATCTGGTTGGCCTCGATGTCGAAGAAGACGTCGCCCCAGCTGAGCGCACCGATGATGCCGCCCTCCTCGACGGCGCGCAGTTGTTCCTCGCGCGATGCGGACTTCAGCGGCGGTTTGGTCATCATTTCGAACATCACCGAGAATGCGCTCAGCCGGGCCGCACCCACCGCGTGTTCTCGTTGCGCCGCGCGGATCTCGGCGTAATTGGCCTTGAGCTCGTCGAGTTCGCCGTCGTCGAACGGGCGGACCTCCCACGGCAGCGTGTAGGCCGGCGATCGCTGGAACACGGTGAGGTGGCCGGCCTGTTGGGCCACGACCGGGATCAGTTGCACACCGGTGGAACCGGTTCCGATCACGCCCACCCGCTTGCCGGTCAGGTCGACATCCTGCTTCGGCCAGCGACTGGTGAACAGCGAGAGCCCCTCGAAGGCGCCCATACCGGGTATCTCCGGTTCCTTCGGGACCGACAGGATCCCCGTCGCCGCGACGACGAACGGTGCCACGAACACCTCCCCGTCTGCCGTCTGCACCTCCCACTCAGAGGCGGCCTCGTCGAACGTCATCGCGGTGACCTCGGTATGGAACCGGATGTCGCGACGGAGATCGAGTCGGTCGGCGACGAAATTCAGGTACGCCTCGATCTCGGGCTGGCGAGGCATCGTCTCGGTCCATACCCACTCCTGCTGGATCTCCTCGGAGAAGCTGTAGGAGTACTCGATGCTCTCGATGTCACAGCGCGCGCCGGGATACCGGTTGAACAGCCATGTGCCCCCGACGTTCTCGGCCTTCTCGAGCACGACGGTGCGCAGCCCCTGCTCCCGCAGTCGATGCAGCGCGTACAGACCGGCGAACCCGGCCCCGACGACGATCGCGTCGAAGCGGGCGGAGTCGGATGTCGTCACAAGTAGGCCCTCACGTCCGGGAAGTGGAGATACTGTAACTATTACAGTATTGCGCCGGACGGCTGGTGGGGTTTCGGAAACACCGCTCCGGTATGGCCCTTCCTGAAACCACTACTGTAAGCTCTTCCATTAGTTCGCCGACTCGGGAGGCTGCCCGGCATGAAAGTACCGTTCACCTGGAAGGTCACCGGCTGGTTCATGATCGGCTGGTCCGCGGAATTCCCCGCGGGCGAGACCCGGCCGCTGCGGTATTTCGGCGAGGATCTGGTGGCCTACCGCGACGAGGCAGGCGACCTGCATGTGCTGTCGGCGCACTGCCGGCACCTCGGTGCGCACATCGGCCACGGCGGCAAGGTCGTCGGCGACTGCGTCGAATGCCCCTTCCACGGTTGGCGGTGGGGGCCCGACGGCACCAACCGCTACATTCCCTACCAGCCCGACCGGCCCAACAAGGCGTTGCGGCTGCGCGTCTTTCCGGTGCGCGAACAATACGGCTGCGTGTTCGCCTGGCATCACCCCGAGGGCGAGCCACCGCGGTGGGAGCTGCCCGATCTGTTCCACAAATTCCCGCAATTCCCGACCGACGAGGACGCGTACTACCGCCCGTACCCGGAGTTTTCGAGTCGCGCGGAACGCGAACCGGTGCATCCGCAGATCGTCGCCGAGAACGGGCCGGACAGCGCGCACTTCCACTACGTGCATCATGCGACGGTCACCCCGAAGTGCCTCAACTGGGAGGTCGTCGACGAGGAGTGGCGGTTCCTGACGGGCTGGCCCGACGCCTCCAGCGACGACCCGGACAAGATGGCGCTCTACATCCACAGCCACCTGTCCGGCCTCGGGTTCGCGATCAGCGCCTTCGAGGGCTCGTCGAACCACCGGCTGATCTTCGCGTGCACGCCGGTCGAGGACGGCTACTCGGACATGTTCTATTCGATCTGGTGGCCACGGCTACCCGGCGACACCTCCGACGTCCCGCCCGAGGAGGTCCGCCAGAAGGTCGAGCGCCAGTTCATGGGGACCGTCTGGGACGACCTGAACATCTGGCGCTACCAGGAGTACATCGAGAACCCGGCGCTGTCTCGCACAGACGCGAAACCGTATATGGCGCTTCGGAAGTGGGCGACGCAGTTCTACGATGTTCCGGCGTCGGTGTGAGACCCGACCTCGCCGAGCTCGCCGCCCCGGGCCACACCGCGATCGTCACGCAGGAATGCCAGGGTGCGGTCGTCGGACCCGACGCAGGACTCAAGGTGCTGGCCGAGGAGGCCCGGCGCGAAGCGGTCCCCAACATCGGGAGGCTGCTGCCGGCGGCCCGCACCGCCGGTGTGACGGTGGTGCACTGCCTGGTCCAGCGGCGGCCCGACGGGCGCGGCGCCAACCACAACGCCAAGATCTTCCGGATGAGCGGTACCGCCGGCGATGCCATCGCGCCCGGCACCCCGGGCGCCGAACTGCTGCCCGAGCTGGGGCCGGAGCCCTCCGACGTCGTGCTGCGGCGCTGGCACGGCATCGGCCCGATGGGCGGCACCGACCTCGACGCCGTGCTGCGCAATCTCGGGGTCTCGACGATCGTCGCCGTCGGAGTGTCGGTCAACGTCGCCATCACCAACCTGGTGATGGACGCCGTCAACGCCGCGTACCGGGTCGTGGTCCCGCGGGATGCGGTGGCCGGAATCCCCACCGACTACTCGAATGCGATCATCGACAACACGTTGTCGCTGCTGGCAACGATCACCACCACCGACGAGTTGATCGACACATGGAAGTAGCCGCGCAGTGACCGACACCGAGAACGACATCCGCGAATTCGCCAGGGTCAAACCGGCTCTGGGATCGCCGGAGATGGGTCGTTTCATCGCGGCGCTGCGCCGGCTGCAGAACATCACGGTGTCCAGCGATCCCGATGCCGCGCTGTGGAACGATTCGGCCGCACTGCTCGAGGAGATGTGCGAACGCCTGGAGGAACACAACGCTCCCGCCGGTGTGGCCCCTGCCGGCCGGGCGCCCAACCTGCCCGGCAACGGCCACCCGCTGATGCCACCGTGGCAGGTCGTGGCGTCGGGACCCGACGAGGTCACGATGCGCGGGCACTTCAGCCGCTTCCACGTCGGGGGCAATGACGCGGTGCACGGTGGCGTGATCCCGCTGTTCTACGACTGGCATTTCGGCATGGTGGTGTCGGCCGCGGGCCGACCCGACAGCCGCACCGCCTACCTGCATGTGGACTACCGGCGGGTGACGCCGATCGAGGCGCCGCTGGAGTCGCGGGCGTGGATCGACGCGGTGGACGGACGCAAACTGTTCGTGAGGGCGGCGATGACGGACGCGGACGGCAACGTACTATCCGAGGCCAACGGTCTGATGATCAAACTGCTTGCCCACCAGCCTTGAAAGGCACGATGTCTGTGACCACACAGTTCACCGTCCCGGCCGCCGCCGACACCGTCGCCGCCGTGATCGGCGACCGCGAGTTCATCGTCCAAGGCGATCGCCGATACACCTATGCCCAGGTCGTCGAACGCGCCAACCGCCTGGCCGCGTTCCTGCACAGCCGCGGGCTCGGTTGTCACGTCGAGCGTTCCGAACTCGCCGGCCATGAGGTGGGCCAGGACCTGCTGGGGATCTACGCCTACAACGGCCCCGAATACGTCGAAGGCATGCTCGGCTCGTGGCGGGCTAGGGTCGCACCGTTCAACGTCAACTACCGGTACGTCAAGAACGAATTGCAGTATCTGCTCAACGATTCGGGCGCCAGCGCACTGCTGTACCACGCGGCGTTCGCGCCGCGCGTCGCCGAGGTGCTGGCGGATCTGCCCAATCTGCGGGTGCTCATCCAGATCGCCGACGACTCGGGTAACGATCTGCTGGACGGCGCCGTCGACTACGAGTCGATCGTCGGCTCGGGCACCCCGGTGCTGCCGCCCATCGAGCCCTCGCCCGACGACCTCTACGTGCTCTACACCGGCGGTACGACGGGCATGCCGAAGGGCGTGCTGTGGCGTCAGCACGACATCTTCATGACCTCGTTCGGGGGCCGCAACATGGCCACGGGCGAGCTGATCACCTCGCTCGACGACATCGCCAAGCGGGTGACGGAGGGTCCGGGCACCAAGATCCTCACCCTGCCGCCGCTCATGCACGGCGCCGCGCAGTGGGCTGCGATGACGGCTCTGACCACAGGGCAGACCATCGTGTTCACGGCGAATCCCGCCAGCCTCGACGTCGACGAGGTCGTGGAGACCATCGAGCGGGAGAAAGTCCTTGTGGTGCAGGTGGTCGGCGATGCGGTCGCACGTCCGCTCGCCGATGCGATCGAGCGCAGTTCGGCCGATCTGTCGTCGCTCGCCGTGATCGCCAACGGCGGGGCGCTGCTCACCCCCACCGCCAAACAACGGCTCATCGACGTCAAACCCGGCCTGATCGTCATGGACGGCGTCGGGTCCTCGGAGACCGGTATCCAGATGAACCACATGTCGGCTCCCGGTGCGGTGTCGACGGGCCAGTTCAACGCCGGTCCCGACACCTTCGTCGCCGCCGAGGATTTCAGCGCGATCCTGCAACCCGGCCACGACGGCATCGGCTGGTTGGCGCAGCGGGGCTATGTGCCGCTTGGCTACAAGGGCGATGCGGACAAGACCGCCAAGACCTTCCCGGTGATCGACGGTGTGCGCTACTCGATTCCGGGTGACCGCGCCCGCCATCAGGCCGACGGGTCGATCGAACTGTTGGGACGCGATTCGGTCACCATCAACTCCGGCGGCGAGAAGATCTTCGCCGAGGAGGTCGAGACCGCGCTGTTGTCGCACCCGGCGGTGGCAGATGTCGTGGTGGCGGGCAGGCCCAGTGACCGGTGGGGCCAGGAGGTGGTCGCGGTCGTCGCGCTCACCGAGGGGGCCAGCGCCGACGCTCAGGAACTCATCGACCACGCCGCGAATTCGATTGCGCGCTACAAACTTCCGAAGGCTGTGGTGTTCCGCCCGGCGATCGAGCGCAGCCCCGCGGGCAAGGCGGACTATCGCTGGGCCCGCGAGCAGGCGATCAGCGCGAACGCCTGATCCGACGCCAGGTCCGGTTGCGGGCCATCCGCAGCCCGAGCGCCGTCGTCGCGCGCAGCGAGGGCGTGAACGGTGGGGCCGCGCGTCCGGTGATGGTGACCGGGAGGTCGGAGCCGACGATCGTGCGGTGGTGGCTGAACGCGTCGAACCCCGCCTTACCGTGGTAGGCGCCCATCCCGCTGCGCCCGACTCCCCCGAACGGCGCTGCCGACGGAATCATCTGCGCGGCGAAGTCATTTCGCGCGACGCCGCCGCTTCGGGTGCTCCGCACGAAGCGCCGAAACTCCGTGTCGTCCGGTCCGTACCAGTATGCGACCAGCGGTGAGGGCCGCTGGTTGATGTAGTCGATCGCCTCGTCGAGATCGCGGTAGGGCCGCACCGAAAGTACGGGGCCGAAGACCTCTTCCGCGGCGATGGCCATCCGGTCGTCGACATCACGCACGAGGGTCGGGGCCATCTTGCGGGTCGCGCGGTCGGGCAGGACCTCGCCGGCCGGTGCGACAGACTCGACGCGCGCGCCCTTCGCCCGCGCATCGTCGACCAGGCCGACCACTCGATCGAAGTTCGCCTCGTTCACCGACGAGCAGTAGTCGTCGTTGTCGACGATTGCCGGAAACATCTGCCGCCACGTCTCTTTGACGATCTCAACAAAGGCGGCCTCACGGTCTCCAGGCACGAAGACGTAGTCGGGACAGACACAGACCTGACCTCCGTTGATCATCCGCGATCGTGCGATGCGGACTGCCGACCGACGCAGGTCCGCGTCGCGCGCAACGACGACCGGGTTCTTACCCCCGAGTTCCAGGGTCACGGGCACCAGGTTCTCGGCGGCCGCCCGCTGCACCAGCGCTCCGACCGACGGCGAGCCGGTGAAGAACAGGTGGTCGAAAGGCAGCGACGAGAACTCGGCCGCGACATCGGGCCCGCCGGTCACCACGTCGAGCTCGGTGACATCGAAGTACCTCGGCGCCAACGACTTCATCAGCTCCGCGGTGCGCGGCGTGATCTCCGACATCTTGATCATCACCCGGTTGCCCGCGGCGAAGGCCGCCGCAGCGGGCAGCACCACCAGGTTCACCGGGAAATTCCACGGCCCGATGATCCCCACCACTCCGAGCGGTGACGGTTCGACCTCGGCCCGAAGACCGAACAACCGGCCGGCCCGCACCAACCGTGCCGCGCGCATCCACTGGGCCACATGCGATCTGGTGTGCTCGATGACCGAGATCATGCCGAGTATCTCGGTGAACAGTGAGCCGGTCCTGGGCCTGGTTCCGTAATCGGCGGCCATGGCGTCGACGAACTCGTCGGCGTTGTCGAGCACGAGCGACAGCAACCGGTCGATGCGATGGCGCCGCTCGGCAGCGCTGGGCGGGCCGTCGGCCAGGAACGCGCTGCGCTGGCGCTCGAGGACGGCTGACATCGCCTCCCGAGGGGTGCTCCGGGCGGCACCGACCTGAATTGTGCTCTCGCTCATCGCACCACCATCTCCGAAAATGATTGTCTGCCGGAACCGAATTGTTTACTGTCGTGCTTACAGTCGGCCATTCGAATGTTACGCCGACGCCACCCGTCCGCGAAGGGAATGCATGAGATGACCGAAAAGCGCAAAGTCGTCGTGGTCGGTGCGGGCTCGGGCATCGGGGCAGCTCTCGCGACGCATTTCCACGACCGCGGCGATCACGTCCTCGCGGTCGACGTCCGCGACCACCGGACCCCCGCCTCCGAATCCGCCCGCTGCGATCTGCGCGATCCGGCAGACATTGGCCGCCTGCTCGACTCGATCGGGGCCGGCTGGGACACCCTGGCGCACGTCGCGGGCGTCCCCGGCACAGCTCCGGCGGCCGACGTGCTCAAGGTCAATTACCTCGGCATGCGACTGGTCGTCGAAGGCATGCTCCCCCGCATGCGCCGTGGCGGGTCGATCGTCGCGGTCGCCTCCACCGCCGCGCTCGGGTGGGACCAGCGCATAGACACCCTGAACGGACTGCTCGAACTCACCGACGCCGACGCCGTCGAGCGCTGGCAGGCCGAGCAGGATCCGGACTACCCGGTGTACAGCACGTCCAAGCAGGCGGCGATCCTGTACGCCAAACGGCTTGCGGGGCCGGCGTGGACGACGTACGGCGTGCGGGTCAACACCGTGAGCCCCGGACCGGTCGAGACACCTATCCTCACCGACTTCGAGCAGACCATGGGCAAAGAGGTCTTGGACATGTGCAAGGCGACTGTCGGGCGTCATGCCTCGGTCGACGACATCGTGCCGGTCATTTCGTTCCTCGGGTCCCCGGAGGCGCGGTGGATCACCGGCCAGGACCTCCAGGTCGACGCCGGCTTCGTCAATTCGATGCTCGCAGGCGCACCCGTGCAGCTGCCACAGCCTGCACCTATCGTCACGTAGACCGATACTGTAAGCTTTACAGTACCCATGCGGGTTACATGTCCGGACCAGACGAGGGAGATCAGCCCGTGGATAGCCCCGTACAGGATGTCACGGTCGACGAGACCTTCGACCTGCTGCGAGACCCCTACCCCTTGTTCGCGCAGAAGCGGCGGGAAACCAGCGGCGTGTTTCGCGGCAGCGTCATGGACTGGTCCCAGGCGCCGGAGGCAATGCCGGAAAACCTCTATTCGGCCGTGTCTTTCGACGCCGTCAACCGGGTCTTCCGCGACGGCAAGGTCTTCAACTCACACATCTACGACAACACCATCGGCCTGTTCATCGGACCGACCATCCTGGCGATGGAGGGCAAGAAGCACTGGGACCACCGCAACCTGGTGTCCTCGGCGTTCAAGTCGAAGTCGTTGGCGCGCTGGGAACCCGAGGTCGTCCGCCCGGTGGTCACCGCGCTGATCGACGAGTTCATCGACGATGGACGTGCCGACCTCGTCCGGGATTTCACGTTCGAGTTCCCGACCCGCGTCATCTCCAAGCTGCTGGGCCTGCCCGAGGAAGACCTGCCGTGGTTCCGCAAACGTGCCGTCGAATTGATCAGCTATCACGTCCGGTACAAGCGCGCATTCGAGGCGTCCGCAGCGCTGAAGGACTACTTTCTGGCGCAGATCGACAAGCGCAGGTCCAAGCCGACCGAGGACATCATCGGCGATCTCGTCACCGCCGAGATCGACGGTGAGAAACTCAGCGACGAGTCCATCTACTCGTTCCTGCGACTGCTGCTGCCCGCCGGCCTGGAGACCACCTACCGATCGTCGGGAAACCTGCTGTATCTCTTGCTCACCCACCCCGAGCAGTTCGCCGCGGTGCAGGCCGACCGCGAACTCATCTCCCCGGCCATCGAAGAAGGCCTGCGGTTCGAGACGCCGTTGACCACCGTGCAGCGCTACGCGACCGAGGAGACCGAACTCGAAGGTGTCACACTCCCCCAGGGTTCGGTGATCGACGTATGCATCGGATCGGCCAACCGCGACGAAAAGCGTTGGGAACGCTCCGAGGAGTTCGACATCTTCCGCAAGCGGATCCCGCACATCTCCTTCGCCGCGGGTGAGCACACCTGCATGGGTCTGCACCTGGCACGCATGGAGACCCGGGTGGCGGTGGAATGCCTGCTGGACCGGCTGACCAACATCGAACTCGTCACCGATGACAACCCCCACATCGCCGGCCAGCCCTTCCGCTCACCCACCGCGCTCCCTGTGACGTTCGGTCCGGTCGGCTGATCCGTGGCCAAAGCCGCGAGCGGCCGTGCCCGCCAGCGCCGTGACCGCGGCTCGATCAGTGCCGAGGAGATTCTCGAGGGCGCACTGCAGGTCGCGCAGGAGGTCTCGATCGAGAACCTGAGCATGCCGCAGCTCGCCAAACACCTCGGCGTCGGCGTCACCAGCATCTACTGGTACTTCCGCCGCAAGGACGATCTTCTCGACGCGATGACCGACCGGGCGTTGGAGCGGTTCGAGTTCACGGTGCCCACCATCTCCGCCTCGAATTGGCGAGAATCGTTGCGCGATCACGCCTTGACCATGCGGAAGCGGTTCCGCGCTGACCCGATCCTCTGCGACCTGGTGCTGATCCGCGGGCAGTTCGGACACCGCGCGATGCACGGTGCGCTGCAGAAACTGGGGCAGCCGATCGGCGCGCTGGTCGAAGCGGGGCTGACGGTCGACCAGGCCGCCGAGACGTACGGCGCGATCTCGGTGCACATCCGGGGTTCGGTGGTTCTCGAGCGACTCCAGGAGCGCACCGAGGGCTTCCCCGCCCAGCGCGACGACGGCGGCCGCTACATCGGGTTCGCCGACGACATCGACTTCGGCTACATCCTCGACAGCATTCTCGATCACGCCGAATCGATCATCGCGGCGGCGTAGCGCCGTTCTTCGGCGCGCGGTAGGCCACGGTCTTCGTCTCGAGGTATTGCTCGAAACCCTCCACGCCGCACTGCCTTCCGACACCGCTGCTCTTGAAGCCGCCGAACGGGGCATCCGCCCCGTAGAACATGCCGCCGTTGACGCCGAACGAACCGGTGCGGATGCGACGGGCGATCGCCATCCCCCGCTCCAGTGAGCGCGACGAAACGGCGCCCGCCAATCCGTATGCGCTGTCGTTGGCGATCCGCACCGCCTCGTCGTCGTCATCGAACGGCAGCACCACCAGCACCGGGCCGAACACCTCCTGCTGGGCGATCGCCGTTTCGTTGCCGACGCCGACGATCACCGTCGGCGCGACGTAGTGGCCGCCGGCGAGATGGTCGGGGAGATTCGCGACGGGCCCACCGCCCGCGGCGATTTCGGCGCCGTCGGCGCGGGCCTGTTCGATCGCGTCGAGGACCCGCGCCTTCTGCGCCGCGCTGATCACCGGCCCCACCAGGGTGTCCGGGCTGACCGGATCGCCCACCGGCACAGCCTGATAGGCGGCGGTGACGGTGGCGACGGCCTCGTCGTAGCGCGACCGGTGCACCAGCATGCGCGTGGTGGCCGCGCACGCCTGTCCCGCGTGTACGCACACCCCCACCGCAGAGCCGACGATCGCCGCGGGCGGGGCGTCGTCGAGCACGATCGACACCGATTTACCGCCGAGTTCCAGGAACATCCGCTTCATCGTGTCGGCGCCCTGACGCATGAGCAGCTTGCCGACGCCGGTCGAGCCGGTGAACGAGATCATGTCGACGCGCGGGTCTGTGCCGAGCAGCCCGGCCACGTCGTTGGACGGGGTGGGCACCACGTTGACGACGCCGGGCGGGATGTCGGTGTGTTCGGCGATGAGCCGGCCGAGCCGGGTGGCGTTCCACGGCGTGTTCGGGTCGGGCTTGAGCACGACGGTGTTTCCCGTCGCGAGCGCGGGGCCGAGCTTGTTGAGGATCACCTCGATCGGGAAGTTGGACGGGGTGATCGCGGCGACGACGCCGACCGGTTCCTTGACCACGTTGCGCACATTGCGCTCACCGAACAGCCCACCGCCGTCGAGCGCGCGCTCCCATCCGAAGTCGAGCATCAGCCGCGCCGGATAACGCAGGCCGTCCGCCAACGGCCAATCAAGTTGTGCGGACTGCGTCGTCATCACCGGACAGCCGACCTCGGCGATCAGCTCCTCGCGCAGATCTTCCTGCTCGGCTTCGATCGCGGCTTGCAGCTGATCGAGGCAGCGCGCGCGCAGGTGTCGGTTGGTGGCCCAGTCGGTGTCGTCGAAGGCGCGGCGGGCGGCCGCGATCGCGCGATCCATGTCCTCGGCCTCGGCGGCGGCCGTGCTTCCCAGCAGACGGCCGGTGGCCGGGCTCAGGTTGTCGAACTGTGCACCGGAGGCCGATGACACGAGTTGCCCGTCGATGAGCATCCGCGATTCGGCGCGTCTCGCGGCGCGCTCGCCGACGTCGATGCTGGTCTCGGTCCGTTCATCGACGTCACTCACCGGCACCTCGTAGACTCTCTTTGCGGGACGACTAACTGTAATGCTTACGGTAAGTTTATTCAACAGCCGGAGCGCCGGATACGAGGGAGCCGATTTGGTCAAGGTCATGGAGGGCGTGCGCGTCCTCGAAGTCGCACAGTTCACGTTCGTCCCCGCAGCGGGGGCGATCCTCGCCGATTGGGGCGCCGACGTCATCAAGGTGGAGCACCCGGTGCGCGGTGACACCCAACGCGGCTTCATCAACATGGGCGGATTCCAACTCGACCCCAACCGCCATCCGCTGATCGAACACCCCAACCGCGGTAAGCGCAGCGTGGGCATCGACGTGTCGACGCCCGAGGGTCAGGAGGTGCTCTACGAGATCGCCAGGACTTCTGATGTCTTCCTCACCAATTACCTTCCCGCACAAAGGCAGAAGAACAAGTTCGACGTCGAACACATCCGCGCCGCGAACCCCGACATCATCTACGCGCGCGGAAGCGCATACGGCGACAAGGGACCCGAGCGCGATACCGGAGGTTTCGACGGCACCGCGTTCTGGACGCGCAGCGGGGTCGGGCACGCCTTGACCCCCGAGGAAATCGGCGGCGCACTGTCGCAGGGCATTCCGGCGTTCGGCGACTCGATCGGCGGGATGAACATCGCAGGCGGGATCTCGGCCGCACTGTTTCACCGGATGCGCACCGGCGAGGCGGTCGAGCTCGACGTTTCGCTGTTGAGCACGGCGTGGTGGGCCGGCGGTGCCAGCATGACACAGGGCATGGAGACCGGCGAGACCATGCGCTCGCTGATGCCGGATGCCGCGGGCCCGAGCGTGAACCCGTTCATGGCCAACTACCTGACCTCCGACGGCGGCACGATCAACTTGTGCATCGTCAGCCCGACCGGATACATCCGCGACGCGTTCGAACATCTGGAACTGCCGGAGCTCGCCGACGACCCCCGTTTCAGCGACGTGATGCCGCTGATCGAAAACGCCGCAGCCGCAGTCGAATTGATTCGAGAGAAGATTCGCAGCAAGCCGTTCGAGTACTGGCGCCAACGGCTGAAGACGATGAAAGGCCAGTGGGCGCCGTTCCAGAGCTTCCTCGATCTGGCCACCGACGAGCAGGCGCTGGCCAACGACATGGTCGTCGAGGTCGAGGCGGCCGACGGCGGTGAGCCTTTCAAGGTCGTCCGCGGCCCGGTGCAGTTCAATCACGAGCCGCTGGAGACGACGCGCGCACCGCAGGCCAGCGAGCACACCGAGCTGGTGCTCATGGACATCGGCATGGACTGGGACCGCATCGAGGCGCTGAAGGAAAAGGGCGCCATCGCGTAGCGTTCTTCTGCGCGAGCGACCGTGTCTGCCCACGGACGCGCCGCGACAGGTGTGCATTTCGCGGTCGCTCGCGGCGAAGCTACGCCCGCTCGACGCGCACGGGTACGCCCGTCAGCCACGCCATGCCCGACAGCGCCTCCACATGGGCGGGGTCGCTGGATGTCAGCTGGTTGACGTTCGCGCCGCCGGCGCGGTTGGCCAACCGCCAACTCCCGGTTCCCTTGTGCCCCCAGCCGTGTGGCACCGCGACGACACCGGGTACGAGGTCCTTCGTCGTCAGCACCGGCACGGTGATGGCGCCGTACGGTGACGCGATCCGCACCTCGTCGCCGTCGACGATGTGCAATTCGGCCGCGTCGTCGACATGTATCAGCGCATGCTGGCGACGGTCGCCGCGCATCAACAGCGGCGAGTTGTGCATCCACGAGTTCTCCGAGCGCGGCTCGCGCAGCCCGATCATCCGCAGCGGATAGCCGTCGGGCAGCACCCGCCGAGACAGCTTGTCGACTTCGTCGGCGATCCCCGGATGGGCCAGCCGAACCCGGCGCGACAGGTAGCCGACGGCCCCGCGCAGCACGCCCGTGCGGATGTGCGGTGCGACCACCACGCCATGCGGATGCTGCTCGGCCAGCCGTCGCAGCGACAGCCCGCCGCGCCGCAGCCCGAACCTGTCGCCGCCCTCCGACATCCGCACCAGGGCGTCCATCATCATCCGCGGCGAAGCCTCAATTCCCAACAGCCGCGCCACCTTCCGCATACCGGAGAACACCGTGAAGGCCGGCACGCGACGGGCCAGCCGCCGGGCCAGGTCCTCGACGATGTCCCACTCCCCGCGGGCCTGACCCACCGGCGCCAACACGGCTTCGGTCGCCTGCCGGAACGGCGTGGCCTGAAACCCCTGGAACGTGTACGGGAAGTCGTCGCGCTCGTACATCGTCGTGACCGGGAGGATGTAGTCGCACTGCGCGCCCGTCTCGGTGACGTAGAAGTCGAGCGCGACCGACAGCTCCAGCTCACCGAACGCCGCCTCGAGTTCCTCACCGTTGGGCACCGACAGCACGGGATTGCCTGCCGAGACGAACAGCGCCCGGATCTGGCGCTCGCCAGGGGTCGTGATCTCCTTGGCCATCAGCGCGGCAGGTTCCGAGCCGATCGCGCTCGGGATTCCGCTGATCCGCGAGCGCTTCCGCCGGTAGGACCGCCGCATCACGGCGCCCATCGCGACGTTCTGCCACTTCTGGCCGACGGTGTGCATGGAGCTGAACACCGAGCCGCCCGGCACGTCGAGGTTGCCGGCCATCAGGTTCACCGCGTCGATCAGGTACGTGGTCAGCGTGCCGTGGGTGCCGACACAGGTGCCGAGCCTGCCGTAGACCGCCGCCCGCGGCGTGGTCACCAGATCGCGGGCCAGTGCGCGGACGCTCTCGGCGTCGATGCCGGTGCGGGCCGCCGTCGACTCCGGAGTGAACGGACCGCACAAATCCCGAAGCCAGTCCACGCCGTCGGCCTTCCGTTTCACCGCGGCCACGTCGACCAGACCCTCGGCGAACATCACCTGGAGCAGGGACAGCAGGAACAACGAGTCGGTATCCGGCACGATGCCGAGCCATTCGAACGCCACGGCGGTCTCGCTGCGCCTCGGGTCGACGATCACCACGCGCCCACCGCGCTTGACGATGTCGTGCATGCGGTCCTTGATCCGCGGCGCGGTGAGGAAACTGCCGTGGGACACAACCGGATTCGCGCCCATTATCACCAGGAGGTCGGTCCGCATGAGGTCCGGAATGGGCACCGAGGTCGGCACACCGTAGAGCAGCTGGCTGGCGATGAGCCTGCTGTTGGTGTCCTGAGAGGATGCGGTGAAGTAGTGGCCGTGACGGCCGAGGCCCTTCATGAACAACAACGCCGCGAAGGTGTGCGCGTAGCTGAAGGCGCCGGGATTGCCCATGTACCAGCCGACCGCACCGGAGCCGTGGCGGCGCAGGATCGCCGACAATCGGGCCGCGATGTCGTCCATCGCCTCGTCCCACGTCACCTCTCCGAAGCCGTACGGCCCGCGGCGCAACGGCCGCGTCACCCGATCCGGATCGTTGACGACCTCGGTGAACGCGATGCCCTTCTGGCAGGCGAAACCGGCGGACAGCGGGTGGTCCTTGTCCGGCCGCAGCGCTACGAGGCGACCGTCCTCGACGGTCGCGATCATCCCGCACAACGGCTCGCAGATCCGGCAGAAGGTCGGCTTGTTCTCGATGACCGGCGCCACGCCGATTACGATACTGTAAGAGTTACAGTTACACGTCGGATCGGCGTTGACCAGAGAGGATCAGGCATGCACGACGTGGCGATCATCGGTGTCGGACTGCATCCGTTCGGCCGCTTCGAAGGCAAGTCCGCGATGGAGATGGGCGTCGACGCGATCTTCGCCGCCGTCGCCGACGCCGGAGTCGAGTGGCGCGACATCCAGTTCGCCACCGGGGGCAGCTGGACGGTGGCCAACCCCGACGCGATCGTCGGCATGGTCGGGCTGTCCGGCATCCCGTTCACCAACGTGTTCAACGCCTGCGCCACCGCGGCCAGCGCCGCGAAGGCCTGCGCCGACGGAATCCGGTTGGGCGACTACGACATCGGCATCGCGATCGGTCTGGACAAACATCCGCGGGGCGCGTTCACCGAAGACCCCGCCCTGGTCGGCATGCCGCGCTGGTACGCCGAGAACGGTCAGTACCTCACCACCCAGTTCTTCGGGATGAAGGCCAACCGCTATCTGCATGAGCACGGCATCTCCCAGCAGACGCTGGCCAAGGTGGCGGCCAAGAACTTCCGCAACGGCGCGCTGAACCCCAACGCGTTTCGCCGCAAGCCCATCCCCGAGGACCAGATCCTCAACTCCACGATGCTGAACTATCCCCTCACGCAGTACATGTTCTGCGCTCCGGACGAGGGTGCGGCCGCCGTTGTGATGTGTCGCGCCGACATCGCCGAGCGCTACACCACCAAACCGGTGTACCTGCGCGCGGTCGAGGTCCGTACCCGTAAGTACGGCGCCTACGAGGTGAACACCACGTTCGCACCCGTCGAGGAGGACGTCGCACCCACCGTCTACGCCGCGAAAGCCGCGTTCGAAAAGGCCGGTGTGGCACCGCAGGACGTGGACGTCATCCAGCTGCAGGACACCGATGCCGGCGCCGAGATCATCCACATGGCCGAGTGCGGTTTCTGCGCCGACGGAGACCAGGAGAAGCTGCTGGCCGACGGGGCCACCGAGATCAACGGATCGCTGCCGATCAACACCGACGGCGGGCTCATCGCCAACGGCGAGCCGATCGGCGCGTCGGGGTTGCGCCAGATCCACGAGTTGGTCCGCCAACTGCGCGGCGAAGCCGGTGATCGCCAGGTGCCCGGCGAGCCGAAGGTCGGCTTCGCGCAGCTCTACGGCGCACCCGGAACCGCCGCCGCGACGATCCTCACGAGGTGACCATGACCCAATTCACCGGGGCGCCGATCTTCGACGCCGACCAGCACATGTACGAGACGGCCGACGCGCTGACCAAGTACCTGCCCGAGAAATTCTCGCGCGCCGTGCAATTCGCGAAGTTCGGCCGGCACACTCGCATCGTCATCAACAACCGCGTCAACGACTTCATCCCGAATCCGACGTTCGAGCGCGTCGCCGCGCCCGGCGCCCACGAGAAGTTCTTCGCCGGCGAGAACACCGAAGGCCTGACGCTGCGCGAGATGCAGGGCCCGGCGATCGAAGCGCCCGCCGCGACGCGCAACCCCGACGACCGCATCGTCGAACTCGACCGCCAAGGCGTCGTCGAAGCGTTGAACTACCCGACCTTGGCCAGCCTCATCGAGCACGCCACCGCCGATGATCCCCAACTCAGCCTCGCGATCATCCACGCCCTCAACCAGTGGATGTGCGAACACTGGACCTTCAACTACCAGAACCGGATCTTCTCCACGCCGATCATCAACCTCTCCGAGGTCGACGGTGCGCAACGCGAACTCGAGTACATCCTCGACAACGGCGCCAAGGTCGCGCTCGTGAAGCCGGGACCGGTTCGAGGACTGCACGGTTGGCGCTCACCGGCGCTGCCCGAGTTCGACCCGTTCTGGCGCGACGTCGAAGCTGCCGGGTTGCCCATCGTGCTGCACGCGAGCTATCCCCCGCTCGACGACTACGTCGGGCAGTGGGAGCCACCGCACACCCAGAACTTCATGGCGCAGAGCGCGTTCCGGTGGATGGTGCTCGGCCACCGCGAGATCGCCGACATGATCACCAGCCTGATCTGCCACGGCACGCTGACGCGCTTCCCAAAGCTGCGAATCGCCAGCGTCGAGAACGGCAGTTCGTGGATCGGACCGCTGTTCAAGGACTTCGACGATCTCTACCGGAAGATGCCACAGAACTTCGGTGAGCATCCGCACGAGGTGTTCCGGCGCAACATCTGGGTGAGCCCGTTCTGGGAGGGTTGTGTATCCGACGTCGTCGAGACGGTCGGCTGGGACCGGGTGCTGTTCGGCTCGGACTACCCGCATCCGGAGGGTCTCGCCGAGCCGAAGGGCTTCTGGAAGTATGCCGAAGGCATGGACGTGCGTCGCACCTACGACTTCATGGGCGACAACGCGCGCCGGTTCATGGGCCTGCCGATCGCCAACCCGGACCCGGACGCCGTCAGACCGCCCGCGCTGTCAAACGCCTGACGAGCGCGACGAGAAGTCGCGCGTAAGCAGTGCAAGCGTGGCAGAGTGCGCATAGCCGGACGTTCCCCGGGAGGAGCCAGCATGCCCACGATCACCACCAGCGACGGCGTCGAGATCTTCTTCAAGGACTGGGGGTCGGGTCAGCCGATCGTGTTCAGCCACGGTTGGCCGCTGTCGGCCGACGACTGGGACACGCAGATGTTGTTCTTCGCCCAGCACGGGTACCGCGTGATCGCCCACGACCGCCGTGGGCATGGCCGCTCGGCGCAGGTCGCCGACGGACATGACATGGACCATTACGCCGACGATCTCGCCGCTGTCGTCGAGCACCTCGACCTTCACGACGCAGTCCACATCGGCCACTCCACCGGCGGTGGCGAGGTGGCGCATTATCTGGCCCGGCACGGGCAGGCGCGAGCGGCCAAGGCGGTGCTGATCAGTTCCGTGCCGCCGCTGATGGTCAAGACCGACGCCAACCCCGGCGGGCTGCCCAAAGACGTGTTCGACGATCTGCAAGCGCAATTGGCCGCCAACCGCTCGGAGTTCTACCGCTCGCTCGCGGCCGGCCCCTTCTACGGGTTCAACCGGCCGGGAGTGGAGCCGTCGGAGGCGATCATCGAAAACTGGTGGCGCCAAGGCATGATGGGCGGCGCCAAAGCGCACTACGACGGCATCGTCGCCTTCTCGCTGACCGACTTCACCGAGGACCTGAAGAAGATCACCATCCCGGTACTGGTGATGCACGGCGACGCCGACCAGATCGTGCCGTACGAGAACTCCGGTCCGCTGTCGGCGAAGCTACTGCCCAACGGCACCTTGAAGACCTACCCCGGCTATCCGCACGGTGCGTTCGTCACCCACCACGACGTCATCAACCCGGATCTCCTGGAGTTCATCCGGTCCTGACCGCCCTCACTTCATCGCGCGACGCGAGGCTTTCACGATGAGTTTGCGCACCCGCTCGGAGATGTAGACAGCAAAGAGTCCGTTGAAGACGTCCTCGCGCAACCGCGTCAACGTCGAACTCGTGAAGCGCCACCGGCCGTCGAGCTTCTCGTAGGTCTCGTGGTAGTGACCGTAGCCGCGCAGGTTGACACCGGGGCCGAAGCGCACGACATCCTCGAGCGCCCACACCCCGCGTGCGGTCGTCGGCGATGTCAGCTCGATCTCCGGGGCGTGCACCTGATGCACCGTGGCCTGGCCGCGCAAGCTCTTCCGGGTGAACGCGACGAACTCGTCGGCGCCTCGGATCACCTTTCCACCGGCGGGGGACGTGTCACTGAGAAAGTCATCGGCGAACAGGGTGCGCCACGCCGCCCAGTCCTTGGTGTCCAGAAGTCGGCAGTAGCGCGCCTTCAGTTGCTTGATCTCCTCGATCTCGACGAGGTCGACCTCGGTCATCTCGTGGACATCTTCTGTGCCTGCTCGACGTAGAACCGCGCCGCCCGTTCGAGCGACTCGGCGGTGGGCCGCGGATGCCACCCGAGTTCCCGTGACGCCTTACTGTGGTCGGCAGGCGCCATGATGTGCAGCAGCCGGATCCCGGTGGTGTTCATCGGGATCTCCCGCCGCAACAGCCGGGCCACCACGCCGGCGACCCGTACGGTCGCGTACACCACCGGAAGCGGGACGCCGAAACGCGGTGGCTTCGCCCCGACCGCCCGTGCGGCTGTGGTGAGCATGTCACGCATCGGCATGTAGCTCTCGGAGATGATGTATCGCTCGCCCACGCCGCCGTGTTCGGCAGCGAGCAGGAAGGCCTCGGCGACGTCTTCGATGCCGACGACCTCGGTGGACACGCCCTTGATGTAGGCCGGGATCTTGCCGAACGCGGCGTACTGAACCATCAGCCCCTGGTGCGGTTGCCAGTCGCGGGGCCCGTACGGGTTGGACACGTTCATCACCACGGCGGGCAGGCCGCGGTCGCGGGCGTAGGACAGGACCAGTTCCTCGGCCTGACGGCGCGATTCGATGTACGCGCCGCCCCGGTCCCCCCAGTCGAACGGCATGTCCTCGGTCACGGGACGGCTTCCGTCGCCGAGGGCGATCGTTCCGATGGTGCTGCAGAACACGAACCGGTGCAGGCCCGCCTTCGCCGCGACATCGAGCACCCGGCGCAAACAGTTGACGTTGGTTTCGAACAGCGGTGCGGGGTCGCTCAGATGAAATCTGGTGTCGACGATGCAGTAGTGGACGACGTCGCGGTCGGCCATCGCCGCGCGAAGCGCTTCTTCGTCGTACAGGTCGCCGTAGCAGCGCTCGACGTCGAGGTCGTCGATGGCGACCGTCGAACTCGTCTTACGCAGGTACACCCGCACGTCGTCGCCGCGCTCGACGAGTTTGCGCGTGACGTGTGAACCGACGAACCCGCTCGGGCCCATCACCAGCGCGCGGCGCGCGGGCTGTTTCGCTGTCGGGGGTGCGTCTGTCATGTTCTCTACCTCGCGAGCGACCGGAAAATGTCAGATTTTCGCGGCGTTTCGTGTGCAAACACGGACGCTCGCGAAAAAAGGGTTAGGAGGCTTTCTTGGCCGGCGGGGCGTATGCGGGCTTGCCGAGGCCGAGCACGTACTGGGCGATCATGTTGCGGAACACCTCCAGCGTGCCGCCGTAGATGCCGACCAGCGGCGCGAAGCGGTACACGTACTCGGCCGCGCCGTCGTCGATCGCCCCGTCGGTGCCCAGCGGCAGCGAGGACGCCGTGCCGAGCAGATCCATCAGATCCGGGGAGATGTCGCGCATCGTCTGCGCCAGGGCAACCCTTCCGAAGATGCTGGTGGCCGAGAAGGCCGCCTCCATGCGGGCGACGCTGCGTCCCAACCGGTATGCCACCGATCCGTCGTCGATCAACTTGCGGCCGTTGGGATCCGGCTCGGCGACCAGCGCGGCGGCCTTGTCGACCGCGGCGGCCATCGTGTTGGCCTGGTGCATCATGATCGAGACATCCTGCAGACCGTCGACGGCCGCTTCCACCGCGCCGTGCTCGACGTTGAGTGGTTCGCGCACCACCGTCCAGCCGTCGTTCACCTCGCCGAGGCGGTACTTGTCGTCGACGCGGACATCGCTGTAGTAGACGATGTTCGTCCGGTCGCCGTCGACGGTGCGGATGCCCTGGATCTCGATTCCCGGCGAGTCGAGCGGCACCAGGAACATGGTGAGGCTCTTGTGCTTCGGCGCGTCGGGGTCGGTGTTGGTGATCAGGAAGACGTACTGGCAGTTGTGGGCGCCGGTGGTGAACATCTTCGAGCCATTGATAATCCAGCTCGATCCATCCGCTTCCCGCACGGCCCTGGTCTTGCAGGTCGCGACGTCGGATCCGCCCTCGGGCTCGGTGTAGCCCAGGCAGAGCCGGACCTCGCCGGTGTACACCCGCGGCATCACCTCGGCCTTGAGTTCGGGTGAGCCGAACTTGTCGACCGACCGCGCGATCATCGCCGTCGTACCGAACGTCACCCACGGCACATGCGCACGGCGCTTCTCCAGCTCCCAGATGCGCCGCCGGACCCGGTTGAACCCGCCTTCGGATTCCGGCTTCCATTCGCGCGCAAGGTATCCCGCCTTGCCGAGCGCCAGATGCACACCCTCGTCGAAGTTGTCGCCGGTCTCGCGGTCCCGCCGAATCACCTCCTCGGTGACGATCTCGGCCAGGAAAGCGCGCGACTCCTCGAGGAACGCCTGATCCTCTTCGGACAGTTCGACCCGTGAGAAATCCATTAATTACCCTCTCCGCTCTCGCGAGCCGCGACGATGCCGGCGATGTACTTGGCGGCGGCGGCCGGGTCTCCCCCGGCGAGCGCCCACCCGCGGGCCCGCAGCAGGTACGCACTGGCGGCGGCCTCCGCCGAAACCCCCAGCCCGCCTTGCACCTGCACCGCCATCGTGGCGGCCTTGGACGCCTCCTCGGCCATGAACACGAACGCCGACGGCGCCAGTTCGGGCCGCTCGTCGGGTTCGTTGTCGAGGAACCACGCGGCGCGGCGCGCCAGGTTACGCCCGCCCTGCACCGTGATCGCGATGTTGGCCAGGGGATGCGAGATCGCCTGCAACGTCGAGATGGGCACCCCGAGGGTGTAGCGGGTCTTGGCGAACTCCGCGGCGATCGTCATCGTCTCCTCGACCAGACCGACGAGCGCCGCGCCGGTCAGCACCCGCCATTCGTCCAGTGCCCGTTGGTATTCCGCCTGCGCGTCGGCCCCGCTTGCCAGGACGGTCCGGTTGTCGGCGGCGGCCGGGTCGATCCACGCCATCGGCAGCCGGCCGATGTTGTCGACTTTGGTGGGGCGGGTCGCGAACGTCAGCTTGACGATGTCGTCACCGTCGCGCAGGACGATGTGGTCGGCGATCGATCCGCTGGGCAGCAGGCGCACCCCGGATACGCTGTCCTGCTGGGGGTCCAGCCCGACGATCTGCGTGCCGCTCACGATGTCGGGGTCGGCCGCACCGAGCCGGCCGAGCAGCCGCGCCGCGCTGACGTGGTCGATCCATGGCACCGGTGCCAGCGAGCGACCGATCTCCTCGGCCACCAGGGTGAGGTCGACCAGGGTGGCGCCGTCGCCGCCCGCGTCTTCGGGCAGCGCCATGGTGGCCGCGCCCATCGTGCACAGCCGCTCCCAGAGGCTCTTGTCGAAACCGGATGCCTCCGCGGCGCGGACGGTTTCGATCGAACAGTGCGCCTTGAAGAAGTCCTTGTACGCCGCCTGCAGCGCCTGGTGGTCGTCGGACAGGCTGTAGTCGAGCCTGCGCAGTTCGTAGCGGTCCATCACTGCTCCTCGTCGGCGCCGAAGAAGAACTTCTGCGCGTTGTTGTACAAGTAGTTGTCCAGCACCTCGGCCGGCAGGTCAAGGGCGAGCGCCTCGGGCACGACGCGGCGCATCTTGAGCACCGGCCAATCCGATGCGTAGATCACCTTGTCGGGTCCTCGGGTCCGCATGTAGTGCAGCAGGCTGTCGGGCAGCCGTTTGGGTGACCACGCCGACGTCATCAGGCGCAGATTCTGGTACTTGATCAGCAGGCGGATCGCGACGTCCCACCACGGGTCGGCACCGTGGATCATGCAGAGCTTGAGTTCGGGAAATCGCACGCAGACCCGGTCGAGGTGGATCGGGTTCTGCACCTCGCCGGGGATCGGCGGTCCGGGGATCCCGGTGTTGACGCACAGCGGCAGCCCGAGTTCGGCGCATTTGGTGTAGAGCGGGTAGTAGACCGCGTCGCTGGGCGGGTACTGCCCGTCCCCCCAAAAGCTCGGTCCCACCGCCGCATACGCCACCGGCAGGTCGTTGACGACGGATGCCAGCTCCCGCAGCGACGGGATCGGCCGCAGCAGGTTGACCCCGCCGATCGCCAGCGCGAACCTGTCGGGCCGGGCGTCGACGAACTTGCGTGCCGTGGTGGAGGGTTTGGCGATGCTGTCCATCAAGATCGCCTTCTGAACCCCCTGCTCGTCCATCTCCTCGAGCAGCTCGCCCATGTCGACGGGCGCGAACATCGACTGCGGGCCCTTGAAGTAGTCGTCGCGTACCTTGAGCATCCAGGTCGGCTGCTGTTCGGTCTCGCCGAAGTGCACGTTGACCAGGCAGTCAATGGCCCGGCTGGCGCGCGCGCTCACGCGTTCACCTGTTGTGTCGCAGCGGCTTTGGCCCAGCGGTAGTCCGGTTTTCCGTTTCCGAGGCGACGCACCTGGTCGACGAAGATGAACTCTTTGGGCGCCTTGAACCGCGCCAGGCTCGATGTGCAGTGCGCGTGCAACGGGTCGTGGGCGGCCTCGGCACCGTCGCGCAGCGAAACGAGCGCGACGATCTCCTCACCCCAGCGCTCGCTCGGCCGCCCCACCACCAGGGCGTCGGATATGGCCGGATGCGCGCGCAGCACCTCCTCGACCTCCTCGACGAACACCTTCTCGCCTCCCGTGTTGACGACCAACGAATCACGTCCGAACAACCGCAGCGTGCCGTCGGCGGCCAGCGATCCCCGGTCGCCCGAGATCACCACACGCTGGCCGTCGACCACCGGGAAGGTCCGGCGTGTCGCCGCCTCGTCGTCGAAGTAGCCGAGGGGAATTCGGCCGCCGCGCGCAACAAAACCGATCTCGTCCTCGCCGGGTTCGAGGAAGCGTCGGTAGTCCTCGGAGAGCACCAGCGCTCCCTCCCGCAGCTCGAAGGTCTCCTTCTGCTCACCGCGCTGGCTGCGGCCGAACCCCACGTTTCCGGTCTCCGAGGATCCGTACCCGTTGATGAGGGTGATCTGGGGCAGTAACTCCAGAAGCGCGCGTTGGTGTTTCGGGTTGGTGGCCGCCCCGCCGGTACCGATCGCGAACAACGACGACAGGTCGTAGGAGCCGCGTCGCAGCTCCTCGACCAACGGTGCCGCGTAGGCGTCACCGACCATCGTCATCAAGCCGACCTTCTCCCGCTGGGCGGTTTCCAGCACCGCTCGTGCATCGAATCGGGTTCGGTCGTAGAGGATCACGGGCAGGCCGTTGAGCAAGGCGGCGAACGCCGTCCACATCCCCGCCGCGTGCATCAGCGGAGAGACCGCGAACCAGGGTTGTCCCCCATGCGCGACCTTGGCGTGGATCTCGTCGACCGACTCGTGGTCGGCGCCGTTCATCGAGATGACGTAGGTGTCGCTCTGGCGCCACATCACGCCCTTGGGCCTGCCGGTTGTCCCGCCGGTGCACACCATCATGACGTCGTCGGGTGAGGCGGTGATGTCGATGTCGGTATTGCCCTGCGCCAGAACATCATCGAGTGTGAGGGCGTCGGCGAGCTGACGTTCGGACGTCCCGTCGTCGATCTCGATCAGCAGGTCCGCCGAAGCGGGCGGCAGCACGTCTGCGAACTTCGGGCCGAATGACCGGTGGTAGATGACCGCGCGCGGGCGCAGGTAGTCGAGGAGTTCGGCGACCTCGCGCGGCGTGTAGTTGTAGTTGACGTTGACCGGGACCGTGCGGGCCTTCAGACATCCGATCACCATGTCCGGGTACAGGTCGTTGTGCATGAGCAGCGCGACACGGTCTTGTCCGCACTCCCAGTTCTGCAGGTCGCCGCGTTCGCGGTGCGCGCCGAGTCCCTGAGCGGCGAGATAGTTGGCCAGGCGGCGGGTGCGGTCCGCCGATTCACCGAAGGTGCTGCGGCGGTTGCCGCAAACCGTCATCACCCGATCGGGCACCGCCTCGGCGATCGCGTCGAGAACCGCCCCGATCGTCCACTCGCTCATCGGCCGGCACCCCCGCTGTTCCCGTTGTGCGGTTTCATCCGCGACACGCCGCGATGTGCGGATGAAACCGCACAATGGCGCGTGATTCCGAAGGTCGGCATCACACGGCCGCGACGTTCGCGCCGAGCAGTTCGAGGGCGTTGTCGCGCATGACCTTTCGGGTGTCTTCGTGGCTGAACTCGGGGAACTGCGGGATGTCGGCGGTGAACGAGGTGGGATCTGCCAACCCCTCACCATGCGGCCAGTCGGACCCGAACAGAATCTTGTCCACACCGATGGTGTCGGCCAGCAGCTTCACGTCGTCCTCGTAGTACGGCGCGATCCAGACGTTGTTGCGCAGCTGCTCGACCGGATCCTCCTTGTAGTGGTACGGCGCGTTGTTGGCGGACTTCTTGAGCCGCTTGATCAGGCGGTAGACGAAGTAGGAACCGTTCTCGATGCTGACCACTCTGAGCTTGGGATGCCGGGTGAACACCTGGTGGACGATCATCGCGGCGATGGTGTCGTGGATGGCGCGGTCGTCCATGATCACCATGTCGAGCGGATCGCGCTTACCGAAGCCCTTGAACACACCGCTGCCGCCCCACAGCGCAGGGATCGCCATGTAGCCGGAGTCGGACAGGTGGAAGACCACCGGGACGCCCGCCTCGGCCAGACGCGCCCACACCGGGTCGTGCACCGGATCGCCGAGCGAGCGCGGCCGTACCTCACCCGGCACCGGCGCCGGCCGCACGCACACCAGCTTCGCGCCCCTGTTCAGGACGAATTCGACCTCCTCGATGGCCTTCTCGGGGTCGGCCAGCGAGATGATCGGCGCGGCGATGATGCGGTGATCGGGCCGGTCGAATCCCCAGTCCTCGTCGAGCCACAGGTTGAAAGCATGGACCGTCGCCATGGTGGCCGGGATGTCGTGCTTGAGTCCCTCCTCGACGCCGCACGCGAAAGTCGGCAGCATGAACACGGTTTCGAGGTTCTGCTTGTCGAGGATCTTCACGCGGGCGTCGCGGTTCTGGTACTCGGGATGGTCGGCCAGCCGGTCGACCTTCATCAGCGACGCCGGGTCGACACCTTCGGGTATCTCGCCGCGGAACAGCAGGTCCAGGCAGCCGGGTTCGATGATCGGGTCGAACGTCGGGTTCGGGATGAAATGGTTGATCACACCGCCGAACACCGCGTACGTGCGTTTTCCGTCGGTCAGCATCTGCACGCCGCGGCTGCGGAACTCTTTGGGCAGGTGCCGGGTGCACGCGTCGAGCGGTTCGTAATAGTGGTTGTCGACGTCGATGGCCATGTAGTCCAGGGGCTGTGGTGCGCTCATGTCGCATCCTCCTCACGTGTCAGGGGCGGGAAGTTCGGGGCGCGCTTCTCGAAGAAACTCGTGATGCCCTCGAGGAAGTCGGGTCGTGTCATCGACTCGTGCATCAGCTTCTCGGCGTGGTCGCTGGCGTCGAAGACATCGCGCATGGTGTCTGCGTACACCTGTTGTTTGATCACCGCCAGGGAACTGGGCGCACAGTTGGCGGCGATGTCCTCGGCGTAGCCGATCGCGCGGGCCAGCAATTCGTCGGCTGCCACCACCTCGTTGACCACGCCCAGCCTGGCGGCCTCGTCGGCGAAGAACACCCGTCCCGACAGCAGCAGGTCCATGGCCACGCCGGTGCCGACGATGCGCGGCAGCATCCACGAGATGCCGTATTCGGCGATCAACCCGCGCCGGGCGAAGGACGTCGTGAACTTGGCGCCCTCGGCCGCGAAGCGCACGTCGCACGCCAGCGCCAGCGTCAGCCCGATGCCCGCGCAGGCGCCGTTGACCGCGGCGATGACGGGTTTGCGCATGCCCATCAGGAAGTGCGGATGCCGGGCACCGACGAGCTTGCCGACGTCGGTGTCGGCCGCGGCGTCGACCGTCGTCGCGCTGATCGTCGTCAGGTCTCCCATGTCGGCACCCGCGCAGAAGGCGCGGCCGCTGCCGGTGACGACGATCGCCCGCACCGCAGGGTCGGCTTCGGCGTCATCCATGCGTTCGTAGAACGTGCCGGCAAGTCCGCCGCCCCAACCGTTCATCCGGTCCGGCCTGTTGAGGGTGAGCACCGCTACCCCGGTGTCGAGCACCTCGTAGCGGACCGGCGCGTCATCGGAGTCGGAACGGGCGTCGACGACGTGGTCAGGAGCGCTCACCCAGCAGTCCTCCTCCAGCGGCGCGCTTTGTGAATGCTCATACTGTACACCTATCGGTAGCGCCTTCCGCAACCGTTGCCGCCGCCTGCCGAACGTGGTCGGACGGCACGTCGAGACGCTTACGCATCGACCAGTCCGAGCCGCCGATACGCGGCGTCGATCTGGGCTTTCGCCTCAGCGGGCAGCTGCGCCTGGGGCGGACGAGAGTGCGGATACTCCCCGATCGGCAGGCCCAGCACCGACGCCGCGTATTTGAACGCCCCGCCCCAGTGGGTGAAGTAGTCGGGCCGCCCCGGATAGCAGGTGAACCACGAGCCCATGTCGAGGTCGAACTGGTCGAGCCCGGACTCGCGCGCGTGGTCCATCGCCTCCACGAGTTTGTCGTTGACGATGAGTTCCCAGTACTCGCTGAACACGCGTCGCTCCGGGGTTTCGAACAGATAGCCGGCGGTGCCCAATTGCGCGGGGCACACGATGCCGTCGCGCAGCCACCCGGCGCGGTACACGGTCTTGTCGCACTCCCACACCGCCAGACCGGGCGCCAACTCGTGCAGCATCCTGCTCGCCATCGGCCGGAAGGCGCCTTCCTTCGTCGCGCAGACCGCCGGAATCTCGTTGTAGATGGCGGCGCTTTCGGCCGGCGTCAGGACGTAGCCAGACGACGGCGAATTGAACATGCCCAATGCGATGTCGGTGCGGTCGGCGATGTAGCGGAAGAAGTTCAGCACACCCCGCCCGCCGTGCGCCTCCATCATCGGGGTCTGGATGTACACGATGTCGGCTCCGGCCTCCTGCGCGTGACGCGTGAGCTCCAGGCAGTCCTTGGCGGCCGTCGCCGCGGTGCACGCCTGCACGACGACATCGGGGTTGGCGGCGCGGCCCTCCTCGATTGCGACCTCCAGCAACCGCTTTCGCTCGTCGATCGTCAGCGCCCAGAATTCGGCGATACCGCTCGTGCACCACAGCAGCGGATGATTCAACGCACCGACACAGTGCCGCACCAGCGTCCGGTAGGCGTCCCAATCGATGTCGTCACCGTCGACGCCGCAGAACGGCGTGTAGAGCGAATCACCGATCCCGCGCAAATGATTGCGGGCCCACTCCCGGGCATCCTTCGCCGAAGCCACGACGACCTCCTCAGCCGATTCGATCGGATCTCACGTGAAGGCTCAGGTGAAATCTGAGCCCCCGTCGACATTTACGTTGGCGCCGGTCATATACGAGTTGCGGCGGGAGGCGAGAAATGCGACAACGGGCGCGATTTCGTCGGGCAGCCCCGCGCGCGGGAGATGCGCCGGATGACCGAAGTGCTCGCCGATGGCGGACATCAACGCGTACGGATCGTTGCCGTCGACGCCCACCGACTCGGCCCATCCGATCAGCGCTTCGGAGGCGATGCTGCCCGGAGAGACCACGTTGACCATGATCTCGTCGGGGGCCAGCAGCAGCGACAGGTTCTTCGAGATGCTCGTCAGCGCCGCTTTGGCGGCGGTGTAGGCGGGCAGGATCACGCTCTGCCGTTGCGTCGAATGTGCGGAGAAGTTGACCACCCGCGCCCATTCGGCCGCGCGCAACAGCGGTAAAGCCGAGCGCACGCAGTGCACCATGCCCATCACGCCGCTGTCGAACGCGATGCGCCACTGCTCGTCGGTCAGGTCCTCGAAGGTGCCGACCGCGTCTGGACCGACGGCGTTGATCAGGATGTTGAGCCGACCGTCCCAGCGCTGTGCGACTTCGCCGAAGGCTCGCTGCACCTGGTCGGCGTCGGTGGTGTCGGCGCTCAGCGCGAGCGTGTCCGGGCTTCCGATTTCGGCGAGGGCGGTCGCCGCGTCTGCGAGGACATCCGGCGTCCGCCCGACAACCGCGATCCTGGCCCCGTCCTCGGCCAGGCAGCGCGCCGTCGCAAAACCCATCCCGCGCCCGCCGCCGACCACGACGGCGGTGGCGTCCTTCAGCCCGAGGTCCATGCGGCCTTTCGCTCACCCGATTGCGTAGAAAAGCTTACTATAGGACTTACAGTAGAACAGCGAAATCACCGTGGAGACCGGCGACGGAATGGCTGCCGGTATGGTTGACGGCAACGGCGTGGCCGCGACACCCCTGCATTGGCGCAGATCAGAGGCGGCTGACGGTACATTCAGGTCCACCAACCCGCTTTGCAGGCTGCGCGGCTAATTCGATGGAGGTGCCCTAGTGGCAAGGCAGGCGACCGCGGAGAAGCGTCAACGACGCGAGCGCGGATCGATCAATCCCGACGACATCATCAAGGGCGCCTTCGAACTCGCCGAACAGGTGGGCATCGACAACCTGTCCATGCCGCTGCTCGGTAAGCATCTCGGCGTCGGCGTCACCAGCATCTACTGGTACTTCCGCAAAAAGGACGATCTCCTCAACGCGATGACCGACCGCGCACTGCGCCAGTACGTGTTCGCCACGCCCTATGTGGAGGCCAAGGATTGGCGCGAGACGTTGCGCAACCATGCGCGCACCATGCGCAAGACGTTCATGGGCAACCCGATTCTGTGCGACCTGATCCTCATCCGGTCGGCGCTGAGTCCCCGGGTGGCCAAGCTGGGCGTGCAGGAGGTCGAGAAGGCGATCGCGGGCCTGGTCGAGGCGGGTCTGTCAGCCGAGGATGCGTTCGACACGTACTCGGCGGTCTCGGTGCATGTCCGCGGTTCCGTTGTGCTGCACCGCCTTCGGGAGAAGAACCGGGCCGCCGACGAGGGCCCCAGCGACCTCGAGGAGACCATGAGCATCGACGCCGACAGCACACCGCTGCTGGCGCTGGTCACCGAGAAGGGCCACCACATCGGTGCGGCCGACGACAAGAACTTCGAGTTCGGCCTCGAGTGCATCCTCGACCGGGCGGAACGCCTGATCGAGGACGTCGGTAAGGCCAAGAAGACGGCCCGCAAGCGCTGACTTCTGGGCTTGCGCCCTCGTTTGTGGATCTGACGACGGTTTGGAGCGAAATTCGTCGCCAGATGCACAATCGAGCGGTGGTGGGCTGGACCGCCTAAACCTCCACGACGACGGCGCCGCCCTGGCCGCCGCCGGCACACATCGCTGCGACTCCGATTCCGCCGCCGCGCCGCTGCAGCTCGTAGACCAGCGTGGTGACCATCCGCGCACCCGATGCCGCGATGGGATGGCCGAGGCTGCAACCACTTCCGGAGAAGTTCACAAGCTCCTCGTCGATCCCGTACTCGCGGCACGCCGCGATCGGCACCGATGCGAACGCCTCGTTGATCTCCCACAGCGTGACGTCGGACGGCTTGAGGCCGGCGCGGTCGAGCACCTTGCCGATCACCTTCACCGCGCCGAGTCCGCAGTCGCGGGGCGGCACACCCGCTGCGGCCCAGGCTTTCACGGTGGCCAGCGTGGTGAGGTTGTTGGCGCCGGCGTAGTCGGCGTCGACGAGCGCCACCGCCGCCGCCGCGTCGTTCGTGCCGCTGCTGTTGCCCGCGGTGATCGAGAAGCCCTCGATCTCGGGGTGCAGCGGTTTGAGACCCGCCAGCTTCTCAACGGTGGTGTCGCGGCGCGGATGCTCGTCGACACTGAACTCGGTGACCGAACCGTCGAACTGCTGCACCTTCAGCGGCACGATCTCGTCGACGAACTTGCCCGCGTCCATCGCGGCGATCGCGCGCTGGTGCGACCGCGCCGCCCAGGCGTCCATCTCCTCGCGCGTGATGCCGACCGCCTGCGCGGTGTTCCACCCGACGGTGATCGACATGTCGCGTGTCGGCGCGTCAGGCGTCTCGACGTGGGTGGGCGGCATCCACTTCTCTTCGAACTTCAGTTCAGGGCCCGGGATACGCCAGTTGACCAGGGGCGTCATCGACAGCGACTGCACACCGCCGGCGATCAGCGCGCGCTCCATGCCGGAACCGATCTGCGCTGCCGCGTTGCCGATCGCAGTGAGGCTGCCCGCGCAGTGTCGGTTCACCGACTGGCCCGGAACATCGGGCAGCCCGCAGGCATCGGCCGCGTAGCGCGCCAAATCGCCGCCGCCGTAGTGAGATTCGGCGAAGATGAGGTCGTCGATGTCGTTGGGGTCGATACCCGAGCGACGGATCACCTCCGGCAGGACGGCGGTGATCAGCGTCTCCGGCGGGGTGTTGACCAGCGTGCCCTTGAACGAGCGGCCGATCGCGGTCCTGGCGGCACCGACGATGACGGGTGTTCCCATGTTTCTACCTCGGGTTTCGACGTTAGCGGCGTTACAAAACTAGCAGCTAGTGTAGCGGACCCCGCTACTCGGGCTCGGGTACGTGGAAATGCTCGTCACGCAGCCGGAACGCTTCCTTGGTGCCGTGCTGCGCGCGGGTCTTGACGAAGTTGAACTCACCCTCTGCGAACTGCAGGTTCGTCCCGTACGCGTGAAACAGGTAGCTCGCCACCTCCTCGCCCTGGTAGGCCTGGCTCTGCTCGACGAGGCGGAACGCCTCCTTGGCGATCACGACTCCATCTGCGGGCATCTTGGCGGCCTTCTCCGCCCAATACCGGGCCCGTGCCGCGACCTTGTCGGCCTCGCAGGTCTCGGTGAAGACGCCGAGGTGTTCGACCGCGCCGGCCTCGATGATGTCGCCGGTCAGCAGCAGCCGGCGGGCCAGCACCGGGCCCAGGCGGTGGAAGAACATGTGCAGGCTGCCCAGCGCGGGCCCGAGGAAGCGGGTCGCGGGCATGCCGATCTTGGTGGTGCGGGCGATGACGGAGATGTCGGTCATCAACGCCATCTCGAAGCCGCCGCCCAGCGCATACCCGCTGATCTCCCCCACCGTGACCTTCGGGAAGCCCATGAAGTTGTGGTAGAAGCCGAAGGACTTGCGGTCCACCGTCAATCGTCGACGTTGGCTCGGGCGCCTCTTCGCTTGCGCGGAGTCCTTTGCCTTCCGCTCTTCGCGCGAGCGCTCATCGCCATCGCCGTACCAGCCGTACGCGTTGTTCATATCGGCCCCCGTGCTGAACACCCCCTCGGCGCCGCGCAGCAGGACGACGGTGATGTCGTCATCCTCGGCGACCTGGTCGAGGTGACGGCCCACCGTCTCGCGCATCGCCGCGTCGTAGGAGTTGCGCTGCGCGGGGTTGTTCAACGTGATGGTCGCGATCCGCTTGTCGCGGTCGACGTCGAACAGCACGCGGTCATCGGCGTTGGTCATGGGTGTCCTCACTGAACGTCGGAAATGAGCTTGGCCTCAATGGTTTTGTCCGTTCCGGCCGCGAGCGTGTTGCGCCGGGCGACCGCAAGATGGTCGGCGGCCAGCTTGGCGGCACGGGACTGGTTGCCGTCGCGGATCGCGTCGAGCAGGCGTTGGTGATCCCGCAGCGCGGCCCGCATCGTCTTGTCGTTCATCGGATCGGCTCCGGTCTCGTCCCCCCACACCGACGACTCGTGCGCCGACCAGATCAGCTCCAAGGAGCCGATCAACAGGATCATCGGCTCGTTGCCGCAACGGGAGACGATCGTTTCGTGGAACCGCCGGGCGTTGGGGACGTATCGTGCTGGGTCGTCGAATTCGTCGATCTGCCTTCGTATCTCGTCCTCGAGATAGGGTACGACCTCGGTCATGCGGTCGGCCCTGGCGGCGCACATGCTCGCGCAGATCGGTTCGAGGTGCAGCAACGCGCCGCTGACGTCCGCCGGTGTCGCCGAGCGCGCCTGCAACACCATGCTGATCATGTGCGCGGTCCGGTCCGCCGACGGTTGATGCACGATCGCGCCGCCCATATTGCCCCGCCGCACCGAGATCAGCCCGTCCGTCTCGAGGATGTGGATCGCCTCGCGCAACGCCGGAGGGCTCACTCCGAACTCGGCGAGCAGGCCGTCTTGAGACGGCAGCACATCGCCCTCCTTGAGCCGCCCGGACAGGATGTCGTCGCGCAACCGCGCGGCGATGATCTCCGCGACTCGCGGCTGACGAATCCTGTGCGCGTTGGTCATTTCGTCCGGCGCTTCCCGAACTGAAATACCGACAGCCGCTCTGGTGAGGACGCCGACGTGCTGAACTCGCCGGTGCACAACACCTCGTCACCGAGCAGCAGCCGTGCCGTGGACGTCACGCGACCGTCGGCCTCCGCGCGGGTCACGTCGAATCTCAGCTCGGTGAGGATCGGCGTCGGCCTGCGGAAGGTGACGGTCAGCGAGCGGGTCTTGCCGGTTCGGCCGGTCGCGCAGCTGTGGTGCTGGGTCACGCAGTCGAAGAACACCGCGAGGAATCCACCGTTGACCAGGCCCGGCGGACCTTCGAACACGACCGGGAACGTGACCCGCCCCGACGCGGAGTCGGCGTCCAGTTCGTCGATGGTGTATTCGGGAAACGCCGGGTTGTACGCGCCGATGTCGAAGGCGTGGTCGAGGTAGACGCGTTGTGACTCGGTGGCGTCGGGTCCGATGCGCGGTGTCGGATCCGGGGGTGCCGCCGACGCGAGCTCGCGTTCCCACTCGTCGATCTGGCGCAACATCACATCGACGGTCGGATGTTCGTGTTCGAGCGAAAGCAGCAGACTGCTGAGCCGGCGAAGGGCGCTTGCGGCGGCGACGGTCTGCGCCAGCGGTTGCTCGCCATAGCTGGGCGTGTCCTGTGCCATCGATGGCCTCTCGTCGGCGGCGCCGTCTATTCGACCGCTGTCCTTGCTAACTTGTACAAGATAGCAATACTGTATGTCTAACCGTATAGCTCGAGATTGGCGGATTCAACGGTGACCGATGCGGCCGACGAGGGCGTGGTGCAGACATCACGCGACGACGCGATACTGCGCATCACGCTGAGCCGGCCCGCCCGGCGTAACGCGTTGAGCCGCAGCATGACCGACACACTCGTAGCGACGTTGACCGCCGCCGCCACCGACGACTCCCTGCGGGTCGTGCACATCCGCGGCGACGGGTCGGATTTCTGCGCGGGGGCGGACTGGGTGGCGTCCAACGCCGGTGGTCAGCGCCCGCGGACCGGGGATATCGTCCGGCGCCAACCCCACACCGCACACCGGGTCGTCGAACTGATCCACACGCTGCACCTGCCGGTGGTGTGCACGGTGCGCGGATGGGCCGCTGCCCTGGGGTGCAACCTCGCGCTGGCAGCCGACTTCACCGTCGCCGCAAAAGACGCCGTGTTCTGGGAGCCGTTCCTCGGCCGCGGTTTCAGCCCCGACTCGGGCTCGTCCTGGCTGTTGCCCCGGCTCATCGGCCTGGCGCGCGCCAAGCGGATGCTGCTGCTGGGCGAGAAGGTCAGCGGCGCCGACGCGGCCGAGTGGGGCCTGATCCACGCCGCGGTACCTGAATCCGAATTGTCCGCGGTGAGCGACGAACTCGTCGAGCGGTTGGCGTCCGGACCGACCGTCGCGCTCGGCCTGGCCAAACAGTCCGTCCACTACGGTCAGCACGCATCGCTCTCCGACACCATGAACAGGGAGCTCTACAACGTCGAGTTATCCTGCCGGACCACCGATTTCAAAGAAGGGCTGGCGGCGTTCCGTGACAAGCGCCCGCCGAAATTCCAAGGGCGCTGACGGATAGGAACAAGAATGTCCCACACTTTTGACGACATCAAATACGAAGTCGACGGGCACAAGGCCACGATCACCTTGAACCGGCCGAATGCGCTCAACGCGCTGAGCCCGCACATGGTCACCGAACTTCGCGCCGCCTACGACGAAGCCGAGAACGACGACGACATCTGGATCCTGATCGTGACGGGCACGGGCCGCGCGTTCTGCACCGGCGCCGACGTCGGCGAGATCCCCGAGGACGGCCGCGTCATCTACGAGCGGCCGTACCTGTCCACCTACGAACAGTGGGAGGCCCCGCAGGAGGGCACTCCCCCGTTCCGGCGGATGGCCAAGCCGGTCCTGACCGCGGTGAACGGATTGTGTTGTGGCGCAGGGCTGGACTGGATCACCACCGGCGACATCGCGATCGCCTCCGACAAAGCCACGTTCTTCGATCCGCACGTGAGCATCGGGCTGGTCGCGGGACGCGAAATGGTCCGCCTGGCGCGGATCCTGCCCCGCAACATCGCGCTGCGCATGGCGCTGATGGGGAAACATGAGCGGATGAGTGCCGAACGGGCCTACGAACTGGGGATGATCAGCGAAGTGGTGGAGCACGACCGGCTGTTGGAGCGCGCGCACGAGATCGCCGACATCGTGAACTCCAACGCCCCGCTTGCGGTCCGTGGCACCCGGTTGGCCATCCACAAGACGCTGGACCTACCGCTGCACGAGGCCGAGATCCTCGCCGAGACGTTCCGTGAGCGAGTGGTACGCACCGACGACGCCGCCGAGGGACCCAAGGCGTTCATGGAGAAACGCGCCCCCAACTGGCAGTGCCGATGACCATGCCGATAGACCCGCCGACGCCGTCGTTCGAGACCATCATCGTCGAGGTGGACGCCACCGACCACGTCGCGACCATCACGCTGAACCGACCGGAGTCGCTGAACGCCTTCAACCGCACAATGTGCGAGGAGATGTCGCAGGCCTGGCACCTCGTCAAGACCGACGACGCCGTCAACGCGGTGGTGCTTCGCGCGGCGGGCGACCGCGCGTTCAGCGCGGGCCTGGACATCAAGGCGTCCTATGGTCAGCCGGACAACGTGTGGAACCACGAGGATCCCGGCGAGCACCTCAGCCCGAAGTGGCAGAAGATGTGGAAGCCGGTCGTCTGCGCGGTACAGGGCATGTGCACCGCGGGGGCGTTCTACTTCCTCAACGAGGCCGACGTGGTCATCTGTTCGCAGGATGCCACCTTCTTCGACTCCCACGTCAGCGCCGGCCTCGTGTGCGCGCTGGAGCCGATCGGGCTGATGCGCCGCGTCGGGCTGGCCCAGTCGCTGCGAATCGCGTTGATGGGTAACGACGAACGCGTCAGCGCCACCACGGCACTGCAGATGGGCCTGGTGACCGAGGTGGTGCCCGCCGACCGCCTGTGGACACGCGCACATGAGATCGCCGCCGGCATCGCCGCAAAGCCACCGTCGGCGACACAAGGCACCGTCAAGGCGATCTGGGAGTCGCTGGAGAAGCCGTATCGCGCGGCGATGGAGCAGAACCTGATCTACACCCGGCTGGGGAATCCGCTCGGTCAGGCCGAGTTGGCCCAGGCGCCGCCGATCGCGCGGCCCGAACCGAGGATCCGATGATGGGTGATCACCCGCTGCGCCAACGCATCAGCGATGTCCTCGCCCTCGATGCGGACGCGCCCGCCATCGAATACGACGGCGAATGGGTCACGTGGGGCCAGCTGGCCCAGTTGGCCGCCCAGATCCACGGTGTCGGGGTGACGGGTCGGCAGGTCGGAATGTTGTTGCGTAACAAGCCCGCCCACGTCGCGAGCTTCCTCGGTGTCCTGCTCGGCGGGGGCACCGTGGTGGTCGTCAACCCATCCCGCGGCGACGACCGCATCAAGGCCGACCTCGACGCGCTTGCGCTACCGGTGGTGATCGGCGAACAGGACGACCTGACGCGGTTGGTGCGCACTCCGGGCACCGACATGGTGGCGATCTCGACGGTCTCCGATCCCATCCGCCTGACCGCGGCGCGCGCCCTGGTGCCAGAGGAGAACCGCATCGGTGTCGCGGTGCGGATGCTGACCAGCGGCACGACGGGGCCGCCCAAGCGGATCGATCTCACCTACGACATGTTGGCGCACAGCGTGATCGGCAAAGGTTTCGACGAAGCGCCACCGCCGAGGCAACTGCGGGGCGGGGTGGCCATCGTCAACGCGCCGCTGGTGCACATCGGTGGGGTCTTTCGGGTGCTGCAGTGCGTCTGCGAGGGGCGCTCGTTCGTCCTGCTGGACCGCTTCGAGCTGAACCGCTGGGCCGACGCGGTGCGACGGCACCGTCCACGCGCGGTGTCGCTCGTGCCGGCCGCGCTGCGCACGGTGCTGCACTCCGAGCTGACCCGCGACGATCTGGCCGGCATCCAAGCGGTCACCTCCGGCACCGCACCGCTGTCCGCCGAGGACGCCGACGCGTTCACCGAGAAGTTCGGCATACCGGTGCTGACGTCCTACGCCGCAACCGAGTTCGGCGGCGGGGTCGCCGGCTGGACGCTGGCCGATTACCACCAGCACTGGCAGACCAAGCGGGGCAGTGTGGGGCGAGCCAGCCTCGGCGCACAGCTGCGCGTCGTCGACCACGACGGGCGCCCCCTCGGCGTCGACGCGCCCGGCCTGCTCGAGGTCAAGCCCGGCCAGTTGGGTCCGGCGGCGAACTGGATGCGCACCACCGACATGGCCCGCATCGACGGCGACGGGTTCGTGTGGATCCTGGGACGCGCGGACCAGGCGATCATTCGCGGCGGTTTCAAGGTCATGCCCGACGATGTCCGCGCAGCACTGGAGAGCCACCCCGCGGTGCACAGCGCCGCCGTCGTCGGTCGGCCCGACGAACGACTCGGAGAGACGCCGGTGGCGATGGTGCAGCCCCGCGAACCCGTCGATGCGGCGACGCTCGAGGAGTTCCTGCGAAACCGCCTGGCCCGCTACGAGGTTCCCACGGCGATCGCGATCGTCGAACAGATGCCGTGCACGCCGTCGGGTAAGCCCGACCTGAGCGCGGTGCGGCAACACTTCACAGTCGAAGCCACCGTCGACAATGCCTGATCGCACCGTCGGCTCGATGCTGCGAGCGCAGGCCGCCGCGCGCGGTGATCACCCTCTGCTGATCTGCGATGCGGACCGCTTGAGCTATGCCGACGCCGAACACCGATCGGCCCTGTTGGCTCGGGGACTGATCGGTCTCGGCGCGGGCAAGGGCACGCACGTCGGTGTGCTGTATCCGAACGGGTCGGCGTTCGTCGTGGCGATGCTGGCCGCCGCGCGGATCGGCGCCGTCGTCATCCCGGTCTCGACGCTGGCGACCGCACCGGAAATGCGCGAACAACTCGGCCACGCCGACGTCGAGATCCTCTTGGCCACAGCGTCGTACCGGTCCCACGACTACCGGCAACGGCTCGCCGATGTCACGGGCCTTCCGCTGCTGCGCCACGTTCTCATCGACACCGAGGCCACGGAGCTTGCCGACGCCGAACTGCTGACCGCGCTCGAGCACGACGTCGAGCCGTGCGACGAGTTGGCGATCATCTACACGTCGGGGTCGACCAGCGCGCCCAAGGGCGTGGTGCACACACACGCGGGGCTGCTCGACCACCAGGTGGTGCTCAACGAGATCCGCGGGCTGACCGCCGATGTGAAGCTGTTCAGCAATTCGCCGTTCTTCTGGATCGGCGGGTGCGCCTACTCCGTACTGGCCACGCTGCTCGCAGGCGCAACACTGTTGTGCTCCAACGCCGTCGATGCCGGCGAGACGCTCGATCTGCTGGAGGCCGAGAAGCCGACGATGACCAACGGGTTCGTGGCCGGTATCGCACACCTGGCCCGCCATCCCAGCCTGCCGAGCCGCGATCTGTCGTCGATCAGGCGAGGCAACCTGTACCCGATCATGGCACCCGACGTCCGGCCCGCCGACCCCGAACTGCGCCACACCATGCTCGGCATGACCGAATCCGGCAGCGTCATCCTGGCCTGCGCCGACGAATCCGATCAGCCCGAGCACCGGCGCGGATCGTTCGGCAAGCCGGTACCCGGGTTCGACGTCAAGGTCGTCGATCCCGACACCGGAGCGCCCGTGGGCGCCGGCGCCGTCGGTGAACTGTGCGCTCGTGGGCCGTTCATGATGCAGCGCTATTACAAACGCAGCCGCGAGGAGTGCTTCGACGCCGACGGCTGGTTCCACACCGGCGACCTCGTCCGCACGGATGCCGACGGCTTCTTCTACTTCGTCGGCCGCCGCGGCTCGATGATCAAGACCGCGGGCGCCAATGTCGCACCCGCCGAGGTGGAACGGGCGATCGCGCAGGTGACCGGCGGCGCCGTCGCGCACGTGATCGGCCTCCCCGACGCCGAACGCGGCCAGCTCGTCGCCGCGGTCGTCGCGCTGGAGGACGGCGCGTCGTTCGACGAGGCCGGATGTCGTGAGCGGCTCAGCACCGAGTTGTCTGCCTACAAGATCCCCCGGCGGTTCGCCGCCGTGCCCGCCGCCCACATCCCGGTGTTGTCGAGTGGAAAGGTCGACTTGTCCCGTTTGGCAGAGGTTTTCGATGTCTGACACGATCGACGCGGTGGTGCGGCTGCGAGCCGCCGAACATGGCGACAAGCCGGCGGTGATCGACCCGTCGGCCAGGATGACCTACGCCGAGCTCGACGCCACCACGCATGAGTTGGCCGCGGCCTTCGTGGCTGCGGGCGTGGGCAAGGGCAACCGGGTCGCCTTGATCATGCCCAACAGCGTCGAGTGGGTGCGGATCGCGATCGCGCTGACCCGCATCGGCGCCGTGCTCGTGCCGTTGAGCACGCTGCTGCAGCCACCCGAACTCGCTGCCCAGCTTCGCATGGCCGCGGTGCAGTTCGTGGTGGCCGTCGAGGAGTTCCGCGGCCACCGCTACCTCGACGACGTCCGCGCCGAGCGCGGCAGTCTTCCCGCCCTGCGCCAGGTTTGGCGCGCGGACCGGCTGCCCCCGGGCGGCGCGGCACCCGTCGACGAGATCGCGGCCGCGGTCACGCCGAGCGACACGTTGGCGATCATGTTCACCTCCGGCAGCAGTGGCCCGCCCAAGGGAGTGATTCACTCGCACGGCAACGCTTTGGGCGCGGTGCGATCCGGTCTGGCGGCGCGATGCATCTTTGCCGAGACCCGGCTGTATCTGCCGATGCCCTTCTTCTGGGTGGGCGGGTTGGCCGGCGGTCTGCTGTCCGCGTTGCTGACCGGCGCGACGTTGGTGACCGAGGAGATCCCGCGACCGGAGACGACCTTGCGGCTGCTCGAACGTGAACGCGTCACCCTGTTCCGCGGCTGGCCCGACCAGGCGCAGGCGATGGCACGCGCGAACACCACCGTGGGAGCTGACCTTTCGGAGCTGCGGCCCGGCAGCATGGAGGCGTTGCTGCCACCCGAGCAGCGCGCGGCCCCCGGCGCGCGGGCCAACTTGTTCGGGATGACCGAATCGTTCGGCCCGTACTGCGGCTATCCCGCCGACACCGATATGCCGCGCTCGGCATGGGGCAGTTGCGGAAAACCGTTCGACGGCATGGAGGTCCGCATCGTCGACACCGACAGCGGTGTGCCGGTGCCGATCGGGACCATCGGGATGATCCAGATCCGCGGGCCACACGTCATGCGAGGAATCTGCCGACGTAGCCGCGAAGACGTGTTCACCCCTGACGGCTTCTACCCCACCGGTGACCTCGGGCATGTCGACGACGAGGGCTTCATGTTCTCTCACGGTCGCTGCGATGACATGTTCAAGGTCAGCGGCGCGACGGTCTATCCCAGCGAGGTGGAGCGCGCGTTGCGGACCATCGACGGCGTGCACAACGCGATCGTCACCGACGTGGCGGGTGCCGTCGGCGCCGCCGTGGTGTCGGAACGCCCCGTCGACGAGTTGCGCGCAGAGGCGCGAACCCGGTTGAGCGCCTTCAAGGTCCCAACCGTGTGGCTTGTCACGGGCAACGACGGCGACCTCCCCCGCAAGGCGTCGGGCAAGGTCGACGTCCTGGCGCTGCGCAAGGTCCTGCGGGATCAGGTCAGGTGACCACGCCCCGCTCGGTGAGGTGGTCGATCAGGGGCTTCGCGCCCGCGGCGAGGTGCTCGGACATCTCGGCGCGGGCCAGGGCCTGGTCGTGCTGTTCGAGCGCCGCCAGTAGCTTGCGGTGGTGATCGTTCGACTTCTCCGGCCAGCCCGCGATGACCGGGAACACCGATTCGGGCGCGTAGCGGGTGATCTGCGACATGAGCTGCGCCAGCTTGGGCGAGTCCGCGGCGACATTGATGGCGCGGTGGAATTCGTGATTGAGCCGTACCGCCCGCTCGTCGTCGGCGGCGGCGTACGCGGATTCCAGGTCTGTCTGGATCTGCTTCAGGTCGCGTAACTGCTCGTCGGTGATGTTGGCCGCGGCGCGCGCCGCGAGCTCACCACCGATGTAGGCCTGCACATTCGACACATCGGTGAGATCGCGGCCGGTCACCGGCAGCACGACGAATCCGCGCCGCGGCTGTTGGGCCAGAAGCCCTTCGGCCTTCAACTCGAACAGCGCCTCGCGGACCGGGGTGACACTGATGCCGAGCTCGGCGGCCAATTGATCCAGCCGCACGTACTCACCGGCGGCGTAGGTTCCGTCGAAGATGCGTTTACGCACGAAACGTGCGACGTCCTCGGCGAGCTGGGGCCGGAAGGCGAATTCGGGCGCTGTCACCGGTCATACCTGATAGTCGGCGAGCAGGCGCTTGCTGATGATGTTCTTCTGGATCTCGCTCGTGCCCTCGCCGATCAACAGGAACGGCGCGTCGCGCATCAACCGCTCGATCTCGTATTCCTTCGAGTACCCGTAGCCGCCGTGGATCCGGAAACTCTGCTGGGTGACCTCCGCGCAGAACTCGCTCGCGAGGTACTTCGCCATGCCGGCCGCGACGTCGTTGCGTTCTCCGGAGTCCTTCAACCGGGCCGCGTTGACCATCATCAGATGGGCAGCCTCGACTTTCGTTGCCATTTCGGCCAATTGGAAGGCGATGGCCTGGTGCTCGGAGATCGGCTTGCCGAACGTCTGCCGCTGCTGGGCATAGCGGACCGCCAGTTCGAAGGCGCGGATGCCCACACCGCACGCCCGCGCCGATACGTTGACCCGGCCGACCTCGATCCCGTCCATCATCTGGAAGAAGCCCTGCCCCGGCGCCTCGCCGAGGATGTCGCCGACCTTCGCCAGGTAGCCGTCGAAGATCAGCTCGGTGGTGTCGATGCCCTTGTAGCCGAGCTTGTCGAGCTTGCCGGGGATGGTCAGGCCAGGCGCGACTTCCCCATAGCCGACCGGCTTTTCGACCAGAAACGCCGTCAGGTTGCGATGCGGTTTGTCGGCCCCCTCGTCGGTGCGCACCAGCACCGCGATCAGTGTGGACGTACCACCGTTGGTCAACCACATCTTCTGGCCGTCGATCCGGTAGGTGCCGTCGTCGTTGCGGGTGGCCCGCGTCCGGATCGCGGCGACATCGGATCCGAGTTCGGGCTCGGACATCGAAAACGCGCCGCGCGTCTCCCCCGTCGCCATCCGCGGCAGGTAGTGCTGCTTCTGCGCATCGGTGCCGTGCTGGCGGAGCATGTAGGCGACGATGAAGTGGGTGTTGAGCACACCGGAGATACTCATCCAGCCGCGCGCCAACTCCTCGACGCACAGCGCGTACGTCAGCAGCGATTCGCCGAGACCGCCGTACTCCTCCGGGATCATCAACCCGAACAGTCCCATCTCCTTCATCGCATCGACGATGGCCTGCGGGTAGGTGTCGGTCTTCTCGAACTCCGGCGCGTTCGGGATGATCTCCTTCTCGACGAATTGGCGTACGGTGGACAGGATTTCGGTCTGTACATCGGTCAGGCCGACCGTCTGGGCGAGTTTCGTCATGCGCCGATCCTCTCGAACACCGCGGCCAGCCCCTGGCCTCCGCCGATGCACATCGTCTCCAGACCGTAGCGGGCGCCGCGCCTGGTCAGCTCGCGCGCCAGCGTCGCCAGCATCCGCCCGCCCGTCGCACCCACGGGGTGCCCCAACGAGATTCCCGAACCGTGCACGTTCGTGCGTTCGGTGTCCGCCGCGCCGAAATTCCACTCCCGCATCACCGCAAGGGCCTGTGCGGCGAACGCCTCGTTCAGCTCGATCAGGTCGATGTCGGTCAACGACAGTCCCGCCTTGGCCAGCGCAACCTCGGTGGCGGGCACGGGCCCGATCCCCATGATGTTGGGCGCCACACCCGCCGAACCCCATGACACCAGCCGCACCAGCGGCGTCAGCCCCAGCTCTTCGGCCTTGTCACGCGTGGTCACCACGCACATCGATGCGGCGTCGTTCTGGCCGCTCGCGTTGCCCGCGGTGACCGTCGCCTCCGGATCCTGCTTGGCGAGAACCGGTCGCAGCTTCGCCAGCGATTCGAGCGACGTGTCCGGGCGCGGGTGCTCGTCGGTGTCGATCACCTCCTCACCCTGCCGGGTGCGCACGGCGACGGGGATGATCTCCTCAGCCAGGATGCCGGCCTTCTGGGCGGCCACCGCGCGGCGATGCGACGTCACGGCGAGCTCGTCCTGCTCCTCACGGGAGATGCCGTACTGCCTGCGCAGGTTCTCGGCGGTCTCGAGCATCCCGCCGGGCACCGGGTAGTCCCGGCCACCGGCGGTGGTGCGTCCGCGGGCCAGCGAATCGTGCAGCATGACGCCGCCGGATTTGGACCCCCACCGGATATCGGTCGAGTAGAACGTCACGTTGCTCATGCTCTCGGCACCGCCCGCGACCACGACGTCGTTGTCGCCGTTGGCAACCTGCAGACAGGCTTGGACGACGGCTTGCAGACCCGAACCGCAGCGCCGGTCGACCTGCATGCCGGGCACGGTCACCGGCAATCCGGAATCCAGCGCCACCACGCGTCCGATGGCGGGCGCCTCGCTGCTCGGATAGCAGTGCCCCAGGATCACGTCCTCGACCGCTTCGGCCTGAATTCCGGTGCGCTCCAGCAGACCCTTGAGCGCGGTGACGCCGAGATCGACGGCCGTCAGCGATTTGAACATTCCGCCGTAGCGGCCGATCGGCGTGCGCACCGGTTCGCAGATGACGGCCTCGCGCATCAGACGTACCTCCCGCCGGTGACCTCGAGGACGGTGCCGGTCATGTACGACGACAGGTCGCTGGCCAAAAAGAGCGCGACCTTGGCCACCTCGTCGGGCTCACCCGCGCGACCCATCGGCACCTCGGCGAGCTTATGATCCCAAATGCGTTGCGGCATCGCCTCGGTCATCGCCGAGCGGATCAATCCGGGCTGAATCGCGTTGACCCGCACGCCCAGATGGGCGAGTTCCTTGGCGGCCGCCTTGGTCATGCCCACGATGCCCGCCTTGGCCGCCGAATAGTTCGTCTGCCCGACCAGGCCGACCTTGCCCGAGATCGACGACATGTTGATGATTGCGCCCCGTTTGTTCTCGCGCATGATCGGTGCGGCCGCCTTCAGCCCGTTCCATGTGCCCTTGAGGTGCACGGCGATGACCTGATCGAACTGCTCTTCGGTCATCTTGCGAAGCGTTGCGTCTCGGGTGATCCCGGCGTTGTTGACCATGATGTCCAGACCACCGAACCGCTCCACGGCGGCACCGACCAGGGCCTCGACGTCGTCGGCCTTCGTGACGTCGCTGCGCACCGCGATCGCGACCGGATCTTTCGAGGCACCTCCGAGTCGCTCGGCCGCCGCCTCGGTCGCCGCCAAATCCAGATCGCCCAGCACCACCCGGGCACCCTCGGCGATAAACCGTTCGGCGATCGCGTATCCCAGGCCCTGCGCACCTCCGGTCACGACCGCCGTCTGTCCGGCCAACAGCGACACCTGATCACCCCTTCCGCTGGTCAAGGCCCACCCAGGGCCGCATCAATCGAACATCATATTTCATATATGATCGCGTCCATTCGATGGCCCGACCGGTCATACGGCGCGGGCGTTCACCGTCGCCGATCGACGCTCACATGGGCAGATGAGGGACAGGAGCACAGGATGACGACGTCCGAAGTCAGCGACGAGGACTTCCAGGAGATCCTCGCGCAGACCCGTCACTTCGTCCGGACCGCGGTGATCCCCCGCGAACAGGAGATCCTGGCCTCCGACCGCGTCCCCGACGACCTTCGCGAACAGGCCAAGAAGATGGGGCTCTTCGGCTACGCCATTCCCCAGGAGTGGGGCGGGCTGGGATTGGACCTCTCGCAGGACGTCGAACTGGCGATGGAGCTGGGCTACACCTCGCTGGCCCTGCGCTCGATGTTCGGCACCAACAACGGCATCGCAGGACAGGTCCTGGTCGGTTTCGGTACCGACGAGCAGAAGGCGCGCTGGCTCGAGCCGATGGCCACCGGTGACGTCGTCGCATCGTTCGCGCTCACTGAGCCCGGCGCAGGTTCCAATCCGTCGGGGCTACGCACCAAAGCCGTTCGGCAAGGCGATGATTGGGTGATCACGGGCCAGAAGCGGTTCATCACCAACGCCCCAACAGCCGACCTTTTCGTCGTGTTCGCCCGTAGCCGCCCCGCCGACGCGGACGGCGCCGGCATCGCCGTGTTCCTGGTGCCCGCCGACACCGCCGGCGTCCAGGTCGGCGCCAAGGACGCGAAGATGGGCCAGGAAGGCGCGTGGACGGCGGACGTCAGCTTCGACGACGTGCGCGTGCCCGCCCAAGCGCTCGTCGGCGGCAGCGAGGACATCGGCTATCGCGCCGCGATGATCTCGTTGGCGCGCGGACGCGTACACATCGCCGCTCTGGCGGTCGGGGCCGCGCAACGGGCGCTCGACGAGTCGGTCGCCTATGCCGCGACCGCGACCCAGGGCGGCACACCGATCGGCGACTTCCAGTTGGTACAGGCGATGCTCGCCGATCAGCAGACCGGCGTGATGGCCGGGCGCGCACTGGTCCGCGACACCGCGCGCCAGTGGGTCCGCGGCGAGGACCGCAGGGTGGCACCGTCGGCGGCCAAGCTGTTCTGCACCGAAATGGCCGGCGATGTCGCCGATCTCGCGGTCCAGATCCACGGCGGCAGCGGCTACATGCGCGAGGTTCCCGTCGAACGCATCTACCGCGATGTCCGGCTGCTGCGACTTTACGAGGGCACCAGCGAGATACAGCGGCTCATCATCGGGTCCAATCTCGTCAAGACTGCGCAGAAGGAGCGCTCATGAACAGGCTCACCGACAAGGTCGCGTTCATCACCGGCGCCGCGCGTGGGCAGGGCCGCGCACACGCGGTACGAATGGCCACCGAGGGCGCCGACATCATCGCCGTCGACATCGCCGGAAAGCTCCCGGACTGTGTGCCTTACGACCATGCCACACCTGAGGACCTGGCCGAGACGGCCCGGCTGGTCGAGGCCACCGGCCGGCGCATCCTCACCTCCCAGACCGACATTCGCGACGCCGAGACCCTGGGCGAGGTTGTCGCCGAGGGGGTTGCGGCGTTCGGCCGGCTCGATGTGATCGTCGCCAACGCGGGTGTCTCACCACCGCAGGTGTGGGACGAGATCACGCCGGAGGACTTCCGCGACGTCATGGACATCAACGTGGCGGGCACGTTCAACACCGTGCGGGCCGGCGCGCAGCACATCATCGACGGGGGCCGGGGCGGATCGGTGATCCTGATCAGCTCGGCGGCGGGAATCAAGTTGCAGCCGTTCATGGTTCACTACACCGCCAGCAAGCACGCCGTCACCGGCATGGCCCGCGCGCTCGCCGCCGAACTCGGCAGGCACTCGATCCGCGTCAACAGCGTGCACCCCGGCCCCGTCAACACCGCAATGGGTTCCGGCGACATGATCACCGCGATCGGCAAGGTGATGGAGACCAATCCTCAGTTACAGCACATGATGACGCCGTTCCTGCCGACGTGGATCCTGGAGCCCGAGGACGTCGCCGACGTGGTGTGCTGGTTGGCCAGCGACGAGTCGAAACACATGACGGCGACGGCCATTCCGGTGGATCAGGGCTCCACCCAGTACTGACGCCGACCCAGGGGCGCCCGGAGGCCTCAGCGGATGAAGCGGACGATCGACTCCGCAACCGCGGCAGGCTTCTCCGAACCCTCGATCTCGACCGTGGTGGTCATCGTCGACTGCACGGCACCGTCGAGCTGGTCGATCTTCGTCAGTTCGGCCCTGGCGCGGATCTTGGCGCCGACCTTGACCGGTGTGATGAAACGAACCTTGTTGTATCCGTAGTTGATCGCCATCGCGACATTGCCGACCGTGTACAGCTGGTGCGAGAAGTGCGGAAGCAGCGACAGCGTCAGCAAGCCGTGGGCGATCGTCTGACCGAACGGTCCGTTGGCCGCCTTCTCCGGGTCGACGTGAATCCACTGGTGGTCCTCGGTGGCGTCGGCGAACAGGTTGACGCGGTCCTGGGTGACTTCGAGCCATTCGGTGGGGCCGAGCTGGCTGCCCTCGGCCGCGATGAACTCGTCGAGGTCGCTGAACTTCTTCACTGCTTCTCCTTCGTACCGGCGACAGGATCCGGCTAGAAGACGATGGTCTGGTTGCCGAATCGGATGATGCGGTCCTCACAGTGCCACAGCACCGCCCGGGACAACACAACGCGTTCGACGTCGGATCCGAGGCGGACCAGATCCTCAACGCTGTGCCGATGGTCGACCCGCACCACATCCTGCTCGATGATCGGGCCCTCGTCGAGGTCCTCGGTGACGTAATGCGCCGTCGCGCCGACCAGCTTGACCCCGCGTTCCTTGGCCCGCCGGTAGGGCGCGGCGCCGATGAACGCCGGCAGGAACGAATGGTGGATGTTGATGAGCGGACACCCGACGTCCGCAATGAATTGCGGCGTGAGGATCTGCATGTAACGTGCCAGGACCACCAGGTCGACGTTGCCGCGCAACAATTCGAGCTGACGACGTTCGGCGTCTTCGCGGATTTCCCTACTGGCGGGTACGTGGAGGAAGGGAACGGAGAACGGCCGGACCTGATCTGCGAGATCGGGATGGTTCGCGATCACCATGGCCACGCTCATGTCGAGCTCGCCGCGCCGGTTGCGCCACAGCAGATCGAGCAGGCAGTGGTCTTCTTTGGACGCCATGATCGCCACCCGCTTGGGTTTCGCGGCTTCGGTCAGCCGAAAGTCCATACCGAATGGTACGGCGACCTGCTCGGCGAATTCGCGTTCGAGCTCATCGCGTGCGGCGGTCAGTCCGGGCAGATGAAAAATGGTGCGCTGCATGAATGTGCCGCCCGACTGTTCGGTCGCGTGCTGATCCAGCGACACGATGTTGGCACCGGCGGCGGCGAGAAAAGCGCTGACGGCCGCCACCAATCCGGGCCGATCCACACAACGAAGCAGCAACCTGCCCACATCCTTAACGGGTAGGTTCCCTGCACCCGGACTCGGATATCCCCCGGTCACCTCTCCCAGCGTGGCACTCGGCCGCCACAAGCGCAGGTGAACCGCCGCATCGCGGGTTCGCGCACCGAATCCGCGGGCAGGCCCGTTCCATTCCGCAACGGATCGCGACCAATTAGCTGTAGGCGATCCAACGCACGATGTCGAACATCCTTTTCGCGCCGACAACAAGCTTTTTCACAACAAGATCAGTGCGCTTGCTGGTAATAAAACAGAACTCGGCGAGATACTCATATGGATGTGGGAAATCCACACGTAATCAGCAGCGACCTGACCATGGGAACTGCCGGATGATCGGACGATTATGACCATTGCACAATTCCAGCCCGCCACCGATGTTGCCGCCAGTTTGCGACAGACTCCCAGTTTCTGGGATTCGGACACGGAATGCACGATCACCTTTGCGCACCCCGCTGTCGAACCCGAGCTCTGGCGCGATTTCGTCCAGGGGGCCGCCCGCAGTTACACCAAGCACGGTGTCGCAAAAGCACTCGACATGGATGCGTTGCACACCGGCTCGGACACCATCCTGTTCGCCGCCTGCGTCGACCGGACGGGAAAGGTGGTCGGCGGCCTACGCGCGAAAGGGCCCTACCAGTCGGCCGACGAGGCCCATGCGCTGCTGGAGTGGAAAGGCCAACCGGGCTTCGATGCGGTGCGAAAGATGATCAGCGACCGGCTACCATTCGGCGTCGTGGAGATGAAAACCGCATGGGTGACTGACGATCCCGATCGCAACCGTCAGCTCACCTACGCGATCTCCCGAACACCGCTGCACGCGATGGGGCTGCTCGACATTCAGTTCATCGTCGCCACGGCGGCCTCCTATGTGCTCAAGCGATGGCTCTCGTCCGGCGGCATCCTGGCGACGAAGATTCCTCCGACGCCGTATCCCGACGAGCGTTATGAAACTCGACTGGCCTGGTGGGATCGTGCGACTTTCGCCAAACACGCCGACCCCAAACAGCTTTCGCTGTATTTCGCCGAACAACAGATGCTGGCTCCGGTTCACAAGGCGGCGGGGGAATCGGCCGCCACCGGGACGGAGCGGTGATCGGCGGGGACAACGACAAGAGTTGGTGCACTGCAGTAATTCTGCGCGCCGACGATCCCGACCTCGCCGAACTGCAGTCAGATCCGGGCATCGCGTTCACCGACAGCGCAGCACAACAACAGCGAGAGCTGCGCGAGATCCGGCCGCCACCGCCGGAAGACGTTCTCGCTGAACCGACTCGCTGGGCCTACTATCCGTGGCGGCGGGCCGCGGCCAGCATCCTCGGCCCCAGAGGATTTCGGCGTGTGCGGCTGGACCGCAACCGGAACCTGATCACGCCGGCCGAACAGAAGAAGCTCGCCAACCTCACGGTCGGCGTCGTCGGTTTGAGCGTCGGTCACACGATCGCCTACGCGCTGGCGGCTCAGGGGCTGTGCGGTCACTTGCGGTTGAGCGACTTCGACGACATGGATCTGACGAACCTGAACCGGGTGCCCGCCTCGGTGCTCGACATCGGGGTGAACAAAGCGATCGTGTGCGCCAGAAGGATCGCCGAACTCGATCCGTACCTACCCGTGCGGGTCGACGTCTCCGGCGTGAACGAGCAAACCGTGCACGGATTCCTCGACGGCCTCGACCTCGTGATCGAGGAATGCGACTCCCTGGACGCCAAACTGCTGGTCCGCGAGGCCGCACGGGAGCGCGGGATCCCGGTGCTCATGTCGACCAGCGATCGCGCGCTGCTCGATGTCGAGCGGTTCGACCTCGAGCCGGCGCGCCCGATCCTGCACGGCCTCGTCGGAGACCTGGACGCGGCGGGCCTCGCGAATCTCAGCAGCACCGACAAGCTGCCGTACTCGCTTCGCCTGGCCGAGGCGAGCCAGGTTTCGGCCCGGATGGCGGCCTCGCTGATCGAGGTGGGCCAGACCTTGTCGACGTGGCCGCAGCTGACGTCCGAAGTGGCGCTGAACACGAGCCTGGTCACCGAGGCGGTCCGGCGGATCGGCCTGGGCGAGCATCTCCCGTCGGGACGGGTGCGGATGGACATCGCCGAGGTCTTCGACCGCCTCGTGACCCCAGTGGTGCCCGGTGCCGACCACACCGTCGATGATCCGCCCCCCGACGCCCGACCAGACCGCGCGACGGACGCGATCGTGGCCGCCGCGCAGCGCGCGCCCTCGGGCGGCAATGCTCAGCCGTGGCGCATCGAGGTGACGGCCGAATCGGCGAGGGTCTCGTTGGACACGCGCTTCACGACGACGATGGACGTCGGTTTCCGGGCCAGCGCCGTCGCCGTCGGCGCCGCCACGTTCAACGTGCGCGTGGCTGCCGCCTCGCATCACATGACCGCGCAGGTGGAGTACGGACGCGGCGACGAGGCCTCCCCGTTGATCGCGACGGTGCATTTCGAGCCGGGCGACGATCCCGAGCTCGCATCGCTGTACGAACCGATGCTGTCCCGGGAGACGAATCGGCATCTCGGCAACGCGGCGCCAATACCCGCCGACACGATCGCCACCTTGGTCGCCGCCGCGGAGGCCGAAGGTGCCCGGCTGAGCGTCCTGACCGAGCGGGACGACCTCGAATCGGCCGCAACGATCCTGGCTGCCGCCGACCGCATCCGGTACCTCACTCCGCGCCTGCACGCCGAGATGTTCGCCGAACTGCGATGGCCCGACGCCCCCTCCCTCGATGACGGCATCGACGTACGGACACTCGAACTCGCTCCGTCGGACTTGGTGATGCTCGACATCCTGCGGCGACCGGAGGTGATGAGCCACCTGAAGGCGTGGGACGGTGGGCGGGCCCTCGGCGACGACACCGCGCGCCGCGTACGCGAATGCGCCGGTCTCGCCGTCATCTCCGTGACCGGGCGCCGGCTCACCGACTACGCGCGCGCCGGGGCGGCCGTCGAGTCGGTGTGGATCCGGGCCCAGCAGCATGGGCTTGCCGTACAACCGGTTTCACCACCGTTTCTGTACGTGCTCGACGAGCAGGACCGCCGCCGGGTCTCGCCCGCCTTCGCCGACGACCTCGGCAGGCTGCAATATGATTTCCGGCAACTCGCGGGAACCGGTACGGCGCAGTCGCAGGCGTTGATCCTCAGGTTGACCTACGCGGCCCGCCCTTCGGCCCGAAGCCGGCGCCGCAGTCATCACCGTCGCGACAGCGCCGACGGCGTTAGGGAGGGTTAGTGCCCAGCAGTCTGGAGAACCTCGTCACCTCGGTCGCCACGCACCTGATGGGTGTGAACGCCGCGACCTCGGTCGAGGTGAGTCAGCGTGTGCTGGCCGATCTCGTCGAGTACCTCGGCGTCGACGTCAGCTTCCTGCGCCACAACGATCACTCGATCCGGGCGTCGGTGCTGGTCGCCGAGTGGCCGGTCCGTCCCGGAATTCCGGACCCCGACCCGTTGGGCGTGGTGTATTTCGCCGACGCCGACCCGGTGTTCGCCCGGTGCGAGCACCAGAAGGAACCGATCGTGTTCCGCCCGGAGCCCTCGACCGAGGAGTACCAGCAGACCATTGCCGAGGGCAGACAGGTTCCCTCGACGTCGATGGCGTGCGTGCCGATGCTCTCGGGCGAGGTCACCTCCGGTGTGCTCGGATTCGTCAAGTTCGGCGACAGAGACTGGACGCCGGAGGAACTCAACGCGCTCAAGGCGATCGCGTCGTTGTTCGCCCAGGTTCAAGCGCGCGTCGATGCCGAGGATCGCCTGCGCTACCTGGCCGAACACGACGACTTGACGGGATTGTGTAACCGGCGCGCGCTGCTGGCGCACCTGGACGCCCGTCTCGAGCGGGGACAACCGGGGCCGGTCTCGGTGCTGTTCTTCGATCTGGACCGGCTCAAGGCCATCAACGACTACCTCGGCCACACCGCCGGTGACTGGTTCATTCGCGTGCTGGCCGAACGGCTGCGTCAAAGCGCTGACGACAGCACATTCCTCGCTCGGCTGGGTGGTGACGAGTTCGTGGCCGTGCCTGCAGGGCCGACGGACGTCGACACCGCCAGGGAACTGGCCTTCCGGCTGCAATCGGCGCTGAACGAGCGGGTGGCGGTCGACGGCGAGAGACTCACCCGGACGGTCAGCATCGGTGTGGCGTTGGGCGAGCCGGGCCGCGACGACACCTCAGACCTCTTGCGGCGCGCCGACCAAGCGGTGCTGACCGCCAAGGCTTCCGGCGGCAACGACGTCGCGGTGTTCACCGAGCAGATGTCGATGGAGTCCGATTTCCGCAACGACATCGAGCTTCACCTGCACAACGTCATCGAAACGGGCGCCCTCCTCTTGCACTATCAGCCCGAGGTCAACATGCGCACCGGCGAGATCCTCGCCGCCGAGGCGTTGGTCCGCTGGCAGCATCCGACGCGCGGCCTGCTTGCACCCGGCTCCTTCATCGGTGTGGCCGAATCCATCAACCTGGCGGGCGAATTGGGGCGCTGGGTGATGAGGACGGCGTGCCGCGAGTTCGCACAGTGGCGCGCGAACGGCGTCGGCCGCGACGCGGTGTTGCGGGTCAACGTCTCGCCGGTCCAACTGGTGAGCGACGGATTTGTGGAATCGGTCGCCGCGACCATCGGCGAGTTCGGCCTCGACGGCGGATCGGTGTGCCTGGAGATCACCGAGAGCGTCGTGGTTCAGGACATCGAAACCACCCGCAAGACGCTGGCCGGTCTCAAACAGGTCGGCGTGCAGGTCGCCATCGACGACTTCGGCACCGGCTACAGCGTGCTGTCGCATTTGAAGTCGCTGCCCGTCGACACCCTCAAGATCGACAAGGGCTTCGTTCGGGAGCTGGGTGAGAATCCCGGCGATCTCGCGATCGTGCGCGCGATCATCGCGCTGGCCGACGCGTTCGGCCTACAGCTCGTCGCCGAGGGTGTGGAGACCGAGGAGGCCGCCCGCACCCTGCTCGAGCATGGATGCCACCGGGCGCAGGGGTTTCTGTTGTCGCGTCCGCTGCCCGCTGCCGAGATGGAATCGCTACTCGCCCAGGGACGGATACCCGTGGACTTTGCCGCATCGCCACGATCCTGAGTGGCGGTACGTCTCACGAAGATTGGCCGGTAGACGGCGGCCGCGCGCATGGCACGCCGCGCCGGACAGTGCGGGCGGCTCGGAGGTGAGCACCTCGACGCGGCCGAACCTGCTGGCGCGCTGTCCGACCAGGCAGACACGCAGGATGTCACCCGACACCGAGCGGCGATCGACCTCGGAAAGTCGCACGGCTCCACTGGTGACGGTGACACCGTGCCGGGCCCGGACCGCCGTCGGTCCGGCGGGAGTCGCGAACACCGCGCCCACCGCGACGCCCTCCTCAAACACCAGGCGTTGCAGCGCGTGCTCGGAGTGCACCTCGATGTCCCGGTCGGCTACGCCCTTGGTGAGCAGATCGAGCACGGAGCCGGCGAGCTCCTCGGTATCGGCGGCGAGCGCACCGATCTCGAGCACCTCGAGGATCTGGCCGTCGGACGCCTGAACAGTCGTCGCGCTCCAATCCGGAAGCCGCGTGGAGAGGTAGCCGAACGGTGTCGCCAGACATTGGGCCGCCCACTCCCGCAAGCGCGCCCCGACGAACGGTGCCACCGTGCGGCCGTTATCAGCGGGCACGTGCGAGGGCACCGCGCGGATCGGCAAGCCGACTTCATTTGACTGGCGATGCGGCGGGCCCAGATCCGACGTCATCTCCTCGAAGAAGTCCCGAGTACTTGCGTCGGCCGCGGTCGTGCCGAGCCAGTTGCGCTCCGCGACGCCCCAATCGGCGACGAACACCTCGCCACCGAGATCGTCGAGCGCGATGGCGTGTGCGAGCCCGGCCGCACCGGCGCCGGCGCACACCACATCGACTTCCTCATCCCACTGCACCGTTAACTTCTCCAGGGTCGCTGAAACTTAGAGTCGGGCCTCGCTGCCGAGACGAATCTCCGCATAACTCCATGGTCGAGCCCGTTCAGAAAGCTGCCATTGCCTGTAGGGCGTTTTCGAGGGGTTTGCCGCTACAGGCAATGGCAACGCGATAGGAAACAACGTGCGCGGCGCCGGGCAGGTCCGCTCGCGGTGAGCACGGGATGCCGGCGACGCAGTGAGACCGACGGGTCGCGATAGGCGTTGGCGCGAACCGAAAGTCATCACGGGGGGTACTTTACATACTTTTCGGATGTTATGGGGGTCTAACTATGACTTAGAGTTTGACGTGTCGGACACAACAATTCGACGTGCGGGATTCTTGGAATAGTCAGACGAAAGATTGCAAGAAGAATCGAATGTGCCGGAAGAACAGGTGGCCACCCGCGTTGTCGCACACAGCTAACTCGAGAGAATTCGTCGAACCGGGGAAGTGGATGGAAGAATTGCAGGGTTGGTTAATTTCAGGCAAACGAGGCCCCCGCTGAACCGCGTACCCCCACCGGCCGAACAGGTCGATCGACGGTCGGACTCGACGCGGCTCCAGATCTTGCGTGCGGCGTCTCGTCTGTTCGCCCGCAGCTCCTACAGCCGGGTCAACCTCGACGACATCCTCTCCGACGCCGCGGTCACCAAGGGGGCGATGTACTTCCACTTCCGTTCCAAACATGCGCTGGCGTCGGCCATCGTCGAACTACGCATGGAGGAAGCGCGGGCATCGGTCGATGAGGTGCTGGCACGCAGATTGTCCGGCCTCGAGACGCTCATCGATCTGTCCTTTCGGCTCGCGATCGACGACATCGGCAGCGAGGTGGCCAGGGCAGGACTGAATCTCCTGGAGTCCATCGGCCGCACCGATGGATTGCAGCCCGACATTCTGCGCACGTGGGTCGAGGGTTACGCGAAGGTCATCGACCGAGCGGTCGCCGAGGGCGACATCCGCGACCACGCCGACACCGCGGCGATCGGCCGCCTTCTGGTATCTGTCTACATGGGCTTACGTCAGACCAGCGATCTCGACGACCCCGAACGCTTCATGCGCGACCTCCAGTCGGCCTGGATGCTGCTTCTGCCCGGCCTTGCCCACCAGGACCGCTTCTCCTATCTCGCCGAGTTCGTCAAGCGGCGCACCGCCGTCGCCGTGAAGAGGGCAACCCCGCTTGGATGATCTATGATCCCCCGACCAGGCCATCTCCACCCGGTTGAGGCCGTCGGAGGATCCGGAGGTACCGGCGATGGCGCGCCAAGCCCGATCTGAGGCGACCCGACGACGGATCATCGACTCGGCCGTGGGATTGTTCAATGAGATCGGTTATGCCACAACGAGTCTGGGCGATATCATCGAGCGCGCGGAAATGACGAAGGGCGCTCTGTACTATCACTTCGATTCAAAGGAGGCGCTGGGCACCGCGATCATCGAGGAAGGCAGCGCGATCCTGTTCCGGGAGTTCGCCAGGATCCGGGAATCGTCGGCACCTGCGCTCGAACGCATCATTCACAGCAGTTTCGTCATCGTGGGCCTCCTCAACACCGACGCCATTGCCCGCAGCAGCATCCATCTGATGCGCGCCTTCGGCGAGTTCCACATAGCGGCGGCCAGCGCCTACTCCCGCTGGCTCGACGAGATCACCTCGCATGCCGTCGAGGCGATCGAAGACGGCGATCTGCGAGCCGAGCTGAATCCGTCAGCCGTCGCCGAGACCATCCTCGGAACGATGGTGGGCGCCGAACTCCTGTCCACGATCATGGCTTCCGGTGTCAACGTGGTCGAGCGCCTCGGGCGGGTATGGGAGATATTGCTGCCGGCCCTGGTGACCGACGAGTCGCTGAGCTATTTCCAGCAGTACCTGGCTCGCGAGTCGATGCGCCAATCCGCCCCGCCCCTCGAGCCCTGACTCACAGTTCGTCGACCCAGAGCTGTTCGGTCAGGTCCTGGAAGGTGGCCAGCGCGACCGGGTCGCTGCCGCGCCGCAGGGCCGATTTGCTCATCCTGGCCCGCACGATCGATCCGTCCCGGTGTAGCAGTTCGACGACCAGCTCCTCGTGCGCGCGCATCACCGACACCGCGGACTCATCGGCGGGCAGGGTGTGGAAGATCTGATGAAAATGCAGCTCGCGGAGCGCATCGGCGGAATAGCCCACCATGTCGGCGAACGCCTCGTTGGCGAATACGATCGCACCGTCTTCTGCGATCGCCAACACCGGTACCGGCAGACGATCGAGCACCACCACAGCCGGCAACTCCCCGAGAACAGCCGTCGGTGATTTCGCAACCTGACCGTCTCGTCGTCGCTCCACGGATTCAATTATGCCGTCGCCCCAGCGCCCCCGTTCCACTATTAGGTACGAGCGCCGTCCACTCAACGCCCCCGGAAAGGCCACCTAGTCAACTAGGTTTACTGTGTAGGGCGTCAAGAGACAGGGGATCGACGATGGACCTGAAGTGGTCACCGGCCGACACGGCGTTTCGTGACGAGGTGCGCAGTTTTCTCGACGAGAAGCTCACGCCCGAGATTCGCCGCGCGGGCCGCCTCATGACGAGCGTCTACGCCGACCACGACGCAAGCATGAAATGGCAGCAGATCCTGCACGAGCGGGGCTGGGCCGCACCGGCTTGGCCGGTCGAGTACGGCGGCTGCGATTGGAGCCTCACCCAGCACTACATATTCAGCCGGGAGTCCACGCTCGCGGGTGCGCCGTCGCTGTCACCGATGGGGATCCGGATGGTTGCCCACGCGCTGATCAAGTTTGGGACCGACGCACAGAAGGACTTCTTCCTGCCCCGCATCCTCACCGGCGAGGTCTTCTTCTGTCAGGGTTACTCCGAACCCGAGGCGGGGTCCGATCTGGCCGCGCTGTCGATGGCGGCGGTCCTCGACGAGTCGGCCGGCGACCTCGTCTGCACCGGCAGCAAGATCTGGACGACGCACGCCCGCGAGGCGAACTGGATGTTCGCGCTGGTGCGCACGTCGAAAGGTCAGAAGAAGCAGCAGGGCATCACGTTCGTGCTCATCGACATGTCCTCCCCCGGCATCGAGATCAGGCCGCTGGTGATGACATCCGGAGAAGAGGTACAGAACCAGGTCTTCTTCGACGAGGTGCGCGTGCCCATGTCGAACGTCCTCGGCGAGATCGATGACGGATGGACCGTCGCCAAGTATCTGCTGGAGTTCGAACGCGGTGGAGGGGCGTCGTCACCGGCACTGCAGGTGATGGCGCAGGAGATCGCCGCCGTCGCGGCCACTGAACCGGGCCCCGGCGGCGGCCGACTGATCGACGACCCCGCCTTCGCCCGCAAGCTGGCCGATGCGCGGATCCGCACCGAGGTGCTCGAGATCCTCGAGTACCGGGTGCTGGCGACGGTGGCCGAAGGTAAGAACCCCGGCGCCGCTTCGTCGATGCTCAAGGTGCTCGCAACCGAGTTGAGCCAGGCGATCACCGAACTCGCCATGGAAGCGGCCGGACCGCGCGGCCGCGTCTACCAGCCGCACGCCACCTGCCCCGGCGGACCGATCGCCGAGTTCGAACCGCCGTCGGACGGATACACCAGCGGTGAACCGTGGCAGGCGGTCGCGCCGTTGCGCTACTTCAACGACCGGGCCGGCTCGATCTACGCCGGCAGCAACGAGATTCAGCGCAACATCCTGGCCAAAGCGGCGCTGGGACTCTGAGGGGCTTGAGATGGACTTCAACCTGAGCAAGGAACAAGAACTGCTGCGCGACGGCTTGAACAAGTTCTTGTCAAGCCGATACGAGCTCGAGAGCAGCCGCGCGGCGGCGAAGTCGGGTGCCGGTTGGCAGCCCGACATCTGGGCCGGGTTCGCCAACGAACTCGGAATCCTCGGCGCCGCGTTGCCCGAGGACCTCGGCGGGATCGGTGGCGGGCCGGTCGAGGTGATGGTGATCGCCGAGGCGCTCGGACATGCGTTGGCCGTCGAGCCGTACGTGGACACCGTTGTCGTGTCCGGTGGCCTGCTGCAGCGTGCGGGCGGTGAGAGGGCTTCGGCGCTGCTCGAGCGGATCGTCGAGGGAACGGCGATCGTCGCGCTGGCGGCGAACGAGTCGGCGTCCGGCCACAATTGGGCGGAGGTGGCGACCAGCGCGGAGCGCGACGGTGACGAATGGGTGCTGCGGGGGTCCAAGATCGTCGTCGCGAGTGCGCCTCTGGCCACTCACCTTCTGGCCACCGCGCGCACCACCAACGGGATCTCGCTGTTTCTCGTCGATCTCGAGTCAGCCGGTGACGCCGTCGCCGCCCACCACTACCGCACCATCGACGACCGCAGGGCATCCGACCTCACCTTCGACGCCCTGCGGCTTCCGGCCGACGCGCTGCTCGGCGAGGAGGGCTCGGCGTGGCCGTCGCTGGCGCAGGCCCGCGACGAAGGAGCCGCCGCGGTCTGCGCGGAAGCGGTCGGGTGCATGCGGAAGGTGTTGGCCGACACCATCGAATACGCCAAACAACGCCAGCAGTTCGGCCAGCCGATCGGCAGTTTTCAGGTGTTGGCGCACCGCATGGTCGACATGTACATGGAAGTCGAACAGGCGGTGTCGGCCACCTACCTGGCGGTCCTCAATCTCGAGGCCGAACCGGATGTGCGGGCACGCGCGGTTTCGGCCGCCAAGGCCACCGTCGGTCGGGCCGCGCGATTCATCGGACAGCAGTCGGTTCAGCTGCACGGCGGTATGGGCATGACCGAGGAACTCGCGATCGGCCACTATTTCAAGCGGCTCACGGCGCTGCAGTACGAGTTCGGCACCACCGACTTCCACGTCACCCGATACGCGGAGCTGACCAGGTCCTGACCCTCGCGTCGGCATGAGGGACCAAAGGCTCTGTCCACATGCACCGCCGACCACCTAACGTGGAGTCGGTCAACCGCCATGTGGCGAAGGGAGAGATCATGGCTGCCGGTCCCAGCGGAATTCTTGTTGGCGTCGACGGATCACCGGACTCGGAGGCCGCCATCCGGTGGGCCACTCGCGAGGCCCTGTTGCGGGACGAACCGATCAGGTTGCTCCATGCGATCGCGCCCGTCGTGGTGACCTGGCCGGTGGCGTATCTGGAAGCCAGCTACGTCGAGTCGATGGAATCCAACGGCCGCGACATCCTCGACGCGGCGCAGAAAAGCGTGCAGGCCGCTGCGGGTGACACGGCGCCGCCGGCCATCGAAACGCACATCGTGAACTCCGCTCCGCCCGCGGCGCTCGTCGCCGCCTCGCGCGACGCATACATGACCGTGTCCGGGTCCCGAGGCCTCGGTGTCCTCGGCCGGGCCTTCCTCGGCTCGGTCAGCAGTGCCCTGCTGCATCACGGACGCGGGCCGATCGCGATCGTGCGCACCGATGACGCGCCCGCCGCCGAGACCAGCGCACCCGTCCTCGTCGGCGTCGACGGATCGCCGGCCTCCGAAGAGGCCACCGCGCTGGCGTTCGACGAGGCCTCGAGGCGTGGGGTGCCGCTCATCGCCATGCACGCGTGGAGCGACGCGTCGTTTCCTTCCATCGGAACCGACTGGGAACGGTACGAAGAGGGCGGGCACCGGATCCTCGCCGAGCGCCTCGCCGGCTGGCAGGAGCGGTACCCGGATGTGCAGGTACAGCGCCGGATCGTCAGCGACGACCCCGCGCGACGGCTCGTCGAGGAGTCGGGCGAGGCTGCGCTCGTCGTCGTCGGCAGCCGGGGCCGCGGCGGATTCTCGAGCCTTGTGCTCGGCTCCGTCGCCACCAAGGTCGCTCAATCGGCCAAGGCACCGGTAATCGTCGTCCGGCCGCGGTGAGCTACCGCGCGGCCCGGAGCCGAAGTTCGACGTAGGCCGTGACAACGTCGGTCAACGCCCGCAGCTCGCGGCCGACGTCGACCGGTTCCTCGACCGCCATCTTGGCCACCATCGCCCCCATCAGCGTGGTCCAGATCAGGTTGCCCACCGCGTCGGCGTGTTTGCGCTCGAGGCCCTCGGCGACGAACCGGCCGAGCCGGGTCAGTGTGGAGAACAGCTCCGCCAGATGACGCTGCTGAGCATCGGCGCGCCCGGTTCGGGTGGCGATCAAGATTTCCAGCGCCGCAACGGATGTCGGGCTCAGGAAGGCGTCGGCGACCGCGTTGATCACCAGTTCGGTGCGCGCGCGCCCGTGGTGCTCCCCCAGTTCGGCCTGGACGTCGTGCAGGCAGGCCACCAGTTGCCCGAAGCCCTCGTCGACGACGGCCATCAACAACGCGTCCCGGTCACCGAAGTGGTACTGGATCACCCCCCAGGTCACGCCCGCGCGTTCGGTGATGTGCTTGGCGCTCGCCGCGGCGAATCCCTCCTCGAGGACGCAGCGCACCGTCTCCTCGATGACCATCGCGCGGGTGCGATCCGCGCGGACCTGCTTGCCGTTGGGCGGGCGGCGCGGCGCGACGTTGGCGGCCTGGGGCATTCCTACCTCTTGAAGCGGCCGGCGAACCCGCGCAGTGGCAGGTCGGCGCTGGTGATCAACCCCGGCGGCGCGGCCACCACAGACCGGATGGCATGCAGCGCAGGCATTCCCGTGACCGTCATGCCGATGGAGGCGAAGTCCTCGGGATTCGACAGGTCCACGCCGGGCTTCGGGAAGATCATGTGCTTGTTGTACACGCACGGGTCACCCTTGATCTGGGTGATGTAGCAGCCCTTGATATCCCAGTGTGGGTCGGTGTGCGGTGTCATCTGCCATTCCAGATGTGTCTCCACCCGCGGGACCCCGTCGACCATGCCCTGGTACTTGATGTAGTTCCCGCCCAGCGAGCCCTTCGGAAGCTGATACCAGCCGAGGTCCACATCCTTTGTGCAGGCGCCCAATTCGTAGCTGAACTTGACCTCGTCGAGTTCCAGATCGAAGCAGTCGGCCATCATCAGCACGCTGTCGGCGAACACCCGGGTGTACTTCTCCAGCTTGCCCGGGATCTGCGGATCGTCCACGGGTTGGCCGTAGCCGACCTCGATCCAGGTGTCGCGCGAGTGATGGCACGACACGTCGACGGACTCGATCGTGGTGACGTTCTCGATCTCGGCGACGTCGGCCGAACACACGACGCCGAGAATCTGGTTGAGGCCGGGGTTCATCCCGGTGCCGTAGAACGTGGAACCGCCTTTGCGACAGGCTTCTTCGAGGAGCTGGGACACGGACTTACCCGAGGGATGCGGATGGTTGGTGTCGCGGTGCCAGCCGGTGATCCAGTCGGCCGTGGTGACGATGTTGATGCCCGCCTCGAGAACCCGGACGTAGAGGTCCTCATCGGGGAACACGCCGTGGAAGGTCAGCACATCGGGTTCGGCGGCGAGGATCTCCTCGACCGTGCCGGTGGCCGTCACCCCGATCGGGTCGATGCCGACGATCTCACCGGCGTCACGTCCGACCTTTTCAGGTGTGTAGCAGTGCAGTCCGACGAGCTCGAGATCCGGATGCTCCCCGATCCGCTTGATCATCTCGGTCCCGAGGTTGCCCGTGGCAACCTGGAAGACACGTGTCGGGCGGGCGGGGTGTGCGGTCATCGGGTCGGGCCTTTCTCGGATGACGTGGTGGCGCGGGATGTTTCGAGGTCCGCGGCATTGCCGCCGCGGCCGTCGGGATAGAACTGGATCGCCCATTTGCGTAATGCGGTGAAACCCTCGTACTCGGCCGTCGCCAGCGCGGGCGGGTCGGAATAGCGCTGGTGCGACCAGATGTGCACATCCTGGGTGAATTGGCGGATGACCTCGGCGCCGAACTCGGTGGCCTTGGCCTCGGCCCGTTGGTCGTCGCGGCCGGGGGTCCGTCCGATGTAGACCATGAACCGGACATCCGATGTTCGGTCGTCCACGGGGGTGATCGCCGAGATCGTCCGGTTGTCCACCATGCCCCAGCTCTTGGTCACCGCGATGCCGAGACCACCGTTGATGGCTTCCACACCGCTTCGGACGTCGTCGATCGACTGGGTCTCGTCGCCTTCGAAGGTGATAGTGAAGTCGACATACGACCACGGCTCGGCGAAGTCGTGGCGAGTGAAGACCGGGATGATCGGTGTTTTGTGCACGAACTTGAAGTGCGCGAAATCGACGCCGTTCTCCAGCACGTACTGAGGATGCAGTTCGAGGCCCTCGCGGTGCAGCGTCATCGGCGGGTAGTAGTCGGCAGCGGTGCGGGTGTCACCGAAACTGCCGAAGATGTCCGGCGCGTCGAAATAGGGTGCACGTCCGTCGATGTCGTGCCAGATGTAGATCGAGTCGTTGCGTTCGGTGACGGGGTAGCTGCGGATCCGACGGCCGCGGTTCGGCCGGTCCTGGTACGGGATACAGACGTTGCGGCCTTCGGAGTTCCACTGCCAGCCGTGGAACGGGCACTCGATGACGTCACCCTCGACATGGCCGCCGTAGCCCAGATGGGCCCCCAGGTGCTCGCAGTACGCGTCCATCACCACGGCCTGGCCGGAAGATGTTCGCCAGGCGATCATCTCGCGGTCGAAGTACTTCATCCGCCGGACGTCGCCGGGCTTGAGCTCTGCCGACCACGCGACCTGGAACCATCCGGTCGGCTTCATCGACAGGGGTGGCTTGGCCATCGACGTCCTCTCGGGCTGCGCTGCCACTGGGTCTCGGTCCGACAAATGATAGAGCACTCAATGTAAAAATGGCCAGGGTATTTCGCCGCAGGCGGGCCTCACCGCAGAATGACGTCGTGACCAACCGAATCCAGGAGCTCCTCGGCGTCGACTTCCCCGTCGTGCAGGCGCCCATGACCTACATCGCGCGGGCCGAACTGGCCGCGGCGGTCTCCGAGGCCGGCGGCCTGGGCATGATCGAGACGCTGACCGAGGACGGCCGCGCCGATCTGCAGCGGGTGCGGGAGCTCACCGACAAGCCGGTCGCGGCCAACCTGATGATCCAAGGCTGGAAGGCCGACCCGTCGATCGTCGACATCTTGGCCGCGGCCGGGGTGAACCACGTCTTCACCTCGGCGGGCGATCCGGCGTTGTTCACCGCACGCCTGCACGACGCCGGCATGACGGTCGTACACGTCGTCGGATCCTTGAAGGGCGCGCGCAAGGCGGCCGATGCCGGCGTCGACGCGTTGGTGGTCGAGGGCGTCGAAGGCGGCGGGTTCAAGTCGCTGCTGGGCGCGTCGACGATGGTGCTTCTCCCGTTGGTCGCCGAGAACGTGGACCTGCCGATCATTGCGGCGGGAGGTATGTGCGACGCCCGCTCGGCGGCCGCGGCGCTGGTCCTCGGCGCCGAAGGCGTCCAGATGGGCACCCGGATGCTGGCCAGCGTCGAGGCGGCCGTGCACGCGAATTTCAAGGACGCGATCGTGACGGCCGACGACTCCGGGACCGTGCTGCTCGACATCCCCGGCAACCCGACGATGCGCGTCCTGCGCACCGGGCTGGCCGCACGGGTCGCGGCTCACGACCCGGGCGCCCGCCTGCTGGGCAAGATCACCGAGCTGTACTTCGACGGCGATATGGACGCCAGTGTGGCCAACACCGGACAGGTCTCGTCCCGGATCGGCGAGCTGCTGCCGGTCGCGGACATCGTGCGGCGCACATGGACCGAGATCGATGCGGCGTTGACCGACGCCAAATCGAGGATGTAGCCGCAGGCTAGGCGACGCGTTCGTGGCTGCGCGCCAGGCGGTCCGCCTCCGGGCACACCGCGCGTTTGGTGCGCGGCCCACGGGCGCGCTGTCGTAGCGCAACCATGGAGCCCGCGCGGACGACGCCCAGCGGACCCGGTCCGGCGAACCGCGCGATACCGGAGGCTCGCAGCGCGACAGCGGCTTTCGCCTGCCGGTAGCCGACACGGATGCCCGCGGCGGCGACGATGAGCAAGGCGCCGACACCCGGCAACGCCAGAGCAGCCAGAGCCGTCAACGATGCCGGCACCAGGACCGCCTCGATGACGTGCTCGAAGATGGACTTCGCACTGGCGGGCGCCGCGGCGGTGCTCAGCGGCACCGTTCCCGAGACCGAGAGCGGTTGGACGGTGTCAGTGGTGGCCACCTTGCCCTGTACCGGGGGCGGGGCCATGGTGCCGAACAACGACCCGCTGTCCGCGGGGACCACGGGCCGCGTGGCTTCACCCGGATGGGGTCCGACCAGTGTTCCGCCGGTCGGGGCGTTGACCTTCCTGGCGTCCAGCGTGCCGCTTCCACCGATGAACGACTGGGGCGGACCGGCCGAAGTGGGGATGCCCAGCATGGCGTAGAAGTCCGACGGCACCCGCGTGACTGCGCCGGCCACGGTCGTCAGCATGGTCTGCAGCGAGGTGATCGCATCTCGGACCGGCGTCTTCGATGTCTGCAGCGCGGCGAGCGACTCCGACCACGTCACCATCGCGCCATTGATGGTGACGAACGCGTTGGTCAGCGGATCGGCGGTCTTGGCCTCCGGCGTGACCGGGGCATCGACCTCAACTGCGGGTGTCGTCCCCGTCTGCGGCGTCGTCCCCGTCTGCGGGGTCGGTGACGCCGCGGCATCGTCTGCGGCGGAGTTCGAGTCGGGTTGAGTTCCCGAGGCGTCGGCGGGCACCGTCGGCACCGGGCCCTCAGCACCGGTTTCGGTCTCCGTCGTCAGTTCCTGGGTGGCGGGGCCGGTTGCGTTCTCGGTGGTCTCCGCCTCGATGCCGAGTTCAGTCCCCTGCGGATCGGATGTGGTCTTGGCATCGTCGACCGCCGCGGTCTCGTTGTCGGACGCGAGGTCGGAACCCTCCAGCTTCGCGTCCTTCTCGGCCTGCGTCTCGACGCCGCCGCGCAGGATGGTCGTCGGCCGGTTGAATCCGTTCTGCCGCGAGGGCGACTGCCGGGAGAAATCCGGGAGGCGCAGCCGGAAGCGCCGGTCGATCTTCGGAGTGGTGTTGGTCGCGGTCCCGGTGGTCGCGCCGGGAGTCTCCGAACCGTCGGCGCTGGTGGTGGAACCCGGGCCCGCCCCGGTCGAGCCGCTCGTTCCCGCGCTACTCGAGTCGTCAGCACTGGCGATGGCGCCGCCGGCGCCGAACAGCAATCCGGCAGCGAGTACACATACACCCGCCGTGACGCGCAAAGGTGACGTGGGAATGATCGCCTCCGTCCGAAAAGAGAACCCTCGTTGAGAGAGGGTTTGATAGACGATTGTTACATAGATATAGCCCCGCAATACAGAGCTATTGGTGACGTTTGCGAGTGGATTGCTGCAAATCTTTGCCGACCGAAGAACCATCGTGAATGGCGGCTCAAGATCAACCTCGCCGCGACTGGTTCACAAGTCGAGGTCCGGAATGGCGACGACTGGTTCGCGGGGTGGGCAGCGCGGCCTCATCCTCCGCCATCGGGGCAGGTCGTGGTCGGTGACCACCCCGCCATGACACCGCGACGTCCGAGCCGGAGGTCCACTGGGAAACGTGCGCTTCCCGGAGGCGAAACCAAATCGCCGGAACATTGATCTTGGTGACCATTTAGTAGCCGGGAAACGGTCCGCTGGAACGAGGACACGGCGTTTTAAGCGGAAGGTCTAAACAGCCCCGCCGCGGGCGAGCGCTGACAGACTGTCCACGAACCGGTGGCGCGTGGCGTCACCGCTAGTGAGTGAGGTCCGGTGGAAGGCGGAACGCAGATGACGGTGAGCGCTGACGAAGGTGTGCGAGACAGCCGAGACAGCGCCGTCAAGAAGGGGGACGTGCACTACGACCCCCACCTCAACCGCGATGCCGATCCGATGTTCGCCCGGATCCGCGTGCACGCGCCGCTGTACTACAGCGCCGAGCACCACTTCCATGCGCTGAGCCGCTACGCCGATGTCGACGCAGCGCTGCTGTTCAGCTCGGCGCGCGGGGCGGTTCTGGAGAGCATCAAAGCCGGTCGGGGCAACGCGCTCGCAGGACTGGAGGGACGGATCGCGCTGGACGAGATTCTTCAACGATTCCCGGACTGGCACGTCGACCTCACCGATGCCGAACTCAGCCCGACGTCCACCGTGCGTGGATGGGACTCGATGCCTGCCGTGGTGGTTTGACGGACGAGCGATACGCATAACGATCAGAGTCTTCGCCGCTGACGAATTCGATTGCGTCGGAGGCGTTCAGCTGCCCGGCTGCCGGGCCGCCTACTGGAGATGACACAAAGTGGAGGAAGCGACGATGCCAGAGTACGACTACGAAGAGATGAAGCGGGAAGCCGAGCAGCACATCCGGTTCGAGAAGGACCGGAAGAACCGGATCGCCTACATCACGTTCAACCGGCCTGAGGCGCAGAACTCGACGACGATGGGCATGCGCCAGCTCTACGCCGACATGATCCACAAGTGCAACGTCGACGACGACGTCAAGGTCGTCGTGATCCGCGGTGAGGGAGAGGATTTCGGTAGCGGCGGCGATCTTCCCGAACAGCGGGACATGCTCGAGAACCCGGGCATGCCGCTGCTGCACGAACTCGCGATCAACGACGACGACGTCAAGTACCCGCCCGGCGGCTCGTATCGCTACCTGTCGACGGTGACCGACTTCTACGCCAAGGCGCGTGCCGGCAACCGGCCGCTGCAGGAACTTCGCAAGGTCAGCATCATCGAAGCGAAGGGGTATTGCTACGGCTGGCATTTCTATCAGGCGGGCGACGCCGATCTCGTGGTCTCCTCCGACGACGCGCTCTTCGGCCATCCGGCGTTCCGTTATGTCGGCTGGGGCCCGCGGTTGTGGTGGTGGGCCGAGACGATGGGCTTGCGCAAGTTCTCCGAGATGTTGTTCACCGGCCGGCCGTTCAGCGCGAAAGAGATGTACGAGTGCGGCTTCCTCAACAGCGTCGTGCCCAGAGACCAGTTGGAAGCCGAGACCGAGAAGTACGCGCTCGCCTGCTCGAAGTCGCGTCCGACCGACACGGTCGCGGTGCAGAAGACCTTCCTCGAGTTGTACAAGCAGCACAAGGGCGAGTACTTCGGCAGCCTGTTGACCGGCATGGTCGAGGGGATGCTGCCGCTGATCCAGAACGACCAGCGCAACGACGTCGATCTCACCGAGGGCACCTTCGAGAAGGGGCTCAACAACGTGGTCAAGGACAACGATATGAACTTCCCACCGGAGTGGCGGCTGAGCCGGTCGGGACGCAACAAGCCCTGACCGGCATGTCGGCGCTGACCGGCTTCCGGATCGTCGAAGTGGCCGAGCGGGTCGCCGGTGAGTACTGCGGCAAGCTGCTCGCCGATCTGGGCGCCGACGTCATCAAAGTCGAACGGCCCGGGTGGGGCAGTCCCACCCGGGCCATGGCCCCCCTCATCGGTGGCGATGACGGTCCCGAGCGCAGCGCGCTGTTCGCCTACCTCAACACCAGCAAGCGATCCGTCGAATTCGACGCCGCCGCAACACATGAGTTGATCGCCACCGCCGACGCGGTGATCGACGACCACAGCGCAACCTGGGCCTCCGAGCACGGAGTGACAGCAGCCGAGGTCGCCCGTCGTCATCCCCACGTGGTGTTCTGCGCCGTCACGCCATTCGGCCGCACCGCACCGATCGCACTCGACAACGCGGTGGGGCTGAACGTCTTTCACGCCAGCGGGTGGGGCTACCACACTCCCAGCCACGCCGACCCGGACCGGCCGCCGTTGAAGGGACCCGGCCGGTTCCTCACCGACTACGAAGGCGCTCTGGATGCCGCCCTGTGTGTGATGTCGGCGCTGTTCGACCGCATGCACACCGGGCGGGGCGAGTACATCGACGTGTCAGCGCAGGCCGTCATGGCTTCCCGGGCCGATTGCATCCTGGGCCGGTTCATCACCGGGGAGATCGCGCCGCAGAATCGCCGCGACGACTACGACCAGGCCGGACCCGCGACGTCTTTCGCCTCGAGCGACGGCTTCGTCTACCTCTACATGACCAACCGCGCGCACTGGCTGGGCCTCAAAACGCTGATGGGTACCCCGGCATGGCTCGACGAATTCGAGGACGACTGGCTGGAATTCGGCGTCACGCCCCAGAAAGTCGCCGACTTCCGGCGCGGCTTCGCCGACTGGATGCGCGACCGGCCGGGTGCGGACACCGCGGAATCCGCGCAGGGACTCGACGTTCCCTTGGTACCGGTGAACGGCGCGGCCGAACTCCTGCGTTCACCGCAGTACCGGCACCGGGAATTCTTCTGTGAGGTCACCCATCCCGCACTGGGCACAAGCGCCTACCCCACCGTGGGTTACCGACTGAGCGCGACGCCGGCCCGCATCGCTCGCCCCGCACCCTGGCTCGGCCAGCACACCGACGAGGTCCTGGCCGAACTCTCGCGCCCGCACACCCCGCCCGCGGTGCGCAACCCTCAACTCAAGACCCCGAACGATTCGCGGGGTGGTCCGCTGCAAGGTGTACGCGTCGTCGAGCTGACCAAGGTGTGGGCGGGACCCTACGCCGGCAAGTTGCTGGCCTTCCTCGGCGCCGAGGTGATCAAGGTCGAGTGCTCGGCCACTCCCGAGGAGATGCGCGCCTACGGCGGCACCGACATCAACCACGCCCCCTATTTCCTGAGCATCAACCCCGAGATCCTCAGCGTCGACCTCGACATCAAGACTCCCCGGGGCCGGGATGCCCTGTTGGCATTGATTTCTCGCAGCGACATCGTGCTCAACAACCTGCGGCCCGGCGCCATGGAACGCCAAGGCCTCGGATACCGGGACCTGACCGCGCTCAAACCGGACATCATCTCGGTGTCGGTCAAGATGTGGGGTAACGACGGGCCGCTGGGCCACCAGACCGGCTACGCGCCGTGTTTCGCCGCCCTGGCGGGCCTCGCCTCGCTGGTCGGCTATCCGGACGGCCCTCCGCTCGGGGCGAGCATGCGCTACGGCGATTCCACCGTGGGTGCGGCCGCGGCGATGTCCGCCGTGGCGGCGCTACTGCACCGAGAGCGCACCGGGCAGGGCCAATTCGTCGACGTCTCCGCCGTCGAGGTGCTCTCATCGATGGTGGGCGACTGCCTGTTCGAGCAGAATCTGACCGGCATGCTGCTGGGGCCCGACGGCAACCGCAACCCCGACATGGCGCCGCACGGCTGCTATCCCTGCGCGGGCGGTGACTGGATCGCGGTCGCCGTCGCGGACGACGATGTCTGGCACCGAATGTGCGGCGCGCTGGGCGCCGGTGTGCTCGCCGCCCGTTATCCGACGGTGGATGCGCGGCAATCCAACGCGGCGGCCCTGGATGCCGAGCTGAGCGCGTTGACCCGCCATCATGACGCTGCCGACCTCGCGTGTCGGTTGCGTTCTTTCGGCGTGCCCGCGGCCAAGAGTGCAACGGCCACCGAGGTCATCGGTGACGAGATGCTCTGGGAACGCGGCACGTATCGGTTCGTGTCGGACCGGCTCGAGGGACAGCGACCCGTGCTGGGGCCGTCGTGGCTGATGACGCGTCCCGCCCGGATCGAGCGTGGAGCACCGATTCTGGGCGAACACAACGACTATGTGCTCGGTGACATCCTCGGGCGCACGGACGGGGGGAACAGATGACCGCGTTGGCCGGGACGGTGGCGTTGGTGACGGGCGCCAGCAGTGGGATCGGTGCGGCAACCGCGCGTGCGCTGGCCGTCGAGGGCGCGTCGATCGCGTTGCTGGCTCGGCGCTCTGAGCGCTTGAGGGCGGTCGCCGGGGAGATCGAGGAGGCGGGAGGCAGGGCACTGGTGGTGCCCGCCGATGTGACCGATGCCGATCAGGTGGCGGGCGCGGTGGCGACGACCGTCGACGAGTGGGGGCGCCTCGACACGTTGATCAACAACGCCGGCTTGCTGCGGATGGGTGTGGCTGCCGAAGCGGCGCTGGCCGACTGGGACGCCCTGGTGTCGGTCAACATTCGAGGCGTCCTGTACGCCACGCGTGCGGCGCTGCCCCATCTGATCGCCGCGGCCTGCGATTCTGTCCGCGGTGTCGCCGACGTGGTCACGATCAGCTCCACGGGCGGGCGGGTGGCGCGGCCGGGAACCGCCGTCTACTCGCTGACCAAGTTCGGCGTCAACGCGTTCAGCGAGGGCATTCGCCAGGAACTCATCGGTAACCGCGTCCGCGTGGGAATCGTCGAACCGGGCACCGTCGAGACCGAGATCTTCGATCACCTTGACCCGCAGGCGCTTACGGCTCGACAATCCAGGACAACCGGGATGGTCAAACTGAGGCCCGAGGACGTCGCGGATGCCGTGAGGTACATGGTGACACGCGACCGGCACGTCGCGGTCAACGAGTTCCTCGTTCGCGCGGCGGAACAGACATGGTGAAGATCGACTGGGTGCGCGGCGACGCGACCGGACTCGCGTTCCCCGCCCATCCCGACTCGCTGCGGGCGGCCGGAACCGGCTTTCTCACCGAGGCGTTCCGCGCCTACGGTGCGCTGCCCGACGACAACGAGGTGGTCGCGGTCGAGCGCTTCGAGGAGGTGTCCGGCGGCAGCACCGGACGCAAGGCCCTGCTGAGCGTGCGTTACGCGCGCCAGCATCCCGACGCGCACACCGACCTGTTCGTGAAGTTCTCCCGGGACTTCGACGACGCGGTGCGCGATATCGGTCGCACCCAGATGGAGTCCGAAACCCGGTTCGCCGCGCTCACCCGCGCCCCGGGCTTTCCGATCGCCGTGCCGGCCACCGTGTTCTCCGACTTCCACCGCGAAACCGGCACCGGGTTGATGATCAGCGAGCGGATCGCGTTCGGCGCTGACGCGATCGAACCGCAGTACCACAAGTGCCTGGACTACGAAATGCCGGACCAGCCAACACATTATCGTGGGTTGTTGACCGCGGTGGCCCGGCTCGCGGGAACCGAGCGGTCTGGCGTGCTGCCCGCCGATCTGATCGCACAGTTTCCGGTGGACCTGCGGGCGGCGACGGTGGGCCAACCGCCGGCGTACACCGCCGGTCAACTCGAGCGCCGCCTACGCCGGCTCGCCGAATTCGTCGAGCATCACCGGGGTCTGTTCGCGCCCAACGTGCGGTCGTCGTCGTTCCTGTCTCAGATCACCACGGAGGCAACGGAGTTGATGAGGCGCGAAGGGGAAGTGTGGCAGCAGCTGAGCGTCGACCCCGACTACCTCGCGCTGTGCCACTGGAACGCCAACGTCGACAACGCCTGGTTCTGGCGCGACGACGACGGAGAGTTGCGCTGCGGGCTGATGGACTGGGGCTGCGTCAGCCGGATGAACGTGTCGATGGCCGTCTGGGGATCTCTGTCGGGAGCCGAGACATCGTTGTGGGACCACCATCTCGACGAGCTGCTCGAGATGTTCTGCAAGGAGGTGCTTGCCAGCGGTGGTCCGATGCTCGACCCCGCCGCGGTACAGCGATGCCTTGTCCTGTACGCGACGCTGATGGGTGTCACCTGGCTACTCGACGTCCCGGCGTTGATCCGCAAGCGGCTGCCCGATGCCGACCCGCACACCACCCGCACCGATCCGCGTATCCGGTCCGACGAGAGTGTGCGCGCGCCGTTGCAGATGCTGATCAATGTGCTGAACCTGTGGCAGACGCGTGGTGGTGTGACGAAACTTGGTGCGCTCTAAGGCATCAGGGCGCGCACCTGCTCGCGAGCGAAGAACTCCTGATCCTCGCCCCACCCCTGCCGGCCGTCCCATCGCCAATCGGTCAGCGTCCAGAACGTCATCCGTCCCGGCCAGCCGAGCCAGCGCAACGCGGTGCGCACATCGCCTTCGGCGTGCAGGGCCCGACCGCGGTCGTCTTCTGCGTCGAGCACCACCCGCACGGGAGCGCCCGCGCGGCGGTCGAGCACACGGCGCTCGCCGGTCACGAGTTCCCCCACCGTTCCGTCGCGCAGCAGATACCCACCGATCACGCGGTCGACACCGGACCGGGTCGCCATCGTGATGGCATGCCAGCTGGACTCGGCGTCGGCGATGGCCCACAGATAGTCACCGGAGCGGCGGGCCCCGGGGCGGTGCGGGCCCCACGTGCGGTCCCGCATCGAGAAGCAGTCGATGTCGAGGCGCTCGCCGTTCAGCGTCGCGGTGCCCCGCATGCGGCCCGGTTGGTCGAAGTGGCAGTGCTGTGGGGATGCGCCACCGAGGACATGTGGCGCCATCAGCGAGGTCCACTCGAGGTCGAGGTCGAGTCCCAGTTCCGAGTAGGACAGCCGGTAGCGGTGCATCGGTTCGACGACCCTGTGACGCAACGAGTTCGGGAGTCGGAAGTCGGTGAAATCCAATGTCCCGGTCGGAGGTTGGATCCAGCGCCAGTCGTAGAACAGGCAGTCGTAGGTCTGCTCGCCACCGGGGTCCCAGATCGCGGGCCCGCCTCCGCTGGTCCCGGTGCGGACGTCGTGGAAGTAGTACACGAATCCGTTGATGTCGCGCTCGGGGATCGCGAAGTTGAACCATCCGCTCTCGTTCCAGTGCGGATCGTCGGTGGCGGAGTGGAAAACCTCGTCGGCCGCGGTGATCGCGTCGGTTGTCATGGCGCTCGATCCAGGTAGGTCACGGCCGTGTGCTCTCCGCGAGTTCCCGGAAGCGGTGCGACGGACCGGCGCCTGCCAGAGCCCGGTGATCGCGTCGGTGAGTCCCTCGGCGGCCTGCTTCCAGGGCGACCGCGCGAGCCGACCGTGGTGCGCCAGCGCCCCCTCGTGTTCGGCGCAGGTATGCATGAGCAGGTTGCGCGCCATCACGATCCGCTCGAAGCGGACTCGCTTGGGCAGGTCGGCGAGGCATCCCGTGATGCCGTCGATCACCTGGACCAGATGCGGCGACGACAGGGCGTCCTTGGTGACGACCTCGCGGTAGGTCGGGTCGGCCATGGCCTGCGCGGCGAACCGGGCGTACCAACTCGGGTTGCCGAGCTGGTCGAGGTGTTCGGTCAGCGGCCGCACCAGGCAGTCGACCCAGTCCCGCAGGTCCGCGGACGCGCCGATCTCGAGCAACATCCTGGCGCGCAACTGTTCGATCGGCACCCGGTGCTTGCTCTCGATCGCGCGCAGAAGGTCGGTGCGGGTGCCGAAGTGGTAGCAGACCGCGGCGTTGTTGCCCTGCGAAGCGGCCTCGCTGATCTGGCGGTTGGACACGGCGTGCATACCCCGTTCGGCGAAGAGGCGTTCGGCGGCGGCGAGCAGTACTTCGCGCGTCCCTTCCGATCGGTGTCCACTCAGGGGCCGGGCTGCGGTCACCGACTCAGTAGACACCCCGACCCTGGTTAAATCAAGCGATTGATTTAGCGTCGGCGGCGTCAGCACGTTGTGAAGCTCGCGCGATGTACCGGAGGGTCGCGGGATGCCGGCCACCACGACCCTGGCGTACAGTTCGCGAGTTAATCTCGGTGCTTGCTCGCGCCCCGTCGCCGCACCACGATGAGACGATGCCGACGTCAGCGCGTGTTCTCGTGGCCGGGTCGGGGTTCGCCGGCCTGTGGGCCGCGCTCGGCGCAGCGCGCCGCCTCGACGAACTCGACGTCCGCACGGTGGACGTCACCGTCGTCAGCCCGAAGCCATACCACGACATCCGGGTGCGCAACTACGAAGCCGACCTCACACCGTGCCGAATCCCGCTGTCGCAGTTGCTCGATCCCGTCGGCGTCGGCTACCTGGCCGCCGAGGTGACCACAATCGACCCGGCGGCCGCGACGGTGAGCACCGCCGACGGAGCGACATTGAGTTACGACCGCCTGGTGCTGGCGGCGGGCAGTCGCGTCGTCACACCCGACATCCCCGGTCTGGCGCAGTTCGGGTTCGACGTCGACACCTACGACGCCGCGCAAAACCTGCAGAGACACCTTCGCTCGCTGCGGGCCGGCGACCCGGCGTCGGCGACGGCCGTCGTGGTCGGCGCCGGCCTCACGGGCATCGAAACGGCCAGCGAACTGCCCGCGAGGCTGGCGGACGCTCTCGGTCCGCGATGGACACCGCGGGTGGTGCTCGTCGACCGGAATGCACACGTCGGCTCGGACATGGGCGCATCCGCACGGCCGGTCATCGAGAAAGCGTTGCGCGACAACGGCGTCGAGGTGATCACCGGACTGGGCGTCACCGCGGTCGGTGAGCGCAGCGTCACGCTGTCGACGGGTGAGGTGATCGACGCGGCCACCGTCGTCTGGTGTGCCGGTATGCGCGCCCATCCGCTGACCGGTCAGCTGGGTGTTCCGCTGGACCGGTTCGGCCGCGTCGCAGTCGACGACTATCTACGGGTGCAGGGCGTGAGTGGTGTGTTCGCGGCCGGTGATGTGGCTGCCGCGCGGATGGACGACGAGCACATGTCGGTGATGTCGTGTCAGCACGGCAGGCCGATGGGTCGGTACGCGGGCTACAACGTGATCGGCGACCTGCTGGGTCTGCCCATGAGGACGCTGCGGATCCCCTGGTATGTCACGGTGCTCGACCTCGGTGCAGCCGGTGCGGTGTACACCGAGGGCTGGGACCGGCGCGTCGTGAGCACCGGCGCGGCGGCCAAGGCCACAAAGCGGATCATCAACGGCGAGCGGATCTATCCCCCGCTGACCGGTGACCGTGCGGCGCTGCTCGCCGCGGCGGCACCGGAACTGCAGACGGCGCCCGCGTACGGGCAGTGACTATCTGCCGTTTCGCTCACGGTGCTTGCAGCCCGGCCAGCAGCACGGGCGGCGCTTACCTTCTTCGAGTTCCTCCTGGGTCCGGCGGATCCGGCGTTCGCGGGTCTTCTCCTGCTTGGCGTCCTCGACCCAGCAGATGAACTCGTTGCGCGCCAGCGGGGTGATGTCGTTCCAGGCCGCGAGCGCGGTGTCGTTGGCGAGCAATGCCTTACGCAGATCGGTCGGCAGCTTGTGCACCACGCCGCCGGACACTCGCGAGCTTCCCATGCGCGCAGGATAGACGGCGAGAAGGCAGACTGGCCGCATGCGGTCGGGTTTGACCATCGGAGAGTTCGCCACGGTGACGCACCTGAGCGTGCGGACGCTGCGCCGCTACCACGAGGCCAAACTGCTCGAACCCGCCTCCGTCGACCCGTTCACCGGATACCGCTACTACTCCGCCGAACAAATACCGACCGCCCAGGTGATCCACAGGTTGCGTCAACTCGACGTGCCGCTCGCCGAAGTCCGGGCCATCCTCGACACCGAGGATCCGCAGCGACGCGCGGAGGTGATCGCCGGTCATGTGCGGCGGTTGGAAGGCGAGCTGGACCGGACGCGCGCCGCCGTGGTGTCGCTGCGCCGGTTGCTCAATCCGGAGCCGGCCGACCTCGATGTCGAGCTGCGGTCGGTTCCCGCGCGGCGGGTCGCCGCGATCACCGGTCTTGTGCGGCTCGACGATTCGCTTGCGTGGTACGACGAGGCGATGGCCGAACTGGATGCCGCATTCCCCGAAGCCGAGCGCACCGGACCACCCGGCGGGCGCTACGCCAACGAACTGTTCACCCAGTCCGTCGGGGCGATGACGGTCTTCCGGCCGGTGCGCGTCCCGCGGCCGTCCGGCCGTATCGAGGTCGTGGAGCTTCCGCCCGTCGATCTGGTCGTCACCGTCCACGAAGGTCCGCACGACGATCTCGACGTCACCTACGGCCGTCTCGGAGCCTGGGTGGTGGACAATGCGCTCGCTGTCGACGGGCCGATCCACGAAACGTACGTTGTCGGGCCCCGCGACACGACGGATCCGGCGCGGTGGCGAACGGAGATCGGCTGGCCGGTGTTCCGGGTCGCTCCCGATGGGGATCCCGTCTGAGCTCGCGTCAGCTCTCAGGCGGGAAATCTGCACCGCGGGACAGCTTCTCATGTGCCCGGATCTCGGCGAGGGAGTTTTCGAGTGTGGTGACGACGGTGTCGTAACCGTCGCTGCCGAGGACGAGCCGCCGGGGCGGCGGATCCTCGGCCATCGCCGCGATGACCGCGCGCACCCCACGTCGGGGATCCCCCGGCTGCGCGCCGTCCTGTTCGACCATCGCGTCGCGGACCCGCTCGAGCACAGTGGCGTACTCCGGAACGGACTCCTCGATCGGTTCGTCGGCGAAACCCGCGTAGGCGCGGGTGCGGAACGCTCCTGGTTCGACCGCCATGACGCGGATGCCCAGAGGTTCGACCTCCTCGCGAAGGACCTCGGTGACCGTCTCGATCGCCGATTTCGTTGCGCTGTAGTAACCGAAGCCGGTGACGCCGCACAATCCGGCGACCGAAGACATGTTGATGACCCACCCGCTGCCCCTGGAACGCATACCGGGCAGCGCGGCGCGAATCACTGACAGCACCGCGAAGAAGTTGAGCTCGAACATCTTTCGGACCGCCGTATCGGCCATACCCTCGATCGACCCGTACCAGCCGCGGCCGGCGTTGTTGACCAGGACATCGATACCGCCGAAGTGCTCCTCGGTCGCGCGCACCGCCTCGTGCACCTGCTCGGTGTCGGTGACGTCGAGCGGCAGCACCAGGACGCGCTCGCCGTACCGCTGCGCCCAGTCGGTCAGCTCGGCCAGGCGGCGGGCGGTCAAGGCGACCCGGTCGCCGATCTCGAGAGCGGCGTCGGCGAACGCCATCCCGAACCCGCCGGGGGTGCCTCCGGTGATGAACCACGTCCTGGTCATGGTTCGATCACCAGGCGCGCGATCAGCTCGCCGTCGAGCGTGAACCGGAAGTGCAGGTCGGCCACGCCACCGGGAAAGTCGCCCTCGAGATGCTGCAGGACATCAAGGTGTGCGGCGCCGAACCGGGTCGCGCTGACGAGCTCGGTCGAGTAGGTGTACTCGCTGGCCGCGTTGCGCACCCAGTCGGCGATCTCGTCGTGGCCGCGGTAGGTGTGGCCCTCGTCGGTGACGGCGGCGTCGGCGGTGAAGGCCGTCAGCGCGGTTGTGACGTCGCGGTGCGCGGTGAGATAGGTCGCGACCGCCCAGGGCAGTTCATCGCGTCGAATGTCGGTGCCATCGCTCTTGTGCAGTGTCATGTACTCATGCTCAAGTCTCCCCCAGGGAGAGGGTCAACACGACGCCGACATCAGGGCTTGCAGCCCTATCGCGTCATACCTGCCCGCTTTGGGTATGAGAGGCGCACCATGAACGGCACCGGTGCCGTAAGAGATTCAGGAGATCAGCGATGTCGACCGACACCAACCAGCCATCCACGACCGTGTCGCCGGCCAACGTGGCCGTCATGTTCTTCGACCGCGTCGGGAAATCCGCAGACCGGGAGGCGTTCCGCAAACTCGATCGGGATCGATGGGTCTCCCTCACCTGGCGAGAGGCCGCACAACAGGTGGAGGCGTTGGCCGCCGGGCTTCTGGCGCTGGGCATCCAGCCCGAGGAACGCGTCGCGATCGCCTCGAGCACACGGTACGAGTGGATTCTGGCGGATCTCGCGGTCATGTGTGCCGGTGCCGCCACCACCACGGTGTACCCCACGACCAACGCGACCGACACCGCCTACATCCTGAGCGATTCGCAGTCTCGCGTCGTGTTCGCCGAGGACGAGACGCAACTGGAGAAGCTCAAAGAGCGGCGCGACGACCTGCCGCACCTCGAGAAGGTGGTGCTCTTCGACGGCACGGGAGACGGAGACCACGTCACCACCATCGCCGAGTTGGCCGACCTTGGAACCAAGTACCTCGCCGATCACCCCGACTGCGTGCGGACAACGGCCGATTCGATCACGCCGGACATGTTGGCGACGCTGATCTACACGTCGGGTACGACCGGCAAGCCCAAGGGTGTGCGGCTGTCGCACCGGGCGTGGGTGTACGAGGGCAACACCATCGCCGATTTCGGCATTCTGGGCGAGGACGACCTGCAGTTGTTGTGGCTGCCGCTGGCGCACGCGTTCGGCAAGGTGTTGATCACGGCGCAGTTGGCGTGCGGCTTCGCCAGCGCGATCGACGGCCGCGTCGACAAGATCGTGCCGAACATGGCCGAGGTGAAACCGACCTTCATGGGCGCGGCTCCGCGCATCTTCGAGAAGGCCCACGCGCGGGTCGTCTCCTCGCAGGAAGGGGTCAAGGAGAAGCTGTTCACCGCCGCCTTCGCCGCGGGACGCAACGCCGACCGCTACCGGCTGGCGGGTCAGGCGGTACCGCTGCCGCTGAAGATCGCACACACCGCGTTCGACCGCCTGGTCTTCAGCAAGGTGCGCGATGTGTTCGGCGGGCGCATCAAATTCTTCATCTCCGGATCCGCTCCACTGAACCGCGACATCGCCGAATGGTTCCACGCCGCCGGCCTGTTGATTCTGGAGGGCTACGGGCTGACAGAGACCGCGGCGGGCGCATTCATCAACCGGCCCGACAACTACAAGCTGGGCACCGTCGGGCAGGTGTTCGACGGCACGTCGGTGCGTCTCTCCGATGACGGCGAGGTGCAAGTGCAGGGCCCATGCGTGATGGACGGTTACCACAACCTGCCCGACAAGACGGCGGAGGCGTTCACCGAGGACGGGTGGCTGCGCACCGGGGACAAAGGCCAGTTGGACGAGGACGGCTTCTTGACGGTCACGGGCCGGATCAAGGAACTGTTCAAGACCTCGGGCGGAAAGTACGTCGCTCCGCCGGCCATCGAAGGCAAGTTCATGGCCCTGTGCCCGTATGCCGGCCACATTCTGGTCTTCGGTGAATCCCGCAACTTCTGCGTCGCGCTGATCACGCTGGATCCCGATGCGCTGTCCGGCTGGGCCGAGCACAACGGCCTCGGCGGCAAGTCCTACGCGGAGCTGGTCAAGGCGGATGCGGTGCGGGACATGGTGGGTGGCTACGTCGACGAGCTCAACTCGCAACTGAACCGGTGGGAGACCATCAAGAAGTGGGAGCTGCTCGACCACGACCTGTCGATCGAAAACGGTGAGCTGACACCGTCGCTGAAGGTCAAGCGGGGGGTTGTCGAGAAACAGAACCAGGAGCTGCTCGACTCGTTCTACTCCTGAGCGCAGTTGCCGCTACGGGGGCATGCGGCCCAGGAACTGGTGGGGATCGAGGGCAGGGCGCTTGGATTCGCGCAGACGCCTACGCAGAGAGTCGTCGATGCTGCCCACGTATAGCCAGCCCATCAAGTGCTCCTGCTCGGTCAGGCCGTGGGCCGCGCGAACCTCGCGGCTGTTGGCGAGCAGACCCGTGCGCCACATGACGCCCCACCCTGCGGCCCACAGCGCGAGTTCGAGCAGGTGGCCAACCCCGGCGGCGACCGCGTGCTGTTCCCAGGTCGGCACCTTGGGATGCTCGGTCGGGCTTGCGACCAGCGCGATCAACAGTTCGGCGCGGAAGGGTTTCGTGTTGTGGTCGCCGGGCTCGCGCACTTCGCCTGCCGCCGCGTCGAGCGCCTCGGCCAATTTCATCCGATCATCGCCGCGCAGGAGGATGAGCCGCCAGGGACGCAGGGCCTTGTGATCCGCCACGGACGTGACGGCCGCGAGGAGCTCGGCGAGCTCCTCGTCGGTCGGCGTCTCCGGACCCACTTTCGAGATCGACCGCCGCGTCGCCATCGACTCCAGTACCGGGTCGGAAAAGAACTTCACACTGGTCATTGTCTCGCCACGTCTCCCGCCACGCTCAAAGGCCGCCAGGATACACAAGGTCAGGCTGCCCTTGCTGGATGCGAGCACCCCGGGCTTGTTAGCGTCAGACAATGCCTATGATCTGGCCGCTTGCCCGAGCGCCATTGCGCGCGTTCGGGTTTGCGAACCGGGCCGTCGGCATCCGGTGGGCAACCACCGACGCTTGCCCGAAATGCCGTCTGCGGCCCGAACATAAGGAGAGACCGTTGGCCCAGTTCACCGACCACGGACCCAAGCCCTACGTCGTCAACATCGAGGATGCCACTGAAGCCAACGACAAGTTCCGCACGACGTTGTGGACGGGCGAGAAGCTACAGCTCACGCTCATGTCGATCCCGGTGGGCGGCGATGTTGGTCTCGAGATCCATTCCGACACCGACCAGTTCCTGCGCCTCGAGCACGGCCGCGCGCGACTCCAGATGGGCCCGTCAAAGGACAACCTCACGTTCGACGAGGAGATCTCGGACGACTGGATCATCCTGGTGCCGAAGGGGTCGTGGCACAACATCACCAACATCGGCGATGAGCCGTTGAAGCTGTAAGCCTGTACGCGCCGCCGCACCACGCCCATGGCACGGTGCACGAGACGCAGGCCGACGAGGACCACTAAGCCCGCCGGTCTCTGAGGACCCGATTGAGGCGCTGACGCAATGGGCGCAGTCCAGAACCTCTATTCCGCACTGTTGAAGCGGAATCGGGAAGCCGAGCGCGAGTTGCCGAGCGAGGTGCGGCGCAACCTCGCGCCGAACGGACTGAGGCTGATGCTCGCCAGCGCCCTGCAGTCGTCGGGCGATGAGACGGTCAACGCATCGACGGTGCTGCCGTGGCTGTTCGCGACCCTGGGTGTGCCTCCCGCCCTCACCGGTGTGCTGGTACCGGTCCGTGAGTCGGGTTCGATGCTGCCGCAGGCTTTTCTGACACCGCTGGTGTTGAGGGTGCGGTACCGCAAGTGGGTGTTCATCGCGGGCGCGCTGGTGCAGGCCGCCGCGGTCGCGGTGATGGCGGCCACCGCGGCTCTCGGGAGGGGTTTGGCCGCCGGTGCCGTCATCGTGGCCAGCCTCGCGGTCTTCGCGCTGGGCCGCTGCCTGTGCTCGATCGCTTCGAAGGATGTGCAGGGTCGAACGATCCCGAAGGGTGAACGCGGCCAGATCAACGGCGTGGCAACGACGGCGGCCGGGCTCGTCGCCGTCACTCTCGGGCTCGCAATCCGTCTTTTCGGCGGTGAGGATCTTTCGCCCGGTCAACTCGCGTGGGTGCTCGCCGCGGGTGCGGCGCTCTGGGTTGCGGTGGCGGTGGTCTACCGAGGCGTCCACGAGCCGCCCGGCGAAGCGCCATGGGAGGAGCCGGAGCCGGACGCCTCTTCCGACCTCGACAGCTTCACCGAGTCGGAGAACTGGTTCAGGCAGACGCACACGCTGCTGCGGGAGGACAAGCTGTTCCGGCACTTCGTCGGGGTGCGCAGCCTGCTGCTCGTCTCCTCGCTGAGCACACCGTTCGTGGTGACGCTGTCGATCCAGTCGGGCGCCGACAGCCTCGCCGGTCTCGGGGGCTTCGTCATCGCCTCGGGGCTCGCGGCGCTGATCGGCGGCCGCCTCTTCGGCCGCTTCGCCGACCGCTCGAGCAAGCGGCTCATGAGCGTGGGCGCAGGCGTGTCTTCGGTGATCGTCATCGCGACGGTCGTCATCGTCGCGCTTCCCGGGTTCAGCGGTGTGGGCTGGTTGAGCAATGCGATGTTCATCGCCGTGTACTTCGCTCTCGCGCTGATGCACACCGGCGTGCGGGTGGGGCGCAAGACCTATGTCATCGATATGGCCGTCGGTGACCAGCGGACCGTGTACGTGGCGGTTTCGAATTCGGCGATGGGATTCATCCTGTTGATCGTCGGCGGTATCAGCTCGCTGCTGGCGATCGTCCACGTCTCTTGGGCGTTGCTGTTCCTCGCGGCGATGGGGCTCGTCGGAGTGTTCGCCGGAGCCCGGTTACCCGAGGTCTCTCGGGGCTGATGCTGCGGCCAGGCGCGACTCGACCGGACGTGGAATTCGTGGCGGGGCCAGGCGACTCGCACCACCAGTCTCACCAGTCCCCGCCGGACCCATTTGTACAACTGCCCGACTATCAGCGAATTATTCGCTGCCAGCGAGTAATTCGCTCGTAGGCGGGCAGTCCGAGGTCGGTGCTGCTGGCGTTCACGTGTTATCGCGGTTCGCGGGGGCGCTAACCGTTTTTTGTCGGTGGTCGAATGTATGTTCGAAGTATGTCGGGAGTCGACCTGCAGGCCGCGGTGAGCGCGTTGCGTGCCGCCTTCGACGAGGCGGC
>NZ_BCTA01000079.1 GCF_001570485.1 Mycolicibacterium novocastrense
ATCCAGCGCAGCCGTCGAGTTGTGGTGCTCGACGGCCGAATCCTGCTGACCATCAGCAGCCTGACCCTCACCGGGAGTGATCGACGGCGGCGGAGCCGGACCCAACGGCGCCACCGGCAACAACACCCCAACCCCGGTACCGAAACCATCCCGCGCCTGACCCATCACCCCACCAGCAGCACGCACAAACCCCTCCACCGACATCAGTAACCACCGCCTGCAGAGTTCGGGTTGAACTGCGCAACCTTCGACAGATTCGACCCGCTGGGATCAACCCCGTAGCGGCTCATCACATAGTTCATCGACGCACACAGGTTGGCCACCGGCTCATAGATGTTCGTCGCCGTACCAGGCTGGTGAAAGCTCGCGAACGTCTCCGGAATCGTCTGCACACCGCCGCGTGACGAACCCGCCGGGAACCCGTCCGCCGCCGAGCCGGCCAACCGCGTGGCGTTCATGTCGGAGGTGTTGACCGCCAACGGGTTGAAGCTGGACTCCCGCGCTGCAGCGGTCATCAACCCGGTCATCCATCGTGCCCGAGCCCTCGGGTCGTCAACGCCCATCACGTCAAGCGCTTCGCTGATGTATCCCCGATAGGCATCCCTGCCCGCCGGGAACTTCTGCCGGTCGTACCGCACAGCACTGAGCGGGATCTTCGCTGCCTGCGACACCGCTGACTTCGACCCGCCCGTGCCCGCGGCGGGGCTGCCGTTGCTGCCGGTCAGTTTGGCGGCTTGGGTGAAAGGGGTGGTCAGCCCGCTCAACCCGGAGAGCGGTGCACCGAAACCGGGCATCCCACCGCCACCCATCGGCATTCCGCCGCTCATCGGCATGGCGCCCAA
>NZ_BCTA01000080.1 GCF_001570485.1 Mycolicibacterium novocastrense
ATCCAGCGCAGCCGTCGAGTTGTGGTGCTCGACGGCCGAATCCTGCTGACCATCAGCAGCCTGACCCTCACCGGGAGTGATCGACGGCGGCGGCGCCGGACCCAACGGCGCCACCGGCAACAACACCCCAACCCCGGTACCGAAACCATCCCGCGCCTGACCCATCACCCCACCAGCAGCACGCACAAACCCGTCTACCGACACTCCTACCGCGCACCCGTTCCCACACATCTCAGTGCGTCTTCGGCGGGGTCATCATGGTCATGTCTCTCGTCAATCAGTCAGCGGCCGGTGCCGGGGCCGGTGAGCCCGCCTTTGCCGCAGTCGGATCGAACCAGCCCAAAAAGTCCGGGCCCGAACTCACACTCTCCAGCGGCTGCACCTGCCCGGACACCAGCACCTTGCCGTCGCCCAACGCCATCACCAAATGGTCCTTCCACATGCCCACATCCCCCGCCTTGAGCTGCGTCGGGGGCACCGGATCGGTCACCGGAGTGCCCGCCGGCGGCAGCGTCACACCCGCAGCCTGCTGCCACGCCTCGGCCACCGGAGTGCCCCCCAGCGCCGAGCGCACGGCCTCCGCGCCCTGCGGCGTCCGCGCCTCAGTCACCGAGTTGTCGGGCAACTGCACATCAGTCGACTTCGTCGCCGGTTCCACCGTCTCGGCCTGCTGCCCCTCCTGGTCCGCGCCAGCGGCCTGAGTCTGCGCCGACTCCTCCTCGGAATCACTGTCGCTCTCGCTCTCGGATGCCGACTCGGTCGTGGCCTCGTCCTCGGCGAAGTCCGGGCCAGCTTCCTCGGCAGGGCTCGCCTCGTCGTCGGTGAAGTCCGGGCCAGCTTCCTCAGCAGGCTGCTGATCGCTGAACCCTGCCAGCGTCGAGGCCAGCGGGTCCATAAACCCAGTGGGTAGCCCCCCGCCGCCGCCGAAGCCCGGCAATCCGCCGCCACCACCGCCGAACCCAGGAATGCCCCCCATCGGCATCCCGCCACCCATCGGCATGCCCATGCCCAAACCCGGCTGACCCAACATCCCAGCCGGGGCGGTCTGAGCCTCCTCCTGCGCCGAATCAGCTTCCACAGCAGCTCCATTGGCGCCGCCGCCGTCTGCACTGTCGGGTGCAGTGCCCACGTCGCTGTACCGGGTGGCGTTGTCCTGCGACACCGCCGCCTTGTCCTCGGAGTCGGCCGCGGCCTTCTCGATGACCGTTCGAGCCTCCTCCAAACGGGTCTTGACGAAATCCATCAACGCCTTCTGACCCTCAACGGTGTACAGCGCCCCGTCAGCCTTCATCTGCTCGATCTTGGCCATCACATCGGCGCGGATGTTCTCCAACTCCTGGCGGCCGACCTCACCCGCAGCCGCCACCTCCTCAGCGCTGATCCCCGCACTGTCGAGCTCCACGAGCTGCTCCAGCATCTCGCCCACACGTCGAGCCTCCTCTTTGGCCGCCTCAGCAGCAGGCCCCTCAGCCCCCTCCGGCGGCACCGGAGGCGCCGGAGGAGGAGGCGTCGGCGACGGCTGACCGGGCACCTCAGGCGCAGTCGGGGCGTCGCCCCCGCCCCCGTTCTCTGGCCCGTCACCCTCAGTGTCGGGGCCAGGCGACAACGGCAGCAGCGGCACCAGCTTGGTGATCCCAATGATCGCGTTGGTGATCACCGTCTCGGCAGCTTTGCTAACAATGTCCCACGACATGCAACTCTCCCTAGTAACTAGAAGTTCAATGCACGCTCGTCGGCAGCCACCGCGTCAAGCGTCGGACACGTCCCATCAATGCCAAGATTGGCCAAATACCGGTCATGAGCGACGGCGGCGACCTTGCGGACACGATTGTTCAACGTCACCGAATCCCAGTTCCGAGCGTCGGGCTTCAACACCACCCCACACACAAAACCCAGGCCATTGACCTGCACAAACACCGTGCGCTTCGCGGAGATAGCCGTCGCCGCAACCTGCTCGCCAAGATCACCGGCCGACTCAGCAGCCTCCTGCTCCGTCACGGTTCCCCTTCCGGCCACACACCCACGTCACCTGACCCGCATACTGCTGGACATATTACACATATTCATGCAACGGGTGAACACATCAGGCACAATTCTGTTGGGGGGTGGTCGGTCAGCTGGGCGTCCCCGCGGTCTTCGGCCGCGGCGCCAGCACCGCATCGACGACATGGCCAAACCCGCCGATCTTGGCGCAGTAGACCAGATCAGGCAGAGACGGCGGCTGAACACGCCAACACCTCAGCAGCTCGATCACCAGGCCCGCCCTGTAGAAGTGCACATACACCTGCTGCGAAGCCCGCGACACCTCGGAATCGTCAGCGTCGAGCACCGCTCCGGCCATGCTCGGATGCAGCACCGCAGAATTATGCCGCTCAATCACGTTGCGGTAGTGAGCATCCCAGTCCACGGCGGTACGGCTGCGCAACGGCTCCAACACATGATCCACGTCGTATTGCTCGATCAGCCGTGACTCCTGGCCGTCCATCCCGGCCAACGGACTCGGCGTCTGCGCAGCCGCGGCCAGCACCGCCTCAGTGATCGCCCCAGCGGCCTGCAGCCCCAGACCCTGTTGCAAGATGGTCTGCACCTTCGCCCAAGCCGGACGATCCACCGTCATCAACCGGTGAACGTATCCCCCGCCCACACTCGGAGCCTCACCAGGACTGTGCAGGATCTCGACCGCGCGGATCGACTCGAAATCAGGCCACCCCACCGGCCGAGCAACACCCAACTCCGTGGTCACCAACGCCGACCGTCGAGCCCCCGCAACATGCTCAGACAACTCCTCGGCATGAGCCGCGAGCAACGACGTCGGCTGCTCAACGCCCATGAACCGAGTGGCCCAATTCAAAGGGAGCAGCTCATCAAACACCGCCAGGTGCGCTGAGTTCGGAATAAAGACCCCAGGAGGCACATAGGCGCCCCCGCCTACGCTGGATGCAATCGACACCGACGGACCCGAAGGCAACTGCACCACCGACACCGCCCACTGCACGAACCCGCCATTGAGCAGGTCCTCCCGGACCTCTGTCCCGCGAACCAATCCATCCAGAACCCGCCGCGCCAACAGTAGATCCGCGCTCGGCTCCGAATCCGTCAGTGCCGCACCAGTACCGGCACCCCCGCTGCCGGCCACCAGCGGAGCCCCCGCACCGCCACCGCCCTGATGCGAGGACGGGCCGACAGGAGCCGCAGGCTGAGCCGACGCCGGCACCGTCCCTGCACCAGGCGGCGGCAAAGGACCACCACCACCACCAGGCGGCACATACGGCGCCAAACCACCACCACCACCACTTGCGACCGGCGGTACCGCCCCGCCACCACCGCCAACAGGAGCCGGAGCACTCGGTGCAGCCGCCGCAGCCGCCCCCTGAGCGGGAACCACCGGAGCCTGCTGCCCAGGAGCAGCGACCGTAGTCACCGAAGGATGCTGCGCCGCAAACTTTTCCAACGCCGGCGACGGAGTCGCGGGCACCGCACCCGACGCCCCCATCCCCGACGCCAAACCCGACTGGAAACTACCCGCCGCGCTCGACAACGGATTACTGCTCAACGCATCCGACATCGACGAGGCAGGAGCCGTCGCCGCATCCTTCAACGGACTCCCACCCAACGAACTCAAACCCGACGGCATCTGCGGCGGACGCAAACCACCCATGCCGCTGCCTACGCCGCTACCCACATTCCCCACCTGGGGGCTGCTCATTGTCGGCATAGTCGGCTGCGTGACAGGACTGGTCACGGGCGTGATACCGGGCTCAACAGCCTCGACTGGGCGCTGACCGTTCAGGGCATCCGCAGTATCCGTACCCAGGTCGCCCGCCCCGTTGGCGACGTTTTCGGGGGTGCCCTGATCATTCACTCGATCAGGACTCGTGGTGCCGTCCTCAGCGTTACCCACAGGCTCAGACGTGGCGTCGTCGGGAACTTCTTCCGAGGAGCCTTCGCGCTGCGCATCCTTTTCTGCCTCGTTACTGGCGGGCTCCGATTCTGTTCCAGCGCCAGGCGCTTCTTCCTTTCCAGGCATGGGAAGTGGTGGAGGGGCGGCGGCGATGTCTCCCAAGGCGGTGCTGAAGGCGGTGGCGGCCTCGGCTTTGAAGGTGGCTCCCGAGAATGGTGTCTTGGTATTTTGTGCTGTCTCCCAGGCTTGTTGAGCGGCATCGCCGATCCGTGTGAGGTCCAGTTTTAGCCCGACGACGGTGCTCTTGTAGGACTCCGCGGTAACTGCCTTCGAACCAAGATGATCGGCTACGTCGTAGGCGTGGTTGCGCATTTCGGTGAGCCGTTCGACCCGCGCGGTGCCCGCCTGGCCCTGGAGAAGATCGGGGCTCGTGGACATTTTGCGTTTCAGGGTGTCGCCGTAGGCGGAGAACCGGGTTTCGGCGTCGCGATGTTCATCGGCGACACCTTGAATGTCGTTCTCACTGATGCTCGGCCAGAACTCACCGATTGCCATCTGAGCACCAATGCCTGGTGGCCGCTGAATATCGCCCGCTCCACCTAGCGATCCAGTAGCCGGCATAGCTGCGCTCTCCCCTCATTCACACGGATGCAAAACAGAACTCAGCCTTGGTCGAGGCCGCAGATCTGCCACACTCGATCACTCGCGGCTTGCTCGGCCTCCGCACTGTGCGTGGGTGGTTCAGCCAGCCCGCGTTGGCGAATTGGTCCGTAGGCCGCCATGCGTGCGTAGTACGCGGACACCATGCCGGCCACTGCTTCTCGAATATCGGGACTCGCTCCGGGAAACTCCTGTAGGGCGGTCTCCAGTGCTGTTACTCCAGGAAGGATGTCGCTTGCCTTCTTGTCCTTCGTTGGCATTGCGCCGTTGACGATTGCGTAGCGTGTGCACAGCCCCACGTTCTGGGCGTGTGTGTCTCCGGTGGCCGGTGTGCTTGCAGCATTTGTGGGTTGACCTGTTTGAGACGCACTGTCGGTTGATGATCTGGTGACAATGGTCCCGACCACGGCTCCCATTCCCGCAGCGACCAGGGCTGTGGCCGCGACAAGGGAGATGAGGCCACCTCGCCCAGAGCGCTTGCGTGGCGAGACGGGTGCACCGAAGTTTCCCGGAACGGGTGTGGGTTGGTATCCGGGCGCTCCAGGCGCAGCAGCTCCTTGCGGGGCAGCCGGGTAATAGCCCCATCCCTCGGGGGCAGGTTGATACCCCGAACCTTCGGGTGCTGGTTGGTAGCCAGCCCCGGGTGCGGGTCCTGTGCCAGGCCCGGTTGTGATGGGGTGGCTCATGTTGTCTCCCTGCGTATCGGGTGGATGGTTAGAGCCTACCGCTCATCACCAGGCCACGACCCCGCGAATTACGTCCTGAGCTCCTACTTCCGTTCCTCTTGTCAGATTGGTGCGATGCCGCCAGAGACGTTCGGCCCGGGGCCAGCGCCGCCGCCGTCACTGGGGTCGGGCCAGACCGGCTGAGGTGTCCCCCACTCGTCGAGTTCCCAGTCATGGTCCCCGCCGACGCCCCACGGCCCCTCGGGTAGACCGCCGGACGAGTAGCTAGCGAGCTGAACGCTGCCGGTATCCGGGGTCTGTGCCTCTGGCCCAGGCACGGCACCGTTTATGGTGGCGGCGGCTTCACCATCCGCGGCTTCCAACGTGGCAGAGCAGGTGCTGTCCGCCGAGGCTGTCTCGCTCGCCACAGCGGTGGCGAGAGCTTCGCATGCGGCCAGTTCGGCAGCCCACGGGCTCATAGTCGCTGTGATCGCAGCACTCACGGCATCTGGTTTCACCCCGGCCGCCGTCGCGGCAGCGGCCCCGACCGCCCCGCCCGCCCCTGCGGCGGCAACGGTGGCTGCCTCGGCCGCGGTGTTGGCGCCATCGGCGATGAGCGGAAGCGGTTCGATCTCGATGTTGTCGGCTGACTGTCCCGATGATGTGACGGCGGGCATTTCTATAGCCTCCGTTGGGTGTTCGGGCTGTGCACTGCTTGGGCTAGCTGGTTAGCCACCGGATGCTGGAGCAGTTCGGGTGAAGCGATCTTGGCGCACTCGTCGAACAGCTTTTGTGAGATGGCATCGAGGCCTTCGGCGGCATTGCGGGCGTTCTGCGCCAATGCGTCGCTGATGCGGTCGTTGAGTTCGCCGATCGTCAACTCCTGCTGGAGGCCCTCGCGAACGTCGAGGTCAAGAAGCCGTCCCCGCGAGTCGTGGACGACGATGATGTCCTCGTCGTCGCTGGTGCTCGATAGGAATGCGTCGGTCTCCTCATCCCAGGCGTAGATCGCATCCAGCATCGTGTTCAGGGGTGCCAGCGCCGCCTCGGCGGCAGGGTTATTCGGTGGTGTCGCCATGGGTCTCCTCCTGAGTCGTGGACGACTTACGCCGGCCAGGACGCTTCCTCACTTGTTCCAACTCCCCGAACACCGGCTCGGTGTTGGCTTGGTCGCGATGCACGACCCGCTTATCGGGGTGTAGGTCTTGGTCCCTCTCCGGGGTGTTGTTGCCCCCCATGCCGCCCATCATCGGCGGATACATGCCACCCATCATCGGCCTACCGGTCGCGGCGCCTGCGGGGGTCGACGCCGCCGGCGCAGTACCGGCCGCTGGAGCGATCGCAGCACCGGGTGCGGCCGCCGACACCGAACTCGACGGGCCACCAGCAGGTAAACCGCCACCGCCCCCGCTGCCGCTGCCGCCGCCACTGCTGGCCGGGGTGGTGCCCAGCTCGCTTGGGCTCACGTCGTCGAAGCCCGTGTCCTCCGGGGACGGCAAGCCCTCACCTCCGGTGCTGGGCAGGCCACCCAGACTGGGCATCCCCGACAGCGCCGACAGCGGAGAAGCTCCCCCACCGGGCATCATCGGCGAACCGCCGCCCGCCGATTGGCTCACCGCACCCAGAATCGAGCCCAGGACAGTGCCCGCAGTGTTGGCGGTCGCATCGGTAGCCGGAGTCAGCGCAGGATCAGCGGCCGTCGGCTCACTGGGAAGATCCCCTTGCTCGGCGGCCGCGATGTCGCCCGTCTGCTGTGCTGTCGGATCGGGCGCGTGGTTGGTTTGCGGATCACCCTCGGTGCCCGGATTGCCAGACCCGGGTCCGTCCTCGACCTCCTCGGTGGTGGGCTCGGGCTTGTCCTTCTTTTTGTCAGCCTCGGTGGTCGACTCGTTGTGCTCAGGATTGGCGGTGCCGGGTGTGCCCCCCACGATCGGCGGGGGCACCGACGGTGGCGGCGGCACGGTCACCGTGTCGATGTTGGCGGCCGCCGCATAGGTGGTCTGTGCCGTCACGGCCTCAGCCTGCGCGGTGGAGATGTTGGTCTGGGCCACCACCAACGGTTCATTGATCACGCCGGCGCTGGCGTTGAACTTCTGCAGCGCGGTGCGGTACTCGTCGCGCAATGCCTTGAACGTCTCCGGTGTCGGGGTGGCGGTGCGGGCGTTGTCGACGGTGCTGGCCGCCGACTCCGCGGAGGAGGCCAAAGTTCGGGCATAGTTCGCGGCCTCGGCCAACCACGAGGCGTGCTCGGAGATGTTGCGGCCTGCGGGCTGGTTGCCTGCGTTCCAGTTCGCGTCGACCCCTTGGGCCGCCCGCTTGGTGTCACCGGACTGCGTGTCCAACTCCGTTGCCAGCGTGCGGAACTGACTCGCCAGCGTGCGCAGCGGCTCCGATCCCGGCCCGCCGTGGATAAACGCCGACCAGGTTTCAGCCGCCATCGGTGCGGGCGCGGCCGGCACTGCCGGGGCGCCAGGCAACGACGGCATCTGGCCAGGCACGGTGGGCAAGACAGGCACCGACGAGGACGGCTGGGCCTGTCCATAGCTCGAGATCACCGAGGCGGCATCGACGTCGCTCTGGTCCAGTGCCACCCCGGTGGTGGTCACGGCCATTCCGCCGGCCGCGCGCTGGGCCATCGAATGCGCGATGAGCAGTTCCAGCCCCGTGGCCCATGCGGTGAACGACCCGGCCACAGCGGTCGACACCTGGTCGGGGGCTGCCGGCTGGCACAGCGAGCAGGAGGGTGCATGCCCGGCCGCGCCGTCCTGCAACTCGCGACCATGGGCGACCAGGGCCGGTGGCTCGAACGAAATATTAACCACGCCAACCCCCTTCCCGGTTCAACCCCAGCCCGACGGCCCCTCACGCCCGTGAGGTCAGATCTGCACCGCGGCGTCGATGGCGCGGGCGGTGTCGTCGTCAGCGACCTCGAATCCCGTCCGATGATTGCGCAATTTCTGTGCGTGCGCCCGCGCCCAGGCGATGACGCGCTCATAGCTCAGACCGCGTTCGGTCGTTTCCAGGGCCTTGGCCTGGATGAACGCCGAATAGATCGGCCCCAACTGGTTGTTCAACTGCTCGATGTCGGGCTGTGTCGACGCCAGGTATTGCGCCAACTCGTCGGCGTAGGTGTCCCAGCGGTCGGCCAGGGCGGCCGCGGCCTCGGGGTCCAGACTGATCTGATCAGCGCTCATAACAGTGTGTGCCTCTCTCGTGCCCGCCGAATGTGCCTAACATGTTCACGAACTGCTCCATTGTGTACTGTACGTCTCATTGCGCGCAAGGGGAATGCGCAAGACACGCCGGACCCACTTACAGGGTAAATCGGTTCCGAGGTGAAAGGGTCACCTGTTATGGAGATGCACCGTCGCCATCGCAGCACCTACAAGGGTGATCGGGCCCAGATCATGGCCCGACCACACCCGACCGTTTGCGCCCTGGTCCGGGAACGCGCCGCACTGCTGAACATTGCGGTGGCGCAGTACGCCGGAGACGTGGTGTCGACGCACGTCGGCCTCGACCATCTCGTCCGCGAACTGCACGGCCTGGATCTGGGCATGCTGCCCCCGGCGGCCCCGGATCTGGGACGCGCTTCCTACGTCGAAGCGCTGCGGGCCCCCAGCTTCGTCAAGGCCATCGCCCCGCGTGAGGTCTACAACGTGGTCAGAACCCGTGCCGCGACGCTGGGCATCTCCATGGGCCGCTACCTCGGCGATGTGCTGTGCGAGCACGTCGGCATGCCCGATCTGATGACCGACCTATACGGGTTCGACCTCGAGGAGTTGAACCACCTCGCGGGCCTGCCCACCGGTGCGCCGGGGCGCGGTGAGGAGCTGCCGTTGGCGATCTGACACCCAGCGCCCCCTTCGTCTTTGGATGACAACTTCGGGGGCAGATATGACAAATACATAGCTGGCGTGCGGATTTCCACCCCGACATGAACAAAGGCCCCGCTAGGGGGCCTCGTTCGGGTTTCGATTCGAAGTTAGCCGCTTCAAATCCGGGTCCGCACCCGTTTCCCCGAAGGGACTTGTCTTGACCGACTCGTCTCACGGTAGCGCATACCCGCGGTTCTTTCCAGAATTGGCGCGGAGTCTGTGCAGAAACCGTGACCTTTCGCGCACCCCGACGATTGGGGTGCCGTACACACCGACCCCCAGGTGGGCGGTGTAGCCGTGGCACACCACGTGCCACCTTCACCCACTCCCGACCAGGTGTGGGCTGCACTGGCACCGCTGCTGAGCGCCCCCGGGCGCACCACGATGCGCCTGTACAACCCGAAGACCGGCAAGTTCAGCACCAGCCGCCAGCTGACCCGCAAACTGCCGGGCCGACCCGCAGCGGTCTACCTCTACACCGAACACGCCGCGACCACCCGCATCCTTGCGTTGGACTTCGACTCCACACGCGGCGGGCCCGCCGCGGTGCAGCGTGACGTCGACATCGCCCGCCACTGGCTCACAGCCGCCGGCGGCCGCCTGATCATCGACCGCTCCACCAACGGCGGCATGCACATCATCTGCCCGCTGGCGCCGGCCACCAGCGCCACCCACACCGAGATCACACACCTGGTAGCGGTCCTGGCCGCACATCTGCCGACCCTGGACACCTCACCCAACGGCAACATTGCCACCGGATGCCTGAGCCTGCCCGGCACCCTCGACAAGCAGGGCGGCCACCGCCAGCTCCTCGGCAGCCTCAGCGATGCCCTCAACACCATCGCCGACGGCTCCACCCCAGACTTCCTCCCCACCCTCTACGCCCACCTCGGCATCCTCAAACGGCCATCCACCCCGGCCCCGGGACCCACCGACAACAACACCACAGCCCCCGACAGCTGCCCGGCCCTGACACAGTTCACCACCGGCGACGGCGAGGACCTGCGCCTAGCGCCCGCCCACAGCAACCGCGCCCCCATCCCGGCACCAGTGCTGCACTACGCCACCCACGGCGACCCCACCGGATCGGCCGGACGCACCTGGCCAACCCACTCCGAAGCCCGGATGTCGGTGATCTACCACGCCGTGATCCGCGGCTACACCCTCAGCGATCTGCGCGCACTCATCGCCCCAGCCGGCCCCTGGCACCACGGTCTCGGCGCCGCGTTCAACCGCTACGCCAACCGCGCCGACAAAGCCCTGAGCAGGGACTTCAGCAAAGCAATGCACCACTACTACGAAATGGTGCTCATCCACCGACACCGTCAGCACAAGCTACAGAAGAACTCACCGGGGGGGGCAACAGAAAAAGGGTCCAATCCAGCCACACGCGGACCCAGCGGACCCGTGGAACTGCGGAGGTGGCTGGCCTACGCCTTCCGGTGGGCAGACACCGAATACCAAGGTCGACGACAACGATGGACGGTCAAGGTGGTGCTGCAGGCCCTGGCCTACCTGGCAATGAAATCAGGCCAGCAAGTCAACGGCGTCTGGGTGGTGGCCGTGGGGGGACGCAGCCTGTCGCTGGCGGCAGGGCTGATGACCGCCGACGCGGTGTGGAAAGTGCTGCGCGACACGCGCGACCGGGTGGGTGCCCCCCTGATTCTGACCCGCCGCGCCGTCGGTCGCGACGCCGACGCCTACGCCCTGACCAACCAAGGAGCCGACACAGTCGACATCGGCGCGGCCGAGCGAATCCGCATCGAACCCGTACACGACGCCTGGCAGATTCTGGGTTGGCGGCTGCAACGCATCCACGACCTCGTGGTCCACCACGGCCTCACCGGACGCACCGACATCTACGCCGCGGCCGCGGTCACCCGCAGCACCGGCGACGCCATGATCCTCGACCTGCAAATCACCGGCCTGATCGCCGTCACCGGCCGCGGCACCGTCGGACCAGGTCACACCACCCTCGACGCCATCGCCACCCAGCACCGACTCCACGACACCCGCCAAGACCGCATCGAGCGCTACCGCAGAGAACGCAACGCCTGGCAGCAGTGGCTCGACAACGGCCATGACGTACAAGATCACCTGCTGCTCGCGCAGACCGCCGACGAGGCCTACCTGCGCGGCCCCAGCCGCGACCGCGCCCTCGCCGTGCACGCGGCCTACCTGCAGTCAGTCCTGGCCACCGGCCCTCCCCCGGTACCCGGCGACGACGCATCGCCCGACACCGAAGACGACGACACGATCATCATCGAGCGCCGTGCGCTGACCCTGCTGTGGGAACTGCTCGGCGCCGTCGTTGTCCCCGAATCGGCGCCGGCGTGACGACTTAGGTTGAAGTGGCTCTTGTCGGCCCCGAGTGTCGGAGCGGTACCCCGGCGCTGGGAGGGCTTGCCCGGCGGCGCCTACCGGTGCTCACCTGTTAACTAAGGTTATCTTCGCAAGCGGTGAGTTAGCGGAGGGGTGGAAGTCCTGAACATGCGTCCGGGAACCGTCGTAACTGGTCTGGCAGTGTTTTGTTGCTTGGTGGGGTGTGGAGTCGGCGGCGAGTTGACGGGTCGTTCCACATCGGCCTCGGTAGCACAGACCGCCGCAGGTGAACCCGGTCTGCCCGGAACGACGTTCTCACCGCTCGACATCCGCGTATACGCGCAGGTGCCTCAAAGGAGTGGCGCTGGTCCTTCAGACCCACCCATCTGGCAGTTGCCGACCGGGACACCGATCAGGGTCATATGTATCCGGGAATCACCCGAACCCAGCCAGAACTGGCCACATGAGCGGTTGAAATGGGTATGGATCCACTTTGAGGGGAAAACCCCGAATGAGGGAGGGTTCATCAGCCTGATGGAGGTCTCCATCGATACCGGACGCGATCCGAATACGAACGCTCCGCTGACGATCGAAGACGTTGTGCCAAACTGTCCCAGTTAGCGTTCCCCCAGGCAGGGTCGTCGACTTGGCCACTTGTGCGCTCGTTCGCCCCAACGGTTCAGCGCTTCGGGACATACTCGGCGGCCAGCGCCGCCGCGACGATCTCCGAGCGGGACGCCTCCCGCCGGCCGGGATGTCCGTCAGTGATGATCGCGTTGACCCAACTGACAATGCGGTTGAGCGCCTGGTCCTCCCCACCGTTCGGGCGGATATACAGCGCCACCTGCGGGTCGGTCCTGTTCCTGCTCGCAACCGTCGGCCGCCGATAAAACGACGAGAAGTCGGTGTGCTCATCTGGGCGCCGCGCCAACACCAACTCAGGCAACCGCGCCAGATGGCTGCTCACCGCCGCCATGATCAGCGACGTCTGCGGAGGCTGGCCCGGCTGCTCGGCGGCCGCCTTGAACGCATCAAACACCGAACCGGCCACACTGAGGCGAGTCGCGCGCACCACATGCATCACCGGATCGGACCAGTCGATGGTCAGATCCGGCAGCGGTCGGCGTCCGACGGTCTGCGCCGCACCCTCCCCCGCCGCCACTTCGGTGTCTGCACGGTCAGGTGGGGTTGCGATGTCACGGACGGCGGCCCGTTCAGCACCCGCAGCTGCGCGGCTCATCACAGGGCTGGCCGCAGCAGGGGCGGTCGTCTCGGCGCTCACCGGGTCCTGTGGGGTGGCAGGGGCCGCCGCGGGATGCCTCGGAGGCGGGACCTGCCCGGCCCTGCGTTGCCTGCCCTCCCGAAGCTTGCTCAATCCACCGCTGTTGACAGCAGTCTCGCTCACAACAACGCCTCCTCATCCTGCTGGTGCTGGGCGATCGCGTTCCGGACCGCATGAGTCAACACGGTGCGGCCCACGTCTTTAACCTCCGCGACGAACCTCGCGGAGGAAGCCGGAACCTGCCCGGATTTGCCCGGTGCACACACCGCCCCTGAAAGCTTGCGACGTTTCAGGAATGGATGGTTGCGCACCGGCGGACCCACCTCGATGCCGTAGGTGGTGCTGATTTTCTCCAGGCGGCGCACCTCAGGTTCGGGAGCGGCCTCAACCCGGTTGGGCACCAACAGCAGCGGATACCCACCCTGCAACTCGCTAGTCATCTGCTCGGTCGCCGCCAGAGCACGCGTTTCCAGGTTCACCGGCACCACCACCACGTGAGCGGCGCTGGCCGCACCCACCGTGGAGGGGACACCGCCCGGATGCGTGTCGATGATCAGCGGGCGTTTCAGCTCGGCCGACCACTTCTCCAGCGCGGCCGCCATATCGGGCCCAGAAGGCTGGTTGACCGCGAAGTCAGGGTGCGACGGGATCAGGTCGGCACGCATCCCACGGCCCGACAGCGGACGAGGGCACCGTCCCCGCTCCAAGGCGTCCAACAGCGGCGCATTCGTGCGGGTCTCGTGGCGATACCCCCACGCCCGGGTGGCGCCGCCGGCATCCCAGTCCAAGTCCACCAGCACGCCGTCGAGTAGCCATGCCAGCTCCTTGGCCAACTCGGTCTTGCCGACCCCGCCCTTCCACGCCGCGATCGTGATGATGAGCCGATCGAACAGGTCAAGCACGTAATCCAGGCTGGCACCCACATCCACGCAGAACGTGTCCAGAGCTGGCCCCGTCAGCCCGATACGCTCCAACCCCGCACCTCGCTGCACCACCGTCCCCTGCATAGGAAGCCCCTTCCATCCACCGCGTGTGGTGGCGTATCGCACCGACCACACCTACCAGCCGTACCACGTCGCCATGCGACATCGTTCTCTGCTGTTGTGCACCGGCTGTGCGCGCCTTGTCACCTATTAATGCGGTGTCACACGCTCTGCGCGATAGCACACATCACTGGCGATCACGATAACACAGACGCAGCCGCCGTACCGGCTATCCACACCGACACGCTGCACATGCCCGCCACACCAACCGTGCTCACATCCCCGCTGTACACCTACGCCACGAATTATCGCCTGACCGCACCGCCGAGCACACGCGCCGTACCACTACTCCTGACATCCGCGCCACCCATACATCGCAGGCCTTACCGCCTCGCCACCGCGCCGCACCCCTGCGGCGCCACTATGTGACGCCCCATGTTGCATAGCATGTTGTGCGCCTAGGTGGTATCCGATGTTGCGGGCAATGTCCACCGACCAGGGGAGAACCGCACGCAAAATCGGGGCTATACGCCACGTGGAACAGCCGAGATGCGGCCCAGCACCCCTCACATAAGGGAGCCCGCGATCGTGGCGCAACGGCCGCTCAGCGCCGTTTTCCCAGGTCGTGACTTGCTCGCATCGGTGTGCGGCATGCGCCCGCCGAACAAGCGTGTTGCAGCAACTGTTGCAGTCCATGTTGCCGCGGCTGTTGCAGCCGAGTTGAGCCCTGTGCCGGCCCCCGGGCAGCCGGGCGGTCGGGACCCGTCCCAAGGAGGCACCGTCGGACAAGCTCGCCCCGGATCGAGACGACGCGTCCCGGGGGAGTGGCAAGGGTGATTATGTCAGCAGGACTGGTTACAGTCCGCAAATATGCACACCAGCACCGGGGGAGTGGAAGGGCACGGCGTGTGCGCCGCACATCAACCGGCGCGCGGAATCGCGATTGCGCGGCGCGCATCATCCCGCACGTGCGCGGGCGAACGAGTCGAACCGGCGCCGGAAGACAGGCGATGAACAGTGATGCGCGGCGCACATCCGGTGTGCGGGCAGGTCCGCCCGACGGGCGACAGGCCGCGCCGGCGAGGGCGTTGCGCGGCGCGCAGCCCGCGCAAATGCGCATCGCCGGGCAATGCGCGTTTCGCCGAACCGCCACTTCACCCGGTAAAGTATCCGGTGTTATGGCAGTCCAGAAAGCGGCAGCGTTGCGTCGTGTTCGCGCCCAGGCTGGAGAGCTCGACCGGATCGACGCGGACCGCAAGCGCCACATTGCGCTGCGGGACAGGGCGATTCGCCAGGCCAAAGACGCTGGCGCTACCTGGAGTGAAATGCAGCGCGAGGCCGGCCTCACCGCAGCTGGGCTCCGGAAAGCCCTCTCGCGTACTGACAACGATCACTAAACCCGGTATAGTGCTGTTGTGGCGCGGCCGGGATCGTTAGTCCGCGTGGCAAGTCCCCTGCCCTCGATCACCGGAGAGCGCAATGACCGTTTCCGCTGAGCCCACGCGCCAGCGTTTCCCGGCGCCCACGTCCAGCCCCCACGTCGACACCGTCGCACCCCAGCGCGGGCCGCAGCGCGGGTCGGGCGTCACCATCGCTTGCTATGTCGCCGCCCTGGCCACCCTGCCCGTCAGCCTCAACACCTCGTGGCGCTTCTTCGACGAGGTGCTCAATATCCCCACCGCCGGCGGCGAGCGGTACATCATGTTCGCAGTCGCCGAGCTGGCACTGATCGTTTCGGGTGCCGGCATGGCTGTCAACGTGCGCCGCACCGGCCACCCCGGACCGTTCCGCATGGTCGTGTGGGCGATGTGCGCCGTCTCCGGCTACATGGCCTGGGCGATGAGCGACCTCGAGGAAGGTCTCGCGCGCGTGATCCTCGGGCCCGTCCTCGGCGCGGTCATGCTGCACCTGGCGCTCGGTCTGGAGCTTCGCGCCCGCCACCATCGAACAGGAACTCTCGCCCGCATCGGCCACGAATTGCGAGAACGGATACTCTCACGACTCGGCCTGGCCGACGACGAGCGCGATGCGCTACAGCGCACCCGCGACCGCGCCGCATTCCGATCCGCGCAGCTCAGCATGCCCCGCCGCTGGCGGTGGTCGCGCGAAGCGCGCCTACAGCGGGCACTTTTGGCCGCCAACGTTGCCGACGACCCGCAGATGCGCGACAAGATGCTGGCCCGCCTATCTGTTCTGCATCATGCCCACGAGCTGTGCACCTACCGCCAACCCTCACCATGGCTCGACGGGCACCCCGCACCGAGCGGGGCGCCTGACCATGACCCCGGCCCGACGCCCCCGAAACCACCGGGATCACAATCACCGCAGCAGGCCAGGACAACGCAGATCGCGCACCCGCGCGCGCCCGAAGGACCCGCGCAAATGCACACGCGCGACGCATCAGATCCAGGGCAGCCAAGTCCCGCCCACAGCGACCCGCGCACACTGGCCGCTGTCCCCAGCCGCACATCCGCACACCAGATGCGCGTACCTGCGCACGACAGCGTCGACGACACTGGAATCCAGAAATGGCTGCCGCTGGCCAAGACCCTTGTCCACAGCGGGGTAACCCAAGGCCGGATGAAACGACACCCCACGACCAAGCATCCCGAAGTCGTTGCCGCGATGTTGGCCCAGCACGACACCGGCACCCCGCCAAGCACCATCGGGCGCTACCACAAGGTCCACCACACCATCGTTGACGAGATCCTCGACGCTGCACAAACAGCAACCCGCAGCGCAGGCTAAGCCGCGACATCCAGTCGTACAAACGACGCCCGGCGGCCTGCTCACACCTGGGTCTACATCAATCCGTTGCGCGAAGGCGATTGACGATTGCGCAACGTTGACCTATCTGTATGCGCGTCAGGCATGTAATATCTGGGACCAATCAGGGCTTTTGCGGTCCTGTTGAGCAGCGGACCCAGGGAGGCGATCATCGCGGCCGTTGAGCTCGACGCGGAATCCGGCGGGCAACCCGACGTCAAACGGTTGTCCCAGCAGATGCAGATTCGTCTACGGGAGCTGGGGTTCAGCCTCCTTGGCGCCTCCAAGCTTGGAATCCTATCGCGCTCGACCCTGACCAGCCTGCGTGACGCGGATCGTGTCCCGAACCTGCAGACGCTCGCCAAACTCGATGACCTGCTGGTGTGGGAGCCCGGGTCGGCCCGGGCGGTTCTGCACGGCGGCGACCCGGTGCCGCGCGAGCGCGGTGTGTACCGGCAGCTGCCGAAGTCGACCCTGCCCGAGGAGCAGGCAGGGTCCGGGGTCACCCTCGACACCCTGTTCGACCCGAACGAGGACCCCGCCCAGTGGGATTACAGCGGGTTGGTCACCGCGATCGAGCGTCGGCTACGCGAACTGAACATGACCAAGTCGAAGTTTGCCGCGATCGGCGGCCCCGGACGCTCGACCCTGGCCACGTTGGGCCAACGCGGGTACGTGCCGACCGCCGAGACGCTCGACCGTATCGACCGGTTCCTGATGTGGGAACGCGGGTCGGCGCTGACCGTGCTGCGTGGGGGAGCCCCAGTGCGGATCGGGTCCGCGATCGCCCATCCCGCGCTCGTGCCGCTCAACGCGCTGCGAGACACGTTGAAGGCAATCAAGATCAGACTCAACCGCCAGGCACAGAGCGTGGCGCAGCTTCTGTCCGACGTCGATGAGGCTTTAAGCCGTGTCAACGTCTCCATAGCAGAAGTGGGGGATCCGGCACGGCGGGCCGTGCCAGATCCAGATTCGGGCAGCCCCGATGAGGGCGATGCCGCAGGTAAGGGAGAAATCCATGACTAGCGGTATGGCCGTAGGGAGGCTGCTATGGGCGACCAGCAGCAACCGGATCTGTTCAGCATCAACGCATCGGATAATGAAGCGCGTGAGCAGCCAATGGATGCGCGAGGCGGTGCAGGCCGCCTACCGGCAGCTCGGCCTGCCGACGGGCTGGACGAGCGAGCAGACCGAGACGTTCTTCAACCTGGTGACCGAGCGGCTGGACAACAAAGCCGCAGCGCTGTCGATCGACCTGGCGCAGGACGCGATCAGTCGGTGGCGGACGGCCCACCCCGGTCAGGAGCCCGACCACCAGACCACGGTCGGCCTGCACGAGACAGCCCTGCAGAACGCCAGGGAAGCGGTCGTGCGCCAGGAACTGTACGCGCTGATTCCGACACCGGCCGAGGATCAGCCGGAGCCGGTCAGCCGGCCCAGTCCCGAGGTGAGCTGGCAGGACCGGTGGCGCGACGTCCGCTACCGGACCGAACCCAACGAGTCCGTGGAGGATCTGGCCGACACGGTGTGGCCACAACGATCGGCGATGTTCAGGGTCAAAGCCGCCTACCTGCTCGCGACTCGCGCGGAGGAGGGCCGTCCGGTGCCCACCCACCCGCGCCACCACCTGGTGCCCCGACTCACCCCGCTGGTGGAGGAGGAGCTGAGGGCCGACGGGTACCCGATCGAGTAACCCGCAAGAAGAAGGCGCGTCAGCGCAGCGAGTTCGACGACCCACAGTTGGCGCTGTTCGCCGAGGACAGCTTCGACCTGCCCACCGATCCCCGGGTCATCGACCCTGGTGGCGCCCCGCTGCCTCCGGTGCGCTTCCCCGACCGCGACGTCACCGAGGAACAGGGCCAGGACACGAGGCCGCCGGCGGTCGACTCGTCGACCCTCAACTCCCCGCAGCGACCCGCGCTGACCCTGGTGCCGCCGGGGTCAGCGATGCAGGTGGACACCCTCGCCGCTACCGCCGACAGGCCAGCCGAGAATCGGCCCACCCTCAGCGCGGTCCCCGACACCGCCGTCGGCCGTGACGCCGTCCACGATGCTGCCGACACCGAGCACGTGGCTCCGGCCGCGGCCACCCCGCACCCACTGGAGGAGGTGGTGCACCCGCCAGCGGTGGACTTTCAGCCCGGCACCGACATCCGCGTCCCGTCGGGCACCAAGGCCCGGCTGCTGGCCAACATCGCCGTCATCGACACCCTGACGCGGATGCAGCGTGACGGACGGTCCGCCACCGCCGCCGAGCAGCAGACCCTGGCGTGTTGGTCGGGCTGGGGCGCGATCGCCGATGTGTTCGACACCCGCAAGGACACCTACGAATCCCAGCGCGAATACCTCAAAGAGGTGCTGGGGCAGAGCCAGTACCGGGCCGCCTCAGCCAGCACACTCAACGCCCACTACACCGACCCGGCCATCGCCGAACACATGTGGAAAGCCTTGCAACACGCCGGATTCAGCGGCGGCCGCGTCCTGGAGCCGGGCTGCGGATCGGGCACCTTCATTGGCCTGGCGCCTAAGAGTGCCCAGATGGTCGGGGTGGAGAAAGACCCGATCAGCGCCGCGGTGGCCGCCCACCTGTATCCGTCGGCCCAAATCCGTTCGGAGGGCTTCGAAACCACCAACGTGCCCAACGGCAGCTTCGCCGCCGTCATCGGCAACGTGCCGTTCGGGGACTTCGCGCTGCGTGACCCCTCGTACAACCCGAAACGGCTGTCCATCCACAACCACTTCATCGTCAAGTCGCTGGACCTGACCGCCCCCGGTGGCTACGTCGTGGCGCTCACCAGCCGCTACACCATGGACAACGTCGACGACAAAGCCCGCCGTGAAATCCTGGCCCGCGCTGACCTGCTCGGCGCCGTGCGGTTGCCCACCGCGGCGTTCCGCCGGGTTGCCGGCACCGAGGTCGTCACCGACATCCTCGTGCTGCGCCGCCGCGAGGCCGACCGCGAGATCGCAGTGGGGGAGGACAGCTGGCTGCAGGTAGCCGACATGGACCTCGTCACCGGCGACGGACAGACGTCGTCGCTGCCGGTCAACACCTACTTCCATGAGCATCCCGAACACATGCTCGGCACCCCGATGATCGGGCACGGGATCCACGGCAGCACCACCCTGCAGGTCCAGACGATGGACCCCTCGGCGGTCGGCGACCAGGTCGCCCGCTGCCTGCGCAGCATCATCGACACCGCGATCGACAAGGATCGCGGCCTGACCGCCAGCCCGAGCAGCCTCACCGACGTCACCGAAGTCAGCTTCGATCCCGGCCTGCTGACCAAAGCGAGCGCCGGGCAACTGCCCGCCTACGGCACCCTGCGTTTCAACGCCGAGGCCGACCGGTTCGAATCCTGGGACCGCGACAAATGGGTCGAAACCAAGGTCTATCAGAGCCGCAAAGACGAAACGATCAAGCTGCTGGCGCTGCGCGATGCCGCCAACGCCGTCGTGGCATCCCAGCGCAACGGGCTACCGCCAGAAGACCGCGAGCATCTGCGCGGCCAGCTCAACCGCATCTACGACGCCTACGTCAAACGCCACGGCCCGATCCAGCGGTTCAAGTGGAGCACCCCCGCCGAGGTCACCCAGGACAAACGCGACGAAAAGCTCGCCAAGAAGATCGAGTTGTGGCGCAAGAAGAACCCCGACGCCGCGCGGGTCCCCGAGGAACTCGTCGAGCAGTGGGACCAGCAGGCCTGGGAGACCCCCAACCCCTACAAGCTGCGCCCGCACATCGTCACCGCCCTGCGCAACGACCCGTCCTGGACCACGGTGCTGGCCCTGGAGTCCTACGACGAGCAGACCAAGGAGGTCCGCAAGGCGCCGATCTTCAGCGTCGACCTGCTGGGGCCGCCCACCATCCGCGACCGCGCCGAAACCGCCGACGAAGCTCTGGCCATCAGCCTTGACCAGCACGGCGGCGTCGACCTCGACCACATCGCCACCCTGCTGGGCACAGACAAAGACGCCGCCCGTGAACACCTGCGCGGCCTGGTGTTTCCCTCACTGCGCGACCCCGACGTGTTGATACCTGCTGCTACCGCCCTGTCGGGCAACGTGCGCCGCCAGCTGCGGGAGGCTCAAAAGGCCGCCGAAAACGATCCCCGCTACCACGAATACGTTGACGCGCTGCGCACGGTGCAGCCCGTCGACCGGCAGGCCAGCCAGATCAGCGCCCGACCTGGATCCCCCTGGATCGACGCCCGCTACGTCGGCCAGTTCGCCCGCGAAACCTTCGCACCCTCCGAGCACAAGATTCCCCGCGTCACTGCCGATCACATCCAAGGCGTGTGGACCATCGAATGCCCCGCCCACGACCGGGCACATGCCAGTTTCTTCGAAACCTGGGGAACCCGCTACGACAACCGCGACGCCATCGACCTGCTCGAAATGGTGTGCAACAACAAGGAAATCGTCGTCAAGTACACCGCCGAGGAGACCGAGCGCACCGGCCGCACCGGCGTGAACCGCGACGCGACGGTTGCCGCGCAGGCCAAAGCCACCAAGATCAGCGAGGCGTTCCAGAAATGGATCTTCGCCGACGAGACTCGCCGCGACGAACTGGTCAATGTCTACAACGAACGGTTCAACTGCCTGCGGGCACCCAAATACTCCGGTGCGGCGCTGACCCTGCCCGGCCTGTCGAAGCGCTTCGAACCGCACCCCTACCAACGCGACGCGGTGGCACGAATCATCGCCGAGCCCAACGTGCTGCTCGACCACGTGGTCGGCGCAGGCAAATCCGGCACCATGTTCATGGCCGCGATGGAAATGCGCCGACTCGGGCTGGCACGCCAACCCTGGCTCGTGGTGCCCAACCACATCATTGAGCAGGTCGGCAAGGAGGCCAAGTGGTGGTACCCCAGCGCTGAAATCCTGCTCGGCGCACCGGGAACCGACCCCGAAGGCCGCAGGCGCTTCATCGCCCAGTCTGCCACCTCGGACTGGGACATGGTCATCGCGCCGCAGTCGCTGTTCGAAGCGATCCCGGTCGGGCCCGAGGTGCAACGCGACTACATCGAACGCGAACTGGAAATCCTGCGCGAAGCACTCACCGCCACCACCGAGGACACCACCCCAACCAGCGTCAAACGTCTCGAGAAGGCGCTGCAGCGCTACGAAACCAAACTCAAAGACCTCACCGAGCAGGCCAGCAAGGACACCGGTCTGCGGTTCGAGCAGACAGGCGCGGACTACCTTTTCATCGACGAAGCCCACATGTTCAAAAACAGAACAAGGCTGTCAGCAGTCAAGGAATTGGCGTGCCCCAACGGATCTGAGCGTGCCGACGACCTGGCGATGAAGATGGATATGCTGCGCCAGCGCCGCGGCGAGGAGGCCCTGGCCGCCGGCCGCCAGCCCACCGCGGCCGACGAGCGGGTCGCCACCTTCGCCACCGGCACTCCCGTCGCCAACAGCCTCGGCGAAATGTATGTCATGCAGCGCTACCTGCGTCCCGACCTGCTCGACGACGCCGGCGTGTTCCACCTCAACGACTGGGGAGCAGCGTTCACCTCCACCATCAACACCGTCGAGGTCAACGCCACCGGCACCCAGCTGCGGCCGGTCACCCGCGTCGGCAAGTTCTGCAACCTGCAGGAGCTGCTGAAGCTGTCCTCGGTGTTCACCGACGTCATCACCCGCGACCAGGTGCTCGACCAGGCCGACATCGAGCTGCCGGAACTGGTCGGCGGCAAACGCACCATCATCAACATCCCAGCCGATCAGGAACTCAAAGACTTCATCACCGACCTCGGGTACCGGGCCACCGACATCGACCCGAAGAACATGGCCCGCGACAACATCCTCAAGATCAGCAACGACGGCCGGGAGGCCAGCCTCGACCCTCGGATGGTGCACCTGCCCGCCCCGGCATACTCGCGTACCGCAGCAGTGGCCGACCAGATCATGGCGGTGCACAAGGCCACCGCCGACCGCATCTACAAAGACCCCCAGCACGGCCACGACATGCCCAATCCCGGCGGGCTGCAGATCGTGTTCTGCGACCGGGGCACGCCCACCAGAAAGGCCGGAAAACCCAAAGACAGCTTCGGCATGTACACCGCCATCCGCGACGAGCTGATCAGCCGCGGCATGCCGGCCGAGAAAATCCGGTTCATCCACGACGCCGAAAAACCCGAGGACAAGCTACGACTGTTCGATGAATGCAACCGCGGGATGGTCTCGGTGCTACTCGGATCAACAGAGAAGATGGGTACCGGCACAAACGTACAGGCCCGCGCGGTCGCCCTGCATCACGTCGACGTGCCCTGGCGCCCAGCCGATCTGGAGCAGCGCGAGGGCCGAATCATCCGACAAGGCAACCAGAATCGCGCGGTTCACATCTTCAACTACGTCGTCGAAGGCAGCTACGACACGGTGATGTGGCAGAAGATCGAGGCCAAATCGCTGTTCATCGAACAGGTCAAACGCGCCGACATCGCCGTCGATGAAGTCGAGGACGTCGGTGGGGGAGACCTCAGCGCCAGCGCCGCCGAAACCAAGGCCATCGCCACCGGCGACCCCCGCTACGTGCGACAGGTGCAACTCCAAGACGAGATCGACCACCTCGCCGCACTGGAACGCTCCCACCACGAGACCCTGGCCAGCCGTGACCGCGAAATCGCCGCCACCCAACGCCAACTCGCCATCGTCAACTCCGACCTGCAGGCCCTGGCGCCCGTGGTTGAAGACGTCGCCGCCCGCAACCCCGATGCCCGTCCCACCGTCCTGGTCGAAGGCCGTGGATATAAGGAGCGTAAGGACGCCGCCGACGCGTTCGCCACCGTCTGCCGCAACACCTACCACGCCATGAAAAACGCCCCCGGCTACGAGAACCGCCCGCTCAACGCCTCGATCAACGGTGTCGGGCTCCTCGCCCGCCGCGACCACATGAACTCGAAACTGTGGATCAAAGCCGACGTGCCGTCAGCCGAAATCGACGCCACGGTGCTCGATCTGCACGAAACCGTGGGCAGCCGCGACGACAGCGGCAGCGCCAAAACCCGGGGCCTGCTCACCCGCCTGGAGAACCTCTACAAGGACCTTCCCAACCATCACCAGCGGCTACAACGCAACCACGACCAGCTCACCGCCACCATCGAAGACCTCCAAACCACTGAGGTCGAGCAGTTCGACCGCGGCCACGAACTGGCCGCGCTCAGAGAAGAACATTCCACCTTGACCACAATGCTGCGTCTAGAAGCCCAATCCGAGGCAGCCAAAGCCAAAGCCGCCGAGGCCCAGCACCGCATGCGGGCCGCCGGCCGCGAACCCGGATGGTCCCTGCACCTCAACCCAACCCCGTTCCTCCTCGAGGAATCCGGCCTCGACACCGCCGAGCAGTACCGCTTCGCCCACAAAATCGCCGAGCGTTCCCGCGCCGCCGACTACCTTGCCTCCCAACAGGAACAGGGCCAGGAGCACGACCGCGACACCGACGAAGGGCTGGCGCTGTGAACTCAGAACGTACCGACAACGCCGACCGCGGCACAACCACAGGGCCCGACGACCCATGGTGGAGCTACACCCAAGGCTGCGCCGCCGCGCTGAGCAGGGGAGTGGAACCACCCGTGGTGGCAACCCATGGCCCACTGCTGCAACCCAACGAAGTGACCAGGCTCAGCGCCCCCGCCCACTACAGCCGCCTAGTCGGTGGCGACGGCCACTTCGACCGCGCCGGCGGCACATTCTTCGTCAATCCGCTACTCATGGCCGGAGCGATGGCCACCCAAGGAGCGGTCAACCGTGGCCGACGACGCCGCGCCGAGCAGGATGCCCAACCCAGCTGGCGCAACCACCGCCCAGCCGCGGTGCTGACCACCAACTTGCGGCTGATGTGCAGCCGCCCCGACGGCGGCTACACATCGTTCTGGTACCAAGACCTCGCCGAGTTCTACCCCCAACCGCACGCCCGCACCCTGGTCATGTCATTCGACGAAGACCACACCTCGCCCCTGCAACTCACCGGACCAGCCACACCCGCCATCAGCCTCTGGGCAGGCCACGCCATCTACGGCGACGCCTGGCGCGAACACCCCCACCTCGCCGCCCTCATCCCCAGCGAACAGGACCACCACCGCGACCAGGAACAGCCGCTCACCGATGGGCTCACCGATCAGCAGCGGCAGTGGTGGACCGACCAACAACAGCGCAGACCACACCACAGGACCCGCAGCGCCAACGAACAAGGACTGACCCGATGACCATACCCATCACGGTGTTTGTTGGCGCCGGACGTGTCGGGCAAGCTGATTACGATATAGAGATGCCACAAGCGATCTTTATTCACGACGCGAACCACTATTTGCATCCGTTGTCGCTTGACCTGATCGACGTCGCCGATCGTGACGAGCTGGCCATGTACCTGCGCGCCCCTTACCCGCCGGACAGGTTTGTCGAGACATTCGCAACAGAGTGCGGCCCGTTTGGGCGTCTCGACTTCTGGTTCAGCCGCTGGCCCGGGCCAGAGCCGCGCGCTGTCAATCGGCCCGCAACTGAGCTGTTCATGTACGCGGCGAAACTGCGGCCAAGCACCGTGCCGCTCCTCCGTGGCCGAATCATGGTCGGCTCTCATGACGCAGACGGCGGCCTCGCCGGGCTAACGAACGAGCAAATCCACGCTATCGTCTTGCACGCGAACGGCTGGCGCGGACCAATACGGCTTGAGTGGCGCTACGCCGCGGACGCTCATGCTCAGCGGCGCCGGCGCAAGACATCTCAGCGTGACCGCAGACCTCTCAGAATCTGAACCGGGTCCCGCTGCCAAGCCGACGTTGGCGGATGCCGCCTGCGGCGGTGACCGAAAGCCACGTCAGGAGGCTCAGTAAGAGGCCGCGGCGCGTCGTCACCTCGGGGGCAGCCATTCGGTGTCGATGCCGTCTCCGTCGCCGGAGCGTCTTCTGCGGGCGATCCGGACTGCTTCCTCTAGCTGGGCGGGGGTGTACATCCACCCGTCGGCGGTCCATGTTCGGGGAACTAGCTGAGCGATAACCGGCTGCGGGAGGCCGCACGCGGCGGCGACGTCGGCGATGGTGAGGTGCGCGTCGATCGACGCGTTGGCGGCGTGGGGTCCGCCGTCTATGACTCGTAGCAGCGGCCGCGAGTGGTCATCATTGGTCATATGTCCAGGCTACGGGGATATTGCGTCCGGGCCGCGCACTGATTTTCACGCGGCCCTGCCCGCCTTGTCGACGGTCCCAGCACAGCGGACGTCTCAGCACAATGATGCTGTTGAGGTCAGATTCTGGCACTCGAATCTTCGGTGAGGTTCCACCGCTCAGCGACGACGCGCGGGATCGGCAGACCGGAAATGGCCGCGTCCAAGAGGGTGTGGACCGGCAAGCCGGTTGCCAGACGCTGTTTCCAGCGGCCGGTCGTCGGCCCGGTAGATGAGACCGACGTGAGGCAGTCCAGGTATGCAGTGGCCAGCGACACCCGGCAATCGTGGAGCCACCCTCCGTGACCCCGTTGCTCCTCGAGGAAGGTCATGGCGATTTCGTAGTCGAGATCGCGCCGTGCCGGATCGGGATGCTGGGGTGGGACCTGGGCGAGCTTTTCGACGAGTGCCCGGACTGTGCGGCCGTGGGGCCCGTACTCGAATCCTGGGGCCATGCGTTGCACCACTTCGATGCGGCGAGCTCGAAGTTGGCGGGTGGTGAAACCCGGCACCGATGTAGGTTCGTAGCGCAACGGTCGGGTGGGCTTGACCTGCCACACCTCCCAGGGCTTGCAGCGGTGTGCATAAGTGCCTCCGGCGTACGCGAGGTACGCCGGCTCGTCGAAGAGCCGAAACCCGTTCCAGTGGCGAGACATCAAGCGCCGGCCCGGTCGCAGGGTGCTGAACTCCTGAACGTTGACGACGTCGCGATCGCGGTAGGTCACGACGTACCAAGGGCGGCTGTCGATGTCAGCGCGTGCCTGTGCATCCAGGGCGGAGGAGATCACCATGGTGGGCATTCTGCTCCTTCGGGATGACAGCTTGCACGCGGATGTGTCGTCACAGTGACGTATTTAGTGCGTGGGCAGGGGGTGGTGGAGGGGAAGGCCCACCTCGGTCTAGGGGGACTTGAAGACATCGTGGTCTCCGACGCGGCGCCACCGACAGCGCAACTCGTCGTCGACAGTGACCAGTTCGAAAGTGGCCCGTCCGTCGGGACTGGCGAACGACCACGTCATCTCCAAGATGCCAGGCGCGCCTTGCACAGACTTCACACGCAGGGACCGCGGCCATGGAGTCGCCGGATCCGCGGCGTAGGCATCGCAAGCCGGAACGAATTTCGCCCTCACCACATCGCGGAAGGTTCTTCGGTGCTCGGCCTTGAGATGGCGATAGTCGGCATCGAACGCCGGTGTCGTCTCGAACTTCACGACTCGGGCTCGACGTCGTCCGCCTGCGCGTCCAGCTCGTCGAGATGGTCCAGGAATGCCTCGCCGTCGTCGTGAACGGTGACCCGCCCGGCCGCCACGTGCTCGTCGACTTCCTTCTCCCGTCGCTGCCAACGGTCCTGCCAGAACCATCGTTGGTCAGCCGGAATCGGTAGCGCAGGCCGCAGCTCCAGAACCCCGTCCTCGCGTTCAGTGATCTCAACCTGCGCACCGGACTCGTCGAGGTGCAGCCGCCGCCGCACCTCGGCAGGCAACGCGACGACACCACGGGCCTGGACGGCAACGAAGCCATGAAACGACATAGCCCCATTTTCGCATATCGCCGTAATGCTGTAAAGCCGTAATGCGCCCTAGCGGCATTGCCGATAAGCTACCTTATGTCAAGTATCACTTGGCTATCCGGCGCTTATTGCTTGTCACTAGTGCGTATTGCTACTTGACACAATCGGTAGTGTCGCACGATAATCGGCGCATGGCAATCGCCCGCCTGGTCGCCCTGATAGACCACTACAAGGCCGCACACGGGGTCAGCGACGCCGAACTGGCCCGCCGGATTGGCATCTCGCGCGAGAACTTGCGCCTCTGGCGGACCAACGGGCTGCGGGCGCTGCCCGACCGGGACAATCTGCGTGGCGTGGCCCGCACCATCGGCCAGCCCTACCGCCGGGTGCTCTCGGCGGCATTGCTCGATGCCGGCTATCTCACCGACACCGACGCCGCGCAACCCCGGCCCTATATCGAGGTCCTCCACGACGCCATCGACGCGCTGACAGAAGCAACGAAACTCACGAACCAGCCTCTGCGGCAAAGCGCTTCGGGCGGATGGGAAGCCGACCCCGACCCGCGAGCGGCGCTGCACATCGACTGGGCCGAGTTCGTCACCCACGCACTGGCCGGTGCAGCCGCCAACGTCGGCAGCACAACACAAATCCTCAGCGGACGCCCTGGCTCCTGGGAAGCCGCCCGCGTACGCGAAACACTGGCCTCCACCGTCGGACCCGACGACGAACACCTGCTGCGGCACCGCACCCAACCGATCACCGTGGACCTGTCCGTCGACAACATTCTGCGCGACCTCGACGCCGACCCCTACCTCGACGCCTTCGACGAGATCGACCAACGCGAGCTCGATATCCCCGAACCCGACGATATCCCCGACGAGCCGCCACCACCGGGCATGGAATGGCTGCACGACCGCGACGAACACGGTCTGGCCGCGTGGATCAACGATCCGGACAAAGTCGCCGCCTACCAACGGTGGCACGCCGAGCAGCCACCGTACGAGCCCACCCCTGGTGAGCAAGCCCAGCAGCAGGCTCTGGATTCCCTTGCGGCACTAAGGGACACGCTGGAAGAACTGCGCCGCGAGGAACTGCATGCCTACGCCGACTCACTCACCGCCGCCATCACCGACCGGCTGCGCACCCTGAACCTGCACGTACCGATCCGGGTCACCGTTATAGCTGCCCCCAATGGCGCAAAGCATCAATACGGCACCACTCCCCTGCCAGGTGAAAGCTCCAGCCGGATCGACGAAGCGATCGCCGCAGCGATCGCCGAAACACCGGGACCGGCAGTGCTGCAGGGCACACCGCTGCAGCGGGCCGAAGCCGCGCTCCAACGTGCACAGGACGGAGAACGCGCAGATGACTGACAAGTGCAGCGGCCTCAACCCGGCACCAGACTGGCTGCACCAGTGCGCGATGGGATTGGTAGCACGAGTAGGTGAGCGAGGCATGACACTGACCGTCGAAGCGGCCGAGACCGTTCTTGCCGAACGGCATACCACCGCCGCCGCGCAACTCGGAGTGACCGAACGAACCGCTCGACCGTACCTTGACGACGCCGCGCTTGACGCCTTGGCTGATCGCCTGGTGGCCACGTTCGCCGACGAGGAACCCGGCAGCGATCTGTTCGCGCTGCCACGCAGCGCCCATATCAGCGTGGCCAGCTTCGGCCTTCTCGTGGCTGGCCTCGCTGAAGCCCTGCTCTTCTTCGAAAGCTCCCCGGCGATCGACGACGCCGACCGCCACGCGCGGCGATATGAGACTGCACAGCTGCTGTCGTTGGCTGGTCTGATCCAGTCCGATCACAGCGGCGGCCCGATCGCCGCTCCCCCAGCGCTGTTCTCACGGATCGCACGCACGCTGACAACGGTGGCCGACCTCACCGACAACACCCGCTTAGCGAAAGCGCTACGACGCGACGCGATGCGGGCGCGGTCGGCAGCGAGCGCACAAACCTGAACAACGTCTCGACAGACGCTATCAATCCGCCTCCCCAACGAACACCACCGCAAGGATCGCCATGAGCACTGAACTACCCACCCGCACAGACCTTTTCGTCAACGCACTGGCGGCCCTCGACTCTGCCCGCTCGGCGCTCAGTGATGCGCGCGACTGGCTACGTTCAGACTGGGAACCCGTTGACACCGCACTGCCGCACGAAGCCGCCCGGGCACGCGCGGAGATGCTCGCCGCGATCGGTGAGGCGAAGGACGTCATCGACGCCATGAAACGCGATGCGTACCAGGCGATCGAGTCGCTCGCCGCTGGCCACCACTAATCGCGGCTCGCACGGCGAGCACGCGACACCACTCTGGCACACCCGACACCATCGAGAAGGCGAGCGCGCCCCGCCGGCCCTTTGTGCCGATTCAGTCGCCGCGAGGCAGACTGCCAAGGCAAGCCGCGACAACGTCGGCCACCCGTTCAAGCGCCGCCGCAATCGCCCAGAGCGCTTCGACCTGTGTTCCCGTCTCCGGTAACCCGCCATGGCCGCGTCGATGAGGTGGGGCGGCAGTGGTCCTAGTCGGAGGTCGCGGCGTCGGGCGGTCAGGTGCTGAGTGGCGGCCCGGCGGGGAAGGTTCGACAGCCTCGAGGCGCGCGCGGCCTGCATCGGGCCAACGAATCCACTGCTGCTGCCCTGCCTCGTCCAAGGAATTCGCTGGTGCGCCGTGATCGCCGTGGTGATCGTGATCGAGCACGCAGCCGCGGACCCATGGCACATTTCGCCCGTTTATCGCCGTCAGCGACGCCCAAAGTTCGTCGTCAAGAAGCACGCTGCCATAGCAACCACCGCCGCCGGTCATTTCGTCGCCCCGCAGCGACCGCCGACAAACCGGACCGACGGTGTCGATTGTGTTGCAGGGCAGGTATTCTCCCGCAGCATCCGTTTGAACTGTCCGGTATCAGGATTCCAGCGAAGGTGCGTCGTGCCGGACTCCTTCTAGCCAGTTCTGAATCGTGCGCGTCGACTTCCTCAACTCCGTGGCGATCGCGCGAATCGAGGCACCTGCCAGCCAGGCGGCCCGGACGGCGGCCTTCAACTCAGCGGCAGCGTCGTCGGCGCCGCGAGCTGCCTCATGCAGTCGCTCACGCTCGGCCGACGGGATATCTCCACGGGCAGTCACAGCGAGACTGTAGCAGAACGGACTACACAACTGTAGCACCTACTGCTACAGTTGGAATCGAGCACGGCTTGTCACACCGGAGAGGCAGAATCGGCCAATGACCGCACGCACCGCCGTTCCGAGGCCAGCTGTTGGGTAGGCCGTCCGCGCGGACCGTCGCGTTGCGCGATCAAATACTTGCCGCGCTGCGCACTGAGTGGCCGCTGCCGGCGTCGACACGTCACGTCTGCGAGCTGCTGGGCGCACATCGATACGACGAGACCGGCTATCGAGTTTATCCGCAACTGTGCGCCCTTGATCGGCTGGGCATCGTGGAGCAGATCCACCGCGGCTCCGACTGCCGCGACGTCTTCTGGCGATTTCTCGGCGATCCCACGGAAGCGGATTTGAACGCGGCCGTAGACGCCACTGACTCGCCTCTGCCTGCGGCTCCTACGGACTGCACCGCCGATCTTGACGCTGACACCGACACGATTTTGTCGACGTTGGACAGCTACATCAAAGCACTCGACGACGCCGAAAAACGCTTCGTAACCGCCGCAGCTTCTGGCGATCAAGACAATGAGACGGATGCGGCCGACGACCTGGCCGCCTTGGTACGGGAGTTCGTTGATTGTTGCAACAATTGGCCCCCACCGGCGAGCACTAACAATGATCGTCCGGAATAGGTATAGCGAAAGGGAGCTTGGGTGATGACTACGCCTGGCGTTGACCATCTGCTTGTTCCTGGGACGTGGCTTGCCGACGTGCCACGGGAGCTGACGCTTGAAGTGGTCGACCGAATCAACCTGTTGATCGGCGGGATGAACACAGTCCGCAACCGCATGCTGCTGGGAGTTGACAGCGACGGCAACGAGCCATCCCCTGGCCGCCCTCGCTCAGATGCCACCGCTGAGACAACGAGACGGGCTCTGGAAGACCTGATCCTGTTGCGCGACATTACCTCTACCACGATCCACGCCGTTGCCGCGGCCGCTATCGAAGGTGGCGTTGAGCGCAACGACGTGGAGACCTGGGCGAGCTACGAAGCCGACGACCAGGCCCTGATCGAGGGCATAGACATGCTGCTCGCTGGTAGCGCGGAGCGTCCGGAATAGCGCTGAGTCGACGTAGCGGGCCCCGCGCTCAGCTGGGCGGCGGCGCGATCACCGTGGTCGTCGGTGCCGCGGTGGCGGGGGTGCCTTGGCTGCCTGCAGGTGCGGTCTCAGGCTGTGGGGTCCCCGCGGCGGCCGCCGCGTCTGGGGCGGGGCTGACGGGGGCAGCACTGGGTTCGACGGGGGTGCCCTGACTGCCCTCGGCGACCGGGGTGCCCTGACTGCCGCCTGTCGCTGCCGGTGTCGCCTCGACGGGGGTTCCTTGGCTGCCGGTGGGTAGCGCGTCTGTCGGCACGGTTTCGCCGGCCTCGGCTCCGGCGCCTTCGGCGTCCAGCGGCGGTATTTCGGCGACGTCCGCACCGTCGACCCCCGCGGTGGCCGACGGGGTGGACTGTGTGCCCACTGGGGGGCTCCACTGGCCGCCGCCGGTGGCCGGCGGCGGCGGGGCGACCCACGCCGCTCGGTCGGTGCCCATCGAGTTGTACACCACAGTCTCGGGCGCGGTGCCGGTGACGTCAAAGTACAGCTTGCCTGTCGTGTGCTGTCTCTCAGCGAGCGTGGCGGGGTTGACGCCCAGCGGTGTGGCCGCTCCGAACAACACCCGGTAGGTCGCGCCGTCGGCGGCTCGTGCATTGAAATTGGACACCACCGGTGTCACCGTTCCAGCGACGGCCACGCCGGTGGCCGTGGCCTCCCACAGCGTGCCGTGCACCGGGTAGTCGATGACATCAGCACTGCGCCTGAGATCGCTGACGACCCACGCCTGCACGACACCGTTGTCCACCAGCTCGGCGTCATCACCGAACGTAGTGGTCTCCACATCCGCTGCCGCCGTGGGTGTGCCGAGCAGGCCCACGGTCAACGCCGCCGACGTGCAGGCCAACATTGAGGTCACGGATGCAGTCTTCACGCTCATCACTCCTGTGGTCGTCCGAGATCGGTTATCCCCCCGGCCCGCGGGGACGTCACGGGTTGAAACTAGCAGCCTGTCGCGGGCCACCCGAGGGGCTGATCGCGCGATTCGCCAACTCTGATACGGCCCAGCGTCGCGCACACGGACCAGGTGTCGACGCACACTTACTTATACGCTGGCCTCTACGCCTGAATTCGGTGTATACTATGCACCATGGGTAAGCGTGTGAGCCTGATCCTTGGCGACTCCGACGAGGCGGCGATCGCCCCCTACCTCAATCAGGGCTCGCCGGCCTTCGAGGTCTTGCGGCACTGGGCCAGCCAGCACGACGTCGCAGACGACATCAAGTCCGAGGCCGCGGCGTTGCGAGCACTGCTTCAGGCGGGGGCCGAAGCGCTGCAGGAGCACGTCCTCGACCTGGGCTACGCCCAGCTGGCCACAGAGTTCAACAGCGAATCGGCCAATGCTGAACGACGCACTGCACGCAACCGCCACGAGCGCCAGACCTAGGGGCGTAAATGACACGTGCGCTGCGCAGCCAGGCGTACCGAGTGGACCTCGGACATGGCTCCAAGCCGTGGGTCATCCTCAGTAACAACTCGAGGAACAGAAACCTCGATACCGTTCTGGCAGCACGTATTACGACAACCAGTAAGCACGCCCACGTTCCCACGGTCGTGCCGTTGACCGCGGCCGACCCGTTGGTGGGCTACGTCCTCGTCGATGACATCGTGCAGCTCTACCACGATGAACTCACCGAAGCGCTAGGGACCTTGTCCCTGCCCACCATGTCCGAAATCAGCAAGGCGCTTCGGATCGCGCTTCCCTGACGGCGCGATAGCCAAACATATTGCAAGGCAACAACTACGGAGGCTCTAACCGACTATGGCTGGCGTACTTTCCACACCAAATCTGGCGTTCTACTTCCCCGACGAGACCGTTAAGACGCTCAACGATCGCTGGGACGATTGGGTTGCGCGAGGGGCCACCGTTGTCACGAAGAAGGACCAGGCCGAAGACGCACCAGGGGTCTTGCTTGACCTTCTGCACACCGACATCCGCTTCACACCGGCCCTAACCGCCGCAGTGGCAATCGCTGAGCTGCGTCTGCACCATGAGCAGACCGCCGCGTCAGGGTCTCTGATCTTCTACCCGTGTCTACCGTGGCAGTGGCCGCTCATCCTCGGCGCCCGGTTCCGACAGGAGCCCGACGTCCTGTGGGCAATCCCCCGCGAACTTGTCGCAAGCGACTTCGAATGAGGCTGAGCGAAGATGAGCGAGAACGCAGCAATTCGACTGGGTGCGCGGGTGGCACACGCTATCGCGGGCCGAGACACACGCAGCGACTACCTGACCCTCTGCGGCCGGACCATCAGCAGTGGCGATCCCCGAACGCGAGAGGTCGACATCCGTGAAACGCCGCTACACCAGCACTGCCTCCAGTGCTGGTGCTGACCGACGAGGCGTTTCCCCGCGAAGCGCCAACGAGGGCCGGTGCGATGTGAACACCGCACCGGCCGACGAGGACCCCAACACCACCCCGTTACCAGTCCTAAGTCAGTTCTTCACGTGGGCGCCCGGAGACGAACCGGCGCCCTATGATCCACCGCGAACTTCAACGGAGACGCGGCGACCCCAAGGCCCGTCCTCGCACCCTGTGATCGACGTCGTACCCCGACCCCAGGCCGCGCACCAGCCAGGACACCGCCGGTGGTGGCTGGTCGCCGTCAGTGTGGTGGCAGTCGTAGTCACGGCCGGCGTCGTCTTCTGGCCCGAGCGCAGCATCTCCGACCAGCCATCTCCCTCCGCGACTGTCCCAGTGCCCGCTCGGATCGACCCCCGGCTTGCGTCGTTGATGCCGGCCGATTATCCAGCGGGGGCCTGCACGCCGGTTCCCGCCGACAATCGCAGCGCCGCTGAGTGTGGCCCGAACGCCAGCGCCCCGAACACCTCAGCACGATTCACCCTCTACCACGACGTCGATGCCCTGGACGCCGCACTCACCCAGTTCATCAGTGGCACAACAGTTCTGGTCTGTCCAGGAAACTATCAGTCGCCGGGCCCGTGGCGCCGCCGTGCAGCGCCCGACGCGCCCGTCGGCACTCTGGTGTGTGGCACCAGCCCACAGGGCCATGCCCGCATCGGCTGGACCGTCGACAGCGAGCTACTGCTTGCCAGCATTGAATCCAGCCCAGGCGGCCCCACGCTGCCCCAGCTCTACGATTGGTGGTCCGAGCACTCCTGACGCCGATTCGCCCGCGAAGCGGGTATCACCAGCGTGTGGGCAGCGCCCGAACCTGCTGCTCCACCACAGTCTGGCTGGTTGCGGCCACCTCGGCGTCGTCAACGAGGGCGCACCCCAGATACCCCACCCGCTCGGGGTCCATCTGCCCCGCTGCCTTCACAGCGGGGTCCAGCACCGCCGCCACATGCACTGGAAAGTCCACAATCCCTGACTGCAGGACACGATTGCCGGCGGCCGGGGTCAGCACCACCGCCGCGACCGTGACCGAACCGAGGTCCTCGCTGAGCAGGTCAGGATAGATGTGATCGCGCTCGACGCCCTCCCCCAACGCGCACACCACGGCCGGTTGAATCTCGCAGAACCAGTACCGACCCGGCACCGTCGAACGCAGACGTCCGGTCACCCTCAGCTCCAGGGGCAGGTGCGCGGCAAAGTCCGTCACCGGGAATCCGCGCACACTGTGCAAGACGAGACGGGCCACAACCCGACGCTAACACCAGCCCGCACAGTTGAGTGTTTACGAACTGTTCCCCGATTGACTGATCATGCACTATTGTCACTCGTATGGACATGCCGTCATCTGGAGCCCCGTCCTACACCGCTGGACCGCGGATTGCTCCACGCAACCCCCGCCGCCACGTGCGCGTTCTCGCCGGGCTCGTCGGCGCCGTCTTACTGGCCGGATGCCAGGTGCCCTCCGTCGCGGGGCAGTCGCCACCCGACGGCACTGACTACCCCGTCCAACCGCCCGCAGACACGCTCACCGGGCCCGCACCGGTGTCCCGCGTGGTCGACGGCGACACCTTATGGGTCAAAACCGACGACGGTGACACCAAGGTCAGGCTGATCGGCATCGACACCCCAGAACTCGTCGATCCGCGCACTCCGGTGCAGTGCTTCGCCCAAGAAGCCTCCGACTTCACCAAGAGCGCCCTCACCGGACAGTTGGTGTACCTGGAGGACGATCCCAGCCAAGACAGCACCGACCGCTACGGCCGCCGCCTGGCCTATGTCTGGACCCTTGACGGCCGCCTGATCAACCTCGACCTCATCGCCGAGGGATACGCCAACGAGTACACCTACTCCACGCCCTACCGCTACCAGCGCCAGTTCCGGGCCGCCGAAGCCGCCGCCGCTGAGCAGGATCGTGGACTGTGGAACCCCAAAACCTGTGCAGCACAACGCTGATGAGCACCGCCCCGGCAGTCGCCACCCCGATTCCCGCAGCGCCGGTGCCGCGCAGCACCGCACGACGCACGCTCACTGCGCGCCGATCAGGGATCCACGAGCGTGTCGTGCAGACCAGTGATGGGGTGCCGATCGCGGTGAGCGATTGGCTGCCCGACGGGCCAGTCGACCACACCGTCTTTCTGCTGCACGGCCTATGTCTTACCCGGCACTCGTGGCAGGGCGTGGTGCGGCGGCTACGCCGGCCCGGTATCCGCGTCGTCTACTACGACCACCGCGGTCACGGCAGCTCCGGACGTGCAGCACCGGCCACCTACAGTCCGGGCCAGCTGGCCCAGGACCTCGCCGAAATCGTGACCGCGCTGCGAATCTCAGGCCCGCTCACCATGGCCGGACATTCGATGGGCGGCATGGCCGCGCTGAGTTACCTGGCCCGAGCCGCCACCGAGCAGCTGGTCCGCCCCTGCGGACTGGTGCTGGTAGCCACCGCAGCCGCAGGACTCACCGATCACGGTATCGCACGGGTTCTGGCACTACCGGGCATCGACACCCTACTCGACGTGATCGACCACGTACCGCACACCCTGCGCGAGCAAGTCATGCGTAGCCTCGCCCGACCGCTGTGCGACGTCGTGACCGGCGACCGCAAGGTCGCCACGGCGCTGGCCCAGGCATTCCGCGCCACGCCCGCAGCGACCGCGCTGGGCTTTCTGCGCACACTCAAGACCTTCGATCAACGAGCCGTGCTGCCCACCATCTCGGCCGCCACCACGGTGATCAGCGGGTCAGCCGACATCCTCACCCCACCCGTGCATGGCGAGGAAATGGCCGCGGCGATCCCCGGTGCAACACACCTACACCTTGCGCACGGCGGCCACATGCTGCTTCACGAAGCATGCAACACCGTCAGCGACGCCATCCTGCGCACCACAGCGCGAACCCGCGATGGAGCGATGCCGACGTGACCGCCCCGCCAATGGCCTACTACGGCGGCAAGACGCGCCTCGCCCGACCGCATCGTGCGGCTGCTACCGTTGCGAGTGAGTGATCTTTAGTGGTCACGCGACTCGCACCCCGTCACGGGGTTGTTCGGCAGCCTTGCGGCTGCGTCCCTTCCGCGCTTCACGGCCACCCGCCGGGCGAGGCCCGGTCTTACGGTCGGCTCCACGCTTGACGGCGGCCCCGACTGGGCCGACGACGCTAGGTGTTTCCTCGTAGCGTGCGAGGTTGATGGCGGCGTTGTCATCACGCTGGTGCGTGATGGCCAAACAGCCTTCGCATTGCCATTTTTCATCCCAGCCGATGTCCTGGACATGCCCACAAACGTGGCATTTTTTCGACGATGGGAACCAGCGGTCGGCGACCACCAGGTCCGACCCGTACCAGCCTGTCTTGTAGGACAGGTGCCGCCGCGGTGTGCCCAGGGCGGCATCGGACAGTCCACGCCGTCTGGCGCGGGCGCCCGGCAAGCCCTTTTGCCGCAGCATCCTCGCCGCGTCCAAACCTTCGACAACGATGCGGCCGTGGGTTTTAGCCAAGCGCGTTGTCAGGCTGTGGAGGTGGTGGGTGCGGACATCGTTGACCCGGCGGTGCAGCCGGGACATCTCGGTGGTGCGCTCACGGTAGCGCCGGGAGCCTTTCGTGCAGCGTGACCGTGCCCGGGACGCGTGCCGAAGATCCCGCAATGCGGCGTCAAGCGGGCGCGGATTGTCAACCCGTTCGATCACCACCCCGTCAGCGTCTGCGACCGTCGCCAGACGACGCACACCCACGTCGACACCCACCCGCGAGCTGGGTAGCGCGACGCCGGGTTGCTGCGGACGCTGCACGAGGATCCGCACACTGGCATCCAGACGGGTGCCGTTGCGGCGCACCGAAATCGCCAGCACCCGCGCCCGGCCTTTCGCAATAAGACGCTCGATGCGCCGAGTGTTCTCGTGCGTACGAACACAGCCGATCACCGGCAGCGTGAGATGGCGGCGATCGGGCTCGACGCGCATCGCGCCGGTGGTGAAACAGACCCGGTCAGCGTCGCGGCCTTTGCGTTTGAAGCGCGGAAAACCTGCCCTCTTCCCGGCACGCTCACCAGCACGGGAGGTCTGCCAGTTCCAGTACGCGTCCACCGCGCCGCGGATGCCGTCGGCGTAGGCCTCTTTCGAGCACTCGCGCCACCACACCGCCCCGGTCTCGGCGTTAACACACGCCTCGTCCTTGACCGTGTTCCAACGCTTCCGCAGCACCCGCAGCGACGGCTTCGCCGTCTCTATCCCACTGGCGTGCCACGCTTCGATATCGGCTTTCAGGGTGGCGACCGTCCAGTTGTAGGCCTTACGCCGGGCACCGAAATGCCGTGCCAATGCGCGGGCTTGATCACCGGTCGGGTCGAGGGTGAACCGAAACGCCTGAACCGTCCAGCCCTCGGGAACTTCGAACCGGGCCATTACAGCCAGTCCTCGTCATCCTGGCCGCACGCGGGGCAATCGCCGCTATTGCAGACGTCGCACAGTCCACCGGAGTCAATCGTGAAATTGAACTCAGCCCGGCAGCAGAAGCACGCGAACCGCGCCTTCGGCTCGCCGATCCTCATACCCATTTCCGACATAGATCCGTTCCTACAGCACACCACTGACAGCTAACGACCACTCATACCGCAACAGCTGGCAGCCCCCGCACAAGCACTATGTGGAGCCATTCGCCGGATCGCTCGCGGTCTTGCTGGCCAAGCCCACGAGTCGCATGGAAACCGTCAACGACCTCGACGGGCTTGTCCGGACGTTTTGGCGTGTGCTGCGCGACAACCCGGCCGAACTCGCCCGCCGCTGCGCGCTGACGCCGCACTCTCGCGCCGAGTACCGCCAGGCGCGCGACGCCCAGCTCCACGACGGCATGGATGACGTCGAGATCGCACGGGTCGTGTGGATTCGGATCCCCCAAGCACGCGCCCATACCACCCGCCCGACCGGAACCGGGTGGAAATACCACATCGATCCGGCCGGATCGTGCGGTCCTACGGTGCGTTCGCCGGTGCGTGCCTGTACGTCGACCCACCCTATCTCGGGTCCACTCGCACCGACGGCGGCAACGGCTACCGCGTCGACATGCGCGACCTTGACGCTCACGCCGAACTGCTCGACGAGCTGCTCGCGTGCCGCGCCAGTGTCGTCCTCTCCGGATACGCATCCGACCTCTACGACCACACCCTGGCCGAGTGGTCACGTATCGAAATCCCCACGGGCACAGCCCAAGGCGGCACATACCAAACGCGCACCGAGGTGATCTGGTCGAACCGGCCAATCGGTGAGCAGCCCGCCCTCTTCGACGTGATCCAACGACAGTTATCTGGGGGTTCCCCCGAAACGGCGTTCAAGCCCAGGACCGATGCCGTGACGTACAGATCCCCCACGACGTGCACGGAGGAGGAAATCCGATGAAGGCGATCAACCAGCGGTGCATGACCGAGCGGGCCGAGCAAAACGCACCCGCCACCGACGAAGTGCTGTAGATAACCCACTGTGCTACAGGCAGAGACATCGGTGAGGCCACGGCAGCCCCCTCCACCCACCTGTGCTGGAGGCGACCCTGGCCACACCGCCCAACCCCTCTTAATGGGAGGCTATAACCATCCGCTCCTGGTATTATGAAATAGGTTGAACACCCGCCTCACCCAGCGACAATACTGGCTCTCTGGGATCGGATGAACCGGAAGGAAGCGCCTACAATGAGCACCATGACGACCGCGCCCAAGCGCCCGCCCACCCACGACGAGGCCGTGACCCTCGCCGTGGCAGCAACCGGCCTCGCCGGCCACGACGTCTCACCCGACGCGCGTGACCTGCTCGACCGCATCGGCCGCGGCGATTTGACCTACGACGAGGCCGTCGCCGAGGTCATCGCGGAGTTCGGGCAACCCGCCCAGTAGTACGTTGGCGTCCTACAGCCAGTGGGAGGACTACTTCTGGCCCGATGCGCCGGGGGTCCTGAAGAATCGCCTCAACATCAAAGACAGTTGGCAACTGCGCGAGGCCGAAACCCGAATCAGCCTGGTCCGTATGGCCGAGATCGTCACCCAGGACAACCCTCCCGACGTGATCGACCTCGACTACTACTGCGGGCTGCACCGCAAGATCTTCGGTGACGTCTACGACTGGGCTGGCACACCCCGCACGGTACCGAAGTTCGGCATGAGCAAACAGTGGCGCGACGTCGTCAACTTCGCCCCCGACGACCGCACCGCACCGTGGGTCAAATACCACTACCGCCCAGGCCCCGAGGTCGCCGGCCGCGCGGCCTCCCAGTTCACCATGCTCGACTTCGAACTAGGTGACCCACAAAAAACCGCCCCGCACACCTTCATCCCGCTCATCGCCACCTCCTGGGGCGGGCTGGACAACATCCACCCATTCCGCGAAGGCAACACCCGAAGCCAGACCATCCTGTTCCACCAGATCTGCCGCAAGTACGGCTACGAGCTCGACGGCCAAGAGCTGTTCAATCGCCGAGAGGAATTCATCGGCGCCCGCTTCCACGGACACGGGACCTGTCGATAACCCCCGCGGTGCTGGTTGTGGCCTACGGGATTGAGAGCGTCGGAACGCGCAGGAGCGAATTCCGGAACGCGCCACCG
>NZ_BCTA01000081.1 GCF_001570485.1 Mycolicibacterium novocastrense
GGCCCTTGATGAGCTCGAAGCTCTGGGCTGCCAGCTGCCCGCGATGCGCCACCGCTTGCTGGCCCGCCTGCAGGTCGAGGCCACGGCCCAACAGATGGGTGCCAAATCGTGGAAAGAGGTGTTGAGGGTCCGTTGGCGGATCTCGACCAGCGAGGCCAACCGGCGCCTGAGCGAGGCTGCCCTGCTGGCGCCGCGTCAGGCGGTGACCGGGCCCTCGCTGCCGCCGGCGTTGCCCGCCACGGCTGTCGCGCAAGCCCATGGACTGATCAACGACGAACATGTCGACGTCATCCGCAAGGCCGTTGACCGGTTGCCCGGATTCGTCGATGCGCCCACCCGCGAACAGTTCGAGGTCGACCTGGTGCGCACCGCGGTCGGTGTCGGCCCCAAGGAACTCAAGGACAGCGCCGATCTGACGCTGTTCTTGCTCGATCAGGACGGGCCCGAGCCCGATGACACCGAGCGCGCCCGCAAACGCGGGCTCACCAAGGCAAAACAACGCTCCGACGCGATGATCGGGATTTCTGGGACGCTGACACCCGAAGCGTGGGCGGTGTGGGAAGTGATTTTCGCCAAGTACGCCGCACCAGGGATGTGCAATCCCGACGATCCCCACCCCTGCACATCGGGGACCCCGACGCAGGCCCAGATCGACAACGACCACCGCAGCCTGGCCCAGCGCCAACACGACGCGATGATCGCCGTCGGGCGCATCGCCTTGATGAGCGGCGAGCTGGGTCAGCTCAACGGGCTGCCGGTGTCGCTCATCATTCGCACCACCCTGCGGGAATTGGAATCACGGGCCGGGGTCGGCACCACCGGCGGCGGC
>NZ_BCTA01000082.1 GCF_001570485.1 Mycolicibacterium novocastrense
GGCCCTTGATGAGCTCGAAGCTCTGGGCTGCCAGCTGCCCGCGATGCGCCACCGCTTGCTGGCCCGCCTGCAGGTCGAGGCCACGGCCCAACATATGGGTGCCAAATCGTGGAAAGAGGTGTTGAGGGTCCGCTGGCGGATCTCAACCAGCGAGGCCAACCGGCGCCTGAGCGAGGCTGCCCTGCTGGCGCCGCGTCAGGCGGTGACCGGGCCCTCGCTGCCACCGGCGTTGCCCGCCACGGCTGTCGCGCAAGCCCATGGACTGATCAACGACGAACATGTCGACGTCATCCGCAAGGCCGTTGACCGGTTGCCCGGATTCGTCGATGCGCCCACCCGCGAGCAGTTCGAGGTCGACCTGGTGCGCACCGCGGTCGGTGTCGGTCCCAAGGAACTCAAGGACAGCGCCGATCTGACGCTGTTCTTGCTCGATCAGGACGGGCCCGAGCCCGATGAGGTCGAGCGCGCCCGCAAACGCGGGCTCACCAAGGCAAAACAGCGCTCCGACGCGATGATCGGGATTTCTGGGACGCTGACACCCGAAGCGTGGGCGGTGTGGGAAGTGATTTTCGCCAAGTACGCCGCACCAGGGATGTGCAATCCCGACGATCCCCAACCCTGCACATCGGGGACCCCGACACAGGCCCAGATCGACAACGACCACCGCAGCCTGGCCCAGCGCCAACACGACGCGATGATCGCCGTCGGGCGCATCGCCTTGATGAGCGGTGAGCTCGGTCAGCTCAACGGGCTGCCGGTGTCGCTCATCATTCGCACCACCCTGCGGGAATTGGAATCACGGGCCGGGGTCGGCACCACCGGCGGCGGC
>NZ_BCTA01000083.1 GCF_001570485.1 Mycolicibacterium novocastrense
GTGTTGGATGCTGGTGAGCGTTCGCGTCTGCAGGAGTGGAGTAATCGGGCGGTGTTGACGCGGCCGGGGTCGGCTGCGGTGTCGATTCCGGTGGTGTTCGCTGAGCAGGTGGCCCATACCCCGGAGGCGGTGGCGTTGACCTGTGATGGCCGGTCGATGACCTATCGCGAGCTGGATGCGGCGTCGAATCGGTTGGCGCGGTTGTTGATTGATCGGGGAGCGGGTCCGGGGCGGTCTGTGGCGCTGTTGGTGCCGCGGTCTGCTGAGGCGATCGTTTCAATTCTCGCGGTGCTCAAGACGGGGGCGGCCTATCTACCGTTCGATCCGGCGGTGCCTGCGGCGCGGTTGGAGTTCATGCTTGCCGATGCCGAGCCGGTCGCGGCGGTCACGACAGCGGAGTTGCGCTCGCGGTTGGATGGGTCTGACGTAGCGGTCATCGATGTCGACGACCGCGTCGCGGACAGCTATCCAGGCACGGCCGTGCCTCTGCCGGCGGCTGACGAGATTGCCTACATCATCTACACCTCCGGTACGACGGGTGTGCCCAAGGGTGTGGCGGTCACGCACGGCAATGTGACTCAGGTATTGGAGTCGTTGCCCGTCGATCTGCCTGCGGGACCGGGCCAGGTGTGGTCGCAGTGGCATTCTTTGGTGTTCGACGTCTCGGTATGGGAGATCTTCGGTGCCCTGTTGCACGGGAGCCGGTTGGTGATCGTGCCCGAGTCGGTGGCGGGGTCGCCCGACGATCTGCATCAGCTGCTGGTGGCCGAGAAAGTCAGCGTCGTGTATCAAACGCCCTCCGCGGTGGGGATGCTCTCGCCGGACGGTCTGGAAGGCGCGGCGTTGGTGGTGGCGGGTGAGGCGTGTCCGGCCGAGGTGATGGATCGGTGGGCCTCGGGTCGGGTGATGATCAACGCCTACGGTCCGACAGAGGCAACGATTTATGCGGCGATCAGTGCGCCGTTGGCTGCGGGCTCGGGTGTGGTGCCGATCGGATCGCCGCTGCCCAAGACGGCGACGTTTGTTCTTGATGAGTGGTTGCGTCCGGTGCCTGCCGGGGTGGTCGGCGAGTTGTATCTGGCAGGTCGCGGTGTAGCGATCGGGTACGTGCACCGGGCTGGGTTGACGTCGTCGCGGTTTGTGGCGTGTCCGTTCGGCGGCCCGGGACAACGGATGTATCGCACCGGCGATCTGGTGTGTTGGGGC
>NZ_BCTA01000084.1 GCF_001570485.1 Mycolicibacterium novocastrense
CTGTGGTGGCCGGCGGAGCCGGGCGCCGGCAGTGGATGGGCAGCAGTGGTGAGTCGCCGGCGGGGCCCAGGGGGTCGAGGTTGTGGGGGAGGGGCCAGGAGGAACATTGACCCTCAGGTATTACAGTCGCGATAGAGTTGGGCAATGTTCGGGGCGCAGTGGGCGGGCTCGCGGTGGCAGTGGCTCCTCGATGCGAGGAACTGCAGTGGGGGAGCGCCGTAGGCGCCGCTGTGCGTAATCGAATACTGCTGCCCCGCAACGTATATGATGGGTTAGGGCGCAGCCCGGGCGGTAAGTCGAGATGCCAAGTCGGACAACGACCTCGAGTCAGATCCGCCGGCCGGCACCCATAGCCCACCCACCACGGTCGAGGCGAAGCCGAGACGGAGTAGCCGAAACCCACTGCAATACATTATGATTGAAGCATGACCAATGGCGAAGCCATCACCACCAACGGATACCAAAACCGTTGCAGCACAACGGCAAAGCGACCGCCGGCGATGGCCGCAGGCCATCCAACCCAACCCGTCAACTCGAAAACCGTTGCCTAACAACGACATCCGACCCGGCACATAGGCGCCGCCAGGCGCCGGCCTCGATGCCCGCCGCAGGCGGGCTCCTTCC
>NZ_BCTA01000085.1 GCF_001570485.1 Mycolicibacterium novocastrense
GCTGGCCGGCCACGCCAACCACTACCTGGCGGTCTTCGACGACGCGACCGGATCAGCCCTGGATCTGTTCCGCGCCAAGCGCATCGCCACCCCGGCGCAGCGGATCATGCTGATCGCGCGCGATGGCGGCTGCACCAAGCCGTGCTGCACTGTCGGCGCCTACGGCTGCCAAGTGCATCACGTATCGGCCGACTGGTCCAAAGGCGGAAACACCAACGTCGACGAACTCGGCCTGGCCTGCGGAACCGACAACCGCAGTGTCGACGAGGACGACGGCTGGACCACCCGAATGAACGAGCGCTGCGAAGTCGAATGGCTGCCCCCACCGGGACTGGACACCGGCCAGGCACGCCTGAACTACTACCACCGACCCGAACGGCTCCTGCGCCCACCCGAAGAACACGAAACCCACAGCCAGACAGTCGACGACGACAACGCTGCGTCGCCTGAACCCGATGACGGCGGCCGAGCAGTCGACAACGACACCGCCGCGTCACCCGATGCTGCTGACGACAGCCGAGAAGTCGACCACGATATCGCTGCGTCGCCCGAACCCGCTGATGACAGCCGGACAGACGACACCGCTGCGTCGTTCGAACCCGATGACGGCGGCCGGATAGACGACAACGCTACGTCGCCTGAACCTGCTGACGACAGCCGAGAAGTCGACCACGACACCGCTGCACCGTCCGAACCTGCTGACGACAGCCAGCCCGGCGACACCCAATCGAGCGCCGCGACGCCCGTCGACGGCGCAAGTGAACCCGGCGGGCCAGCGCCACCAGGAGATTGGGCGGCCTGAGGGCCGCAGGGCTCGAGCCCCTGACAGGACGACGTCAGCCCTGCGCCTCGACGGCGACCGGCTGCCATTCCTCCCAGGTCTTGAGCCGATTCTCGTAGTCGGCCTTGGCCAACTGCAGCGGTAGCTCACCGAAAAACACTCGTAGCGGCGGATTTTCGGCGTCGACGACCTTGAGCAGCGCCCGCGCCGACGCCTGCGGATCGCCGGGCTTGGCTACACGCTGACTGCGGATCCGGTCGGCCTCTTCGTGCACCTCTCGATAATCCGGCAGCGGCTTCGAGCGCCGAGACGACGAGCCGGCCCAGTCGGTCGAGAAACCGCCCGGTTCGATCAGCGTGACGTGCACCCCGAACGGAGCCACCTCCTGCGCCAGCGACTGCGACAACCCCTCCAGGGCCCACTTCGATGCGTGGTAGATGCCGACGTTCTGGAACGCGGTGATTCCGCCGATCGACGACACCTGGATGATGTGCCCGCTGCGCTGCGCGCGCAGGTACGGCAGCGCGGCCTGAGTGACCCACAGCGCGCCGAACACGTTCGTCTCGATCTGGTCGCGCGCTTCCTGTTCGGTCACCTCCTCGATGAAGCCGAAATGCCCGTAGCCGGCGTTGTTGACGACGATGTCCAGCCGCCCGAAGTGGTCGTGGGCCTGCTTGACCGCCGCGAAGTCCGCCTCGCGATCGGTGACGTCCAACGCCAGGGGCAGCAACGCATCGCCGTATCTCTCGACGAGATCGTCCAGTGAGGACACGTCGCGCGCGGTCGCCGCGACCTTGTCACCGCGCTTGAGCGCCGCGATCGTCCACTCGCGTCCAAAGCCCCGCGACGTACCGGTGATGAACCAAACCTTTTCGCTCATGCTCCCTATATCCCCTGTGCACGTCCTCCGCATTCCCGCTTCGAGCATCTTCACAGCTACGGTGAAACTCATGGGCCGCGCGACGCTGGAGAAGAACCCACGCGATGTGGCGTCGATGTTCGACGCGGTGGCCCGGCGCTACGACCTGACTAACACCGTGATGTCGCTGGGTCAGGACCGCTTCTGGCGGCGGGCGACGCGGGCGGCATTGCGCATCGGCCCGCAGGACAAGGTGCTCGATCTCGCGGCGGGCACGGCCGTGTCGACCGTCGAACTGGCGACCTCGGGGGCGTGGTGCGTGGCCGCGGACTTCTCGGTCGGCATGCTGGCCGCCGGCGCTTCGCGCGACGTGCCCAAGGTGGCCGGTGACGCCACGCGACTGCCGTTCGACGACGGCGTGTTCGACGCGGTGACGATCAGCTTCGGTCTGCGCAACGTCGTGGACCACGCGGCGGGGCTGCGTGAGATGGCGCGCGTCACCCGCCCCGGAGGACGGCTGGTGGTCTGCGAATTCTCCACGCCGACGAACCGGTTGTTCGCCACGGCCTACAAGGAGTACCTCATGCAGGCGCTTCCGAGAATCGCCCGAGCCGTGTCCTCCAACCCGGAGGCCTACGTCTACCTCGCCGAGTCGATCCGCGCATGGCCCGACCAGACGCAACTGGCCCACCAGATCGCCGACGCCGGTTGGTCCTCGGTGCGCTGGCGCAACCTCACCGGGGGCATCGTGGCGCTGCACGCCGCCACCAAACCCCTGCGCTGACGGCAACATCACCGGCACCAAACCACTGCAACCCCGGCGTGTCGCGCGCCGTCGTGACGAGAATCACCGTTAACTTATTGCGACGACGGGGGTCCGCGAACAAGGCGGTGGCGGGATGTCGGGTGGGGTCGGATCGCGACGGTTGTCGCGCCGGTCGTTCGTGATGGGAACGGCCACCGCGGCCGCCCTGATGGCGATTCCGCCGACGGCCCGCGCAGCGCCGGGCAAGTCGGTCGCGGTGTTCGGAGCGGGCATCGCGGGACTCACCGCCGCTCACGAACTCGTCGAGCGCGGCTACGCCGTGACCGTGTACGAGCGCAAGGCGCTCGGTGGCAAGGCCAGATCGATCCCCGTACCCAACTCCGGTTCGACACCGCTGCCCGCCGAACACGGCTTCCGATTCTTCCCCGGCTTCTACCGCAACGTCACCGACACGATGCGGCGAGTTCCGTTCCCCGGCAACCGAAACGGCACCTGGGACAACCTGACCCGCGCGACGTCGTATCTGCACTCCGGGCTCGGACGCCACGACCTGACGATCCCGCTCCCGTTCCCGCTGCCGATGATCCCGAATCCGATCACCCCGAAGGCGTTCATCGACTCCGTCGCGACGGTGTTCGAGACGCTGTTCCAGTTGCCGCCGTGGGAAGCGATCTACGCGGCGCAGAAGCTCGCCGTCTACGTCACCAGCAGCACCGAACGCAAACTCGGGCAATGGGAGAACATGACGTGGGAGGACTACATCGGCGCGAACAGGAAGTCGCCGGAGTACAACCGATACCTCGCCGACGGCATCATCCGCAACCTTGCCGCATCGAAATCCAAAGATGCGAGCGCACATTCGATCGGACTCGTCGGCGAAGCCTCGGTCTGGTCGATCCTGCTCCTCGGAAATGACTCCGACAACAAGGGATTCGACCGCGTACTCAACGGCCCGACCAGCTCGCAGTGGCTCGACCCGTGGGTCGACCACCTGCGTGCGCAGGGTGTGACGTTCCGCGTCGGTGAGGCACTGGCCCGTCTCACCCCCAACGGCAGGCACATCGAGTCCGCGACCGTCGTCAGCACCGGCGGGAGGCCACGGCAGGTCACTGCGGACTGGTACGTCTCGGCGATACCGTGTGAAAAGCTCGCCGCGGTACTCACGCCGGATGTGCTCGAGGCCGACCCGCAGCTGGCCAACATCGCCCTGCTGCACACGGAGTGGATGAACGGTCTGATGTTCTACCTCAAAGAACGCGTCGACGTCACCAAGGGCCACGTCAACTACGTCGACTCCGGTTGGGCCATCACCTCGATCAGCGAGGAGCAGTTCTGGAAGAAGAGCCTCACGAACTACGGCGACGGCAGCGTCAAAGACTGTCTGTCCGTGATCATCTCGGACTGGACCACACCCGGCAACTTCAATCGTCGAAGCGCAAGGGACTGTACGCCGCAAGAGATCGCCAGGGAGGCCTGGGCCCAGATCAAGGCGCACCTCAACGACACCGACAGGATCGTCGACGACGCCATGCTGCACTCCTGGTTCCTCGACCCCGCGATCATCGACTCCGGCACACCGGATGTGCGCAATGACGAACCGCTGTTCATCCAGGACCCCGGCTCCTGGAACCGTCGCCCCACCGCGGTCACCGGTATCGACAACCTGTTTCTGGCCGGCGAATGGATCAAGACCGACCAGAACGTCACGACCATGGAGGGCACCAACGAGGGCGGCCGCTACGCCGCCAACGGCGTACTGCAGGCGTCGGGTTACAACGGCGACATGGTGAAGATCGTCGAGTTGTTCCAGGCGCCGTGGTGGGTGCCGTTCAAGAACGCCGACCGGGCTCGCTACCGCGCGGGACTTCCCCATCTGCTCGACATCGTCGACACGAGGTGGCCGACCCGGCGGTAGCCGAAACCGGGGTCGGTCACCTCGATCGCGCGCTACGGTCTGGGGATGCACGGACGCCTGGTCGACCCGGACTCCACCCTCGCCACCGATCCCCGCTCCGACCCCCGAATGGTCAAGGCCTTCGCGCAGTTCGGTCTCGACGGCCGACTGCCCGCCGCACCGCTGAGCGTCGACGCACCGCTCGAGGACCGCATTGCCTTCGCGACCGTGAGCGAGGAGGCGATGGGCGCGATCCTCGAAGCGTTGGGCAAGGACCTGCCCACCGTCTCCGGGGTGACCACATCGACGACAACCATTCCCGGCCCCGACGGCAACGACATCACCCTCTACATCAGCCGCCCCGACGACGACGGCGGCCTGATGCCCGCCGTCATTCATCTGCACGGCGGCGGCATGGCGATCGGCAGCGCGGCCGACATCGGCTACATCAAGATCCGTGAATGCCTCGCCGCCACAGGGCTCGTCGTGGTCGGTGTGGAGTTCCGCAACTCCGGCGGCAAACTCGGCCCGCACCCGTTCCCTGCCGGTCTCAACGACTGTGCCGCCGCGGTGCGCTGGGTGGCGGCCAATCGCACCGAGCTCGGTGTCAGCCATCTGATCGTGTCGGGGGAGTCCGGCGGCGGAAACCTCACGCTGACCGTCGCGCACAAGGCCAAACGAGAGGGCTGGCTACACGAGATCGCCGGGTGCTACGCGCAGTGCCCCTACATCTCCAACCGCTGGCTCGAAGAGTGCGATGACCTGCCCTCGCTGGCGGAAAACGACGAGTATTTCGTGAGCCGCCACCAACTCGCGCTGTTGGGTTCGATCTACAACCCCGACGGCTCCCATGCCGGCGACGCCACCTGCTGGGCGGCGGTGGCGACGGACGAGGAACTCAACGGCCTTCCGCCCCATGTCATTTCGGTCAACGAATTGGACCCACTGCGCGACGAGGGCCTCGCCTACTACCGGCGCCTGCTGCGCGCGGGTGTTCCCGCGGTGGGCCGGGTGGTCGCGGGCACCTGTCATGGCGGTGACCTGCTGTGCGGGGCTTATATGCCCGACGTGTTCGACGCATCCATCCGCGACGTCAGCGGGTTCGCGAAATCGCTCGGCTAGTTGTGATGCCCAGGGAGGTTGGTCAGTCGTGTGACCGGTGGGCGGCCTCCGATGGCGGAGTGGCGGTGGTTCTCTGGGGGTCCTGCCCGGCTGCCGTGACGGATCTCCGCGTTTCCGCAGGTCACGTGGCTAGTGTCTGAAGGTTATCCATT
>NZ_BCTA01000086.1 GCF_001570485.1 Mycolicibacterium novocastrense
CACCCCACCCCATCGGACCCATCAACGATGAAGGACCCACAGGCCCCAGGAAAGCCCGCCCCACCCGGCGACACGGGACAGCACCTCTACGCCACCACACGAAAACCACTACCCAACAACACAACTCGGCATCACACCGAACCCACACCAATTACCACGCAAAATCCGGGTTAGATCCCGAAAGGGAACGCCGACTCAGAGAGCTCGGCTGGCTGCCTCGGCTGAAGCCTGGTCCGCGAAATGATCGGCGCGTGCGCTAGCGGCGGGCCAGCTGGCGATTGGGCAATTTACGAGACAGGTCCTGCTTTCGAGAATCTACAGTGCAAGGCCGTCGTCGATCGATATGCCGAGACCGATGTTGCGCGTACGGGCATCCTTAAATGTGTTTTGGTGCATGACGCGGGTGAGCCAGCGAGAGTGCGCGAAAGTGCGGTGGCGAACTGCGGTGGTGCGGTCGTTGATGGCATTGCGGACACGTATTGGCAATGCCGCCTCTGCGGTCCTGTCAACGAGGTCATGGGCAGTCATGGGGCCCTCGTCATGGGCGAGGACCGCACGAAACAGACTCGCCGCGTAGCGACTGCTTCCGCGGATCGTTTCACGACCTAACTCGGCGGACTCGTCTTGGTATTCGTGCTCGGCGGCGCGTCGGTAGAGGTAGCCGGTGTTGGTATCGCGGCCGCGGCTCATGGCGACGTAGGCCAGTGTGCGGGTGGAGGTTTCGCCAAGGACGGCGTGGGTGGTGTCGGCGGTGGCGCCTTGAGCGGAGTGCACGGTAACCGCATAGCCGTGGGTGATGTGCTGCCGGATGTAGTCGGTGGAGAACACGCCTAGGGTGTTGTCGTCGAGGCCGCCAATCGGTGGGTGTCGGTGTTGAGCTGGATGACCTGCCAACGTTGACCGTTGCGCACCGAGCTCTGTTCGGCTGCGGGATCGTCGAAGTTGCGCAGCGGGATGGACGCGTCGTTGTGGCGAGTGAGGATGAGGTCGCCGACGGCAATGCGGTGTCCGCGCGCCCCGGCGAGAGTGGGCGCATTCTTATCGATGGTGTCCTGGTGGACGCGTTGGTTGAGGGCGTCGGCCATTTCGGTGGTGTCGCACAGCAGCAGGGCGTCCTTGCCGGCGGCGCGGTCTGCTTGATAACCGGCCAGTGCATCGGCGGCCATGGTGATTTGATCGCCGCAGTGCAGCCGGTCATGGGTGCGATACCAGCCAATCGCGCGCCGCACGGCGGCCGGGCCGCCGTTGCGCAGCGCCAGGGAGGCGGCGCGTTCTTCGCGGTCGCGCATCCACCAGACTTCCGAGAGGTGTCGGGTCCAGGGCAGATCCGAACAGAGTTGGGCGAACATGCCACCGCGGGCTTTGACCGGGGCGAGGTGATGCTGATCGCCGACCAGGACGGTCTTGGCCCCGGCGGCGGTGGTGGCGCTCAGCAATTCGCGCAGATCGGTGGTGCCGACCATGGCGGCCTCATCAACCACCACCAGCGTGCGCGGTTTGAGCTTTAGCTTGTTGTCCTGCAGGAGTTGTAGGGCTTTGGCGATGGTGTAGCCGTCATCGCCGGCACCTTCACGGAGCGCGACGTCGACGGCTTTACCGGTTGGGGCCAGCACCAGGGTGCGGCCGTAGCAGCGTCGCCGCGCGGCGCGCAGCGCCCGCATCGAGGTGGTCTTGCCCGCGCCCGCAGGCGCGGTCAGCGGCTGCACTAGCCACGGTGCGCGCCCAATTCTCTGCACGGCGCGCGCCTGATCCGCCGACAAGTGCGCGGTGTGCTCTTGGGTGTCCCACAGCTGGGCGCGCACATCACGCGCGTCGACTAGATCCAGCACCGCGGCTTCCTCGTGCAGGATGGCGTCGAGGGTGAAGCGCTCATGGCCCTCGCGCTGATGCGCGGCCCGGGGCGCGGTCAGGCGCACACTGATCTGGTCGACGGCGGCTTCGACCAGCTCGCGGGGCGTGCGCTCACTGTCGACGGGGACCTGCGCACCAACGATCTCGACCAATCGGCCCGAGTGAACGCCGCCTTATCTATCTGTTCGGCCGCGGCCAGGATGCGCGCCCGATCAAACGGAGTGCGCGCCGCCGCGCGCTGCGCCGCGCGGGCGCGGTCGAAGCCGGCGCGGTGCAACGCCAGACCGGGCACATCGACGCGCCACTGCTCCAACAACTGCCCCCAAGCGAGCTCCTCGGGTTTCGCCAGGCGCGTCGCCTTTTGCGCGGCAGCGAGCTGCGCCGCGCTCAACGGGCCCTCGAGCACGTTGAGGTTATGGGCGGCCCACTCGCGCAGCTGGGTGGAGCGCTGCGACCACGCGGTAATGGAGTCTCTACCCACGCCGGCGAGCTCGGCCATCCCGGTCGACGGATCTACCGGCGCCCACTCTAACCCGAGGGATCGGTGCAGTTCGCGGCGCAGGGTGGCCTGATAAATGACACCGGCGGCTTTGGCTTCGTGATACAGCGAGGTGCCATCGATCGACACCATGGCGCCGTCGGCGCGGGCCTGCCGGTTGGGCACGATGACCTGGGTGTGCAGGTGCGGGTCCCCACACCGCGACGTCTCGTGCTGGTAGGCGATCGCCGCCAACCCGGGCAGGCGCACCAGATCCTTTTCCCCGCTGTGCGGGTTGTGCACCCGGGTGTAGCCGGCATGGGTCGCCAGATACTCCATCGCTTCGGCCAGTGCGGTGGTGTGGGCGTCGGTGATCGCCTTGGCCACAACGTCATCGGCGCGCAGCGCCCGCACCAGCGAGACGCTTTTGGGGGCGGCGAACATGAGATCGAAGCCCTGGACACCGCGTTGTCCGAACATCCGGCCTTGTGCCCCGTTGGGTGCCACACCGTCATCGAGCCACAGGGCCACCACCGCGGCATCGGCCTTTCCCCGGCCCGTTGAATATCGCTCAGACCGACCAGTTTCGCGGTGCTGCGGGTGTCGCCGACGAGCAGCCATGTCGGGGTGCGGGTTTCGTGTTCGGAGTAGCACTCGCCCAACCCGCCACCTGCCTGCACGAGGTCGCGGGTGGCGGCCTGAGCGGTTTGGGCGGTGTCGATGTAGTAGTTGATCGACCACCGCTTAAACTTGGAGATCGTCAACAACGGTGCGCCTACCCATAGTGATTGCGGCGCATCGGATCCGGCTACCGCGGTTGTGGCACTTGCTGTGCCACAATCATTCTCGCACCCTTGTGCAATTGTGCCATACGGAAATTTGTGGGCATTATGGGCGGAACGCTTGGGGGTGCGGACTGCTGTATGTGAGCGTTGAGTCAAGAGAAGCAATGGAAGCTGTTGAGAATCAGTTGTGTAATACCGCTCAACGAAGAGCGGATGCTTCGACCCAGACTCCCTTCAACCTCAGTGAGTTTCCAATGACGAAATCCCTTTCCGACGGTCGCGAGATACTTACGGCCGAAGAAGTTCATCACATGACCAGTGTGCCGGTCTCCACGCTGCATGACTGGGCCGCCAAACGAGAGCGCGGCCTGCCGGCGCCGTGCCCCCACCACATCCGGCTAAGCAATAGACATCGGCGACGGACTCGCAGAGATGTCGATGAGTGGATTGAGTCGGCTCGGATCTAGACCACGCTTGTCGGACCCTGCGCATAGCCTCTAATCAGAGCCAAATGCTCTGCAGCAGAACAGGTATGACTGCGCACTGATAATTAGCGGTCTTTAAGGGGCGCCCATGTCGATTCAGCGACGAGAAACCAAGGAGGGCGTCCGCTACGACGTTCAGTGGCGACTACCAGACCGTACAAAGCGGAATAAGACCTTCAGCACCGAACGCGCCGCAAAGCAGTTCGAAGCCAGACTGGTTACGAGTAGCGCAAGTGGTGAATCTCTAGACCCTCGCGGCGGCGGAACCGAACTAGAGACGGTGTATCGATCCTGGATCGCGTCGCGCCCTGACCTGAGCGCCAAAGTCCGTCGTGGATACGAAGACAATTGGCGACTGCGGATCCAGCCGCGGTTCGGCAATTGGCCCATCGCCAAGATCGACCACGAGTCCATTCAGCGGTGGGTGAACGAGATGTCGGCCTCCGGACTTAGTCCCCGGACTGTCCGATGGACGCACACGGTTCTCAGGATGTCGCTCGACTATGCAGTCGATGACGGCCGGCTCATCGCCAAGAATCCCGCCACGCGGACCAAATTCCCGCCAATGCGGCGAACAACCCACGTCTACCTCACCGCAAGCGAAGTGGCTCAGCTGTCGGATGCATGCGGCGCTCAGGGTGACGTCGTGCTGATCCTGGCCTACACCGGACTGCGGTTCGGCGAGCTCACCGGGTTGAACGTCGAAGACATCGACATCGCCGCCAGGCGCATTCGAATTTGTCGCTCGATCACCCAGGTTGGCGGCCGACTGGTTGAAGGCAATCCAAAATCCGAGGCTGGCAGACGGTCGGTGCCCATCCCGGAACGTCTGGTGCCTGCGCTGAAGGCGCGACTCGAAAGCCGGCCACCCGGCGCTCCGGCCGTCGCTTCCCCCCGCGGGTCACGGCTTGGGCTTGAGAATTGGAAACGCTCGGTCAACTGGAAAGTGGCGATTGCCAAGATCGGCCGAGACAAAATGCGCGTGCACGATCTTCGGCACACTTACGCATCGCTTTCACGGCGCGCCGGCGCCGACCTTCGCTTGTTGCAGAAAGCCATGGGGCACGCCTCCATCACCGTCACCGCCCACATCTACGCCGACCTTTTCGATGATGAACTCGACAACATCGCGGCCGCGCTCGACTCGCTCGATGACGTTGGGCAGGACCACTGAGGTATCTCTGCCGCTGGCGGCTCCTCGATTTGGCCCCATATTGGCCCCATCGTCGGCTCAAATCACCAAGGGGGAGGCTCAGCGGCGGGACGTAGACACCCATCGAGCTGGGCAATTCTTGGTGGCCAGGGCCGGGATCGAACCGGCGACCTTCCGCTTTTCAGGCGGACGCTCGTACCAACTGAGCTACCTGGCCCGGAAGGCACCGCTCGGGCGTAACCCAGATGCCTCGCCGCAATGGCGACCCTGACGGGACTCGAACCCGCGACCTCCGCCGTGACAGGGCGGCGCGCTAACCAACTGCGCCACAGGGCCTTGCTTGCGTCCCATCGTACGGGTCGCTGCGTGTACCCCCTACGGGATTCGAACCCGCGCTACCGCCTTGAAAGGGCGGCGTCCTAGGCCGCTAGACGAAGGGGGCCCAGCCGAATCTCTCCGGGGTACTCGCAACGCGATGACGTTGGGAGCTTCGATAGCTTAGGTTATCGGCACCGGAATCCTCAAACGAGGGCGACGCGGGTCACCCAGTATCCTGTCCATCGCGCCCCTATAGCTCAGTTGGTAGAGCTACGGACTTTTAATCCGCAGGTCCCAGGTTCGAGCCCTGGTGGGGGCACTGAGGTAAATTCCGGCCATGACACGTCTCCGTGTCCGCAGGCTCGCCACGCGCACCCTGGTGGCACTCGCCATTGTGGTGGGCATAGTGGCGGGCGTCGTCGTGGTCGCAAACATGCCGATCGTGTCGAATGCCTGGTCCACCGCGACAGAGCCGGCGTATGTGATTCCGGCGGAGTCGTCGATGTGGCGCTTCACACCGACTCAGATGAATGAGGGCTCCGGCGACTGGTGGGTCTACGGACAAGACGACCGCAACTACTACTACTTCACGGGGCAGGGAGAACCGCCCTACCTCGTCATGCCCAAAGCAGAGGCGACGGCGTGCGCCGGATTCGAGGGCACCGACTATCGCACCTGGTGTCGTTGACCGGCTGCCTCGCAGCAGCTGGCAAGCGCCACAATTACATTCAGGGCGTTACCGCCGAATCAGACCTGCGGACAGTAGAACTGTGGCTGGCCCCGGTACTCGACCGGTGGGAGGTTGCGCGCCGGCGTCTCGACCAGCGGGGCGTCCACCGGCAGCCGACCTGTCGCGCGGTCGATCGCAGAACGCTTGCGCGGGTGCATCAGCCACCGCTTGGGCAACACCTTGGTGGCCAGCGTCACGACATCGCAGAAGCGGCGGTGCAGCCACTCCTGGCGGGGTGACCAGTCATAACCCATCAACTCCCGAACCGACGGATCGTAGAGGGCGACGGTCATGAACGTCAGAAAGCGCTGCATCACTTGGAGGTTCAGCCGCCACAACGGATCAGGAATCCACTCCAGCGACGGGTGCTTGGGCATCGTCGAGAGATCCATCACCTCCCGGGCTGCCCAGTTGTTCTCTAAGACGTTGTTGCACATGTGATCCCAGTACTCCTGGAATTCTTCCCACGTCTTGGGCACCGGCCGCATACTCATCCCGTACATCCGGTACCAGGTGATGTGTTCGTCGAACAGCTGCCGCTTCTGGTCCTCGGTCAGTCCGCCACCGAACTTCTCGGCGGCCAGCAGGGTGGACTTGAAGAACGTCGCGTGTGCCCAGTAGAAGACGTCGGGGTTCAGCGCGCTGTAGCGTCGGCCGCGCTCGTCGGTGCCCTTGATGCCGATGTGGTAATCGCGGACCTCCGCGCCCGTCTTCGGCGCGCGATCACCGTCGAAGACCACGCCGCCGATGGGGTAGATCGAACGCAGCAGCCGCGGGATCCGCTCCATGAAGAAGATCGAGTGCTCCTGCACGGCGGCGCCCAACTGCGGGTGCATGTTCTGCATCGAGCCCGCCCAGGTGCCCTGGAACAGGCCGGTCCACTGACCGAAGTACCGCCACGTCAGCGAGTCGGGGCCCAGCGGCAACGGTGGCGCGTCGTAACCGCCTGAGGTCACCGGGCAGCCCGCCGCCAGCGAGGACGCGTCCTGCTGCCCTTCGGACGGGCGCCGCTCCCGGGACACGGGGCACGTTTCAGACGTATCTTGAGTCACTGGTGTACTTCCGTCCGGAGGTAGATTCTGACTACGGGCGTTGTCATACCGAGCTTAGGAGGGATGTGCCTTCGGGTCAAAGACGGGGCCGATGGTCGGGCGTGCCGTTGCAGGACCGTCAGATGCTTCGCCGCGACGAACTCATCGCCGCGGGAGTGGAACTGCTCGGCGCCGCCGAGGGCCCGTCCCTGACCGTCCGCGCCGTGTGCCGGGCGGCCGGGTTGACCGAGCGCTACTTCTACGAGAGCTTCGCCGACCGCGACGAATTCGTCCGTGCCGTGTACGACGACGTCTGCGCAAAAGCCATGTCCACCTTGACGTCGGCCGAAACCCCGCGCGACGCCGTCGAGCGGTTCGTCGCCCTGATGGTCGACGACCCGACCCGAGGCCGCGTCCTGCTGCTCGCGCCGGCCAGCGAACCCGTGCTGACGCGCTCAGGCGCCGAGTGGATGCCCAGCTTCATCGAGCTGCTGCAGCGCAAGCTCACCCGCATCACCGATCCCGACCGGGCGGCGATGGTGGCCACCGGGCTGATCGGGGCCCTGACCGCGCTGTTCACCGCCTACCTCAACGGCAGGCTGGCCGCCACGCGAGAACGCTTCATCGACTACTGCGTCGAAATGCTGCTCGGCCGGGTGTCGAGCTACTAGACCGGCCTACTCGTCGGGCGTGACCGGCGCTTCCAGCTCCTCCTGCTCCTCGTTGGCAGCTTCCTCCTCGGCCTTCGACTTGGCCGCCCGCCCGAGCGGATTGGCCACCGACGCACCGGGATTCGTCGCCGTCGCGTATCCACCCGCACAGTTCAGCGCGAGGTGGACCTGACTGCCGGACTCGGCGATGCGCAAGAACGACGCGTCCCATGCATTGGTGACGATGCAATCGCCGAGGTCGAGTTTGTCGCCCACCCGGGCGGCGACCACGGCCGTGTCACCGCCCTCCTCGATGGCCGAGACCGCGTCGGAGTAGGTCTGCCCCACGACGTCCGGGGCGGCCGCCGCCGTCGCCGTGCCGAACAGCGCCATCACCGGCACCGCTGCACCGACCGCGCCGATCCCCAACATTCGCATTCGCATCCTCTGCCCGCCTCCGTGAGTGTGCTCCGAGGCGGGCGACATGCTGCCGTCCACCCCGGGCGTGGATTCCACGCCACCTTCACGGGGCTGTGTGAACGGAGGGATGCGCCGACGTTGACGCCGGGTGAAAACCGTTGAGGACTATGAAGACTGCGTTAATTGTCGGGCGTGACGGGCGATTCCAGCTCTGACAGTTCCTGCTTCTCGGCTTCCTCTTCGGCCTTTGACTTGGCCGCGCGTCCAAGCGGATTGGCCACGGAGGCACCGGGATTGGTGGCGGTTGCGTACTCGCCTGCGCAGTTCAACGCCACAAACATCTCGCTCTCGTCGGCCTGGCTGATCCGCAGGAACGACGAGTCCCAGATGTTGGTGACGATGCAGTCGCCGAGGTCGAGTTTGTCACCGACCCGAGCGGCGACCACCGCTCTGCCGCCGGCGTTCTCGATCTGTTCCTGAGCGTCGGAGTACTTCATGCCCACGACGCTAGGAGCGGCCGAGGCGGTGCCCGAGCCGAAGAGAACCGCCGATGCGGCGCCAATACTCATCGCCGAGATGAAACCGATGGAGATGATCTTCTGCACGTGCCCCAACCTCCGTGTCCGGGCGATGACCGCCGCGTTAACGCTGGTGGCAGTCTATTGCGGTTCGGTATACATCGCCACCGGAGGGAAGTGCCGGTTTTTAAGGCCCGGACCTGCGAGGACTCAGTTGTTCGGGGTCACGGGGGCGGCCAATTCCTGCTCTTCGAGCATCGCCGCCTCGCGCGCCGCCTTCGCTTGCTGACGTTGCTGCGCGGCCTTGGCATCGCGGCCGACCGGGCTCATCGCGGAGTTGCCCGGCGCCCCGGGCGCGGCAACCGCGGCATTGCAGTTCAACGCCACCATGACATCGCTGTTGGAGACCGGGCGGCCCCGCGAGTTCGGTCGGCGGACCGCGGCATCCCACGCGTTCGTCACCAGGCAGTTGCCTTCGTCGGCGCTGCTCCCGACCCGCGTCGCGACCACGGCGTTGCCGCCGTACTGCTGGATGATCTTCTTGGCGTCCTTATAGGGGCGGTCGACGACGTCGGGGACCGCGGCGGCCTGGCCCGCTCCCGCGAGCGCGGTACCCGCCGCTACCGCAGCAACCGCCGCGCCCGCCCACAGATGCCGCAACTTGAGCAACGCCCGTCCTCCGAGTCTCCAGAAATTCCGGGCTTAGATGTTTGCCCGACGGGGATACTACAACGACAGATGCGCCTCGTGTGGCGGTTGTGACACTGTTGCCCGGAACTTGATGTCACCGGGGGACACAGATATATTGAGTGCAACCAACGGGTACAGATAACTAACCGGGTGGGCTCTCGCACGCGAGAAGGAGTAAGGATCAATGCACGAGAACTTGACTGACCTACATCTGCTGCATGAGCTCGAGCCTGTCGTCGAGAAGTACCTCAATCGGCATTTGTCGATGCGCAAGGACTGGAATCCGCACGACTACATCCCGTGGTCGGACGGCAAGAACTATTACGCGCTGGGCGGCCAGGATTGGGACCCCGAGCAGTCGCAGCTGTCGGAAGTCGCGCAGGTGGCGATGATCCAGAACCTGCTGACCGAGGACAACCTGCCGTCGTATCACCGCGAGATCGCGATGAACATGGGCATGGACGGCGCCTGGGGCCAGTGGGTCAACCGGTGGACGGCCGAGGAGAACCGGCACGGCATCGCGCTGCGCGACTACCTCGTCGTCACCCGTTCGGTCGACCCCGTGCAACTGGAGCAGCTGCGCGTCGAGCAGGTCACCCGCGGCTTCTCCCCCGGCCAGAACCAGCAGGGCGACCTCTTCGCGGAGAGCCTCTTCGACTCGGTCATCTACGTGACCTTCCAGGAGTTGGCGACCCGCGTCTCGCACCGCAACACCGGCAAGGCGTGCAACGAGACCGTCGCCGACCAGCTGCTCGCGCGCGTCTCGGCCGATGAGAACCTGCACATGATCTTCTACCGGGACGTCAGTGAGGCCGGCTTCGACATCGCACCCGACCAGGCGATGCACTGCCTGCACCGCGTGCTGCGCAACTTCAAGATGCCCGGTTACACGGTTCCGGAGTTCCGCCGCAAGGCGGTCATCATCGCCGTCGGCGGCGTCTACGATCCGCGCATCCATCTCGATGACGTGGTGATGCCGGTGCTCAAGAAGTGGCGGATCTTCGAACGCGAAGACTTCACCGGCGAGGCCGCGCGCATGCGCGACGATCTGGGTGTGCTCGTCGAGGAGCTGGAGGAGGCCTCGCAGAAGTTCGAGGAATCCAAGCAGCGTCGCCTCGAGCGCGAGGCCCGCAAGGCCGAGAAGCTCTCCGCGAAGAAGGTCCTGGCCTCCTCGCCCTCATGACGGTTCTGGCCGACGAGCGCGAACTGCTGATCGGCCCGATACGGCTCCCCAGCCCGGTCGTACTGGCGCCGATGGCCGGTGTGACCAATGTCGCGTTCCGCACCCTGTGCCGCGAACTCGAGCTGGCGAAAGCGGGCACGGTCAGCGGCTTGTACGTGTGCGAGATGGTGACCGCGCGCGCCCTCGTCGAGCGGCATCCGGGGACCATGCACATGGTGACGTTCGCGCCCGACGAGACCCCGCGTTCGCTGCAGCTGTACTCGGTGGATCCTCAGAACACCTACGCCGCGGCCAAGATGATCGTCGACGAAGGACTGGCCGACCACATCGACATGAACTTCGGCTGCCCGGTGCCCAAGGTCACGCGGCGCGGCGGGGGTGCCGCCCTGCCCTACAAGCGCAGGCTGTTCGGGCAGATCGTCGCCGCGGCGGTCCGCGCGACCGAAGGCACCGACATTCCTGTGACGGTGAAGTTCCGCATCGGGATCGACGATGCGCACCGCACCCATCTGGACGCTGGCAGGATCGCCGCCGACGAGGGCGCCGCGGCGGTCGCCCTGCACGCCAGGACCGCAGCTCAGCGCTACTCCGGCAAGGCGGACTGGGACCAGATCGCGGCGCTCAAAGACCACGTCACCGACGTACCCGTGTTGGGCAACGGCGACATCTTCGAGGCCTCCGACGCGTTGGCGATGATGTCGGCCACCGGATGCGACGGCGTGGTGATCGGGCGCGGTTGTCTGGGCAGGCCCTGGTTGTTCGCCGAACTGTCGGCCGCGTTCACCGGACGTCCTGCGCCCACACCGCCCACCCTCGGCGAGGTGGCGTCGATCATCGTGCGCCACGGCGAACTGCTGGCGGCCCATTTCGGCGAGGACAAGGGCATGCGCGACATCCGCAAGCATGTCGCCTGGTATCTGCACGGATTCCCGGCCGGCGCCGATCTGCGACGGGCGTTGGCGCTGGTCAAGTCGCTTGCCGAGCTCGAAGAACTGCTCGGCAGGCTCGATGCCGACGTGCCCTTCCCCGACGCCGCGACCGGTCCCCGCGGGCGCCAGGGTTCGGCTGCGGCGGTCGCACTGCCCGAGGGTTGGCTGGCCGATCCCGACGACTGCACGGTGCCCGCCGGTGCCGAGGTCATGCACTCCGGTGGATAGCCGTCTCCCAGTCGTCTCCGTCCTGAGACGACTCTGACATCACATCTCTCAGGATGTCTCAGTACGATATGGGTCTCGTTCGTAATGCGCTCCCGTCGCGGAGTCACCCAGGTGCTGTAGCAATGGCGCGCGGCACCGTGTTCGCCCCTGAGCTGCACGTGTTGAGAGTCGGAGGCCGGTAGGACATGAGTGACGGCGATAACGCCACTCCTGGCCCTCCCGACCCCACCGACGGGGACAACCGCTGGCTGACCCGCAGCCAACGGCGCGCTCCGGGCGCCGCGCCATGGGAGCGTGCGGACATTCCTCACCGGCCGGACCCGTCGGAGGCCGACGCCATCGAGGCCGAGTCCACGGGTAACCACACCGACGGCGTGACCGTCGCCGACCTCATCGCCAAACTGTCCGGCGACGATGCGGTGCCGCCGGAACTGCGCCGTCGACGCCGCCGCGAACCCGAACCTCCCCCACCACCGGCACCACCCACCGAGATCATCGCGGCGGTGCCCGACGAGCCGGCCGTCCCGGACGAACCGGCGGAGCTGTACCAGCCTGAGCCGCTGTATGAGCCGGAGCCGCCCGCCGACAGCGGAGACAACGACTGCGACACCGAGATCCTGCCCGTCGTCCACGCCGATGCCGAACTGCCCGACCTGGCGCTCGTTCGCAGGCCCAGCAGGGTGCCCGCGGCGCACGCGGTCACCGCGCGCAGGCCATCGAAGCCCCGCAAACGTCGGCGCCGCACGCTGATCGCCGGACGCGCGCTTGCCGCGCTGATCGCGGTGTTCGCACTCGCGCTGACCGGCGGGGCCTGGCAGTGGCAGTCGGCGAAGAACAACATGATGAACCGGATCTCCGCGCTGGACCCCGACTCCCGCGACATCCTCGACCCCAACGCGCAATTCGGTGACGAGAACTTCCTGATCGTCGGTGTGGACAGCCGGCTGGGCGAGAACAGCGACATGGGCGCCGGCACCACCGAGGACGCTGCGGGGGCGCGCTCGGACACCGTGATGCTGGTGAACATCCCGGCGAACCGGGAACGGGTTGTGGCGGTGTCGTTCCCGCGCGACCTCGCGATCGAACCGATGAAGTGCGAGCCGTGGGATCCTAAGACCGGCAACTACGGTCCGATCACCGATCCGGACTCGCCGATGTACGGGGCCGAGGAGGTCTACACCGAGTACAAGCTGAACTCGGCGTACGCCGTCGGCGGGCCCAAGTGCCTGGTCAAGGTCATCCAGAAGATGTCCGGCCTTTCGATAAACCGTTTCATGGCAGTGGATTTCGCTGGGTTCTCCAAGATGGTGGACGCGCTCGGCGGAGTCGAGGTGTGTAGCACCACGCCGATCGAGGACTACGAACTGGGAACGGTGCTCCCCAACGCGGGCCGGCAGCTCGTCGACGGGCACACGGCTCTTCAGTACGTGCGCGCCCGGCAGGTGACCACCGAGACCAACGGCGACTACGGGCGGATCAAACGCCAGCAGCTGTTTCTGTCGTCGCTGATGCGCTCGATGATCTCCAAAGAGGTCTTCTTCTCGCTGTCGAAGCTCAACAACGTGGTCAACATGTTCATCAACGACAGCTACGTCGACAACATGGACACCAAGGACCTCGTCACGCTCGGCCAGTCGATCCAGGGCATCGCCGCGGGCCGAATCACGTTCCTGACCGTACCGACCACGGGCTACATGGACGAGTACGGCAACGAGCACCTGCGCGAAGAAGACACCCGGGCGATCTTCGACGCGATCATCAACGACGCTCCGCTCCCCGAGGAGAAGAACGCCGACAACACCCCGGTGCCCGGGACGCCCGAGTCGTCGACCAGCCCCCAGCCCGATTCGGCCGCGCCGACCCATGACGCCGCACCCTCGGGTGAGCTGGTCGACGCGATCACCACTAACCCGGCCGACATCACGGTCCAGGTGTCCAACTCCACCGGGGAGAACGGTCTCGCCGCGACCGCGGCCAGCGAACTGCAGACCCACGGTTTCAACGTCACCTCCCCCGACGACTACCCGGGTCCGCTGGATTCGACCACGGTGTTCTTCTCGCCGGGCAACGAGGAGGCGGCGGCGACGGTGGCGTCTTCCTTCGCCAACGCCAAGGTGGAGCGAACGACGGGGATGGGTGACACCGTGCGCGTGGTGCTGGGCAGCGACTTCCACACCGTCACCCCGCCCTCACCGAGCGGGTCCCCGGTCCAGGTGCACGTCGTGCGCGGAACCAGGAGCACCCCGACACAGCTCCCTGAGGACCTCGCGGTCACCAACGCAGCCGACACCAGCTGCGAGTGACCGCAACGGTCACAACGTTTCAGCAGGTGGGGTTCACCTTTCGTTCACCGCTCGCTTCATGCCGTTTCGGTGACGATGCCCGTAGGGTGGATGCATGCGTACTGCGTATCACGAGCAGTTGGAGGCTCTGACCACCCAGCTCGGGGAGATGTGCGGGCTGGCGGGCGCGGCGATGGAACGCGCCACCCAGGCCCTGCTGCAAGCCGATCTCGTGCTGGCCGAACAGGTCATCACCGACCACGAACAGATCGCCGCGATGAGCGCACGGGCCGAGGAGTCGGCGTTCGTACTGCTCGCGCTGCAGGCGCCGGTCGCGGGCGATCTTCGGGCCATCGTCGGCTCGATCCAGATCGTCGCCGACGTGGACCGGATGGGTGCGCTGGCACTGCACGTCGCCAAGATCGCCCGTCGCCGCCACCCCCAGCATGCGCTGCCCGAGGAGGTGAACGGCTACTTCGCCGAGATGGGCCGCCTCGCGGTGGAATTGGGCAACAGCGCCCAGGAGGTCCTGGTGACCCGCGACCCGGAGAAGGCCGCCCGCATCGGAGAAGAAGACGATGCGATGGACGACCTGCACCGCCACTTGTTCACGGTGTTGATGGATCGGGAGTGGAAACACGGCGTGGCGGCCGCGGTGGACGTGACCCTTCTCGGCCGCTTCTACGAGCGCTTCGCCGACCACGCCGTCGAGGTCGCGCGGCGGGTGATCTTCCAGGTCACCGGCAAGCACCCCGCCGAAGTGGATGTCCCCGCGTCGCGCTGACGCGGGCGTCCGGGGAGTCAGCCGAAGCGCCCGGAGATGTAGTCCTCGGTCGCCTTCTGCGTCGGGTTGGAGAAGATCTTCTCGGTGTCGTCGATCTCGATGAGCCGGCCGGGCTTACCTGTCGCCTCGAGGTTGAAGAACGCGGTCTGATCGCTCACCCGTGCCGCCTGTTGCATGTTGTGCGTGACAATGACGATCGTGAAGTCCTGCTTGAGCGTGGCGATCAGGTCCTCGATCGCCAGCGTGGAGATGGGATCGAGTGCCGAGCATGGCTCGTCCATCAACAGCACGTCGGGTTGTACGGCGATCGCGCGGGCGATGCACAGCCGCTGCTGCTGACCACCGGAGAGGCCGCCGCCGGGCTTGTCCAGCCGGTCCTTGACCTCTGTCCACAGGTTGGCCCCGCGCAGAGACCGTTCGGCCACCTCGTCGAGTGTCTTCTTGTTGCGCACACCCTGCAATTTGAGGCCGGCGACCACGTTGTCGCGAATCGACATGGTGGGGAAGGGATTCGGACGTTGGAACACCATGCCGATCGTCTTGCGCACACCGACCGGGTCGACTCCCGCGCCGTAGATGTCCTCGCCGTCGAGCAGCACCGAGCCGTCGACGCGCGCACCGGGGATGACCTCGTGCATGCGATTGAGCGTTCGCAGCACCGTTGATTTTCCGCAGCCCGACGGGCCGATGAAAGCGGTCACGTTGCGGGGCGGGACCGCCAGCGAGACATCAGCGACGGCGTGAAAGGCGCCGTAGAAGATGTTGACGTCCTTGAGATCCAAGCGCTTGGCCATCGAAATCTCCTAAACCTTCTTGGGGGCGAAGATCTTCGCGAGGAACCGCGCCCCCACGTTGAGTAAGGCGATCAGCAGGATCAAGGTCAGGGCGGCTCCCCACAACCGATCCGTGGGAACGGGATTCGCGCCCGCACCCGCCGAGGTCTGGTCGTACATCATGCCGGGCAGTGAGCCCATGAAGCCGTCGAACATGTCGAAGTTCATCGCCTGCGAGTAACCGACGAGGACCAGCAGAGGCGCGGTCTCACCCATGACGCGAGCGAGCGCCAACATGATGCCGGTGACGATGCCCGACAGTGCGGTCGGAATCACAATGCGGACAATGGTTTTCCACTTCGGCACGCCGAGGGCGTAACTGGCTTCGCGCAGGTCCATCGGCACGATGCGCAGCATCTCCTCGGTCGCGCGCACGATGACCGGAATCATCAGCAGCACCAGGGACAGTGACACCGCGAAGCCGGACCGCGGGAAGCCGAACGTCGCCACCCACAGCGCGTAGATGAACAGCGCTGCGACGATCGACGGTACGCCGGTGAGGATGTCGACCATGAACGTCGTGACCTTGCCGAAACGCGTTCCGCCACCGTACTCGACGAGATAGATCCCCACGAACACCCCGATCGGAATCGAGATCGCCGCGCACACCAAACCCTGCAGCAGTGTGCCCACGATCGCGTGGTACGCGCCGCCGCCGGCCGCAAAGGCCGTCATACCCGCTTGTGAGTGCCAGAACCACTGCGGCGAGGTCAGCGCGTTGAAACCTTTGACGATCACCGAGTAGAGCACCCACAGCAAGGGAACCAGGGCGATCAGGACGCTCAGTGTGACCAGGATCGTGGCGAGGTTGTTGGTCATCTTGCGCCGAAGGCTCACCCCCTGGAAGGTGGTCGCCTTGACCGGGCGGTCCAGCGTCGACGTCATTTCTGAGCCTTCCCCGCGACCGCCGCACGCGCCAGCGAGTTCACCACGAACGTCAGCACGAACAGCACCAGGCCGGCGGCGATATAGGCGCCTGCCTTGTACTGATCGTTGAATTCGCTTGCCGTGGCGGCGATCAGGCTCGCGAAGGTGTAGCCGCCGTCGAACAGCGACCACCCGAACGCCTGCTGCGTTCCGCGCAGGATGATCAGCAGCGCGATGGTCTCGCCCAGCGCACGACCGAGGCCGAGCATGGCACCGCTGATGTAACCGGACATACCGAACGGCAGTACGGTCGTGCGCACCACCTCCCAGCGCGTGGCACCCAGGGCCAGTGCCGCCTCGATCTGTCCCCGGGGGGTCTGAATGAACACCTCGCGCGTGACCGCGGTGATGATCGGAAGGATCATCACCGCCAAAACGATGCCCGCCGTGAAGATCGTCCCGCCGCCTGCCACCGACGCCGTCCCGGTTTTGAAGAGGAACAGCCAGCCGAGGTTCTCGTTCAGCCACAACGCAACCGGTTTCAACACCGGGGCCAGGACGTAGAGCCCCCACACGCCGTAGATGATCGACGGCACCGCCGCCAAGAGGTCGACCATGTATGCCAACGGACCTGCGACCCGCCGCGGCGCGTACTGGGTCAAAAAGATCGCGATGCCAAGGGCCACAGGCATCGCCAGAACGAGCGCGAACACCGACACGAACACCGTCACCTGCAGCAGGTCGAGGATGCCGAAGTGCATCGCCGACGTGTCGGTGGTCTTCCAGGTGCCGCCGTAGAGGAAGAAGTTCTCCTCGTTGCGCGCCAGCGCCGGAATCGCCCGCCACAGCAGGAACGCTCCGATGGCCACGATCAGCGCGACGATGAAGGCGCCCGAGCCCTCCGCCAGCACGCGGAAGATGCGGTCGCCGAGATGCTCTTTGGCGTTCCTCGACGGATCGCTGCTTATCGGAGTCGGCTCGGGAAAGGGGGAAGCGAGTGCTTCACCCGATCCCGCATCGGACGGATTGGGGATTGTCACCTCGAGCCTATCGGTCATCGGTCCAAGGACCCATCCTCACCGTATCCCCGGCGACGCGCCACGAAACTAGGCAATCGCTTCGATGGACGTCAGCAGCCGCTCCTTGAAGCGGTCCGGCAGCGGCACATAGCCCGCGGGCGAGAGGTTCTGCTGACCGTCGTTCGCCGAGATCGTGAGGAACGACTTGACCGCCGCGGCGGTTTCGGGGTCGTAGCCCTTCGAGCAGACGATCTCGTACGTGGCGAGCACCAACGGGTAGGCGCCGGGCTCCTTCGTGCCGTACAACGAGTCCAGATCCAACGTCAGGTCGTTGCCTTCCGCGGCGAACGTCGCAACATCGATCGCCTTCCTGGCCGACTCGTCGGTCAGCTCGACGGGGCCTGCACCACTGTCGATTTGAGCGAACGGCACACCACCCTGCTCGGCGAAACCCTTCTCCACGTAGCCGATCGATCCGCCGGTCGCCTGCACGGCCTGCACGACACCTGCCGACTTCTGGGCGCCTTCGCCGGCACCGCCCTGGAACTCGCTGCCATCACCCTTGGTCCAACTCTGGGGGGCCGCCGCGGCGAGGTACTTCTGGAAGTTGTCGGTGGTGCCCGAGGAGTCCGACCGGTAGATCGGCGTGATGTCGCTGTCCGGCAGGTTGGTTCCGCCGTTGAGTGCCGCGATCGCGGGATCGTTCCACTTGGTGATCTGTCCCTGGAAGATCTTCGCGAGCAGATCGGCGTTGAGAACCAGCTTGTCGACCCCTTCGATGTTGTAGGCCAACGCGACTGGGCCGAAGACCAGCGGAAGGTTCCATGCCGGGTTGCCGTCGCAGCGCTCCGCGGCCTGCTGGATCTGATTGCCGGACAGAGCCGAATCCGATCCGGCGAAGTCGACCTGACCGGCGATGAACTGCTCGCGTCCCGCGCCCGATCCGGTGGGGTTGTATGACAGGTTCTTACCCGGGCAGTGCTGACCCCAGACCTTGTTGAACTCGGCGATGGCGTTCTGTTGTGCCGTCGAACCCTCGGCGGTGACGGAGTTCTTGCCGCCGCACTCGGCGAACGCCGCCGCACCGTTGCCGCCCGTGGTCGCGGTGGTACCGGCGTTGTTGTCGCTGCCACACGCGGACAGGGCCAACGCCGCGACCGCGGCCACCGAGAACGTGGCCAGCAGCGAACTGGAGGGCGCCTTGCCAGGGTTGAGCTTCACGAATCCCACTTTCGAATTGGACGGGCTTGACCTCCTGGCAACGTAGGCGGCGCCGGTGCACGGTTCGCGGATGACAGGTGAACGGGTGGTGAACACGTTCAGTTGGTTCGCCGTGCTTTCCCAGCTAGCGCTGGGACCGCTGCGCATACGCGGCGTCGACCGAGAAGACCGTGAAGCCGAGCTTTCGGTAGGTGTTCACCGCCGCGGAGTTATCTGCCTCCACGTAAAGCATCACGGTGGGATCCGCACTCGCCGAAAGTCGCTCGGCGAGATGATGCAGACCCGTCAACGTCAGCGCCGCACCCAACCCGCGCCCCTGGGCCGACGGGTCGACGCCGACGACATAGACCTCGCCGAGGTCGGCGTCGTGGATTTTCGTCCAGTGAAATCCGAGCACCTCGTCGGTGTCCACATCGACGGCCAGGAACAACCCGTGAGGGTCGAACCACGGCTCGCCGCGGCGCTCGGCGATGTCGGCCTCCGTCCATCCACCCTGCTCGGGATGCCAGACGAAGGCGGCGTTGTTGACGCGCAGCAGCGCGGCGTCGTCTTGCGGACCGGAGTACGTGGTGATGCGGACACCGTCGGGCACGGGTGTCGGCGGCAGGTCGGTCAGCGGACGCCGCATCTGCAGGAGTTCGCGCACCACGGTCAGCCCGAGCGAGGACGCGGTGGCGCGTGCCGCCTCCAGGTTGCCGTGCGCCCACACGCGCGCGTCGCCTCCGCCCTCGGCGAGGCCCATGCGCACCAGGGCCGCGCCGACCCCGCGACGCCGCGAGCGCGGATGCACGACCGCCTCGGCCATCGCGGACTCGTCCTGCCCGGCGAGGTTCAGATAACCGACGATGTCCGCGTCGTCGCGGGCCACCAGGTGACGGGTGCGGTCGTGCGGCAGTTCCCGCAACACCTGCTCGCCGACCGGGGCGACGCCGTCCGCAGCGGTGGCGGCCTCGATCAGGTCATGGATGCGACGCTGCTCGTCGCCGGAGAGTTCGGTGCGCCAGAGAAGTTCCGTCACGGGCTTCGCAGCGGGTCGGCCAACGCCTCGGCGATGCCGTCCGGCGTCTCGAGCTCCACGCTGTCGATGTCGTCGGGCACCACGGCGTCCGGGGCGGGCGCGCGACCGCGGGCCGGACGCACCGCTTTGTAGCCGACGTTGCGCACGGTGCCGATCAGCGATTCGTACTCGGGACCGAGCTTGGCGCGCAACCGTCGCACGTGCACATCCACCGTGCGGGTGCCGCCGAAGAAGTCGTAACCCCAGACCTCCTGCAACAGCTGCGCGCGGGTGAACACCCGACCGGCGTGCTGGGCCAGGTACTTGAGCAGCTCGAATTCCTTGTAGGTCAGGTCAAGGGGGCGACCGCGGAGTCGGGCGGTGTAGGTCCCCTCGTCGATCACCAGTTCGCCGAGGCTGATCTTGCCGACGTTCTCCTGGTTGGCCACCCCGCCGCGGCGCCCGACGAGCAGCCGCAGCCGCGCGTCGATCTCGGCGGGCCCGGTGCTGGGCAGCAGGATCTCGTCGAGACCCCACTCGACGTTGACGGCCACCAGGCCGCCTTCGTTGACGACGGCCACCACGGGCACCGAGGTGCCGGTCGTGCCCAGCAGCCTGCACAGCCCGCGAGCCGCGGCGAGGTCGGTACGTGCGTCGACGATCGCGACGTCGGCGCTGCCCGCCTCCAAAAGCGACGAGACCTCGGTCGGTGCGGTCCGCACGGTGTGAGCCAACAGCGACAGCGACGGCAGCACCGACTCAGGCTGTGGGTCGACTGTCAATAGCAGTAGATCCAACTGGCCCTCCAACAAGCCATAGGGACCTCGCCTGGACATCTTTGTCGGTCGGTGACTTCCCAGATTCATGCTCGACATCCGCCCGTTACCGGGGCGATGATTTTCTAACGATAGCGCGCAACCCGCTCATCAGCTGCGTCGAACGGAACGTTGAACCCGCCGTGGGCCAGAATGTGCGGGTGCGCAAGCTGCTGCTCGGGGTGTTGGCGACGGTGCTGGCGGCTGCCCTGTGCGCCGTCGGGGCCGATTTCGGGGCGGCGATCTACGCCGAATATCGGCTGGCCAGAAGCGTGCGCACCGCCGCTGACCTGCAACATGACCCGTCGGTGGCGATCCTCGGGTTCCCGTTCACCACTCAGGCGATGGACCGCCACTACGACGAGGTCGAGATCAGGGCCAACGGCGTCGACAATCGTGTGGTGGGCAAGGCGTCGTTGGAGGCGACGCTGCACGAGATCGATCTGCCCGGCGATTCGTGGCTCGTCGGCCCCGACGCCACGCTGCAGGTCGGCAAGGCCGAAAGCCGCATCATCATCGACTCGACACATCTGGGCCGGTTCATGGACATCCCGGATCTGCTGGTCGAGGCGCCGACCGGGGAGAGCAACGACGCCACGGGCGGCACCACCGAATCGGGTATCTCCAGTAGCAAGGGCGTGGTGTTCACCGGAACACCCGCCAAAGCCGACTTCCACGACAGGGTGAGCATCGCAGTGGACCTCGAGGTCGCCGGACCCGACCAGACGACGCTGGTGATGACGGCCACCGGCGTGCTGACCGGCCCCGGCACGGCCGACCAGGAGGTGCCCGAGGACAAGAAGGGCGCCGTGCTGGCCGCGTTCACCGCGAGCCTGCCCGGTCAGAGGCTGCCGTTCGGGCTGGCACCGACGGCGCAGGGGGCGCGAGGCTCCGACATCATCATCGAGGGCATCGCCGAGGGAGTATCCGTCGCACTCACGGAGTTCCATCTGTCATGAGCTCGTCCTGGGTGTTGGCGATCACCGTCCTCATCGCGGCGCTCGGCGTCGCCTATGTGATCGGGCGGCTGCTCGCGCTTCGATCGGGCCTGCGCACGGCGAGCGAGAAGGCGGCAAACGTCGACACCAGCGACCTCGGCCTGTCCTCGACCGGGCCGACGATCGTGCACTTCTCCGCCGAGTGGTGCGGACCGTGCGCCGCGGTGCGCAGGGTCGTCGACGAGGTCTGCGCGGACCTACCCGCGGTGGCGCACCTCGAGATCGACATCGACGCCAACCCGGAGGCCGCGCGGCGTCTTTCGGTGCTCTCGCTGCCCACCACCATCCTGTTCGACAGGCACGGCCGGCCCCGCTACCGGACTCACGGCGTCCCCAAGGCCGCTGACCTGCGCTCGGCTCTGGAACCGCTGTTGGCTTGATCACCATGTCGATTGGTAAGCTGTCCGGCGTGTCCGCCCGCCTCGAGCCGATGCTCACCAAGCGCCGCGCAGTCGATCTGTGCCGCGTCGCGGGTTCTTGCTGTTGTTGTTGCAGCTGCTGAGTAGCCGCGCCCTTCTTCGCGCCGCACTCGGGAGCGACCCATGTGGTCTTTCCCGTTCAGCCCAGCCCGACCCGATGACCGCAACAGGAGCACATGAATGCCAACGACGGATATGTCGAGAACACCAGCCCGCACGCCCGACCTGGTGGACGTGCGCGGACCGCGGTTCAGCGCATGGCTCACCACCGTCGTGCTGCTGGCGACCCTGCTGTTGTGGCCGGTGAGCCCGGCGGCTTCGGCGGCTGTGCTGGGCGCCCAAGCCGCGGTGTTCGCGATCGGGGCACGGCGCGGGCCCCGGTCGCATCCCTACGGCCTGGTCTTCGCGCGTTTCGTCGCGCCGCGGTTGGGGCCCGTCAGCGAGAAGGAGCCGGTGGCGCCGCTGAAGTTCGCCCAGTTCGTCGGGCTCGTCTTCGCGGTGGCCGGCGTCGTCGGATTCGCGACCGGCCTCGGGCTGCTCGGTCTGGTCGCAACCGCCTTGGCGCTGGTGGCGGCGTTTCTCAATGCGGCCTTCGGCATCTGCCTGGGCTGCCAGCTCTACCCGCTCGTCGCGCGCGTTCGAAGGAACACAAGCGCACCATCACCCGCATAGAACTTCAAACCTGAAGCAACCGAAAGGATTTCCTCTATGGCACGCTCCGACGTCCTGGTCACGGCTGACTGGGCCGAGAGCAATCTCAACGCACCGAACATCGTGTTCGTCGAGGTCGACGAAGACACCAGCGCCTACGACGACGGCCACATCGAGGGCGCCGTCAAGATCGACTGGAAGACCGACCTCCAAGATCCGGTACGTCGCGATTTCGTTGACCAGCAGCAGTTTTCGAAGCTGCTGAGCGAGCGCGGCATCTCCAACGACGACACCGTGGTCCTGTACGGCGGCAACAACAACTGGTTCGCCGCCTACGCCTACTGGTACTTCAAGCTGTACGGGCACCAGGACGTCAAGCTGCTCGACGGCGGCCGCAAGAAGTGGGAGCTCGACGGCCGGCCGCTCGTCACCGACGTGCCGAACCGGCCCGCGACGACCTATACGGCCAAGGCGCCCGACAACAGCATCCGCGCCTTCCGTGACGAGGTGATCGCGGCGATCAACAACAAGAACCTCGTTGACGTGCGCTCCCCGGACGAGTTCTCCGGCAAGATCCTGGCTCCGGCGCACCTGCCCCAGGAGCAGAGCCAGCGACCCGGGCATATCCCCGGCGCCATCAACGTTCCGTGGAGCAAGGCGGCCAACGACGACGGCACCTTCAAGTCCGATGAGGCGCTGGAGAAGCTGTACGCCGAGGCGGGCCTGGATGGTGAGAAGGAGACCATCGCTTACTGCCGCATCGGTGAGCGCTCGTCGCACACCTGGTTCGTGCTGCAGGAGCTGCTCGGGCACAAGAACGTGAAGAACTACGACGGCAGTTGGACCGAATACGGCTCCCTGGTGGGGGCCCCGATCGAGTTGGGAAGTTGATATGTGCTCTGCCCCGAAACAAGGCCTGACGTTGCCTGCCAGCGTCGACTTGGAGAAGGAGACGGTGATCACCGGCCGCGTCGTGGACGGGTCGGGACAGGCCGTCGGCGGCGCGTTCGTGCGCCTGCTGGACAGCTCTGACGAGTTCACCGCCGAGGTGGTCGCGTCGGCCACCGGCGACTTCCGGTTCTTCGCCGCGCCGGGCACGTGGACGCTGCGCGCGCTGTCGAAGGTCGGCAACGGCGACGCCGTCGTCGCACCGTCGGGCGCGGGTATCCACGAGGTCGACGTCAAGGTCGCCTGACGCTTCAGGGCTCGAAACTGAACTTGTGTGCGACGATCCGCGAGATCCCGCACACAAGTTCAGTTTCGGCGCACAGGGGTCGGCGGCTCAGCGGTGTCGCGGGCCGACGCATTCGGCCTTCCGCGGCCGACTAGACTCGTTCCCGTGGTGCTGTTCTTCGAACTCCTGCTCGTAGCCGCGACCCTGGTGATCACCTGGTTCGCGTTGTACGCGGTGTACCGGCTGATCACCGACGAGTCGTGACGTCCGGGGACGACGCAGTAGCGGCCGCGGCAGAACGAGCGAAAACGACGGCCGCGCGCAACATCCCGGTGTTCGGCGACCTTCCCGCGCCGTCTGACACCGCCAATCTCCGCGAGGGCGCCAACCTCAACGATGCGCTTCTGGCGCTGTTGCCGCTCGTCGGTGTCTGGCGCGGTGAGGGCGAGGGTCGCGGCGCCAACGGTGACTACCGGTTCGGCCAGCAGATCGTGGTCTCGCATGACGGCAGCGACTACCTGATCTGGGAAGCGCGCTCCTGGCGGCTCAGCGAGTCCGGCGAGTTCGAGGCGCACACGCTGCGCGAGTCCGGGTTCTGGCGCTTCGTCAACGACCCGGCCGACCCGTCCGAGTCCCAGGCCATCGAGCTGCTGTTGGCTCATTCCGCGGGCTATATCGAGCTGTTCTACGGCCGCCCCCTTTCCCAGTCGTCGTGGGAGCTGGTCACCGATGCGTTGGCGCGCAGCAAGTCCGGGATGCTGGTCGGCGGCGCCAAACGGCTGTACGGCATCGTCGAGGGCGGCGATCTGGCCTACGTCGAGGAGCGTGTCGACGCCGACGGCGGCCTGGTCCCCCACCTGTCGGCCCGGCTGTCGAGGTTCGCCGGATGATGCGCGCCGTCATGGTCGTCGCCGGCCTCGCCGCGGCCGCAGCGCTCGCAGGTTGCGCATCCGAGCAACCAGCCGAGCAGCAGCCCACCACGTCCCAAGCCCCGGCCCAGACCACCACGTCTCAGGCGCCGGCTGAGACCACCACCACGTCCGAGACCCCCTCCGGTCACGGTTCGCTGGCGCAGTGTCTTGACGAGCACGGCGTACCCGCGGCGCCCGGACCGGCCGCCGGCCCGCCTCCCGGCGTCGACGCCGAGACCTGGAACAGGGCCATGCAGGCGTGCGCAACCTTCGCGCCCGGACCCGCCGGCTAAGCCAGTTGCGGGGCCTCACCCGCCTCGGCCAGCCACTGGCTGCGCAACTGCGCCAGCGTGCCGTCGTCGCGTAGCGAGTCGACGACCAAGGAGACGCAGGCGGTCAAGCCGCTGTGTTTGGCGAGCACCAGGCCGAACTGCTCCGGGGCCTGGTCGCCGGCCGGTAGCTGACCGACCATCATTCCGTCGCGCAACTCGCCGACGATCGCGAACGCGGTCGGCAGATCGGCGATCAGAGCGTCGATTTCGCGGCCCGAGAGCGCGAGCTTCGCATCGCCGTTGGTCTCGTACACCTCGACCGCGTTCCTTCCTCCGACCGCCAACGCGGCGGTGTGGCTGGTGGTGGCGACCTGTGCCCCGAGCCGCAGCCTCTTGAGGTCGTCGAGGTTTCTCACACCGGCCGCAGGCGAGCCCTTGACGGTGACGACGGCCTGATCCACGTCGAAGTACGGCGTCGAGAAGTCGACGGCGGCCCTGCGCTGTTCGGTGATGGAGAACTGGTTCAGGTTGGCGTCGAACGATTTGGCGCCGGCGGCGATGGCTTCGCCGAAAGGCACCCGCACCCACCGCACGTCGGTGGCGGCGTAACCGAGCCGGTTCGCGATGGTGTACGCCAGCGCCGATTCGAAGCCCTCCCCGTTGGCCAGGTTGTCGCCCATGTACCACGGCGGGTACACCGGCCGATCGGTACCGAAGGTGAAGATTCCCTTGTACAGGGTCGCCAGCTTGTCTTTGTGACAGGTTTGCGGGCTCGCCGAGCTGTAGGGCTCGGCTGTCGGCGCACAGGCCGTCATGGTCGCGAGGGCCGCCAGCAGCACGCCGAGCTTCTTGACGATGCGCATGCGCCGCATCATCGCCCGGCGCACCGATGAATCGCGAGTCCAGGAGCGCAACGGTTCGCTACCGATTCGGCCATCAGAGATGGGGCGGCCCCCGAGCCGTGTGTTCCTGGCGGACAAAACCGAGGGGCTCGGGGGCCGGGTGACTGCGGGGAATTCGCCAGCGCGCGCAGGCGCGAAGAGCCTCAGCTCAATCCCCTGGCGCTGCTAGCTCGCAGCCACCTCACAAGTCCATAAGTCACTCAAAATCTCGGACCACCTCCTCTCCTGTGTACGAGCGACGCTACCCGCGCACGCAAGAGGCGACAACCGGATTTCGGGCGATTCAGCGTTCAGCGATCGCGCACTATCGCGGCGTCGACGAGTTCGGCGAACTCGCCCGCCAACGGGCTCGGTGGCAACGGCGTGCCGTCGAGGGTGTGCACCCGCGCCGCCAACGTGATGCTCGACACCAACCAAACACCTTGCGCTGCAAGCAGATCCGCAGGTCGCAGCGAGCGGTAGTCGCAGTCATATCCCTTGTCGCGGGCGACGTCGAACAGCGCCTGCTGCGTGGTGCCGCGCAGGATCGGGAACCACGGCGGTGGAGTGAAGAACGCGACATCGCCCGCGCCGGGTGCGGACTCCGCGGCGATCACGACCGTCGAGCGCGGCCCCTCCAGGATGAAACCGTCAGTGCCGACGAAGATCACGTCGCCCGCGCCGTTGCGCTCGGCATGTCGTAACGCAGCCATGTTCACCGCGTACGACAGCGTTTTGGCACCGGCGAGCAGCCACGGCATCTCGCCGGCGCCCTCGGACGCGAGTCCGCGCGCCAGGGTCAGCGCGGCAAGGCCGTTACGCCGCACCTCGGCCACTCGCGCGGGTAACGCCCCGACCGTGGCGAACGCCGTCGGGGGCGAACCGCCTTCCCGCCCCCTGCTGTAGACCAACCGCAGCACACCCTCCTCGCCCGTCTGCGAGGTCCACTGGGCCACCGCAGCCGACACCGCGGAACGCCAGCGCGACACGTCAGGGTCGGGAAGGTCGATCAGGCGCGCCGACTGCGTGAGCCGCGACAGGTGGGCGTCGAGCAGACATGGCCGGCCATCGCGGATCAGCAGCGTCTCGAAGACACCGTCGCCGCGGACCGCCGCGAGGTCGTCGGCATGCAGCAGCGGCGCCGCGGGGTCGTGCAACCGCCCGTCGAGGGTCACCACGACCCCGGGTTCGCCAGCCATGAGGCCACAGCGTAGCCGCGCAGCGCTCAGCGCCGAACGTAGAGTTGACCTGTGACAACTTCTGGACCCGCCGTTCCTGCGCCCGACACCGGACCCGATGCCGGCGCCGTATGGCATTACGGCGATCCGCTGGGCGAACAACGGGCCGCCGCCGAGGACGCCGTCGTCGTGGACCGCTCGCATCGTGCCGTGCTCACGCTGACGGGTGCCGAGCGCAAGACGTGGCTGCACAACCTCACCACGCAGCACGTCAGCGAGCTGCCCGACGGCGCCGTCACCGAGAATCTCAGCCTCGACGGGCAGGGTCGTGTCGAAGATCACTGGGTACAAACCGAACTCGGTGACATCACCTATATCGACACCGAACCGTCGCGGGGCGAGCCGCTGCTGGGCTACCTGCGAAAGATGGTGTTCTGGTCCGACGTCGCGGTGGAAGCCGCGGATCTGGCGGTGTTGTCCCTTCTCGGGCCGCGGTGGGGTGACCGGGAATTGCTCGACGCGCTCGGCGTCGATTCGCTACCGGCGAAACAGACGGCCGTCGCGCTCGCCGACGGCGGGTTCCTGCGTCGGCTCACCGCCGACGAACTCGACCTGGTGATCCCGCGTGCCCAGGTGCAAGCGTGGTGGCGGCGGCTCACCGATGCCGGCGTCCGGCCCGCGGGAGTGTGGGCCTACGAGGCGCATCGGGTCGCGGCCCTGCGGCCACGCCTGGGGGTGGACACCGATGAGCGCACGATCCCGCACGAGGTCGGCTGGATCGGCCCCGCCGTGCATTTGGACAAGGGCTGCTACCGCGGACAGGAGACGGTCGCGCGGGTGCACAACCTGGGTAAGCCGCCCCGAATGCTGGTGCGGCTGCACCTCGACGGTTCGAGCGACCGACCGGCCACCGGCGACCCGGTGCTGGCCGGCGGCCGGGCTGTCGGCCGGCTCGGCACCGTGGTCGACCACGTCGACGAGGGGCCGGTGGCGTTGGCGCTGCTCAAACGCGGCCTGCCCGCAGACACCGAATTGACCGTCGACGGCTCGCCCGCCGTCATCGACGCGGACTCGCTGCCGCCGCCTGATGTCGCAGGTGCCGGGCGGCGAGCGGTCGAACAGCTGCGGGGCGGCGCACGGCCGTGACGAGGGCCTGCCAGCGCCGCGGGGCCAGGCACGGTAAAGTGTCGGCAGGACGATAAAAGACAGATCAGATCGGAGCCGCCTACCAATTGGGCCGCTCCGTTATTGCGCGAGGGGGTCCCCCCATGGGCCGCGGCCGGGCGAAGGCAAAGCAGACCAAGGTTGCTCGTGAGCTCAAATACAGCTCACCGCAGACCGATTTAAAGCGGCTTCAGCAAGAGCTGTCGGGCGCTTCCGAGAACGACCTGAACGGCACCGATCCGGTGGCCGACGAGTGGGTCGACGAGGACGACTGGCGCCGCTGACCCCTAGAAGCGCGGGTGCCGACCCACGAGTTCGGCTCGGGGGCCCTCTTTACCGCCCTTTTTGACCGTTCCCAGCGTCCAGCAGTTCAGGTGGCGCGCGGTCAGGATCGCCAGAGCACGGTCGGTGTCTTCCGGCGCGACGATCGCGACCATCCCGACACCCATGTTGAAGGTCCGCTCCATCTCCACGCGCTCGACCCGGCCGCGCTGCCCGATCATCGCGAACACGGGTGCGGGAGTCCACGTGCCGCGGTCGATTTCGGCGACCAAACCGTGCGGGATCACGCGCTCGAGGTTTCCGGCCAAGCCGCCGCCGGTGACATGGCAGAAGGTGCGAACCTGGGTCTCGGCGGCCAGCGCCAGGCAGTCCTTGGCGTAGATCCGGGTCGGTTCCAGAAGCTCCTCGCCCAGCGTGCGGCCGAATTCCTCGACATGGCCGGCCAGGTTCATCCTGTCGATCTCGAGCAACACCTTGCGCGCCAGCGAATATCCGTTGGAGTGCAAGCCGGTCGAGGCCATCGCGATCAGCACGTCGCCGGGTTTGACCCGATCCGGACCGAGCACGTCATCGGCCTCGACCACGCCCACCCCGGTCGCCGAGATGTCGTAGTGGTCGGGCGCCATCAGACCCGGATGTTCGGCCGTCTCACCGCCGAGCAGCGCGCACCCGGCCTGCAGGCAACCGTTGGCGATGCCTGCCACCAGTTCGCTGATCCGCTCGGGGACCGTGCGGCCCACCGCGATGTAGTCCTGCAGGAACAGCGGTTCGGCTCCGCAGACGACCAGATCGTCCACGACCATCGCGACCAGGTCGATTCCGACCGTGTCGTGCTTGTCCATGGCCTGGGCCACCGCCAGCTTGGTACCCACTCCGTCGGTCGACGAGGCGAGCACGGGCTCCCGGTAGCCACCGCGCAGCGCGAACAGTCCCGCGAAGCCGCCGATACCGCCGCGCACCTCGGGTCGGGTCGCCTTCTCGGCGAGCGGTTTGAGGAGTTCGACGGCGCGGTCACCGGCTTCGATGTCGACCCCGGCCGACGCGTAGGAGATGCCGGCAGGTTCGGCGCGTTCGGTCATCGCGGTAAAGGCTACCGGTGTTCGTCGCGCCGCGGTAACCGCCTTCGGCCGGTGTCCCCCTGCCGAGATGTCGCGCGAATCGCGGCCGTGTGCCAATCTGACCGCTCATGACAACAGTTCGCTGGTACGCGGGTGCCCTGTGCGTGTCGGTGACGGTCGCGTCGGCGTTGTTCGGTTCGGCCGCCGCGTCGGCGACACCGGCATCCGGCGTCCAGGCCAGGACGCTCTCGGAGGCGACGGTCGACGGGATCGACTACGTCACCCGCGAAATCACCATCGCGCCCGGCGGCAGCACCGGCTGGCACTATCACGAGGGCCGGGTGTACGGGGTGATCCGCGAAGGCACGCTCACCCACGATGCCGCGGCGAACTGCACTCTCGACGGCGTCTACCCGCCGGGCGCGCCCATCACCGAGGCCAGCGGCCCGGCCAACGTGCACATCGGCCGCAACCTGGGCCCCACGCCGTTGGTGATGTGGGTGCTCTACATCAAGCCCACGGGCACCCCGCTGTCGGTGGACATGCCCGATCCCGGCTGTGGGTTTGCCTGACGGCCAAACCGGCGATCCCGGCGGGGTGACTGACGACATCCGTTGCTTGGTGACGGGAGCGACCGGCTACATCGGTGGCCGGCTGGTGCCCTCATTGCTCGACCGCGGCCACGCGGTGCGCGCACTGGCTCGCAACCCCGACAAACTCGACGCCGTTCCGTGGCGCGACCGTGTCGAGGTGGCCCGGGGTGACCTCGGGGACGCCGACTCGCTGCGAGAAGCGTTCGCCGGTACCGACGTCGTCTACTACCTGGTGCATTCGATGGGCAGTTCGTCCGATTTCGTCGAAGAGGAGGCGCGATCGGCCCGCAACGTCGTGGCGGCCGCCCGCGATGCGGGCGTCAAGCGACTGGTGTACCTGGGCGGCCTGCACCCGGCGGGAGCCGACCTCTCCCCCCATCTACAGTCCCGGACCGACGTCGGCGAGATCCTGCTCGAGTCGGCCATCGAGACCGTGGTTCTGCAGGCCGGAATCGTGATCGGTGCGGGTTCGGCGTCGTTCGAGATGATCCGCCACCTGACCAACCGTCTACCGGTGATGACCACGCCGAAATGGGTGCACAACAAGATCCAGCCCATCGCGATCGACGACGCGTTGCACTACCTGGCAGAGGCGGCCACGGCGCCGGTGCCCACGTCGCGCACGTGGGACATCGGCGGGCCGGACGTGTTCGAGTACGGCGAGGCGATGCAGGTTTACGCCGAGGTGTCGGGACGCCGGCGCCGCGTGATGGTCGTATTGCCTTGGCTCACACCGACAATCGCGAGCTGGTGGATCGGGTTGGTGACCCCGCTTCCCGGTGGGCTGGCCCGGCCGCTGGTGGAGTCGCTGGAGTGTGACGCGGTGATGGCCGACCACGACATCGACGACGTCATCGCGCCGCCCGCCCGCGGTCTCACCGGTTACCGGGAGGCGGTGGCCAAAGCCCTGGAACGCGGACCGTTACCGACCGATCCCCACTGGGCGCACGTCGGGCGGTAGGGGTAACAGTCAGGGCCGGCGAAGCGCCGAGACGTTGTCGTTGCCGGACTGCAGCGGAATACCGCTCTTGGCGGCCGTCGAGAGCATGTGTTCGATCACGTTCTTGCCCAACGCCGATTCCCCCGGCAACTCGATCGGGTACTTGCCGTCGAAACACGCGCTGCACAAGCGCGACGCGGGCTGTTCGGTAGCCGCGATCATGCCCTGCTTGGAGATGTAGCCGAGCGTGTCGGCGCCGATGGCGTGGCGCACCGCCTCGAGCATCTCGTTCTCGTCGTCGACGGCATTGGCGATGAGCTCCGCCGGGGTGGCGAAGTCGATGCCGTAGAAGCAGGGCCACTTCACCGGCGGGGATGCGATGCGCACGTGCACCTCGACCGCCCCCGCCTCCCGCAGCATCCGGATCAGGGCGCGCTGGGTGTTACCGCGGACGATCGAATCGTCGACGACGATCAGGCGCCGCCCGCGGATCACCTCCTTGAGCGGATTCAGCTTCAACCGGATGCCGAGCTGCCGGATGGTCTGGGACGGCTGGATGAACGTGCGCCCGACATAGGCGTTCTTCATCAGGCCCTGGCCGTAAGGGATTCCGGACTCCTGCGCGTAGCCCACCGCCGCGGGCGTGCCCGACTCCGGCACGCCGATCACCAGGTCTGCCTCGACCGGCATCTCCCTGGCCAGCCTGCGCCCGATGTCGACGCGCGTCGCGTGCACCGATCGGCCTGCCAACGTGCTGTCCGGCCGTGCGAGATAGACGTATTCGAAGACGCAGCCCTTGGGCTCCGGGCTGGCGAACCGGGTGGAGCGCACCCCGTCCGCGTCGATCGCCAGCAGCTCACCCGGTTCGATGTCGCGGACGAAGGAGGCGCCGACGATGTCGAGCGCCGCGGTCTCCGACGCGACGACCCAACCACGGTCCAACCGCCCCAACGCCAACGGCCGCACCCCGTACGGGTCGCGTGCGGCATACAGCGTGTTCTCGTCCATCCACGTCAGACAGAACGCGCCGCGGACGGTGGGCAGTAGCTCCAGCGCGGCCTGCTCGAGCGTCGAATCGGCCGCGCCGTGGGCCAGCAGGGCACCGAGGATGTCGGAGTCGGTGGTCGCCACCGGAGCGCCCCTGGTCTCGAGCAATCCGGCCTCGCGGGCTCGGGCCGCCAACTCGGCCGCGTTCACCAGGTTGCCGTTGTGTCCCAGGGCGACGCCGGTGCCGGCCGACGTGTTGCGGAACACCGGCTGGGCGTTCTCCCACGTGGTCGACCCGGTGGTCGAATAGCGACAGTGCCCGATCGCGACGTGGCCCTCCATCGCGGCCAGCGTCTGCTCGTCGAACACCTGACTCACGAGGCCCAGATCTTTGAAGACGAGCACCTGCGAGCCGTCGGCGACGGCGATGCCCGCGGCCTCCTGACCGCGATGCTGCAAGGCATACAGGCCGTAGTACGTGAGCTTGGCGACCTCTTCACCCGGCGCCCAGACGCCGAATACGCCGCACTCTTCGCGGGGTTCGTTATCCGTATCCGTCTGCTCGCCGGTCACGATAGGGCTGCTCCGAGGGGAGGGTGGCTGATGCCACGAGTCTACGGGCATCTGTGAACCGCAACGACGTTGTGGGGCGTGTCGTGGGACACGTTGATTTCCCGGTCGCGCGTTCACTGCGACATCGCCCATCGACCCCTAACATTCGCGTCAATAGTTTCATATGCAAGGGGTTGGGGGGTGGTCGTGACCGCGACCGACGTGGCAGCCGCCGAACGCGTGAATGCCCAGGAGAGCGACGACGCCCAGCGCCCGTGGTGGCCGCTGCGCACCCGAATCGCGTTTCGCTTCTGCCTCGTCTATTTCGGCCTGTTCTGCCTGTGGTTCATCCAATTCACGTTGGCGTTCGTCGGATTCGTCGGGCAGTGGCTGCCGGATCACGGGGTCTTGTGGCAATGGATCACGCTCGGGCCCCTCGCGCGGTGGGTCGGTGCTCGACCGCCGTCGTGCCTCGTACCCGCGATTGAGCGCCTGGTTCTTCGTGTTCTTGCGCATGTTCCTCGGCGCCCAGATGTTGCTCTACGGGTTCGCCAAGGTGATTCCGATCCAGATGCCGGCGCCGCCGCTGTCGGCGTTGTTGCGGCCCTACGGCGACTTCAGCCCGGTCTCGGTGCTGTGGCTGCAGGTGGGTAGCTCCTACCCCTACGAGATCTTGTTGGGCTCTGCCGAGGTCCTCGCCGGGACGCTGCTGTTCGTGCCGCGCACCGCGACGCTCGGCGCCTTGCTGAGCCTGCTGGGTATGGGGCAGGTCTTCGTCCTCAACATGACCTTCGACGTTCCGGTCAAGATCTTGTCCTTCCATCTGGTGTTGATGAGCCTGGTGCTGCTGGCCCCGCAGGTTCGCGAACTCGCCAATGTGTCGTGCTGCACCGCACGCCCGCACCCGTCACGTATCCGCCGCCCTTCGAAACCCCGCGGGCGAACCGGATCGCGACGGCGGTCCAGATCCTGGTGGGCATCGTGGTGTCGGTCAGTTGTGTGGTGCTGAATTGGCAGGGCTGGCAGACGTACGGCGGCGGACGCGACAAGCACGACGCGTACGGCATCTGGTCGGTCACCGAGTTCCATCTCGACGGCGCGAAACGCCCACCATTGACCACCGACGAGCAGCGCTGGCAGCGCGTCGTTTTCGACGAGCCGGGATTGGTGACGTATCAGCGCATGGACGGCGAGTTAGTCTCGGCGCCCGCGGTTTTCGACGACACGGCGGGCACGCTCAATGTGCCCGGCACGGCGACCTTCACCGTCGCGCGGCCCACCCCGGACCATCTGCGTCTCGACGGGCACCTCGAGGGCAGGCCGGCCGCCATGTCACTGCGGCGCATGGATTTGAACAGCTTCACGTTGCACAGCCGCGGCTTCAACTGGGTTCAGGACCATGGCTACTTTCGGTGACGTCGCCGGCCGGTCGCACGACCGGCAGCCAGTCGGCGATCTCACCGGCGCGTGAGCCCGACATCACCAGCGTTCCGTTCGCTGCGGCGTCGGCCACGGTGATCAGGCCGGTGGCCAACAGCAGCCAGGTTCGCGGATCGGTCTCGACCACGTTGGGCGGGTTGCCACGCCGGTGCGCGGGGCCTTCGATGCACTGCACCGCGACGAACGGCGGCACGCGAACCTCCACGCTGGAACCCGGTGCCACCGCCGCGAGCGTGCGCGCCGTCAACCGGACCGCCTCGCCGAGTTCGGTGCGCGACGGTGCCGCATGCGAGTCGTCGCGCAGCCATTCGGCCAGCGCCGCCACCGCGGCGCGGGTCTTCGCCGGATCGGCTGTATGACGGGCGGCCATAACCTACTGTCTCAAAGTGTTTGTCGACCGTCACAAGCCGCCGTACAAGGTGGCCGGTGCGGTGCTGCTGATTGTCGCCACGGCTGCGGCAAGCCTGCTCTACCTCCAGTTTCGCGGCGACCTGAGCCGCAAAGCGCAACTGACCGTGGTGTCGCCGCGCGCGGGCCTGGTGGTCGAACGGGGAGCCAAGGTGACCTACAACGGTGTCGAGATCGGCCGGGTCAGCGCGATCTCCCATGTCGACGACACCGCCGGGAAGCCCGCGCAATTGTCGTTGGAGGTCAATCCGCGCTACCTGGAACGGATTCCGGCGAACGTGACGGCCGAGATTCGGGCCACCACCGTGTTCGGCAACAAGTACATCTCGCTGGAGTCACCCAACGTCGCTTCTCCACAACATATCTCGGCCGACGCCGTGATCGAGGCATCCGCGGTGACCACCGAGTTCAACACGGTTTTCGAGACGGTCATCGCACTGGCCGAGAAGGTGGACCCGATCAAGCTGAACCAGACGTTGGCGGCGACCGCGGAGGCGCTCAGCGGCCTCGGCGGCGACGGTTTCGGTGAATCGCTGCTGAACGGCGACCGGATCCTCGCCGACCTCAACGCACGGATGCCGGTCATCCGCACGGACACTCGCCTGCTGGCCGATCTCGCCGAGGTCTACGCCGACGCGTCGGTGGACCTGTGGGACGGGCTGCGGGACGCCGCGACGTCGGCGCGCACGTTCGTCGAGCATCGCACCGACGTCGATACCGCGCTGATGGCCGCGCTCGGTTTCGCCGACGTGGCCGCCGACACCATCGAACGCGGCGGCCCTTATCTCGTGCGAGGCGCCGCGGATCTGGTGCCGACGGCGGAGTTGTTCGACTACCACAGCCCCGCGATCCTGTGCTCGATCCGCAAGTACGCCGAAGTGCAGCCTCGGGTGGCGAAGACGTTGGGCGGCAACGGGTATTCATTGACCGGTGGCGGTGGCGTCCTCGCCGGCGCCGGCAACCCGTACATCTATCCGGACAACCTTCCACGGGTCAACGCCACAGGCGGGCCGGAAGGTCGCCCGGGCTGCTGGCAGGACATCACCCGTGACCTGTACCCGACGCCGTACCTGGTGATGGACACCGGCGCCAGCATCGCGCCGTACAACCACATCGAGCTCGGCCAGCCGATGTTCATCGAGTATGTGTGGGGCCGCCAGATCGGCGAATTGACCATCAACCCTTGAGAAATCAGTCGGGGAATCCGAACAGTCTCACCACGCCGTGGTCGCGCCCGGCGGTGTAGCCGCCGTCGACCGCGATCGCCTGACCGGTGACGAACGACGCATCGGGTGAGACGAGAAACGCTGCGACCGACGCGATCTCGTCGGGGTGCCCCCGCCTCTGCAGCGCATGCTCTTCGGTGATGGACTGCAGTGGTCCCTCCATGCCCTCGAGGCCCATCACGCTTTCCAGCATCGGGGTGTCGATGAAACCGGGGCAAATGGCGTTCGCGCGAATACCGCTGGGGCCGTAGTCGAGTGCGATGTTCTTGGTCAGGATCACGACGCCCCCCTTGGCGGCGTTGTAACTGCTGCCGCCTGCCGTCCCCTCCAACCCTTCAACGCTGGCCAAGGTGACGATCGATCCGCGCTCACCGCCCACCCGCGGTTGTTCGATCATCTTCGCCAGGGCGGCCTTGGCCACCAGGAACGTCCCGGTGAGGTTGACCGCGATGACGCGGTCCCATTCGGCGCGGTCGAGCAGGTGTACCGGCCCGCCACCGGCCACCCCCGCGGCGTGCACGACCCCGTCCAGGCGACCCCCGACCGCGGCGAAGACGCCGCCGATCGCACGCTCGTCGGTGACGTCGGCGCCGACGAACTCGAAGCCGTCGCCCAGGTTCTCGCAGGGCTCGGCCACATCGGTACCGATGACGGTGCCGCCCTCGGCGAGCAGGCGTCTCGCGGTGGCCAGGCCGATGCCCGACGCCGCACCGGTCACGACGAAGGTCCGCGACCGGGCCCGCCCCGATGTGCTCATGACCGGGACTCTATGCGCCGCTGCACGGCCAGCGCCGCCAATGCCGCGGCTTCGTTGGCGGCCAAGTGCGCGAGCATCGGCGCCACGACGCTGCCCGACCGAGCGTGCAACCACCCGAACAACCAGCCCGCGACGCCGGTGAACAGGACTGTGCCCAGAATCGGGTTGCCGGTGATGCGGGCGTCCATGATGTGCCAGAGACCGAATGCCACCGCCTGCAGCAGCCGCCCGCGCGCGGGCTGGAAAGCGGTCTCGGCGGCGTTGCCCAACGTCGCGCGGTAGGCGACCTCCTCGGGCCACACGGTGCCGATCGGGATGTTCAGCGCCATCCACCGCACCGGACGGTCCGGCAGTTCCCGGGCAGCCATTCCGCGCCGCACCGGCGGGATCGCGGTGGCGACGGCGACCCCCAGCCCGATCGGCACGGCCACGGCCAGTCCGTAGCGCAGGCCCGACCACAACGCCGGTGGGCGCAACCCCAGCGGTGGACGCGCGAGCGCGTAGACGCCTGCGCCCAGTGCGGCATTCCAGATCGGGTGGAATCGCACCCGGGGCGCGATGAAGCTCCACACCACCAGCACGACCGCGATCGCGGCGGCACGAAACTTCCCGGTCTGGACCACTATTGGGGTCCGCCCTTGGAGTCGGATTCGGCCAGGGCGGTGCGGATGCGTTCGGTGTCCTCGGGAGTCCACCCCGGCGGCGGCGCCACCGCGGCCCACCCGTCGAGCACGAGGTCGCCGTAGTTGTGGCCGTGGCCGCCGGGCACCGAACTCGCATTCGTCATATCGGCGGCGACCTGTCCGAAGGTGACGATCGGATACCACCGCATCGATGCGGTGCGGTCGATGCCGGGCGGTTCGCGCAACCAGTCGGGCCGAGTGGTCAGCAGGTCGGTCGACCACCACACGATCGGATCGGAGGGGTGCTGCAGGAACAACACGCGCGTGCCCTCCCACGGCGTGGTGGCCACCTTCGCGATCTGCGCGGGATCGGTGGCCTGGGAGAAGCGCACGGTGCGGCCGTTGTCGTACCGCGGTTCGACTTCGGGGGTTCGGGGATCACGCCGCTCGGTGATCGCCCTCCACAGCGGGCTGGCGTTCGGCGGGCCCACCCACAACACCGAGGAGAAGCCCATCCGCGAGATGTCGGGGAGCCAGTCGAACGCACCCTGGCCTGCCATCGAACCGAGGCTCTCCCCGTAGAGCACGAGCTTGGGTCGCCGATCCTCTGGAAGCTGTTCCCAGCGTTGATGAATGGCGTCGATCATCATGCGCCCGGATTCCATCGACTTCTGCTGGTCGCCGAGGAAGGAGATCCAGCTCGGCAGGAAGGAGTACTGCGAGCCCACCAGGGCGGTGTCGCCGTTGTACATCATCTCCAGCGACCGGGCGGCCACGGGATTGATCCAACCGGTGCCGGTGGTGGGGACGATCACCAGCAGCTCGCGCTCGAACGCGCCGGTGCGTTCGAGTTCGCTGAGCAACACCGCCATCCGCTGCTCATCGGTCTCGGCGGTCTGCAGGCCGACGTACACGCGGATCGGCTCTTTGGCGGGCGTGCCGTTCAGTTCGGTGAGCTCCCGGGCGTCCGGACCGGTCGCGACGAAGTTCCGGCCCTGATAGCCCAGGGTGTCCCAGGCCGCGAACGACTCTGGGCTGCCGGACTTCTCGGGCTCGATCGGCTGGATCACACCCGCCCGGGTGGTGGTGTTCTGCGGCTGGAACACGCGGTTGGCGCCGGCGAGGAAACCGCGAACCAGGACACCGTTGATCAGCATGATGGCGAGCACCACGACGATCGCCGTGCCGATGAACAATGCCACCTCGTCGTGCAGATGCCACCGGCGGATGAAGAACCGGGCCATCGTCTTGATGATGTCGAGCAGCACCCGGGCGGTGGCCACACACACCGCCCCGACGAGCACCGCGAGCACCAGCGTGCGCAGGTATCCGAACGTCGTGGGACCTTCCATGCCCATCACCGCCGACACCTGGCGCTGCCATGCGGCGGCGGGAATCACCATGAGCACGCTGGCCGCGATCGCCAGCACCACCGTGACACTCTCGGCCGCCCACAGCACCGGCTTCGCGGGCGGCCACCAACTGACCCGCCGTAACACGAAGCGGCGCACCATCTTCGCCACAAAGACGCCGATGCCGTAGCCGATCGCGGCGTTGATGCCGCCGATCAGCCCCGCGAACAACCAGTCCCGGGGTAACAGCGAGGGGGTCAGCGAGAGGCAGAAGAGCAGTGCGCCGAAGGCGATTCCGACGAAGTCGAGGCGGAGCAGGCGCCACGCCCAGACGTATATGGGGTGTTGTTGTCGGGTGGTCTGGCTCACCCGAACAACCTGGGCAGCACGCTCTCCGACGTGCTGCGCAGGTCCTCCAAAGTGACGCTGAACTGACCCTGGACCTCGACGGCGGCCCCTCCATCCCCGCCGGCCCCGTCCACCACCCCGATACGGGTGGCGGGCAGTCCGCGGGCCTCGCACATCGCGCGGAAGCGGCTCTCCTCGGTGCGCGGCACCGCGACAAGGACCCGACCCGCCGATTCGGAGAACAACATGACGAACGGGTCGCTGCCCTCGGGAAGCACGATGCGGCAACCGGTCTCACCGCGAAGCGCGGCCTCGACGACGGCCTGGATCAGTCCGCCCTCGGACAGGTCGTGGGCGGCCGATACCAGCCCGTCGCGGGATGCCGCCGTCAGCACGTCGGCCAGCAGCTTCTCGCGCTCGAGGTCCACCTTAGGCGGGAGCCCGCCGAGGTGGTCGGCGGTCACCTGCGCCCAGATGGACCCGTCGAACTCGTCGCGGGTGTCACCGAGCAGCATCAGCGTCTCGCCGGGTTCGTCGCCGAATCCGGTGGGGATACGCCGTTTGACGTCGTCGATCACCCCGAGCACACCGACCACCGGGGTGGGCAGGATCGCGGTAGTGCCGGTCTGGTTGTAGAAGCTCACGTTGCCGCCGGTGACCGGAATCCCCAGTGCCGCAGCGCCGTCGGCCAGCCCTCGCACGGCCTGGCTGAACTGCCACATGACGCCGGGATCCTCCGGGGAGCCGAAGTTCAGGCAGTTGGTCACCGCGACCGGTGTTGCGCCGGTGACCGCGACGTTGCGGTACGCCTCGGCCAGTGCCAGTTGCGCGCCGGTGTAGGGGTCGAGCGCGGTGTAGCGGCCCGACGCGTCGGTCGAGATCGCGATGCCGCGGCCCGTCGCCTCGTCGACCCGCAGCAGGCCGCCGTCGGCGTCCTCGGCCAGCACGGTGTTGCCGCGCACGTAGCGGTCGTACTGCTCGGTGATGAACGCGCGGCTGCACAGGTGTGGACTGCCAAGCAGCGCAAGCAGAGTCGCCTTGAGTTCGCCACCGGTCGACGGTCGCGGCAGTTTGGCGGTGGTGTCGGTGTTGAGCGCGTCCTGTGTCTCGGGCCGCTGCACCGGCCGCTCGTATACCGGGCCCTCGTGCGCGACGGTGCGCGGCGGCACGTCGACGACGGTCTCACCGTGCCAGGTGATCTGCAGGCGATCGCCGTCGGTGACCTCGCCGATGACCGTGGCCAGCACTTCCCACTTACGGCAGACGGCCATGAACTTGTCGACGTTCTCGGGTGCGACGACCGCGCACATGCGCTCCTGCGACTCGCTCGACAGGATCTCGGCCGGCGTCATATTCGCCGCCCGCAACGGCACCGCATCCAGCTCGATGCGCATGCCGCCGTCGCCGGCCGATGCGAGTTCGGATGTGGCGCAGGACAATCCGGCTCCGCCGAGGTCCTGAATACCCACCACGAGGTCAGCGGCGTACAACTCCAGGCAGCATTCGATGAGCACCTTCTCCATGAACGGATCGCCCACCTGGACGCTGGGCAGCTTCTTGCGTCCGGAGGCCCCGGATTCGTCGCCGCCGAACGTCTCACTGGCCAGCACGCTCACGCCGCCGATGCCGTCCAGCCCGGTGCGGGCGCCGAACAGGATGATCTTGTTGCCGGTGCCCGACGCGAACGCCAGGTGCAGGTCCTCCTTGCGCAACACCCCCACACACAGCGCGTTGACCAAGGGGTTACCGCCGTACGACGCGTCGAACACGGTCTCGCCACCGATGTTGGGCAGTCCCAACGAGTTGCCGTAGCCGCCGATACCGCGCACCACCCCGTCGACGACGCGGCGGGTGTCGGGCGCGTCGGCTGCACCGAAACGCAACTGGTCCATCACCGCGACCGGACGTGCGCCCATGGCCATGATGTCGCGAACAATGCCGCCGACACCGGTGGCCGCTCCCTGGTAGGGCTCGATGTAGGACGGGTGGTTGTGCGACTCGACCTTGAAGGTGGCGGCCCAGCCGTCACCGATGTCGACGACGCCGGCGTTCTCGCCGATGCCGGCCAGCATCGTCTTGCGCATTTCGTCGGTGGTGGTCTCGCCGAAGTAGCGCAGGTGCACCTTCGACGACTTGTACGAACAGTGCTCGCTCCACATGACCGAATACATCGCGAGTTCGGCGTCGGTGGGCCTGCGGCCCAGAATTTCGCGGATCCGCTGATACTCGTCGTCCTTGAGGCCGAGTTCGCGGAACGGCTGGGGGTGATCGGGAGTGGCGGCGGCTCTGTCGACGGTGTCTACAGTGTTCAAGGCGTGGGTTAGCTCCGACGTCACGAGGCCATTCTAGGTTGTCCGCCGTCTCGGGCACCCGACACGCGCCTAGCCCCAGATTCGCGCGAGCGCGTCGGCCAGGGCACTCGGGTCCTGCGTGTCGGCGTTGCAGCTCACGGCCACCGACGTGTGGCGGTCTCGATCGATCCGGAAGTCGGTGAGGAAGCCGCCCCAGGACCCGTCATGGCCCAGCGCGCCATCGGCGTATTCGTAGATGCCGGCGCCGTACCGGTCACCCTCTCCCGTCTCGACCGCCCCGGCCAGCTGGGCGTCGAGCAGTTCGCGGCCGCCGACTTCGCCGGTGCGGTAGTTGTCCGCCCAGCGCACCAGTTGGCTCGGCGCGGTCTGGATCGAACCATCACCGACCTGCTGCCATGCGGTCCGCGCCGGTGTGTATTCACCGTCGGCCTCCGTGTAGGGCACCGCGGCGCCGGGGACCGGGCCGGCGGGGTCAAGGACCATGGCCAGCTCGAGCGGCCAGAAGATCCGCTCGGACAGGAACGCCGAGAGCGGTTGTCGTGCGGCCCGTTCGACGATCTCGGCCAGCAGCACGTAGTTCGAGTTCGAGTACTCGAACGCCGTGCCTGGCTCGAAGTCGAGTTCGGTCACGGACCCCAATACCCTCAGGGCGTCGGCGTTGGTGGTGCGGTCGGTCAACGCGAAGCCGGCGTCTTCGAGTAGCCCGATGTAGTCGGGAATCCCGCTGGTCTGATGCATCAGCTGCCCGATGGTGACCGTGCCGGCCCACGGCGGAAGCCCGGCAACGTGCATTGCCAAAGTGTCGTCGAGCGCGAGCTGCTGTCGGCCGGCCAGCAGCAGGATCGCGGTCGCCGTGAACTGTTTGGACACCGAGGCGATGTCGAACGCGGTGTCGGTGCTGATCTGGGCGCCGGTGGCGACGTCAGCGAGGCCGCGGGCTCCGACCCAGACCACGGCGCCGTCGACGCCCACCGCCGCCGAGCACCCCGGAGAGCCGGATGCGACGACGTCGACCAGCAAGTTCTGGCTGCGGACGGGGCGATCGTCGGATTCGACCGCTGTCTCGACCGGGGGCGCGGGGGCTTCGGCTGCGCAGGCGCTGATCAGCAGCGCGGCGGCAAGGGCCGCCGTCACCGCACGGACCGGTCGAGTCACAGGATCGACGGTAAGACGGTGCGCTCGGTTTCACACCCGTTCTACGGGTGGTCGGACGAACCGATGCAGAACTCGTTCCCGTCCGGATCGGCCAGCACCACCCAGCCGAAATCGCCCATGCTGTGCCGCCCTTTCTCGGTGGCGCCGAGTTCGACCAGCCGCCTGACCTCCGATTCGACGTCATCGGCGCCCAGATCGAGGTGGAGTCGATTCTTCCCCGGTGTGGGATCGTCGACCTTCTGGAAGCCGAGGCCGGTCGCGCCGTCGGGAGGCGAGACCGTCACGAAAAAGCCTGGCGCCATTGGGTTCACCTGGCCGCCCAGGGCGCGGGCCCACCACTCGGCGAGCCGGTCGGGATCGGTGCTGTCAAAGGTGACGTTGAACACGGCGAGGGCCATGGCGCCGACCTTAGATCACCGCGGTGACAGAAATGCCGTCAACGCCGCGGCGTAGGCGGTGACGTCGTCTGCGCCCATCACCTCACGTGCGGAATGCATGGCCAGCTGGGCAGCGCCGACGTCGACGGTCGGGATGCCGGTGCGCGCCGCGGTCATCGGCCCGACCGTCGACCCGCACGGCAGGTCGGCCCGGTGTTCGTAGCGCTGTAGCGGCACCCCGGCCTGCGCGCATGCCAGCGCGAACGCGGCGGCGGTGCGTCCGTCGGTGGCGTAGCGCAGGTTGGGCTGCACCTTGAGCACCGGTCCCGCGTTGACTTCGATCAGGTGTCCCGGCTCGTGGCGCTCCGGGTAGTTCGGGTGGGTGGCGTGCGCCATGTCGCCGGACGCCACCATCGAGCCGGGGAGGCGCCGCAGGAAATCCTCGCGCCCGCCGCCCGCACTGAGCGTGATGCGCTCGAGCACGGTCAGCAGCAGGTCGGACTGGGCGCCGTGGTCGGACTGCGATCCGACCTCCTCGTGGTCGAACAGCACCAGCACCGGTGAATATCCGCTCGGCTCGACCGCCAGGAACGCCTCCAGCCCGGCATAGCAGGTCGCCTGGTTGTCCAGCCGCGGGGCGCTCACCAGATCGCGGTCCGCACCGACCAGGCGCGACGGTGTCAGGTCATGGGTCATCAGGTCGGCGCCCAGCACATCGTCGGCCGCCACCTCGGCCTGCTCGGCCACGTGGTCCAGGAACGACCGGGGCCCGCTCCCGACGCCCCACACCGCGTTGACGTGGCGCTGCGGGTTCAGCTCGACGGCCTTGCGGTCCTCGGCGAGGTGGATGGCCAGCTGAGGCACCCGCAGGATCGGCTCGTCGATCCGCACCAAGCGGTGCACCAACCCGCTGCCGGTACGTACCGACAACCGGCCGCTGATCCCGAGATCGCGGTCGAGCCACGAGTTCAGCCACGCACCGCCGTAAGGCGCCAGCGCAACCACTCGCCAACCCGAGACGAACCGGTCAGGGTGCTGTTTGACCCGAAGGTTGGGGCTGTCGGTATGGGCGCCGACGACACGGAACGAGGAGTTACGGCTCCCCCCGTCGGTGCGCCAGGCGATCAGCGAACCGGCTCGCAGGACGAAGAAGTTCCCGTGGGTGGGCCAGGCGTCAGCTTCGGACAATTCGCGAAAGCCGGCCTCGCGCAGGCGCGCCGCAGCCGTCTCGCAGACGTGGTACGGCGACGGCGACGCGTCGATGAACTCGCACAGTCTCTGTGGGCTAGCTGCCATTCCTTCATCTTTACCGGTGAATCAAGATCATTGACGCTAGGGTCCAGTTGTGCCCGAGATCCAGCCGCAACCGGTGCTCGAACCGTTGACGCCTGCGGCCGTCTTCCTGGTGGCGACCATCGTCGACGGTGGGGAGGTGACCGTCCACGACGCGCTGCCCGATATCTCGGGGCTGGTGCGGGCCATCGGTTTCCGCGATCCGGCCAAGCGGCTGTCGGCGATCACGTCGATCGGGTCCAACGCCTGGAACCGGCTGTTCACCGGCCCCCGACCGGCCGAACTGCACCCGTTCGCCGAGATTCGCGGCGACCGCCACCACGCCCCGGCCACCGACGGTGACGTGCTGTTCCATATCCGGGCAGAGTCGATGGACGTCTGTTTCGAGTTGGCCACCAAGCTGGTCGACGCCATGGCCGGCGCGATCACCATCGTCGACGAGACGCACGGCTTCAAGTTCTTCGACAACCGCGACCTGATGGGCTTCGTCGACGGCACCGAGAACCCCGACGGTGCGCTCGCGCGGTCGGCCACCCAGATCGGTGACGAGGACCCCGATTTCGCCGGCGGCTGTTATGTCCACGTGCAGAAGTACGTGCACGACATGACCGCGTGGAACTCCCTGTCGGTGGAGGAACAGGAGCGGGTGATCGGGCGCACCAAGCTCGACGACATCGAACTCGACGACGACGTCAAACCGGCCGATTCCCATGTCGCGCTCAACGTGATCACCGACGGCGACGGCAACGAACTGAAGATCGTGCGGCACAACATGCCGTTCGGCGAGATCGGCAAGGGCGAGTTCGGCACCTACTACATCGGGTATTCGCGGACGCCGGCCGTCACCGAGCGGATGCTCGACAACATGTTCCTCGGCGACCCGCCCGGGAACACCGATCGCATCCTGGACTTCTCGACCGCGTTGACGGGCGGCCTGTTCTTCACCCCGACGCTCGACTTCCTCGACGATCCTCCCCCTCTGCCCGGTTCGGTCACCCCCGCCGAATACGGGGGCTCGCTGGCCATCGGCAGCCTGAAAGGAACCCGCTGATGAACAATCTGTATCGCGATCTCGCACCGATCACCGCAGCCGCCTGGGCGGAGATCGAGCTCGAGGCGTCACGAACCTTCAAGCGTCACATCGCCGGTCGTCGCGTGGTGGACGTCAGCGAGCCGGGCGGACCGGTCGCCGCCGCGATCAGCACGGGCCACCTGCGCGACGTGACACCTCCGGGCGACGGCGTGGTCGCGCACCTGCGGGAGGCCAAACCGCTGGTGCGGCTTCGTGTGCCGTTCACGGTGTCGCGCACCGCGATCGACGATGTCGAGCGCGGTTCGCAGGACTCGGACTGGGATCCGGTCAAGGACGCCGCCATGAAGTTGGCGTTCGCCGAGGACCGGGCGATCTTCGAGGGTTATGCGGCGGCCTCGATCGAAGGCATCCGGGCGTGCAGTTCGAACACCGCGCTCGCGCTGCCCGACGACGAACGCGACATCCCCGACGTCATCTCCCAGGCGCTCTCCGAGTTGCGGCTCTCCGGTGTCGACGGCCCGTATTCGGTTCTGCTGTCGGCGGAGGTGTACACCAAGGTCAGTGAAACCACGCAACACGGCTATCCGATCCGCGAGCACCTCAACCGGCTCGTCGACGGCGACATCATCTGGGCGCCGGCCATCGACGGTGCGTTCGTGTTGTCAACGCGCGGAGGCGATTTCGACCTACAGCTGGGCACCGATGTGTCGATCGGATACCTGTCGCACGACGCAGCCACCGTGCAGTTGTATCTGGAGGAGACGCTGACGTTCCTGTGTTACACCGCCGAAGCCTCGGTGGCCCTGACCCCTTGACCTCCGCGGTCCTAGGCGCTGAGGACGCCGTCGAGTGCGCTGTAGAACAGGCCCAGCCCGTCGTCGGACGGTCCGGTCAGCGCCTCGGTGGCGTGTTCGGGATGTGGCATCAGACCGACGACGCGCCCGTTGGCCGAGCTGATGCCTGCGATGTTGCGCTGTGAGCCGTTGGGGTTGTCGCGGTACCGGAACACCACGCGGCCTTCGCCCTCGAGCTCGTCGAGCACCTTGTCGCTGGCCACGTACCGGCCCTCGCCGGACTTCAGCGGGATCAGCACGTCGGCGCCGGTCTCGTATCGCGACGTCCAGGCCGAGGAGTTCGACGCCACCTCCAACCAGATGTCGCGGCAGACGAAGTGCAGCCCGATGTTGCGGGTCAAGGCGCCCGGCAGCAGGCCGGACTCGCACAGCACCTGAAAACCGTTGCAAATCCCCAGAACCGGCATACCGCCCTCGGCGGCCCTGATGACCTCGCCCATCACGGGTGCGAACTTCGCAATCGCTCCGGCGCGCAGATAGTCCCCGTAGGAGAACCCGCCGGGCACCACCACGGCGTCGACGCTCTTCAGGTCGGCGTCGGCATGCCACAGCGAAACGGGCTCGGCGCCTGCCAACCGCACCGCGCGCGCGGCGTCGACGTCGTCTAGGGTGCCCGGGAATGTGATGACGCCCACACGTGCCGTCATGACTCGGTTCCCGTCGGTTCCCGGCTCACGCTCCAGTCCTCGATCACGGTGTTCGCCAACAGCGATTCCGCGATCTCGGCAAGGGTGTCGTCGTCGATGCTGTCATCGACCTCGAGCTCAAAACGCTTGCCCTGCCTGACATCTGAGACACCATTGAAGCCCAGACGGCCCAATGCGCCGACGATCGCCTGCCCCTGCGGGTCGAGGATCTCGGCCTTGGGCATCACGTGCACCACCACCCTTGCCACGCGTCAACTGTACCGGCGGTTCCGTTGCGCGCGACTCACCGGCACGAACCGAGATACGCCTCGCACAGCGGGGCGGCCAGCGCGTCGAGAACCTGCGCATCGGGCACCGCCGGCCATGGCACCTGCAGCGGCAGCGTCGACCACAGCGCGAGTTCGACGAGGCTGCCGCTGGTGGGGTGGGCCAGCAGGTACTGGCGCACCACCTTCTGCCCGGCCACACTGATCACCGCGGCCAGCCGTTCGGGATCGGCCGTGGTGATCGACGGCGACACCAGCGGCGCCGTCAGCTGGCAGGTCCGCAGCCGCAACTGCGCCGAGTCGAGCACCGCACGGGTGAGGGGTCCGTTGTGCGCGACGTCTCCGCGCCAATGCAGCACCTGCGCCCGCAACTGCCACTGACCGGCCGGATGGGTGACCTGCGCCTTTGCCGCCACGACGTAGTCGCGCGGGTCGCCAGGCAGCGGCGGGCTGGCGCACAGTTCCTCGAACAGAAACCGCGGCGCGGGCGCGGTGACCGCCAGCCCGGCCAGCCCCGGCCACCGGTACACCGAGGACAGCGGTAGCTCGCTCGAGGACGGCCACGCCGCGTCAGGGATCGCATCGCAGATCGGCGGGCACACACCCGGGACCGCCCGCGCTGCGGGGCCGGGCACCGGGCCGATGGTCAACGCCACGCCGAACGTGGCGAGGGCCACCGCAAGCAGCAAACGCACGACTCAACTACCCCCTGAACACGGCCGGCGCCGCCACAATATAGCTATGCAATTGACCCATTTCGGACATTCATGCTTACTGGCCAATTTCACAAGCGAATCCGGTGACGAAGCGACGATCCTGTTCGATCCGGGCGTCTTTTCGCACGGATTCGAGGGGATCACCGGCCTGTCGGCAATCCTGATCACCCATCAGCACCCCGACCACGCCGACACCGAGCGGTTGCCCGCCCTGCTCGACGCCAATCCGCAGGCCGCCTTGTACGCCGATCCGCAGACCGCCGCGCAACTCGGCGACCCGTGGCGCGCGGTCAACGTCGGCGACGTCCTGACCATCGATCACCTGACCGTGCGCGGCGTCGGCGGCAAGCACGCGGTGATCCACCCGGAGATCCCGGTCATCGACAACATCTCCTACCTCGTCGACGACGGCACCCACCGCGCCCGCCTGATGCATCCCGGCGACGCCCTGTACGCGCCGGGCGAGCCGGTCGACGTGCTCGCCACCCCCGCGGCCGCGCCGTGGATGAAGATCTCCGAGGCGGTCGATTACCTGCGCGCGGTGGCGCCGACGCATGCGGTGCCCATTCACCAGGGCATCATCGATCCAAGCGCCCGCGGGATCTTCTACGGCCGGCTCACCGAGATGACCGACACCGATTTCCAGGTGCTCGAACCCGAAGACGGCACGCAATTCTGAGTCAGGCCGTGTCGCGTGCGGCGGCGCGCCCCGCCGCACGCCCGGAGAACACACAGCCGCCGAGGAAGGTGCCCTCCAGCGACCGGTAGCCGTGCACACCGCCGCCACCGAAGCCCGCCGCTTCACCGGCGGCGAACAGCCCGTCGAACGCGTTGCCGTCGGGCCTGAGCACACGTGCGTCGAGGTCGGTTTCCAGGCCGCCCAACGACTTTCGCGTCAAGATGTGCAACTTCACCGCGATCAGCGGCCCCGCCTTGCGATCGGTCAGCCGGTGCGGTGCCACGACGCGGCTGACGCGGTCGCCGAGATAGTTGCGCGCCACCCGGATCGAGGCGATCTGGGTGTCCTTGGTGAACTTGTTGGCCACCTCCCGGTCGCGGGCGGTGACCTCGGCCTCGACTGTGGCGTAGTCCAGCGGCAGCACATCGGGGACGTCGTTCATCGCCGAGACCAGTTCGCGCAGCGAGTCGGCGCTGACGAAGTCGACACCGCGGTCGACGAACGCCTGCACCGGCGCCGGCGCCCCGGCTCGGACCCGCGCCAACACGTCGCGAATGCTGCGACCGGTGAGGTCCGGGTTCTGTTCCTGCCCTGAGAGCGCGAACTCCTTGGCGATGATGCGGGCGTTGAGGACGAACCAGGTGTAGTCCTGTCCGGTCTTCGCGATGTGCTCGAGCGTGCCGAGCGTGTCGAAGCCCGGGTACAGCGGCGACGGCAGGCGGTTGCCGTTGGCGTCCAACCACAGTGACGAGGGCCCGGGCAGGATGCGGATGCCGTGCAGCGGCCAGATCGGGTCGTAGTTGGTGATGCCCTCGGTGTAGTGCCACATGCGGTCGCTGTTGATCACCCGCGCCCCGGCCGCCTCGGTGATGCCGATCATGCGCCCGTCGACGTGTGCGGGCACACCGGACAGCAGTTGCTCGGGGACGCGGCCCATCCGTTTGGGCCAGTTCTGGCGCACCAGGTCATGGTTGCCCCCGATGCCGCCACTGGCGACGATCACCGCCTGGGCCCGGAATTCGAACTGCCCGACCGGTTCTCGTGAGGTGGCCACGCCGCGGGGTGCGTCTGAGGGCTCGAATACGGTTCCGCGAACGCCGACGGCGGCACCGTTCTCGACGATGAGCTCGTCGACCCTGTGCCGGTGCGCATACCGCACGCGCCCGGTCAGCCGGCGAGCGAAGATGTCGACGATCGCGGGGCCGGTGCCCCAGGTGATGTGGAATCGCGGCACCGAGTTGCCGTGTCCGCGCGCGTTGTATCCGCCGCGCTCGGCCCACCCGACGAGCGGGAACGTCTGCAGGCCGCGTTCGCGCAGCCAGCCGCGTTTCTCGCCGGCGGCGAAATCGACGTAGGCGTGCGCCCATTGGCGGGGCCAGTGGTCTTCGGGCCGGTCGAATCCGGCCGAGCCGAGCCAGTCTTGAAGCGCCAGCTCGTGGCTGTCGCGAATACCCAGCCGTCGTTGTTCGGGGCTGTCGACGAAGAACAGCCCGCCGAACGACCAGTACGCCTGACCTCCGATGTTGTTGGCGTTCTCCTGGTCGACGATCAGTACGCGGCGCCCGCGGTCGATCAGCTCGCAGGCCGCCACCAGGCCCGCCAGCCCGGCTCCGACGACGATGACGTCAGCATCTGCCATGGCCGCCACGTTAGCGGTCGGGTGCTATGCGGCGGCGGTCATTGCGGGGCTCGGGCGCCATGTGTAGACGTCCGGCACGCAGCGGTGCATGAGCGCGAGGTCGACGGCGTCGAGCATCGCCTGTCGCGTGCCCGGCCTGCGCAAGTGCCGGGCGGCGACGGCGATTCGAACGATTCCGCCTCGTCGTGCCGTCCGCTCGGCGGACAGCACCAGGGCGCGGCACCACCACGGTTCACTGAGGAAGCCTTCGCCGCTACCGAGCACGCGCGAACGTACGGCCGTCCCTCGGACCAGGTCGGTGATGTCGGTGAGCCCGGCGAGAAGACGAAAGCCCTTGCGCGGCAGCATCACAGCGGTGCCGTTGGATACGGCCCATCCCGGCGCGGCGAACAGCCGGGTACGCAGACCCAGGTGTTCCATCACGCGGTCGGCGGCCAGCAACCGCAGCCCGGCCTCGTGTGCGGGCAGGGTCGCGAATTCTCCACGTCGCTTCGTGGTGGCCGCCTCGTCGAAGCCGTGCAACACGATGGCGTCACCGGTGTGGTTGCGGGCGGCGAGCCATTCGACGGTGGCGGCGTCCTCCTCGAGCCGATGGCCGCCTCTGATTCTGGGCGTTACCAGAAACGAGACCGGCACACCACGCGCGTCGAGATGCGAACAGAAGTCCGCGACGTCGGGCATCGTGCGCCCGGTGATCCCGGAGACGGAGACGATCAGCTGTCCAGCCACGCCGTCAGTGTGGCGGCGTCAGGTGTCGCAATGGTTTCCAACACACTGACGGCAGGTGGCCATCGGCGGCTATCGCGGCAGCACGTCCTCGATGGCCGCGATCACCTCGGGAGCGTCGGGTTCGGTGCGCGGCCGGAACCGCTTGACGACCGTTCCGCCGGGCGCGAGCAGGAACTTCTCGAAGTTCCACTGGATGTCGCCGGCCTTACCGCTGTCGTCGGGCGTCTTGGTCAACTCGGTGTACAGGGGGTGCCGGTCGGCGCCGTTGACGTCGGTCTTGGCCAGCAAGGGGAACGTCACCCCGTACGTCGTCGAGCAGAACTCGGCAATCTCCTCGGCCGTACCGGGCTCCTGGCCCATGAACTGGTTGCACGGCACGCCGATCACGGTCAACCCGCGGTCGCGGTAGTTTTTGGCCAACTGTTCGAGCGCGGTGTACTGCGGAGTCAGGCCGCACTTGGAGGCGACGTTGACCACCAGAGCGGCACCGTCGGCCAGTTCGCCGAGCGTGGTGTCGCGGCCGTCGAGGGTGGTCACAGCGATGTCGGTCAGCGGAGTCTCGGTCATGCCCGTACGCTACCCGGTCTCGAACAGCATGCCCGCGACCCGGTGCACGGTCGCCATCGGATCACCGTCGGCGTCGATCGCCTTGTTGAGCCACAACAACGAAAAGCCGTGCACCAGTGACCAGGCCGCGAGCGCCGCAGCCGCAGGGTCCTGCGCGGCGCGCGGATCGTCGAGGGTGCCGACACCCTGCCTCAGTTCCGCGCCTGCCGCGTCGCGAGCCGCCTTCAACTCCGCGTCGTCGGGATCGACGAGCGAGCGGTCGAACATCACCGCGTAGTGCCCCGGATTGTCGAGCGCGAAGCGCACGTACGCCAGTGCGGCATCGATGAATTCGGGCTTCGCCTCGGCGAGCGCCGCGGCAAGTTTGCGCCACCCCTGCGTGGCCAGCGCGGTGAACAGACCGCGCCGATCGGTGAAGTGGTGTGCGGGCGCGGCGTGCGACACCCCGGCGACCCGCGCGAGTTCTCGCAGCGAGATCCCGTCGGCACCGCGCTCGGCCACCAGCCTGGCGGCCTCCGCGAGGATGACGGCCTTCAGATCGCCGTGGTGATAGGACGCCTTGCCCATGCGGCCATCATAGCCGAAATCTTGACAGTGGCTAGATTCTTGCTTTCACGGGCGGCGCTCGTGATCGGCCCGAGCAGCGTCGAGTAACCAGGCGTACTGGAAAGCGGTTTCCTTCCAGCGTTCGTATCGACCGCTGATACCGCCGTGGCCGGCATTCATCTCCGTCTTCAGCAGCACCGGATGACCGTCGGTCTTGGCGTGGCGCAGTGCGGCAACCCATTTCGCCGGCTCGACGTAGTACACCCGGGTGTCGTTGAGCGACGTCATGGCGAGTATGCGCGGGTAGTTCCTCGCCGCGACGTTCTCATAGGGCGAATACGACTTCATGTACTCGTAAACGTCCTTGCTCTCCAACGGGTTTCCCCACTCGTCCCACTCGGTGACCGTCAACGGCAGCGACGGGTCGAGGATCGTGGTGAGCGGGTCGACGAACGGCACCACCGCGAGGATGCCCGCGAACAAGTCCGGAGCCATGTTGGCGACGGCACCGACGAGCAGACCACCGGCACTACCCCCGTACGCCACCAGATTTTCCGGCCGGGTCACATCGGTTTGCACGAGATGCTCTGCGACGGCGACGAAATCGGTGAAGCTGTTCTTCTTCTCGAGCATCTTGCCGTGTTCGTACCACGGCCGGCCGAGCTCGCCACCGCCCCGCACATGCGCCACCGCGAACACCATCCCGCGATCGAGCAGTGACAGCCGCGCGATGGAGAACCGCGGATCTTCGCAGGCCTCGTAAGCGCCGTAGCCGTACAGCAGCGTGGGCGCCGGATACTGCAGGCCGATCTTGTGCACGATCGAGATCGGTATCCGCGCACCGTCCTGCGCGATCGCCCAATCACGCCGCTCGACATAGTCTTCGGGCCGGTAGTCGCCGAGCACAGGCTGTTCGCGCAGCAGCGTCCGTTCGCCAGTGGCCAGGTCGACGTCGTAGATGCGCACCGGGGTGGTGTAGGAGGTGGCGCCGATGCGCAGTTTGGGTGCGCTCCAGTTGGGGTTGGCGCTCAGTCCCGCCGACGTCAGCTCGGACTCGAAGGTGAAGTCCTCGGGACGGCCGTACTCACCGCTCGGGTGAAGGGGCCAGAGCTGGATCTTCGGCAGCGCCTCACTGCGATAGCTGACGACGAGATGGCCGTCGAACGCGTCCACGGAATCGAGGCGGACGTCGTCGCGGTGTTCGATCAGGGTGCGCACCGCGGTGGGGTCGCCGACGGGCGCCTCGACCAGGGTGAAGTTCTCCGCCCCGTCGTTGTGCAGGATGAGAAACCGGTCCTCACCGCCCACGACGGCGTGTTCGACGGAGTACTCGACGAGATCGCGGCGCGGCCACACGATCGTGAACTCGGCCTCCGGGTCGGTCGCGTCGGCGTAGCGCACCTCGGAGGTGACGGCGCTGCCCGCGGCGACGATCACGTACTTGTCGCTGCGGGTGCGGCCGACGCCGAGCCAGTACCGTTCGTCGGGTTCGTGGTAGACCTTCTGCGCGGGTAGCCCCGCGCCGAGGCGGTGCCGCCAGATGGTGTCCGGACGCCACGCCTCATCGAGGGTCGAGTAGTAAAGGGTGCGATTGTCGGCCGCCCACGTCGCGCCGGGGCCGATACCGGTGATGGTGTCCTCGTACAGTTCACCTGTGCGTAAGTCCTTGAATCGCAACGTGTACCGCTCGTCGCCTTTGAGGTCGACCGAGTAGGCGAGGATGTTGCCGTCCAGGCTGACCGAGGCGGCGCCCAGCGAGAAGAACTCGTGGCCTTGCGCCTCGAGGTTCTCGTCGAGCAGAACCTGCTCACCGGGGATCTCGGTGTTCTCGTCGAGCAGCGGGGGCGTCCAGTCGTCGGGATCGGCTACGGGGCAACGGCAGTGCACGCTGTACTGCTTGCCCTCGAAACTGCGGCCGTAGTACCACCAGGTGTCGCGTCTGGTCGGCACCGAGAGATCGGTTTCCTTGGTGCGGGCCTTGATCTCGTCGAAGATGGCCTGCCGCAGGGGCGCAAGATGCTCGGTGACATGCTCGGTGTAGGCGTTCTCCGCCTCCAGATGTGCGATCACGTCCGGGTTGGTCTTGTCGCGCAGCCACTCGTAGGGATCGACGAAGACGTCGCCGTGATGTTCCCGCCGGGTGTCGACGCGCTTGGCCTCCGGCGGCTTCATGCGCCGATCCAGTCGTCGAACTTGCGGCCCGAAATGCGTTCGTAGGCCTCGATGTAGCGCGCGCGGGTCGATTCGACGACATCCGGCGGCAGCGGCGGCGGAGGCGTGTCACCGCCGCGGTCCCATCCGGACTCCGCGGAGGTGAGCCAGTTGCGGACGAACTGCTTGTCGAAGCTGTTCTGCACCACGCCTTCTTTCCAGTCGTCGGCGCGCCAGTACCTGCTCGAGTCGGGGGTGAACACCTCGTCGGCCAGCCGCAGTTCGCCGTCGGTGTCCACACCGAACTCGAACTTGGTGTCGGCGACGATGATCCCCGTGGTCAAGGCATGTTCGGCGCCGCGACGGTAGGTCTCCAACGTCCGATCGCGCAGTTGTTCGGCCCGCTGCTCGCCGATCAGCTCGACCACGTCGTCGAATGAGATGTTCTCATCGTGTTGTCCCAGTTCGGCTTTGGTCGCCGGGGTGAACAGCGGCTCGTCGAACTTGCTGGCCTCGACCAGCCCGCCGGGAAGCGGAATTCCGCATACCGCGCCCGTCTTCTGATAGTCGATGAGTCCCGAACCGGTGAGGTATCCGCGGGCCACCGCCTCCACCGGCAACATCTCGAGTTCCTGCACGACCAGCGCGCGCCCGAGCACATCGACAGGGATGCGCTCGTCGTCGGGTGGGCCGGCGAGGTGATTGGGCGTGCCCGCCGTCCGGCTCAACAGGTCGAAGAAGAACACACTCATCGCCGTCAGGATGCGGCCCTTGTCGGGGATCAGCGAGTCGAGGATGTAGTCGTAGGCGGAGATGCGGTCGCTGGCCACGAAGAGCAGCGTCTCGCCGTCCACGCGATACAGTTCGCGAACCTTGCCGCTGGCCAGATGTTCGTAGTCGGACAGAGCGGGGCGCATCGGGCCAGCCTATCGGGCAGCATCTACAGCCATGACTTCGCGGTTTATCCCCTATGCCACGACACCCTCGCGGGTCCTGGCGCAGCTCGTCAGCGATTTCGTCGTGGTCGCCTGGACCACGGTGTGGGTGCTGGTCGGCATGGCTGTGCACTCGGCGGTCTCCACGATCGCGGCGGTGGGCCGCCAGGTCGAGACCGGTGCCAACGGTGTCGCCGACAACCTCGATGCGGCGGGCGAGCGCACCGACGACTTCCCGCTCGTCGGCGATGCGCTCAGCAAGCCGTTACGGGCGGCCAGCGAGGCCGCACTCGACATCGCCGGTGCCGGTCACAGCCTCGACACCACGGCGTCGTGGCTGGCGTGGGTGCTGGCATTGGCGGTTGCCGCGCCGCCGATCCTGTTCGTCGCGATGCCGTGGCTGTACCTTCGGCTGCGCTTCTTCCGTCGCAAGTGGACCGCGATCACGCTGGCCCGCACCCCTGCGGGCGAGCAGCTGTTGGCGCTGCGAGCGCTGGCCAACCGGCCGCTGGCCAAGCTGGTCGCCGTGCACGCCGACCCGGTCGAGGCGTGGCGCATGCACGACGCCGACGCGATCCGCGGCCTCGCGGCGCTGGAATTGCGCTCGTCAGGCGTCGCCCGCCACCTCTAAGCCCGCGATTTGTGAGTGATTGCGATCGGCCACCGAACGTTTTCACTCACAGATCGCGCGGCGGGGAGCCGATCGGGCCCTCGCCGGCGTCCTATTGCAGTGCTCGATGATTTATTGCGCGCTCACGATGGCGTCATCACTCTCGCGCAGGCCCGCGAAATCGGCTTGAGCGACCAGTCTGTCCGCAGACGCGCGCAGGCGGGGCGATGGCGTCGCTGCGGTCCCGGCGTCTATTTCGCCGCCGACCGACCATTCAGTGATGCCGCCCGAATCCGAGCCGCGGTATGGGGGTACGGCGACCGCGCGTGTGCCAGCGGTCTCGCCGCGGCGTGGTGGCACGGGGCGTCGAAATATGCGCCGGAGGTCGTCGACGTGACCGTGCCCAAGTCGAGCAACGGCCGACGCCGCCCCGGCTCGCGGTTGCGGCGGCGCGACCTGTCGCCCCGCGACGTCGTCGAGCGGGCCGGTCTGCGGCTCACCGCGCTGCCGCTGACCGTGATCGAAGCCGCGGTCCGCCGCGGCGGCGGGCCGAAGCTGATGGACGCCGCCCTGCAGCGTCATGTCGAGCTCGCCCAACTGTGGCGGGCGCATCTACGCAACAAGGGCAGACACGGTTCACCCGCCGCACGGCGACTACTCCGCGCGGCCGAGGACGGTACGCGTTCCGAAGCCGAACGACTCCTCGTGAAACTTCTGCGCGACGCCGGATTCTCCGGATGGAGGACGAACTATCCCCTCGGCGGCTACAAGATCGACGTCGCGTTCGTGGTCGAGAAAGTGGCGATCGAGGTCGACGGTTGGGCGTTCCACACCGACAGCGAGGTCTTCCAGATCGACCGCAACCGGCAGAACGTGATCGCCCTGTTGGGCTGGAAAGTGTTGCGTTTCACCTGGCTTGACCTGACGGCGTATCCGGAGCGGGTGATCGCCGAAGTAGCCGCCGCAACCCGGCAGCACCCGTCAGCCCAGCATGCGCCGCAAGGTGTGACCGAACGGATAGCGCGCGGTCACTGATCCGAATCGCACCCGTCCGCGCGCCACGAGATGCAGCCGCTGCGAGGGCGGACCGTAAGGCACCTTCAGAGTGGTGCTGCCCGCGAAGGTTTCGACGCCGTTGAGGTCGGCGGTGGCGCCGTCGGGCAGGATCAGTTCCGTTGAGCTGAAGTAGTCGTCGATATCCAGGACGACGGTGGGGCTCTGCAGGGTCGCGGCGGTGAAATCGAGCGTCGTGTCGCACAGGCGCGTGTTGAGGTCGATACGCGCAGGCACCGTCCACGGTCCCCGTCGCGAGATCGACGACATCCGGCCCCGCAGCCGCTCTTCCTCTCCGGCCGCGACGGGCTGCAGTGCATCCGGCGAGGGCAGGTCGGCGATCACCCGGCGCAGCTCGCCGCGGGTCCGAGCGGCGAGCACGGCGTCGATACGCTCGCTGAACTCGTCGAGAGTGAGCATGCCTTGGCCTACCGCCCGTTCGAGCAGTTGCCTCACATGATCGCGGTCGGCGTCGGAAACCCGCACGTTCGAGTCATCGATGTCCATGACCCGAGGGTAGGTGGCGGGTCCGAGCACTCACCCGCAGGACTCCCGCGATCGCGACAGCGATCCACGCAGCAAATGCGATCCAGAGGAAGACCAGTGAAATCGCCGGTAGGCCATGCCATCCGGTCTCCACCGCCATAGCATGGCTGGCCGCCGAGTACATGCCAAGCGGAAAGACCATCGCCCACCACACGCCGGCGAACCGCCGCGCACCCGGACGTCCGATATGCCGTACAGCGAAGTAGACCAGCGGCGGAATCCACGCCGTCGCCAGACACCACGTCGCGACGGTCACGTCGCGGACGGCGTCGATGCCGGCACGATGGATGTGGTCCCCCGCCAACGTCGCGATCGCGAGCCCACCCATCAATATCCACGCGTCGGGCTCGAACCCGCCGGGATCCAGCCGCGCAGCGAATGCGCGCGCCAAGATCAACGTCGTCATGACCCCGTATATCGCGATCGCGGCGATCCATATCGCGACGCCGGTCAGCAGCAGGGCATGCCAACCCGTGTCGCGCGCAAGGGCGACCGCGACGATCGCCAAGCCGGACGTGCCGACGCTGCACAGTTCCCACGCCCCGCGCGCCCGCCCCTGCAGTTCCTTCCAGGCCCGACGAACGAAGTTGCGTGCTGTCAAGACAACCAAAACCGACCACACCAACGCCGCCGGCACGGCCAGCGCCCACATCGCCACCGAGTTCGCCATCAACCTGCTGTCGAGCACCGCACACGCCGCCACGAACGTGAACAAGCCGATCGTCACATCGGGATCCGACCAATCGGGCGGTCGCCGAAACCACGAAACCACTGCCACAACAACAAGAACCAGCAGCCCCAGGACGGCCAGCACGGCCAGCGCGCCACTGACGTAGGTCAGGCCGTGGTCGACCGCGGCGATGGAAACGATCCCGGTCGCCATCACGAACGCGAACGCGTCGGGCCTCACCGCCCGCCGCTCACCACAGCTCGATCACGAGATGCCGCATACCGGTGTGCCGGTTGCTTCGCGTCCATTCGACGGGTTTGACGAGACGGGCCTGAGAGAATCGGGACAGCAACTCCTCGAACAACACCCGCAGTTCGAGCCGCGCCAGGTTCGCCCCCAGGCAGTAGTGCACCCCCTGGCCGAAGCCCAGGTGCGGGTTGGGTTTGCGGGCGATGTCGAACACGTCGGGTTCGGTGAACACCGCAGCGTCGCGATTGGCCGAACCCTCCCAGATCTGCACCTTCTGCCCGGCCTCGATCTCGCATCCACCCACCGATACGTCGCGAGTTGCGGTGCGCCGCTTGGACGGTGACGGCGATGACCAGCGCACCATCTCCTCGACCGCCGACGGCAGCAGCCCGAAGTCGTTGCGCAGCGCGGTCAGCGAGTCGGGGTTCTCGATCAACGCCAGCAGGCCACCCGCCACCGCGTTTCGCGTCGTCTCGGCACCCGCGCTGAACAGCAGGCTGAAGAACAGGTACAGCTCTATTTCCGAAAGGAGGGCCGGAGCGAGCTCACCGTCGTCCACCGATGCGTTCGCGACTACCGACAACATGTCGTCGGTCGGCGAGGCACGCTTGGCGGCGATCAACTCCTGCCCGTAGGTGTACATCCGCGAGCCGGCCTCTTCGGCGGTCAACTGGCCCACCGCGGCCTTCCGAGAACCGCCGAAGTCGAACTGCGGCTCGATCGCCTGGAACAACCAATGCCGTTCGGACTCCGGCACTCCTAACAGGATGCAGATCATCTGCATCGGCAGTTCGGCCGCCACGTCGACCAGGAAGTCGAAGGGTTCACCGGGCTCGACGGCATCCAACAGCCGCCGGGCGCGCACGCGCAGATCGTCCTCCACGCGTCGGATCATCCGCGGTGTCAGGCCCGAGCTGACCAGCCTGCGAATCTGGGAATGCCGCGGGTCGTCCATCATGTTGAGCACCTGACCGGCGATCGCCAAGTCCTGCAGCAGCGTCCCGCCGTACGGCCGGAAGCCGCCGGTCACCGACGAAAAGGTCTCCGGATCACGAAACACCGCAAGCGTTTCGGCGTAGGTGGCCACGGACCAGAACCCCTCGCCGTCTGGCGTGTGCTCGGTCGGCTCGTGCCAGTACACGGGAGCCTCGCGCCGATGCAACGCGAACAGCTCGTGCGGAAATCCGTTCGCGAAGTTGTCCAGATCGGTGAAGTCGATCCCGGCCAGTGTCACAAGATGGCACCCGAAGTGTATTTGGCCGCTTCGGGATAACGGCTCACCAACTCATCGACCGCCGCGACGACGCGGGCCACCTGATCGCCCGCCGCACCGGTGAACGCCTGCTTGTCGGCCAGCGCCGCATCGAGCGCCGGACGGTCCAGCGGCAGCCGCGAGTCGGCCGCCAACCGATCCAGCAGATCGGGCTCCTGGCCCTTCTCCCGCATGGCCAAAGCCACCGCCACGGCGTGCTCCTTGATCACCTCGTGCGCGGTTTCGCGGCCCACCCCGGCCCGGACGGCGGCGATGAGGATCCGCGTCGTCGCCAGGAACGGCAGGTAGCGGTCCAGTTCACGCTGGATCACCGCGGGGTAGGCGCCGAACTCGTCGAGCACGGTCAGGAACGTCTCGATCTGTCCGTCCACGGCGAAGAACGCATCCGGCAGCGCCACGCGACGCACCACCGAGCAGAACACGTCGCCCTCATTCCATTGCGCGCCTGCGAGTTCAGCCGCCATGGAGCCGTAACCGCGCAGCACCACCTGCAACCCGTTGACCCGTTCACACGACCGCGTGTTCATCTTGTGCGGCATCGCCGACGATCCCACCTGCCCGGGTGCGAAGCCCTCGGTGACCAGTTCGTGGCCGGCCATCAGCCGGATGGTGTGGGCCATCGACGACGGGCCGGCGCCCACCTGCACCAGCGCGGAGACGACGTCGTGGTCCAGCGAGCGCGGGTACACCTGCCCGACACTGGTGAAAATCTCTGTGAATCCGAGGAATTCGGCGACCCTCCGCTCGAGTTCGGCAAGCCGCGAGGCGTCGCCGTCGAACAGGTCGAGCATGTCCTGGGCGGTGCCCATCGGGCCCTTCACCCCGCGCAACGGGTAGCGGTCGGTCAACGAGCGCAGGCGCTGCAACGCGATCAGCAGCTCCTCGGCCGCCGAGGCGAACCGCTTGCCCAATGTGGTGGCCTGTGCCGCGACGTTGTGGCTGCGGCCGGCCATCACCAGATCGCGGTACAACACGGCGCGCTCGGCCAACCGGGCCACGACGGCCACACCGTGGGAGTGCACCAGTTCGAGGGAGCGCCGGATCTGGAGCTGCTCGACGTTCTCGGTCAGGTCGCGACTCGTCATGCCCTTGTGCACGTGTTCGTGACCCGCCAGCGCGTTGAACTCCTCGATGCGCGCCTTGACGTCGTGGCGCAGCACGCGTTCGCGGGCGGCGATCGAGGCGAGGTCGACCTGTTCGAGCACCCGCTCGTAGTCGTCGAGCACGCCGGCGGGCACATCCACGCCCAGCTCCGCCTGGGCGCGAAGCACCGCCAGCCACAGCCGGCGCTCCGCGACGACCTTGGCTTCCGGTGACCAGATCGCCACCATGTCCTCGCTGGCGTACCGATTGGCCAGCACGTTGGGGATCGTCACAACCACTGAGCTTACGACCCGGCTGGTGCAGGCTGGTCCCATGTACTTCGTCGGGCTCGATCTCGCGTGGGCGGGGCGAAACCAATCCGGGGTGGCCGTCCTCGACGACGACGGACGGCTAGTGCACGTGGGTGCGGCGGTCAGCGACGACGAGATCGCGGCGGCCCTCGCGCCGTATGTCGAGGGCCCCTGCGTGGTGGGCGTGGACGCGCCGCTCATCGTCACCAACCCCAGCGGGTACCGGCTCGGCGAGACGCTCTACAACCGGGACTTCGCGCCGTTCGAGGCCACCGCGCAGCCCGCGAACACGAGCAATCCGCTGTTCGATCCGCCCCGCGCCGAGGTCCTCTGCCAACGGCTCGGCCTGGACCCCGACCCGCTGTCGCGCAGCGACCGCCGGGCGATCGAGGTCTACCCCCACGCGGCGACGATCGCACTGTTCAGACTCGGCAAGACGCTCAAATACAAGCGGCGCGCCAAAGATGTCGCCAAACGCAAGCACGAGCTGCTGCGCATGGTGGGGCTGATCGAGGGGTTGAACGACGCGACGCCGCGGCTTCGGGTGCGCGACAGTCCCGCCTGGCTCGAAATTCGCCGAAGGATCGAGGCAAGCGATCGCGCCTTCCAGCTGAACGCTTGCGAGGATCCCGTCGACGCGGTGCTCTGTGCGTACGCCGCGCTGTTTTTCGAGCGGCGACGCCACGACGTCACGATCTACGGCGACCGCGAGGCCGGCTACATCGTCACGCCGGCGCTACCGCCGGGGCTGACACCGACTCCCCGAGCCCGTGGCAGGCAGCCGGGCGGTCAGTCCGGCGTCTGCGCCAGTTGAGTCGGATCGGTGATGCCGGCGACCTTGATGCCGAGCCGCCGGTTGATCGCCATGGTGACGAGGAAGAGCACGATTCCGATCAGCACCAGGATCCCGCCCAGCAGATACTGCGTGCCCGGACGGCCCGACAGCGGCGTCACCAGGTACAGCGAGGTGATGAACCCGATGACGGGCAGTACCGTGGGTGTCCGGAAGTGCCGGTCGTCCTTGACGGCATCGCGACGTAGAACCAACACCGCGACGTTGACCGTCGCGAAGACCGCCAACAACAGCAGCGACGTGGTGCCGCCGAGCACCGAGAGCGCCTTGCTGCTCGCGAACGCCGAGACATAGAAGATCAGCCCGAACGCGACGATGGTCGTGAAAATGATTGCCACCCACGGGGTGTGGCGAGTCCGGTGCACCGAACCCAGCACCGGCGGCAGAACGTGCTGGCGTGCCATGCCGTAGATCAACCGGCTGGCCATCAGCATGTTGATCAGCGCGGTGTTGGAGACCGCGAACATCGTGATGAACGGGAACAACTCGTCGATCGGAAGTCCGGGCGCGGCGGCCTCGACCACGCTCACCAGTGGAGTGCTGCTCTCCCGCAATTCGCCGATCGGCACCAGTGCCACGGCGATGATCGACACCAGGATGTAGACGACGCCCGCGATGCTCAGGCCGGTCAACAACACCTTCGGGAAGATCCGGACGGGGTCCTTGGTCTCCTCGGCCATGTTGACCGAGTCCTCGAAGCCGACCATGGCGAAGAAGGCCAGCGATGTCGCCGCGGTGATCGCGACGAATGTGCTTCGGTCCTCGCTGCTTTCGAACATCACGATGCGTGAGAAGTCGTGGTCGCCGGCCTGGGTGAAGGCCCACAGCCCGACGAAGATCACCAGGAGCAGACCGCTGATCTCGATGACGGTCAGGCCGACGTTGAGCTTGACGCTCTCGCTGACACCGCGCAGGTTGATCGCGGCGAGGACGGCCATGAAGGTCAACGCGATGACCGCGACGCCCGCCTTACCCCAATCCAGGCCGAAACCCTTGATCAGGTTGGCCGCGAACGCCTGTGATGCGGTCGAGGCCGACGTGATGCCCGAACACATCACCACGAACGCGACCAGGAACGTGAAGAACTGGATCCCGAATGCCTTGTGCACGTAGAGCGCCGCGCCCGCGGCTTGCGGGTACTTGGTGACGAGTTCCAGATAGGAGAACGCGGTGATGGTGGCGATGGCGAACGCGAGCAGGAACGGCAGCCATGCCGCCCCACCCACTTCCCCGGCGACCTGACCGGTCAGCGCGTAGACACCGGTACCGAGGATGTCGCCGACGATGAACAGCAGCAACAACCCCGGGCCCATCACCCGCCGTAGCTCAGGTTGCTTGTCGGTCGGCGTACTCACCGTCGTCTGCTCTTCGCGCAAGCGCTCATCGGTGCCCTCCTGGTGACACCTACACCTGTGCCACTCGTTCGTCGATTGGTGCCAACACGTCTATCACGTCGATCAAGGTCGCGCGTGCCGTTGCGCGAGGGCCGTCGCCCTCGGCGACGAGCGCCGCCACCACCGCACCATCGACCGCGTTGACCAACGCGGTGAGGTACTCGGCGCGCACCGAGCGACCCGAGCGCTCGATGACCTCGATGACGGCATCGGTGCGCTGGCGCATGATCCGCCGTTGGACTTCGCGCAGCATGGGGTGACGCGCGCAGGCGATATAGCGCTCATAGCGCGAGATCAGCTGTTCGCTGACCCGCTGCCCCACCACGTCGTCGACCAACAGATCCACCAGGATGTCGGCGGTCGACTCCGCGCCTCGCCGCCGGCGCGACAGCATCGCCACGTGCGCGCGCAACTGTTCGGCCTCCCGCTCGCCGACGTATTCGACGGCCTTGGCGATCAGATCGTCCAGCGAGGAAAAGTAGTACGTCGTCGACGCCAACGGCAGACCGGCGCGACGGGCCACCGCGCGATGCCGCACCGCGTCGAATCCGCCCTCGCACAGCAGATCGGCAGCGGCGCTGACCAGCGCAAAGCGTCGACGTTCTCCCTTGGGAGTGACCGCTGCCGTCACCTTTAGCATGCTGCCAGTCGGGCGGCCGTCCCATCGCGCTTTCGGCCAATCGTCAGGCATTCTCACCGAAGTCGGGGCCGGTGTTTCTGATGCGACGGGCCAGTCTCCGCGCGCCGGGCAGTCACGCCGCGATGGCATCATGGCCGCCATGCCCGAACTGAGCCGTCGATCGCTTCTGCGTCTCGGGGTCGGCACGGCTGCCGGAGTGGCGGCGCTGCGGCTGGCGCCCGCGGTGCCGGCCGCACCCGCCGCGCCGACCTACGTCGACGGTTCGTTCGTCTCGGCGGCCCGCGGCGGCCTGGAGACCAATTGGGCGATCGCCCGTCCGCCCGGCCAGACCGCGCCGCTGCGTCCGGTCATCGCGCTGCACGGTAAGGGGCAAAACGCAGCGGGTGTGATGGCCGGCGGGGTGGAACAGGGCTTGGCCCAGGCCGTCGCCGCGGGGCTGCCACCCTTCGCGGTCGTCGCCGTCGACGGCGGTGGAAGCTACTGGCACAAGCGGGCCTCCGGCGAGGACTCCGGGGCGATGGTGCTCGACGAGCTGATCCCGATGCTTGGCTCACAAGGTCTGGACACCTCACGCGTCGGTTTCCTCGGCTGGTCGATGGGCGGCTACGGCGCACTGCTGCTCGGCGCGCGGCTCGGCCCCGCCCGCACCGCCGCGATCTGCGCCGTCAGTCCCGCGCTGTGGACGTCCTCCGGCGCCGCAGCGCCCGGTGCGTTCGACAGCGCGGAAGACTATGCCGCCAACAGTGTTTGGGGGTTGCCCGCGCTGGCATCGATTCCGATCCGGATCGACTGCGGGACCGGCGATCCGTTCTACTCGGCGACGAAGGAGTTCACCGCGCAGCTGCCGAATCCGCCCGCCGGCGGGTTCTCGCCCGGTGGGCACGACGCCGGGTTCTGGAGCTCGCAGCTGCCCGCCGAGCTGGCCTGGATGGCCCCGCTGCTGACGGCCTAGACGCCGACTCGTCCCTGCGCCGCGGCCAGGGCGATGTCACTGCGAAAGTGGCTGCCCGGCAGCCGAATCGACTTGATCACCCGGTAGGCGACCTCACGTGCGGCGGACAGATCCGCACCGGTACCCACGATGGAGAGCACGCGGCCTCCCGAGGACACGACGGCGCCGTCCTCGCGACGACTCGTGCCCGCGTGCAGCACGCCCTCGACGTCGGAGCCGGTGATCACGTCGCCGACCCGTGGGCGAGACGGGTAGTTCTCGGCGGCCAGCACCACGGTCACGGCGGCGCCGTCGCGCCACCGCAGCGGGGGCTCGTCGGCGAGGCCGCCCGTCGCGGCCGCATACAGCAGCCGGCCCAGCGGCGTCTCCAGCAGGGCCAGCACGGGCTGGGTCTCGGGATCGCCGAAGCGGCAGTTGAATTCGATCACCGCCGGGCCCCTCGAGGTGATGGCCAGTCCGGCGTACAGCAATCCCGAGAACGAACTGCCGCGCTTGACCAGTTCGGCGGCAACGGGTTTCACCACATCGTCGACGATCTGGGCGACGACGCCCTCGGGCAGCCACGGCAGCGGCGCGTACGCCCCCATGCCGCCGGTGTTGGGTCCGGTGTCGTTGTCGCCGACCCGTTTGAAGTCCTGCGCGGGCAGCATGGGCACCACGGTCTCGCCGTCGACGAGGCAGAACAGCGACACCTCCGGCCCGTCGAGGAACGACTCGAGCAGTACCGGATGTCCGGCCTCGAGCAGGCTTGCGGCATGGGCCCGGGCGGCCGCGCGATCGGCGGTGACCACCACCCCCTTACCCGCGGCCAGACCGTCGTCCTTGACCACCCATGCGGCCTCGCCGCCGTCGGGGCCGAAGCGGTCGAGCGCCGCGTCGAGGTGAGCGGGGTTGTCGACGACCTCGCTTCTGGCGGTGCGCACACCGGCGGCCGTCATCAGCTCCTTGCCGAAGGACTTCGAACCCTCGATGCGGGCCGCGTCCTTGCTCGGCCCGAAGCAGGCGATCCCGGCCCTGCGCACCGCATCGGCGACGCCGAGGACCAGCGGAACTTCCGGCCCGATGACAACGAGGTCGACCTCCAGCCGCTGCGCCAGTCCGGCCACCGCCTCCCCCGAGGTGATGTCGACGTCGTACTGGTCGGCGATCGCGGCGGTGCCCGCATTACCCGGCGCGATGGACAGACTTTCGACCTCGGGGTCACGTCGCAGCGCCAGCAGCAATGCATGTTCACGGGCACCGGATCCGATTACCAGGACTCGCACAACTGCTCACCCTAACGGTCCAAAAGACTCGTGCGGCCATACACTTGACAAGACACTGTATGGTCGAGGGTATGACGCAGGCCACATGCCCATTCGGGCCCGGATACGACTTCACCGATCCCGAGGTACTTCTGCGCGGTATTCCCGTCGCCGAATTCGCCCAGCTGCGCAAGACCGCGCCGGTGTGGTGGAACGAGCAGTGCGAGTCGATCTTCGACGACGGCGGCTACTGGGTGATCAGCCGCCACGAGGACGTCAAGGCCATCTCGCGCAACTCCGAGCTGTGGTCGACCAACCGCAAAGGCGCGGTGATGCGCCTGCCCGAAGGCGTCACCTCCGAACAGCTCGAACTCACCAAGGCGCTGCTGATCAACCACGACGCACCCGAACACACCAGGCTGCGCAAGCTGGTGTCGCGCCTGTTCACCCCCCGAGCGATCGCGACGCTCGAGGAGCGGTTGGCGACCGCCGCGCGCGAAATCGTGGCCGAGGCAAGGCAAAAGGGCAGGGGCAACTTCGTCGACGACATCGCGATGCGTCTGCCGCTGCTGGCCATCGCCGACCTGATCGGTGTGCCCGAGGCCGATCGGGAGAAGCTCTTCCACTGGACCAACGCGATCATGAACACCGACGACCCCGACTTCGACAGCGATCCGACCGCCGCCAACGCGGAGCTGATGGGATACGCCTACTCGATGGCCGAGGAGCGCCGTCGTTGCCCGGCAGATGACATCGTGACGCGGCTGATCGAGGCGGACCTCGACGGGGAGTCGCTCGACGACGTGGAGTTCGCGTTCTTCGTGATCCTGCTGGCGGTGGCCGGAAACGAGACCACCCGAAACGCGATGACCCACGGTATGAACGCGTTCTTCGAGAACCCCGGGCAGTGGGAGTTGTTCAAGCGCGACAGACCCGCGACCGCCGCCGACGAGATCGTGCGGTGGGCCACCCCCGTGCACTGCTTCCAGCGGACCGCACTGGCCGATACCGAACTCGGCGGCGTCACGATCCGCGAGGGCCAACGGGTCGGGCTGTTCTACAGCTCGGCCAACTTCGACGAAGAGGTGTTCGACCAGCCCTTCCGGTTCGACATCTCACGTGACCCCAATCCGCACCTCGGTTTCGGGGGAAACGGCGCCCACTACTGCATCGGCGCGAACCTGGCCCGCATGGAGATCAAGCTGATCTTCAACGAGATCGCCGACCAGATTCCCGACATCGCCAAACGCGGTGAACCGCAACGCCTTCGCTCCGGGTGGATCAACGGCGTCAAGGACCTGCAGGTCTCCTACACCGGTTGATGGGGCCGGCTGAGTAGGATTTCGCCGTGCGCACTCACGGTTGGTCCGGTGCGGCGCCGTCGACGGATGAGGAGGCGGTCGCCCGCATCCTCGACGCCGCAGGCAAGGCGATCGACGCGCGTGGCGCGGAGTTTTCGATCAGCGACGTCGCACGCACGCTGGGGGTCACGCGCCAGACCGTCTACCGGTACTTTCCCAGCACCGACGCGCTCCTTCAGGCCTCAGCACAGCGGGCGGCGACCGGCTTTCTGGACCGGCTCGCCGACCACCTGCAGGGCTTGACCGACCCGCAGGAGGCGGTCGCCGAGGGCATCGCCACCGCGTTGGAGTGGCTGCCGCAGGACAAACACATGGGGCTGCTGCTGATGCCCGCGCGGGCCAGCGAGTTCAGTCAGACGGTCACCTCGGATGTGGCGTTGGAGTTCGCCAATTCGATGCTGCGCCGCTTCGACGTGGACTGGGCCGCGCTGGGGTTCGATGATCACGACCTCGACGAGCTGGCCGAACACCTGCTGCGGATCATCCAGTCGTTCGTCATCGACCCGGGGCGTCCCCCGCGACGGGGCCCCGAGCTGCGCGGCTACCTGCGCCGCTGGGTCGGCGCGTCCGTCGCCGCTCCGACGGCGGCCCGCTGAGCGTCACAATTGGTGCGCGGTCGGCCTCCTGGCGGGCCGTAAACTCACGATCGTGAGTGTCGTCGATGCCTTCCTCTCGACGTGGGCGCGGGCGCGTGCCTCGTTCGGTGAGGGCATCCCGCAGGACGGCGGCGGGCTGGACCACAGCGCCCGCTTGGAGGCCCTACGGGACGAGGTGGAGTCGGCGACGCCCGGTTCGGATTGGACGGGCGCAGGCGCTGAGGGCTATCGCGACCGGAACGCCAGGCAGGCAAGGGCTCTGGGGGCGTTGGCCGACCTGGACCGCCGACTGGCCGCGGAGGTGGACAGGTCGGCCGCGGTGGTGTCGGCCGGCCGGCGTGAGCTCGACGCGGTCCGCCAGTGGGTGGAGGATGCCGCCGCGACGGTGCCCGAAACGCCTGCCGGCCAACAGATGCTGTGGCCGGTCGTCAGCAAGGGCGCCGGGGAGGTCGCCGAGATCATCCAGCGCTCACACAGCGACCTGGCCGCCATCGCGGCGCGGATGCGCGCGCTGGGGGCAGAATACGAGGAACTGGGCAGGCCCGCGCCCTGACCGGGTTCAGAGCACCGTCAGCGGCAGCGATTTGCGGTCTTCGAACTCCCATGTCGAACCGCCACTGACCCTGACAACCGACACCTCGGAGAATTCCTTGGCCTCGCTGTCCGTCTCGACGACGCGCGCGGTCCACTCCTGGGCGGTGCCGGTCACCTCGACATCGAGATGCTTGTCGACCGCGGTGACCGCGGCCTGCAACGGGCGCACCTCGTCGGGCGTCACCAACGAGATCCAGGCGCCGTCCTCGTGAGCGGATGAACGCCGCAGATGTACGGTGTCCGGCCCGAATTCGGCGTCGACGTAGGCGGCGGGATTGAACATCGGGTGCAACTCGAGGGTGCGCACGGCGCCTTCGATCCCGCCGGGAAGCTTCAGCGCTCGGTGAATGCGTTCGGCGGCGATACCGGCCACCCCGATCAGTTGTCTGGTGCAGATCTCGGTCGCCAGTTCGGTGTTGGTGCCGGCCCGCTTCCCGACGGCGATGACATACGACAGGTTGAGCAGGTGCATCTGCAGGCACACCTCGTCGGCCATGCGCACCAGCGCCGAATGTGAGAACGCGCCGAAGTCGAAGTCCGAAACCAACGGGCCCGAGTAGTCCGACTGCCCTTGGTCACCGGTGTCGATGGGGTCGAGTTCGGTTCTGGCGGCACGTGTCCGGGCGACCACCTCGAGTACCGGGTGGTCCTCCACCTCGGGGTAGGACTCGTCGATGATCACGGTCCACGCACAATGCGGGTGCCGGTCGGCGGGTGTACGCGGCGGGCGGTGGATCGGGCGGATCTGGGCTCGGCGGTTGGTCGCCACGGCCGTTGCGTCGAACGTCGGGTCCTCGATGTCGTGGCACATGCCGCGCACGTACTCTTCGCCCATAGGTTCCACGTCCAACAGCGCGCCGCAGTGGTCGAGGTGAAATTCGCCGTGCCAGCGGTCGTGGACGGTGTAGCGAAAATCCATGAACTGCGGTGGCGCCCCGATGTCGAGCTGTAGACCTTTGAAGATCGTGATGACATCGGTGCCCTCGTACTTCAAAGCCTTCTGCATCCGCCTGGTGTAGATCGGGCTGGCGCCCATCCACTCCTCGATCGCGACCTGCAGCATCTCCTCGCGACCGAAATTGCTGATGATCCAGGCCATTCCAGAGCGGTCGATCAATTGGCCGATCAGCAGCAGCTCCGGCAGCAGTGCCGCCAGTTCCGCACGTGACAGTGACGCGTACCTACTTGTCATGGTCGTCATGAACCGTCCCACCGGAGTGCATCTTCACCGCGGCATTGACATTGGCTTTCTTGTCTTCTCCCCGGCCTCGCTCCGCGGCCTTCTTGCGGTTCTTGATCACCTTGCTCACCGCGCCGTCCAGCTTGGAACCCAACGGGAACCCGAGGTAGTGGGTCAAGAAGACGGCCATCTCCTTGAGTTCGTCCTCGGTCATCTCCCCGTTGCCCAGCGCCGCGTTGGCCTGGATTTCGGCGAGGTCGGAGTTTCCGACGGCCGTCACGGCGGTCAGCGTCATGATCCGCTTGTCGCGCATCGACAGTCCAGGCCGCGTCCAGATGGTGCCGAAGAGGTGGTCGACGGTGAGGTCGAAGTACGGATCGCCCTCGATGTTGGGCATCTCCCAGCCGTATACCTCGTTCATCTTCTCGAGGCCCTTGCGGCGCAACTCGTCCATCGTCACTCCTTCGTGTGCGGCACGCCGAGCCCGGCGGCCAGGTTCTGCAGCGCGATCTCGGCCAGCGGGAGTTCGGTCCCGGTGGTCTTGCCCAGCGCGAGCGCCAAGCTGAGGTCCTTTTCGGCGAGTCCACGTGTGTGCGTGAACATGTCGTACAGGAAGTGGTCCCGGGTGAGCGGCTCGGTGTCGTCGCGGTACATGATGGCTCCGGGTCCACCACTCTGCGCGTCACTGTGCCGCACCACACGACCGAGCTTCTGCAGGTCCAGCCCGGCCGCCTCGGCCAGTTTCTGCGCCTCACAGGCCGCGGCGAACCCGATGAAGGTCAACATGTTGCGGGCCAGCTTCATCCGCGTTCCCGCTCCGGGCTCACCGGCCCGGACGACCAGCGACGCCCACTTCTTGAACACCGGCTTGACCTTGGCGAAGGCCTCGTCGTCGGCACCGACCATCACGGCGAGCTCACCCTTGTCGGCCGCCCCGGCGCCCCCGCTGACAGGCGCGTCCACGATGTGAATATCTTTGTCCCGCAACTGATCGGCCAACTCTGCGGCAGTGTCTGGTTCGATCGTCGAGTGAATGGCGATCACGGTGCCCGGCGCGGCATGCTCACCGAGTTGTCCCACCACGTCGCGCACCTGTTCGTCGTTGAGCACGGTGACGCTGATGATGTCGGCCTTCGCGACATCGGCGATGGTGTCGGCGACATTGGCACCCAGCTCGACCAGCGGGGTCATTGCCTCGGTGCGCACGTCGAACACGATGAGCCCGCCCGGCCAGTCGACCAGACGCTTGGCCATCGGCGCGCCCTGGTTGCCCAGTCCGATGTACCCCAGCTTGACGTCGCTCACCTGATGATCTGCCCGCCGTCGACGTTGAAGATCTGGCCGGTGATCCACTTCGCCTGATCCGACAGCAGGAACAGGCACATTCCGACGAGATCTTCGGGTTGGCCCATGCGCGACAACGGAATTCCCTTGACGATGTCGGCGACCATCTCCTGAGGCGTGGTCGTGCGGTTGGCCTCCGTGTCGATCGGCCCCGGCGCGATCGCGTTCACCCTGATGTTCTGCCCGCCGAGTTCGGTGGCCAGTTGCTGTGTCAGCCCGTTGATGCCGACCTTGGCCAGGCCGTAGAAGTTCGAGTACAGCCACGCCGCGGTCGAGGACTGGTTGACGATCGCGCCGCCGCCCCGTTTGGCCATCTTCTTGTACACCGCACGGGTACAGACCAGCGCCCCGTCCATGTTCACGCTCATGAACTTCTTGTAGTAGTCCCAGTCGACGGTGATCAGGAAGTCCAGTTTCATGCCGCCGAAGATCGCGGCGTTGTTGACCAGGTAGTCGATGCCACCGAACTCCGAAAGCGTCTGCGCCGCCATCTCCTTCGCGGACTCCGGGTCGGACACGTCGACGCGCACGGCGAGCGCGCTGCCGCCCTCCCCCGTGATCCCGTCGGCGACCTTCTGCGCGCCCTCGGTGTTGATGTCGGCCACCACCACCGCGGCGCCTTCGCGCGCCAGCGCCTCGGCATATGCTTGGCCGATACCGCCGCCCGCGCCGGTGACGATGGCCACCTTGTCCTTGAACTGGTCTCCGTAGAGCCCCATCGCGTTCCTTTCGTCGTTGCCGAGTGTGGGGTTGTGTCACGTTGTTTGCGTCTGAACGTGCGGGTAACCCACGTTCGGCGTGTCAGACAGCCGTGGCGATCGCCTTAATCTCCAGGTATTCCTCGAAGCCGGCCAGCCCCATCTCCCGGCCGAGCCCGGACTGTTTGTAGCCACCGAAGGGCATGTCCGCCGAATACCAGACGCCGCCGTTGATGTTGACCGTACCGACCCGCATCCGTGCCGCGACCCGGTTCGCGCGTTCTTCGTCGGCCGAGAACACGGTTCCCGAAAGGCCGTACGCCGAATCGTTGGCGATGCGGACCGCGTCGTCGTCACCGTCATGCGCAATGACCGTCAGCACAGGCCCGAAGATCTCCTCGCGGGAGACCTTGGCGTTGTTGTCCAGCCCGGCGATGACGGTGGGTTCGATGAAGAAGCCGGTGTCGCGGTCAGCGGGCCGGCCACCCCCGACGGCGAACTTGCCGCCCTCGTCGATCGCGGAGTCGAGGTAGCCCTGAACCCGGTCGCGCTGGCGTGCGGAAATGAGTGGGCCGCAGATGGTTCCGGCGTCCTGGGGGTCGCCCGGCCTCAGCCCGCCCATCGTCGCCGCAGCCGCCTCCACCGCCTCGTCGTAACGTGCCCGGGGCACCACCAGTCGGGTCGTGATGGCACATCCCTGCCCGGCGTGCATCGACGCGGTGAACGCCGACATCGAACAGGCGGCGGCCAGGTCGGCGTCGTCGAGCACCAGAAACGCCGACTTGCCGCCCAGCTCCAAGAACACCTTCTTGATCGTCGCGGCGCCGTCGGCCATCACGCTGCGGCCGGTCGCCGTCGACCCGGTGAACGAAACCATGTCCACCCGCGGGTCTTTGGACAGCAGCGCACCGACCCCGTGGTCGCTGGAGGTCACGATGTTGACCACCCCCGGCGGGATGTCGGTGTGCTCGGCGATCAACTCCCCGACGGCGGCCGCGCACCACGGGGTGTCCGGTGCCGGCTTGAGCACGATGGTGTTGCCCGCGGCCAGCGCCGGGCCGATCTTGGCGAGGTTGATCTGGTGCGGGAAGTTCCACGGCGTGATGGCGCCGACGACACCGACGGCCTCGCGGGCGATCCGCCGGCGGGTTTTGATGCCCATCGGCGACGCTTCCCCCAGATCGGTGACCCACTGGTAGGACTCCGCGGTGTCGGCGCAGAAGCTCAGATCCTCGACCGGTCCCTCGAGCTGGGCTGCCGAGGTCAACATCCGCGGCGCACCGACCTCGCCGATCGTGATCTCCCGCAGTTCCTCGATGTGGTCCTTCAGGACCGCCTGCAGCTGGCGCAGGCACCGCACCCGCAGCTTGGTGTCGGTCGACCAGTCGGTTTCGTCGAAGGCGCGCCTCGCGGCTTCGATGGCACGACCCATGTCGTCGGCGGTGGCGTCGGCCGCAACACCGAGCACTTCCTCGGTCGCGGGGTTGACGGTCTCGAACGACCCGCCGCTGCCCGCGACGAGCTTGCCGTCGATGAGCAGCAGACTTTCCCGATTCGCCAGCACAGCCATGCGGTCTCCGTTCACCATTGCTGGACAACTGTCCGAATTGATGAACCGAACGATAGTCTGCTCGCGGTGCGGCTGGCAAGCATATGGTTTTCTAGCTGCGTACTTGCGGATCCCAGGGCAGGTCCGATAACTTGGACAGGTGTCCAGCGAACCCGTGGTTGCGGTCACAGGCCCGCCGCCTGTCAGTACCGGCGAAACACCGCGGAACCGCCGCCAGGAGGAGACGTTCCGCAAGGTGCTCGCCGCCGGTGTCGAAATGTTGCGCGAATCCTCGTACGCCGATCTGACGGTGCGCGCCGTCGCCGCCAGGGCCAAGGTCGCGCCGGCCACCGCCTACACCTATTTCTCGTCGAAGAACCATTTGATCGCGGAGGTGTACCTCGACCTCATCCGTCAGGTGCCGTACTTCACCGACGTCAACGACAGCAGGGTGACCCGCGTCGAGAAGGCCCTGCGCGCGATGGCGTTGACCGTCGCCGACGAACCGGAGGTCGCGGCCGCGTGCACGACCGCGCTGCTCAGCGGTGCGGACCCCGCGGTGCGGGTGGTGCGCGACCGCATCGGCGGTGAGATCCACCGTCGCATCCGTTCGGCGATGGGACCGGACGCGGACCCGCGAGCTCTTGCCGCACTGGAGATGACGTTCTTCGGCGCGCTGGTCAACGCCGGCAGCGGCGTGTTCACCTACCACCAGATCGCCGACCGACTCAGTTACGTGGTCGGCCTCGTCATAGGGGAGGACCAGTGACGGTCAGCGAAATCGTCCTCGACCCATACGATTACGACTTCCACGAGGATCCGTATCCGTATTACAAACGGCTGCGCGACGAGGCGCCGCTGTACCGCAATGACGAACTCGGCTTCTGGGCCCTGTCGCGACATCAGGACGTCTGGGAGGGTTTCCGCAACAGCACCACGCTGTCGAACAAGTTCGGCGTATCGCTGGATCCGGCCTCCCGAGGCCCGCACGCGTCCAAGACGATGTCGTTCTTGGCGATGGACGACCCCGACCACCTGCGACTACGCACACTGGTGTCGAAGGGTTTCACGCCTCGCCGGATCCGTGAGTTGGAACCGCGCGTCACCGAGATCGCGGTGCAGCACCTCGACATCATGCTGGAGAAGGCCCGCTCCAACGAAACCGTCGACTATGTCGACGAGTTCGCGGGCAAGCTGCCGATGGACGTGATCTCCGAGCTGATGGGCGTCCCGGAACCGGACCGCACGCAGGTGCGCGCGTGGGCGGACGGTGTGATGCACCGCGACGAGGGCGTGACCGACGTACCGCCCGCGGCCGTCGAGGCGTCGATCAATCTGATCGTCTACTACCAGGGCATGGTGGCCGAACGCCGCAAGAACCCGACGGACGACCTCACCACCGCGCTGCTGGAGGCCGAGATCAACGGTGACCGGCTCACCGACGACGAGATCCTCGGCTTCATGTTCCTGATGGTGATCGCCGGTAACGAGACGACGACGAAACTGCTTGCGAACGCGGCGTTCTGGGGCCACCGCAACCCTGACCAACTCACCCCCCTCTACACCGAGCTGGACCGGATACCGCTGTGGGTCGAGGAAACGCTGCGCTACGACACCTCGAGCCAGATTCTGGCGCGCACCGTCGCCGGTGACCTGACGTTGTACGACACCGAAATTCCCGATGGGGATGTCGTGCTGTTGCTGCCCGGTTCGGCGCACCGCGACGAGCGTGTGTTCGAGGACCCGGACCGGTTCATCATCGGCCGCGAAATCGGTCCCAAGTTGTTGAGTTTCGGTAGCGGCGCCCACTTCTGCCTCGGCGCGCATCTGGCGCGCATGGAGGCCAGGGTCGCGCTGACCGAGTTGTTCAAGCGAATCCGCGGTTACGAGGTGGACGAGGCCAACGCCGTCCGCGTCCACTCGAGCAATGTCCGCGGATTCGCTCACCTACCGATCACTGTGGAGACTCTCTGATGCCCCGGTTCGACCCCCTGCCCGAACGCCGGCCCGTCATCGTCGCCGGCGCATCGTCCGGAATCGGAGAGGCGACGGCGATCGAGATGGCCGCGCGCGGGTTCCCGGTCGCGCTCGGCGCCCGACGCGTGGAGAAACTCGAAGACATCGTCGGAAAGATCAACGCCGACGGCGGCGAGGCGGTCGGCTTCCACCTCGACGTCACCGATCCCAACTCGGTGAAAACGTTTGTCGCTCAATCCGTTGAGGCGCTCGGTGAGATCGAGGTGCTCGTCGCCGGTGCCGGTGACACCTATTTCGGCAAGCTGGCCGAGATCAGCACCGACGAGTTCGAGTCGCAGTTGCAGATTCACCTGGTCGGCGCCAACCGGCTGGCCTCGGCGGTGCTGCCCGGCATGCTCGAGCGCCGTCGCGGCGACCTGATCTTCGTCGGATCCGATGTGGCGCTGCGTCAGCGGCCGCATATGGGCGCCTACGGGGCGGCGAAGGCCGCGCTTGTCGCCATGGTCAACAACTTCCAGATGGAACTCGAGGGCACCGGCGTGCGCGCGTCCATCGTGCACCCGGGCCCCACCAAAACCAGCATGGGCTGGAGCCTTCCCGCCGAGAAAATCGGGCCCGCGCTGGAAGATTGGGCGAAGTGGGGCCAGGCCCGCCACGACTATTTTCTGCGGGCGTCCGATCTCGCTCGCGCCATCGCCTTCGTGGCGGAGACGCCGCGCGGTGGGTTCATCGCGAACATGGAGCTTCAGCCCGAAGCGCCGCTGACCACTGCACCCGCAGAACGCCAGCAGCTCAAGTTGAACGAGGAGAACCTGAAGTCATGACGACCGCGATCGTGCCCCGGGTTTCCGGCGGCGAAGAAGAACACGGACATCTGGAGGAGTTTCGCACCGACCCGATCGGTCTGATGAAACGGGTTCGGGAGGAATGCGGCGACGTCGGTTGGTTCCAGTTGGTGGACAAGCACGTCATCCTGCTGTCCGGCGCCGAGGCCAACGAGTTCTTCTTCCGTTCGGCTGATGAGGATCTCGACCAGGCCGAGGCCTATCCGTTCATGACGCCGATCTTCGGCAAGGGCGTGGTGTTCGACGCAAGCCCCGAGCGTCGCAAGGAGATGCTGCACAACTCCGCTCTTCGCGGTGAACACATGAAGGGCCATGCCACCACCATCGAAGGCGAAGTCAAGAAGATGATCGCCGATTGGGGCGACGAGGGCGAGATTGAACTGCTCGACTTCTTCGCCGAGCTGACGATCTACACGTCGACGGCCTGCCTGATCGGGCTGAAGTTCCGCAACCAGCTGGACCACCGGTTCGCCGAGTACTACCACGATCTCGAGCGCGGCACCGACCCGCTGTGCTACGTCGACCCCTACCTGCCGATCGAGAGTTTCCAGCGCCGCGACGAGGCGCGCGTGAAACTCGTTGCGTTGGTGCAGGAGATCATGAACCAGCGCCTGGCCAATCCGCCGGCGGACAAGTCCGACCGCGACATGCTCGACGTGCTGGTGTCGATCCGCGACGAGGACGGCAATCCCCGCTTCTCGGCCGACGAAGTCACCGGCATGTTCATCTCGCTGATGTTCGCCGGGCACCACACCAGTTCGGGGACGTCTGCGTGGACCTTGATCGAGCTGATCCGGCACCCCGAGATCTACGCCAAGGTTCAGGCCGAACTCGACGAGCTCTACGCCGACGGTCAAGAGGTGAGCTTTCATGCGCTGCGCCAGATTCCGTTGCTGGACAATGTCGTCAAGGAGACGCTGCGGCTGCACCCGCCGTTGATCATTTTGATGCGGGTGGCCCAGGGTGAGTTCGAGGTCGCCGGCTTCCCCATTCACAAGGGCGATTTCGTCGCTGCCTCGCCGGCCATCAGCAACCGGATTCCCGAGGACTTCCCGGATCCCGACGGTTTCAATCCGGACCGCTACAACAAGCCCGAGCAGGCCGACATCGTGAACCGCTGGACCTGGATTCCGTTTGGTGCCGGCAGGCATCGCTGCGTCGGCGCGGCGTTCGCCCAGATGCAGATCAAGGCGATCTTCTCGGTCCTGTTGCGCGAGTACGAATTCGAGATGGCGCAACCGGCCGACAGTTACCGCAATGACCACTCGAAGATGGTGGTGCAGCTGCAACGGCCCGCGAAGGCCCGGTACCGCAGGCGCGCCAAGTAGGGGATCGAATGGGCTGCTACAGAGTCGAAGTAGACCTGGACCTGTGCCAGGGGCACGCGATGTGTGAGCTCGAGGCGCCCGACTACTTCACCGTCCCCAAACGCGGCAAGGTCGAAATCCTCGACCCCGAACCACCCGACGACGCCCGCGACGAGATACAGAACGCGGTCGACATGTGCCCGACCCAAGCACTGGCCATCAAAGAAACAGGAGAATGACAATGCCGTCACTGCCCCGCGAAGCGCTCGACAACTGGGTCGAGCAGTGGCTGGAGGCCAACCGGGAGGCCGAACGCAACGGCGACTGGAAGCCGCTGGCCGAGTTCTACACCGATGATGCGACCTACGGCTGGAACATCGGCCCCAAAGAAGACGTCATGTGCGTCGGCAAAGATGAAATCCGGGATGTCGCACTGGGTTTGGAGATGGAGGGTCTGGAGAACTGGGTCTACGAGTACCAGAAGGTGCTCGTCGACGACAAGCAGGGCGAGATCGTCGGCTTCTGGAAGCAGATCGCGAACAAGTCAGACGGCACCAAAGACGAGATCTACGGGATCGGGGGCAGCTGGTTCCGGTTGGATGAAAACCTGAAAATCGAGTGGCAGCGCGACTTCTTCGACTTCGGCCACGTCGCCAAGGGGTACGCGAAGCTGATCGAGTCCGGCGACCTGTCGCCCGGTATGCAGAAGCGCATCGAGCGCTCCCTGGCCGGGGAGAAGTTGCCCGGTTATTACCCCCTGGGCCAGGCACCGGTACCGATCTGGTGACCCGGCCAAGCAGTTGATTGGGGGTGGGTGTGACCTACCTAACTACTGCCTCTAGTCTGAGGTCACCGGTACTAGCGGAAGGCACGTTCGAATGAAGACAAAAGGTGCTCTCATCTGGGAGTTCAACCAGCCGTGGTCGATCGAGGAGATCGAGATCGGGGACCCCGTCAAGGACGAGGTCAAGGTGCAGATGGAAGCGTCGGGGATGTGCCACTCCGACCACCACCTGGTGACCGGCGGCATCCCGATGGCCGGTTTCCCGGTCCTCGGTGGCCACGAGGGCGCGGGCATCGTGACCGAGGTCGGTCCGGGCGTCGAGGACCTCAAGCCCGGCGATCACGTCGTGATGTCGTTCATCCCGTCCTGCGGCAACTGTCCGTCGTGTCAGGCCGGCATGCGCAACCTCTGCGATCTCGGCGCCGGCCTGCTCGGGGGCACCGCGGTCTCCGACGGCACCCACCGTATTCACGCCAAGGGGCAACCCGTCTTCCCGATGACCCTGCTGGGCACGTTCTCGCCCTACATGGTCGTGCACAAGAGTTCGGTGGTGAAGATCGACGAGTCGATCCCGTTCGAGGTTGCCTGCCTGGTCGGTTGCGGCATCACCACCGGCTACGGCTCGGCCGTCCGCAGCGGTGACATCCGGCCCGGTGAGGACGTCGCGATCGTCGGCGTCGGCGGCGTCGGCATGGGCGCTCTGCAGGGCGCCGTCACCGCGGGCGCGCGTCGCATCTTCGCGATCGACCCGGTGGAGTGGAAGCGTGACCAGGCGCTGAAATTCGGTGCCACACATGCCTATCCGGACTGGGAATCCGCGATGGCCGGTATCGGCGAGGTCACCTGGGGACTGATGGCCCATAAGGTGATCATCACCGTGGGCGAGTTGCACGGCAAGGACATCGAGAACTACCTCAGCCTGACCGCCAAGGGCGGCACCTGCGTGGTCACCGCCATCGGCAGCCTGCTCGACACCGAGGTGAACCTCAACCTGGCGATGCTGACCCTGCTGCAGAAGAACCTGCAGGGCACCATCTTCGGTGGCGGCAACCCCCACTACGACATCCCGCAGCTGCTGTCGATGTACAAGGCCGGCAAGCTGAACCTCGATGACATGGTCACCCGGCAGTACAAGCTGGAGCAGATCAACGACGGTTACTCCGACATGCTCGAGGGCCGCAACATCCGCGGCGTCATTCGCTACACCGACGACGACCGGTAGAGGTCATGTCCCAGGAAACCGTCGAGAAGACACCGGCTTTGGCGGCGTCCCACAATTCGTGGAAATGCGTGCACTCCCACGACAAAGAGGGTTGGTTGGCCCTGATGGCCGACGACGTCGTCATCGAGGATCCGATCGGGCAGTCGTTCACCAACCCCGACGGCACGGGAATCCGCGGGAAGGAGGCGGTGTCCGGCTTCTACGACGCCAACATCGCCTCCAATGACCTGCGGATCACCTGCGAGGAGACGTTCCCCTCCAGTTCTCCGCACGAGGTGGCTCATATCCTGGTGCTGCGCAGCAAGTTCGACAACGGGACGACCAGCACGGTGCGCGGAGTGTTCACCTACAAGGTCAACGACGCCGGTCTGCTCACGAACCTTCGTGGCTACTGGAACATGGACATGATGGAGTTCGGCCAAGCGGGTAGCCAGTCAACGGATGGCAAGTAGCCCGTCGCTGACCGGGCGGGCCGCTGTCGTCGTCGGCGGATCGCGCGGTGTGGGGCTGGCGGTGGCCGAACTGCTCGCCGCCCACGGTGCGGGAGTCGTCGTCAACGGCCGTGATGCCCAGGCCGTAACCGAAGCGGCGCAACGGATTCCGAACGCGCACGGAGTGGCCGGCTCGCCAGCCGATCCCGAAACGGCGGACGCGTTGATCGACACGTGCGTCAGGGAGTTCGGGCGCATCGACATCCTGATCAACTGTGCGGGCACGGCCGAACCCGTCGGGTCGTCGATTCTCACGATCACGTCCGGCCAGTTCCGCGAGCTGATCGACGCGCATCTCACTACGACCTTTGAGACCTGCCGAGCCGCGGCGCCCAGGATGGTCGCTCAGGGCGGAGGTGCGATCGTGAACACGAGCTCGTTCGCGTTCCTCGGCGACTACGGCGGTACGGGGTATCCGGCGGGCAAGGGCGGCGTCAATGGGCTGACCCTCGCGATCGCCGCCGAGCTGAAGGAGCACGGTGTACGCGCGAACGTCGTCTGCCCCGGGGCCAGGACGCGGCTCTCCACCGGGCCGGACTACGAGGCCCACATCGCAGACCTCAACCGTCGCGGCCTGCTGGACGAGGTGAGCATGCAAGGCGCCCTCGATGCCGCGCCGCCGGAGTACGTCGCGCCTACCTACGCCTATCTGGTCAGCGACCTGGCCAAGGACGTGACGGGTCAGATCTTCATCGCCGCAGGCGGGTTCGTGGGACGCTTCGACAGGCCGACGCCGCCGATCCTCGCCTACCGCGACCATCACGACAGCCCGCCGTGGTCGATCACCGAAATCAGCGAGTTGGCCGGTGGGGGTCAAGCAGGGCGCTGATTTGTCAGACCCCGGTGGCATACTCGAACACATGTTCGAGTCGGAGTTCGCGGGTGCTGACGATCGGTCGGTGGTGGCTGCGATCGAGGAGTGTGCGCGCGCCGAGGCGGTGTGGGCGGCGCGGCGGTTGGCCGCGGTGGCGGAGTTGACCGCGCGCTACACCGAACCCGATGAGGACCGTGATCATTTCGCTGTTGATGGGTGGCGGATGGCCTCGGCGGAGATCTCGGCGGCGATGCGGGTGGGGGATCGGGCCGCTTCGGGCCAGATGTGTATCGCGATGGCCTTGCGTGAGCGGCTGCCGAAGGTCGCGGCGCTGTTTGTGCGGGGGCAGTTGAGTGCGGGGCTGGTGTCCACGATCACCTGGCGCACCCAGCTGATCGTGGATTCTGATCCACCCCGGCGTGTCGGGAGAGTTCTTCCGTTGGGAAGGATGGGCACGTGGGTTCGAAGTCATCGAGGCGGTATCCGGAGGAATTGAAG
>NZ_BCTA01000087.1 GCF_001570485.1 Mycolicibacterium novocastrense
ATCGACACCTTGCCCTCCGCCAGAGCCGACAACACGGCACAATAACCACGACCACGTGGCCTACTTTTCACCGTCGCTTCTGGCCTAGTTTTCAACCGTCGTCAACAATCGGAACCAGTGTGCTGACCAAACTTATGCAAACCCTATCGGAGGTACCGACAAACCTTGTGCGCCGACCGAGGGCCTCGTGATGTGCGCCGCCACCATTCGTTAGAAGCACCGTGGGTGACGCCGCCAACCGCAGAGCCCCGTCTGCCAAGCAGTGAAGTGATCTCGTCGAAGACGGAGTGGCGCTACGCCCGAGACCGTGCTCAGCAAGGCCGTGGCAGGCGGTGCCCCGGGCCCTGTCGAGCAGAAGCCACGTACCGGTGCATCGAGCAAGCTTGGTGATGTTCACCCCCCGGATAGGACCAACGCCCTGACATTGACCTACTGATCACCGAATGCCGCGGCAACGGCGCTGTTGAAATACCAGGGCGAGTATGGAGTTTGGCGTTTCCCCTCCGCTACCACGGGGCGGTTGAAGGCGCGCTCGTCGTCAGCGCCGTAAGCCCACCCTCGAGCGCGCACATCCAACTGCTGACTGTGCCCGCGAATCAGACCGGCTCTGCCCTGGCATGCATTGCCCTCCATCGGCAAGACAAGCGGTATACCGAGGAACTGCAAAGAGCGACACAACTCGTCGACCACTGAGGGCCTGGCCTTGGTGCCCTGTGGGTCGTCGGGCGGGCGAAGCTGGGCGGCAATGTCACAGCGAGCGGCCGATGCCGCGCGCCGCGACCTGCAGGGCACCGAGCAGTCTCTGGCGATCGCGTCGGAGGCTTGGCACGACCACCCCGATCGCTGCGGCCACGGAGTCGTCGGACGATCGCACCACGGGGACGGCCAGCGAACACGCGCCGAGCGACATTTCCTCGCTTGTGGTCGCCACTCCGTCTCGACGAACTCGATCGATCTGGGCGGCAAGCACCGGCTGGGCGACGATCGTGTACGGCGTGACGCGGATCAGGTTGGCAAACACATGTTCCTGAATCTCTTCCGGTGCGTAGGCAAGCAGAACCTTGCCGACTCCGGTGCAGTGCATGGGTAGCTTGCTTCCGACGCTGCTGACGATGGGGACCGAGGTGCTGCCCATCATCCGCTCGAGATAGAGCACCTCGGTGCCCTCGCGGATCGCAAGGTGCACCGTGGCCGTCGCCGCCGCGTAGATGTCATGCAGATATGGCTCGGCAATCTGGCGCAATCTGCCTTCGACGGGAGCGAGCAGTCCCGCATCCCACAGCAATCTGCCCACCTCGAAACGACCGTCTTTTCGCCGCTGCAGCGCGTGTCCGGCAACCAGTTCGCCTGCCAGTCGATGCGTGGTCGGAACCGGCAGACCGGCGCGATGGGCAAGCTCGGACAGCGCCAGGCTGCGGTGCCGCTCGTCGAACGCGGCGACGATTGCCAGCAAACGACTTGTGACCGTCGCCCCGGGGGTCGACGTGTTACCTGCCATCCTTTGCATCCTTCCGCTGAGCGAAATTCTAGTCTTCACTGCACTTCCCAGGAGCCGATACCGTGCACCGCATGACAGCAACGCCCGCCATCAACTCGGACAGCGCTTCGGCAAGTCAGGCTGAGGTCAGCTGCGAGATCGGCGCGATCGAGTCCGCCTACCTGCGTTCGGGTGTGGAAGAGACGCAACCGCGGCTCGACTACGCGCCGTATCGGAGCAGCCTGTTGCGCCACCCGACCAAGGATCTGCACCACGCCGATCCGGAAGGCGTCGAGTTGTGGACACCATGCTTCGGCGAGCGCGACGTCCATCCACTCGAGTCCGACCTGACAATCCAGCACACGGGCGCCCCGATCGGAGAACGCATGGTCGTGACCGGGCGGATCGTCGACGGTGACGGTCGGGCGGTACGTCGGCAGCTAGTGGAGATCTGGCAGGCCAACGCGGGCGGTCGCTACATCCACAAGCGCGACCAGCATCCGTCGCCGATCGACCCGAACTTCACCGGCGTCGGGCGCTGCGTCACCGACGACGACGGCTACTACCGGTTCACCACCATCAAACCCGGGCCCTACCCGTGGAAGAACCACCGCAACGCGTGGCGGCCCGCGCACATCCACTTCTCTTTGTTCGGAACCGAATTCACGCAACGCATGATCACTCAGATGTACTTCCCCGGCGATCCGCTGTTCGCGCTCGACCCGATCTACCAATCGATCACCGACCAGAAGGCGCGCGACCGGCTGGTCGCCAGCTACGACCATGACGTGACCACCCACGAATGGGCGACCGGGTACCGCTGGGACATCGTGCTGTCCGGTGCCAATCGGACCCCTGTCGACGAAGGAGCCGACCACTGATGTCCACGCTGCTGACCGCCACGCCCGGCCAGACCGTCGGGCCGTTCTTCGGGTACGCGCTGCCGTTCGACCGCGACAGTGATCTCGTGCCGCCCGGCTCACCCGGTGCGATCCAGTTCCACGGCGTCGTCACGGACGGGGCGGGTAACCCGGTTCCCGACGCGCTGCTCGAGATCTGGCAGGCCGACGCCGACGGCGTGATATCTACGGCCACCGGCTCGCTGCGTCGCGACGGCTGGACGTTCACCGGATGGGGCCGTGCCGCCACCGACGACGCGGGTCACTACAGCTTCTCCACGGTGTCGCCAGGTCCCACGCGTTCTGGTGCCGCACCGTTCTTCCTCATCACCGTCTTCGCCCGCGGGCTGCTCAACCGACTGTTCACCCGGGCCTACGTCCCGTGTGAGCAACTCGCCGACGATCCGCTGCTGAATTCGCTTGCCCGGGAGCGCCGTCAGACGCTGATCGCGACGCGCGAGGCGGCCGGCCTGCGGTTCGACATCAGGCTTCAAGCCGGGGACGACGAGACAGTTTTCCTCACCTATCCGGGACATCGGCCATGACGGACCTGTTCTGGCCGGGGGATCACCGTGCCGATGATCTGATGAGCGATCGTGCCTTCCTCGCCGCGATGGTCGCCGTCGAGCAGGCCTGGCTGGCCGCGCTCGTCGGTGCCGGGATTGCGCCTGAGGAGGCGTTGGCCGATCTCGCAGGGTACTTGGCCGACGGTGACCTCGAGGCGATCGCCCGCGGCGCCGATGCCGATGGCAATCCGGTCAGCGGATTGGTTGCCCTGCTGCGCATCCGTACCGCAAAGCCAACCGCGCAGTGGCTCCATCGCGGCTTGACGAGTCAGGATGTCGTCGACACCGCACTGATGGTGTGTGTCCGAGACGCCGTCGACCGCCTCCGCAAGGAACTCGCCCACCAGGTGCGGGCGCTGTCGCGGCTGGCTGAAACGCATTCAGGCACACCGATGCTCGCGAGGACGCTCACACAGGCCGCGTTGCCGAGCACCGTTGGTGTGAAAGTGACACGGTGGTTGTCGGCGGTGCTGGACGCCGCTGAACCGCTGACCGAATTACGCGTGCCGGTCCAAGCCGGGGGTGCGGCGGGCACCCTGGCCGCAGCCGTCGAGCTGAGCGGCTCGGTGGAAGGTGCGATCAGCTTGAGTGACTCGCTGGCCGTCGCCCTCGGTCTAGCTCCCGCGCCACCGTGGCACACCACGCGATCCGCCATCACAAGAATCGGCGATGCCCTGGTTTCCTGTTGCGACGCATGGGGGTACATCGCCGCCGATGTCGCCACAGGCAGCCGGCCCGAGATCGGCGAGTTCGCCGAGGCAGGCGGCGGCAGTTCGTCGACCATGCCGCACAAGAGCAATCCGGTGCGCTCAGTGCTGCTGCGCCGCACCGCGATCACCGCAGCGCCGCTCGCCGCCACACTGCACACCGCATCGGCGATGTCGGTCGACGAACGCTCCGACGGTGCATGGCATGCCGAATGGGCCACCCTGCGGACGCTGGCACGACACACCGTCGTCGCCGCGGCGCACGCGACGGAGCTACTGGCCGGGTTACAAATCGATGTGGAGCGCGCCCGCGCAAACCTCGGCGCCGCCGACCGCGTGCTATCCGAGCAGAAGACAATGACGGACCTGACCGGACACGCTGCGAGTGCTGAATACCTCGGAGCCGTCGAGCAACTCGTCGACGCCGCGTTGCACCGGGCCGGTCACTACCTGAAGGACGCCCCGTGAGCATTCCGCGAATCGTCGGCACCGAGTTCGGGGGAGCGGACACCGCCCCGCTGCTTCTTCTCGGGCCGTCACTGGGCACCAGTGCCGCCACATTGTGGAGCGCGGCCGCCGCCCATCTGAGCCAGAACTGGCGTGTGGTCGGTTGGGATCTGCCAGGCCACGGCCGCGGCGACACCGCGGACGCGTTCACCATCGCCGAATTGGCAGAGGCAGTGTTGGCACTGGCCGACGGGTTCACCACCGAGACATTCCATTACGCAGGCGATTCGGTAGGCGGCTGCGTCGGGCTGCAACTGTTGCTCGACGCTCCGCACCGGATCGCGTCGGCCACCGTGCTGTGTACCGGCGCGGCGATCGGGACGCCGGACGCATGGCGCGAGCGCGCCGCCACCGTGCGGTCGGGCGGAACCGAAACCATGGTGGCCGCCGCCGCGCAGCGCTGGTTCCCCGAAGGCTTCGCCGATCGTGAGCCGCTTGTCAGCTCAGCACTTCTGGAAGCCCTGCGGGCCACCGACGCGGACTCGTATGCCCAGGTATGTGAGGCGCTGGCCGACTTCGACGTCGTCGACCGGCTGCACGAGATCACCACACCGGTGCTCGCGGTCGCAGGGAGCCAGGACATCGCCACGCCGCCGGATCATCTGCAGCGCATAGCCGCCGGTGTTAAGGACGGACAGCTGGTCGTGCTCGACGGCGTGGGGCACCTGGCTCCCGCCGAGGTCCCCGCTAGAGTCGCAGCGCTGATAGCCGAACACGCATCGACAGGTTCGCCGACGACCATCGACGAGGTGTATGCCGGCGGCCTCGCGGTTCGCCGAGAAGTTCTCGGTGACGCGCACGTCGACCGGGCCATCGCCGCGACCACCGATTTCACCGCTGACTTCCAGCGGTTCATCACCGAATATGCCTGGGGCGCAATCTGGACGCGCCCGGGACTGGACCGTCGCAGCCGGTCGCTGATCACGCTCACCGCCCTGGTGGCGCGCGGGCACCACGAAGAACTCAAGATGCACCTGCTGGCCGCCCGCCGCAACGCGCTGTCCAACGACGAGATCAAGGAACTCTTGATGCAGACCGCGATCTATTGCGGAGTCCCGGATGCCAACACGGCGTTCCGGATTGCCGCTGACGTCCTACCTGACTTCGATGACGACATGGGGGAGAGGCCATGAGTCGCACCGAGATCTGCGACACCGCACGACAGGCCGTCGCCGGAATCGAGAACGGGTCAACAATTCTCGTGGGCGGATTCGGGATGGCGGGCATGCCGACCGTGCTCATGGACGCACTGATCGAGCAAGGCGCCACTGACCTCACCATCGTCAGCAACAACGCGGGCAATGGTGACACCGGCCTCGCCGCGTTACTCGCGGCCGGTCGCGTCACCAAGGTCATCTGTTCGTTTCCGCGACAGGCCGATTCGTACGTCTTCGACGAGCTGTACCGCGCGGGCAAGATCGTGCTCGAGGTGGTTCCGCAGGGAAATCTGGCCGAACGGATCAGGGCGGCGGGTGCAGGAATCGGCGCATTCTTCTGTCCGACAGCCGTCGGCACCCCCCTCGCGGAAGGCAAGGAGACGCGCACGATCGACGGTCGGACCTACGTGCTGGAGTATCCGATCCGGGGCGATGTCGCGCTCATCGGCGCCCACATCGGCGACCGGGCGGGGAACCTCCTATACCGCAAGACCGCCCGCAACTTCGGCCCGGTGATGGCCACCGCTGCAGCACTCACCATCGCCGAAGTGTCGCGCGTGGTCGACGCGGGTGGCATCGATCCCGAAATCGTGGTCACACCCGGAATATTCGTTGACCGGATTCTCGACCTGTCGACCGCCCAACACATGACGGAGGTGGCGTCGTGACGCTGCATGTCCCCACTCGCAGCACTGTGGAACACCTCGACCGCGATCCACTGGACCGTCGAGAACTGGCAGCCATCATCGCTCGCGACATTCCGCCCGGTTCATACGTCAATCTGGGAATCGGCCAACCGACGACCGTCGCGGACTACCTGCCTCCGGAAGCAGATGTGGTGCTACACACCGAGAACGGCATGCTCGGCATGGGTAGCGAAGCGGTAGGCGACGAGATCGACGGGGATCTGACGAATGCGGGCAAGGTGCCCGTCACCGAGACGCCCGGCGCTTCGTACTTTCACCATGCGGACTCGTTCGCGATGATGCGCGGCGGTCATCTCGACGTCTGCGTCCTCGGTGCATTCCAGGTCAGCCAGCGTGGCGATCTGGCCAACTGGCACACCGGCTCCCCCGACTCGATTCCCGCGGTGGGCGGAGCCATGGATCTCGCCATCGGCGCGAAAAGCGTGTTCGTCATGATGAACCTGTTCGCCAAAGACGGCACGGCCAAGCTGGTGCCGGAATGCACGTATCCGCTCACCGGCGTCAGATGCGTCAGCCGCGTCTACACCGATCATGCGATCTTTGCGATCGACTCTGCGCATGACCGCGGGGTGCGCGTGCTGGAGACCTTCGGGCTGTCACTTCGTCAGCTCAGCGACAGAATGTCGGTGCCGCTGCACTAGCGAGACGGCAGGCGCACTCGCCAGCCCCGGATTGCGAGCCGTTCGTCGGTGCTCGCGACCGAGTAACAGATCGCGGTTGCGACGACCGTCGGCAGCACGTACGTGAGGATCACGACGAAGACGACGAAGGCGATGTTCGGCTCCGTCAACCAACTCTGCGGGAATCGGGCCAGGCTGACAGCCAACCACGAGGCGATGATTGCCAGGCCAAGCGTCGTCACGGTGGGGACCTTTATCGAACGCAGCGCCAGGCGCGTCGGCTCGGACGGATCGGCCAACGATTTGCGCAGATTCCTGGTGCGGATATAGACCAGCGCGAAGTTGGCGAGGATGACGATCGCAGCGCTGGCCGACGCTGACGGCCCACCGCTCGACCAGCTCTACGACTGGTGGTCTGCGCACTCCTGATTCACACGGTTCGCGTCGCTGGTCGTTCCGCTCGGCCACGCCGCCGTATCTCTTTGCCAATTCTCAATAGCGCCAACACTTCCGGAAAACCCTTGCCTCCCGTGCGGCAAGCGGTACTGGCCACCTCGTCGAGCCGGTAGTCGATCGCGCGAGGCCGGTTCCCGACTTCGGCGGCCCGCGCGCTGCAGCGTGGGTGCGACGAGGCGGACCGCGCCGCGGCCCGCGCCTTAACGGAAGCGCCTGCGGCGCTGCTGTCGCCGGGCCCTGCGGGCCCAGCGTTAGTTTGTTTGCCTTCTGGCCCTCCGATTGTGGCCGGCGGTCCGCTGCGCGCAAGGCCACGGCCTCCGCTGCGCTTCGGGCCCAAGGGCTCGCAAACTTTTCCGCTCGCTGGCGCTCGCGAGGAAAACTTTGCGCCCGGACCTTGCACTCCACGGCCCTAATGCCGGCCCAAATCTCCAGTGCCAGAAGGCAAACAGAACGGGCGGCAACGCCCCCCACCGAAAGGCAGTGCAATGACCGACACCATCACCACGGCCGACCCCGAATACGGCACCGACCATCACGAAGGTCCGGACGCGCCGCTGGGCGGCACCCTGGAGCACCTGGATCCGACCAGTCTGGTCCTGGAGGACAACGTGCGTGACGAGGCCGACCTGGACAAGGACTTCCTCGACAGCATCCGCGAGCACGGCGTGCTGACCCCGGTTGTCGCCGAACGCGGTGACGACGCGATCGTTCGGGTCCGGGCGGGACAGCGGCGCACCCTGGCCGCACGCGCTGCCGGGCTGGCTACCATCCCGGTGTACATCCGGCCCGCGACCGCCGCCGACGACCGCACACAGCTCACCGAACGCATCGGCCAGCAGATCGTCGAAAACGACAAACGCCGCAACCTCACCGACGCCCAACGCGCCCGAGGCATCCAGCAGCTGCTCGATGCCGGGGTGTCGGTCACCAAGGTCGCCAAACGTCTGGCGGTCCCGCGCGACACCGTCAAAGCCGCTGCTACAGCGACCAGCCCGACGGTGGCGATGGATGCGCTCGACGCCGGGCAGCTCAGCTTGGTCGAGGCCGCCGCGCTAACCGAGTTCGAGGACGCGGACGAGGGCACGCTGCAGCAGCTCATCGATGCCGCTGGCGGCCCGCAGTTCGAGCACACCCTCGCCCAGCTGCGCCAGCAGCGCCAGAGCGCCAAGGCACTCGAAGACGCCGCCCAATCCTACCGGGCGCAGGGCTACCGGGTCCTCGACGAGCAGCCAGCCTGGCGTGACACCAGCTGCGTCGAGCTGCGGTGGCTGCGCACCGCCGACGGCGAAGCGGTCACCGAGGACGAGATCACCGATCCGGCCCATTGGGCGGTGTGGCTGGACGAGGAAATGGGGTTCGTCGACCGCGCTACCGGCGAGCGGGTTGACGAGGACTGCATCGACTTCGCCACCGAAGACGATCTCAATGCCGAAGCCGAGGAAGGCCTGCGTCACTTCTCCACGGTGCTCGAAACAACGGTGTTCGCCCCCGAGTGGTACTGCATCGACTACGAAGGTGCAGGCCTGCAGCTCGATTCGTTCCTGACCAACACCCGCCCGGTGGTGCACGGCCGCGACGACGCCACGAACGGCGCGGGCGGTGAGGACGCCGAAGCACGGGCACAGCGCGAAGCCGAAGCCGCTGAGGCGGCCAAGCGCGAACGCCGCAAGGTGATCGCGCTCAACAAGCTCGGTGACGCCGCCGCCACCGTGCGCCGGGACTATGTGCGCAAGCTCCTGGCGCGCAAAACCCCACCCAAAGGGGCGGCGGTGTTCGTCGCCGACTGCCTGGCTCGCGACAAGTACCTCCTGCAGGAAAACCGTGGCGACGACACCGCAGCCGAACTGCTCGGATTGGGTAAGAGCACCGGCATCCGGGAGCTGATCAAAGGACTGGGCGCAACCGGTGACCCTCGCGCCCAGGTGATCACCCTCGCACTGGTGCTGGGTGCTCTCGAGGCCCGCACACCCAAGGATGCCTGGCGTCACTCGGGCTCGTGGGGTCAGCACGTCAAATCGGCTGACTACCTGAAATTTCTTGCCGCAGCGGGATATTCGTTGGCCGCGGTGGAAGAGGTCATCATCGGCAAGGCGGACGCCGACGCCGTGTATGACCGCACCCTGCAAGACAAGCAGGCACCATCTGACGACGACGAATAACAGCGGTGGCCGTGTGGGACCGGATGCGCGCGTGGCCGGTCCCACACCCCGCCACCGGCCAACCGTCGTGCACATGCAGCGGAGCGGCCGCCGCCGGCGCCCGCCACACCCCCCGATGCGGAAGCGCCTGCGGCGCTGCTCGACGCTGGCCCCCTACGGGTCCGGCGCTGCCTCATTTGCCTTTCTGGTTCAGCGATTGTGGCCGGCGGTCCGCTCGGTAACCCCTTTCGCGCCTCGCGAGCTGCAGAGCGTGCTCGTCACAGCTTGTCGATGACCTTCTCGGCGAACTTCTCCAGGTGACGGATCTTGGTGTCGAGCGGTTCTGCGTCGGGTCCGGTGATGTAGGGAATCCGGAACCCGACGATGACGTCGGTGACGCCCTTGTCCTCGAGTCGTTTGATGCCGTCGGCTGTATAGGCGTCGGGGGAGATGACGTGTACTTCGAACGGTCCGGTGCGGCCCTCTTCGTCACGGAACTGCTTGAGCTGCTTGAGGAGTCGGTCCAGCTCCTCGGCGTCGCCGCCGCCGTGCATCCAGCCGTCGTTGCGCGCCGCCCGCTTGAGTGCGGCGTCGGCGTGGCCGCCGACGAGGATCGGGATCGGTTCGGTGGGCGCCGGTGTCATCTTCGTTTTGGGGATGTCGTAGAACTCGCCGTGGAACTCGAAGTAATCGCCGGTGGTCAGCCCCCTGATGATCTCGATGCACTCGTCCATGCGCTTACCGCGCTTGGCGAACGGCACATCCATCAGTTCGTAATCCTCGGGCCATGGGCTGGTGCCGACACCCAGGCCGAGACGGTTCCCGAATAGCGCGGCCAGCGATCCGGCCTGCTTGGCCACCAGCGCGGGCGGCCGGATGGGGAGCTTGAGGACGAAGAAGTTGAAGCGCAGCGTGCTGGTGACCGCGCTCAGCGCGCCGGCGAGCACGAACGCCTCGATGAACGCCTTGCCGTCGAGGAACTCTCGCCGTCCGTCCGGGGTGTAGGGGTATTTGGAGTCCGACTCGAACGGGTAGGCAACGCTGTCGGCGATCGTCATCGCGTGGTAGCCGGCCGCCTCCGCGGCTTGTGCCAGTGGAATGTAGAACGTCGGATCGGTCATGGCTTCGGCATAGGTGAACCGCACGCGGCAATACTAGAACGTGTTCTAGTTCGTGGTTTAGGTATTGGCGCATCGGGAATCTGGACGCCGTGAGTGCGGCCAAAGCTATGTACAAACCCCTGTCGATGGTCAGCAGTGTCGTGGGTGGGCTCATCGCAGGCAAGATCTTCACCGAGATCTGGCAGCGGGTGAACCCGGACGACGAAGAGCCGGATCCCGAGGACCTCAGCCGATCGACCAAGGAGGTCTTCATCGCCGCGGCGATACAGGGGCTGCTCATCGGCGTGGTGCGTGCCGCGCTGGCGCGCGGCCAGGCTAAGAGCTTCCAGGCACTGACCGCCGAAAACCCCGAGTAGCAACGAGGTGACCGAGCTCGTCGCGGACGCGATGGTCGCACGGTTGCGCGCCTGGGGGACGACGCGAGTCTTCGGGTACGCCGGAGACGGCGTCAACACCCTGCTCGGCGCGCTCGCGCGGGCCGGTGATCCCGAGTTCGTCTCGACACGGCACGAGGAACTCGCGGCCTTCGCGGCCTGCGGCCACGCCAAGTACTCCGGCGAGGTCGGGGTCTGCCTTGCGACCCAGGGCCCGGGTGCGATCCATCTACTCGCCGGCCTCTACGACGCCAAGCTGGACCGCAGGCCCGTGGTGGCCATCGTCGGGCAGGTCGTTTCGACGGCGCTGGGCAGCGGCTATCTGCAAGAGGTCGATCTGCACGCACTGTTCAAGGATGTTTGCGCGCAATACGTCCAGACCGTCTTCGCCCCGGAGCAGCTGCCGATGGCATTGGACAATGCCATGCGTACCGCGTTGGCGACTTCCACGCCGACGTGCCTGATCGTGCCGCATGACGTCCAGAAGGCAGAGATGCCCGACGAGTTGGAGCACAGCCACGGTGTGGTCCCCTCGGCCGCGGTGTACACCCGTGCACACGTGGTGGCGCGCGACGCCGATGTGGGTCGCGCCGCCGATTTGCTCAACGACGGCGAGAAGATCGCCGTACTGGTGGGACGTGGTGGGAGGGGCGCCGAGGACGAGCTCACCCGGATCGTCGAACTCCTCGGCGCGGGCGTGGCGACGTCGCTTCTCGGCAAGCCGGTCCTTGACGAGTCGGCGCCGTGGCACACCGGGGTGATGGGACATCTGGGCACGACGGCGAGTGCACAGCTCATGGCCGACTGCGACACGCTGCTGATCGTCGGCAGCAACGACCCGTGGACGGAGTTCTATCCGGCACCCGGTCAGGCTCGCGCGGTGCAGATCGACGTCGAGCCACGGGTCGTGGGCGCGAAGTATCCGGTCGATGTGGCGCTGACCGGCGATGCGGCGGACACGTTGTCGCGGCTGGCCCCGCTGCTGCGCCGCAAGACCGACCGTTCTTGGCAGCAACAGGTCGAGGGCTGGACGCAAGATTGGCACCGTGAATCCGAGGAACGCGCCGAGGCCCAATCCGATTTGGCCAACCCGGAATTCGTCGTGCGAACGCTGTCCGAGCATTTACCGGGCCACTCCCGCGTCGCCGTCGATGTCGGATCCGCGACGTACTGGTACGCCCGCCACCTCCGGCTGCCGCCCGGTGTCCCCGCGCATGTGTCGGGCTATCTCGCGTCGATGGGATGCGCCCTGCCCTATGGGATAGCGGCCAAGCTCGATGCGCCGGAGCGTCCGGTCGTCGCGCTGGTCGGTGACGGTGCGATGCAGATGAGCGGTCTGCTCGAACTCGTCACGATCGCCGACCGGTGGCGGGACTGGACGGACCCGCGGTTCGTGATCCTCGTCCTACACAACCAGGATCTGACCGAAGTCTCCTGGGAGCAACGGGAGATGGAGGGCGACGCGCGCTTTCCCGACTCACAGCACGTCCCGGCATTCCCCTACGCCGACTACGCCGAGCTGCTCGGGCTACAGGGTTTGCGAGTGGTCGAGTCCGAACAGGCGCCGGCGGCGTGGAGCAAGGCGTTCGCGGCCGACCGGCCGACCCTGATCGAGGCCATCGTCGACCCGAAGACGCCGTTGCTTCCGCCGTTGATGCCGGAAGCCAAGGCCGACAAGGTGTATGCCGCGCTCGCCGGTGAACCGGACGGTGCCGTGACGTGGGAGCGGGTCGCCGTGCAGCGCAAGCCGCCGTCGCCCTAATCGTCCAGGAAGTACGGCGGGGCGCCGACACCCGCAACACAGTGCGTGCCCCACGGCGTCACCTCGGTCAGCTGCCCCTCGGCGGTGCGGTCGGCGATCTGGATGCGGACCGCCTTGGGCAGTCGCGTATCGGATGCGAGATCGAAAACCATTCCGCGCCAGTGGTATCTGCCGTCGATGGGGTCGATGTGACCGGTCAGGCGCACCCGAACGCCATGATCCGTGTCGTCCATTCGTAGGGCCGCAGGGCCGTCGTAGACAGCGCTCATCGGGGCAGGAAGCCGCTTCGACGCCACATCCGGCGGGCGATCGGACCCATCAGCCCGACCTCCTCGAGGAAGGCTGCCAGCGGTGCGAATCCGGCGACCTGGGTGTCGAGGCGGTGCGGACTGCGGCGCGCGAGGCGCCGTGTAGGCCGGGGGTCGAGCCCGACTCGCTGGTATTGCACCTTGTTCGTGAACAGGAAGCGGAAGAAGTAGCCTCCCAGCCCGTTCACGTTGGACAGCACGAACTTCGGCAACCGCCGCATGTTGGGGACACGCTTGCGCAGTCCGTCGCGGGCGAACTGGATGTGCCGGGCCTCCTCGGTGACGTGAATCCGCATGAGGCGCCGAACGATCGGCTGCAGTTCGTCGTCGTCCATCATTTGACGCTGCAGCGAGTCGAAGATCTCCTCGCCGATCAACGCCGCGACCCACAGGGCGGAGCCCTGAAATACGAACGGCAGCGCGTTGATGATCACGCGCTGATACCACTTGGGCCACACCGGCTTAGCGCCGACCCGCTGGATCGCCTTACCGAACATGACCATGTGGCGCGTCTCGTCGCCGAGTTCGGTGAGTTCGTAGTGCGTTGCGCTGGCGGTGGGGTCCTGATGCATCATCTTGCGCAGCAGCGACTGGTTGAGGATGTTCTCGAACCAGATGCCCGCCGACAATGTGTTGACCAGTTCCTGGCGGGACAGTTCGATCTGCTGCTCTTTGCTCATCGCGTCCCAGACCGGTGTCCCGTACAGCGACACGAGCTTCGGCGGCAGGAAGAACTTGTCCGGATCCAGCGGAGCGTCCCAATCGATGTCAACGACCGGCGCGTACGACTTCTTGACTGATCCCCTCAGAAGGCGCTCGGAGAACTCGGCGCGGCTGGGGGTCAGGGTCGGGTTGGTCATCGTTGACGTCCCTTCGGTGGCGGTTCTCTCAAGGTAGGCAAGAGCCCCCGCTTCAGTCAATACCCGCGGTACTGGATACTTGCGGTACCGAAAGCGTTTGATGCTCTCCGGTCGGGGTACCGGGTGGTATGCCAATTGACGAGGCCGACAGAGTAGACGGAGCCGTCCGGGCTCCCGACCCGGACGATCCCCGCAAACCCGAGTCGCCGACCGATCTCACCCGACCGTCCCTGCTGTATTCGATGCGCAAGGCGGTGCGCGAATTCCAGAAGGACGAGTGCACGGATCTGGCCGCAGCGCTGACCTACTACGCGGTGTTGTCGATCTTTCCCGCGCTGGTCGTCATGGTGTCGCTGTTGGGCGTGTTCGGTCAGGGCAGGCGCACGGTCGATGCGCTGCTCGACATCGCCTCGGATGTGGCGCCCGCGTCCGCGCTCGATACTCTGCGCCCGACGGTCGAGCAACTCGTCAAATCGCCCACGGCCGGATTCGCGCTGGTGGTGGGCATCGTAGGGGCGTTGTGGTCCGCATCGGGTTACGTCGGCGCATTCGGGCGTGCGATGAACCGCATCTACGAGATCGACGAGGGCCGACCGGTGTGGAAGCTGCGACCGGTGCAGCTGCTGCTGACGCTGATCGGTCTGGTGATGGCGGCCGCCGTGGTGTTCATGCTGGCGGTCAGCGGACCCGTGGCCCAGGCGCTCGGCGATGCGATCGGGTTGGGAGATGCGGCGGTCACGGCGTGGAACGTGGTTCGGTGGCCGCTGATCCTGCTCTTCGTCGTGATTGCGGTCGCGATCCTGTACTACGTCACACCCAACGTCCAGCAGCCGAAATTCCGATGGATCAGCGGCGGCGCGGCGCTTGCGATCGTCGTGTGGCTGCTCGCGTCGCTGGCATTCGGGCTCTACGTGGCCAACTTCGGCAGCTACAACAAGACGTACGGCGCGTTGGCCGGTGTCATCGTGTTCTTGCTGTGGTTGTGGATCACGAACCTGGCGCTGCTGTTCGGCGCGGAAGTGGACGCCGAGGTCGAGCGAGGCCGCCAACTGCAGGCCGGTCTGCCCGCCGAACACGAGTTGCAGTTGCCGCCCAAGGACGACCACAACATCCGCAAGGAAGAGGCCGCAGAGAAGAAGGACGCCAAGCGGGCCAGGCGGCTCCGGCTTTCGCGCGGCCGCAAACACTGAAGGCATACTCGCGGGCGTGACCCGTCGAATTCACGTCATCGGCATCGGCGCGGGCGACCCCGACCACGTCACGGCCCAAGCGGTGGCCGCGCTCAACGACACGCAGGTGTTCTTCGTCATGGACAAGGGCTCCCCGAAAGACGACCTGGTGGCGCTGCGACGACTCATCTGCCAACGCTTCATCCGCGAGCCCGGATACCGATTCGTCGAACTACCCGACCCGCCGCGGGTCAGGGAGGCGTCGGACGGCCCGGCGTACCGGCAGGCGGTCGCCGACTGGCACGCCGCGCGGGCACGGGTGTGGGCCGACGCCATCGAGGCCGAACTCCCCGACGGCGGTACCGGAGCATTTCTCGCGTGGGGCGACCCGTCGCTGTATGACAGCACCCTGCGCATCCTCGACACCGTGGCAAGCCACGTCGACATCGACTACGACGTGATCCCCGGCATCACCGCGATCCAGGCGCTCACCGCGCGACATCGCATCCCGCTCAACGACGTCGGCGAACCGGTGCTGATCACCACCGGCAGGCAACTGCGTGACCGCGGGCTGACCGGAAGCGCGGTCGTGATGCTCGACGCCGACTGCTCGTTCCTGACGTGTCCGCCCGACACCGGTATCTGGTGGGGTGCCTATCTCGGCACGCCCGACGAGTTGCTGATGTCGGGCACCGTGGGCGAGGTCGGTGAGGAGATCGCCAGGGTGCGCGCCGACGCGCGGGCGCGTCACGGCTGGATCATGGACACCTATCTTCTGCGTTCGGCGACCGGAGGTGCTTAACGGGTTGATCGCACGTATCGGGTGCGTGCAATCAACCACTTAAGAGCGCTACTGGGCCGGACTAGGGGCGTCCGGCAGCGTTGCGTTGCATCCACAACCGGTAGACGTCGATGGCGGCGTCTTCGGGCTGATAGCGCATCGGTAGCCGCCGCTGCGCCCAGTTCTTGGCGAACTCGTCGTAGAACGTGTTGAGCTCGAAGTACTTTCGATCGTCGACGTAGTAGCGCGCATAGTCGTCGCGGGTGGTCAGGAAGACCACTTCGTCAGGGGAGCAGTAGTACAACGAGCCCAGGCACATCGGGCAGGGGTGGGCGAGAACGTAGATGGTCGTGCCGACCAGGTGCTCGGTGCCGAGCATTGTGCACGCCTGCCGGATAGCGAGGATCTCGGCGTGCGCGGTCGGATCATGTGTCTGGACAACCTGATTGGCGCTCTCGGCCAGCACCTGTCCGTCCCTGGCGATGACCGTGGCGAACGGGCGACCACCCTCTTCGACGTTTCGCCGTGCGAGGTCGATGGTTCGCTGAATGAAATCCACGGCTGCCCCTCCGGTGCGTCGACTGGTTTAGGCTAATGCGATGTCGTTCCTCCTGCGGGCCGCTTTGACCGGTCTCGCGCTGTGGGTGGTGACACTGGTTGTTCCCGGAATCAGGTTCGTGGGGGCCGACTCGCGACTGCAGGAAGTCGGCATCATCTTCGTCGTCGCGGTGATCTTCGGTCTGGTCAATGCGTTCATCAAGCCGATCGTGCAGATCATCTCGATCCCGCTCTACATCCTCACTCTCGGGCTGATCCACGTCGTCATCAACGCGTTGATGTTGTGGATTACGTCGTGGATCACCGAGCACACCACGCACTGGGGGCTCTACATCGACGACTTCTGGTGGACGGCGATCTGGGCCGCGATCGTGCTGTCCGTCGTGAGCTGGCTGCTGTCGCTGATCGCCGGCGGTGCCTCGCGAAGCGATTGACCGGCACACTGGAACCATGCCCGAACTCCCCGAAGTCGAAGCACTCGCCGACCACCTGCGCCGCCATGCCGTCGGCCGCACGGTGGCGCGCATCGACGTCTCGGCGTTTTCGGTGCTCAAGACCTTCGACCCGCCGATCACGGCGCTGCACGGTCAGACCGTCACAGACGCCAACCGGTGGGGCAAATACCTCGGGCTGCAAGTCGGCGACCTGCACCTGATCACCCACCTGTCGCGCGCCGGGTGGTTGCGGTGGTCGGACAAGCTGGCCGCAGCGCCGCTGAAGCCGGGCAAGGGGCCGATCGCGCTGCGCGTGCACCTCGGGACTCCGGGCGAAGGGGCAGGCTTCGACCTCACCGAGGCCGGGACCCAGAAGCGGCTCGCGGTGTGGGTCGTCGACGATCCGACCAAGGTGCCCGGCATCGCCACGCTGGGGCCCGACGCCCTGTCGATCGGGCCCGACGACCTCGCAAGCCTGCTCGCGGGCAACAGCGGTCGGATCAAGACGGTGATCACCGACCAGAAGGTGATCGCCGGTATCGGCAACGCCTACAGCGACGAGATCCTGCACGTCGCGCGGATCTCGCCCTTCGCGACGGCGGCCAAGTTGACCGACGCGCAACTGTCGGCGTTGCACGACGCGATGATCGGTGTGCTCTCCGATGCGGTGACTCGCTCGGTCGGACAGCAGGCCGCGACGCTCAAGGGGGAGAAGCGCTCCGGGCTGCGGGTGCACGCCAGAACCGGCCTGCCGTGCCCGGTGTGCGGGGACACCGTGCGCGAAGTGTCGTTCGCCGACAAGTCTTTCCAGTACTGCCCGACCTGTCAGACCGGTGGCAAGGTGCTCGCCGACCGGCGACTGTCGCGGCTGCTCAAGTAAATGTGAGCAGCCGCGCGTCGCTGCAGGCAGCGCGGTCCGCTAACGCGAGTTGTCAGCCGGTGATCGTCGGCTGACGCTGATAGGCATGGAATACGCCCGATACGCATCGTTCATCCCCGCCCGCCACCGCCCCGACCCACCGATCGACCCGACGTCGACCTGGTGGACCTGGCGCGGCCGCAGAATCCACGTCGCGCGCGCGAGCGCACCGGACGCCGCGATGCGACTGATGGTCGTTCATGGCGGTGGCGGTTACTCGGGCGCGCTGTGGCCGATCGCGGCGGCCGCCGCACGGGAGGGGGTCGAAGTGCTCGCGCCGGACATGCCGCTCTACGGCGACACCGTCGAGCCTGATCCAGGGTCGGTCCGCTATCCGGACTGGCTGGACATGCTCGCCGATCTCGTCACCGCCGAACGCGCCGACGATCGGCGACCGCTCGTCCTGTTGGGCGCCAGCATGGGCGGGATGATGGCCTACGAGGTGGCTGCGCGCACAGGCGAAGTCGCGCACGTCGTGGCGACCTGTCTGCTCGATCCCGCCGACCCCGACGCACGACGGGCGGCTGCGCGCACCTCGGCGATCGGGCCCATCGCGCCGGCGTTGATGAAGGCGGTCGACCCGTTGTTCGGCCGCATCCGGGTGCCGATCCGGTGGCTGGTCGACATGAACAACATGAGCCACGACCCGGAGTTGACCCGGCTGTGTGTCACCGACCCCAAAGGCGGCGGCGTGCGGGTCCCGCTCGGATTCCTCAGTAGCTGGTTGAACTTCCGGCACGCGGTACCCGAGGCATTCCGCGCGGCACCGGTCACCCTGGTGCATCCGGCGGCGGACCGCTGGACTCCGCCGCAACTGAGCACCCGGTTCCTGGACCGCATCGCCGCGCCGACATCGCTTGTGCTGCTCGAGAACTGCGGACACTACCCGATCGAGGAACCCGGCCTCACCCAGATGGTGGCGACGCTACGCGCGGTTCGCGACGACGTGTTGTCCGGTTCGGCGGACAGAGGGCGCTAAGACGGCGGCGCCAGCCGGTCCACCAGCGCCACCAGTTGCTCGACGTCCATGTCGCGGCCGGTCATCACCCGGTGAAGGTGTGCGTCGACCATGTGAACCACGGTCCGGGCGGTCAGTTCCGCGTCATCGCCGCCGCGGCCACACCGGCCCAGGAGGTAAGCCACCTCGCCGGAGATGTCGTCCTCGAACGACCCCAGCGCGTCGAGGTCGGACGGCAGGCGCGGTCCGAGGCGGTGCATGAGCCGGTGCAGACCCGGACGGTCGCGGTGCAGGTCGACGACCGCCTCGAGAATCATGCGCATCGACTCCTCGAACGGCGGCTCCTCGTCACGCAGGCGCTTGAAGACCGCATCCATGCGCGCTCGAGCCTCGTTGACGTGGCGTTCGGCCAACGCCCGGATCAACGCCTCCTTGTTCGGGAAGTACTGGTAGAGGCTGCCGATCGACACGCCGGCGCGATCGGCGATGCGGTTCGTCGTCGCCTTCAGGCCTTCGCGATTGAAAACCTGAGCCGCGGCCTCGAGCAGCACCTCCACGGTGTCTCGGGACCGGTTCTGGCGGGGTCGTTTCCGGGGTTCGTCGATGCGCTCATCCTACGTCGGTTCAGTTGGCGCGACAGTACGATCGGGTGGCCGCCGACAACGCGTGCCGGTAGAGCGGGTCCAGCCGGCGGGCGTCGGCGACGGCGGCTGTCGCATCCTCCCGCATGGCTGCGCAGTGCGGACTCTGCAACGAATTCCACTGCAGCGCAATCTGGTCGACCATCGCTTTGTTGAATTCGTCGATCTGCGAACGTGTCTCGGAGAGGTCCGGCGCGGTGCGAGGCGCGGTGGCCGGGTCGAACTTCCACTGGCCGAAACGGGTGTACTGGACGCCCTCGGTGGCGTCGATCTGGTCGGCGAAGATCGCGCGCACGTACCCCGGGTCGATGCCGCGCGCAGAGGCGTCGGCGGCCACCGCATCCAGAACCGCATCGGCGCGCTGTGCGTCCGTGATCGGCCCGCCGTTGATCCACTTGGCGGCTGCGACCGCGTCGGCCGTGGCCAGGCGCTGCGCGGCCGTATCGACAAGCCGGTACAGGTCAGAAGCCGGTTGGGCGGCGGCGACCGTCGGGGAGAGCGCGACGCAGAGCGCGGCGAGCAGGAATGTCACTGTCCGCAGGAGAACCATGTGGCCATTCTGACGGCGATCGCCTCGCCTAGTCTGTCGGGGTGACTCGGCAGAAGATCCTGATCACCGGCGCTAGCTCGGGGCTGGGCGCCGGGATGGCCCGCGCCTTCGCCGCGAAGGGTCGTGACCTGGCGTTGTGTGCCCGGCGCGTCGACCGACTCGATGAGCTCAAGGCCGAGCTGCTCGCGCGGCATCGCGGGATCAACGTCGCTGTGGCCGCGCTCGACGTCAACGATCACGAGCAGGTCCCGAAGGTGTTCGCCGAGCTCTGCAACGAACTCGGCGGGATCGACCGCGTCATCGTCAATGCCGGTGTCGGCAAGGGTGCGCCGCTGGGCTCGGGCAAACTGTGGGCGAACAAGGCCACCATGGAAACGAATCTCGTTGCGGCGCTTGTTCAGATCGAGACCGCACTGGAGATGTTCAAGAAGGCCGGCGGCGGACACCTGGTACTGGTTTCATCGGTTCTCGGTAACAAGGGCGTGCCCGGCGTCAAGGCCGCCTACGCCGCCAGCAAGGCCGGCGTGTCGTCACTCGGGGAGTCCCTGCGCGCGGAGTATGCGCGCGGGCCCATCAAGGTCACGGTGCTCGAGCCGGGTTACATCGAGTCCGAGATGACGGCCAGATCCGAGTCGACGACGTTGATGGTGGACAACGAAACCGGTGTCCGGGCAATGGTCGCCGTGATCGAACGCGAAAGTGGGCGCGCGGCTGTTCCGTGGTGGCCGTGGGCCCCGCTGGTTCGCGTGCTGCGGGTGCTGCCGCCGCGGCTGACGAAGCCGTTCGCGTAGGCCTCCGTGTAGAGGCTGGCGCTTGGGGGAACCCGCAGCGCTAGTTCCTAGAGGAGGTTTTTATGAGGGTGCTGGTGACCGGGGGTACCGGTTTTGTCGGGGCGTGGACGGCGAAGGCCGTGGCCGAAGCGGGCCATCAGGTGAGATTTCTGGTCCGCGATCCGGCACGGTTGAAGACGAGCGCCGCGCAGATCGGTGTCGCGACCGACGACTACGCCGTCGGCGACATCGCCGACGCTGAGTCGACGGCCGCGGCTATGGACGGCTGTGATGCCGTAATCCACTCCGCGGCAATGGTTTCAGTCGATCCCCGGCAGGCCGACAAGATGCTGCGGACCAACCTCGACGGCGCCCACAACGTGCTCGGTGGGGCTGCCGAGCGTGGCCTCGACCCGATCATCCACGTCTCCAGCTTCACGGCACTGTTCGACCCGGATCGCAGTGTGCTGCACGCCGACCTTCCAGTCGTGGGAGGGACTGACGGCTACGGGAAGTCCAAGGCGGAGGTGGAGAAGTACGCGCGAGGCCTACAGGATGCGGGTGCGCCGGTGAGCATCACGTACCCGGGCATGGTGCTGGGGCCGCCCGCGGGTGACCAATTCGGTGAAGCGGCAGAAGGTGTTTTAGCCGCGGTCCAGATGCGCGGGGTGCCGGGCCGCGGCGCCGCATGGATCGTGGTCGACGTTCGAGACCTGGCTGCGTTGCACGCGGCGCTGCTCGAACCCGGCAAGGGGCCACGCCGATACATGGCCGGCGGCAAGCGAGTTCCGATCGCCGACTTGGCGTCGATGATCGGAAAGGCGGCGAACAAGTCGCTGCGGGTGTACCCCGTGCCGGATACGGTGTTGCGCAACATCGGGAGGGTGGTCGACGTGGTTGGCCCGTTGCTGCCCTTCGACGCGCCGGTCACCGCAGCGGCGATGCAGTACTACACGCAGATGCCGGCCTCTGACGATTCGCCCAGCGAAACCGAACTCGAAATCTCGTACCGCGATCCACAGGAAACGCTGGCGGACACCGTTTCCGGACTCAAGCAGGTCGGCAGGCTGTGACCGGAGCCTCATCCGGCGGAGAAAGTTTGAAGGTTTTAGTAATCCGCTGACGTGGTAGCCCTCAGAACATGAACGTAAAACTGACGAAGATGATGCCCCTGTTGTTCTCGGGCGCCGCGGCAGTTGCGATCGCCGTCGCGCCGGTGGCCGGTGCGCAGCCGGCACCTCCTCCGTGTCTGAATGCCGACGGCACCCCGTGCGCCGTGACCGGCAACATCGACGCCTCTCCCGGTGGCGGTGCGGAGGTGAACGTCCCCGGTGGTCCCCAAGGCACCGCTGACGGTGGCGGCGCCTCGGGTGTGATCCCCGGTGGCCCCGGCGGTACGGCCGGACCCGGCGGTGCAAGCGGGTCGCTGGCTCCGAACGGACCCGGTGGGACTGCCGGCCCCGGTGGCGCGAGCGGTTGCCTGCCGAACGTCGGCTGCATCAACATCCCCGCCCCGTAACCACTAGCAGCTCGATCCAGCGCCCGGCCACGCGGCGCACGCTCCTCGCTGAGCGTGCGCCGCGTCGCTTTTTCCGTGGAGGCACGGCGTCGACGCCGAACGTGCGGATTACTCCGCCGCCGACGGCGTGTCACGTATGAATTCGCACCACCGCTGCGGTGCCGCGTCCTAAACGCTTGACTTTTTGTTGTGTTTTCCCAACACTATGTTGTGTGAGTCCGGTGAGAAGGGGTAAAACGCTCCCCATCCACAATCGAATCGGTGTCCTACGCGCGGAGCGTCGTATGACCCGTGCCGAGCTCGCGGCGCTGATCGACGTGAACCCGCAGACGGTCGGCGCGCTCGAACGTGGCGACCACTATCCGAGCCTGGACCTGGCATTCCGGATCTGCGATGTCTTCGGTCTCCCCGTCGAGGCCGTGTTCTCCCGAACGGAGTTCACCCCGTTGTCCACCGAGCTCTACCGCACGAGTACCCGATCGCAAGGAGGAGACCGAGATGTCCCCGTCGACCCGGCAGGCTGACCCGACGTTGCTCGACCGCTACCAGGAATCGCGCACCCGGCGGTTTCTCAAGCGAGAGCGCACGTACGCGAATTTGCTTCCCGGGTGGCGCACGCAGTCCCGCCGCCGGATTCTCGTCGTGGGATTGGCCATCACGTTCGCGTCCTTGTTCGTGGTGAGCGTCTTGAGCGCATTCGGACTGCGGTGGGCGCCCGTGCTATGGCTGGGGGCGTGCATCGTCTTCCTCCCGCTGTGGACGATGCTGCAGATCGTGTCCGGCAGGCAGGGCGACGCCCCGGAGGCGGCCCTCGACGAGTACGAAGTGCAGCAGCGCAACAGCGCCCGCTCGGTCGGTCTGACGATCACCCAGTACCTGATGCTGATCCCGATCGGCTACCTGCTCGTCGCGTCGATCTATCTGCAGGACACCGACGCCGACGTGGCCTATTCGGGCGCGCTGATGTCGTTGGCCGTCCTGGTGTTCGGCGGTTGCGCGCCGGCGATGATCCTGGGCTGGACCCGGCCGGACCCCGACGCCTGAGCCGCGCTGAGATTCGCTGCGTGGGTAGAGTCGTCGGCGATAAGCCGTAGAAAGGATCCCGATGCTCGCCCTGACCACCTGGACCGGAGGACTGCTCGTCGCGACAGGGGTGATCGCGTACATCGCCAGCGGCGCGGTCAGCATCACCGCGCTGATTCCGGCATTCGTCGGCGTCCTGCTGCTCATCGCCGCGCTCATCGGGCGTCGCTCCGACCGCGCGCGCCAGCACGCGACGCACGCGGCCCTGGCGATCGCGCTGCTCGCCGCGCTCGGTGCGCTACGCAACGTGTTCGGTCTCGGCGATGTGTTCGCGGGCACGGCCGAGCGACCCGCGGCCGTCATCACCAGCACCATCATGTTCGTTCTGCTGCTGGTGTACCTGATCGTCGGTGTGCGCTCGTTCGTGAAGGCTCGCGCCGCACGCTGAGTCAGGCGGATCGGCCGCGCTCGCTGCGGTATCTGCGCACCAACGCGTCGGTGGAGGAGTCCGACTGTTCGGCGGGAGAGCCGTCGGCGGTGATGACCGGAAGCAGCGCCTTGGCCTGCGTCTTACCGAGTTCGACACCCCACTGATCGAACGAGTCGATACCCCAGATGACTCCCTCGGTGAACACCTGGTGCTCGTACAGTGCGATCAACTGTCCGAGCGCCGACGGGGTCAGCTGGGTCGCGAGGATCGACGTGCTGGGCCGGTTGCCCGGCATCACCTTGTGCGGCACCACATTCGGCGGCGTGCCTTCTGCGGCGATCTCCTCGGCGGTCTTGCCGAACGCGAGCACCTGCGTCTGCGCGAAGAAGTTGCTCATCAACAGGTCGTGCATGCTGCCCTTGCCATCTGCGGTCGGCAGGTCGTCGGTCGGTTGAGAGAACGCGATGAAGTCGGCCGGCACCAGACGCGTGCCCTGATGCAGCAGTTGATAAAACGCGTGCTGGCCGTTGGTACCCGGCTCGCCCCAGAAGATCTCACCGGTGCTCGTGGTGACCGGCGTACCGTCGGCGCGCACCGACTTGCCGTTCGACTCCATCGTCAGCTGCTGCAGATAAGCGGCGAAGCGGGCGAGATCGTTCGAATAGGGCAGCACCGCACGGGTTTCCGCACCGAAGAACTCGTTGTACCAGAGCCCGATCAGCCCCAGCAGCACCGGCGCATTCGATTCCAGCGGCGCCGTGCGGAAGTGCTCGTCGACGATGTGGAAGCCGGACAGGAACTCGGCGAACCGCTCGCGGCCGATCACGGCCATGACGCTCAAACCGATTGCGCTGTCGACCGAATACCGTCCGCCGACCCAGTCCCAGAACCCGAACATGTTCTCGGTGTTGATGCCGAAATCGTCGACCAGTTTCTTGTTCGTCGAGACCGCCACGAAGTGCCGCGACACCGCGGCATCGCCGAGTGCATCGGTCAGCCACCGGCGCGCCGCCGTCGCGTTGGTCAACGTCTCGAGCGTCGAAAACGTCTTCGACGCGACGATGAAAAGCGTTGTGGCAGGGTCGAGTCCATCGAGCTTGGCCACCAGGTCCGCCGGGTCGACGTTGGAGACGAACCGCGCCGAGATGCCGGCGTCGGCGTAGTGCCGCAACGCCAGGGTGGCCATCGCCGGTCCGAGGTCCGACCCGCCGATGCCGATGTTGACGACGGTTTTGATGGCCTCGCCCGTCGCGCCGGTCCACTCGCCGCTGCGCAACCGGTCGGTGAAGTCGCCCATCTTGTCGAGCACCTCGTGCACGTCGGCGACGACATTCTGCCCGTCGACCACCAGGTCGGCACCGCGCGGCAACCGCAAGGCCGTATGCAGGACGGCGCGGTCCTCGGAGGTGTTGATGTGCGCGCCGGAGAACATGGCGTCACGTTTCTGTTCCAGTCGGGCGGCGCGGGCCAAATCCACCAGCAGGTCCAGCGTCTCGCGGATGACCCGGTGCTTGCTGTAGTCGATGTAGAGGTCGCCGACCATCGTCGCCAACTCGGTGCCGCGGGCCGGATCCTCGGCGAACAACTCGCGCAGGTGTTTCGCGCCGATCTCGTCGTGATGCCGCTGCAACGCCTGCCACGCCGGAGTCGAGGTGATATCGGGTATCTGGTCGGGGTCGGCATTCATGAACATGACCCTAGTGCGGCGAAAAGACCAAAGGTGTACAGAAGAGTTATGGATACCGCGAAGCTGTTGTCGTCAGTGCCCACCGGACTGTGGATCGGCGGTGAGGAACGCGACGGCTCGTCCACCTTCGATGTGCTCGACCCATCCGACGACTCGGTGATCACCTCCGTCGCCAACGCCACCGCCGATGATGCGATTGCCGCGCTCGACGCCGCCTGCGCTGTGCAGGCCGAGTGGGCGGCCACCGCTCCGCGCGAACGCGGTGAGATTCTGCGCGCGGTGTTCGAGAAGATCACCGAACGCGCCGAGGACATCGCCACGCTGATGACCCTGGAGATGGGCAAGGTGCTGCGCGAGAGCATGGGCGAGGTCACCTACGGCGCCGAGTTCTTCCGCTGGTTCGCCGAGGAGGCAGTGCGCATCGCGGGCCGCTACACGCCCAGCCCCGCGGGCAGCGGACGCGTCCTGGTCACCAAACAACCGGTCGGCCCGTGCTACGCGATCACGCCGTGGAACTTCCCGCTGGCGATGGGCACCCGCAAGATCGGGCCCGCGTTCGCCGCCGGGTGCACGATGATCGTCAAGCCCGCGCAGGAAACGCCGCTGACCATGCTGCTGCTGGCCAAGCTGATGGACGAGGCCGGCCTGCCCAAGGGGGTGCTCTCGGTTCTGCCGACGAAGAACCCCGGCGACGTCACCGCCGCGCTGATCGACGACGGCCGGCTGCGCAAGCTGACCTTCACCGGTTCCACCGGCGTCGGCAAGGCGCTGGTCAAACAGTCGGCCGACAAGCTGCTGCGCACGTCGATGGAGCTGGGCGGCAACGCCCCGTTCGTGGTGTTCGACGACGCCGACGTCGACGCCGCCGTCGAGGGCGCCGTGCTGGCCAAGATGCGCAACGGCGGGGAGGCCTGCACCGCGGCCAACCGCTTCCACGTCGCGAACTCGGTGCGCGAGGAGTTCACCGAAAAGCTGGTCAAGCGGATGAGCGAGTTCACCCTCGGCAAGGGAGTCGACGAGTCGGCCACACTCGGACCGTTGATCAACGCCAAACAGGTCGCCACGGTCGAAGACCTGGTCTCCGACGCGGTGTCGCGCGGTGCGAAGGTCGCCGTCGGCGGGGTTGCGCCCGGCGGGCCGGGCAATTTCTACCCGGCCACGGTGCTGGCCGACGTGCCCGCCGACGCCCGCATCCTCAAGGAGGAGGTGTTCGGGCCCGTCGCGCCGATCACCGGATTCGACACCGAGGATGAGGGTGTCGCCGCAGCCAACGACACCGAGTACGGGCTCGCGGCTTACATCTACACGCAGTCGCTGGACCGCGCGCTGCGCGTCGCCGAAGGTATTGAGTCCGGCATCGTCGGCATCAACCGAGGCGTCGTCTCCGACCCGGCGGCGCCGTTCGGCGGCATCAAGGAGTCGGGCTTCGGGCGCGAGGGCGGCTTCGAGGGCATCGAGGAGTACCTCGAGGTGAAATACATCGCACTGACGAAGTAGGTCGACACGCCGCCGCGCCTGCCGCGGCAGGTCCGCTCGCACGGGCAAGATTTCGCAAGTGAACGCGCGTCGCTCCGTCGCGCCCGCTGATCGCCGCCCGCTGTCAGTACATCCCTCCTCGCGTGCGCGTCGGCGTGGCGAGATCCCCGCCCTCGACGGCATCCGCGCCGTCGCCGTCGCACTCGTGCTCGCTGACCACGGCGGCATCCCCGGCGTTGACGGCGGCTTCCTCGGCGTCGACCTGTTCTTCGTGCTCAGCGGCTTCCTGATCACCTCGCTGCTGCTCGACGAGCACGCCCGCACCGGGCGAATCCGGCTGCGCGACTTCTGGATACGTCGCGCCCGCAGACTCCTGCCCGCGCTGCTGGTGATGGTGCTCGCGGTGGTGGCGGCGCGGGAATTCTTCTCGACGGAGGCGGTCGCGAACCTGCGCGACGACGCCGTTGCCTCGTTCTTCTGGGTGGCCAACTGGGCGTTCGTCGCCCAGCGCACCGACTACTTCTCCCAGGGGGCGCCACCCTCGCCGCTGCAGCACACCTGGTCGCTGGGGGTCGAGGAGCAGTACTACCTGCTGTGGCCGCTGCTGCTGATCGCCGTCGCGTTCGTCTTCTGTCGTCGAGACCCGACCCATCTGCGATGGGCGGTCCTGGGCGTTGCCGGCGCGGGGGCGATCGCCTCGGCGGCGGTGGCGATCGTCTTCGTCGACGACGGGACGCTGAACCGGATCTACTTCGGCACCGACACCCGCGCACAGGCGCTGCTGGTCGGCGCGGCGACGGCGGCCCTGCTGGTGCGGGACTGGACCACGGTGACGCTCGCCGGGCCGGTGATCAGGACGCGGTGGCTGCGCGGGGCCGCCCGCGCGGTGTCTGTCGTCGGTGTCGTCGTCCTGGGGTTCGCGGTGCATATGGCGACCGGCAGCGCCGGCGATTTCCGCAAGGGCCTGCTGATCGTCGTCGCGCTCGCCGCCGCGTGCGTGATCGGTGCGGTGGCGATGGATCAGGAAGGGCCGGTCGCGCGCGTGCTGGCGTGGCGGCCGCTGGTCTGGCTTGGCGCGATCTCCTACGGCGTCTACCTGTGGCACTGGCCGATCTTCCTGGCGCTCAACGGCGAACGCACCGGATGGTCCGGCTGGTCGTTGTTCGGCCTGCGGTGTGCGGCGACGCTGGCGGTCGCGGCGCTGTCGTGGTGGCTGCTCGAGCAGCCCATCCGGCGCTGGCGGCCGGTGATCGTGCCGATGCTGCCGTTGGCCGGCGCGACGGCGGCGACCGCCGCGGTGATCACGATGAGCGTGTTGCCGGTCGGCGTGCCGACCGGGCCGCCGATGGAGGACCCGAGCATCGACTCCGCGGCGCTGGTCGCGCCGGAGGTGCCGATCCAGGTGCAGCGCCACACCAGCCGCGATCCGAACACCAGGACCGTGGCGGTGTTCGGCGACTCGGTGGCGTGGACGTTGATGCGCTACCTGCCGGAGACACCGGGGCTCAGATTCACCGACTACACGACGATCGGATGCGGCATCGCGCGCGGCGGGCCGTACCGCTATGTCGGTCAGACGCTGAACCAGAAGCCCGCGTGCGATTCGTGGCCGAGCAGGTGGACGGAGCGGGTCAAACATGACCGGCCCGACGTGGTGCTGATGATCGTGGGCCGATGGGAAGTCGTCGACCGGATGAACGAAGGCGTGTGGACCCACATCGGCGAGCCGACGTACGACGCCTATCTGCGCGCCGAACTCAACCGCGCGCTCGACATCCTGTCCTCGACCGGCGCGCGCGTCGTCGTCACCACCGAGCCCTACAACCGCCGCGCCGAGAAGCGCGACGGCAGCCTGTATCCGGAGGACGATCCCGACCGGGTCGACGACTGGAACGCGTTGCTGCGCAGCGCCGTCAAGTACCGCTCGAACGTCACCGTGCTCGATTTGAACCGCAAGCTCGGCCCGAACGGCGGCTACACCAACTGGATCGACGGCATCCGCATCCGCAGCGACGGTGTGCACCCCACGCCCGAAGCGGTGGAATGGTTGACGCCGTGGCTGACCGACGCGCTGCGCTGAAGCGGTGGTTTCGGTGCTCTAGCAGTCGCTCAGCGACTGTCTGGGCACCGAAGTCACTGGTGGCCGAGGCGACCGCGGCCCAACCGCAGCAACAGCATCGCGAGGTCTTTGCCGTCGGGGCCTAGTTCGCTGTAGCGCTCGATGACCTTCATCTCGCGGCTGTGCACCAGGCGGGTGCCACCGGAGGCCATCCGAGCCTGACCGATCATCTTGGACACCTCGGTGCGGCGCTTCACGGCCGCCAGAATTTCGGCGTCCAGCCGGTCGATCTCCCGGCGCAGGTCATCGATATCGGGCACAGTCTCGGTTCCGGTCGTCATGGGTTTCACCGCCTCGTCGTGTGTTCAGGTCTCGTCCTCGTCCGGTCCTCGGGCTCACACAGGAGACTCTCGCAGAAGCCGCTAGACCACGGGCACCGCGGATCGGCACCCGTAGATGAAGCATTGTTTGCTGAGCACGGGACAAAGTGTGCCACCAAACGCTGTGCCAGCGCAAAGCTGTGCGGCGGTTCGACCGCGGGAGTGTCCCTGCACAGCGGTAAGTTCGATACCGACATGAGCGCACCCAACTTGATCGCACCGAACGGGGCCACCGAATCCGACCAACTGCTCGAGGGGCTCAACCCGCAGCAGCGTAAAGCCGTCCTGCACGAGGGCTCGCCGCTGCTCATCGTCGCAGGTGCCGGCTCCGGCAAGACCGCTGTGCTCACCCGCCGGATCGCCTATCTGCTCGCCGCCCGTGACGTGGGCGTCGGGCAGGTGCTGGCGATCACCTTCACCAACAAGGCGGCTGCCGAGATGCGCGAGCGGGTGGTGGGCCTGGTGGGGCCCCGTGCCCGTGCAATGTGGGTGTCGACGTTCCACTCCACCTGCGTGCGGATCTTGCGCAACCAGGCCTCGCTGCTGCCAGGGCTGAACTCGAACTTCTCGATCTATGACGCCGACGACTCGCGACGCCTGCTGCTGATGATCGGCAAGGACATGGGGCTCGACACCAAGCGGTACTCGCCGCGGCTGTTGTCCAACGCCATCTCCACCCACAAGAACGAGTTGGTCGGCCCGGAGCAGGCGGCCGCCGAGGCCTCGGAGGCGGGCGAGGAGTTGCCCGGCATCATCGCCGATGTCTACGCCGAGTACCAGCGCCGCCTGCGCGCGGCCAACGCGCTCGACTTCGACGACCTGATCGGCGAGACGGTCGCCGTGCTGCAGGCCTTCCCGCAGATCGCGCAGTACTACCGGCGTCGGTTCCGGCACATCCTCGTCGACGAGTACCAGGACACCAACCACGCCCAATACGTGCTGGTGCGCGAACTGGTCGGGACGGCGGCCTCGCAAGATGATCCAGCGGGCGTGCCGCCGGCCGAACTGTGCGTGGTGGGCGATGCCGACCAGTCGATCTATGCGTTCCGCGGCGCGACGATCCGCAACATCGAGGATTTCGAGCGCGACTATCCGAATGCGACAACCATTCTGCTGGAACAGAATTACCGTTCCACCCAGAACATACTGAACGCCGCGAACGCGGTCATCTCCCGCAACGCCGGCCGACGCGAGAAGCGCCTGTGGACCGACGAGGGGGAGGGCGAGCTGATCGTCGGCTACGTCGCCGACAACGAGCACGACGAGGCGCGATTCGTCGCGCAGGAGATCGATGCGCTCGTCGACGGCGGTGGCAGTTATTCAGATGTCGCGGTGTTCTATCGCACCAACAACTCCTCGCGTGCGCTCGAAGAGGTGTTCATCCGCGCGGGCATCCCCTACAAAGTCGTTGGCGGCGTACGGTTCTACGAACGTCGGGAGATCCGCGACATCGTCGCGTACCTGCGGGTGCTGGACAACCCCGGCGACTCGGTGAGCATGCGCCGGATCCTGAACACTCCGCGCCGCGGCATCGGCGACCGCGCCGAAGCCTGCGTCGCGGTGTACGCCGAGAACGCCGGCTGCAGCTTCAACGACGCCCTGCAGGCGGCCGCCGAGGGCAAGGTGCCGATGCTCAACACCCGTGCGGAGAAATGCATCTCGGCGTTCGTGGAGATGCTCGACGAACTGCGCGGCCGCCTCGACGATGAACTCGGCGAACTGGTCGAGGCCGTACTCGACCGCACCGGCTACCGCGCCGAACTCGAGTCGTCAAGCGACCCGCAGGATCTCGCGCGGCTGGACAACCTCAACGAGTTGGTCAGCGTCGCACACGAATTCAGCACCGACCTGGCCAACGCGCAGGCGCTCGCCGATGACGAGCAGCTGGACGAGGACATCCCCGACACCGGCGTGCTGGCTCAGTTCCTGGAACGGGTCTCACTGGTAGCCGACGCCGACGAGCTTCCCGAGCACGGCGCCGGTGTCGTCACGATGATGACGTTGCACACCGCCAAGGGCCTCGAGTTCCCGGTCGTCTTCGTGACCGGGTGGGAGGACGGCATGTTCCCGCACATGCGGGCGCTGGGCGACCCCGCCGAGCTGTCCGAGGAGCGCCGGCTGGCCTACGTCGGCATCACCCGTGCCCGGCAGCGGCTCTACCTCAGCCGAGCCAAGGTCCGTTCGTCATGGGGCCAACCGATGCTGAACCCGGAATCACGCTTCCTCAAGGAGATTCCGCAACACCTGATCGACTGGCGGCGCACCGATCCGACACCGTCGTTCAGCGCGCCCGTGAGCGGGGCGGGCCGGTTCGGCACGCCGAGACCGTCGCCGACGCGGTCGGGTACGGGCAAGCGGCCACTGCTGGTGCTCGAGCCCGGCGACCGGGTCACGCACGACAAGTACGGGCTGGGCCGCGTGGAAGAGGTGAGCGGCGTGGGCGAGTCGGCGATGTCGCTGATCGATTTCGGCAGCTCCGGTCGGGTCAAGCTCATGCACAACCACGCGCCGATCACCAAGCTCTAACCGGAGCGTTCCCAGCGTCCGGTGGCCGGCAGCGCGGCGAGCACGATACTCGCCAGCGGCAGCACCGGGATCGCGTACACCACGGCGGGCAGCTTGGCCCCGGCGACGAAAAGGCTGGAGAAGATCAGCAGCGCCACCATCGACCCCACCATGACCAGGAGGCGGCTCACCCAGCGGCGCAACAGAAGTCCGATCAGCCCGGCGATGAGAGCGGCCGCCGAGATCGCGGTCAGGAAGCCGACCGCGACACAGAACAGTTGATCGGTGCGCCACCAGCCGGTGATCAGGTCGGTGGCGATGACGGCGGTTGCCCAGCCGGTCAGGATGCTGGTTACCGCGGTGGCGATCGCGGTTTTCGGATTGGCCGGCGGCGATCCGGCCGGGGACACGGCCACGGGCCGGGCCCGAGGGATGTAACTCGTCTCCGGCGCGGGGCGGTCGGACATCTGTGTCGCGCCTCCGTCCGCCATCTGCGTGGGCGGGCCGGCGACCGGGATCGCACCGGTCGGATGGCGGCGGATGATATTCGTCTGGGGGTCCTGGCCGGTCGGAATCTCGCCGGAAGGGTGGCGGCGGATGATGCCCGTTTCCGCGCTCGACGGTGATTGACGTGTCAGATCGGAGTCGTCGTCGCCGGCCACTCAGTAAGACTAGTTGCCGAAAGACAGGCCGCGTTTGGCCAGCCAACCCACGGGGTCGACGCGGTCGGTGCCGTTCAGGTGCACCTCGAAGTGCAGGTGCGGCCCGGTCGAGTTGCCGGTGTTGCCCATCTTGGCGATCTGGTCACCGGCCCAGACCCGCTGACCGACCTCCACCGACCACGAGCTGAGGTGACCGTAGAGCGTCACGGTGCCGTCGGAATGCCGGAGCTTGACCATGTTGCCGTAACCGGCGTACGGACCGGCCGAGATGACCACGCCGTCGGAGGCGGCGAGCACCGGCGTGCCGATCGAGTTCGCGATGTCGATGCCGCCGTGAAGCGCGCCCCAGCGGTAGCCGAAGCCCGACGTCCACACGCCGGTGGTGGGCGTCACGAACATCGGCCGCTGCAGCCGGGCTTCGCGTTCGGCGCGCTCCTGGGCGAACGCGGCCGCCTTCTGGATCTCCTCGGTGTGCAGCGCAGAACTGGCGGCGGGCGTCACGGCGACCACCTGCATACCGCCCGACGTCTCGCCGAGCGGGTTGGCTATCGCGGACCCCTCGACGGCCAGGACGGCCTCCGAGGAGTTCTCGTGCGCGGCATTGGCCACCGAGTACGCGCCCGCGGCGGTGGCGCCGACGGCCATCGCGGCGACCATCAGGCGGCCCTTGACGGGCACTTCCTGCTTGCGGTGCGCAGGCTTGCGGCTGCCGATCCGGATGACGTCGGTCGCGTCCATGCCGTCGCTGGTGTCGGTGTGGCTGTCGCGGTAGGCGTGCGAGCGGCGCGCGTGCCGGGGTCCGGACTGGAACTCGGAGGGCACGGCGAGACGCAGCGGGACGAGGTTGTCGGTGTCGGTCAGGTCGTCGAGTTCGGGAGCGTGGATGACCTGGGCTTCGCGGTCGAAAGCGCTGTTCTCGCGGAAGTCGACGTCTTCGAGATCACCGAACTCGTTGAACGGAATGATGTCGGTGACTTCGGCGGGGGATTCGCTTGCACGGCGGCTGATTTGCCGGTTCGTCGACGATCTGCGATGAGATCCGGACGAACGGTGCGAAGCCAACCTGGGGTGTCCTTACGTTTCGGATGCCTGTCGAGAAGCCTGTCGTGACCAAAGCGTTATCGAGACCAGAGGCACGTTAACCAACTCGCGACGACGGCTGCAAGCCGAGAGCCTATTCCGCGGGAGATTGTGATTTGTATCACTGGGTTAGGGCGGTGAGATCTACCACATGACCGGTGGGCGGTGCCAACGCGTTCAGAGCGTGTGGATAAAGTTCCTCCGAGCCTTCGGCCCAACAACTCCGCAATTCGACGCGCTAGAGACAGGGACGTTCCCAAGCCAATGGACCTCTTCGAATACCAGGCGAAAGAGCTCTTCGCCAAGCACAACGTGCCCACCACACCCGGTCGGGTGACCGACACCGCCGAGGACGCCAAGGCGATCGCCGAGGAGATCGGCAAGCCGGTGATGGTCAAGGCGCAGGTCAAAACCGGCGGCCGCGGTAAGGCGGGCGGCGTGAAGTACGCAGCCACCGCCGACGACGCGTTCACCCACGCCCAGAACATCCTCGGCCTCGACATCAAGGGCCACATCGTCAAGAAGCTGCTGGTCTCCGAGGCCAGCGACATCGCCGAGGAGTACTACATCTCCTTCCTTCTCGATCGCGCGAACCGCACCTACCTGGCGATGTGCTCGGTCGAGGGCGGTATGGAGATCGAAGAGGTCGCCGCCACCAAGCCGGACCGGCTGGCCAGGGTGCCCGTCGACGCGACCAAAGGCGTCGACGAAGCGTTCGCCCGCGAGATCGCCAAGAAGGGCCACCTGCCCGAGGAGGTGCTCGACGCCGCCGCGGTGACGATCGCCAAGCTCTGGGAGGTCTTCGTCGCCGAGGACGCCACGCTGGTCGAGGTCAACCCGCTGGTGCGCACCCCCGACAATCAGATCCTGGCGCTCGACGGCAAGGTCACGCTCGACGGCAACGCCGACTTCCGCCATCCCGAGCATGCCGAGTTCGAGGATCGCGACGCGACCGATCCGCTGGAGCTCAAGGCCAAGGAGCACGACCTCAACTACGTCAAGCTCGACGGTTCGGTGGGCATCATCGGCAACGGCGCCGGCCTGGTGATGTCGACGCTCGACGTCACCGCCTACGCCGGCGAGAAGCACGGCGGCGTGAAGCCGGCCAACTTCCTCGACATCGGCGGCGGCGCCTCGGCCGAGGTGATGGCCGCGGGTCTGGACGTCATCCTCAATGACGAGCAGGTCAAGAGCGTGTTCGTGAACGTGTTCGGCGGCATCACCTCGTGTGACGCCGTCGCCAACGGCATCGTCAACGCGCTGAAGATCCTCGGCGACGAGGCCAACAAACCGCTCGTGGTGCGTCTCGACGGCAACAACGTCGAAGAGGGCCGCCGCATCCTGGCCGAGGCCAACCACCCGCTGGTGATCCAGGCCGACACCATGGACGCCGGCGCCGACAAAGCCGCCGAGCTGGCGAACAAGTCTTAAGGAGCCATGACCGATGTCTATCTTTCTGAACGCGAACTCCAAGGTCATCGTCCAGGGCATCACCGGCGGCGAGGGCACCAAGCACACCGCGCTGATGCTCAAGGCGGGCACGCAGCTGGTCGGCGGCGTCAACTCACGCAAGGCCGGAACGACGGTGTCGCACAAGGACTCTGACGGCAACGATGTCGAGCTGCCGGTGTTCGGCACTGTCGCCGAGGCGATGAAGGAAACCGGCGCCGACGTGTCGGTGGTGTTCGTGCCGCCGAAGTTCGCCAAGGACGCGATCATCGAGGCCATCGACGCCGAGATCCCGCTGCTGGTCGTCATCACCGAGGGAATCCCGGTGCAGGACACCGCGTATGCGTGGGCGTACAACCTGGAAAAAGGTGGAGGGAAGGGTCCAAAAATTCGCATCATCGGACCCAACTGCCCGGGCATCATCACGCCCGGTGAGGCGCTGGCCGGCATCACCCCGGCCAACATCACCGGTCCGGGCCCGGTCGGCCTGGTGTCCAAGTCCGGCACGCTGACCTACCAGATGATGTTCGAACTGCGCGATTTCGGGTTCTCGACCGCGATCGGCATCGGCGGCGATCCCGTCATCGGCACCACGCACATCGACGCGATCGAGGCGTTCGAGAAGGACCCCGACACCAAGGTCATCGTGATGATCGGTGAGATCGGTGGCGACGCCGAGGAGCGCGCGGCCGATTACATCAAGGCCAACGTCAGCAAGCCGGTCGTCGGCTACGTCGCGGGGTTCACCGCGCCGGAGGGCAAGACGATGGGCCACGCCGGTGCCATCGTGTCGGGTTCCTCGGGCACCGCCGCCGCGAAGAAGGAAGCGCTGGAGGCCGCGGGCGTGAAGGTCGGCAAGACCCCGTCGGAGACCGCGAACCTGGCGCGGGAGATCCTGCAGAGCTTGTAGGGAAAGCCCCTCGTTGCGCGAGCGACCGCGTCTGCACGCCGACACGCCGCTGTTCGGTGTGCAAAAGCGGTCGCTCGCGGCTTGTGGGTGGGCCCACGCGCGGCTTGTGGTGGGCCCACGCGGGGTGTGAAGCATGCCGCAGGATTAGGAACGCGTTCCAGTCCTCGATTAGCCTGACGAATTAACAGTCGTCAGGAGGTCTGTAATGGTCGATTCCCGGACCCCGGTCATCGTCGGCGTCGGGCAGTTCACCGAGCGCATCGACGATCCCGGCTATCGGGGCATGTCGGCGGTCGACCTCGCGACCGAAGCGGTGCGCGCCGCGCTTGCCGACACCGGGCTCGACGCCACGGTGGCCGCCAAGGCCATCGAGACCGTGTACGCGCTGCGCCAGTTCGAGATCTCCGGGCCGATGCCCGCGACGCTGGGCAAGTCGAACAACTACCCGCGCTCGGTGATGGGGCGCGTCGGCGGCGATCCCGCACGCGTCGTGCTCGAACCGGTCGGCGGGCAGGGGCCGCAGAAGCTCGTCACCGAAGCGGGCAAAGCCATCGCGGCGGGTGAGTTCGACGTGGCGATGGTGATCGGTTCGGAACCGGGTTCGACGGCGCGCTACTGGCGCCGTGCCGCCGAACAGGGACAAGCCAAGCCCGACTTCACCGAACACGTCGAGGGCCAGCTCGAGGACCGCGGACACCAGATCCACAGATACTTCACCGAGTACACCGCGTCGCACGGATTGACCGGCGCCGCAGTGCAGTACGGACTGCTGGACAACGCGCGCCGCAGCCGGTTGGGACTCGGCGTTGCCGAATATCGCAGGCAGATGGCCGAGCTCTTCGCACCGCTGTCCAGAGTCGCTGCGAAGAACCCGTTTTCGTCATCACCGGTCGAACGGTCGGTGCAGGAGATCCTCACCGTCACCGACGACAATCGGATGATCTGTGATCCCTACCCCCGGCTGCTGGTGGCGCGCGATCAGGTCAACCAGGGCGCCGCCGCGATCATGATGTCGGTGGCGGCCGCACGCCGACTCGGTGTGCCCGAGGAGAAATGGGTGTATCTGCACGGGCATTCGGACATGACCGAGCAGGACCTGCTGGACCGCGTCGACCTCGGCGCCAGTCCCGCGACCGTGCACGCCGTACACGAAGCCCTGCGGGTGGCGCAGATCGACGTCGACGACATCGCCACCTTCGACCTGTACAGCTGCTTCCCGTTCCCGGTGTTCGTCGCCTGCGAGGCGCTGGGCATCGACGGCGACGACCCGCGGGGCCTGACGGTGACCGGCGGCCTTCCGTATTTCGGCGGCCCGGGTAACAGCTACTCGCTGCACGCCATCGCCGAGACCGTCACCCAAATGCGCGATCGGCCCGGATGTTTCGGCTTCGTGGGCGCCAACGGCGGCACGATGAGCAAATACTCCGTCGGCATCTATTCGACGCTGCCTACCGACTGGCGGACGAATGACAGCGAGCGCCTCGACACCGACGTCGCGGCACTGCCGACGGTCCCGGTGACCGAGCGCCCGGAAGGGCGCGCGACGATCGAGACCTACTCTGTGCGCTACGACTGGCCGGTCCGCACCGGGATCATCGTCGGCAGACTCGATTCGGATGACTCACGGTTCCTGGCCATCTCCGAGGAGGAGGATCTCGTCGCGTTGATGTCGGACGGCGATCCGCTCGGCGCGGCGATCACGGTGCGTCCGACGGAGAAGATCAACCGCGCCAGCCTGGCCTGACCACAGGGAGGAGCAGTCGTGAGGCCTCTCTCGCTTCTGGCCGCACTGCTGCTGACCCTGGCCACCGGATGCGGACAAGGGCCGCAGCGCGATTCGCTCATGGTGTTCGCCGCGGCGTCGCTGAACAGGGCATTCACCGAGATCGGCGCGCAGTTCGAGAAGGACCACCCCGGCACTCGGGTGGAGTTCTCCTTCGCCGGCTCCTCCGACCTCGCCACGCAGTTGACGCAGGGGGCGCGGGCCGACGTGTTCGCCTCCGCCGACACCGTGAACATGGACAAGGTCGCAGACGCCGGACTGCTCGCCGGCGACCCGGTGAACTTCGCGACCAACACCATGGTCATCGTGGTATCGCCGGGAAATCCCAAGGAGATCAAGACAATACGTGATCTCACCCGACCTGGGATCACCGCCGTCGTGTGCGCCCCTGCGGTCCCGTGCGGGGCGGCATCACGGAAGGTGGAGCAGGCCGCTGGTGTCGATCTCAACCCGGTCAGCGAGGAGTCGTCGGTCACCGACGTGCTGAACAAGGTGACCAGCGGCCAGGCCGACGCCGGAATCGTTTATGTCACCAACGCCCGTGACGCCGGGACGCGCGTCACCGCTGTGCCGGTTCCCGAAGCCGCCGACGTGGTCAACGTCTATCCGATTGCGACGCTGTCCGATTCGACGCGGCGGGAGCTCGCGCGAGCCTTCGTCGACGCGGTGACCGGCGACGCGGGACAGCGAGCACTCGGCGCGGCCGGCTTCGGTGAACCCTGATCAGACCAGGGCGGCCAGCTTGCCTGCCAGCCGCTCGACGTACGCGGCGACATCGTCGGGGGACTTGTCGGGAAGGCCGAAAAGCACTTCGGTGACACCGAGATCGGCCCAACGGGCGAGCTTTTCGGGGTCGGGTTTGAAGTCGAGGGCGACGATCTGCGGTGCTCCGTCGCGCCCGGCGGCCGCCCACGTGTCCTGTAGCAGCTTGACCGGTTCGTCGATGTCGAAGTCGCGCGGTGTGGTGATCCAGCCGTCGGCGGACCGGGCGATCCACTTGAAGTTCTTCTCGGTTCCTGCCGCCCCGACGAGGACGGGGATGTGCGGTTGGATCGGTTTGGGCCACGCCCAGCTGGGTCCGAAGTTGACGAACTCGCCCTCGTACGAGGCTTCCTCCTGCGTCCACAACGCCCGCATCGCCTCGAGGTATTCGCGCAGCATCGTGCGCCGCCGACCGGGCGGCACATTGTGGTCGGCGAGCTCGTCGGTGTTCCAGCCGAACCCGACCCCGAGGCTGACTCGCCCACCGGAGAGGTGGTCGAGCGTGGCGATCGACTTCGCCAGCGAGATCGGGTCGTGCTCGACCGGCAGCGCGACGGCCGTGGACAACCGGACCCGCGACGTCACCGCGGCCGCGGTGCCGAGGCTGACCCAGGGATCGAGCGTCCGCATGTAGCGGTCGTCGGGCAGCGACTCGTCGCCCGTCGTCGGATGCGCGGCCTGGCGCTTGATCGGGATGTGGGTGTGTTCGGGCACGTAGAACGTGGTGAAACCGTGGTCATCGGCGAGCTTGGCCGCCGCCGCCGGGGTGATCCCGCGATCGCTGGTGAACAGTACGAGCCCGTAATCCATGCCGAGAATTAGAACGTGTTTCAGTCTGGGGGGCAAGCACGGGGTTTGCATCACCGCGAGCGATACCGGCGACGTGCAAGCAGGTCGCTGTTGTCATGTCAGACCATGACGACCGAACGCATCGCCGATCACGTGAAGTTCGCCTACTGGGTGCCCAACGTCAGTGGCGGATTGGTGACCAGCGACATCGAGCAGCGCACCGACTGGAACTACGAGTACAACGCCAAGCTCGCCAGGACCGCCGAGAACAACGGGTTCGAGTACGCGTTGAGCCAGGTGCGCTACGAGGCCACTACGGGGCCGAGTATCAGCACGAATCCACCAGCTTCAGCCTGGCGCTGCTGCTGGCCACCCAGAAACTGAAGGTGATCGCCGCGGTGCATCCCGGGCTGTGGCAGCCCGCGGTGCTGGCCAAGCTCGGCGCGACGGCCGACCAGCTGTCCAACGGCCGGTTCGCGGTCAACGTGGTGTCGGGCTGGTTCAAAGACGAGTTCACCCACCTCGGTGAGCCGTGGCTCGAGCACGACGAACGCTACCGGCGCAGCGCGGAGTTCCTGCAGGTGCTGCGCAAGATCTGGACCGAGGACGACGTTGATTTCCGCGGCGACTTCTACCGCATCCACGACTTCACGCTCAAACCCAAACCGCTCAACACCACCGAGCGGCCCAATCCGGAACTGTTCCAAGGCGGTAACTCCACGGCCGCAAGGCGCAACGGCGGCCTTTTTGCGGACTGGTACTTCTCCAACGGCAAGGACTACGACGGGGTGACCGAGCAGATCGTCGACGTCCGCGAGCACGCCCGCACGGTCGGCCGCGAGGTGCGGTTCGGGCTCAACGGTTTCATCATCGCCCGCGACACCGAGAAAGAAGCGAAGGAGACGCTGCGGGAGATCATCGCCAAGGCCAACAAACCCGCCGTGGAGGGATTTCGCGCCGCGGTCCAACAGGCCGGCAACTCGACCGCGGACAAGCGCGGCATGTGGGCGGATTCGACGTTCGAGGACTTGGTGCAGTACAACGACGGCTTCCGCACGCAGCTGATCGGCACACCCGAGCAGATCGCCGAACGCATTGCGGCGTACCGCAAACGCGGAGTCGATCTGATCCTCGGGGGCTTTTTGCACTTCCAGGAGGAAATCGAATACTTCGGCGCGAAGGTGTTGCCGCTGGTCCGCGAGATCGAACGGTCCGAACAGGGCACTGTGGGCGAACCGGTGCTGGTCTCTGCGTGAGCCGCTGTGCGCTAGCGTGGTTTTCAAAGCCCGCCCGAGCACAGGAGAGGCCATGTCGTACCCCCAAGGACCACCCGGTAGCCCGGGATACCCGCAAGCACACCAGCCGACCACCCAGTTCTCGGCGCCGACGCAGCAGTTCGGCAGGGCGCCGGAGAGCTCATCGACGGCGTCCGACGTCGCGAGCAAGCTGCCGATGTACCTGGCTGTCGCCGTGGCGCTGCTGGGGCTGGCGGTGTACCTCGCGAGCTTTGCGCCGTTGTTCACCATCTCCGCGTCGGATTTCCCGGGGCTGGGCAGCATCAGCGGAAGCTCGTTCGGTCTGGTGCTCGCCGTCGCGGCGTCACTCGTCGCGGGACTGCTCGCCGGAACGGCGCTCCTGCCCCGGCAAGGCGTCCACACCTCGGTGTACGCGGTGCTGGCGGTTGCGGCGTTCCTCCTCGTCATCGCCGAAGTGATCAACCGGCCCAGCGGTGCCGCGATCGATTGGGGCCTGTACCTGATCATCGCGTTCTCGCTGTTCCAGGCGATCGTCGCGGTGGCCGCGCTGTTGTTCGAGTCGGGCATCATCACTCCGCCGGCGCCGCGTCCGAAGTACGACCAGTCCTACGGACACCAGCAGTACGGCGCACCGAGCCCGTACTACGGACAGCAGGGCCAGCCGCAGCACGGCGGACCGCAGCAGCGGCCCGGATATCCGTCGACGTACCCAGGTGGCTATCCGGGCGGCCCGTCGACCGGCGGCTACCCCGGAGCCCCGCAACAGGGCCACCCCCAGGGGCAGCAGGGTCAACAGGGTCCGCCGACACCGCCGACCGGGTTCCCCGCCTACGGTCAACCGCCGTCGTCGTCTTCGCAGGCGTCGGAGGCGACGACTCAGGCTCCCCAACAACCGTCGTCTTCCTCGCAGTCGGGTCCGCCGCCTTCCTGAGGTGAGCCAGTAGTCTGAGCCGCGCGTGCGTCACCGCCGCACGGCAGCCTGACACAGGAGCGGCTCAACCAGTGGATCAACGGCCAGTCGGCGCACGCCAGGCGCGTGAGCTGCTTCGGGTCGCGTTCGGGCCGTCGTTGGTGGCGCTTGTCGTCATCGCGGCGATCGTGTTGTTGCAACTGCTGATCGCCAACAGCGACATGACCGGCGCCCTCGGGGCCATCGCCAGCATGTGGCTCGGCGTACATCTGGTGCCCGTGTCCATCGGCGGCGCCGAGCTCGGGGTGATGCCGCTGATGCCCGCTCTGGCGATGGTATGGGGCACGGCCCGCACGACCGCCGCGGCGACCGGTCCGAACGCCTCGTGGTTCGTGACGCGCTGGGTGGTTGCCTCGGCGTTGGGCGGTCCGCTGCTGATCGCGGCGATCGCGCTGGCCGTCGTGCACGACGCCGCTTCGGTGCTCACCGAACTGCAGACACCGCACGCGTTGCGGGCCTTCGGCGGTGTGCTGGCCGTGCACGCGATCGGCGCCGTGGTGGGGGTCGGGTCCCGGGTCGGCACGCGGCTGATGGCTCCGACCTCGCTTCGGTTCTCGCTGCCCGCCTGGCTGCCGGATGCTTTCCGCGCCGCGGTCGCGGGTGTGCTCGCGCTCGTCGGCCTGTCGGGTGTGGTGATGGCGGGTTCGCTGATCGTGCACTGGTCGACGATGGACGAGCTCTACTCGATCACCGACTCCATGTTCGGACAGTTCAGCCTGACCGTGCTGTCGGTGTTGTACATCCCGAACGTGCTGGTCGGAACGGCCGCGGTGGCCGTCGGGTCCAGCGCACACGTCGGGCTCGCCACCTTCAGTTCCTTCACGGTGTTCGGCGGCGACATTCCGGCGCTTCCGGTGCTGGCGGCGGTGCCCTCGCCGCCGCTGGGCCCGGTGTGGGTGGCGTTGCTCATCGTCGCGGCGGCGTCGGCGGTCGCGGTCGGGCAGCAGTGCGCACGACATCCGCTTCCGCTCGGCCCGGCGTTGGGCAAGCTGGTCGTCGCGTCGGCTCTGGCGGCGCTGACCATGGCGCTACTCGGCTACGCCGGCGGTGGGCGGCTGGGCAACTTCGGCGACGTCGGCGTCGATCAGGCGACGTTCGGGCCCGCGGTGTTCCTCTGGTTCGCCGGAATCGGAGCGTTGACGGTGGTGATGGCCGGCGGCATCGCCCGAAGGCCGCGCGCGCCCAAGGCGGTCGTCGACCCCGACTCCGACCCCGACTCCGACGTCGACCCTGACGCGGAGGCCGAGGCGGAGGCAGATGCGGCACCCGAACCCGAACCCGAACCGGAATCCGATGATGTCGAACCGGAACTCGCCACCGAGGTCGTCGGCGATGAACCCCTCGAAGCCGAAATCAGGGATAACGCGGGCACCGAAGCCGACCAGGTCGAGGCCCCCGCCGACCTGCCGAACGACGCCGCGAACGACGCCGCGAACGACGTCGTCGAGGACCCCGAAGAGCACTTCATGGCGGACGACGACGGCCCGCCCGGCACCCATTAGGCTGCCAGGCGTGCAGCAACCCCTCCGCGTACCGCCGAAGGTTCCTGCACGGGTCGTGGTGCTGGCGTCGGGGACCGGGTCGCTGCTGCAGTCGCTGCTGGACGCCACCGCGGGCGACTATCCCGCATCGATCGTCGCCGTCGGTGTGGACCGCGACTGCGCCGCCGTCGACATCGCCGCGGCCGCATCGGTTCCGACCTTCACCGTGCGCCTGCGCGACTACCCGGACCGGGCTGCGTGGGACGCCGCGATCACCGAAGCCACCGCCGCGCACGAGCCCGACCTGATCGTCTCGGCTGGCTTCATGAAAATCCTTGGGCCGCACTTCCTTTCGCGGTTCATGGGCCACATCATCAACACACATCCGGCGCTGCTGCCCGCCTTTCCGGGCGCACATGCGGTCGCCGATGCGCTTGCGTACGGCGTCAAGGTGACCGGGTGCAGCGTGCATCTGGTCGACGCGGGAACCGACACGGGGCCGGTGTTGGCCCAGGAGGCGGTGCCCATCCTCGACGACGACGACGAGGCGACACTGCACGAGCGGATCAAAGTCGTCGAACGACGGCTTCTGGCCGAAGTACTGGCCGCGGTGGCTGTCCGCGGTGTGACCTGGACGGGACGAAAGGCGACATTGGGATGACCGAAGGCAAGCGGCCGATTCGGCGGGCGTTGATCAGCGTCTACGACAAGACCGGCCTCGCCGAGCTGGCGCGCGGGCTGCACGAGGCCGGGGTCAGCATCGTCTCGACGGGATCGACCGCGAAAACCATTGCCGCCGCCGGTGTTCCGGTGACACCCGTGGAGGAGGTCACCGGCTTTCCCGAGGTGCTCGACGGTCGAGTCAAGACCTTGCACCCGCGTGTGCACGCCGGACTGCTCGCCGATCAGCGCAAGCCCGAACATGTCTCGGCGCTGGCCGATCTCGGTGTCGAGGCCTTCGAACTCGTCGTGGTCAACCTGTACCCCTTCGCCGAGACCGTCGCCTCCGGCGCGAGCATCGACGAATGCGTCGAGCAGATCGATATCGGCGGTCCGTCGATGGTTCGGGCCGCCGCGAAGAACCACCCCAGCGTCGCGGTGGCCGTCGACCCGCTGGGCTACGACGGCGTGCTCGCCGCGGTGCGGTCCGGCGGGTTCACCCTGGCCGAACGAAAGATCCTGGCGTCTCTGGCCTTTCGGCACACAGCCGAATACGACGTCGCCGTTGCCTCCTGGATGGGTGCCGTTCTCGCGCCGGAGGAGCCGGCTCAGAAGCTGCCCGCGTGGGTGGGTGGCACGTGGCGGCGCAGCGCCGTCTTGCGTTACGGCGAGAACCCCCACCAGCAGGCCGCGCTCTACCGTGACGACGCCGGGTGGCCGGGCCTGGCGCAGGCCGAGCAGTTGCACGGCAAGGAGATGTCCTACAACAACTACACAGACGCCGACGCCGCCTGGCGCGCCGCCTTCGACCACCCCGAGATCTGTGTGGCGATCATCAAGCACGCCAACCCGTGCGGTATCGCGATCTCGTCGCGGTCGGTGGCCGATGCGCACCGCAAGGCCCACGAATGCGATCCGCTCTCAGCGTTCGGCGGTGTGATCGCGGCCAACACCGCGGTGTCGGTCGAGATGGCCGAAACCGTCGCCGACATCTTCACCGAGGTGATCATCGCGCCCGCCTATGAAGCCGGCGCGGTGGAGGTGCTCACCCGGAAGAAGAACATCCGGGTGCTGGTGGCGTCCGAACCGCAGCCGGGGGGGACCGAGTTCCGCCAGGTCAGCGGTGGCCTGCTGGTACAGCAGCGCGACGAGTTCACCGCTGACGGCGACGACCCGCTCAACTGGACGCTGGCCACCGGCGAGCCCGCCGATCCGGCGACGCTGGCCGACCTGAAGTTCGCGTGGCGGGTGTGCCGGGCGGTCAAGTCGAACGCGATCGTCGTCGCCGCGGACGGCGCCACCGTCGGCGTCGGTATGGGCCAGGTGAACCGCGTCGACGCGGCTCGGCTCGCGGTGCAGCGCGCCGGCGACCGGGTGCGCGGCGCGGTCGCCGCCTCCGACGCGTTCTTCCCGTTCCCCGACGGGCTGGAAGTGCTGACCGAGGGCGGCGTGAAGGCGATCATCCACCCGGGCGGCTCCGTTCGCGACGAGCAGGTCACCGAAGCCGCTGCCAGAGCGGGTATCTCGCTCTATCTCAGTGGGGCGCGTCACTTCGCGCACTGATGTCTGGTTGATCTCCGCCGAAGACGGCGGGAGGTGGTTATGTTGCACAGCATGCCCACTGCGTCGCGTGCTGCCATCGCTCTCCTGCTGGCGACGGGTCTGCTGGTCTCCTGCACGCGGACCATCGACGACGCGCGCGCGGTCGCGGGTGACGACCTGTCGGCGGCGGCCGATTCCGGCGGACTCGACTCGTCGCAGTGCGAGGTCGTCGACGACCCTTTGACGACGATCCCGGCGAAAAACGACAACGAGCCGGTGATGCGGATCCCGACGCCGCCGGGATGGGTGCGGACCACGATGATGGATTCGGAGCTGATCCGCTTCGCCATGCGCAACGACGATCTGACGGCGCAGGGGTTCACGCCGAACGTCGTGGTGACGCTCGAGAGCGCGCCGGGCGTGCAGGATGCGGGCCTGATATTCACCAACATGCGCGACGCGCTCGAGTCGGGCATCGGCGCCACCGACGTGCGCGAAACCGAGCGCGCGCTGTGTGGGGTACCCGCCAGGACGTTCGACTACCAGATGCCGGCGATGGGTAACGTCGCGCCGCACCCGGCCGTCGCGCTCGGCGCGGTGATGCGTACCGAGCGCCGGACTTTCGCGGTCAGCGTGACCGTCCAGACCCTGGTCCCCGAGAACCCGACATATCAGCGCGACAGCGAGGCGATCCTCGACGGGTTCCAACTTCTGCCGCCGTCGGAGGGCTGAGTGGACGCGGCGGGCATGGGGAACCCGCACGCGGGCGAGACAAGTCGTAGCTTGGAGTGGTGACTCAACCCCAAGATCTACCCCGCACCGTCGGCGAGCTGAGGGCCTCGGGCCATCGCGAGCGGGGCGTCAAGCAAGAAATCCGGGACAACCTGCTGGCCGCGCTGGCACAGGGACGTGATGCGTGGCCGGGCATCCTCGGCTTCGAGGACACCGTCATCCCTCAGCTGGAGCGCGCCCTGATCGCCGGCCACGACGTGGTGCTGCTCGGCGAACGCGGTCAGGGCAAGACGCGACTGCTGCGCGCGCTGACGGGTCTGCTCGATGAGTGGACCCCGGTGATCGCCGGTTCGGAGCTGGGCGAGCACCCGTACGTCCCGATCACCCCCGAGTCCATTCGCCGTGCCGCGGACTCGGGCGACGACCTGCCGATCGCGTGGCGGCACCGCAGCGAGCGCTACACCGAGAAGCTGGCCACCCCCGACACCAGCGTGGCCGACCTCGTCGGCGACATCGACCCGATCAAGGTGGCTGAGGGCCGCAGCCTCGGCGACCCGGAGACCATCGCCTACGGGCTGATTCCCAGGGCGCATCGGGGCATCGTCGCGATCAACGAGCTGCCCGACCTCGCCGAGCGCATCCAGGTGTCGATGCTCAACGTGATGGAGGAGCGCGACATCCAGGTGCGGGGTTACACGCTGCGGCTGCCGCTCGACGTGCTCGTCGTCGCCAGTGCCAACCCGGAGGACTACACCAACCGCGGCCGGATCATCACCCCGCTGAAGGACCGGTTCGGCGCCGAGATCCGCACGCATTACCCGCTGGAGCTTGCGGCAGAGGTCGGCGTCATAACGCAGGAGGCCCACCTGGCCGCCGAGGTGCCCGAGTACCTGCTGCAGGTGCTGGCGCGGTTCGCCCGATATCTGCGCGAGTCCCGCTCGATCGATCAGCGCTCGGGGGTGTCCGCGCGGTTCGCGATCGCCGCCGCCGAGACAATCGCCGCGGCCGCCCGCCACCGGTCGGCGGTGCTCGGTGAGGGGGAGCCGGTGGCCCGGGTGGTCGACCTGTCGACGGTGATCGACGTGCTGCGCGGCAAGCTCGAGTTTGAGTCCGGCGAAGAGGGCCGCGAGCAGGCGGTGCTCGAACACCTGCTGAGGCGCGCGACCGCCGACACGGCGCAGCGGCTGCTCGGTGGCATCGACGTCGGGCCTCTGGTGGTGGCGATCGAAAACGGCTCGGCGGTGACGACGGGTGAGCGCGTTTCGGCGCGCGAGGTGCTGGCCGCGGTGCCCGAGGTGCCCGCCATCGCCGAGGTCCAGAAGCGGCTCGGCGCGACGAGTGACGGCCAGCGCGCGGCCGCCGTCGAGTTGGCGCTCGAGGCGCTGTATCTGGCCAAGCGCATCGACAAGGTGTCCGGAGAAGGCGAAACGGTCTATGGCTGACCATGTCTCGTGGTGCGGGCCCCAGTGTGAATCTGACGACGGAAAGCGCCGGATAACGTCGTCAGGTTCACACTCGAGGCGGTTGCGGGGTGCGGCCGGTGAGTAAGAGGACGTCGCGGTATTCGCGGTACACCGGCGGGCCCGACCCGCTGGCACCGCCGATCGACCTGCGCGAGGCGCTCGAGCAGATCGGGCAGGACGTGATGGAGGGCAGCTCGCCGCGGCGCGCGCTGTCCGAGCTGATGCGGCGCGGCACCAAGAACATGCGCGGCGCCGACAAGCTCGCCGCCGAGGCCAATCGCCGTCGTCGGGAGTTGTTGCAGCGCAACAACCTCGACGGCACCCTCGCCGAGATCAAGAAGCTCCTCGACGAGGCGGTGCTGGCCGAGCGCAAGGAGCTGGCCCGCGCGCTGGACGACGACGCCCGCTTCCAGGAGATGCAGATCGAGAACCTGCCGCCGTCGCCGGCCAAGGCCGTGCAGGAGCTGTCCGACTACGACTGGCGATCGCAGGAAGCCCGCGAGAAGTACGAGCAGATCAAGGATCTGCTCGGCCGCGAGATGCTCGACCAGCGGTTCGCGGGCATGAAGGAGGCGCTGGAGAACGCCACCGACGAGGACCGTGCGCGCGTGAACGAGATGCTCGACGACCTCAACGATCTGCTGGACAAACATTCTCGGGGCGAGGACACCCAGCAAGACTTCGAGAATTTCATGGACAAGCACGGCGAGTTCTTCCCGGAGAACCCGCGCAATGTCGAGGAGTTGCTGGACTCGCTGGCCCAGCGCGCGGCCGCGGCGCAGCGGTTCCGCAACAGCCTGTCGGCCGAGCAGCGGGCTGAATTGGATGCACTGGCCCAACAGGCGTTCGGCTCGCCGTCGTTGATGAACGCGCTCAACCGGCTCGACGCGCATCTGCAGGCGGCGCGGCCGGGGGAGGACTGGACCGGTTCGTCGCGGTTCTCCGGGGACAACCCGCTCGGCATGGGCGAGGGCGCCCAGGCGATGCAGGACATCGCCGAACTCGAACAGCTCGCCGAGGCCCTGTCGCAGAGCTATGCCGGCGCCACGATGGAGGACGTCGACCTCGAAATGCTGGCCCGCCAACTCGGTGAGGACGCCGCCGTCGACGCGCGCACGCTTGCGGAGCTGGAACGGGCGCTGATGGACCAGGGCTTCCTGGACCGTGGGTCCGACGGCCAGTGGCGGCTCTCGCCCAAGGCGATGCGCCAACTCGGGCAGACCGCACTACGTGATGTGGCGCAACGTCTTTCGGGGCGGCACGGGGAGCGAGAGACCCGTCGCGCTGGTGCTGCGGGTGAGCTGACCGGTGCGACCCGACCGTGGGCGTTCGGCGACACGGAACCGTGGAACGTCACCCGCACGCTCACCAACGCGGTACTGCGCAGCGCCGGTACGGGCACCGTCGAGCGTCCGCTGAAGATCACCGTCGAAGACGTCGAGGTCTCCGAGACCGAGACACGCACTCAGGCGGCGGTCGCGCTGTTGGTCGACACCTCGTTCTCGATGGTGATGGAAAACCGGTGGCTGCCGATGAAGCGCACGGCGTTGGCGCTCAGCCACCTCGTCAGCACCCGGTTCCGCTCGGACGCGCTGCAGATCATCGCGTTCGGCCGCTACGCGCGCACGGTCACCGCGGCCGAGCTCACCGGCCTGGAGGGGGTGTACGAGCAGGGCACCAACCTTCATCACGCGCTGGCGCTGGCCGGACGGCATCTGCGCCGGCATCCCAACGCCCAGCCGGTGGTGCTCGTCGTCACCGACGGCGAACCGACAGCGCACTTGGAGAGCAGCCCGCACGGCGACCGCAGTTCTGCTGTGTTTTTTGACTACCCGCCGCACCCCCGGACGATCGCCCACACCGTCAAGGGCTTCGACGACGTCGCCGCGCTCGGCGCGCAGGTGACGATATTCCGGTTGGGCGACGATCCCGGGCTGGCCCGGTTCATCGACCAGGTGGCCCGCCGAGTGGAGGGCCGCGTCGTGGTTCCCGATCTCGACGGGTTGGGCGCCGCCGTCGTCGGCGACTATCTACGCTCGCGCCGACGCCGTTGACTCGTCGCCTGTGCCCCTGGCTCAGGCGGCCTTGCGCTTCTTGCGCTTGACGGCCACCCGGCCCCACAACGAGAAACCGCGGATACACACGCACGGTGCGCCCGGGGAGCCTTCGCCCTCAACGGCTTGGTCGAAGGTGCCCATCACCCCGACACCGCGCAGCTCGACGTTGACCTCCGGCGGAACCAGGATCGTCTGGCCGCCGAAAATCGAATACGCGTGGATCTCGACCTCCGGCGACGTGAAGTCGGCGTACCGCAAATCGACGACGCCGCCGCCGAAGAGCGCGAACGTGGTCATCCGTCGGGGCACGTTCCACCGACCGCGGCGTTCGAAGCCGCTCATGATCGCCAGCAGCATGGTCGACGGTGCGGGCCGGCAGGGGCCGCCGCTGCGCCCGCGGGTGAACGCGCCCGGCAGATCCGCCGAGATCCGGTCGAGCTCGTCGTAGGTTTGCGCGGCATATGCCTTGGTCAGGCGGTCCTCGTACTCGTTGAGTTGCAGACGGCCCTGGGCGGCGGCGTCCGTGAGCAGCTGCGCCACCTGTATCCGGTCGGTGTCAGCAGCACGCATCGAACTGTTCCGCGACGCTGGGTTGCTCATCGGCTACGAGCCTACGACGAACCGTGGGACAAGCAAGAGCAGTGTCCAAACTGTGGCCTGACCGCATACGGCGAAGAATGTGGACAAGCCGATTCATCTCCCGGACGCCAAGAACTCAGCAAACGAGAGGCCGCCCACCGGGTTGTCGGGGACGAGGTTGGCACCCGACCGGTAGCCCGCCGCGATGCGGCCCGGAAGCGGAACCGCGACGGTCGGGCGGCGGCTTGCCCGGGACCGGAGGTACATGCGCGCCAATTCGGCGTGGGAGTGCACCGCCGGGCCACCGATGTCCGGTGCCCGGCCCGCGGGTTCGGCGTCGACCAACTCGACCAAGCGCGCGGCGACGTCGGCGGTGTCGATCGGCTGGAACCGGGCCCCGCGCAGCGTCGCCAGCACCGGGAAGTACCGCTGCGCCGTGAAGGAGGTCCGGATCAGGTCGTGGAACTGCGTGGCGCGAAGCACGGTGTGGCCGATGCTGGACGCCGTGAGGACTTGTTCGGCACGCAACTTGGTCCGGTAGTACGGCAGCGGGATGCGGTCGATGCCGACGATCGACACGTGCACGATGTGCCCGATGCCCGCTCGGCTCGCGGCCGCGACGAGGTTCTGCGTGGCGGCGACGTCCTTGCCGCCGACCGGCTGGGTGGCGCAGTTGATCACCACGTCGATGCCGTCGAGCGCCGCGTCGAGGCCCGCCCCCGTGTACAGGTCGCCTTGTGCCCAGTGCACGCCGGTGTAGCCGACGTGGTTCTTGCGGCTCAGCGCTCGAACGCGGTGTCCCGCCTCGATCGCTTCCGGCACGACGCGATGGCCCAGGGTGCCGGTCGCTCCGGTGACGAGGATGGAATGCGGCATCAGCGCACCCAGCGGGGTGGTCGCTTCTCTAGGAACGCCAGCATGCCCTCGCGTGCCTCCTCGGAGACGAACAGCTCGGCCGACTGTCTGGTGAGTGTCTCGGCGTGCCGGTCGAACGTCTCCAGGATAGGCGTGGTGGTCAAGGCTTTGGACGCGGCCAGCCCCTGCGGCGACGCCTTGGCGATCGACGCGGTGAGCTCGGCGACGCTGGCGTCGACGTCATCGGCGGCCAGGGTGACCAGCCCGATCTCGGCGGCCTCCTCGGCGCCGAACTTCTCACCGGTGACGAAGTAGCGGCTCGCGGCCCTGGCGGTCAGCTTGGGCAGCAGCGTGAGCGAGATGATCGACGGCGCGACGCCGATACGGGCCTCGGTCAACGCGAACGTGCTGTTCTGCCCGGCGACGACGATGTCGCACGCGCCCACCAGCCCGAGTCCGCCAGCGCGGACATGCCCGTCGATCGCACCGATGACCGGCGCGGGCAACTCCAGGATGCGGCGCAGGAGCCGGGTCATCTCGCGGGCGCGGTCAACGGCCACCTCACTGGGATCGCGTCCAGCTGCTTCCGCGAGATCGGCTCCCGCGCAGAATGTTCCGCCGGTGTGGCCGAGTACCACCGTCCGCACGCCGGGGTCGGCCACGGCGTCGGTGAAGCCCTGATGGAGTTGTTCGACCAGTGCGGTCGACAAGGCGTTGCGGTTCTCGGGCGAGTCCAGGGTGAGGTGGGCGACGGGGCCGTCGACCGCGTAGCGGACGAGCGTGCCCATCAGTACGACCGGGGCAGGCCGAGCGAGGTCTGCGCGACGAAGTTCAGGATCATCTCGCGGCTGACGGGGGCGATGCGGGCGAGCTTCGAAGCGGTCACCGCGGCGGCGATGCCGTACTCCTTGGTCAACCCGTTGCCGCCCAACGACTGCACGGCCTGGTCGACCGCGCGCACCGACGCCTCCCCGGCCGCGTACTTGGCCATGTTCGCCGCTTCTGCCGCGCCGACATCGTCACCCGCGTCGTAGAGCGAGGCCGCCTTCTGCATCATCAGCTTGGCCAGCTCGATCTCGATGTGGTTCTGCGCCAACGGATGTGACAACCCTTGGTGCGAGCCGATCGGCGTCTTCCACACCTGGCGCGTCTTGACGTAGTCGACGGCCTTGTCGATCGCGAACCGGCCCATCCCGACCGCGCTCGCCGCACCCATGATCCGTTCCGGATTCAGGCCGGCGAACAGCTGCGCGATCGCGGCGTCCTCGGAACCGACCAGCGCGTCGGCGGGCAGGCGCACCTCGTCGAGGAACAGCTGGAACTGGTTCTCCGGGCTGACCAACTCCATCTCGATCTTGGTCCAGCTCAACCCTTTTGTATCGGTCGGCACGATGAACAGCGCCGGCCGAAGAGATTCGGACTTGTGGGCTCCCTCCTTATAGGCACGGCCCACGACCAGCACCGCCTGGGCCTGGTCGACGCCGGAGATGAACACCTTCTGCCCGGACAGGATCCAGTCGCTGCCGTCGCGACGTGCGGTGGTGGTGATGCGGTGACTGTTCGAGCCGGCGTCGGGTTCGGTGATCGCGAACGCCATCGTGATCGAACCGTCGGCGATCCCGGGGATCCAGCGCCGCTTCTGCTCTTCGGTGCCGAACTTGGAGATGATCGTACCGTTGATGGCAGGCGAGACGACCATCAGCAGCAGCGGACAGCCGGCGGCCGACATCTCCTCCATCACCAGCGACAGCTCGTACATGCCCGCGCCGCCACCACCGTACTCTTCGGGCAGGTTAACCCCGATGAAGCCGAGTTTGCCTGCCTCCGACCACAATTCGTCGGTGTGCTGGTCGGCGCGCGCCTTCTCCAGGTAGTAGTCCTGACCGTAGTTGGCTGCCATCGCAGCCACCGCCTTGCGCAGCGCCTGCTGTTCTTCGGTTTCGACAAAACTATTCACTGGTGCCTCCGGGGCTTTCTACTCGGGCCATTACGTACCCGACGTCGACCTGCTGGCCGGGTTCGACGTTGAGTTCGGCGAGCACACCGTCGCCGGGTGCCGTCACGGTGTGCTCCATCTTCATTGCTTCCAGCCAGACCAACGGTTGGCCGGCGGTGACGGTGTCGCCTGCCGCGGCGCCGACGCGGAGCACGGAACCGGGCATCGGCGCCAGCAGCGACCCGTGGGCGACCGCGGCGTCGGGATCGGCGAAGCGTGGCAGCGCGGCTAGTTGCACCGGTCCGAGAGGGGAGTCGACGAACACCTCCCGGCCGTAACGTGCGACCTCGAAAGCCCGGTCCACGCCGTCCACCGACAACACCACCCGCGTCGGGGTCGCCGACACGAGCGCGACGCCGTCGTGGTCGGGCAACTCCAGACGCGAGCGGGTGAACCGGTAGCGGACGTCGTACTCGTCGCCCGCGGTGGCGGTGTAGCGCTTGGTCTGGTATCCCGACGCGAGGTTGCGCCATCCGCTCGGCGCTGCCGCGAAAACAGTTGCGCCGTCCCGGTTTCGCGCCGCATCGGCGAGCGCGGCCGCCAGTGCTGACACGGTCACGGCGTGGTCATCGGTCAGCGGCGCCGCCAGCTCGGCGAGGCCATGGGTGTCGAAGAACGCAGTGTCGGTGGCGCCTTCGAGAAACGCCGCGTGCCGCAGCACGTTGACCAGCAGGTCGCGGTTGGTGCGCACGCCGTGGATGCGGGCGCGGGCCAGGGCGTCGGCGAGCACCAGGGCGGCCCGACGGCGGTTCGGCGCGAAGGAGATCACCTTGGCCAGCATCGGATCGTAGAAGATCGACACCGTGGACCCGTCGACGATGCCGGAGTCCACCCGCACGTTCCGGGGGACCTCGAAGCGGTGGACGGTGCCGGCCTGCGGCTGCCAGTTCTTGGCCGGGTCTTCGGCATAGAGTCGCGCTTCGATCGAAAAGCCGTGCGACGGAGGAGGTTCGGCTTCGAGTCGGCCGCCGTCGGCGACAAGCAGTTGCAGCTCGACGAGATCCAGACCGGTGGTCTCCTCCGTGACCGGATGTTCGACCTGCAGCCGGGTATTCATCTCCAGGAAGTAAAATTCGCCTTCCCCAGAAGAAGAGCTGTCGGCCATGAACTCGACGGTGCCCGCGCCGGTGTAGCTGATCGCGGTCGCCGCCAGCCGGGCCGCTTCGAACAGTTTCGCGCGCATCCCCGGCGTGCGCTCGACCAGCGGGGACGGCGCCTCCTCGAGGATCTTCTGGTGGCGGCGCTGGATCGAGCATTCGCGTTCGCCAACGGCCCACACGGTGCCGTGCTCGTCGGCGAGCACCTGCACCTCGACGTGATGTCCGCTGGCGAGGTAACGCTCGCAGAAGACGGTCGGGTCGCCGAAAGCCGACTGCGCTTCGCGGCGGGCCGCCTCCACTTGGCCTGGCAGCTCCGATAACTCGCGCACCACGCGCATACCACGGCCGCCGCCACCGGCCGAGGCCTTGACCAGGACCGGCAGCTGATCTTCGGTGACCGCGTCGGGGTCGAGTTCGTCGAGCACGGGCACACCTGCGGCGGCCATCAGCTTCTTCGCCTCGATCTTGCTGCCCATCGCGGCGACCGCGTCCGGCGGCGGGCCGACCCACGTCAACCCGGCGTCCTTCACTGCTACGGCGAATTCGGCGTTCTCCGAGAGGAATCCGTAGCCGGGGTGTATCGCGTCAGCGCCGGCGGACTTCGCCGCGCGGATCAACTGGCCGGCGTCGAGGTAGCCGTTGCGGCCCTCCAGCCGTACCCGCGCGTCGGCCTCGGTGACGTGCGGCGAGTTCTCGTCGGGGTCGGTGTAGACCGCCACGGTGCCGATGCCCAGGCGTCTGCACGTCGCGAAGACCCGGCGGGCGATCTCACCGCGATTGGCCACCAGAACTCGTGTGATCATGTCGTCTCCTTGGCGATTTCGGCGTAGCTGGTCACGCAGACCGTGACCAAGCACGCCGAAATCGCTGACATCTCGGCGCTCACATCCGGAAGACGCCGAAGTTCGACGTCCCCTTGATCGGGCCATTCGCGATGGCGGACAGGCACATCCCCAGCACGGTGCGGGTGTCGCGGGGGTCGATTACCCCGTCGTCGTAGAGCCGGCCGGACAGGAACATGGGCAGCGACTCGGCGTCGATCTGCGCCTCCACGGCCGCACGCAGGGCCGCGTCGGCATCCTCGTCGACCTGCTGACCGCGGGCCTCGGCGGCGGCACGGCTGACGATCGACAACACGCCGGCCAGTTGCGCACCGCCCATCACCGCGGACTTCGCGCTCGGCCACGCGAACAGGAACCGGGGGTCGTAGGCGCGGCCGCACATCCCGTAGTGGCCCGCGCCGTAGGAGGCGCCGATCAGCAGCGAGATGTGCGGCACGGTCGAGTTCGAGACCGCGTTGATCATCATCGAACCGTGCTTGATCATGCCGCCTTCCTCGTACTTGCGGCCGACCATGTATCCGGTTGTGTTGTGCAGGAACAACAGTGGCGTGTCGGAGCGGTTCGCCAACTGGATGAACTGGGTGGCCTTCTGCGATTCCTCGGAGAACAGCACCCCCCGCGCATTGGCCAGAATGCCGATCGGGTAGCCGTAGAGCCTCGCCCAACCCGTCACCAGCGACGAGCCGTACATCGGCTTGAACTCGTCGAATTCCGAACCGTCGACCACGCGGGCGATCACCTCGCGCGGGTCGAACGGGATGCGGAGGTCCGCGGGCACGATGCCCACCAGCTCCTCGGGGTCGTAGACCGGTTCGATGACCGGCGCCGGCGACGGCCCCTGTTTGCGCCAGTTCAGCCGGGCCACGATGCGCCGGCCGATCCGGATCGCATCGGGTTCGTCGATCGCGAAGTAGTCGGCCAGACCTGATGTGCGGGCGTGCATCTCGGCGCCGCCCAGCGATTCGTCGTCGGATTCCTCGCCGGTGGCCATCTTCACCAGCGGCGGACCGGCCAGGAACACCTTGGACCGCTCCTTGATCATCACGACGTGGTCGGACATGCCGGGGATGTAGGCACCGCCGGCGGTCGAATTGCCGAAGACCAGCGCGATGGTCGGGATGCCCGCCGCCGACAGCCGGGTCAGGTCGCGGAACATCTGCCCGCCGGGGATGAAGATCTCCTTCTGCGTCGGCAGGTCGGCCCCGCCCGACTCGACCAGCGAGATAACCGGTAACCGGTTCTCCCACGCGATCTGGTTGGCGCGCAGGATCTTCTTCAACGTCCACGGGTTGCTGGTGCCGCCCTTGACGGTCGGATCGTTGGCGACGATCAGGCATTCGACCCCTTCGACGGCGCCGAGGCCGGTCACGATGCTGGCGCCGACTGCGAAGTCGCTGCCCCACGCCGCGAGTGGGCTCAGCTCGAGAAACGGCGAGTCGGGATCGAGCAGCAGCTCGATGCGCTCGCGGGCGGTCATCTTGCCGCGGTCATGGTGGCGCTGCACGTATTTGGCGCCGCCGCCTGCCAGCGCCTTGGCGTGTTCGGCCTCGAGTTCGGCCAGCTTGGCGGTCATCACCTCGGCGGCCTCGGCGTAGGCAGACGACCCCGTGTCCAAGGTGGAACGCAGGCTCATGACTGGAATCCCAACGTCTTGGCGGCCAGCGCGGTGAGGATCTCGGTGGTACCGCCGCCGATTCCCAGGATGCGCATATCGCGGTATTGGCGTTCGACCTCGGACTCGGCCATGTATCCCATGCCGCCGAACAACTGCACCGCCTGGTTGGCCACCCACTCGCCGGCCTCGACGGCGGTGTTCTTGGCGAAGCACACCTCGGCGATCAGGTTCGTCTCGCCCGCGAGTTGGCGTTCGACGACGTTGTGGGTGTAGACCCGCGCAACGTCGACCCGGCGCGCCATCTCGGCCAGGGTGTTCTGCACCTGCTGACGTGAGATCAACGGCCTGCCAAAGGTTTCCCGGTTGCGGCACCACTCGACGGTGAGGTCGAGGCAGCGTTGCGCGCTGGCGTAGGCCTGTGCAGCCAGCCCGACACGTTCGGAGACGAACGCCCCGGCGATCTGCAGGAAGCCGGAGTTCTCTGCGCCGACCAGATTGGCGGCAGGAACCCGCACGTCGGTGTACGACAGCTCGGCGGTGTCCGAGGACCGCCAACCCATCTTGTCGAGCTTGCGCGTGACCTCAAATCCGGGTGTGCCCTTGTCGACGACGATCAGCGACACCCCCGCCGCGCCGGGCCCACCCGTGCGCACGGCGGTCACCACGTAGTCGGCCCGCACCCCGGAGGTGATGTAGGTCTTGGCGCCGTTGATGATGTATTCGATACCAGCCGGGCCGCCGTCGCGCACAGCTCGCGTCGTCAGGTGGCCGACGTCCGACCCGCCGCCCGGTTCGGTGATCGCGAGGCTGCCGATCTTCTCGCCCCGCAGCGTCGGCCGCACGTAGGTGTCGATCAACCGTTCGTCGCCGGCGGCGATCATGTGCGGCACCGCGATCCCGCAGGTGAACAACGACGCGAACACCCCGCCCGGCGCGCCCGCGTAATGCATCTCCTCGCAGATCACCACCGCGTCCGCGCCGTCGCCGCCACCTCCGCCGACCGACTCGGGTAGGCCGGCACCGAGCAGTCCCGCCGCGCCGGCCTTCAGGTGCAGCTCGCGCGGCAGCGATCCTGAGCGTTCCCATTCATCGACGTGCGGGAGTACCTCGCGTTCGACGAACGCGCGCACGGTTTTTCGCAGCTGCTCGCGTTCGGGCGTGTGCCAAATCGTCACGGCAACAACTCCTCCGGGATGTCGATCCGCCTGCTGCGCAGCCATTCGCCGAGTCCCTTGGCCTGCGGATCGAACCGGGCCTGGTAGGCGACACCGTGGCCGAGAATGTCCTCGACGACGAAGTTGACCGCGCGCAGGTTGGACAGCAGATGCCGGGTGACCGGCAGATCCGTTGTCTCGGGCAGCAGTTCGCGTAGCTTCTCGACGGTCAGCACGTGCGCAAGCCAGCGCCACTGCGCATCGGTGCGCACCCAGACGCCGACGTTCGCGCTGCCGCCCTTGTCCCCGCTGCGCGCGCCGGCGACCACGCCGAGCGGAACGCGCCGGACTGGTCCCGGCCCAAGTGGCTCGGGCACGTCGGGCGGTGGCACGGGCGCCAGCTCCACAGTCTCGGTGGCCGACGGTATCTCGACACGGGTGCCGTCGCCGTGCACGGCCACATGCGGCACGTCGGCCGCCGGCACGAACGCGGGGGAGAACACCCCGTACACCTGCCCCTGCCCCGGCGGGCTGGTGGCGTGAAAGCCCGGATAGCTCGCCAACGCGAGTTCGACTGCCGCCGAAGAGAACTGGCGACCGACGTTGGCCGGATCGGGATCGCGCACCACGCAGCGAAGCAGCGCGCTGGCGGCTTCCTCGGTGCCGGCATCCGGATGGTCGGTGCGCGCCAACGTCCACTCGAGCTCGGCGGGCTTGACCGTCAGGCTGGTCTCCAACTGGCGCTGCACCAGCTCGGCCTTGGCTTCGATGTCGAGGCCCGTGAGCACCAGCGTCATCTCGTTGCGGAACCCGCCGACGCTGTTGAGCGAGACCTTCAAAGTCGGTGGCGGCGGCTCGCCGCGTACACCGCTGATTCGCACCCGATCCGGTCCGTCGTCGGACAGCTCGACGGTGTCGACGCGCAGCGTGGCGTCCGGGTTGGCGTAGCGCGCGCCGCCGATCTCGTAGAGCAACTGTGCGGTGACGGTGTCGGCGGTGACCGCGCCGCCGGTGCCCGGATGCTTGGTGATCACCGACGAGCCGTCGGCGTGAATCTCGGCGAGCGGGAACCCTGGATGGGTGAGGTCGGCGATTTCGGTGAAGAACGAGTAGTTGCCGCCGGTGGCCTGCGCACCGCACTCGATGACGTGGCCGGCGGCGATCGCGCCCGCCAGCCGGTCGTAGTCGGTGCGACCCCAGCCGTGGTGGGCGGCGGCGGGCCCGACGGTCACCGAGGCGTCGGTCACCCGCCCGGTGACGACGACGTCGGCGCCGGCGGCCAGGCAGTCGACGATGCCCCACGCGCCGAGGTAGGCGTTGGCCGCCAGCGCCCCGCCGAACCCGAACTCGTCTGCCCGTCCGATCAGGTCGTCGCCCTCGACGTGCGCGACGTTGACCGAGAGCCCCAACCGGTCGGCCAGTCCCCGCACGGCATCGGCCAATCCTGCAGGGTTGAGCCCGCCGGCGTTGGCGACGATGCGCACGCCATGATCGAGTGCCAGTCCCAGACTCTCCTCGAGCTGGGTCAGGAACGTCTTCGCGTAACCGCGGTCGGCGGACTTCGCGCGGTCGCGGGCCAGGATCAACATGGTCAATTCGGCGAGATAGTCGCCGGTCAGGTAGTCGAGCTCGCCGCCGGCGAGCATCTCGCGCATCGCCGCGAGCCGGTCGCCGTAGAAGCCCGAGCAGTTGCCGATGCGGACCGGACCGCGAGAAGAGGTCACGCAGGCTCCCTTCGTCGCGACCAACCAACCGGTAGGTTATCGGGTACCGGCGGTACCGCGTCAAGGATGTCGCTGTTTTGGAGGCTACGCAGGTCGTTGGCTATCCTGAAGGGCGCCGCGCATGTGAGAGGCGAAGACGCTGGAAACCGCGGCACACGAACTCACCCGCAATAGGAGATCTCGACCATGGCCGTGCCCAAGCGCAGGATGTCGCGCGCGAACACCCGTAGCCGGCGTGCGCAGTGGAAGGCCAAGCGCACGGAACTCGTGGGCGTGAACGTCGCCGGCCAGCAGCACAAGGTCCCGCGCCGGCTGCTCAAGGCCGCTCGCCTCGGGCTGATCGACCTCGACCGGCGCTGACGCCGGCCGGTTACCGCCGGCCGATCGGCTCCAGCACCCGGCTCTGGCGCGCCTCTCAGGTCACTCTCAGATAGGGGGCCGACACTGTGGCTGTGCGCATTCTTGTCGTTGATGACGATCGCGCGGTGCGCGAGTCGCTGCGCCGTTCGCTTTCCTTCAACGGTTACTCCGTCGAACTTGCTCAAGATGGCCTCGAGGCACTGGATCTGATCGCCAGCGATCGGCCCGATGCTCTGGTACTCGACGTGATGATGCCGCGGCTGGACGGCCTCGAGGTGTGCCGTCAGCTGCGCAGCACCGGCGATGATCTACCGATCCTGGTGCTGACGGCGCGCGACACGGTCTCCGAGCGGGTGGCAGGCCTGGATGCCGGTGCCGACGACTACCTGCCGAAGCCGTTCGCGCTCGAGGAGTTGTTGGCTCGCATGCGGGCGCTGCTGCGCCGCACCAGCCCAGACGACGGCGCAGAGTCGGCCGCGATGACGTTCTCCGACCTGTCCCTGGACTCCGTGACCCGTGAGGTGACCAGAGGTCAGCGCCAGATCAGCTTGACCCGCACTGAATTCTCGTTGCTCGAGATGCTCATCGCCAATCCACGCCGGGTGCTGACGCGCAGTCGCATCCTCGAAGAGGTGTGGGGATTCGACTTCCCGACGTCGGGCAACGCCCTCGAGGTATACGTCGGTTACCTGCGCCGCAAGACCGAAGCCGAAGGAGAGCCGCGACTGATCCACACCGTGCGCGGGGTGGGTTATGTGTTGCGCGAAACGCCTCCCTGATGTCTGCACCGAGTTACGGGGCTGCGCCACAACCCGATTCGTTTCATCCGCAGTCGAGAACCAGTTCGGTGTCGCTGCGGTGGCGCGTGATGCTGTTGGCGATGTCGATGGTGGCGATGGTCGTGGTGTTGATGGCGGTGGCGGTTTGGGCGGTGGTGTCCCGCGCGCTGTACGACGACGTCGACAACCAACTGCGCACCCGGGCCCGGCTGCTGATTGAAAGCGGTACCCTGCAGGCCGATCCGAGCAAGGCGATCGAGGGCACCGCGTACTCGGATGTCAACGCGATGCTGGTGATTCCGGGCCGGGCCATCTTCACCGCCAACCAGGAGGGGCAGACCCTGCCGCTGGGCGATCCCGAGAAAGCAGTGCTGCGCGGGGATCTGATCATGTCGCTGCGTACCGCCAACCATCAGCGGGTGCTGGCGATGCACCTGTCCAACGACAGCTCTCTGGTGATCTCGAAGAGCATGGCGCCGACCGCCCAAGTGCTTCGACGTCTCAGCACGGTGTTGATCATCGTCGGCGGAGTGGGGGTCGCAGTGGCCGCCATGACGGGTGGTGCCGTCGCGCGCGCCGGACTGCGGCCCGTCGCACGGCTGACCGAGGCCGCCGAGCGCGTCGCGCGTACCGATGACCTGCGTCCCATCCCGGTGTTCGGCAGCGACGAACTCGCCCGCCTCACCGAGGCGTTCAACATGATGCTGCGTGCCCTGGCGGAGTCGCGCGAACGCCAAGCCCGGCTGGTCACCGATGCCGGACATGAACTGCGCACACCGCTGACGTCGTTGCGCACCAATGTCGAACTGCTGATGGCGTCGATGGCCCCCGGCGCGCCGCGGTTGCCAGAGGAGGAGATGGCCGGACTGCGCGCTGACGTGATCGCCCAGATCGAGGAATTGTCGACGCTGGTCGGCGATCTGGTCGATCTGACGCGTGATGACGCGGGGGTGACCGTGCACGAATCGGTCGACGTCGCAGAAATCGTGGAGCGGTCGCTGGAGCGAGTTCGCCGTCGCCGCAACGACATCGAGTTGGAGGCGACCACCACCCCATGGCTGGTCTACGGCGACGACGCGGGGCTGGGACGAGCCGTGCTCAACCTGCTCGACAACGCCGCGAAGTGGAGCCCTCCCGGCGGTCGGGTGGTGGTGCGGCTGAACCAAGTCGATCCCATGCATGCCGAGTTGGTGGTCTCCGACTACGGTCCCGGCATTCCCCTTCAGGAACGAGATCTGGTGTTCGAGCGCTTCTACCGCTCGACGACGGCGCGGTCGATGTCCGGCTCTGGCCTCGGTCTGGCGATCGTCAAACAGGTCGTGCTCAAACACGGTGGTTCGCTGCGAATCGAGGACACCGTGCCCGGCGGCGATCCGCCGGGCACCTCGATGCACATTGTGCTCCCGGGGCGGCCGCCGCTGGAGGCCCCCGCCGAGCCGACCGCCACCCGACACGCGCGCGCCGACTAGCTCCGCAGCAGGGCGCAGTCGACGATGATTGGCATCGATGCGAACGGGAAAACGAAGTCTGGGTGTGTCCCGAACGTTCTCTAAGTGGATTCTCAGCCCGGCTGGGCACTGTTGACCATGCGTCCAGCGTTGTGCAGATATCGGACCCTAGACGAAGAGGAAGAGCCCGAACGACATGACGAACCACCCGAGGTACTCGCCGCCGCCCCCGCCGCCTGGCCGTCGGCCGATCGGTCCTGAGCATTCGGGACCCGGCTACCCGGGTGGGGCCCAGCGTCCCGGCGCATACCAGCAGCAGCCGTACGACTGGCGCTATGCGACTCAACAGCAGCTGACTCAGCAGCACGCGACTCAGCAGCAGTTCCGTGCGCCGTACGATCCCTACCGCGGCGCACCGCAGCCGCAGCCCAGCCATGTGCCCCAGAAGCGTTCTCGCGCAGGCGCATTGACGGCCGGTGCGCTGGCCATCACAGTGGTTTCCGCCGGCATCGGCGGCGGGGTGGCGGTGCTGGCGCAGCCGGACGGCCAGTCGGCGACGTCCTCGATCAGCGGCGCGGCGCCCAGTGTGCCCGCCGCCAGCCTGCCGGCCGGCTCCGTCGAACAGGTCGCCGCGAAAGTGGTGCCCAGCGTCGTGAAGCTCGAGACCGACATGGGTCGGGCCTCCGAAGAGGGGTCCGGCGTCGTCTTGTCCTCAGACGGGCTGATCCTGACCAACAACCACGTGGTGTCGGCCGCCCAGGGCGCCCCCGGCGGCGGTCCCGCCGGCGGGCAGACCAAGGTGACCTTCGCCAACGGTCGCACCACCCCGTTCACGGTCGTGGGCACCGACCCGAGCAGCGATATCGCCGTGGTGCGCGCGCAGGGAGTTTCTGACCTCACCCCGATCACCATCGGTTCCTCGGCCGACCTGCGGGTCGGTCAGGACGTGGTCGCCATCGGCTCGCCACTCGGCCTGGAGGGCACTGTAACCACCGGCATCATCAGCGCAATGAACCGGCCGGTCGCCGCGAGCGGCGACGCCAGGAATCAGAACACCGTGCTCGACGCGATCCAAACCGACGCCGCGATCAACCCCGGCAACTCCGGAGGCGCGCTGGTCAACATGAACGGCGAGTTGATCGGCATCAACTCCGCGATCGCGACGTTGGGTGCCGACGCGGGCCCCCAGGCGCAGAGCGGCTCCATCGGTCTGGGCTTCGCGATCCCCATCGACCAGGCCAAACGGATCGCCGACGAGCTGATCAAGAACGGCAGCGCCGCACACGCCTCGCTGGGTGTCCAGGTGGGCAACGACGCGTCGATCGACGGAGCACGGATCGTCGAGGTCACTGACGGCGGAGCCGCCGCTGCGGCGGGCCTACCGAGCGGGGTCGTGGTCACGAAGGTCGACGACCGGGTGATCGGCAGTGCCGACGCGCTCGTGGCTGCCATCCGGTCGCGGGCGCCGGGCGACAAGGTCACGCTGTCCTATGTGGACCCGTCGGGTAAGCCGCAGACGGTCCAGGTCACGCTCGGCAGGGCCCAGCAGTGAGCACGCGGACGGACTCGACCACGTTGAGAGTGGCCGCGCCGTTGTCCGGTGCCACATATACGGTTGCAGTCATGGAACAGCCAGGGGAGTTGGTGGGCCGGGCACTGGTGATCGTGGTCGACGACCGCACGGCACACGGCGACGAGGAGGACCACAGCGGTCCGCTGGTCACCGAGCTGCTCAGCGAGGCGGGATTCGTCGTCGACGGCGTCGTCGTGGTTTCGTCCGACGAGGTCGAGATCCGCAATGCTCTTAATACCGCGGTGATCGGCGGTGTGGATCTGGTGGTCTCGGTCGGCGGCACCGGTGTCACGCCTCGCGACGTCACCCCAGAAGCCACCCGCGAAATCCTCGACAGGGAAGTCCTCGGCATCTCGGAGGCGCTGCGGGCCTCCGGGTTATCGGCAGGCATGGTCGACGCCGGGGTGTCCCGCGGGCTTGCCGGCATCTCGGGCAGCACACTTGTGGTCAACCTGGCCGGTTCACGCGCCGCCGTGCGCGACGGTATGGCGACCCTCAACCCGCTGGCGGTTCAGGTGATCGGCCAGCTGTCGAGCCTGGAGATCTGACCGGCAGGCGGCTGACCGTGCAAAAATGTGATCTTCATCATAATGGAGTTAGCTGTGTTTGACGGCTCAAAGCGAGACCGGGACGCGATCGCCGACGTCTTCGGAGAGCATCTGCCGCAGATCTCAGCTGACGAGCGTGACGCCCCGTCCCCCGAGGACCACGCCGAACGCGACCGTTGGTTGCGGGAAAACCTTCCGCCACACCATCTTTGACGTATCGGTGCAGCGTGACGCCGGCCTCAACCATACGTCTGTCGGTCCGCTGCGGCGAGTCGGCGAGCATCCGATTCCGACGCCAGAGTTACGCGCACGTACCAACGGCCGTGGGCGGTCGTTCTTTGCCGACCCAGAGCAAACCGGCGCGTCCGGTAACGCACCGACCTACCTGCGACGATCTACCGTTGCCGGGCTGATGCCCGACCGTTATGTTCCTCCTGTCGTTGATGAGCAGAGCCTTAGAACAGCATGTGAGCTCTCTCATCTTCGTCAGTTGGCCAGGCACGAACAGAGCACGGTGAGCCGAAGGCTGACCGCCGACACAGCTGGGGAGAACATGAGGGTATTCAGTCGGGTGCTGATCGCGATGGTGGCCGCCGTCGCGTCATTGTTCGTGAGCACGGGCACGTCTCACGCAGGGCTGGACAATGAGGTGAGCCTGGTCGACGGTCAGGATCGGACGTTGACCATTCAGCAGTGGGACACGTTTCTCAATGGGGTGTTCCCGTTGGATCGCAACCGGCTGACCCGTGAGTGGTTCCATAGTGGCCGGGCGAAGTACATCGTGGCCGGTCCGGGTGCTGATGAGTTCGAGGGCACGCTGGAGCTGGGTTATCAGATCGGGTTCCCGTGGTCGCTGGGGGTGGGTATCAACTTCAGCTACACGACGCCGAACATCCTGTTCGATCAGCTTAATCCGGTCGTTCCCATCAATCCAGCTGGTGGTTTTGGTTTCGTGACCACGCCGAATCTGTTTCCGGGTGCCTCGATCAGCGCCGATCTCGGTAACGGTCCGGGCATCCAGGAGGTCGCCACGTTCTCAGTAGATGTCCGAGGTCCGCAAGGCGGTGTGGCGGTTTCAAATGCGCATGGCACGGTGACCGGTGCGGCTGGAGGCGTGCTGTTGCGTCCGTTCGCTCGGCTCATTTCGTCGGCCGGTGACAGTGTCACCACTTACGGCGAGCCCTGGAACATGAACTAACCCGGATTTTGCGTGGTAATTGGTGTGGGTTCGGTGTGATGCCGAGTTGTGTTGTTGGGTAGTGGTTTTCGTGTGGTGGCGTAGAGGTGCTGTCCCGTGTCGCCGGGTGGGGCGGGCTTTCCTGGGG
>NZ_BCTA01000088.1 GCF_001570485.1 Mycolicibacterium novocastrense
CCGTGAGGATTCCGCGGGTTGGGTGGGCGCGATCGCGCACTGGAACGACGACTACACGGGCTTGGAGATGCGGGTCCTCCGGGGCGAGACGGACTTCTCGTGGGCCGAGTCACCTCGGTCGCGGACCCGGCACTTCGTGTCCAACATCCGCACGACTGCCGGACCGGAGGCTGATGAGTTGACCGTGCGCTCAAATCTCTTGTTCTTCCGCAGCCGCGGAGACAGCGGCCGGTGGGAGTTGCTCTCGGCCGAACGCGTCGACGTGTTGCGCCGCACCGACGATTCGCTGCGGCTCGCTCGGCGCGAGGTGTTACTCGACCACTCGACGTTGCCTATCGACAACCTGTCGGTAGTCCTGTAGGGCCAGCTCCGTTCACCACCTCCGCGTGGATATCGCCGATTCCAGAAAGGGTCCAACCATATGACCACCGAAACAACCGGAACAGCTGACGCGACCGATCCCTACCTGCGGCGCGCGTTGCGGGAGGTAGCGGACGGGCTCAAGGTCGGGCGCTTACCGGCCCGCGTCGTCAGCGATCCCGCGCTACACACGATCGAGATGGAGCGGATCTTCGGGCGCGCCTGGGTGTTTCTCGGACACGAGTCGGAGTTGGCCAAGTCCGGCGACTTCGTCGTGCGGCACATCGGGGCCGATTCGGTGATCGTTTGCCGGGACAACTCCGGCCGCATCCAGGCGCTGTCCAATTCTTGTCGCCACCGTGGTGCGCTCGTGTGCCGCGCTGAGATGGGAAACACCGCGCACTTCCAATGCCCGTACCACGGCTGGGTGTACAGCAACACCGGAGAGCTCGTCGGCGTGCCGGCGATGAGTGAGGCCTATCCCGGCGGCTTCGACAAGTCGCAGTGGGGATTACGTCACATCCCCCATGTCGACTCGTACGCCGGATTCATCTTCGGCAGCGTCGATCCGAAGGCGCCGAGCCTGACCGACTACCTCGGCGACACGACGTTCTACCTCGACCTCATTGCGAAGAAGACAGCGGGCGGTCTGGAGGTGATAGGGGCACCGCATCGATGGGTGTTGTCAGCGAACTGGAAGACAGCCGCCGACAATTTTGTCGGCGACTCCTACCACACCCTCTTTGCTCACCGCTCGATGGTCGAGCTAGGCATGGCGCCCGGTGACCCAAACTTCGCGAGCGCACCAGCGGAGATCTCGCTGCAGAACGGCCACGGCGTCGGCGTACTCGGCTTTCCGCCCACGCTCGCCGATTTTCCCGAGTACGAGGGATACCCCGACGAAGTCGTCGACCAGATGGCGACGTCCTACCCGTCGCCGGTACACAAGGACCTGATGCGACGCTCAGCCTTTATTCACGGCACCGTGTTCCCGAATTTGTCGTTCATCAACGTGACCATCGCGCCGGACCACATGTCGCCCCCTACCCCCTTCATCACGTTCCGGGTATGGCATCCGCTCTCCCATGATCGGATGGAGATCCTCTCCTGGTTCCTGGTCGAACGCGATGCTCCGGAATGGTTGCGCGATGCGTCCCAGGCGTCCTACGTCAACAACTTCGGCCCAGGTGGGGTTTTCGAACAGGACGACGCCGAGGCATGGAAGGCCATCACCGAATCTGTCCAGGGCCCGTTCGCCGGTGAAGGCCTGCTGAACTACGAAATGGGCATGGACTTGACTCCGCTCACCGACTGGCCAGGGCCGGGAGAGGCCCTCCCGAGCGGGTACGCCGAGCAGAATCAGCGGCGGTTTTGGGGGAGATGGCTGGAATACATGGGTCAGCCTCCCGCATTCGGCGGGCGTGCTTGATGAAGCTTCTGCCCAGGCTATGCGCGAAGTGCGCCCGTTCACCAATCGGCGCCGCGTGAGTGCCGTGAAGGCGGGGGACCGCCGGGTCGCAATTGTCACTGCCGCCGCCGCGGGAATCGGTAAGGCGATCGCCCTGCGGTGGTGCCGCGAAGGTGGGTGCTGTGTCATGGCCGACACCGACGGCGAGGGCCTCGATGCGGCCGTGCATGAATTGGCCGAGTCCGGCGCGGCGGTTTGCGGCGTCGCCGGCGACGTTTGCCTCAGCGATGTTGCAAACAGTGTCGTCGAACGGGCGCTGACCGAGTTCGGGCGGCTCGACACACTGTTCAACGTCGTCGGCGGGAGCCTGGCTCGCAACGTGGAGGAGATCAGCGAGGAGCAGTGGCGCAGCCAGATCGACATGAACCTCGGCAGTGTCTTTCAGATGTCCAAACCCGTCATCCCACTCCTGCGCCAGGGTGGCGGCGGGTCGATCGTCAACGTCGCGTCGACGGCCGGGATCCTCGCCGAGAACAGGTGCTCCGCCTACAGCGCAAGCAAAGGCGGGGTCGTGCTGCTCACGAAGAACATGGCCCTCGACTTCGCCCGCGACAACATCCGCGTGAACGCGATCGCCCCCGGGGGCACCCGCACGCCGAGGATCGAACGGTTCCTGGCCGAGCACCCCGAACACGCCTCGATGATGGTGGACCTCTGCGCGATGCAGCGTTTCGCAGGACCAGACGAGATCGCGGCGCCGGCTGTGTTTCTTGCCTCGCCCGAGGCGTCCTACATCACCGGTGCCGTACTGCCGGTCGACGGAGGCATGACCGCCGGCGTCACTTTCCGGGCGTTCGAGGCGGTATGAGCATGATCCCCAACCGCTGGAATCTACACCGGACCCACGAAAGCACCGCGAGCTGAGATGGAAGCGATCGTTCTCAACGGCACCAACGACGTCGGTCTGACGTCGGTGCCAGACCCGGCGCCGCAGGACGGTGAGGTCATCATCGAAGTGGCGGCGACAGGGCTGTGTGGAACTGACCTCCACGAGTATGTCGCGGGGCCCACCTTCTCGCAGCCGCCGGTGGTGCTCGGTCACGAGGTCTCGGGCCGGATCGTGGAGGTCGGAGCGGGCGTCGACCAATCCCGCATCGGGGAGGGCGCCGCGGTGATCCCGATGGATTTCTGCGGGAGCTGCCACTACTGCCACCGGTCGCTCTACCACTTGTGCCAGCGCCCAGGATGGATCGGCTTCACCCGAAACGGAGGCCTCGCGAACTACGTCGCAGTGCCCTCTCGGCTCGCAGTCCGAGTGCCGGACGTGGTGGACCTCGAGGAGGCGGCGCTGACCGAGCCGACGGCGGTGGCGTTCCACGCGGTGCGGCGAGCGGAACTGCTCCTCGGCGAAACGGTGATGGTCCTCGGTGCCGGGGCACTCGGGCTCACCGTGATCCAGTGCGCACGCGCGGCCGGAGCTGCGCGAATCTTCGTCACGGAACCAAGCGGCGTGCGGGCCAGCCTGGCGCGCGACCTCGGCGCCACGTTGGTGCTCGATCCGCATGACCCCGGGACCACCGCGTGCATCCTGGAGGAGACCCGCGGTGTAGGGGTGGACGTGGTCTTCCATGTGGCGGGCAGCGCGGAGGCGTTCACACAGGGCCTGGACTGCCTCCGCAAACAGGGCCGTTTCATGGAGATGTCGTCGTGGGCCGGCGCGGCCTCGCTCGATGTCAACCGCCATCTGCTCAAGGAGATTCAGCTCCGGATGGTTTTCGGTTACGACATGTTCGACGATTTCCCGGCCGTTCTCGCCCTGATCGCCGACGGAAAACTCGCGCTCGCGCCGCAAATCACCGCTCGAGTCCCGCTGGACCGCGCCGTCAAGGAGGGATTGGGCGGGCTATTGGAGGGCCGGGAGGGTCTGGTCAAGGTGCTGGTGAAGCCGTGAGTGAGGGAGGCTTGATGGTCGTCGCCGCGACAAGCCGCGGTGTATTCACCGTGTCCGGCGACGGCAAGGCCCGGGCCTGGCCCGAGTTGCCGGGGCAGGTCATGGCCATGGCTGTCCAGGACGAGCGCGTCGCCGTCGCCGTCCACAAGCACGGCGTGTTTCTCGCCACCGCGGGCGCAGACCACTGGACTGACCTCGGCGATGGCCTCGCCCACCGCGACGTGCGCGCGCTGGCGTTCGATCCGCACACGCCCAACGCGCTCTACGCCGGAACAGAACCAGCGCACTTGCTGCGGTGGCAAGACGGGATCTGGGCCGAGTGTGGAAACGTCCTCGGCGTACCCGAAGCGAAAAGGTGGAGCTTCCCCATCCGCCCGGGAATCGCGCACGTCCGTACCATCGCCGTGCACCCACTAGAAGCTGACGTCGTCTACGTCGGCATTGAAGTTGGATCCCTCCTGATCACCCGGGACCGGGGACAGACGTGGGAGGAGATCGATGGCCTCGGTCACGACATCCACCGCGTGGTCCTGCACCCGGAAGCTCCCGACCGGCTCATCGTCACCACCGGCCAAGACACCAAGCCTTACCGCGGCGGCAAGGGCATTTACCGCAGCACCGACCGCGGATCGAGCTGGGTGCAGTCCAACAACGGACTTGGCGAGCGCAACTACACCGAAGACGCGATCGTGGTGCATCCCGCCGACCCCGACGTGGTGTTCCTCGCCGCGGCCGACGGCATCCCACCGAAGTGGGCTGCAGTGCGCCGGCTGGTGATGGGCGTGATCAACGGCAACGTCTATTTCTTGTCGCCGTCCAAACTGCGCCGACGCCGCGGCGCCGACGTGGGATTCTTCCGCAGCAACGACGGTGGCGCCTCCTGGGTACGGCTGGATAGCGAGGACGACCGCGGCCTGTTCGACATGGTCTGGGCGCTGGAAGGCGAGCTCACTGAAGGCGGCGAGCTGCTGCTGTACCACGGCACCACGGCGGGTGGGCTTTACGTGTCGGAAGACGAGGGCCACACCTGGAAGTGCCTGGCCGACGGCCTGGGCGCGATCACCCACATCGCGACGCCGAAGAAGGGAACAGCGCAGTGAAGCTTGGACCGACGCTGGAGTTCGACCACATACAGCCGGCGATCCGGAAACGGTTCACCTCTGCAGCGGACATCCCCAAAGAGGTGTTCAGCGACCCCGACGTCTACCGGGAAGAGCTCACCCGCATCTTCTATGGCCCCTACTGGCATCCGATCGCGCACCGGGCCGAGCTGGCCGAGCGCAACGCCTTCCGGACGAGATGGCTGGCCGACGTGCCGCTGCTGATGGTGCGAGACGGCGATGACCGCATCCGCGTGTTCGTCAACTCCTGCGCCCATCGGGGAACGCTACTGGAACAGCGCCGGTGCGGGGTGGCGGAGCGATTCGAGTGTCCGTATCACCGGTGGCTCTTCAACAATGACGGCCGTTTCGCCGGCGCGCCCCGCCGCATGCAGTTTCGCCCGGACTTTCGCGAGGAGGACTACGGCCTCCGGGAGCTGCACGCAGTCGAGGCGTGGGGTTTGATCTTCGTCAGCATGGCTGTGCAGCCGCCGCCGTTCGACGATTATCTCGGCGATAGCGCGGATCCGTTGCGCGACTGCATGGTCGATGACGGGAACTTGACGTTGCTGGGCTACCAGACGGTGGTGTTTCAGAGTAATTGGAAAACCTACATCGACAACGATCCCTATCACGCGCCGCTGCTGCACAGCGCATTCAAACTGCTCAACTGGCAGGGCGGCAGCGGAAACGTCTTGGTCAGCAAGCCCTATGGGCACATGTCGATTCTGTACGATGCGCAACCCTACGTGGACAACGGTTTCCTGGCTGACCCGAGTGTGGTCACGCGGATGGGGGATGACAGCCGAGCCCGCGTGATTGCGTTACGGCCGGTTACCGGGATCGTGCGTCACGTCGACACAATCAACATCCGGTACGCCCGCCCGCTGGGGGTTGATCGAACCGAGGTGCGATACACGTTCTTCGGCCATGCCAGTGACTCCGAGGACTTCGCACGCCACCGAGTCCGCCAGTCGTCAAACCTGCTGGGGCCGAGCGGCTTCATCAGTATCGAGGACGCCGCCATCTACAACCGCGTGCAGGCGACCGCGCGTGACGGCGGCTATCAGCGCTTTGTCGCCGGCGTCGGCCGACCATTGTCGGAGTCGTCGCAGAACGACGAAGTCGCCAATACCGGCTGGTGGGCGCACTACCAGGAGGTGATGGAGTTTTGCTGAAATCGAGCGTCGAAGATCGGCGGGCACGTGCCGCGTACCTGGTGGACGAACTGCTGGCAGCCTACGCCCGCGCAGTCGACGATCAAGACTTCACCGCGTGGCTTGCCCTGTTCGCGACGGAATGTGCCTACGAGGTGCGCGCGATGGAGAACGTCCGTGAGGGGCTGCCGCTGGCGTACATGATGGACGATTGCCGAGAACGGCTGGCCGACCGCGTGAAGATGATCCAGGAGGTCTGGGCGGGCACGGTCGAACCCTACGACACCCGCCACTTTCAGCAGCGTACGGCGATGCGTGAGCTCGGCGAAGACCGCTGGGAGGTACGGTCCAACGTCCTCGTCACCTACACCGGCGCCTCCGGCGAGCCGGGGATTCTGGTCAGCGGCTACAGCGAAGACGTCGTCGTCCTTGACGATGAAACCGCGCTGTTTCAGCAGAAATTCGTGGTGGTGGACAACACTCCGCCGCGCTATCTCGTGTACCCCGTTTGACTCGTCGACCGAAGGAGTGGATTAGATAATGACTGCCGTTGCGTTGATGTCGCCCGAGTGGGCACGCGCGTACCGCGACCTGTGGAACGACTCGGCCGAGATCCGGCAGGGTGCCAAAGAATTGAGCATGCTGATCGAATGGCGAGTACAGGACGCCAACGACCAGGTCTCACAGTTGGAGATCACCGATGGTGAGGCCGTCTACGGCGGGGTGCAGATCGAAGGGCGAAAGCCTGACTTCGTTCTGACTGCAACCGCGAGCGTCTGGCACCGGGTCGCGGACGGCGAGCTCGGCGTAGCGAACGCCATCGCGACGCGCAAGATCAAATTCGTGGGCCCGGTCAAGGTGGCGATGGCGAACATGGCGGTGCTCGGCGCCGGACTCCGCCTCCTAGGTCAGGTCGACGGACTCGTCTGGGGAGACTGAACATGGCAGCTTCTCCACGGTGGCAGTGCGACCGGGCGGCGGGCGCGTCCGGGGCCATTCAGTTTCACGGGGTGATTACGGATGAAGATGGTCGACCAGTTCCTAACGTCCTGATCGAGACCTGGCACGCCGCGGGGGACGACGACAACGCGGCGACGAAGATCGGACGGCCGCGGTGCGACGGCCGGATTAATGCTCGACCGACTTGCGTCATCACCGACCAACAGGGTCGATACAGCGTGAAAATGGTGCCGCCTCTAGCACCTGAGCACGGATCAGCACCGTTCATAGCGGTCTCAGTAGAAGCCCGGGGGCTTCTCGATCGGCTGATAACCCGCGCCTACCTTCCAGGGTGCCATCTCGCCAAGGACTCCCTGCTCCGCCGCCTGCCCGCCGAGCGGCGGCAAGCCCTGATTGCCACCCGCGACGACATCGGGCTTCGTTTCGACATCACGCTGCGGCCAGCAATTGGCATGACGGTTGACACCTCTGGTGAGCCGCGCCAGGAAGCAGCAACTTGACTGCGCCTCAGCAAGGTAATGGGGACTTCGAGTGAAGCGCTTTTCGCTCCGTGACAAGTTCGAGGACCTCCCGACAGCGGCTGACGTCAAAGCGCTGAAACCACTCAGCATTATTGGCGGGCTCTACGCGATGACGCTGGACATGCTCGTCGCGATGGTCAAGCCACCGTTCCAATGGCGCGAGTTCCTCTTCCAAACATGGTTCGTGGCGCGGGTTTCTGTGGTTCCCGCGCTGACGTTGTCGATTCCCCTCGTTGTCCTCACGTCATTCACCTTCAACACGTTGCTCAGCGAATTCGGCGCCACCGACTTCTCAGGAACCGGCGCAGCCTTGGGCGCGGTCAACCAGATCGGCCCCTTCGTCACCGTTCTCGTCGTCGCGGGTGCGGGCGCTTCGGCGATGTGCGCCGATCTCGGGTCGCGCACCATCCGCGAGGAAGTCGATGCGATGCGGGTCCTGGGGCTTGACCCGATCCATTCCCTTGTCGTCCCCAGGGTGCTGGCGACGACGACGGTCGCGGTGCTCCTGTCATCTGTCGTGACCGTGAATGGTCTCCTGGGCGCTTTCTTGTTCTCGGTGTACTTCCAGCACGTGACTCCCGGGTCATTCGTTGCCAGTATGACGCTGATCACGGGTCTCAGCGATGTCCTCGTGTCTCTGGTCAAGGCCACGCTGTTCGGTTTCGTGGCGGGTCTGATTGCCTGCTACCAAGGCTTGCGGGTGCAAAAAGGCGCGGCCGGTGTGGGTAACGCGGTCAACGAAACCGTTGTCATTGCGTTCTTGTTGCTGTTCGTCGTGAATGCCATCGTCACTGCGGTCGGGTTCGAGGTCACGAAATGAGCGCCGGCGTTGTCTTTCGGCAGCGGTTTCCACGCACCGCCCGCTCTTTGAGCCAGTGGAGGGCCAAGTGGAGAGGTCTCGGCGATCAGGCTCACTTCTACGGGCAGTCGGTCGCCTCGATCGTGCAGGCGGTGGGTATTTATCGGGCTGAATTGCTGCGCCAGATCGCCGCGATCGGTCTCGGAGCGGGATCCTTAGCGGTGGTTGGTGGCACCGTGGCGGTCGTTGCCTTCTTGAACTTATCGACCAGCGGCGCCCTCGCAAGTCAGGCCTACAACCAGATGTCTCAAGTCGGCGTGGAAGCGTTGGCGGGCTTCACCTCTGCCTTCGTCAACGTTCGGCTGGTAACCCCGGCCAGCTCCGCCTTCGCGTTCGCCGCGACGATCGGTGCTGGTACCACCGCGCAGCTGGGCGCAATGAAAATCAACGAGGAGGTCGACGCGCTAGCGGTGATGGGCATCCGGCCCATCGCCTATCTGGCCTCCACCCGTTTGCTCGCCGGCATGATCGTGGTCATTCCACTGTATTGCGTGGCCTTGTTGATGTCGTTCTTCTCGGTACGGGTCATCACCACCGCTTTTTACGGGCAGGGACCCGGAGTATTCGACCACTACTTCGACACCTTTCTCAGTCCGCAGGCTGTGTTCTTCTCCTTCGCCGTCACGGTCGCCGAAGTGCTGGTGATCATGTTGATCCACACGTACTACGGACTTAACGCCACCGGGGGGCCCGCGGGCGTGGGCGAGGCGGTCGGGCGCGCGACCCGGACCTCACTGATCGCGTCTCAAATGGTGATTCTGATGGTCACCCTGGCTCTCTACGGCCAGACCGGCAACTTCAACTACGCGGGGTGACGCATATGGCAGACGGTATGGGCGCTCGTCGGATCTCCCCTGAATGGTGGGCGATGTTGCTCGTCGTGGGCATCGTCGCGGCGGTGGTGCTAAGTCTGACCATGTTCAACAGGACGTTCGCCCCAAGCGTGCCGGTGACTCTGACAGCGGACCGCTCCGGTCTGATGCTGGAGCCCAACTCCCGCGTGAAGATGCGCGGGGTGCAGGTCGGCCGCGTCAGTTCTGTCGGCGGCGGAGACTCGACCCGCATCCAGCTGGACATTGACCCTGCCCAGATTCAATACATCCCGGCCAACGTCGAGGCGCGAATCCAATCGATATCCCTGTTCGGGGCGAAGTACGTCGACCTCGTCTACCCACCCAATCCAAGCCCACAGCGACTGTCCGCGGGAGCGGTGCTGAGATCATTGAACGTCGCCACCGAGGTCAACACCGTGTTTCAAAACGCGGTGCAGCTGATCAAGGCGATCGACCCGTTCAAGCTGAATGCCGTACTCAGCGCGCTTGCCGAGGGCGTGAGAGGACAGGGCGACAGGATCGGCGAAGCGATCACCGCGAGCAATCAGGTTCTGCTGCAGCTGAATCCGCGCACAGACACTCTGCGCGAGGACTTCCGCGCGCTCAAAGGTGTCAGCGACACCTACAGCGCCGCGGCAAAGAACATCATCGACACCCTGGCCGCCGCGACCACCACCAGCGCGACAGTCACCAGCCATGCCCAGCAACTCGATGCGCTGCTGCTCAACGTAGTGGGGCTGTCGCGCAGCGGAGTGGACCTGCTAGGGGCCAGCAAAGACAACCTGGTGACTGCGGTCAACCTGCTGGAACCCACGACGAACTTGCTTATGAAGTACAACCCCGAGCTCACCTGCTTGATCGTCGGCGCCAAGACCACTCTGGACTCCGGCTATGCCGACATGCTTGGCGGAAACGGCAAGTCTCTCATCATGGACGCGGAGCTGTTGCCGGGATACGACCCGTACCGGTATCCGAAAAACTTGCCCATCAACGCTGCTAAGGGCGGGGAAGGAGGCAAGCCCGGGTGCGGCTCGCTCCCCGACGTCGCCCAGAACTTCCCGGTGAGACAGCTGATCGCCAACACCGGCTTCGGCACCGGATTGGATTGGCGGCCCAATCCCGGCATCGGATTCCCCGGGTACGCCAACTACTTCCCGGTGACTCGGGCGGTCCCCGAACCGCCGAGTATCCGCTACCCGGGCGGCCCGGCGCCCGGTCCCATGCCCTACCCCGGTGCGCCGCCCTACGGCGCACCGCAGTACGGCCCCGACGGAACGCCCCTATATCCCGGGGTCCCGCCACCGCCGTCACGGGGACCCACACCACCGTGACCGCCCGCCACGCAAATGGTTCGAAACATACCCGCAGATGTCGGAGGGGAGCTTAGCCGTGACCAATAGAGTGTCGGCTGTCTTGTGGCGCCTCGGCATCTTCGTGCTCGTGTGCGCTCTGGGTGCATTTGCCCTCTTTGCCGTCTTCGCACAGCTGCGCTTCGAGCGCGAACAGACCTATACCGCTGTCTTCACCAACGTCAGCGGACTGGAGAGCGAGGATTTCGTCCGCATCGCCGGTGTGGAGGTCGGCAAGGTCCAAACCATCACAGTCCGCGATGACTCGACGGTGCAGGTCGAGTTCGGGGCCGACGACTCGGTGGTACTCACCGACGGCAGCCGCGCTGTCATCAAATACGACAACCTGATCGGAGACCGCTACCTGGCGATCGAGGAAGGCGCGGGCGGGACCAAGAAACTGCGGCCCGGCGACACAATTCCGTTGAATCGCACCGCGCCGGCACTGGATCTGGACGCCGTGATCGGTGGGTTCCGGCCGCTGTTCCGCGCCCTGGACCCCACACAGGTCAACGCTCTCACCAGCCAACTCATCGCAGCTTTTCAGGGTCAAGGCGCCACGATCGGTTCCATACTGGCTCAGACTGCAGCGCTGACGAACACTCTGGCCGACCGAGACGAGCTGATCGGGCAAACCATCGTCAACTTGAACGCGGTGCTGGGATCGCTGGGCGAGCACAGCGAGCAATTCGGCAAGGCTGTCGACTCGCTGTCGCAGCTCGTGCACGGGCTGCAAGCCCGCAAGCAGGACATCAGCAACGGAGTGGCCTATGCCAACGAGGCTGCCCGGTCGATCGCCGACCTTCTCGCACAAGCCCGACCACCGCTGCAGAAAACTGTGCACGAGACCGATCGCACCGCGACCGCTGTGCTCGCAGATCGTGACTACTTCGACAACCTCCTCAATACATTGCCTGATGCCTACCGAGTACTGCTGCGGCAAGGGCTCTACGGCAACTACTTCGCCTTCTACCTGTGCGATCTGCTGCTGAAAGTGAATGGAAAGGGCGGACAACCCGTGTACATCAAGCTAGTCGGACAAAGTAGCGGCAGGTGCACACCCCAATGAAGCCGTTCGCGGAGCGCAACTTCGTTCTCATGGGAACCATCGGTGTATTGGCCACCGCCGTGCTCGTAGTCGGCGCGCTCAACTACAACAAGCTGCCGTTCGTCTCCTCCGGCAAGACCTATTCGGCGTATTTCGACGAGGCTGGTGGACTGACCACTGGAGCCCCGGTGCGGGTGTCGGGCGCTCCCGCCGGCCAAGTCGAGAGCATCACGCTCGACGGGCAGTGGGTACTGGTCAAGTTCACGGTGGCCGACGGTATCCGGCTGGGGGACCGCAGCGAGGCGTCGATCAAGACGACCAGTGTGCTTGGCAATAAGGTCCTCGATCTCACGACCCGCGGCGCGGGGACACTCTCCGGCGCCATCCCTGTCGAGCGGACGACCTCACCGTATCAATTGCCGGACGCCCTCGGAGACCTTACGACTACCATCAGCGGGCTCGACACCGAGCAACTGTCAACGTCGTTAACAGTGCTGTCCCAGACGCTCCAAGACACCCCCGATGACCTGCGCCTCGCCGTCGCGGGCGTCGCCCGCTTCTCGGAAACCCTCAACCAGCGCGATGCCAAGCTGCGCGAACTGCTCGCGAACGCCGCCAAGGCCACCACCGTCCTGGGCGAACGCACCAACGACATCGTGCGCCTGATCTCCGACACCAATGCGTTGTTGGCGCAGCTGCGCTCCCAAAGCGCTGCGCTGGACGAAATCTCGACCAACATCTCCCAGCTGAGTCGACAACTCGCTGGCTTCATCGCGGAAAACAAGACGACGCTCAAACCCGCCCTCGACAAGCTCAACGGGGTTCTCGAGATCCTCGACAACCGGAAGATCCAGATCCAAGAGTCCATCAAAGGGCTGGCGGCCTATGCGATGCAGTTCGGCGAGACTGTCGCAGCCGGCCCGTTCTTCAACGCCTACCTCGCCAACCTAGTGCCCGGACAGTTCATTCAACCGTTCGTCGATGCGGCATTCTCCGATCTCGGTCTGGATCCCAACGTGCTGCTACCTTCCGAGCGCGACGACCCCCAGGTGGGCCAGCCCGGCACCCCGGCACTGCCGATTCCCTATCCGAGGACCGGCCAGGGTGGCGACCCCAAACTGACGCTGCCCGACGCGATCACCGGAAACCCGGGCGATCCCCGCTACCCGTACCGCGAACCCGTACCGGCCCCTCCGCCAGGTGGACCCCCACCAGGTCCGCCGGCATCCCCACCAGCCGATCAGCACGGTCCACAGCCGCCCACCCCAAGCCCGGTCTTCGTGCCGGCGCCCGGCGAAGTCGCGCCCGGACCAACAGATTCCTCGATTCCCCAAGGCAGACGATGACGAACTCTCGGACCAAGCTCGGATTGGCAATCGTTTTGGTCAGCCTCATCGTGGGCGGGGCGGTTGCGGTGACGCGTGCGGCACGCGAGGTCGATCGAGTGCACGTCGTCGCCTACTTCGACAACAGCAACGGGGTGTTCGTCGGCGATGATGTCCGCATCAAGGGCGTTCGCGTAGGCGGGATCGACGCCATCGACCCGCAGCCCACACAAGTCAAGATCGCCTTCTGGTTCGACGCCAAATACGCGGTGCCCGCCGATGCCAAAGCCGTGATCCTGTCGCCGACCCTGGTGACCTCCCGCGCCATCCAATTGACGCCCGGCTACACCGGTGGCCCGACGCTGCAGGACAACGCCACCATCCCCAGGGAACGCACCGCTGTTCCAGTGGAGTTCGACGAAGTCCGCCAACAGCTCGAACGGCTGACGACACTGCTGCAGCCCACCGAGCCCGGCGGAGTCAGCACGCTGGGCGCCCTGGTCAACACCGCCGCCGACAACTTGCGCGGCCAAGGCCCGGCAATACGCGACGCCATCATCAAGTTGTCCCAGTCGGTGTCCGCGCTAGCCGATCACAGCCCGGACATCTTCACCAGCGTCAAGAATCTTTCGACACTCGTGTCTGCGCTGCAGGACAGCACCGTCCTGATACGTCAGCTGAATCAGAACCTCGCGTCGGTCACCGGGCTACTGACCAACAACCCGACCGAAGTCGGGGATGCGGTGAAGAATCTCAATGACGTGGTGAGCGACCTGACGGCCTTCGTCGCCGCAAACCGCGAGACGATCGGCGCCACGTCGGACAAGTTGACGTCGGTCTCACAGGCACTGACGGACAGCACCGACGACATCAAACAGCTGCTGCATATCGCGCCGACGACGTTGTCCAACGCCGCCAACCTCTACAAGCCCGCCCAGGGCACGCTCACCGGAGTCCTCAACGTCGCCAACTTCTCGGATCCGATCACCTTTCTGTGCGGCGCAGTACAGGCCGCCTCGCGACTGAACAACGAACAGTCGGCGAAGTTATGTGTGCAGTACTTGGCGCCGATCATCAAGAACCGCCAATACAACTTCCCCCCGATCGGGGTGAACCCCTTTGTCCAGGCCAGCGCCCGGCCGAATGAAGTCACCTACAGTGAGGACTGGATGCGCCCGGATTACATTCCGCCGCAGCCGACGTCGCCGCTCGGCGCAACGGCCTCCGACCCGAATCCGCCGCCACCGCTTGCCGGGCCAGCGCTGCCAGCCGAAGCCCCGGTGCCGGTTCCCGGCCCGTCGGATCAGCAGACCGATCCGGCCGCCGGGCTGCCCGGCATGATGATTCCGCCCGGGGGCGGCTCATGACGAGGAAGCGCTGCGTTCGCGCCGGCGCAGTGATCGTGATCGCACTGACCATCGCCGCGCTGTCGGGATGCGGTTTTCGCGGCCTGAACTCCTTTCGGCTGCCCGGGACGCAAGGCAACGGGAAGGGCTCCTACACGATCCAGGCCGAAATGCCCGATGTCGAAAATCTGCAGCCGAACTCGCGTGTCCGAGTGGGCGACGTCAATGTGGGCACCGTCACGAAGATCGAGCGTCGAGGCTGGCATGCGCTGCTCACGCTCGCACTCAATGGCGACGTCGATCTTCCCGCCAACTCGACCGTGTCGCTGGGTCAAACCAGCCTGCTGGGCTCACTGCACATCGAGTTGGCACCCCCCACCGATGTTCGCCCGGCGGGAAAACTTCGGGCCGGTTCGCTGATCCCGCTGACCTCGGCTGGGGCCTACCCGTCCACCGAACAGACCCTGGCGTCGGTATCCCTCCTGCTCAACGGCGGCGGAGTGGGGCAAGTACAGGACATCACCGCAGCAATCACGTCCGCGCTCGGAGGCCGGGAAGAGGAATTCCGCAGCCTGCTCACACAGCTGGACACCTTCACCGCCAACGTCAACGGTCAAATCGGCGACATCATCGCGGCCACCGAAAGCCTCAACAATCTGGTCGCACAGTTCGCGGCACAAAAACCAGTCATCGACAAGGCCCTCGAAACGATTCCCGACGCGCTTGCGGTCATCAACGCCGAACGCGACCAGCTCGTGGAGGCGGTCGACCAGCTCGGCAAATTCAGCGCGCTGGCCGCCGACTCAGTCAACCAGTCCCAAGAGTCGTTGATCCAAATCCTGAACGACCTGGGACCCGTGCTGGAATCACTGGCGAACGCCGGTCCCGCGCTCACCCGTTCACTGAACTTGTTCACCACGGTTCCGTTCGTGAAAGACAACCTCACCAAGTGGTGGCGCGGTGATTACGCCAACATCACCACCATCGTCGACTTGACATTGAGTCGCATCGACGCGGCGCTGTTTACCGGTACCCGGTTCGAAGGCAAGCTCACCGAACTGGAACTGCAGTGGGGCCGAACGATCGGGCAACTGCCCAGCCCCTACACCGCGCGAAATCCGCTGATCGTCCCCTACCGGTTGGACCAAGGACCGTAATGTACCTGAGTAAACGAGTCCGGTTGCAGCTGGCCGTGTTTGGAGTGGTGACACTGTTGGCCGGTGGAAGCATGGCCTTCTACTACCTTCGGCTGCCGAGTCTGCTCTTCGGTGTCGGCCGCTATCAGGTCACCATGAAGCTTCAGGACGCAGCAAGCCTGTACGACAACGCCAACGTGACCTACCGGGGCACGACGGTGGGCCGGGTCGCAGATGTCCGCCTCAGTGACACCGGAGTCGACGCGGTGCTGTCGCTGCAGTCAGACATCAAGATCCCGGCCGACCTCGACGCTCACGTGGGCAGCCAGACCGCGGTCGGCGAGTTGTTCGTCGACCTCGTCCCGCGAAGCGGTGACGGTGCGCTGCTGGCGAACGGCGACGTGATATCGGCCGACCGCACCTCGGTCCCTCCCGACATCAACGCACTGCTGCGCGCGGTCAACACCGGTGTTGAGGCGATCCCGCGTGACAACCTCAAAACGGTGATCGACGAGTCCTACACGGCTTTCGGTGGCCTGGGCCCCGAGCTTTCCCGGCTGACCCGGGGTGCCACCACGCTGGCCATCGATGCGCGCAACAACCTGCCCGCACTGACCACCCTCATCGACGAGGCCAAACCCTTCTTGGATACCCAGACCGAAACCTCCGACTCCATCCAGACCTGGGCGGCCAACCTCGCTCAAATCACCAATCAGCTGCAGCTGCACGATGATTCGGTGCAGGGCTTACTGGTCAACGGACCCCCCGCCGCTGACCAGGTACGTCAGCTGTTTGACCGGGTACGGCCCACCCTGCCTATCCTGCTGGCGAATCTGGTCAGCCTCGGGCAAGTGGGACTGACCTATCAACCCAACCTCGAGCAGATTCTCGCCCTGTTCCCGATCGAGATCGCCGGCCTCCAGGGTGCCGCGCTGGCCAACCGAAACACCAAACAGGATTACAAAGGTGTGTTCTTGTCCTTCAACCTGAACCTCAACGTGCCCCCGCCGTGCAGAACGGGATACCTACCCGCCCAGCAGCAACGCGCACCGTCTGAAGTGGATTACCCACCGAAGCCGGCCGGTGACTTGTACTGCCGGATACCACAGGAATCCGGCCTCACGAACGTCCGCGGGGCTCGCAACCTGCCCTGTGTGACTCGGCCGGGAAAGCGCGCGCCGACGGTGAAGATGTGCGAAAGCGACGAAAATTACGTACCACTCAACGACGGCACCAACTGGAAAGGCGATCCGAACGCGACGCTGTCCGGTCAGGCGGTTCCGCAGCTGCCGCCAGGAACGCCACCGCCCACCCCCGTGCCGGCGACCGCCCCGATTCCGGTCGCCGAGTACGACCCGAGCACAGGCAGCTACATCGGACCGGATGGAAAACAGTACAGGCAGGCGGATTTGGGCCGGAATGCTGCCGGGGACCAGACCTGGCAGGACATGCTGCTTCCGCCAAAGGACGGTGAACGGTGACCATCGACACCGCGGACGACCCGGCCCGCGACGATCCCACACCGAGTATGACGGCCCCTGATGACACCCTCGATGTCGGTCCGGCCGAAGCCGCCGACGGCGGGGACCCCGAAGTCGCCAACGGAAAACAACATGGGGACACCGCGCCCCCCTCGCGAACCCCGATGCCGCCGCAGCGACTAGCGCTTGTGATGGGGTTGCTGGCGGCCGTGACGATGGCCGCACTGACCAGTTGGCTGGGCTACCAGGCCCGCCAAACGCATGAGTCCTCCGAACAACGGCAGCTGTTTGTTCAGGTCGGACGTCAAGGAGCACTGAATCTAACCACGATCGACTGGCAGCACGCCGATGCCGACACTAAGCGCATTCTCGACTCGGCGACTGGCACGTTCTACGACGAGTTCTCCCAGCGGTCACAACCATTCATCGACGTGGTCAACAAAGTGAAGTCCAAATCGGTCGGCACCATTACTGAGGCGGGCTTGGAGTCCCAGTCTCATGACACGGCCCAAGTGCTGGTCGCGGTCAGCGTGAAGACCACTGTCGGCGGTGGACCCGAACAGGAACCCCGAGCATGGCGAATGCGCGTCACGGTGCAGAAAGTTGGCAACGATGTGAAGGTCGCCGACGTGGAGTTCGTGCCGTGAGTAATTCACCAGCGAAAGGTGAACAGGATGATGTCGTCCACTCCGCCGGAGCCGACGATCAACCGCCATCACCCGGGAAAGCATCGAACAGCGCGTCGGGATGCGAGGCCGCCGTAGCGCCAGAATGCCTGAATGCCAATGATATTGCCTCGACAGACAATCGTCGCGGCACTTTCGTGCGGATGCTCGGATTCTGGCTCTTGCCCGTTATCGCGTTGTTGTTGGCGCTGGGTGCGGCCTACTTCAAGTATCAAGAAGGGACCGCCGGTGACGAGGATCGCGCCCGCGTTGAAACCGTTCAGGTCGCCACCGAAGCGACGGTCGCGATGCTGTCCTACACGCCTGAAACGGCAGCCGAGAAATTGAAGGATGCGCGCGATCGACTGACGGGACCATTTCGCGGTTCATATACATCGTTGACTGAGGATGTCGTGATTCCTGGGGCGCAGCAGAAGCGAATCTCGGCCACCGCCAGGGTGTCAGCCGCTGCCTCCGTGTCCGCCGGTAAGAACCGTGCCATCGTCTTGGTGTTTGTCGACCAAACCACCACTGTGGGCAATGACGCGCCGACAGAGACCGACTCCGTCGTTCAGGTCAGCCTCGACAAGGTCGGATCCCGCTGGTTGATATCGGGTTTCGAGCCGAAATGAGCACCATCCCAACTTCAAGGTCGGCTGGTGGCCCCCGAATCCGCCGATAGCAGCTGTGAGGAGTGAACTTGAGTGCCCTGCGCGCAGTGAGACCATTTTGCATCGACGTCGCTGATGACGTTCTCGATGATCTACGAACGCGTCTGTCGCGGACCCGTTGGCCGGAAGCCGAGTGTGTACCGGACTGGACCCAGGGCATCCCGCTCGGGTACACCCGCGACCTGGCCGCGTATTGGGCCGACGGATACGACTGGCGGTCCCGTGAAGCCGCCCTCAACCGATTCGATCAGTTCGTCGTCGAAATCGACGGCGTGGACATCCATTTCATTCACCAGCGATCTCCGCACGAAGAGGCTTTTCCGCTGGTGATCACCCACGGTTGGCCTGGCTCGATCGTGGAGTTTCGCAACGTGATCGAGCCGCTGACCAATCCGACTGCCCACGGGGGACGGGCCGAGGACGCCTTCCACGTGGTGTGCCCGGCGCTTCCGGGCTACGGCTTCTCCGGCAAGCCCACCAACGCCGGGTGGGGTGTTGAAAGAATCGCGCAGGCGTGGGAGGCGCTCATGCTGCGACTTGGCTACGAGCGCTACGGTGCCCAAGGCGGCGACTGGGGAGCAGCGATCACCACACAAATGGGCCGCAACCGCGGCCACTGCGCCGCCATCCATCTGAATATGCCGATCGCTTACCCTCCAGCGGGTGGCATCACCGATCCGACCGAGGAAGAACAGCTGGCCCTGGCCGCCCTGACGACTTATCAGCGTTGGGAGACAGGCTATTCCGAGCAGCAGTCCACCCGGCCTCAGACCGTCGGCTACGGACTGGCCGATTCGCCGGTCGGCCAGATGGCCTGGATCGTCGAGAAATTCGCAGCGTGGATGGACTGCGACGGCCATCCCGAGAACGTGCTCAGCCGCGATGAGCTCCTCGACAACGTCATGATGTACTGGGCTACCAATAGTGGCTCCTCCTCGGCCCGGTTGTACTGGGAGAGCTTCAAGACCCTGGACGCGACAACTCGTGTGGAATTGCCCACTGGTATTGCTGCCTTCCCCAAGGAGGTCCTGCGCGCACCGCGAAGTTGGTGCGAACCGATCTACAACATCACCCATTGGACGACCATGCCGCGCGGCGGGCACTTCGCCGCTCTGGAACAACCGAGGCTCTTCGTCGACGACATCCGCGCATTCTTCGAATCCGTGCGGTGATGCGGGCAGCCGGCAGGCAACGAAGCTTTGGGAGCACGCTTTCGATGAGCTAAACTTTCTGTATTGCGGAGATATTATCTGCTAGCAAGAGGATGCCCGCTGACAAGCACGTGTCAACTATCAAGGAGGCGATGAGTGGTAGACGACCCACGGAGTGCAGTCATGAGAACGTGGACGCTCCCGCTAGGTGTCGCAACTTTGCAGGGCCAAAGCGTCTACGACGTGGAGGATCCGTGTACCGGCGACGTGCTGACCCAGGTGCCCGACTGCAGCAGTGAGGATGTCGACAGGGTGGTGGCGACTGCACATGCCGCTCAACGCGATTGGGCGCTGCGGACGCCTCGCCAGCGCGGCACCGCGCTGCGGGCTTTGGCGACACTCATGCGCGATCACTCTGAAGAGCTCGCGCTGCTCGACGCAATTGACGGCGGCTTTCCACTGCCTGCGATGCGCGACGACGTCACGTGGGCGGCCGACGTGCTCGAGCTGATGGCAGACGACGCGCTCGACCTCGGCGGACGGACTATCCCGCTCTCGGCGAACCTGCACTACACGCTGCAGCAGCCCTACGGCGTAGTCGCTCGAATCGTCCCCTTCAATCATCCCGTCCTATTTGCAGGATCCAAGATCGCCGCTCCGCTGATGGCGGGGAACGCCGTGGTGCTCAAAGCTCCCGATCAAACACCGTTGTCGGCCATCCGGCTCGCCGAGCTGGCCAGGGAGGTCCTGCCCGAAGGCCTATTCGGGGTGGTAACCGGGCACGGGGCAACTGCCGGCGCCGCGTTGGTTGCCCATCCACTAGTCCGGCGAATCGGCTTCATCGGCTCCCCGGGCACGGGCCGACATATCCAGCGCTTGGCGGCCGAGCACGGCGTCAAATACGTCACGCTGGAACTCGGCGGCAAGAACCCGATGATCGTCATGCCCGACGCCGACCTCGAGGCGGCTGCCAAAAGCGCCGTGGTAGGGATGAACTTCACCACCACAGCGGGCCAATCATGCGGATCAACAAGCAGACTGCTGCTGCACGAAGCGATCGCTGACGAGGTGATTGATCTGGTCGTCGATCAGGTCGCTGCCATCAAGGTAGGCGACCCGCTCGTTGACGGCACCGACATGGGACCCGTCATCGACCAAGCGCAATACTCAAAGTCGTTGCGGGCCATCGAGTCAGGACGGGCGGGCGGCGCCAGCGTACTTACCGGTGGAGGACGCGCGCAGGGTGTTGGTAGCAAAGGCTGGTATGTCGCCCCGACCGTATTGGCTGGAGTGGCACCACAAGCCGATGTCGCCCGCGACGAGATCTTCGGGCCCGTTCTTTCGATGCTGACCGTCCGTGACGAAGCCGAGGCTGTCGAAGTTGCCAACAGCGTCGAGTTCGGGTTGACCGCCGCGGTGTGGACCAACGACGTAAGCCAAGCCCACCGCATGGCTGCGGGACTTGATGCCGGCTACGTCTGGATAAACGGCAGTGCACGCCACTACTGGGGGTTGCCCTTCGGCGGTCGGAAATCGTCAGGTGTTGGGTCCGAAGAGTCCACGGAGGAACTGCTGTCCTACACCCAAGTTAAGGCAGTAACCGTCACCTTGGACTGAACTGCGTCGATGCGCCGGAAGGCGCCTACAGCGGACGGTGACCTTTCTCGCAGTCGAAATCCTGTGGGAGAACTGCTATTTGACGTAGGGCGTCAGTCGGCCGTGCATCGGCGCCCCAGACGATAAGCGACCGATTAGAAAATCGACTCGGGACACGGCATCGCGCCGTTGCGGGTATGTGACACGCGGCTGTTTCCCCCGGAACCCCTCCGATGCCCGCGGCGGCGGCTATGTCCGGCGTCGGGTCGGGCAGCAGGCAATCGACTGGTACACGCCGACTTGCACTAGCATCAGTTGTAGTTTCAAAATAGTTGTGTGAATGAAACTGTTGTCGAACGACTGAGCCGCCGGCACAAGGCCTTCGTCCTGGCGTCCTGCTGCCTGAGCGTGCTCATTGTGTCGATCGACGTGACCATCGCCAACGTTGCAATCCCGAGCATCCGCGCCGACCTTTCGGCGTCGCCTTCGCAAATGCAGTGGGTCATTGACATCTACACCTTGATGGTGGCCTCGCTACTGCTGCTCTCGGGTGCCATGGCCGACCGATTCGGTCGGCGGCGTACGTTGCAGATCGGGTTGACAATCTTTGCGTCGGCCTCCCTACTGTGCAGCGTGGCTCCCAACGTCGAAACGCTGATCGGCGCCCGCTTCCTGCAGGCGATCGGCGGTTCGATGCTCACTCCTGCTGGGTTGTCGATCGTCACGCAGGTGTTCACCGGCAGAGTGGAGCGCGCGCGCGTCATCGGCATATGGGGGGGCGTCGTAGGCATCTCGATGGCCTTGGGTCCGATCATGGGCGGAATACTTCTCGAGTATGTTGACTGGCGAGCAGTGTTCTGGATCAACGTGCCGATCTGCGCGCTTGCGGTGCTGTTGACCGCGATCTTCGTTCCCGAATCCAAGTCGGTCACCATGCGCCACGTCGACCTGATCGGCTTGGTCCTGGGCATGGCCTTCCTGTTCGGACTGGTGTTCGTGCTCATCGAAGGGCCAGGGATGGGCTGGACCGACACCCGCGTCGTCGTTAGCTGTTGCCTCGCAGCGCTGGCCTTCGCGACATTCCTGCGCTACGAGTCACGCCGCCTCGACCCGTTCGTCGAGCTCCGATTCTTCCGCAGCATCCCGTTTGCTTCGGCGACGGCCATCGCGGTGTGCGCATTCGCTGCATGGGGCGCGTTCCTGTTCATGATGTCAATCTATTTGCAAGGGGAGCGCGGGCTTTCAGCGGTGAATACCGGGCTGATGTTTCTGCCCGTGGCCGTCGGCGCATTCATCTTCTCGCCCTTGTCTGGCCGGCTGGTGGGGCGATTTGGTGCCAGACCGTCGCTGATGATCGCCGGCGCATTGATCGTCGCCGCGACTCTCATGCTCGCGCAGATGAGCGACGCTACCCCGCAATGGCGAATGCTGGTCGCCTTTGCGGTTTTCGGCGTCGGTACTTCGATGGTGAACGCACCGGTCACAACCGCGGCCGTCAGCGGTATGCCGACCGACCGCGCCGGTGCGGCGGCGGCTATCACATCCACGAGCCGACAGGTGGGCGTCGCCATCGGTGTGGCCATATGTGGCCCGGTCGCTGGTGCGGCATTGGGCGACACCAACGTCGATTTCGCGGTCTCCGCCCAGCCCCTATGGCTAGTGTTCGCTGGAGTTGGTGTGCTGATCTTCACGCTCGGTGTCTACTCGACGTCGAAGCGCGCGCTGCGCTCAGCAGAGCATCTGGCGCCGCTGATCGCAGGAACCGATCCGCGACGGGAGGCTGCCGATGTCGCGTAATCCGGAAGCGGACGAGGTCTGGCGCGCGATGACCGCACTGGTCACCGACAACCGCGACAGTTGGAGGCGAGCGACCGTCGACCAGACGGGCCTACCTTTCAGTCGCATCCGGATACTGCTCCGGCTGTCCCGCGGGTCGATGACCGTCAAAGAGGTCGCGCACGCCGTGACAATCGATCCCCCGGCGGCCACGGTGGCCGTCAACGATCTGGAGGACCGCGGCCTAGTCATGCGTCAGACTATTCCCACCAACCGGCGGTACAAAGTGGTATCACTGACCGACGCCGGCTGGTCGATGGTGGCCACCATCAATGCGGTCGACGACCCGGCTCCCGAAGCGCTTGCGGCACTTGAGGGTAATGAACTGAGGGCGCTGCGCGATGCGATAGCAAGAGTCAGCGCCGCCGCCAAACACTGAATGAAAGCCGCGGCCGGATCGCTCAACGAACGACTCTCAGTCCGGCCTAGCGAACCTGCAACTTGCCAGGGTCGCTGTGGGGTACTGCAGAAGTCGGGTCAGATGGCGGGATTGGTGGACCAAGGGCCGCGACTGTCGAGAAGAACTCTGTTCGGTTGGAGTCCTGGGTGGCAGACGTCGGTCTGCGAGGGGATGCCGGCTGATACCGCCGTTACCGCGGTGGCCTAAATAATAGCTTGCAAACAGTTGTCATCCTATGTAAGCTTCCGTGTGGTGTAGCCCACATGAGTGCTCACGTTCTACGGGCACAAATCGATAGGAAGGTGCGCCCGGTGGATTCGATGGCGCCTGATGCGACGACAATGCGAACCTTAGAGAATGCGCGCGGCTCCATCCTAAAGGGTCGCCTCCCTGCGTCTCTCATCGCTAATGCAGCGCTTTACGAGCTCGAATTGAAGCGAGTATTTGGTAGGACCTGGCAGTTTCTCTGCCACGAAGACGAGATCCCCAATGCGGGTGACTATGTAGTGCGCTACATCGCTGATAACTCAATTATTGTCGCGCGGCAGCAGGATATGACGATTCGGGCGATGTCGAACTCGTGTCGGCACCGCGGCACGCTGCTTTGCCGAACCGAGTCTGGGAATGAGTCGGCGTTCCAGTGTCCGTACCACGGTTGGACCTATCGAAACAACGGTGATCTCATCGCGATACCTGCGCAGCAGGCAGTGTACGGTGCTGCGTTCGACAAGAGTCGGCTAGGGTTGCGCGCTCTGCCGATGCTGGACTCGTACGCGGGCCTTGTCTTCGGGTGTGTGTCGGATGAGGCGCCGGGACTGGATGAGTACCTCGGGGACATGCGCTGGTATCTCGATTTGATGATGAAGAAGAGCCCGGCCGGCCTTGAGGCGTGGGGTGCCCCGCAGCGTTGGGTGATTGACGCGAACTGGAAGACCGGCGCCGATAACTTTGTTGGGGACGGCTATCACACGGTGATGACGCACCGTTCGATGTGCGAGCTGGGGTTGTTACCGCCCGATAATGTGGCCGTTTCGCCGGCCCACGTCAGCCTATCGGGCGGGCACGGGGCGGGCGTTCTAGGCGCACCACCCGGCATACCCGCACCGCCGTACATGGGCTATCCCGAGGAAGTCGTCTCCGGTCTCAGCGAGGGTTACGGCGATGACGTCCATGGCGAGTTGCTGAAACGGACGATGTTCATTCATGGCAATGTGTTCCCGAACTTGTCCTTCTTGAACGCCTTCATCGCCAAGGACGGGCAGTCTATGCCGATGCCCATTCTGACCTTGCGGCAATGGCGTCCCTTGGACGCAGCTCGTATGGAGGTGTGGTCGTGGTTCTTCGTGGAGCGCAACGCGCCCGAAGAGTTCAAGCAGCAGTCGTTTGAGACTTATGTTCGGACGTTCGGGGTGGCAGGTGTTTTCGAGCAGGATGACGCTGAAATATTTCAGGCTATTACCAAGGGAACGCGGGGCGAGTTGGCTGGTGGTGTGGAGCTGAACCTGGAGATGGGATTGGACAATCTGGCTCCTGATCCAACGTGGCTGGGCCCGGGACGACCGTTGGCCAGTGGCTACGCCGAACAGAATCAGCGCGAGTACTGGAAGCAGTACTTCGACTATCTGGCCACACCGAGAAGGGATGAGAACGTATGACGTCAACGGTGCCGCAGGATCCACCTCAGGCTGCGAGGGTTTCGCGCGACGTGCGCGAGGAAATCGAAGACTTCCTTTTCGACGAGGCCGATCTGTTGGATCGCGATGAGTTCGAAGAGTGGCTGGAATTGCTGGCACCGGATGTGCACTATTTCGCGCGCGTCCGTCAGACGCTTCGCAGAGCAGGTGGCCCGGGGTTCTCTGAGCGCTCTATGCACCTGAGTGATAACTACACGAGTCTGAAGATGCGTATTCAGCGGCACCGAACGTCGTCGGATTGGGCTGAGGATCCTCCGTCGCGGATCCGGCACTTCATCACCAATGTCAGGGTCAGGTCTGGTGAGGACGGCGATGAGTACCGTGTGACGTCGAATGCGTTGCTGGTGCGCACGCGCGCAGACGAGCCTAAGGTGGAGACAGTCGCTGCCGAGCGCCGAGACATTATTCGTCGCGACGAGACGGGTTTGAAACTGGTCCAGCGCGAGATCCTGCTGGATCACACCACGTTGCCCACGCACAACCTGTCATTCTGGATCTAAGGTGCCGGTGAGCTTGACATCATTACGGCGGCGCCTCCGCCGAAACTCCGGCCCACGAACGTTGTGGCCGAGCGAATTTGGGTCTGTCCTTAAGGTAGGCCGGTAGGTGCGCGCAGCTATTTATCACGGTCGCGAAGACGTGCGGATTGAAGAGCTTCCCGACCCGAGTCCACGTGCGGGCGAAGTGGTCATCGAGGTGGCCCGAGCGGGGATCTGCGGCACAGACCTGCATGAGTACATCGCCGGTCCGATGCATGCTGCGCCAGGGGTCGTCATTGGACACGAATATTCCGGGACGGTGGTCGGCGTCGGGTCCGGCGTGCGCGAGTTCACCGAAGGTGACCGGGTTTGCGGCGTCGGCGTTTTCGGCTGCGGTGAATGCGGCTTCTGCAAACAGGGCGCTGAAGCACTCTGCGGAGCAGTCGGTTTCATCGGCTTCGCTGTCAACGGAGCGCTTGCCCGCTACGCGTCGTTGCCGACGAAGGCGTTGTTTCGCATCCCGGATGAGATCAGTCTCGCCGAGGCTGCCGTCGTTGAACCGATCGCGTCGGCGTACCACGCTGTTCGCCGTAGCCAGCTGGCATCTGGTGAGACCGTCTTCATCGCCGGTGCCGGCCCGATCGGCCTTGCCCTTGTGCAATTCTGCCTTGCTCAAGGTGCGACTCAGGTCATCGTCAGTGAGGTTTCGGGGACACGCCGCGTTGCCGCCCACCGGGTCGGGGCTACGCGCGTAATCGATCCTCTGGTCGAGGATGCAGTTGAGGTGGTTCGGACGTTGACGAACGGAAACGGCGTCGATGTCTCCTTCGACGCTGCGGGCGTACAACCCGCGCTTGATGCGGCGTTGGGCGTGCTGCGCCCCCGCGGTCGATTGATGGTCGTGGCGATTTGGGAGGCCCCGGCTGGTATCGACATCAATCGAAGCGTCATGCGCGAAGCAGATATTGGCTTTTCATTCTGTTACGAAGCGCAAAGGCAGGTTCCGGCGATTCTTGACTTACTAGCTACGGGGGCGATCAGCCTTGGTGAACTCATCACCGACGAGATCCCGTTGGATGCCGTGGTCAGTCAGGGTCTCGAGGAACTGCGCGTCAACCGCGATGCACACGTAAAAATTCTGATCGACCCATCGGCATAGCACGACCGGTATCGCGCCGTCGATTGTCACGCCGCCCCACCAAAGGAGTTAAGTGTCTGCCAATATGGAGAGTCTGTTCGACGGTCTGACAGTCCTCGAGTTGGGGCATGTGATCGCGGCGCCTTTCGCTGCGTCGCTGATCGGCGACTTCGGAGCACAGGTCATCAAGATCGAAGACCCCGGCTCGGGGGACATGTTGCGTAGGTCCGGTCCTCGTAAAGACGGAGTGCCCCTTTGGTGGAAGTCCGCGGCGCGGAACAAGTCAAGCGTCGCTGTCGATCTGCGTCTCCCCGAGGGGCAAGCGCTGGTGCGCAAAATGGTCGAACGCGCCGACGTGGTGATCGAAAACTTCCGCCCGGGAACGCTTGAGCGTTGGGGACTGGGATGGGAGGAGCTGCACGCATCGAACCCGCGGCTGATCATGTTGCGGATTTCTGGGTATGGCCAGATCGGCCCGGAGAGCGCAAAGCCGGGATACGGACGGGTCGGCGAGGCCATGAGCGGAGCGGTACACATCACCGGGCATCCTGACCGGCCACCGACGCATTTCGGTTTCTCCCTGGGCGATGTCACGACAGGAATCATGGGTGCGTTCGCTGTTGCCGGAGCACTGTTCAAACGCGAAGCGATCGGGGATCGCTTCGATGGGGAATGTATCGACCTGGCTCTCTACGAATCACTGTTTCGTGGTATCGACTGGCAGGTCATCCTTTATGACCAGTTGAACTTTGTTGCCGAGCGTCAGGGCAACCAGTTTCAGGTCAGCCCGTCACCGGTGTCAGACACGTATCTCAGTGGCGATGGGGTGTGGTACACCGTGGCGACCGGCACCGTTCGGTCAGTGCAGAGCCTGCTCGAACTGCTGGGCGGCACGACTCTGCGCAATGATCCGAAGTACGCGACTCAGGAACTGCAGATGTTGCACCGCGAGGAGCTCGGCGAGATGGTTCGCCAGTGGTTCGCCGAAAACAACTCCGATATCGTCGAAAAGGCCTGCGCGAGTGCGGGTGTCGTGGCTGCGCGGATCTTCACGCCGGCAGAGATGTTCTCCAGTCCCACGTTCGCGGCTCGCCAGAGCCTGGTCGAGGTCGCCGACCAGGAATTGGGTCCGGTCCGTGTCACCGGGGTGGTACCAAGGCTGACGAACTTTCCCGGATCCGTGCGCAGCACTGGGCCCGGTCTCGGGATCCACGGCCAAGAGGTGCTGACCGAGTGGCTCGGCATGGCCGACTCGGAGTACGAGGCGCTGGTATCGAGTGGCGTCGTCGGGGCGGTCGACGTTGACGGAGAGGTTCCCGGGCATTGAGTTCGCTGCGCGACAAGGCCTGCATCGTCGGCGTTGGTCATACGGCCTACCGTCGTGATGGCACTGAGTCGGCAACGGACCTTGGCCTGCAACTCGAAGCGGCCCATGCCGCGATCGTGGATGCCGGGTTGTCGGCTGGCGAGATCGATGGGCTCATCTGCCCGATCAACGGTGGCACGGCCGAAGATTTCATCGCGAATCTCGGCCTGACGCATGTTCGTTACGCGGTGACTTCCCATACCGGAGGCGCGGCAAGTGTGGCGGCCCTGGCAACTGCGGCGATGGCGGTTTGGTCGGGCGTCGCGCGGCATGTCCTCATTCCCGCGGGCTGGTGTGGGTACTCAGGTCCGCGTGCCCGCGGGATGGCATCGAGCGCGGACATGGCGATAGGCAAGGTTGTCCGGGACTATTACGCGCCACAGGGCGCGGTGTCGGCCGTGCACCAGTATGCGCTCGTGGCCGACCGATACGTCCGCAAGTATGACGTGCCGCCTGAAGCGATGGGGGCGGTGGCAGTCGCGTTTCGTGCTAACGCGCAGCTCAACTCGAATGCGGTGATGTGCGGCCGTGAGCTGACGATGCAGGAGTATCTCGACGCTCCACCGATCAGTACGCCGTTTCGTTTGTTCGATTGCAGTCTGGAGACCGACGGCGCAGCGGCGGTGGTGGTATCAGCGGCCGAATGTGCGGCTGACGGCCCGCACCGGCCGGTGTTTGTGATGAGTGTGGCCGAAGGTCGCCCATTTCCCGTCGATGAGTTCGCCAACAGGGCCGACCCATTGGAGATTGGGCTTGCCGAGGCGGCGCCGCGCGCATTTGCCGACGCTGGTGTCACCCCGTCTGACATCGATCTGCTCGAGGTTTACGACAGTTTCACTGTCAACGTGTTGCGGCAGATCGAATCGGCCGGGTTCTGTAAGCCAGGCGAAGCAGCGGATTTCGTTCTCGACGGATGTATCGCCGCTGACGGTTCGTTGCCCACGAATCTCAACGGCGGTTTGTTATCCGAAGCCCACGTGCAAGGCATGAACAATCTGGTCGAGGCGGTGCGGCAACTGCGCGGGGGCTTAGCGGAGCGGCAGGTCCACAATGCGGAGTTGGCGGTAGTGACCGGTATGGGCGGCGGATGGGGTTCAGGTGCTCTCGCGATATTGCGTCGGTGACAGCGTTGTGACTGGCCGGTTCACAAGGGGACCGATGTGACACGAACGGGACCGGATGTCGCAGCACCGCCGTTGCCATCCCTGGAGGGTCTCACGGCCCAGTTCTATGAGCATTGCCGACGTGAAGAGCTGTCGTTTCAGCGTTGTTCAGGGTGCGGCCGTTGGCGTCACGTTCCTCGCCTGACGTGCGCGCGCTGCGGCAGTGACGCTTGGTCTTGGCAGAGGTCGTCGGGCAGGGGAGTGGTATTCAGCCACACGGTTATTCACCGCGCGCTGCATCCCGGGTTCGACCAGGCCGTCCCGTTCGTGTGCGCCGTCGTCGAAATGGATGAGGGTGTGCGGATGGTGGCACGGATGGTGGGCGTAGTTGCCGACCGGACGGCGATGCTGGTTGATGCGGCCGTCGAGGTTGTCTATGTGCACGTCGCCGATGATGTTGTGCTGCCGGCATTTCGGCTGCCCGCTGCGGAAGTGCGGGGCAATGGCCGCCGCTGACGAGTTACGCGATCGTGTCGGTGAGAAGATCGGATTCCGGGGCGCCGACTCGGTGACGCAGAACGACATCCGCCGCAAACTGGAGGTTTTCACCTTTTCCTGTCCGCTGCATGACGACGAGGCGGCAGCGAAGGCGAACGGGTACCTCGGCGTTGTGGCCCCGGTGACGATGACTCCGCTGTGGGGGCTGCCGCCGTATTGGGCACCCGGGCAGCCCAGTCCCTATCTGGTCGACGGGCAGGAGATGACGGGCAACATCACCGACACGCTGGCTCTGCCGTTCAGCCGATCGGTCAACGTCAGCAGCGAGTGGCAGTACCACGCACCGCTGTACTTGGGGGACAGGTTGCAGGGGACTACGACGATCATCTCGGTAGAGCAGAAGCGCACCCGGGTGGGTACCGGAGTCTTCCTGCAATACGAGTCGGAGTACGTGAAGGTTTCGGGAGAACTGGTGGCGCTCAACCGAAATACCGTCTTCAACTACGACCCAGACGACGCCTCCAGGCCTGAGCCCGGCACTTCGGCCCGCGCCCAGCAGGGCGACCGAGGTCCCCGCACGCGCTCAGTGGACGATGCCGATACCGGTGTCGATTGGAACACGCCACTTCAGTTCGACGACGTTACGGTCGGTGCGCAAGTGCGCGGGCCGGCCTTGGCCCTGACTTACCAGCGCATTGTGATGAACATTGCCGCGGATCGCATGTTTTCCGGGATACACCACAGCGCCGCGGCCGCTCATGCCGCGGGGCTTGCCGACATCATCTTCAATACTCGTGGCCTGGAAACTCTTTTCGAGACCGGGCTTCGTCGATGGATGGGCCTTCGCGGCAGGTTGGTGCAGCTGGGTCCGTTTAAGATGAGTGCCTCGGTTCACCCGGGCGACGTGGTGCAGGCGCGATGGACGGTGACTGGCAAGCATGCCCAGGCTGGCGCAGAAACCGTAGATCTCCAATTCGGTGTCTTCGCCGGGGATCGGCAAGCGGCGCAAGGGATTGCCGCCATCGCCCTCGATGGCAAAAGCAAAGCTCATCAGAAGTTTGTAGGACAAGAAGGGGTCAAATGAGTGTTATCAAGGCGGACGTGGAGGTCTGCCAGGGCTACGCGAACTGTGTCGTTGCAGCGGCCGACGTCTTTGACATCGGTGATGCGGGAACTGTTGTCATTCTTGATGACACGGTAGCCGAGAGCGATGAGGCGCGGATTGTCACGGCGATTCGCAGTTGCCCCGTCTCGGCTCTACGCCTCGAAACGGCCTGAGTGAGACGGCCGTGAACGGCGCAAGTATCAGGGGGTCGGATGCATGGTGGAGACGAGTCGGATCGTCGAATGTCCTTGAGTCTCAACCAACATGAGTTCTCGTGTATTGCATCCTCAATCAGGATCTGGCTCCACTTCCACTTCGACGCGTGAGATCGGTGCCCGGCAGACGCGGTGACGGTTTGTGGTGATTTGAGTTACGGCTGTCTCGGGGTGATTCGGGCATTACAGCAAAGGAAAGGTACCGATGACGTTAAAAATGAGTACTTCAGGCGGTTCGGACACGACCGCTCGTAGTCTCGTCGATGTCGATCGCGGGGAGATCAGTCGCGAAATCTTCACCGATGCTTCGATTTTCAACCGTGAGTTGGAGTATTTGTTTCCGCGAGCCTGGCTGTTTGTGGGCCATGCCACGCAGGTGTCTGCGCCGGGCCAGTTCTTCTCGTCGAGGATGGGTTCGGATCCGGTGCTGTTGACCCGTGACGCTCAAGGTGATGTGAATGTCCTCCTCAATTCGTGCCGACATCGGGGTATGGCGGTGTGTCGCTACGACGAGGGCCGTACGCTGCAGTTCACCTGCCCCTACCATGGCTGGTCGTACTCGATGGACGGCTCGCTGGTGTCCACTCCAGGGGATTTGCACGGTGTGCCGCAGCAGGGCATGGCCTACGGCAACGGCCTTGACAAAGCGAGTTGGGGACTTGTCAGGGCTGCCAAGGTGCACAATTACAAGGGCCTGATCTTCGCGTGCTGGGACCCCGCCGCCCCGGATTTCGACGAGTATGTCGGCGACTTTCACTATTGGCTGGACAACCTGGCTGATGCTTTCGATGGCACCGAGGGCGCGACCGAGGTGTTCCGTGGAGTGCAGAAGTGGCGCATCAGATCGAATTGGAAGTTCGTTTCAGAAAACTTTCTGGGCGATACCTATCACGGGGCGACGACCCATGCCTCGGTTGAACAGGTGGGTATCGGGCCGGGTGGCAGAAACTCCCGGCGTCACGGTGAACGACAGGATCAGGGTGGTTTTTCGAAGGGCCGTGTGAAGACGTCGTTTCGGATGGGCCATGGCGCGTCGGACAATCTGGCGTATGAGATTCCCTATCCTGAGTTCGCCGAAGAACCGGCCTTGAGTGAGTACTTCTCCCAGGCGTGGGCGGTCCGCAAGGAGCGACTGCAGGCGCAGGGCAGACTGCTCGGCGGACGTGGCCCAGCGACGATGTTCCCCAATATGTCGTTCTCCGCCGGTTTTCCGCGGACGATCCTGGTGTCACACCCGATCAGCCCCACCGAAACCGAAGTGTGGCGGTGGTACCTCATCGACAAGAACGCACCCGATGATGTACGTGACTGGCTGCGCCGCTATTACATGCGCTACTCGGGTCCTGGAGGGATGACGGAGCAAGACGATATGGAGAACTGGAATTACGCGACGCAGGCCAGCCAGGGCGTGATAGCCCGGCGCTATCCCTACAACTATCAGCAGGGTCTCGATATGGAAACTCCCAGTGCGCTCGACCAGGCTGTGCATTCTCACCAGCCCATCGCTGGCGAGGTGAATGCACGCGCCTTTTACCGGCGATGGGCCGAGTTCACTGACAACCTCTCGTGGCCTCAACTCATCGAACTTGCCAAATCCGACGAGAGAGCCGCACGGTCGTGAGTGCAACGGGCGGTGAAATTTCCACGAGGCAGGATGCGGTAGAGAAGTTGCTGCTTCAGGCCGAAATCGCCGATTTCCTCTATCGGGAAGCCGACCTGCTCGACGAACGACGTTACTCCGAATGGCTCGGTCTGCTCACCGAGGACTACGAGTACTCCGTTCCACTGCGGGTGAACGTCGCCTACGAGGACCTCGCGCAGCTGGAGCAGACTCAGGAAGGTCACGACATCTGCTGGTTCGACGAGAAAAAGGAGACCGTCGCTTTGCGGGTGGAGCAGCTGATGACTGGACTGCACTGGGCCGAGGAACCCGTCTCGCGAGTGTCACACCTGGTTACCAACGTGCGTATTGAAGGAGTAGACGGCGCGGAAGTCGATGTGAGTTGCCGGTTCCTGGTGTATCGAAACCGGGTCGCCGATGAGACTGATTTGCTGGTCGGCCGGCGCAAGGACCGGTTGCGCCGCGTCGCCGGTGACTGGCAACTGTGCCGTCGCCGGCTACTCCTCGACCAAACGGTCTTACTCGCTAAAAACCTGTCGATCATTCTATGAAGCCGGACCATGTCCTTGAACCCTTGACCTTCAGCACGGCAAAATATAGTCTTCTCTAAACATATTCGATGGGCCGCGACCGATGAGGGGGCAGCTGGATTGTCTACTTCGCTCCAACCGAAGCGGCGTGCCGATGACGTGACCGCCCTGCGTGTGATGACAGAGGAAATGCGCCCGCTTCTCGTCGGCGACGGGTACCAGATGTTCGATGTCCGCGCTCCGCAATCATCTGGCCCACCGCCGCACCAACATCCCTGGGATGAAAGCTATGTCGTGCTGGAGGGCGAACTGTGGGTAAGCCGCGGCGGCGAAGAAGCGACCCTGCAGGTGGGTGAGGCGATTCGAGTGCCGGCTGGCGTCGTGCACGCCTATCGCGTTCTCTCTGACGGCGCCCGGTGGATCACGACTTCGTCTTGCCCGGGCGGCGCGCTGGATTTCTTCTCAGACGTGGACGAAACGTCGAACGGCCCGGGTGACGTGAAGGCCCTCATTGAGGCGGCCAAGCGAAACAGTGTCCGATTCGCCGATCCGGCGCTGGGATAGCCGTATGTTGAGCCACCATGCCGCAGATGCCGGCATTCGCCGACTGTGTCGGTAGTCGGTTTACGGCCTGACATTCGGTGGTCGGTGTCATGAGGCGGGTCGGCGTGATCGGCTTGGGCGCCATGGGTTCCGCGCTGGCGGCGTCGCTTCTCGCGACGGACCATTCGGTGGTTTGTTTCGACATTCGGCCCGACGTGTTACGCCCAGTTGTCGAGCTAGGCGCCGAGGCTGCTGCGGACGCGCGTGAGTTGGCCGGCGCATGTGATGTCGTTTTGACGTTCCTCCCGGGGCCGAGTCAGGTGCTGGAGGTGGCGCTCGGGTCGGAGCGAGGTGTCCTGGCCGGCCTTGCCGACGGGGCCGCCCTGCTGGATATGTCGACCTGTAATCCCGAGGTTGCAGCGATCATCGGTCAGGCCTACGACGCGGCTGGGAGGCGTTTTGTCGATTGCCCCGTCAGCCGAAAGGCGCCGAACATGACCGTTCTGGTCGGAGGGCCAAGCGGGGTGCTCGGCCCTGATGCCGATGTCCTCGCCGCCGTCTCGCGCACCTTGGTGTACTGCGGCCATCGAGGTGCGGGATATGCCACCAAGCTTCTCAACCAGCACGTCAAGTACAGCTGGTATCTCGCTTCGGCGGAAGCCCTCTTAATCGCTGAGGCGATGGGATTGAATGCCGGCGAGGTAGCCGACGCGATCGCGGAGTGCAGCGGGGGGGACTCGGGTCTCACTACGGCGGCGGCGTACTTCCGCCACGACACCGAGTCAGTTAGGAACCGCGCCCCCGCTAGCACCATTACGAAAGACTCCGCGCTGGCGGAAAGTATGGCGACGAACGCCGGTATCCGCAGCAGGACGCTTGAGCCCGTCGTGGACTTCTTCCAAAGTGTTGCGGCCTCGGAGTTTCGCGACCGTGCCTACCCCGAAAGCACAGAACTTCTTCAGCGAATCCGGTCGATGCCTCCGAAGTGAACCCCTACGTCTTGAGTGCGACCCCCGTCACGCTGTATAGCTAACTGAATTGTTAACGGGTCGAATATCGGTGAGCGGAAAGAAAGACCACCGACCATTTGCCGGTATGATCGGCACCCGGGTGGAGATGTCTGCCGAACCGCTGATCAACGTTGCAAGGGACTTCATGAGTACCGAGAAGTTGACGATGGCCGAACAGGTCGCGGCCAAGACCCGCGAAGCCGGACCCGATCACGACCCCTCTTCGTTGGCGCTCCCGCTTGCGCTCTACCGTGCTGTGACCGCCTTCGGTCGGGTCGCCGTCGATGAGTTGACGCCGGTAGACCTCTCGATGAGCCAGTTCAACGTTCTGACCGTCCTGAAGCGCGCCGACGGGCCGATGACGATGGGCGCACTGGCCGATTCTATTTCTGTACGCCAAGCCAGCCTGACGAGCGTGGTGGACACGCTGACCAAGGCAGGTTTTGTCACACGCAAGGTGAATCCCCGCGATCGGCGCTCGGTTGTGGTCGCGATATCGAAGAAGGGCGATCAGTTCATGACCGAATTTCTGCCCGGTCATTACGACTTTCTGCAGAGACTCTTTGCCGGTATCAACCCGCGACACAGGCAGCAGCTGCTTGCACGACTGAACGAACTAATAGATTGTTTGGAGAACTACCCGAGTGGCCAGCGCACCTCCTGATCGGTCCCCGGGTATAGGACGGTCGACGCCGCTACGGTGCTGACGTCCACTCACCGGTCCTCGCTTGGCATCCACGGCTCCAACTGAGGGGTCTATCGGGTGCACTCAGGTAGTGAGTACTCCCGAGAAGAACGTTCGCTCGTCGGCTAGGTTGCGTCCGACCTTGGTGAAACGTGGCAGTCCGCGTGGCGTTCAGGGTTTGTCGCGAGGTGCGAATGACATTGCGGCACAGAAAGAATTATTGATACGACGCTGCACGACCGCAGCGAAGAACTGTGTCGATGTGATGGTCGACAGTTTGCGTCGCCAGCCGCACCGCTGCGCCCGCTTGACGTGGGCATCGTCTCCCCTTCGAGGGTCGATTTACACAGAAGCCTAAATTTCTACCTTGCAGATATTCGGGAAGTATGATAAAAACTGGGTACTGTACTGGCTGAGAGGACGTCGAAGGTTGCATAAAGACGCTTCAATTTGTGTGAGCTTGCTTGGAGCGGAAACACGCTTCGTAGATGTCGACGGCGTCCGAACCAGGACAATTCAGGCAGGGGAAGGTCCGGACCTCATTCTCATGCACGGGGGAGGCGGTCACGCCGAAGCCTTCGCCCGCAACGTAACGGCGCTGTCGCGTCATTTCCGAGTGCATGCGCTGGACCTGTTGGGTCACGGTCTCACCAGTGGTTGTGAGGTCGCCCCGAAGCGGCGGGACTATGTCAGTCACCTACTCGGATACATGGACCAGGAAGGCATCGACCGAGCCCACCTGGTGGGCGAGTCGTTAGGAGGTTGGATCGCGGCGTGGACTGCGTTGGAACATCCCGACCGTGTCGACCGGTTGATCTACGTGTGCGGCGCGCGGTTGACGCTAGAGGTCGGCGCCGATGCCGAGGCTCGCACCGCTGCCGGGCGCGCAGAGCTTGCCCGGGTCACCCGGCAATTCCTGGCTGACCCGAGTCCGGCGAATGTGCGGGAGAGGATGGCCTGGCTTTTCCACCACCCTGACCGCGACCTGACCGATGAACTGGTGGCGCTGCGGTGGGCACTTTACCAGAGCGAAGAATCGCGGTCGGCACTGACGAACGCGACGGCGCCGCCCTCAGCGGCGACTGCTGAGGACAATCTCACGGCTGAGCGATTGACCAGCTTGACCAGGCCCACGCTCGTGCTGTGGACGAGTCACAATCCCTCGGCGACGGTGGAATTCGGACGGCGGGCAGCCGAGCTAATTCCCGGCGCTGAATTCGCATTGATGGAGGATTGTGGCCATTGGCCGCAGTGGGAACGGCCGGAAGAGTTCAACCAAATCCTCACCAATTATCTTCAAGGTGATCGCGAGTCCCGAGGGCAACGTTGATGGAGACAATCGGTTCCAAAACCGGCTCGGCGCTGCCGATAGACTCCTCGGCCTTCTACGACGAGGCGGTGTACCAGCGGGAACTCGACTCCATCTTCAAGCGGTCGTGGCTATTCGTCGGCCACGAGTCCATGATCCCCAAGCCCGGTGACTTCCGCACAACCTATATGGCCGACGACGCCGTGATCGTATGCCGGGACAAGGAATCTCGTGTTCGTGTGCTGCTGAACAAATGTCGGCACCGGGGCAATAAAGTCTGTCAGTTCGACAAGGGCAACGCGAACATCTTTCACTGCAGCTATCACGGCTGGAGTTACGACACTGCCGGACGGCTGCGCAGTGTTCCGCTAGCCGGGAGCGCCTACGGGCCGCAGTTCGATAAGGCCAGCATGGGCCTCGTCTCCCCCCGGGTAGCTACCTACAAAGGACTTATCTTTGCTTGCTGGGATCAGTCGGCGCCGCCGCTGGAAGAATATCTGGGGGAGGGCCTGCTGTGGTACCTCGACAACTTTCTACTCGACTGTGACCCCAACGGCCTGCAGGTCGTTCCCGGCCTGCACCGCTACCTCATGCCCGTCAACTGGAAGTTGTTGGCCGAGAACTTCGGCGGCGACCAGTATCACTTCGCTGCCACTCACGGATCGGTTTCCGCACTGTCGAAAGCTGGGCAGACTGCCCGCATCAACTTTTCGATAGACGAGGGGCAGCACTACAGCGTGGTTCTCGACGGCTGCGCGCCCCATGGGTTGCTGCAACTGGCAGTCGGTAAGAATTTCTATCAGGACGATCTCGCCCAAGCCGAAACGCTGGGTACCGAAGCAGTCGACTGGCTAACCGAGCGGCAGCGCCTGCAAGACGAGCGGTTGGCGACATCCCCCGTGCAGCCCTACAGCTTTCACGTAGCCAATATCTTCCCAAACTTCAGCATGATTGGCATGGGCACGGCCTTTTACGGTCGGGGATTCATCATGTGGCAGCCTCGGGGACCGCGGTTGACCGAGGTTTGGGAGTGGTGTCTGGTGGAAAGCTCCGCGCCCCGTGCTGTCAAGGAACGCATGGTCTTCATCTTGAGTCAGCGGCAATCGGCGGCCGGTCTCGTGACGCCCGATGATCACGAAAACTTCGAACGATTGTCCGACGCCCTTGACACCGGAGTCGCCCGGGATGTGCCGTTCAACTACTCACTCGGCCAGGACGTCGAACCAATGGAGTCGCTGGTTGCGGAGTTACCCGGCAATGTCAGGCCGCAGATCAGCGAAGCCTACCAGCGCGAGTTCTATCGGCACTGGCACCGAACTATGACGGAGCCGGCCTAGCCATGGAGACCAGCCAGTTGGACGTGGAACTGCGGCTGCGAATAAACGAATTCTATGCGCGGGAGACCATGCTTCTCGATGATGGGCGGCTGGACGAGTGGCTGGGCTTATTGGCGCCGGATGTCAGATACACGATGCCATTCCCAGAGTCCAGCACGCATCCGGTCGACGATGATGACGGCCTACCGCCGTTTCTGTTGTTCAACGACGACTACGAATCGCTGAAGCTGAGAATTGCCCGGCTGGCTACTGGGCTCGCCCCCGGGGAAACTCCACGCACGATCACTCAGCGCATTGTCAGCGACATCCTGGTCACCGATGTATCCGATCAAGAGCTGAGCGTCCGATCCAGCGTCATGGTGTTTCTCGTACGCCACGAACGCCACGAAAGCTTCTTCATCGGCAAACGACAAGACGTTCTACGCCGAGACAAGCACTCGGGCCTGCTGCTGGCCGCCCGGGACATCACCCTGGCTCATAGCGTTCTTCCACGAGCGATTTCGATCTTCTTCTAATGCCCAGTCGTCCAATAGCCCTCAGTTAGGTCGCACACATGACAGATGTCGCTTCACGCGAACTAGGCCTGGGATTTCTCGGAATCGGTCAGGCAGTCGCCCGAATCTTCCAGCAGTACCCAGACATGTCGACGCTGCCGTATCGGGTTGTGGCGGCTGCGGATACCCGGTCCCACTCGCTCGCCCGCTTCGCCACCGAGTTCGCAGGCCACACCTATACCGACGCAGAGCAACTGTGTGCCGACCCGAGCGTGGACGTCGTCTACATCGCCACCCCTCCCGAGCTGCATCGGGAGCATGCCCTGATGGCCGCGCATTACGGAAAACACATGATCGTCGAAAAGCCGTTGGCCATGTCGATCGACGATTGCACTGCAATGGTCGAGGCGGCCCAGGCAGCGGGCGTGCAGCTGATGGCCGGCCACACACACAGCTTTGACGCGCCGGTGCGAGCGATGGCCGAACTTGTACGCAGTGGCGATCTCGGCGAGTTGCTCATGGTCAACACCTGGAACTTCAATGACTTCAACCGGCGACCGTGGCCGACTTCGGAATTGCGCTCGACCAGCGGGCCAGTGCTCAACCAGGGGCCCCACCAGGTCGATATCGTGCGGCAAATAGTCGGCGGTTTGGCCAGAACAGTGCGTGCGTCGACAATATGGGACGACGTCCGGAAATGCGTCGGGGGATACACCTGTCATCTCGGATTCGAATCAGGAGCTTCCGCCACGCTCGTCTATGACGCGCGAGCTTTCTTCGACGTCGCGGAGTTGCACTCCTGGGTGGCAGAAGACGGCGGCCGCCGCAGCCCCCAAGCCAACCAGCGAGTAGCCAGCAACTTCGCTGCGCTCAGTCAGAACCCTGACCACCTTGAAGTCGCACTGGAAGCGCAGAAGGAACAGGGCCGCTACGGTGCTGCGACGACGACCGAAGAATCACAGGAACTGTGGGGGTACTCCGCCCCCGGAGAGATCATCCACCACCCCTACTTCGGCCTGACCGTGGTGTCCTGCGAACGCGGCGCGATCAGGCAGTCGCCCGACGGGCTGGTGGTGTACGGGCAAAACGGATTGCAGGAAATACCGGTCGCGCGCACCATGCGGGGCAGGGCCGCAGAGTTGGCTGAACTACACCGGGCGATCACTGAGGACCGCCCTGTTCAGCACGACGGTCGCTGGGGGCGCGCGACGCTAGAAGTATGTTTCGCCATCCTGCAGTCGGCCTACGAAGATCGCGAAGTCGTTCTCTCCCACCAGGTATCGCTGTGACTTCAGATGAGGAGAAATCGTGGGTGAGATTGTAGCCGGTTACGCGTCGTCGCATGCCTTCACTTTCATCCCGCCTCCCAGGTGGGAAGGCTTCCGCATAAAGAACAGGCAAAGCTACACATTGCGACGCGGTAAGACACCACCTGACCCTGCAGGCAGGTACGAAGAACCATTCGACGACGCTGCGGCGCGTTACGCGCACATCGAGAACGGGCTTCAAAGGCTGCGTGACAGCATCAGACAAGACCGACTGGATTGCCTGATCATCATCGGTGATGACCAGAACGAAAACTTCGACGGTTCGGCACTGCCCCAGATAGCCATCCACACAGGAGATGGGTTCACAGTGTCTGACCGCTTCTTGCCAGACGCGCGGTTTTGGAAAAGTTCGCCCGAACTCAGTAGGGACTTGAGTGAGCACACCGTCGAGGCCGGATTCGACGTCGCCACCGTTGTCGATTTCCGTGAGACCACCTTGCACTCACACGCCCATGGCGAGATTGTCGCCAATATTCTCGGAGACCACCAAATCCCAGTGGTGTTGGTATTCCTCAATGCCGTTCACGTGCCGTCGTTGTCGCCTAAACGGTGCTTCGCGCTCGGCCGCGCGATTGCCGACGCCGTGCGGTCACGCCGCCCTGCAGACGAGAGGATAGGTCTTTACGCGTCCGGTGGGCTCTCACACTTCACTGCCGGCTATCCATGGGCTGCCTACGATGGGCCGCGCGTTCACGGTTCAATCGACGACGAATTCGATCGACGCACCCTGAAGTGCCTTGCTACCGGAAACGGCTACGAGCTGAGCAAACTGACCAGCGAAGACCTGCTCAACTCTGGCAACATCGAGCTGAGATCATGGATATGTGCCGTCGGCGCAGTCGGCGGCAACACGCCATGGGCCAGCGTCTATGAGCCCATTCCCCGCGCCCTGATGGGAATGGCCGTCGCCTGGACGAACTGCGAAGTCACTGTTTAGCGCGTCGAACGTGAGGCACGCGAAATTTGATTCGGCGGGTGTGTGGGTTATCCGCAGACCTACTCGACGTTTGCACTGAGAACCCCCACGGTCGAAGGAAGATGTCGTCGGCCGTGACCCTGGGACGAGGGCATGTCTGCCCACCCTCTGGCCCAGGCAACCGGCAGAACCGTGGGCCGCCGAGACGCCGCTCGCGAAAGGGTACGTGTCTCAATGTCGTTGTTGCGCCGCCTGCGCGGACTGTCGGCGACAATAGGCCCACACCGAAACCAGAGTCTCTGTTTTACAGAGTAGATCTCTGTTATACAGTAAGGCTATTGGGTGTAGCGCCTAACTGCGTGGAAGTGATGGCTCGTGGTTAACGATGCCTTCTGCTTCGGGGCCTCAACAGCCCAAGCCCTATAGGAACGGTTAAGGAGGCGAACCGGATGGCCATCTGCGCTGCCAGCACCACCCATCGCAGTTTGGGTAAGGCATCCGCGGACTTCGCTGTCGTCGTCAAGGACGGCGTCGACACCGAAACCCCGAGTTGGCGATGAGCTCCACCCCTTCGGGTGCAGGGCTAGACACTGAACGACACGCCATCGCGCTGGCCTGTCGCGTCCTGGCGGCGCGCGACTTGGCGCCAGGCATCCTCGGCCACATCAGCCTGCGCGTCGACCGAGATCGACTGCTGATCCGATGTCGTGGTCCGCGCGAGCGAGGGCTCGCGTTCACCAGCGCAGAGGACATCCGGATGGTCACGTTGGACGGTACAGCGGGCGGCAAAGGAGAACTCGACGATGGTTACCAGCCGCCGAACGAGTTGCCACTGCACACCGAAGTGCTCCGCACCCGCCGCGATGTCAATGCTGTGGTTCATGCGCACCCCGAGGCGGTAGTCGCCGCCGATCTCGCCGGTCTGGCTGTCCGACCGATCGTCGGAGCGTTTGACATACCCGGTTTTCGGCTCGCCGCGGCTGGCGTGCCGGTCTATCGGCGAGGCGTATTGGTGCGCAATCGGCAACTAGCCCAGGAAATGGTTGCTGCTATGGCAGACCGGCCGGTGGTCGTTCTCCGTGCCCACGGCCTCACCAGTGCTGCGGACACCGTCGAGCGGGCCGTACTACAGGCCATCAGCGTCGACACGATCTCGCGTTTGTCGCTCCAGATCGCTTCTGCGGGTGGCACTCTGGCTGATTTGCCCGACGCTGATGCAGCAGAGCTGCCTGATCTCGGTAACGCTTTCAACGAGACCATCGCGTGGCGTCACGAGTTGGCGCGCCTCGAAACCCATGGTTTGTCGTGTCACCCATCGGAGAAAAGGTCCTCATAGGCACATCCGGGCACGCGCTCATGTCCATTGCCGCGGGTGGTCTGGGACGCGGCTTCCGATCCCATCGGACCATTGGCGTAGACATCCCCCGCACTCTCCTCGCCCGAGCATCGAGACCCGCGTGAATCGGAGCTTCGACAGCGCTGCGCGGATAGACCCCCATTCAGCGGCGAGGACACTGGTGGGCAGATGCAGAGCAACAAGAGCATTGCGCATCACCGGAGGGACGATAGTTTTGAGTTGGTTGACCGGGCAAGTCGCCCTGGTGACCGGCGGGGCAGCCGGAATCGGTTTGGCCGTGGTCGAGCGTTTCTTGGCCGAGGGCGCATGCGTGGGCGTCCTGGATCGCTCGGAAGGCGACCTGGCTACCATCGGCAACGCCGACGGCAGGCTCATCGCGGTAACAGGTGACGTGACGTCGTATGCAGACAACGTCATGGCGGTGCGCGAAACGGTCGATGCGTTCGGAAAGCTCGACGTCTTCGTCGGCAACGCTGGGATCTTCGATTACTTTGCCCCTTTGGTGGGTTTCGACGGAGCCGACCTCAGCAGCGCCTTCGATGAGATCTTCGCGGTCAATGTAAAGGGCTACCTCCTTGGTGCCAGGGCCGCCGTTCCTGAACTCCTCAAAAGCGATGGCCCGAGCATGATCTTCACCGTCTCCAACTCTGGCTTCTATGCCTCCAGTGGCGGCCCGCTGTACACCGCTTCCAAGCACGCAGTCGTTGGCGTAGTGCGTGAACTGGCCTACGAGTTGGCGCCGAAGATCAGGGTGAATGGCGTCGCTCCAGGCGGCACGGTAACGGGCCTGCGTGGAATCGAGGACCTCGGCCAGGGTCAGGACGTGTTGTCATCGGTGCCCGGCATCGCCGACATTATGAGTACTACAAACCCATTGCAGTACGCGCAGCAGCCCGCCGATCACGCCGGCCTGTATCTGCTACTCGCGTCTGCAGACAACTCGCGAGCGGTGACCGGCGTCGTCATCAACAGCGACGGCGGCTTGGGCGTGCGGGGCCTCAACCAGCCGTCCGGAGGGCTGGAACTTGCCACCGGCGCGATGCGCATCGACGTCGGGTCAACATAGGAGGTTTTACACATGTTGGTGAAAGCGTTGGGTTATGTGGGTGTGGAGTCTCCGGATGCGAAGGAGTGGTTGGCGTTCGGTCCGGAGGTTTTGGGGATGGAGGCGGTTGAGGCGTCCAGTGGGTCGGTCCTGTTGCGGATCGACGACGCGGATCACCGGATCGCCGTTCATCACGGGGACCGCAACCGGATGCTGTATGCGGGGTGGGATGTGGGCAGCGAGGATGCGCTTGAGGCTGCCGGGGAGTTGCTGCACAAGCGGGGCATTGGGTTTGAGGTGGGAACCGAGGAGGACTGCGCGGCCCGCGGTGTGTTGGGCTTTTTGACGCTGTCGGATCCTTCGGGGTTGCGTCATGAGTTGTTTTACGGTCAGAAGGTGGTGCCGGGTTCCTTCCGGCCCGGTCGTGCGATATCGG
>NZ_BCTA01000089.1 GCF_001570485.1 Mycolicibacterium novocastrense
TGGCGCCAGAATCGCTGCGTGCAGCGGCAGTGCGAGATATACCTGGAAGGACAACACGTAGGAGCCGATCATGGCCGCTGCGAACAGCAGAAAGGATCGGTTGGCCACCACGGCGCGCCAGTCATCGAGTACGGACGCCTTCTCGGCGTTGAGTGTGGCGCTGTGCTGGGGAAGGGCGAACAACTGGGCAACGGTCAGTAGCGCGAACACTGTCGCCGCCGCTGCCGCGGTGACGCGGAAGTCGAGCGCCATCAGCGCCAGTCCCGCCAGCGGACCGGCCAGAATGCCCGCCTGGTAAAAGATGTTGAACACTGCGAACGCCTCGACGCGCCGATCACCGGAATCGGCTGCCAAATAAGCGCGTACCGCCGGGTTGAACAATGCTCCGGCGAAGCCCGTCGCCGCCGAGGCGATCAACACCATCGGCAGTGACTCGGCCACGACCAGCAACCCGAACCCTGCGGTACGCAGCAGGCATCCCGCCACGATCAGCGGTTTGTAGCCCAACCGGTCAGCAAGCGTGCCTCCGATGATGAACATGCCCTGCTGTGAGAAATTACGCACGCCCAGCACCAGACCGACCGCCCATGCTGCGAGCCCCAACGGGCCGGCCAGATATCCCGCCAAGTAAGGCATCAGCATGTAGAAGCCCAGGTTGATGCCGAACTGGTTGATCATCAGCAGCCGGCTCGGCCAACCAAAACTCCTGAACTGTGCGGCCACTGCCCTCACCGCGCCACCGCCACGGGGTCAACCACCCGCGCGCACCGCGTCCACGACTGCACGACGCACTCTGTGGGCTCCGCGACGACCGCGGGCTCTGCGCTTGGAGGGCCTGCCAGGATTCCGTGTGCCCGGCAGTAGTCGTCGTTGTAGACGGTGTCGAAGTAGCGTTGCGGGCCGTCGGGAAACACCGCGGCGATCCTTGTACCCTGCGGGTAGGTGCGCGCCGCCCAACCGGCCACCAGCGCGACCGCCCCCACACTCCACCCACCGCTGGCGTAGTGGGTGGCTGCCAAGGTTCGGCACGCCCACACCGCCTCCGCGGGCGCCACCCAGTGCACCTCGTTGAATGCGCGGTAATCCACATTGCGGGGGTAGATGCTCGAGCCCAGGCCGCGCATCAACCGCGTGCTTGCCGGCTGGCCAAAAATCGTCGAACCAACGGTGTCCACGCCGATCAGCTGCAAGTCGGGATTAAACTCGCGCAACACCCGCGCCACGCCGGCCGAATGCCCGCCGGTGCCCACGGAGCACACCAAGACGTCAATGGACCCCAGCTGATTCTGCAACTCCAGCGCTAAGCCCCGATACGCGTCGACATTGTCGGGATTGTTGTACTGATCCGGATACCAGGCGGTCGGATCACCGGCCAAAATCTCGGCCACCCGATCGCGCCGAGCCTGCTGCCAACCGCCCCGCGGGTGCGGCTCGGTCACCAGATCCACCTGCCCACCGTATGCCGAAAGCATTCGTTGAACAATCGGTTCCATACCGGGATCAGCGACCAGCGTCACCGGATGCCCGTATACGGTGCCCGCCAGCGTAAGCCCCAGCCCGAGTGTGCCGCTGGTGGATTCGACGATCCGGCCACCCGGCTGCAGATCGCCACGGGCGAGGGCACGCTCCACCATGTGCATGGCCGGGCGGTCCTTCATCCCGCCGGGGTTGAAGCCCTCGAGTTTGGCCCAAAAGCCCCGCTCTTCAGAGCTGAACGGAGCACCGATCCACAGCACTGGAGTGCGGCCGACCAGCGTGGCAGGCCGGCGGTGATACCGGCCGACGGCGCGGCGACGTGAGGCGGACAGGTCGGGCGTGTGTACGGATAGGACATGGTTCATAGGGTTTCCACGCTTCTGCGTCGGAGCCGCAGCGCTGAAGAGGACGCGGCTATGGATGGTGGGCAGCAGACATCGACCCGAGTCCGCTCAATGCGGACAGGTCATGCGCCGCCCACTCAGCAGCGTGTGATACAGAACCGGGTGAGCCGATCACGACCCCAGAGCACAGCCCGGGCCGCCGGCGGCGGGCCACGCATGGATGTGCCGACCGCGGCGCCCCACCAGCCCAGCGCCAAAGCCACGGCGGTGACCAATCCAAGCGCAAGGGGCAGGGTCATGACCCGGGGCAGCACAGCCGCGGCAATACCGTGGTGCAGGTCGATGATGGACCCGTCCAGACAATGTGGGTGATCGACGACTTCAGCGAACTGAGACCCGAGTGCCGATACCACAGCATGGGGTCCGTGCGGCGCCGGAGGATCCACACAGGTGGCTGCCCACCCGGTGACAGCGACCAGCATCCACGAGATCACTGCCAGCCCGATCAGTCGGCGCAGCAGTATCGTGGTTCGCGAGCCATCGTGTTTCACAACGTTGCCCACAGTAACAGCGCGCACGCACGCCACGGCCCAGGCGCGAAGTTGATTCCGTGTTGTTACCGGGTCGCGATTCTTCAATTTCGCCTCACCAGGCCCGCCCCGGGCGTACCGCCATCAGAGTTTGCAATCTGCCTGCCCGCCACCGGATCTCTTCATCCGGCGCCACCCACCCGGCCACTTCTTGAGGAATCGTTCCTGCATATACGTACTATTTGCTTACGTACACAGTTTGGCAGCATTGGGCACCCATTGGTCTTCGACGCGTCAGCGCTCGTCGCACTGCTCGGAACACAAGGCGTGCATTAACAAGTCACCGACGCCGGAGATGTTACGGATATCACTGAGTCATTCTGGCGAAGATCGACGCACGGCCCTCAGGTCCTGTAGTTCAGGCTGGTCATCATGCCGGCCTCCTGGTGATAGGTGTTATGGCAGTGCAGCATCCATATCCCCGGGTTATCGGCATCGAAGACCACCGTGAGTTTCTGCATCGGAAGCACATTGACGGTGTCCTTGCGGGGGCCTGGCCGCCGCTGGTCGGCTGTCACTACTTCGAAGGTGTGGCCGTGCAGGTGCATCGGGTGCCACATCATGGACATGTTGTTGAACGTCACCGCGACGCGCTGGCCCTGCTGCACGTTCAGCGGTTCGGTAGCGGCGAACGGCCGACCATTGATCGTCCAATCGTAGGTGGCCATTGATCCTGCGAGGTCGGCGGGCAGTGCCACGTCGGCGGTGCGGCTCGGCAGCGTCACGCTGGGCGCCGCGCTCACCTGCTCTACCGTGCCGACGCGGCCAGACAACTCCGGTGGCCGGAAATCCGGCGCAGCAGGCGCACCGGCTCCGGTGACCAGCAGCGCTCGCGCCACGGCGTTCTTACCTTCAGCGGCGGCGACGAGCGGAAAGACCCCGTCACCGGCGGTGACCACCACGTCATAACGCTCCCCCATCCCGACCAACACAGCGTCAAACTCAGTCGGAACCACCGGGAAGCCGTCGGTATGTGTGACCATCATCGAGTGGCCGGCCAGCGCCACCCGAAACGCGGTATCCGAGCCGGCGTTGATGAGCCGGATACGAACTCGCTGGCCGGGTATTGCGCGAAACGTGCTCGGAGCTTGCGGGATTCGGCCGTTCATCAGGTAGTACGGGTAGGTGATATCTCCGGCGTCGCCACCGAGCAGTTCGCTGCCGCCCGTGCCGCCCACCCCGGGCACCGTCGCTGATCCGGGCATATCGCCCATGTCTCCCATCCCCGGCATATCGTGCGCAGGCGGGCCCATGGCGCGAAGCCCCTCATAGAGCTGTTGAGGGCTCGAACCCACACCGTCGGTCCAGTCGTCCAGCATCACCACCCATTCGGCGTCATAATCGCCGGGCTCGGTCGGGTCGTCGACGATCACCGGAAGGTACAGGCCGGTGTCGGCCTGCAACCCGGTATGGGGATGCGCCCAATAGGTTCCCGGGTGCGGCACCGAGAATCGGTAGATGAAGTCGCGTCCGGCATCGATGTTGGGCGTCGCCGGAGCGGCACCGTCCATATCGTTGCGCAGCGCAATGCCATGCCAGTGAACCGACGTCGGCTCGCTCAATCGGTTCCGAACGGTGACCGCCAACTCGTCGCCGACGCTGGCCCGCAGCAGCGGCCCCGGCACGGTGTCGTTGTAGGACAGCGTCTCGGCAATCACCCCGCCGAGGTCGGCGCGGGTGCGCTGGGCGGTCAGTGTTGCGCTGACCGTGCGTCCGCTGTGCGGG
>NZ_BCTA01000090.1 GCF_001570485.1 Mycolicibacterium novocastrense
CCGTGAGGATTCCGCGGGTTGGGTGGGCGCGATCGCGCACTGGAACGACGACTACACGGGCTTGGAGATGCGGGTCCTCCGGGGCGAGACGGATTTCTCGTGGGCCGAGTCACCTCGGTCGCGGACCCGGCACTTCGTGTCCAACATCCGCACGACTGCCGGACCGGAGGCTGATGAGTTGACCGTGCGCTCAAATCTCTTGTTCTTCCGCAGCCGCGGAGACAGCGGCCGGTGGGAGTTGCTGTCGGCCGAACGCGTCGACGTGTTGCGCCGCACCGACGATTCGCTGCGGCTCGCTCGGCGCGAGGTGTTGCTCGACCACTCGACGTTGCCTATCGACAACCTGTCGGTAGTCCTGTAGGGCCAGCTCCGCTCACCACCTCCTTCGTGGATATCGCCGATTCCAGAAAGGGCCCGACCATATGACCACCGAAACAACCGAGACGGACTTGATCGAGATGTTGGTGAAGGCGTGACTGGCGTTATGGGTGACCTGGATGTGTCGGTCCAAGAATGCGACGTCTTGGTAGTGGGTGGGGGAATTGGCGGAGTGCGGGCAGCACTACGGGCCGCGGAGTTGGGGTCGTCGGTGATTCTGGTGGAGAAAGCGGTGGTGTCTCGGGCAGGGCCGATGACGTATGTCCACAGCCAATACGCCCCTGATCACCGGGTGCAGGGTGAGGAGATGACGGAGTGGGCGCGCGAATTCGTGGTGGGCAGCAATTATTTGGCCGATCAGGATTGGGTGCAGCAGTACATAGCCGAGGCCTATGACAGGGTTAACGAGCAGATCGAGTGGGGTGTGCCCTATTCCACTCATGAGGATGGGTCGCTGAAGTATGTGACGGTCCGCGGCCACAACCTTGGCACGACGCTGGGTGTGGATGGTCGCGTGTGTATGGAGATCCTCAAGGAGAGGATGAAAGCGGCGGGGGTGCGACTGTTCGAGCGGGTCGATGTGATCGATCTGCTGACCACCGACGGGTGTCGGCCCACCGCTGGTGCGGTGTGTGGTGCGGTGGGGGTAAATGTTGTCACTGGCCAGTGTCATGTCTTCACGGCGGGCAGCGTCATCCTCAACACCGGCCCTTGGTACCCCAAGCTGCATTACGCGTTCGCCGACCATTGCAGCGGGGAAGGTCATGTGGCGGCCTGGCGAGTGGGTGCTGAGTTCGCCGGCATGGAATTCGGCCAGTTCGCTGCCTGGAGTTACTTCAATCGGTCATTCTTCACACCGGGTCAAGCCAAGATTCAGGGGATCGGTGGCAAGTTCTGCAACGCGGCGGGCGAGTACTTCATGGACCGCTATGACCCGATCTGGGGCGATAAGGGCGGGTTGTTCACCATCGCGCGCGCGATCATGACCGAGATGGTCGAGGGCCGAGGGCCGTGCTATCTCGACTTGCGTCACGTACCACAGGCGGATCTAGAGGTGCTGTATGAAGTGTCTCCGACGGTGCGGCGCGCCTTTACCGAGTTTGAGGTCGATCCCTCCACTGACCTGCTGGAGGTGACCCCGTTCATCGTGCTCGGCACGAGCAGCACCAGCGGTCCCACGATCGACCTGGACGGAGCCACCACAGTGCCCGGCCTGTACGCGGCCGGGTATGGCACGGCGTGTCCGCATTTGATGTCGGGAATTTCTGGCAGCGGGATCTCGAGCTTCTCGGCTGTTGCGGGGTACCGGGCGGGCACCGCGGCGGCGGCGCGCGGCGGTCACGCGGTAGCGCGCAGTGTGTGGGAGAACCAGGCACAGGAGAGCTTCGCGCAGTATTTCGCGCCGATGCGTCGGCTGCGGCAGGTCCGGCCGGTGGATGTGTGGAAAGCCATCGGCGAGGCGACGGCCAATCCGGCATTCGCATTGTTTAAGTCGGAGGCACGGATCGATTCAGCGCTCGCTGAGCTGTACCGGATCCGGGATCGGGTACTGCGTTACGTTTTCGCGCCGGACTATCAAGAACTTAAGAAGGCGCATGAGGTGCGCGCATACCTGACGTTGGCGATCATCACCTGTGAGGCGATGAAGCGGCGCACCGAAAGTCGCGGGGAGCTGTTTCGTATCGACTACCCCTACGCGGACAACGATGAGTGGCTGAAGTGGCTGCTCGTCCGCCGGGGCAGCGGCGGTGAATTCGATCTGCAGTTCAGCGAACGCGACCTGCCGATCCAGTCGTGGCCGGTGCAGGCCCCGCCCGGCCGCCATCCAAGTCCATACACCGTGCCGCAAGGCTACCGTGAGGAGGCGGCGGTTCAGTGATCGAAAGCATCGACGAAACAACGTGCGACGGGTGCAACGTCTGCATCGACAGCTGCCCAACCGGGGTGATCCGGCTGGTGGAGGGCGACGAACCGTGGGCCACGACCAAGTGGCGAGCCAAGATCATCTACCCCAACGACTGTCATTCCTGTCGGTTGTGCGCAATCGATTGCCACGTGGACGCGATCGTTGTCAGCCACGCACTGGTGATCCCCGACCCCTTCCTCCCGGGCGTAGAGCCCCTCGACGGCAGCCGCGACGCTCCGCCCGACGAAAAGAAAACTTGATGTCCATCGGAATAGCGCGAGCCGGGCGTGTTCGGTGTCGGCAAGGTCCACGCTGCGGGGTCAGGCGATGATGGCCGCCCGATGCGGCCGGCGCCGGATTCGGCACTTATCTGGCGGTCGCCGGGCGATCCTCCGATGACCCAGACATGGCTCCCACAAATCAACCGTTCCCCGCAGGAAAGTTAGGACTTGGGCATGATCAGCGCAAACCTCATCATCAACGGACGTGAGGAAACATCCGACCGGACGATCGACGTCGTCAGCCCGGCTGATATTCGGGTACTGCTCGGTTCGGTCCCAGACGCCGCACCCGGGCAGGTCGACGAAGCGGTCGCAGCGGCCGCAATGGCGTTCCCAGAATGGTCATCGCGGCCCCTGGAAGAACGCCAGGGAGCACTACTTGCCGCCGCAGGCACGATCCACGACATGATCGAGGAATATGCGCCGATCCTGAGCCGGGAGAACGGAAAGATCCTCGAAGAGTCGCACGTCGACCTCGAATTCGCGTCGGGCATTTGCGGCTACACCGCAGGCATTTCGGCTGAAATCCTTGCAGACCAACAGATTCGCGACACCGGGGGCACGACCCTCATCCGCCGCCGCCCAATCGGGCCGGTGGCCGCCATCACGCCGTGGAACTTCCCGGTGGTCCTGGCATTCATGAAGCTGGCGCCCGCGCTCGTCGCCGGCAACACAGTCGTCTTGAAGCCGGCGGCAAACTCCCCGTTGGTTCTCGCCGAGATCATCCGAGCCCTCCAACAGCACTTCCCTCCGGGCGTGCTCAACATGGTCACCGGAGGCGACGCGGTCGGAGAAGCACTCGTCGCTCACCCGAGAATTCGCAAGATTGGTTTCACCGGCGGCATCGATACCGGACGCAAAGTTATGGCCGCGGCCGCGCGCGACATCAAGCGGGTGACGCTCGAGCTGGGCGGAAACGACCCCGCGATCCTCCTCGACGACGTCGACCTCTCGCCCGAGACTATGCGGCAGATCGTAAAAGGCGCGTTCGCGACCACCGGCCAGGTGTGCTTCGGTCTCAAACGTATCTACGTGCCGACCCGCATCCACGACCGCTTCGTGGAAGCGTTCTCAGCCGCCGTGGATGAAATCGTCGTCGGGCCCGGCGACGACCCCCGAGTCACCATGGGGCCGCTGAACAACGCTCAGCAGAAGAACCTCGTCGAGAAGATCGTGGACGACGCGCGCTCGAGCGGCGCGACCGTCACCACCCTCGGCCAGCGGCTCGAATCGGCGGCCTGGGACCACGGCCACTTCATGATGCCCAGCGTGGTCACTGCGGCTGATCCCCGCCTCGCAATCGTCGAAGAGGAACAGTTCGGCCCGGTAGTGCCCGTGCTGAAATACGACGAACTCGACGACGTGATCCGGCTCGTGAATCAATCGCAATACGGGCTTGCCGCCTCGATCTGGACGTCAGATGAAGAGCGGGCGTTCCTGCTCGGCCGTCGGTTCGACACCGGCTCCGTCTTCATCAACAGCCACACCTTCACCTCCCTCGACCCCCGCGCACCCTTCGGCGGGGCGAAAGCGAGCGGCTTGGGACGCGAATTCTCTCCAGCCAGCCTGGATTCCTACACCGAATTACAAACAATCAGCCGTCGCATCGGGCCGCCAGGCCCTCCGCTGTCCTGAGTCCGGCGGGGAGCCTGACCAACACATATTCGTCACGGTCGTAGATCAGCGACGACGACGCGGCGGTATCGATGCATACAGGTAACTTCGCCGACGGTGTGGAGGCATGAGCGGCGCGTGCTTCGGCAGGGATGCCCCCATTAAAGATCCATTCCAGCCCTTTAATCGCGGCGATTCGACCCTCCTAACGTAGAGACCGCCAATAGACGTGCGTGTGCTGCCACGCCTCGACGAGGAACACACCGGTAGCGCTCTCACCGACAGTGCGCGTTATAAGGGCCGCCGCCGCTGTCAAGCCTCGCCAACCACGGCGACGACCGCGCGATACCTCCGGCTTCGTCTGCAAGTTCGCTGGCTGTCGACGACGTGTGCCGTGCGACTGGTTCTGCGAGCGCCGCGGGGCTTGCTGTGGGAGCCGTTTTGGTCGTTGCCCATTTGGAGATGTTGTCTTGACGGCCCGGTGAGACGTAAATTACATTCTCTACAGCGGAGGACACATCTGTTCAGCAGAATATCGAGTCAGTGTTGATGGTCTGGTCGAGGAGTTCGATTTGATGAACGCGGTTGCGGTCGATCGGGATACCCGTGAGGCCGTCGAGGAGTTCATGTTCCGGGAGGCGGAGCTACTCGATGGGGGGCAGTTCCGAGAATGGTTGGGTCTGCTCGACCCC
>NZ_BCTA01000091.1 GCF_001570485.1 Mycolicibacterium novocastrense
TTCGATGCCATGTCGTCGTTGATTCTTCCTGCCCGAACACTCGGGCAACAGAGTCCCACAACGACTGGACCACCACGAGGGGCTCACCTCACTCCTATGGTGAGGCCGGTTGGCATCGAGATTCGCCGCCAGATGCCGACGGGTCAGCCCTGGCTAACCGGCCCGGCGCCGCGTCGGCCGACAAACTGTCCACACGCTGTCCGTCTCCGCATACTACTAAATAGCTTAGTAGTATGCGGAGCGTCTACTGAGTCGCTTAGTAGAATTGTCGGCCCTTTGGTAAAGGCCGGGTGCCGAGCACTCCGGGTTCAACAGCGACGCCTTCTACGGCCGCGATCGGGCAATGCCGTATTCATGCCGTTGCTGGTCGCCGGCCCTGAGGAAGCGATGCTTCTGCCATGAGCGACCGCGGTGCTGACCGCACTAAAACTAGCGCCGGTCGTCAGGCGCAGCCGGCGACGCGCTAGCGGCTCAAGTATGCCCGCGCTCGCCCATACTCGCCGGTGAGCAGAGAGCCACCCACCGAAGACGAGTTTGCGCTCAGAGGTTGTGACGCCACGTCGCACCACTGTCATTTCCCGCGTAGTCATTAAGCGACGAGCGCCAAGACTCACTGCCCAGGCATCGCTCCAGGCGCCATCTGCCCGGGCCCCATGCCGCCGGGACCCATCTGTCCGGGCGCCATACCACCGGGCCCCATGCCGTCGGGCATCATCCCTGGGCCCATGGGCAAGCCGCATCTCGCACTCAGATCCTTAACCGGTTGATGGATGTTCTGAAAGGCAGCAGCCACGTCTGGGTGATTCTCGGTGAACGCTTGAATCACGCCGTGCCGCTCCTGGGGTGTGGCCTTGCTTCTGGCATCGACAAACACCTGTTGAACGTCGGGGCGGGAGTCGAGATAGTCAGCCATTCGAGTCATCGCTGCAGCGTGCGCGCGCATCACGGCGGCCGGAGAACACGGATCCGGCGGCGGTGGCTGCGCAACCGCAGCTCCGGCTGCTACCGACGCTACGATGCACGACGCCGCAACAGCGGTAGTCGCCCCACCCAGACGCCGTCTTACCCATCTGTATTGCAGAACCTCATTCATTTCATGTCTCCTCTCGATTGCTACTCCCCGACTACCGCCCGTTGCCGCGCAAACGCGCGTGTGTGCTATGCCCGTGCACGAACCGAACCAAAGGAGTTCGCACTAGCCATTGCTCCGAAGTGCAGTCACGTATTAATCGCCGACGGACATATAGGCTGGACGCGGCATCTGCCGCCGGAGGGCTCGGACCGGTGACTCGCCGGCTCTGCGCTAGCTTCATCAGCCTCTCCTTGTCGAGCCTGTTACTTCACTCCCTGCACTACCGAAGTGACTCTGCTATATGAGAATTGACGATAGCGTGTGACGCTGTCAAGGTTCTGCGAAAGAGGTGATTCGAGCATCTTCGTTCGCGGCTGATACTCCCTCCCTTGGCTCGGTAAAGCTCTACACGGTCGCTCGAGGAGCTTGCCACAGTAACAGTTAGCTCCCTTTGCGGCGACGCACACCGCACGCCGAACGCGAGCAAAGCGGCCGCAATTTCCTTGTAGGCCAACGTCCTTGCCCAGTCGGTCAGCTTCTCCACCTCAACCCATCCTGGAGGAAGTGCGTCCCGACGTTGCCATGCTCAATCTCAACTGAACATTCCGCTCAGCGCATCACTGCCACTAGATAGACGTTGCAAGCTATATGTAGTTGGTCAATACTAAGATGATCCGTGTGCGGACTGTGCACACTGCAGTAGCGACTCGTCACGCACAAACACCCAAAGTTGGGCAAGCGAGCCGCCCATAATTGAAGCACCGTCGCGGTGACCGTCTCCGCAAGTCGGCACAGCATTCCGTCCGCAGGGCCGCCGATGGGCAGGCGCTCGAATGGCTCAGCGAAGTCGACCGCCGAATTGGATGCGCGACAACGGTGCTTGTGCTGACGAAACTAGAAGTGAGAATCTGCCTTACCAGACGGCGTGGGAAGTAGGGCAGGTTCGCTGGTAGGCCACGCTTGCAGAGTCCGGTGCCCGCCCTGCCTGCGATGCAGCACGTTCCGGTGTGGGTGCCGGCCAACACCGTTCACCCCGCGTCGACGTGCAGCAGCGGCGGCGCCAATGCTGTACGCGGGCCGACGCGACCGCGATCGATGTCGGGCATCGCAATCGGTGCCCGCGGCGGCGGGGCGGTTCCGCAGGCCGCCAGCATCAACACCGCGACAGCGACGACAGCGCCGCGTTCGGCCACGAAAGGATCTTCTAGGCATCGATACTGACTGATGCACCTCTGTCGGTGCGGATGTGGCGAGTGGCTTGTCGGGTCCGGGCCAAGTGGGCGGGGTCCAGATCAAGGCGGCGCAACAGCTGGGCGTTGAGCGCGACGACGATCGTCGAGACCGACATGAGCACCGCCGCCGCGGCAGGCGGCAGCACCACCCCGATCGGGGCGAGTACACCGGCGGCCAACGGTACGGCGATGATGTTGTATCCGGTCGCCCACACCAGGTTCTGCCACATCTTGCGGTAGCTGGCGTGGGACAGTTCGATGATCGACAGCACTGCGCGCGGGTCGTTGGCTGCCAGCACCACCCCCGCGGATTCGATTGCGACATCGGTACCGGCGCCGATGGCCACGCCGACGTCGGCGCGGGCCAACGCCGGTGCGTCGTTGACGCCGTCGCCGACCATCGCCACCCGGTGCCCACGCTTTTGCAGTTCGGCGACCTTGGCGTCCTTGTGTTCGGGCAGCACCTCGGCGAACACCTCATCGATGCCCAGATCCGTGGCAACCGCATCGGCGACCTGTTGGGCATCGCCGGTGATCAGCGCCACCTTGACGTTTCGGGCGTGCAACGCGTCGATCGCCTGACGCGATTCCTCCCGGACGGCGTCTTCGAGTGCCACCGCGCCCAGCACCTGGTTATCGCGGACGATATGCAGCACCGAGGCGCCGCGCTGCACCCAACCGCGGGTCACTGCGCTGACATCATCGGGGACCGACAGTCGCAGGTCGGCCAGCATGGCCGGGCCACCGACCGAAACGTCGGTGCCGTCGACGCTGGCGCGCACCCCCCGGCCGGGCAGGGACCGGAAGTCGTTAGCGACAACCCGCTCACTGGACGGCATCCGTGATTGGGCCGCGGCCACGATGGCCCGGGCGACCGGATGCTCACTGTCGGACTCGACCGCGGCGGCCAGCGCGAGCAGCTGCTCTTCACTGATCCCGGCGGTGGCAACGGTGCCGGTGACCTGATGTCGCCCCTCGGTCAAGGTGCCGGTCTTGTCGAAAAGCACCACATCCACCGTGCGCATCCGTTCCAGCGCCAGCCGATCCTTGACCAGCACCCCGGCGCGTGCGGCGCGTTCAGTGGAGATTGCGATGACTAGCGGAATCGCCAGCCCGAGGGCATGTGGACACGCGATGACCAGGACGGTGACCGTGCGGGTCACCGCATAGTCGAGGTTGCCCAACAACGTCCACACCGCGAAGGTGATCACACCGGTGACGGCGGCGAAATAGAACAGAAACGCGGCGGCCTTGTCGGCGAGTGCCTGCGCCCGCGAAGAGGAAGCCTGCGCGGCGGCGACCATACGCTGGATACCGGCCAGGGCGGTGTCATCGCCGACCGCGGTGATCTGCACCCGCAGAGCGCTGTCGGTGGCCACGGTGCCGGCCACCACGGTATCGCCGACCTGGCGGGTCACCGGCTTGGACTCGCCGGTGATCATCGACTCGTCAACCTCGGCGCGGCCGTCGGTGACTGCGCCGTCGGCTGGCACCCGGGCGCCGGCACGCACCAGCACCACATCGCCTAGCTCCAGCTCTGAGAGAGGGACCTCGCGGACTCCGTCGTCGGTGACCTTCTCGGCGGTGTCGGGCAACATCGCCGCCAGTGCGTCCAGTGCCCCCGATGCTGAACCCAGGGCCCGCATCTCCAGCCAATGCCCCAGCAGCATGATGACGATCAGCAACGCCAGTTCCCACCAGAAATCCAGGTTGAAACCCCCGATCCCCAGAGTGGTGACCCACGAGGCGACGAACGCGACGCTGATCGCCATCGCGATCAGCAGCATCATCCCGGGACGGCGCGATTTCACCTCGGCCCAGCCGCCGGTGAGAAACGGCATGCCACCATAGACAAAGATCACCGTGCCCAGAATCGGGGCGATCCATGTCATGCCCGGAAAGTCCGGCCGGGTGTAGCCGAACAGTTCGGCGATCATGTGGCTGAACACCACCACCGGTACCGACAGAACCAGGCTGAACCAGAACCGGCGGCGAAACATCTCCCCGTGCGCGCCATGGCCGGCATGTCGATCATGACCGTCATGTCCGGCCTGGGGATCCTGTCCGATGTAAGCCAGATGCTCTCCGTGCCCAGCGTGGGGATCTTCGGCGCTGGGCGCTGGGCTCTGCGCCTGGGGGGCGTGCTCGTGTCTGGCGGATCCCGGATGTGGGCCGACGTGTCCCTTCTCTGGGTTGGACATCACAGCTCCTGACAGCAAGTAGGTGGGATGAAACTAATGCAGGTATTCACCGGTCAACCCTGCGCGCTTGGTTGAATCGGTACTCTCAACGTCTACTGACCGCCATAGTACGATAGCGTCCCATTACTCGAATCTTTCGGGACGTCGCCGGATTGCGTCCGGTTGTGGCATCATCGGCAGCTCAAGTCGATGGCGTAATGGTCCGCGCCGGCGCTCGAAAAATTAAGGCGCACGCGATCCGTGTAGAGCCGATCATGGTCGCGGGCATTGGCGTTTCATGGACGCGGAATCCGGGTTCCGTCATGCACGTAGTGGACAACCGATAACCAGCTCTAGATAACACTACCGGCCTTCGGCAAGAACGAGATCTGGCTCGATCTCGCCGCCCTGGCCTACGAGCTGCTGACCTGGACCCAATTGCTGGCCTGGCCCGCCCCCCGCAGCTGGGAACCCAAACGATTACGCTTGCGGCTGCTGAGCGTGGCCGGGTGGATCATCATCACCGGCCGCCGCCACATCCTGCGCCTGAGCCGACGATGGCCTGCTGATCAACGGACTACGAAACCTCGCCGCGCTCAACTGAATTCACCACCGGCAACCCCACCACCAAGGACACAGGAGAATCAGCGACACCGCGCCGAGGACCACCAACGCCCAGTCCACCGCACCCGACACAACCGACCCCACCCCCCAGCAAACTGAGCCCTTCACCAAAGATCGAGGCTAGGGAGGCTAGGGGCCGATTTCGAGCACGTCGGTTAGCGGCCGCCGCGGTGTGGGAGGTGGCGGCGGATCGGTTGGCGGCGCGGTGCCGATTCGGATCAACACCTGCGGCTCGGCGGTTCGTCTGGTGAGGCGGCGCACGATTTCGCGGCTGGCGGCCGCTTCGATCATGTGTGTCAGGGTGCAGGTGCCCAGATCGGCCATGGTGGCCTCCAGCAGCACGGCGGAGAGCACTTCGCCGCAGACCAGCACGGAGTCGCGGCTGTCATCGTAGGTGGACAACACCAGAATCTTGGCGTCATCGCGATCGATGTCGGCGCGCCGGTTGGTCTCGCCGCGGACAGGAAAGGCCCGCCCCACATCCACCCGAGCCGATTCAGCGCCGGAGACCAACGCGGTCGGCGGGATGCCCTGTGTGGATGGCGGTTGTGTTGTCCACCATGCTAATTCGGCGTGGTAGGACGCATCGTAGCGTCGCAACTGCTCGGTGAGCCGCGACGCGTGTGCCAATTGGGAGCGGGCATCCGCGTCGAGGACGTCCAGATGCGTGCCGTTGCCGATGACCGTTGCGCGCAACACGGTTTCAAACGCCTCCCAGCTCGCGGGGACCGCGAACGCAAGCCGATCGGTGCGCCGGTGGGCGATGGCCGCCGCGCGGCCGCGTTGGGCATCGGTGACGAACACCGCACGCGCGAACTCAACTGTTGCCAGGTGATCGCGATCGTTCGGGTTGGGGAAGCGCTCGGTGAGGCTGTCCCAGCCCGCCGCGGCCATGGCCACCCGTAAATGATCCAACACGGCACCACAACTGAGCAGCACCTCCTTCCCGGTGTGGTCGCTGCCGTGACCGATACGGGTGGGATCCGCATGCAGATCAAGCACCCCGTCGTGTAGCACCCATCGCCAGGGTTGACTGTTATGCAGCGACGGCGCCCGCACCGCCAACTCCAGCGCATGCTGGATCACGTCCAACGCCACCATGTGTTCGTTCACGGCCACTCCCGAATCCTTCGCGCCTGTCCCCCACACTCAAGACTGCAGGCCGCTGGGGCGTCAATGCAGCGGTACTAGGACACGGAATCGAGGGTAGAAGGCCCCTTTTCAATCCGCGGGGAGTTCGTCAAAACCGCTGGGCCCCGACGGTGCCATGTCGGCTGGGCTATTGGGGCGTCTGGATCATCGCGCGTAGGCGCTCGGTTTTGTCGGCGGTCCATGCCGGTGGTCTGCAAGGCCAACGCCCAGGCGTCACAAGGTCTTTGACGTAGCGGTGGCCGTGGCCGTCGGGGACTCCGGTCGCCACGGCCATGTCCGCGGCGATCTGCAGGAATGTCACCACCGGAATCCACTGTAATTCATGCTCGCCAACGCGTCATTGCCGCGGTCCTCTTTGAGCCAATCCGGTTTGCGCAACGCCAGATCGGGATCCCACCAGGCGATGGGATCGGAGGGGTGCTGCAGATAGACGATGCGCGGGTGGTCCCACCCAGCGTCGGCCGGAAAACATCGCCCCATCCGTGCGGGCGATGAGGTTGTTCAGCGACGAGAACGCCGCCTCGGCGCCGAAGGACCCCAGGCTTTCCCCGAACACCACGAGATTGGGCCGCTGCCCGTCGGGCAGCGTGCGCACCCGCGCGGAGATCGCTTCGAACAGGGCCTCACCGGCGTTCGGTGCGACGGTGCGCCCCGATGGCGGTTCGGTGCGCGGCGCCGAAACGTTTGACGCATCGGCTTTGAGGCGACGGATTGGATTGGGTCCGCAACGCCCTTACCGTCAGTGGCGTGGCTGGCGCGTGCACCAGGCGATCCCGCGGTAGCGTCCATGCGCGCCGAAAACGGCGACAACCATGCTTCCCTCGTCACGGTTGATCACCATGTCTTCTGACTTGCCGGTTGCATCGGCCATCGCGCTGCCGTCCGATCCGCGGTGTCTTTGGTGGTTATGGCCGCCCGGCGGAGTCGCGATGATCGTGGGTGTCGGTGGACTCACGATCGGAACCATGGCCATGGCCATGGCCGCCGCCCATTCCGCCCATCATGAACATCATCATCACCGGGCATGCCAGCAAGAGCAGGGCCAGCAGGACAAGCGACGCCGGGGCGCCCAAGACCATCGCGGCCAACGCGACGGCGACGACCGCTGCGCCATACCAAAGAGCGCGCTGAGTCTTCATCGGGGATCCTTTCATCGGTGCTACAGTGCCGATTTTGCACTACCCACCGGGACGCGCCAACAGCACAACGTCCACTACAGGCGGGCCAATTGGGCTCTATCGCAACCGACCAAAGTCCCCGGCTGTGCCCGACGGGGCGCAATGCCGGCGCATGCCGGCCAGCGACATTCGCCCCTCGCCTAATACTGTTTGAATTGGCAGCGATGGCGACACCGAAGCGCCGGCAACGATACATGCGGTGGGTGAGGACACTGCGAGGTGTACGCGGTACTTCGCTCCCCAGGCGGTGCCGCCGAGGCGGCTCGATAACATCCCACGCCTTCTCGCTGGGCCGTTCGCAGGCGATAATGAGCGCGGCATCCATGCGACATCACCGAAAGAGATATCGCGCCCCCGGAGATCATCGCTGAACGGGTTTCTCGCACTTATGCTCAAGCGACTGCAGCGACTGTTCTGTCGTGTTACGGCGACGTGCTGCGGCGGGCGAGGATGACCGCTGCGGCAATGACTAACCCGGCGAGCCAGGAGGCCAATCAACAGCGGGCCGATCTGGTCGAATTGTGCGGTGAGGCCGGTATCCAAGACCACCTTCGTCCAATCGTATCCGGGCAGCGCCCGCGCCCCTGGTGGCGGCGCAGGCCGAGGCATAGGGCTTTGGACGTTCGTCCCGGATCCGGCGGTGGTTTGCCGTGGTGGCGGTGAAATTCGCGTCCTCCCCCGTCCTACCCGACCCTCCGCGCCGTAGCGGTGAAAGCCGCTTCTGTGTCCGCATGTCCTTCAGGACGAAATTCATTGGCTTGATTCGGTTGTCGACCACAGCCGCAGAGACAACCTGACATTCTGCCCAACGTGAATCTGTCGACGACACCAGAGATGTGGCAGCGACGAACAGCCGACACTGTCGGTGACAGACACAACTGACCGGAGTTGGCGCAAACGTGTGCGGTCACCACTGGTTGTTTTCGGCGAGGCTATCGCCGCGGCCGCGGCCGCCATGATCGACCGCTTGGGGTCCACCGCGCCGAAGTGATCGCAACCAACGGAACACAAAGCTGCAGTTGACCGTTGCGCTGACTTCGGCGCAGGCCGTCCCCGGGTTGTATGTGCATCCTGATCACCGGCGTCGACGACGCCGGCCGCTTGTTCGGAGTGCGTTGGATGGCCGAGTAATTATGACCGCACATCGAGCATTCAATGTCGCATGGTTGGCGGTATCGGCTAAACACGCCCCAGCGGTGACCGCGGCGGTCAAGACGGTTTTCGCCCACACCGACCCCGCCGACGTCGCTGCCCCGAGGGCACGCGTGAAGTGTTGAGTACCGCGGTGGGTGACAGTGAGTCCTACGAGTTCTGGCGCGAGTTTTTGGCCTCGCTGCGCGCCCGCGGCCTGGCCGGGGTGCATCTGGTCATCTGCAATGCCCACGCCGGGCTGAAAGCCGCTGTGGCCCAACAGTTCACCGACTCATCATGGCAGCGCTGCCGGGTGCATTTCATGTGCATCTGCACACCGCGGGGTACCACGGCGCAAAAGCTTGGTAGCGTCCGAGCCCATTCGGTCTCAGCCTCGAAATCCAACCACCCCAGGGGGCTTACCCCCGCAACCAGCCAGGTCCAGGCGCCGGCGCCACGTTCACCCTCAGGTTGCCCATAGCCACCACGTCCACGCGACAGCTACCAACGCCGCCCCTGACAGCCACGTCAGGCCCGGCTTTAAATGAGTGAGGCCCCGGCCCCACCGACGAGTGTTCCACACTCTTACCCTGGCCAGGTCCATTCGGCGACGTCGGGAATGTCGGCGCCGTACTGCCGGGTCCATGTCCTCGCCCGAAGGCGAGCATCGGCCATTTCCTGGCGCAGCCCGGCGGCCCGGGTGCCTAGTGCGGGAACACGGTCGATGACATCGATGACCAAGTGGTACCGGTCCAGGTCGTTGAGCATCACCATGTCGAAGGGTGTTGTGGTGGTGCCTCTTTCCTTGTAACCGCGTACATGGAGGTTCTTGTGGTTGGTTCGGCTGTAGGTGAGTCGGTGAACCAGCCACGGATAGCCGTGGAAGGCGAAGATCACCGGACTGCTTTCGGTGAACAGGCTGTCGAATTCGTAGTCGGGCAGGCCGTGGGGATGTTTGTCTTCGGGCAGCAGTCGCATCAGGTCCACGACATTGACCACACGAACCCGCAAATCTGGGAGGCGGTCCCGGAGGATCGATGCGGCGGCAAGGGTTTCCAGTGTTGGGATGTCACCAGCGCAGGCGAGTACGACATCGGGCACGGTTCCCACAACATCGTTGTTGCCGGCCCACGACCAGGTCCCCGCCCCACGCGCGCAGTGCAGGGCCGCGTCGGTCGCCGACAGCCAATTGGCTTGTGGTTGTTTGCCCGCGACGACCACGTTGACGTAGTGCCGTGAGCGCAGGCAGTGGTCATAGGTCGAGAGCAAGGTGTTGGCGTCGGGGGGCAGGTAGACCCGCACGATCTCGGGTCTTTTGTTCATCACCACATCAAGGAAGCCTGGGTCCTGGTGAGTGAAACCGTTGTGGTCCTGCCGCCAAACATGTGATGACAGTAGGTAGTTGAGGCTGGCGATGGGGCGGCGCCATGGCACAGCCATGCTGGCTTGCAGCCACTTGGCGTGCTGGTTGTACATGGAGTCGACGATGTGGATGAACGCCTCATAGCAGGTGAAGACGCCGTGTCGGCCGGTCAGCAGGTACCCTTCCAGCAGCCCTTGGCACATGTGTTCGGACAGCACCTCGATCACTCGGCCGTGCGGATCGAGCCCTTCGTCGAACTCGCCGATATCGGCCTGCCAATTACGGCCGGTCACCTCCAGAATGTCCTGCAGCCGGTTGCTGGCCAATTCATCAGGCGCGAAGGTCAAAAAGTTCGAGCGATTCCAGTCGGTCACATCGCGAAGCCACCGGCCCAACACCCGGGTGGCCTCGTGCGAGGTGGCCCCCGGAGCCGAAACCTCGACACTGTACTCGCGCCAGTCGGGCAGCAGCAGATCGCGCAACTGAGTTCCGCCGTTGCTCACCGGATTGGCGCTCATTCGCCGATCACCGTCAGGCACCAGCTCCGACAGCGCGGCCACCGGGCGCCCAGCTTCGTCGAAAAGCTCCTCCGGACGGTACGACTGCAACCACTCTCGGAGCACCTCGCGGTGTCGGGTATCGGTGCGGGCGGCCGGCAGGGGCACCTGGTGGGAACGAAACGTACCCTCGACCTGCTGCCCGTCAACCATGGGCGGACATGTCCAGCCCTTCGGCGTGCGCAACACAATCATGGGCCAGCGCCGGTCGGAGGGCCGATCGGTATTCAACCGGGCCGACTCTTTGATCTGTGCGACCTGGTTCAGACAGGCATCCAGAGCCGCGGCCATCGCTTGATGCACCGCCGCGGGATCATCACCGCTGACCACATGTGGGTCATAGCCGTATCCGCGCAACAATTCCAACAGTCGAGATTCGGGCATACGGGCGAAGATGGTGGGGTTGGCGATTTTGTACTCGTTCAGCGCGAGAACCGGTATTACCGTGCCGTCGCGGACCGGATTCAAGAACGTGTGCGCGTGCCAACTGGTCGCCAGCGGCGCGGTTTCGGCTTCACCATCACCGACGACGCAAAAGACCGTCAAGTCAGGATTGTCCAGCGCTGCCCCGAACGCATGAAACAACGAATAACCCAACTCACCGCCCTCATGGATCGAACCCGGCGTCTCCGGCGCACAATGGCTCGGAACGCCCCCTGGATACGAGAATTGGGTGAAGAACGCCTTCATCCCGGCGAGATCCTGCGGGATGTGGCTGTAGAGCTCGGAATAGGTGCCTTCCAACCACGCGCACGCGTTGGGCCCCGGACCACCATGCCCGGGCCCGGCAACAAACAAGGCGCTCAGCTCACGGCGAATTATCTGCCTATTGGCGTGTGCCCACACCAAATTCAGTCCGGGCACGGTGCCGAAGTGACCGAGCAGACGTGGCTTGATGTGGTCGGGCTGCAGCGGCTCACGCGCCAGAGGATTGTCCAACAGATAGATCTGCCCTACCGACAGGTAGTTCGCCGCACGCCACCACGCATCGACCAGGTTCAGCTCATCGCGAGTCAGCGGTCCGTCAGCATCCCCCAGGGTGTAAGGCTGCGGTGCGATGGATTCCCCGGTGCTCGTGTCCACGTCGTCGGCCGACGTGTCCCCTCCCATACTCGCTAACTGCCCCATCTAAGGACCCTTCTCCTCGTTGTCATGATCAAGTCTGAGTTTGTCTCCGATGTCGGCTCAGCCATCACCCCTGATGTGCTGCGGCCGGGTCGTGATGCGCCCGGCAACGGCGACGATCGCCAGCGCGGTGACCACCGTCGCTGCACCCAGCAGTTCGGCCAAAGCCACCCTTTCCCCGACCACGACGACGCCCAGCGCCAAACCCACCACAGGCACCAGCAACGTCCATGATCCACCCCGGCGTGTCGGGAGAGTTCTTCCGTTGGGAAGGATGGGCACGTGGGTTCGAAGTCATCGAGGCGGTATCCGGAGGAATTGAAG
>NZ_BCTA01000092.1 GCF_001570485.1 Mycolicibacterium novocastrense
CGAAGTACGAGCGGGCCTCGGCGCCGTCGGCGATCAACGAGGTGGAACCTCGAATCCGGGCGTTGTTGACGGCCTACCCGACGATGCCGGCGACGGTGATCGCCGAGCGGGTCGGGTGGACCGGTTCGATCTCCTGGTTCCGGGAGCGGGTCCGGGCGATCCGCCCGGAGTACCTGCCGGCTGATCCGGTCGACCGCCTCGAGCATCCGCCGGGACGGGTGGTGCAGTGCGACTTGTGGTTCCCGGCGCCCAAGATCCCGGTCGGTTTCGGCCAGGAAACGATGCTGCCGGTGCTGGTGATGGTGGCAGCGTTCTCCCGCTTCATCGCCGCGGTGATGCTGCCCTCCCGCCAAACCATGGACCTGGTGGCCGGGATGTGGCAGCTGCTTTCGCAGACCTTCACCGCGATACCGCACGAGTTGTGGTGGGACAACGAGGCCGGGATCGGACGGCGCGGCCGGTTGACCGAGTCGGTCACGGCGTTGATGGGCACGCTGGGGTCGCGGCTGGTGCAACTCAAACCCTATGACCCACTCTTAACCGGCTAATCCGGGTGACTCGGATGAGGGGAACTGCCCATTTCCTGCAGTTTTACGCCCGGATCGAGCCAGATGCGATATGCACATCTCATGACGAAAGAGCTGTCTGCAGCCGTCGATGGCGGTGTGTGGCAGTTGCGTGGGCCGGCCGCCGAGCGGTTCGGATTGGTCAACGACTTTCTGGGACATCTGGCTGACCGCAACTTCTCCGTCCATACCTGCCGGGCCTACGCGTACGACCTGCTGGCGTTCGCGCGGTGGCTGATTGACGAGCAGGTGGACCTAGCAGAGGTCAATGTTGATGTGCTGCTTAGGTTCCTGACTGCGTGTCGAGAGGCGACGCTGCCGGGCCGACCGGGTGGCAACGTGTATTCGATCCGCGATGGCCGCAATCAAGGGTATGCACCTGCAACGATTAATCGGAGACTGGCGGCGATCTCCAGTTTGTTCGCATTCCAGGAGATGCGCGACCCCGACGCGCGAAACCCGGTCAGTGGGGTTCGCTCGGCCCGATTGCGTTCGCGTGGAGAGCGTTCCGGCCTGTTGGCCCATATCGCCAAGCCGAAGTCACGTTCCCAGCTGAGGGTCCGTGAGCAGCGGCGGCTGCCGCGCGGGTTGACCCGACAGGAGTCTGCGGCGCTGCTGGGCAGCTTCCGGAGCTGGCGCGATCGGTCCATCGGTGGCTTGATGCTGATGTCAGGGTTGCGGTCAACTGAAGTCCTGTCAGTGCGCGTTGCCGATGTGGATATCGCCCGACGCTGGGTTCGGGTGCTCGGCAAGGGAAGCAAGGAACGGTCCGTACCGATCGACACCGACGTTGCCGGCGCGATCCAAACTTATCTGCTGGTCGAGCGCCCCGAGACAGATGCCGAGGCGTTGTTCGTCGTCGCCAAGGGCGTTCATCGCGGACAGCCGCTGACCGCGGCGGGACTGCGCACGGTATTTCGCTATCACCGTGAACGCTCCGGCGTCAGCGCCGGGCATCCACATGCGTTACGGCATTCGTTCGGCACCGCGCTGGCTGAAGCCGGGGTCGATCTGTCCGTGATCCAAGCACTGATGGGCCACGACCACGCTGATTCCGCCGCCGCCTACATCCATTTGGCCCCAACGTTTCTGCGTGAGGAGTTCGATGCCGCCCGTGCTCGCTTACGTTCCCGCTCCTGATGCTGACCTGCTCACCGATTACGACGCGCACTGCACCCGGCTGGGATTGACCAGTAGGAACCTCCGGTCGGCAGCACGAACGTTCCTGCGACGCTGGCCCGATCCACAACAATGGGCCGGGGAACCACTACAGACACGGTTGTCGGCGTCGCATACCACCCGCTGCTTTGTGACGTTCCTGATGCTGGCCGGGCACCTGCGGCCCGGATACGACTACCTGATCTGCCGCAAACTGTCCGTCTTTTGGCGCCACATGCCGCCCGGGCTGCTTGCCCAGGACCTTGCCCGGTTCCTGGGCGCCGCCGAAGAACTCGGCTTCACCGAACGCACCCGCAGCGCATCCGCGTCGCAGGTCATCGGCAGGCTCCTCATTCAGACAGGAAGACGACTGGATGCCCTGACCAACAACGACTTTGACGATCTACTAGCTGCAAGTGCGGCTCGCCGCGGCGCTGATAAACCCAGCCGCCACTACAGCAGCGGTGCCCACACCGCCCGGCAGGTGATGTTTCACCTCGGTGTGTTCACCGACCAGCCGGTCAACGCGACCACCCTGCTGCGGCAAAGCTTTGCCCAGCGGATGCGGGATGCGAGTCCGTCGCTGCGCGGGTCGTTTGTGGCCTACCTTGATCGGTTGACCGCCACCCATAGCCGCGGCACGGTCGCTGGCACCGCAACCCGGCTCAACCACTTCGCCGCCCACCTGTATGCGGTTGATCCGACATTGGCAAGTCTGGCCAATTTGGACCGACGCCGCCACATCGAGACCTACATGACCGCTACCGCCGAGGCAACCAATTCGCGCACGGGCGCGCCGATTCAAGCCTCAGAGCGTCGCGGTCGGGTATTGGCAGTGCACTGTTTTCTCAACGACATCGCTGAGTGGGGTTGGCCGGAGGCACCACCTCGGCGGCTGGTATTCCGCTCCGACATTCCGAAGCTGCCGCGTGCTCTGCCGCGTTACCTCACCCCGGACCTGGATCGGCGGCTGACTCAGGCACTGCAGGCCTGGCCAGACCGACTGCCGGCTGACGCGCTGCTGTTGCAGCGGGCGACCGGATTGCGTATCGGTGAGCTCGTCGACCTCGAACTCGACAGCGTCCACGAAATCCCTGGCCAAGGCGCATGGCTGAAAGTCCCACTGGGAAAGCTCAATACCGAACGGATGGTGCCCCTCGATGACGACACTGTTGCCCTCATCGATCGGATCGTGGCCCACCGCTCGCTTGGGCGGCCGTTGCCGCACCCACGCACAGCACGCCCTACCGACTATTTGTTCACCCACCACGGTCGGCGCCTGACCGTCGATCACATCCGCGACGTGCTGGGTCGCGTGACCACCGACGCCAACCTGCCGCATATCACCCCGCACCAACTGCGCCACATTGTCCCCGCTTAGTTCCCGTGTTGCGATTAGCTTGAAAGGGTCAGGTGGCGCGTGCGTTTGGTTGTTGCGTGACGGCGTGTG
>NZ_BCTA01000093.1 GCF_001570485.1 Mycolicibacterium novocastrense
TTCGATGCCATGTCGTCGTTGATTCTTCCTGCCCGAACACTCGGGCAACAGAGTCCCACAACGACTGGACCACCACGAGGGGCTCACCTCACTGCGGCTAATGTAAGGCCGCCCAAACGCTCCCGTGCGCGGCGAACCGTATGGAGCCCCGAGCACATACGGACGTTTCTGCAGACGGCAAGTCACGACCGCTTCGCTGCGCTTTTCCTACTTGAGCTCACCACTGGCATACGACGCGGCCAGATCTGCGGCCTCAGGTGGCACGACGTCGACCTGGACGCGCACGAGATCACTGTGCATGACAATCGGGTCGTGGTTGGCGGCCACGCGCGCGACAAAGCCGGCGGCAAGACGCACAATGCCGATCAAACGATCGCGATAGATCGGACTACTGCTGCGGCACTTCAAAAGTGGCGACAGTTGCAGGACGAAGAACGGGCGTTCTTCGGGAGCGACTACCACCCCGGAAATTACGTATTTACCTTCCAGGATGGTCGACCGCCGCACCCCGATTCTATCCGTCAACGGTTCGATCGCTTGGCGGCCGCCGCCGGCCTGGAGAGAATTACCTTCCACGACTTGCGGCATTCCTACGCGACGGCCGCGTTAAAGGCCGGCGTCAGCCCAAAGACTGTGAGCGAGCGTATCGGGCACGCCGACGTCGGATTCTTCTTGCAGACGTATGCCCACGTACTCAAGAACGACGACAGAGAGGCTGCTGAACAGGCAGCGATGTTCCTGATCGGGGATGGCTACTGGGCGTCAATGGGAGTGGACTAAGGACACCTCGATGCGGGAAGTCGCGGACTGACTCCGCGGACGCTCATCATCAGCCGACCAGCATTTAGTCAGGAGCACTGACGTTCACAATTTCGTTCACAGATCAATTGAAAACGGCCCTCGGAGGGTTCTCCGAGGGCCGTTTTACCTGGTAGCGGGGACAGGATTCGAACCTGCGACCTCTGGGTTATGAGCCCAGCGAGCTACCGAGCTGCTCCACCCCGCGTCGGGTGAACGCCACGTTACCGAAGGCTCTCGCACAGTTCCAAATCGGGCGGTCACCAATGGTGGTGAGACCCGTCACGCCTGCGGTCACGTGGCCGTCCGCCGCCGCGTGAGCGACCGCAAATGCACGCACAGTGGCGGCGTGTCGCCGTGCAAACACGGTCGCTCGGCGCAGTGGGGCCCAGCTCCGCGGCAGTGGGGGCTTAGCTCGCGGCATTGGGCCTCAGCTCGCGGACTGGTACTTCTCCATCGCGTCGTCGAGGCGTTGCAGCGCCTCGCCGTACTCTGCGAAGTTACCGCCCTGCTGGGCCTGACGCAGCCCGTCGAGCGCCGCGTTGACCTCTTGCAGCGCAGCGGCTTTCGGCCCCGACAGCTGCACCGGCCCACCCGGCGGCACCGCTGCGGGCGGCGGCGACGCCGGCGCCCGGCCCTGCTGGTTGGCCGGCGTGCGGGCCGGCGGCTCACCGTCGGCCGGCGGCTGCGCAGCGGGCTGCTGTCCGCCGGTGCCCGCGATCGGCGCGGGGCCGGTGGCGGTGGCGTCGGCGCCGGGTCCGAACAACTCGGTGAGCGCATCGCGCACCGTCGGGCCGTAACCGACCTTGTCGTTGTACATCATCGCCACACGGATCAGGCGCGGGTACGACGACGCGGCATCGCTGGCCCCGGGCGAGGCGTACACCGGTGCGACATAGAGCAATCCGCCCTCGGCGACCGGCAACGTCAGCAGGTTGCCCCACCGGATGCGGTTCTGGTTGTCGCGCCCGATCACACCGAGGTCCTGGGACACCGCGGTATCGGTGCTGATCGCGTTGAACGCCAGCTTGGGACCGTTGACCTGACCCGGAATGGTCAACACGGTGATCTCGCCGTAGGTCTCGGGGTCGGAACTGGCGCTCATGAACGCGGCGAGGAAGTCGCGCCGGAACCGGTTCATCGCACTGGTCAACTGGAACGACGCCGCACGGTCGTTTTCCGCGAGGTCTTTGGCCACGATGTAATACGGCGGCTGATAGCTGCTCGCGGTCGGGTTGGGATCCAACGGGACGTCCCAGAAGTCCGACGTCGAGAAGAACGTCACCGGATCGTCGACGTGATACTTGGCCAGCAGCGCGCGCTGCACCTTGAACAGGTCTTCGGGATAGCGCAGGTGCTGCTGCAGTTCCTCGGAGATCTCGCTCTTGGGCTTGACCGTGCCCGGGAACACCTTCATCCACGCCTGCAGCACCGGATCCTGTTCGTCCTGCGCGTACAGCGACACCGTGCCGTCGTAGGCGTCGACGGTGGCCTTGACCGAGTTGCGGATGTAGGACACCTGCTTGTCGGGCTGCAGCCGGTTCAGCGCAACCTCATTGGAGTCCACGGTGGCCGAGGACAACGTGGTCAACTCCGAGTACGGATAGTTGTCCAGCGTGGTGTAGCCGTCGACGATCCAGACGATCCGCTCGTTGACGATCGCCGGGTAGACGGTGGTGTCGGTGGTCAGCCACGGCGCCACCGCCTCGACCCGCTTGGCCGGGTCGCGGTTGAACAGCAGCTTGCTGTTCTCTCCGATGACGTTGGAGAACAAGAAGTTTCGCTCGGCGAACTTTGCGGCGAAGACGCTGCGCGTCAGCCAGTTGCCGATCGGAACGCCGCCCTCACCGGTGTAGGTGTAGTTGCGGGTCTCGACGTTGTTCTCGTAGTCGTATTCGCGCGGGGCACCGTTTTCGCCGACGATGGCGTAGTCGGCCGGGGTGTTGGCGATGACTGGGCCGTAGTAGATGCGGGGCTGGGCCAGCGGGGCGGGCCCTGGCGAGATCACCTCACCGTTCGCGCCGACCACGCTGGACAGGAACTCCGGGTATCCGCCGTTCTGGTTGGGGTCGTTGGCCACCCCGCGCACGGTATTGGCCGGCGAGGCGATGAACCCGTTGCCGTGGGTGTAGACCGAGTGGCGGTTGATCCAGTCGCGCTGGTTGTCGATCAGCCGGTCGGGATTGAGTTCGCGCGCGGCGACGACATAGTCGCGCAAGTTGCCGTCGTCATCCCGGTACCGGTCCATGTTGAGCTGGTCGGGGAAGTAGTAGAAGTTCTTGCCCTGCTGGAACTGGGTGAATGCCGGGCTGACGATGTTGGGGTCGAGCACGCGGATGTTCGAGGTGGTGGCGCGGTCGGCGGCCACCTGGGCTGCGGTCGCCGCGGCGTTACCCGGATAGTCGCGATAGCTCACCACGTCGTCGGTGAGCCCGTAGGCCTGTCTGGTCGCGGTGATGCTTCGGCTGATGTATTCGCTTTCCTTCTGCGCCGCATTGGGTTTGACGCTGAACTGCTCGACGACCAGCGGCCAGCCCGCGCCGACCACCAGCGACGAGAGCAGCAACAGCACCACGCCGATCGCCGGGATCCGCAGGTCGCGCAGCACGATCGCCGAGAACACCGCGGCCGCGCAGATCACGGCGATCGCCATCAGGATCAGCTTGGCGGGCAGCACCGCGTTGATGTCGGTGTAGCCCGCGCCGGTGAACGGCTTGCCGCCGCGGGTGTGGCTCAGCAGTTCGTAACGGTCCAGCCAGTACGCGATCGCCTTGAGCAGCATCAGGATGCCGACCAGGGTGATCAGCTGGATGCGCGCCGCTCGGCTCAACGCACCGGCGCGCCCGGACAGCCGGATCCCGCCGAACAGGTAGTGGCCCAACAGGTTTCCGATGAAGGCCAGGAACGTCGCGACGAACAGGTAGTTCAGGACGAGCCGGTAGAACGGCAGGTCGAAAGCGTAGAAGCCCAGATCCTTGCCGAACTGCGGGTCGGTGATCCCGAAGCTGTTGCCGTGCAGGAACAACTGGACAGTCTCCCACTGCCCGAGCGCGAACAGCCCGACGAACAAGCCGATGAGCGCAGGGACCCCGAAGCCGACGAGGCGCAGCCGCGCCATCACCGCGGTGCGGTAGGCCGCGACCGGGTCGTTGGGCCCGTTGGTCGGCACGAACACCGGCCGGGTCCGGTAGGCCAGCGCCAACCCCGCGAACAGGATCGAACCGATCAGCAGCGACACGACCAGAAACAGCAGGATCTGGGTGAACAGCACCGTGGTGAAGACCGAGCGGTAGCCGAGTTCGCCGAACCACAGCCAGTCGACGTAGGTGTCGATCAGCCGCGGCCCGATCAACAACAGGAGCACGATCACGGCTCCCAGCGCGATGAGGATTCGGCTACGTCGTGTCAGCTTCGGCATTCGTGCCGCGGGCCGCATACCCACTCGTTGACTCCAGTTTCATTCGGCTACGTCGTGCTCGACGTGGCCCCAACTCTACGCAACGGTTTTTCGCCGGTGACCTAACAATGGGGGCGTTCGCCACCGGCGGACAAGGTCTTCAACGCGTCGACGGCCTGCGGCAGGGTTTCGACCCTGACCAGTTCCATACCGTCCTGCGGCGCCGTCTTGGCTTCTTCGCAGTTGTCGGCGGGCACCAGGAAGATGGTGGCGCCCTCCTCGCGCGCGCTCAGCATCTTGTGGGTGATGCCGCCGATCGAGCCGACCTCACCGTCGCCGCTGATGGTGCCGCTGCCCGCGACGAACTTCCCGCCGTTGAGGTCGCCGGTGGTCAGCTTGTCGACCACGGCCAGCGAGAACATCAGCCCCGCGGACGGCCCGCCGATTTTCTCGAGGTTGAACTCGATCGAGAACGGCGCCCACGGCGCGTCGAGTACGCCGATGCCGAGGAAACCCTGGTCGCGGTCGGGGTGCTTGCCCAGCGTGATGGTGGCGACGCCCGACGGTGCGTCCTTGCGCCGGTAGTCCAACTTCACGGTGTCCCCCGGTTTGGTGTCCTTCAAGAGGGCCTGGAACTCCTCGAGTTTGGTGACCGGCGTGCCGTTGACGGCGTCGATCGCGTCACCCTCGCGCAGCTTTCCCGCCGACGGGCCCGGGTCGTTGACGTTTTCCACCGTCACCGCCATCGGGAACTCCAGGAAATGCAGCGCGGCGTACTCGGCGCTGCGTTCGGAGTTGCGGAAATCGGTGGTGTTGGCCTCGTCGACCTCTTCGCGGGTCTTGTCCGGCGGGTAAACGAGGTCGCGCGGGACCAGCTGCTCGCGGCCCGACAGCCACAGCACCATCGCCTCGCCCAGCCTGAGCTGGTCGCGTTGCGACACCGTCGTCATGTTCAGGTGTCCCGACGTCGGGTAAACGTCGGTGCCCTCGATCTCGACGACCGGCTTACCGTCGAACTCGCCGAGCGTGTTGAACGTCGGGCCCGGGCCCAGGGAGACGAAGGGCACCGTCACCGCCGACACCAGCACGCCGAACACCAGAATCGGCACGAGCGCGACGAGCAACGTCAAAGTCCGCCTGTTCACGCCGCCCAATCTAAAGGTTGCCCCGCGGGCGACCGCGCCCACGACGTCGCTCGCCGGGCGGTCACACCGGCTCGAGCGCTGCCGTCGCGCAGAAAAAGGCGGTCCAGGGTCGGTTCGCTGTCAGCGTGAGACGCCCACCCACGAGACCCCATCCTGGTGAGTACCGTTGAGGGCATGGCTGACGTGCCTTTCGGCTTCTCCGCCGGCGACGACCCCGAGCGCGACAAGCGCAAGAAGGATCCCGACTCCGGATCCGGGGGCCCCGGCGACCCGTTCGGCATGGGCTTTCAGGGCGGCTCCGAGTTCGACATGTCCCAGCTGGGGCAGATCTTTTCCAAGCTCGGCGAGATGTTCAGCGGCGCCGGCAGCGCGATGGCCGGCGGGAAACAGTCGGGGCCGGTGAACTACGACCTGGCCCGCCAGTTGGCGTCGAGCCAGATCGGTTTCGTCGCACCCGTGCCGGAGAAGACGGCTGAGGCGATCGACGGCGCCGTGCGCCTGGCCGAGACGTGGCTCGACGGCGTGACAGCACTGCCCGCGGGAACCAGCAAGGCGGTCGCCTGGACGCCCACGGACTGGATCGACAACACCCTCGAGACGTGGAAGCGGCTGTGCGACCCGGTCGCCGAACAGATCTCGACGGTGTGGGTGTCGGCGCTCCCGGAGGAGGCGCGCACCATGGCCGGTCCACTGCTGTCGATGATGACGCAGATGGGCGGCATGGCGTTCGGCTCGCAGCTCGGCCAGGCGCTGGGCAAACTGTCGCGAGAAGTGTTGACCTCCACCGACATCGGGCTGCCGTTGGGCCCCAAGGGCGTGGCCGCGCTGATGCCCGAGGCGGTCGAGTCGCTGTCGGAGGGCCTCGAGCAACCGCGTAGCGAGATCCTGACCTTCCTGGCCGCCCGGGAGGCCGCTCACCACCGCCTGTTCAGTCACGTGCCGTGGCTTTCGAGCCAGCTGCTCAACGCGGTCGAGGCGTTCGCCCGCGGCATGAAAATCGACATGAGCGGCATCGAGGAACTGGCTTCCGGCCTCAACCCCGCCGCGCTGACCGACCCGGCCCAGATGGAGCAGCTGCTCAACCAGGGCATCTTCGAGCCGAAGGCGACGCCGGAGCAGACCGCGGCGCTCGAGCGGCTGGAAACACTGCTCGCGCTGATCGAGGGTTGGGTGCAGACCGTCGTCTCCGACGCGCTCGGCGACCGAATCCCCGGCACCTCGGCGCTGGCGGAGATGTTGCGCAGGCGCCGCGCCACCGGCGGACCGGCCGAGCAGACGTTCGCCACGCTGGTCGGACTCGAACTGCGTCCGCGCAAGATGCGCGAGGCCGCGGCGCTGTGGGAACGGTTGACCGAGGCCGTGGGCTCCGACCGCCGCGACGCGGTGTGGCAGCACCCCGACCTGCTGCCCAGCGCCAAGGACCTCGACGAACCGGCCGGCTTCATCGACCGGATGATCGGCGGCGACACCAGCGGCATGGACAGTGCCATCGAGGAGGCGATCGCCGATCTCGAGAAGGACATCCAGAAGCCGGACGACGACGACCGGTAACGCTTCAGCCGGCGCCCCTGTGGATAACTGCGGGTGACCGGCGCGCGGCGTGGCACGCTCGATCGATGACGCGCTATGCGTTGAGCGCCGCGACGCCGGTGCTGATGCGACCGGACGGGGCGGTGCAGGTGGGCTGGGACCCGCGGCGCGCGGTCGTAATCCGTCCGCCGGCGGGGCTTTCGGCGGCGACGCTGGCCGACATGCTGCGTCGCCTGCAGACCGGCGCACGACTGGCCGACCTCGCGGCGCTCGCCCCCGACGGCGCGCCCGTCGAGAACCTGCTGACGTCCCTGGTCGACGCCGGGGTGGTCACGACGGCCCCGCGACGGCGTGGCCGGTCGGCTGCGGTGCGCATCCACGGGCGCGGGCCGCTGTCGGATCTGCTCGCCTCGGCGCTGCGCTGTTCGGGTGCGCGCCTGACCCACAGCACCCGTACCGACACCGGTGCGCCGTCGGAGCCGACCGACCTCGTGGTTCTCGCCGACTACCTGGTGGCCGACCCGCGTATGGTCCGCGAGCTGCATGCCGTCGGCGTCGCCCACCTGCCGGTGCGCGTGCGCGACGGTGTCGGCCTGGTCGGGCCGCTGGTCCTGCCGGGGGTGACGAGCTGTTTGGCGTGCGCGGACCTGCACCGCAGCGACCGGGACGCGGCGTGGCCGGCACTTGCGGCGCAACTGCGCCACACCGTGGGCAGCGCAGACCGGGCCACGGTGCTGGCCACCGCGGCGCTGGCCCTCAACCAGGTCGACCGGGTCCTTGGCGCGGTGCGTGGCGACGCCGACGTCGACGGCTCCCCCGAACCGCCGCCGACGCTGGACACCACGTTGGAGTTCGACGTCAACGTGGGCTCGGTGGTGGCGCGGCGATGGTCGCGGCATCCGCGCTGCGCATGTTGACATCGGGCGTTGGCAAGTCGTTGCGCTGCGTTCAGCCGCGTCGTGGATGATGGTCTGGTGAGTGAGATCAAGCGGGGCCGGGCTGCGCGCAACGCCAAGCTGGCGAGCTTGCCAGTCGGGATGGCCGGCCGGGCAGCCTTGGGCTTCGGCAAACGGTTGACCGGACGGTCGAAAGACGAGGTCAACGCCGAACTGATGGACAAGGCCGCTCAGCAGCTCTTCACCGTGCTCGGTGAGCTCAAGGGCGGCGCGATGAAGGTCGGCCAGGCGCTGTCGGTGATGGAAGCCGCGATCCCCGAGCAATACGGCAAGCCGTACCGCGAGGCGCTGACCAAGCTTCAGCGGGAGGCCCCGCCGCTGCCCGCGGACAAGGTGCACCGGGTTCTCAACGCCCAATTGGGTACGAAGTGGCGGGAGCGGTTCGCGTCGTTCGACGACAAGCCCGTGGCGTCGGCCAGCATCGGCCAGGTCCACAAGGCGGTGTGGTCGGACGGCCGCGAGGTCGCGGTCAAGATCCAGTACCCCGGCGCCGACGAGGCGCTGCGCGCCGACCTCAAGACGATGCAGCGCATGGTGGGCGTGCTCAAACAACTGTCCCCCGGCGCCGACGTCGACAGTGTGGTCAAGGAACTCATCGAGCGCACCGAGATGGAACTCGACTACCGGCTGGAGGCCGACAACCAGCGCGCGTTCGCCAAGGCCTACGACGGCCATCCGCGCTTCGTGGTTCCCCGCATCGTGGCCAGCGCGCCCAAGGTGGTGATCCAGGAGTGGATCGAGGGCGTGCCGATGTCGGTGATCATCCGAGAGGGCACTCAGGAACAACGAGACCTGATGGGCACCAGGCTTTTCGAGCTGACCTACGACGCGCCTCGCCGGCTCGAGATGATGCACGGTGACACCCATCCGGGCAACTTCATGCTGCTGCCCGGCGACAAGATGGGTGTCATCGACTTCGGCGCGGTCGCCCCGATGCCCGGCGGTATCCCGATCGAGATCGGTTTGGCGACGCGGTATGCGCTCGACGACGACTACGACAACCTGCTCACCACGATGCAGAACATCGGCTTCATCCAAAAGGGCGAGCAGGTGTCCAAGCGCGAAATGGACGACATGATGCGCCAGTACGTCGAACCGCTCGAGGTCGAGGTCTTCCACTACAACCGCAAGTGGTTGCAGCGGATCACCACCGCGAACATGCGGCCCGAGCGCGCCGCCGGTCAGATCAAGGCCGCCCGGCAGATGGACATTCCGGCCAAGCTCGCCATTCCGATGCGGGTGATCGCGTCCAACGTCGCGATCGCGTGCCAACTCGATGCGCATGTTCCGGCCAGAAGGCTTGCCACCGAGCTGATTCCGGGCTTCGCCGACGAAGCCGCCTGACGCCCCGCCTCCCCGTGCGCGTCGGATGCGCCCACCCCGCCCCTCGGTACGGATCGTGAATCTGACGACGCGTTTCGTGGGTTGAGCGTCGCCAGATTCACAATCGAGCGCGCGCAGGTCGCCCCGTGTGCGTCTACGCGGCTGCCGGGTTCCCGATGCCGTTCTTGCGTGGCCGGCCCCGCGGGCGCTTGCGCGCGATGACGGTGCCCCGCTCGAGGATCTCGCCGCCCCAAACACCCCACGGCTCTTGCCGTTCCAGCGCTGCGGCCAGGCACTCACGCCGGATCGGGCACTGCACGCACAGCGCCTTGGCGCGTTCGAGTTCGACGGGATTCTCGGCGAACCACATATCGGGATCGCCCCTGTGACACGGCACCGCCAGCTTCGTCTTCTCTCGGCATGTCCCGAGTGACATGTCCAGTCCTTCCCTGGTCGTGAGTTTGAAATCTCTTCCCTGTGGATCCGGGACCAGGGCTTTGGAGTGGTGTCCAAAAGACCGAGGCCACGGATCCGACTGCGGGTCCGTGGCCTTTTCGGCGAAATCGTGGGCTTACCTAGGTGGTGCCCCGATCGACGGACGACACAGTCGCGGCGGCGCGGCGCTTGCGCTGCGGGGTGATGGCAGCGGCGGCACCGGCGGCGTGCGCGGCGGCGAACGCGGGATGCGCCGCGGCGGCGGCGACATGGAGGGTCCGCGTCATACCAGCAACGGCTACGCCGGTGAATGCGTAGTTGCTACCCATGATGTCGGTCCCTCCTTTCGCGCAAAAAGACACCCAAACGGTGTGATGTTGAGGCTAAGCGTAACAGCGGCGGCTGACAATTGATTTTTGACCAGCGGGTTTGGCGCGATCTTTACGACGTTTGGCCGTGAGGTCGCCGGCCTAGCGGCTTCGGCTCTTGACCATGGCGAGCACATCGGCGCCGTACTGCTCGAGCTTGCGCGCCCCGATGCCCGGGATCGCGACCAGTGCGGCGTCGTCGGTGGGCAGGGTCTCGGCGATCGCGATCAGCGTGTTGTCGGTGAACACCACATACGCCGGCACGCTCATCTCCTTGGAGGTGCGCAACCGCCAGTCCTTGAGGTCGGCCAGCAGCTGCTCGTCGATGTCGGACGGGCAGGTTTCGCAGCGGCGCAACATGATTGCCGCCGGTGCGGTCAGCGCGCTGTTGCACACGCGGCAGCGGGGGGTCGCGCCGCGGGGACGGCGGGGCTTGGTCGGTGTGTCGCTGGTGTTCGACGACTGCGGCGCGATGCCGTTGAGGAACCGCGACGGTTTGCGGCTCTGCCGTCCGCCCGGAGCGCGGGCGAGCGCCCAGCTGAGCGCCAAATGCACACGCGCCCTGGTGATTCCGACGTAGAGCAACCGCCGTTCCTCTTCGACCGCCTCGCTGTCGGGACCGTGCGCCAGCGCGTGGGAGATGGGCAGCGTGCCGTCGGCGAGGCCGACCAGGAACACCGCGTCCCACTCCAGCCCCTTCGCCGCGTGCAGTGAGGCCAGCGTGACGCCCTGCACGACCGGAGGGTGGCGCGCGTCGGCGCGCTGGCGCAGTTCGACGAGCAGTGCGCGCAGATCGAGGGTGGGACGGATGGCGACTTCCTCGTCGACGAGTTCGGCCAGCGACGTCAGCGCTTCCCACCGTTCCCTGGCCTTGGTGCCCGGCGGCGGCTCAGCGGTCAGCCCGAGTGGCTCCAGCACCGCGCGCACCACCTCGGGCAGTCCCCCGCAAGCGGGAGGTGCCCCCACGCCGTCGGCGTCCGGTTCGGCACTGCGTTCGGCCGCGCGCTGCAACGCCACCAGCGCCTGGCGGATCTCCTGGCGGCTGAAGAAACCCTCGCCGCCGCGCACCTGGAACGGGACGCCGGCTTCGGTGAGCGCCTCCTCGTAGACCTCCGACTGGGCGTTGATGCGGTAGAGCACCGCGATCTCGGCCGGTTCGGTGCCGGATTCGAGAAGCCGTTTGATGTTCTTGGCCACCGCCTTGGCCTCGGCGACCTCGTCGGGGTACTCGGCGAACCGGGGCGCGGGGCCGGGATCGCGCTGCCCGACCAGATGCAGCTTGCTGCCCGCCATCCGGCCGCGCGCACCGGCGATGACCCGGTTGGCCAGCGACACCACCTGCGGGGTCGAGCGGTAGTCGCGTTCCAGGCGGACCACCGCCGCGTCGGGGAAGCGCCGGGAGAAGTCGAGCAAATAGCGGGGGGTGGCTCCGGTGAAGGAGTAGATGGTCTGGTTGGCGTCGCCGACGACGGTGAGGTCGTCGCGCTCCCCGAGCCAGGCGTCGAGCACGCGCTGTTGCAGGGGCGTCACGTCCTGGTATTCGTCGACGACGAAGCAGCGGTAGCGATCCCGGAACTCCTGCCCCACCGCGGCGTCGTTCTCGATCGCCGCGGCGGTGTGCAGCAGCAGATCGTCGAAGTCGAGCAGTGTGGTGCCGTCACTGCGGGCCTTGAGCGCCTCGTAGCCGGTGTAGACGGCCGCGACCTTCGCCGCGTCGAAGGGGATGTCGCGGCCGACCTGTGCGACCGCCGCCGGATAGTCCTCGGGACTGATCAGCGACGCCTTGGCCCACTCGATCTCGCCCGCGAGGTCGCGCACGTCGTCGGTGCTGGTCGACAGGCGGGCCCGGTTGGCGGCCTGGGCCACCACCGCGAATTTGGTGTCGAGAAGTTCCCACGTGGTGTTGCCGACGACGCGGGGCCAGAAGTACGACAGCTGGCGACGCGCGGCGGCGTGAAACGTCATCGCCTGCACCGAACCGGTGCCGACTCCGCCGAACGCCGCGTCGAGCGCACGCAACCGGGCGCGCATCTCACCGGCCGCGCGCTGGGTGAAGGTGACCGCGAGGACCTGCCCGGGCGCGACGTGGCCGGCCGCGACCAGGTGCGCGATCCGGCGGGTGATCGTGCGGGTCTTACCGGTGCCCGCGCCGGCGAGCACGCACACCGGCCCGCGCGGGGCGAGCACCGCCTCGCGCTGCTCGTCGTCGAGGTCGTCGACGGCGTCCGGGCGGCTGCCCACCGAAGCGACCTCTACCGACATGCGGTCCATCTTGGCAGGGGCCGGTGACAAATGACCGGTACGGCGTCCGGCATGTTCGGTCCATCCGATACGTTGAACGCCTTATGAGCGCAGCACAGACTCCCGTGATCATGTACACCACCACCTGGTGTGGCTACTGCGTGCGTCTGAAGAAGGCGCTGCAGGCCGAGGGCATCGAGTTCACCGAGGTCGACATCGAGAAGGATGCCGCGGCCGCGGAGTTCGTCGCCACGGCCAACGGGGGCAACCAGACCGTGCCGACGCTGAAGCTGCCCGACGGTTCGACGTTGACGAATCCGACCGCGCGCGAGGTCAAGGCCAAGCTGGCGGGTTAGTCCGGGGTTAGTCCAGCGCGGCCCAGGACTCGATGATCTCGCGCGCGATCGAGATCGAACCGGGCAGCAGCAGCCGTGACGGCGAGTCGCTGCTCCAGTCGCCGTGGGCGAGGGCCTCGCGGATCTCGGCCCGGGTGAACCAGGCGGCCTCGGCGATCTCGCCGTCGTTGAACGAGAACTGCTGATCGGGATCGCCGATCGCGTGGAAGCCCACCATCAGCGACCGCGGGAACGGCCAGGGCTGGCTGCCCAGGTAGGTGACGTCGGTGACGGTCAGCCCGATCTCCTCGGCGATCTCGCGCACGACGCAACTCTCGAAGGACTCACCGGCCTCGACGAAACCGGCCAGGATCGAGAACAGCCGCTCCGGCCAGACCGTTTGACGGGCCAGCACGGCGCGGTCGTGTCCGTCGTGTACGAGGCAGATGACCGCGGGGTCGATGCGGGGATACTCCTCGTGGCCGTTGAGGGGGTTGACCCTCGCCCACCCGCCCTTGACGGGCTTGGTCGGTGCACCGTCGAGCGGGCTGAACCGGGCACTGTCGTGCCAGTTGAGCAGCGCGGTCGCGGTCGCGACGAGTTGCGCGCTGACGTCGTCGAACACCTGACCGGCCCGGCGCAGGTCGAGCACCTCGGTCTCGGTGTGCGGGTCCTCCGGCCCCTCGAGGGCAGCGCGGATCGCCCACACATGCCGACCGTCGTTGAGCCTGCCCAGGAAGACGGCGTTCTCCGGCGGGCGGTCGCCCAGCTTGGCCGCGTCGCCGAGCACCACGCTGCCCTCGGCGATCAACACCTGGTGGCGGCGGTCGACGCGCAACACCAGCGCGTCGGGCCATCCGGCCAGAGCGGCGTCGATGTCGGTGCGCAGGGCATCGGCGCGGTCGGCGCCGACGCGGGACAGCAGCGGCACGTTGCGGAGGCGAAACGGGGTCATCGTTCGGTTGTCACTCGGCATCCGCATTGCGGATGTAGAGCAGCCGATCGCCGGACTCGACCGTGTCGACCTCCGGTGAGTCGACGCGCAGCAGCTCCCCTCCACGGACCACGCCGAGGACGATGTCGTGTAGGTGGCGCGGGGATCCGCCCACCTCCTTGGGCGTCACCTCCCGTTCGGCGATCGCGAAGCCGGCGTCGGGAGTGAGTAGGTCTTCCATGATCTGCACGACGCTGGGGGTCTGGGTGGCGATGCCGAGCAGTCGGCCCGCGGTCTCGGAGGACACCACGGTCGAGTCGGCGCCCGACTGCCGCAGCAGGTGCTGGTTGTCGGACTCGCGGGCCGCGGCGATGATCTTGGCGTTGGGCGCGAGCTCGCGCGCGGTCAATGTGACGAGCACGGCGCTGGCGTCGTCGTCGGTGGCGACGATGATCGACTTCGCGTGCTGGGCGCTGGCCAGGCGCAGGATGTCGGCCTTGGTGGCGTCGCCGTGGACGGTGACCAGCCCGGCGCTGCGGGCGCGTTCGAGCGCGCCGGCGTTTTCGTCGACGACGACGATGTCGGCGGGGGCGACCTCGTCGCCGACCATCGCGGCGACCGCCGTCCTGCCCTTGGTGCCGTAGCCGATGACGACGGTGTGGTTGCGCACTCTGCTCCTCCATCGCTGGATCTTCAATGCCGCGCGCGACTGGCTGGTCAGCGTCTCGACTGTGGTGCCGATGAGGACGATCAGGAAGGCAACGCGCAGCGGGGTGACCACCAGGACGTTGATCAACCGGGCTTCGGGCGTGAACGGGGTGATGTCGCCGTAGCCGGTGGTCGACAGCGAGACCGTCGCGTAGTACAGGCAGTCCAGAAACGACAGCTGGTTGTCCTGCACGTCGCGGTAGCCGTCGCGGTCCAGGTACACGATGAACACGGCCGCCATCAGCGCCAGCGTCGCGTAGATAACACGGCGGATGATCCGTTGGGTCGGGCTGACGAATGGTTCGGGGATCCGCAGGATGTCGACGAGCCGCGAGTCGGGCTGTGTGGTCAGGTCCTGTTCGATCGCGGCGAGCCGGCGCCGCAGCCTACCTTTTGCCACGAGGACCCGTTACCGGTCCCGCAGGGGTGTGCACGCCACAATGTAATCATGACCTCTCCCCCGCCCGAACTGCAGCAAGTGGCCGGCCCGTCGCGCGCCTACCGGATGGCGGCCGGGCTGCTGGGTATCGGGACGCTGCACTTCGTGGCGCCCAAGCCGTTCGACGGCATCATTCCCGCCGAGCTGCCCGGCAGTCCGCGGTTCTACACCTACGCCTCGGGTGTCGCCGAGCTCGGGGTGGCGGGGCTGCTGTTGGCTCCGAAAACGCGACGTTTGGGCGCGTTGGCCGCGGTGGCGCTGTTTGTCGCGGTGTTCCCCGGCAACGTCAACATGGTGCGGTTGTGGTGGGACAAGCCGTGGCCGATGCGGGCGGTCGCGATCGCCCGCCTGCCGCTGCAGATTCCGATGATCGTCGAGGCCGTGAAGGTGTACCGCGAGTCTTAGGCCGCCTCCAGCAGGTCGGCGAGTTCGTCGACGTCGGGCAGCGACTCGGGGATGACGGTGACGCCGCTGCGCACGTAGTGAAACGCCGCCCGCACCGACTCGACGGGACATCCGTGCAGCGCGGCCCACGCCACCCGGTACACCGCGAGCTGAATCGCATTGTGCTGCAGGGCTTCCGCAGTACTCGGAGGCTCGCCGGTCTTCCAATCGACCACGGTGGCTCCGCCGTCGTCGTCGGCGAACACGGCGTCGATGCGTCCCCGGATCACCCGCCCGCCGATCACCATGTCGAACGGCACCTCGACGTCGATCGGGGTGCGCGCGGCCCACGGCGACACCGCGAACGCCGCCTGCAACTCGGCGAGTTCCTCGGCCACCGCGGTGTGATGGTCGACCGCACCGGGCAGATCGTCCAGGTCGAACAAGCGCTCGGCGTGATAGAAGCGCTGCACCCAGTCGTGAAACGCCGTGCCCAGCAACGCATGTGGATCCGGACGAGTCGGCAGCCTGCGGCGCAGCCGCTGCGAGACGGCTTCGGGGTCCTTGCCGAGCTCGACCAGGGTGCTGACCGATACCTGAAGAAGCAGCGGTGGCGCCGACGATTCGACCTTCCGGGTGCGTTCGGCGATGAGCGCGTCGACGTCGGCCTCCCAGCCTTCTCCGGACTCGACGGGTTCGTCGTCGCGGGCGCCCGACATCGCCGCGGCCACAAGCGTTGCCCCGCGCGCCACATCGCCGCGACGCGCACCAGCAGGATCGGCGGGCCAGACGGCTTCGACCACCTTGTCCCGCAGCGGGTTCGGTTCACCATCGGGTGGAGCGGGTGCCCACTGTTCGATCACGCCGCAGGGCTCGCCCTCTTCGGCGGACTTGTCGATGATGCCTTTGAGCTCACAGAGGAACTCCGATGGCCCGCGGGCCTTGCTTTCCGATGCTCCCCAGTGGTGGCCCGACAAGAACAGGGTGTCCTCGGCGCGGGTGAGCGCCACGTAGAGCAGGCGGCGTTCCTCGTCGATGCGGCGCTGTTCGAGGTTTCTCTTGTGCTCGCCGATCACGTCGGACAACCGCTTGCGGTCGTTGACGTCGCTGGTGTCGAGCACCGGGACACCGTGCTCGGAGAGCGTGGCCCGGTCGCCGCGCAACAGCGGAGGGAGGTCCCCCGCGTCGGTCAGCCAGGTGCGGGTGGTACCGGTCGAGGGGAAGACGCGACCGCTGAGGTGCGGAACGGCGACCACCTGCCATTCGAGTCCCTTTGCCGCGTGGATGGTCATGATCTGCACCCGGTCGGCCGCGACGGACCCCACGGCGGGAGCCAGGCCGTTCTCCACCTCTTCGGCGGCGTCGAGGTAGGCCAGCAGGCTGGTGACACCGGCGCCCGGGCGGCCGGCGAAATCGGCCACCACATCGGCGAACGCGTCGAGATGTTCGGTGCCCGACCAGCCCGCCGAGACGGGGCGGCGCGCGCGCACCTCGGTGTCGATGCCGAGCACGCGTCGCACCTCGGCGACAAGCTCGGGAAGCGGGTGTGACAGATGTGCCCGTAATGCGGTCAGCTCGCGGCCCAGTGCGACGATCCGCGCATATCCCGTCGGCGAATATGCTTCGGGCGCACCGGGGTCGGTCACCGCTTCGGCGATGCACGCGGTGTCGGCGTCGGGGGCCACCTGGGCGGCGATGCGTTCGGCGGTCCCGGCGGGGGCGTCGGCTCGCCCGCTGTCATCGAGCTGAACGGCGCGCCGCCACAGCGCGGTGATATCGCGGCCGCTCAGTCGCCAGCGTGGCCCCGTGAGGACCCGCATGGCCGCGCTGCCCGCGCTCGGGTCGGCCATCATCCGCAACATCGCCACCACGTCGGCGACCTCGGGTACGCCGAGAAGGCCGGCCAGCCCGACGACTTCGACCGGCACACCGCGGGCCGTGAGCGCTTCGGCCATCGGCGCGGCGTCGGCGTTACGGCGCACCAGCACCGCCGTCGTCGGCGCCGGCGCCCCGTCTTCGCGCGACCGCTCATAGATGTCGGCGATATGGCCGGCGAGCCAGTCACGTTCGGCGGCAACGTCATTCAGCAGGGCACAACGGATGGTGCCCGGCGGGGCGTCCGGCCTGGGCAGCAGTGAACGCACCGCCACCGAACGACGCCGCGCCTGTGCCGACACGGCGTTGGCCAGATACAGCGTGCGAGGCGGATTGCGCCAGCTCGTGCGCAGCTCCAAGGTGGGCGCCGGGGTGCCGTCCGAACGGGGAAAGTCGGTGGCAAAGCGCGGCAGGTTGGTGGCCGACGCACCGCGCCACCCGTAGATCGACTGGATGGGATCGCCCACCGCGGTCAGCGCGAGGTCGTCGTCGGCTCCACCGCCGAACAACGACGACAAGGCGACCCGCTGCGCATGCCCGGTGTCCTGGTATTCGTCGAGCAACACCACCCGGTACCGCTGGCGCAGTTGCTCACCGACATGCGGGAAGTTCTCGGCGAGCCGGGCGGCCGAGGCCATCTGCATGCCGAAGTCCATCACTTTCTCGGCCCGCATCCGCTGATGAACGGCGTCGATCAGCGGGACCAGCTCGGTGCGCTCGGTCTGGGTGGCCAGCAGCCGCAGCAGCCACTGGCTGGGGCCGCGGTCGCGTTGGTAGGGGCCGGCGGGCAGCGTGTGCACCAACCGCTCGAGCTCGACATGCGTGTCGCGCAACTGGTCGGTGTCGACGAGGTGCTCGGCGAGTTGACCCGCCAGCCGAAGCACCATCGAGGTGACCGCCGCCGGCGTCTTCTCGGTGTGCAGTTCGGGGTGCTCGCACACGACACGGAAGGCCAACTGCCACAGCTCGGTTTCGCTCAGCAGCCGGGTCTCGGCCTCGACGGGCAGCAGCAGGCCGTACTCGCGCAGTAGGTTGCCGGCGAATGCGTGATACGTGCTGACGGTCGGTGGCTCGTCGATGGTGGCGCCGCCGTCGTGGGGGTATCTCCCGCCGGGGAGGGAGAGGCCGGCGCCCTCGAGTCGGGCGAGGCGGGTGCGGACCCGGCGCAGCAGCTGTCCGGCTGCCTTGCGGGTGAAGGTGAGGCCGAGAACCTCACCGGGGCGGGCGAACCCGTTGGCGACCAGCCACACCACCCGCGCGGCCATCGTCTCGGTCTTGCCGGCACCGGCGCCGGCGATGACCACGAGCGGTCCGGGCGGGGCCGCGATCACGGCGGCCTGCTCCTCGGTCGGCGCGAAAAGGCCGAGGGCCGCGGCGAGTTCGTGCGGGCTGTAGCGCGGGGTCATGGCTGTCCTCCAGTCGCGGCCTGGGCGGGACACATGGCCCGCACCGGGCAGTGTCCGCATCCGTCATTGATCCGCGCGACGAACTCCGGACCCTGGGTGGCTGCCGCCGCCGCGCGCACGGTGTCACGCCACTGGTCGTGCTTCTCGGGTGTCAGCGCGTCCTGTGTGCGCTCGGTCGGACCCGATGCGCAGGTTTTGCCGAGGTAGACCAATCGGCCGCCCCCCGGTGAGTCTCCTTGCGCGAGCAGACCTTCCGCGATGGCCAGCTGATACATCGCCAGCTGGGCGTGGTTTTGCGCATCGTCCTTGGTGACCGGGCTCTTGCCGGTTTTGAGGTCGACCACGACCAGCCGCCCCTCGCTGTCGCGTTCGAGGCGGTCGACACGTCCGCGTACGCGTACGTCGGGCCCGTGTTCGCCGCCGTCGACCACGACACCGTCGACACCGATCTCGCTGCCCACCTCGGTGAGCTGGCCGCGGGTCTGCGCACGCCACCGCTCAAACGTCGCCAACATCTCCCGGTGCCGGCCGAGTTCGTTGTCGGCATACCAGCGCGACTCGAACGGCAGTTTGGGCCAGATCTTCTCGAGCTCGTTGATCATCTGGCTCTCGGTGCGCCCCGGGTCGGCGACGAGCCCATGCACCAGCGTGCCGACCGCCGAGCGCACGTCGCGACCGTCGGCGCCGCCGTGCCGCTCGAGCAGCCAGCGCAACGGACAGTCGGTCAGCATCTGCAGCGTCGACGGCGACAGCGTCACGGTGTGTCCGTCGCCGTTCCACAGCGGGTCCTCACTGGACAGCGGAGTCATCGACTGCCACTGCGTCGGGTCGGCTCCGGGCACGCCTGCCGCCGCCAGTCGCGCCAACAGCGTTGCCGCACATGCCCTTACTGTGTCGTCGACCGCGCCGTCGGACGCGCATACCACCGCGCGCAGCCGTCCGACCAGCGCCGCGGGCGCCAGCACGCGCGGTGCGCTGACCGGCTCGGTCATGTCGGAGCCGTCGTCTTGGGAGCGCGTGCTCAACTCGTAGCAGAACGCCGACGGGAGCAGCGACTCGTCGCCGCTGCTGTCGACCGCCGTCACCAGCAGGCGGCTGCGGGCACGCCCCATCGCGGCGATCAGCAACCGGCGTTCCTCGGCCAACAGCGGCGCCCGGGTCGACACGCTTTCTGCGTCCTGGGTGACGCCGTCGAGCAGGTCGACGAGCTGCTGGGTTGCCAATACGCCGCCACGCGGAACGGTGTTGGGCCACAGTCCTTCCTGCACGCCGGCGATGACGACGAACTCCCACTCGCGGCCCATCGCGGCGTGGGCGCTGAGCACGGCGACCGCGTCGGCGTCGGCGCGCTCGTCGCGGGCGGGTGACCCGAGACTCGCGACGTGGTCGATCAACCCGCGCAGCGTCGCGCCCGCGGTGCGGTTCACGTACTGCTCGGCGACGTCGAAGAGCGCGGTGACCGCGTCGAGGTCCCGGTCGGCCTGCGCACCGGATACGCCGCCGCGTTCGCTCGCGGCCAGCCAACGTCGTTGCAGCCCGGAACGCTGCCAAGCCTGCCACAGCGTGTAGCGCGGATCGCCCCCCGTCTCGACAGTGCGACGGGCGGCCGCCAGCACCTTGCGCACGCGGTCCAGAGGCCGGCCAAGGCTCTCCGGCAGACCGTCGACGCCGTGCTCCAACGCCTCGACCAGCAGATCGCCGAAACCGCGCGGGGGTTGCGAGCCGTCGATGCGTCGTAGCGCGCGCCGCAGTTGGCGCAGCGACACCGGATCGACGCGACCGATCGGTCCCGTCACCAACGACGCCGCCTGCTCGGCGTCGAGACCGTGCGATGTCGCCGCCAGCACGGTGAGAAGGGCCCGCACGCCCGGCTGGTCGCCGAGCGGCGTCGCAGGCGATGGGGTATCCACCGGGACACCGGCCGCGGCCAGCGTGCGCGCCAACGCCGCGCCCAGGCGGGGCACCGAACGCACGATGACAGCCATCTGCGACCACGGGACGCCGTCGACGAGGTGCGCCCGTCGCAGCGCGTCGGTGATCATCGCCGACTCCGCATGCGGCGAGGCGGCGATACGCACGGCCACGGTGCCGTCGGGGCCGGGCGCACCGGTCAGCACGCGCCCCTGCTCGGCGCCGGGCAGTCGTCGGGCCACCTCGGTGATGGCTCCGGCGATCGCCGGTGCGCAGCGGTGTGACTCGGTCAGCGCGATCGCCGGCTCGTCGCCGCGCAGCAGCGCCGGGTCGGCACCGCGGTAGCCGAAGACCGCCTGATTGGGATCACCTGCGAACACCGTGGTTTCGGCGCCCTGAGCCAGCACCCGAACCAGGAGCGCGGCCTGCGGGTCGAGTTGCTGTGCGTCGTCGACAAGGAGGATCTTGATGCGTCCACGTTCGGCGGCCAGCAGCTCACCGTCGGTGGCCAACGCCTCCAGCGCCGCTCCCACCAGTTCGGCCGCGCCCAGTGCCGGGATGGTGGCCTGTGGTGCCGCCATTCCGACGGCTGAACGCAACAGCATGATCTGCTCGTAGGCCTGGGCGAACTGGCCGGCCGCCAGCCACTCCGTCCTGCCCGAACGCCGCCCGATGCGTTGCAGTTCAAGGGGATCGACACCGCGTTCGGCGCACCGGGCCAGCAGGTCTCGCAGCTCGTTGGCGAAGCCGACCGTGCTCAACGCCGGGCGCAGATGGTGCGGCCATGCGGTCGCCGCGCGGTCGCCGTCCTCGACGTCGCCGGCGAGCAGTTCGCGGATGATGCCATCCTGTTCGGCGCTGGTGATCAACCGCGGCGGCGGATCGCCGTTGCGCTGCGCGGCCAGCCGCAGAACCGCGAACGCATACGAGTGCACGGTGCGCACCAGCGGTTCGCGCACGACTGCGCGGGTGCCGGCCTGCAAGAGCGTCGAGGTGATGCGGGCCCGCGCCTGCGCGCCGAGGCGGGCCGAACCGGTCAGCAGCAGAACCGATTCCGGATCCATGCCGGCGGCGATGTGGGCGACCGCGGTCTGGATCAGCAGCGAACTCTTGCCGGTGCCGGGCGCTCCGATCACACGGAAAGCGCCGCGCGTGCCGGGATCGGTGAGCGCGCTCGGCGTGAGGTCGGTGTGCGGTGCGGACATGTGGGCATGACACCACGGGGGTCCGACAAATGGCCGTCACCCGAGGCTGGCAGCATCACAGCCGTGACCGAACCCCTGCACGTTCACCGCTACGGGCCGGCCGGGCCCGCACAGGTGTTGGCGATCCACGGCCTGACCGGACACGGCCAGCGGTGGCAGACGCTGGCGACCCGCCACCTGCCCGAGTACGCGATCGTCGCACCGGACCTCATCGGGCACGGCCGCTCGTCGTGGGCGGCACCGTGGTCCATCGACTCGAACGTCGCGGCGCTGGCCGGGCTGCTCGAGCGTCCCGCGGTGGTGGTCGCACACTCCTTCGGCGGCGCGGTGGCGCTGAATCTGGCTGCCGCCCGGCCAGACCTGGTGTCGCGGATGGTCCTGCTGGACCCGGCCGTCGGCCTGGATGGCGAGTGGATGCGCCAGATCGCCGACGACATGTTCGCCTCCCCCGATTACACCGACCGCGCCGAGGCGCGCGCCGAGAAGGCCAACGGGTCGTGGGGTGAGGTCGAGTCGGCCGAATTGGATCGCGAGCTCGACGAGCATCTGATCGATCTGCCGTCCGGGCGGGTCGGCTGGCGGATCAGCATCCCGGCGATGATGGCGTACTGGAGCGAGCTTGCCCGCCCGGTAACTTTGCCTCCCAAGGGGATTCCCACGACGCTGGTGCGGGCCGCCCGCACCAGGCCGCCGTATGCGACCGACGACATCGTCACCACGCTCGCGCAGCGACTCGGGGCGGACTTCGCGCTTTTGGAGTGGGACTGCGACCACATGGTCGCCCAGGCCAGGCCCGCCGAGACCGCGGCGCTGATCCGCGAGCACCTCGAGTCCTAGCGATGGCGACCGTCACCGACGAGCAGGTGGAGGCCGTGCGCGCGCTGGTCGCCTCGATCCCGCCGGGGCGGGTGTCGACGTACGGCGACATCGCCGATGCCGCGGGGCTTTCCAGTCCCCGCATCGTCGGCTGGATCATGCGCACCGACTCGTCGGACCTGCCGTGGCACCGGGTGATCACGGCGTCGGGGAAACCGGCTGCGCACCTGGCGACGCGCCAGTTGGAGCTGCTTCGCGCCGAAGGGGTTCTCGCGCACGACGGTCGGATCCGGCTCGCCGAGGTGCGACACCGGTTCTAGCGCCGCGAGTGTGGGGTTGATGCACATCTGAGCGCCGAAAATGTGCGGGTAACCCACGTTCGCGCCACAGGCTAGAGCACGAGGCGGACCAGCGCCGCCGTGCGCGCGAGACCGGGGAACGCGGCCGCCGTCGACCGCGGATGTAGCGCGTGCACGGCGATGCGGAACATCAACGCGCGCAACAACATCTGCGACCACTCGGGCAGCGGACTCCAGCGTTCGATCAACCCGTCGTCGGCCTCGCCCCAGGACAGCGCGTCGACCACGACGACACCGGCGGCCCATGACGCCGGCCGCCAGTACGGGATGATGTCGGTGATCCCGGGCGCGGCGGTGCCCGCGAAAAGCACGGTGCCGTACAGGTCGCCGTGGACCAGTTGGCTCGGGCTCTTGGTCGGCTTGCGCAGGGTGGCAAGCTGATTGAGCAACTCGATCGAGCGCTGCCCGTCGGCCGACCCCGGGGACACCTTGGCGCCCGGCGGCAACGAGTGCAGCGGCCGTTCCTCCCAGGCGGCGCGGTCGGCCGCGATGAACACGTCGACATCGGCCCACGGCGCCACCGGTGGCTGCGTCAGGAATCTCGGGCGTTCGAGTTTGGCCGTCGCCTCGTGCAGTCGCACCGCGGCCGAGACCACCTCGTCGTGGCGGGGTTCGGGAGTTCCGGCGACGAAGGTGTCCGCCCGCCACCCGGCGACCACATAGCGCCCATCGGTCGACCGCACCGGGCGCGCCAGGCGCACCCCGTCGACGAACAACGTCTCGCGGACCTTGGCCGACCATGCCGCACGCGCGTGGTCGGCGACCATCGACACCACCACTTCCCCGCAGCGCCAGCCGCCCTCCCAGCCCGGCCCGAGCGCAACGGGCTGCACACCGGACAGGCCGAACGCGGCCAGCACATGATCCGGTGGCCGTTCGACAGTCACCACCTCAGCGTAAGCGGAGTTTCGGCAAACCAGCCGTTAGTACATGACCATGTCGGGTTCGAGTTGTTTACCCCACGCGACGATTCCGCCCTGCACATGCATCGCGTCGGAGAATCCGGCGTTCTTCGCGATCGCCAACACCTCTGCAGAGCGCACACCGGTCTTGCAGTAGAACACCGGTGTCCGGTCGGTCGGCAACTTGGCCAGCGCCTCGCCGGATTCGAAGGCGCCCTTGGGGATCAGCTCGGCGCCCTGGATCCGGTTGATGTCCCACTCGACCTGTTCGCGTACGTCGATCAGGGCCAACGGTTTGCCCGAATCGAGCAACTCCTTGAGCTCGCGGGGGGTGAGGGTCGAGTCGGCCGCGGCCTCGGCGGCGGCGTCGGACACCACGCCGCAGAACTCCTCGTAGTCGATCAGCTCGGTGATCTTCGGGGTCGACGGGTCCTTGCGGATCTTGATCGTGCGGTACGTCATATCGAGTGCGTCGTAGACCATCAGCCGGCCCAGCAGCGTTTCGCCGATGCCCGTTATCAGCTTGATGGCCTCGGTGCCCATCACCGATGCCACCGACGCGCACAGGATCCCGAGCACACCGCCCTCCGCGCACGACGGCACCATTCCCGGTGGCGGCGGTTCGGGGTACAGGTCGCGGTAGTTCAGCCCCAACCCGTCGGGCGCGTCCTCCCAGAACACCGAGATCTGGCCCTCGAAGCGGAAGATCGACCCCCACACGTAGGGCTTGTGGGCCAGCACGGCCGCGTCGTTGACGAGGTAGCGCGTCGCGAAGTTGTCGGTGCCGTCCAGGATCAGGTCGTACTGCTCGAACAGCTCGACCGCATTGTCGGGTTCGAGCCGGAACTGGTGCAGGTTGACCGTCACCAGCGGATTGATGTCGAGAATCGAGTCACGCGCGCTCTCGGCCTTCGACCGGCCGATGTCGGACTGGCCGTGGATGATCTGGCGCTGCAGGTTGGACTCGTCGACCACGTCGAACTCGACGATCCCGATCGTCCCCACGCCTGCGGCGGCCAGGTACAGCAGCGTGGGGGAACCCAGCCCGCCGGCGCCGATGACCAGCACGCGGGCGTTCTTCAGCCGCTTCTGCCCATCCAGGCCGAGGTCGGGAATGATGAGGTGACGGCTGTAGCGCGCCACTTCCTCGCGGGTGAGTTCGGCCGCCGGTTCTACCAGCGGCGGCAACGGTGTCGACACCGTGTTTCTCCTTGATCGACCTGATTCAACGTCTATGACCATCACAGCAGTTACGACATTCAACAGCAACGAGCGACGATCGCTTCCCGCAGGCGCGGTGGTCGGTCAGCGTGTACGAGCGACCGCTCTGGTACGTCCAGGCACGGCGTGTTGCCGCACAAACACGGCCGCTCGCGGAATTGAGGAAGGCACTCAGGCGATCGGGTACGGCCAGGGGTTGGGCTTGCAGGTGTGGTTGTCGGGCTGCACCGATTGCGGGTCGAAGCGCGCGGCGTCGTTGTTGTTGGTCGAAAACGTCTGCTGCATCATGACCGGCGCCAGTTGGTCGTTGCCCCCGCACGGCTCGTGCCGTTGGTAGCCGATCGCGTGGCCGACCTCATGGTTGATCAGGTACTGCCGGTACGACCCGACGTCGCCTTGGAACGGCACCGCACCACGCACCCAGCGCGCCTCGTTGATGAACACGCGCGGCTGCCCGTCGCGGTAGGCCGGGTTGTAGCAGGACGCCTCCAACTGGATGTCGTAGCCGCAGCCCTCGCGCACGGTCATCGGCGTGCTCAGCGACACCCGGAAGTCCGGTTCGATTCCCGACGTCCCGTCGATACGGGTGAAGGCGAACTGCGGGTTGTGCGTCCAGCTCTTGGGGTTGGCCAGCGTTTCGGTGACCATGCGGGCGAACGCCTCGTCGCCGCCGAACGTCGTGGTGTCGATGCCGTCCTCGACCTCGACGGTGTAGGTGAACACTTTCGCGGTGCCCTGGCCGACCTGTGAGGTGGCCCCCGGCACGACGTGCCACGTCTTGGCGCCGGCCTCGGTGAACGGTCCGCCCTGGGGCAGGATTCCGGTCGGCAGGTTCGCGTCGAACTGCGTCAACCCCTTGGGCGGCGCACCGATGATCGCCGTGCTGGCCACGCCGATGGTCGGTGGGCCCTGCACCGGGCCCTCGGCCTGTTTCGGTGCCGGCGCGCCGGTGCCGGTGATGGTCTGGTAGACGACGACCCCGGTCAACACCATGAGGACGGGCAACGCGTAGGCCCGCCAGCCGTAGGTGGACACGAAGCGACCGAGCCACGACTGCTTGCGGAAGCCGCGGTGCTCGTCGCGATTGGACCTCACCCGCCCCGAGTTCTCCGCGAGGGGATCGCGCTGGGCACGCAACGGCTCGCGCCATTCGTTGCGCAGCGCGGGGACGCGAACACCCCCGCCGTGTTCGGGACCCATCTGTCCTCCTCGCGTACGGGAGTCATAGGTCACCGCAACAGGATGACACAGGCCGACGGCCTCTTACTTTCGGCGCGCCATCGACCGCCCCGAGCGCTGTGATCCGCGCCTCACCTGCATGCTTTATCAACGGTAGTAATGTCATTGCGATAACCGGTGCCCGATGACGCAGATGAAGGATGTGATGAACGATCTCGCCAACACCGCCGCGAAGAGACGCGCGCAGCCTGGCGGCGAAGTGTTGAATCGGCGCGGCGGCAGACTGCCGCGCGACGAGCGCCGAGGGCAGCTACTGGTCGCTGCCAGCGAGGTTTTCGTCGACCGCGGCTACCACGCGGCGGGCATGGACGAGATCGCCGAGCGCGCTGGAGTCAGCAAACCCGTTCTCTACCAACATTTCTCGTCCAAGTTGGAGCTTTACCTGGCGGTGCTGGCCAAGCATGTGGAGAACCTCGTCTCCGGTGTGCGTCAGGCGCTGCGCACGACAACCGACAACCGGCAGCGGTTGCGCGCCGCGGTCCAGGCGTTCTTCGACTTCATCGAGCACGACGGCCAGGGTTACCGCTTGATCTTCGAAAACGACTACGTCAACGAACCGCAGGTCGCCGCGCAGGTCAAGGTCGCCACCGAGGCGTGCACCGACGCGGTGTTCGACCTGATCAGCCGCGACTCCGGACTGGAAGCGCACCGCGCCAGGATGATCGCGGTCGGCTTGGTCGCCATCAGCGTCGACTCCGCGCGCTACTGGCTCAACAACGACCGTCCGATCTCCAAGGACGACGCGGTCGAGGGCACGGTCCAGTTCGCTTGGGGCGGACTGTCACACGTGCCGCTTACCCGGTCTTAGACCCGATCCCGACCCCGAAGCCGACGCGCCGGACATCGGCAGCGCCGATCTCCACGTAGGCGATCTTCGACGTCTGCACGAGGAAGCGTCGGCCCTTCTCGTCGGTCAGAGCCAGCACACCCGAATCCTTGGCCAGCGCATCGGTGAACAACTGCTCCACCTCGCTGGGTGTCTGCGCGCTGTTGAAGCTCAGCTCGCGCGGGCTGTCCGTGACACCGATCTTGACCTCCACGCCGTGGGCCCCTTTCGTCTTTGCGAAGAACTTGAGCCAAGGCTAGTGGACGACCCGCCGGTCGCATCGCGCCGGTGAGTTCGCGGTCAGCGAAGGGCCGAGACCAACGGCGACCGAACCGAGTCCGGACCGTAACCAACACACCAGTCGCCGAACCTCTTCTGTCACTTCTGCCTCGATAGCATCAGGCGCGGCAACAACTTCTACGCTCGAGACGACCCCGGGAAAACCCACATGAACAGGTCTTACACCGCGCAGTCACCGTATTCGCTGGCCCCCACGGAGCGGATTCCCAGCTACTCCGACTACCCGGAGCCGCCCGCCGAAGACTTCGACTACGAGTACCCCGGTTCTGCTGAGTTCGACGACTACGACGACTACGAGCAGCAATACGACGAGGAGAGCATCGACCGGCGCTGGATGTGGGTCGCCGGTATCGCCGGGGTGATCCTGTTCATCGCGATCGGCACCACCGGCATCATCCTCGGCGGCGGCGACAGCGGCTCGGTTTCGGCCACCGCGACGTCGGACGCGCCGGCGCCGTCGAGCGCCCCCGCCACCACCGCGCCGCGCGCGGGCACGGCCGCCCCCGTCGTTCCCTCGCTGCCGCCGGAAACCGTCACGACGATCACACCGAGCGCCGAGACGACGCCCCCGCCCGCCCCGAGCACGACAGCGCAGGCAGCCGTTCCACCGCCCGCGCCGCCGTCACCGCGCACCGTCACCTACCGGGTGACCGGTAACCGCCAGCTGCTCGACCTGGTGACCGTCATCTACACCGACGGCCAGGGCGCGCTGCGCACCGACGTCAACGTCGCGCTGCCCTGGGTCAAGCAGGTGGTGCTCGACCCCGGCGTGGAGTTGAAATCGGTCACCGCCACCAGCGTCGCCGGTCAGCTGAACTGCAGCATCCTCGACGCCGCGGGCACGTTGATCGCCGCGCAGAACAACAACTCGATGATCGCCACCTGCACCCAGTAGGTCAGGCGGCCGCGTCAGGCGAGGCCCAGTTCCTCCATCCGGGAGGCGTGCGTCCGCTGCAGCCGGTCGAAGAACTCGGTCATCTGGGTGAGCCCTTCGCCGCTGGCCAGCACCAGGTCGACGAGTTCGTCGTGATCGGCCATGACGAACTGCGCCTGGGTGATGGCCTCACCGAGAAGCCGCCGCGACCACAGCGCGAGCCGGTGGCGCTGCCTGTCGCTGGCTGTCACCGCCGCGCGCACCTCGGCGACGACGAACTGGGAGTGGCCGGTCTCTGACAGCACCGCGCGCACGACGTCGGCGACCTCATCGGGCAGGGTGTGCGCGATCTCGAGGTAGAAGTCGGCAGCCAGTGCGTCGCCGACATAGGTTTTGACCAGTGCCTCGAGCCAGGTGCTCGGGGTGGTCAGCCGGTGGTAATTCTCAAGGGCCGACGCATATTTCGTCATCGCGGGCACGACGTCGACCCCGCGGCGCTCGAGCGCGTCGCGCAGCACCTCGTAGTGGTTCATCTCGGCGGCGGCCATGATCGCCATGTTGATGCGCCCGCGAAGGTTCGGGGCCATGCGCGCTTCGTCGGTGAGGCGGTAGAACGCCGCCACCTCGCCATAGGCCAGCAGCGCGAAAAGTTCGTTGACGCCGGGATGGTCGGCCGACGCACCCGATCTCGCCGAGTCGGTTTGCCCGGGTGCCGGAGGCGTCGTGTTCATGGGCCCAACAATAAACGGCCACGGCGGGTCGCCCGTCGGGCGAGCACCACCAGGTATGATGGGTCCGGGCGGTGGCAGTTTCACGGCTTACGCAAGGCATTTGCAAAGCTTGCCGCGACCCAAAGAAATGTGCGTGCACGCAGTCGGTCCGCCTACCTCAGTGCAGGGCCTTGGTCTTCACAGGCCATCTCTTGTCGAACTCGTGCGCGCGTGGAAGCCATGAGGACGACAATTGAAAGGCCTCGTTTTCGCGTATGACGCATCTCAACCCCACATTTGCTGAACTGGGAGTTCGCGACGAAATCGTCCGCGCCCTCGCCGAGGACGGCAAACAGCATCCATTCGCAATCCAAGAGCTGACCATGCCGATGGCATTGGCCGGCGACGATTTGATCGGCCAGGCCCGTACCGGTATGGGCAAAACGCTGGCGTTCGGTGTGCCCCTGCTCCAGCGGATCACCACCGACCCCGACCGCCCCCTGACGGGCGTCCCACGGGCCTTGGTGGTCGTGCCCACCCGCGAACTGTGCCTGCAGGTGTACGGCGACCTGGCGGCCGCCGCGAAGTACCTCACCGTCGGTGACCGCAAGCTGTCGGTCACGTCGATCTACGGCGGTCGGCCCTACGAGGGGCAGATCGAGGCGCTCGAGAAGGGTGTCGACGTGGTCGTCGGCACGCCGGGGCGACTGCTCGACCTGGCCCAGCAGGGGCACCTGAAGCTGGGCGGACTGTCCATGCTGGTGCTCGACGAGGCCGACGAGATGCTCGACCTGGGCTTTTTGCCCGACATCGAGCGGATCCTGCGCCAGATCCCCGACAGCAGGCAGTCGATGCTGTTCTCGGCGACGATGCCGGACCCGATCATCACGTTGGCCCGTACCTTCATGAACCAGCCGACGCACATCCGGGCCGAGGCCCCGCATTCGGCGGCCACCCACGACACCACCGAGCAGTTCGCGTACCGCGCGCATGCCCTGGACAAGGTGGAAATGGTCGCCCGCATCCTGCAGGCCGAGGGTCGCGGCGCGACGATGATCTTCACCCGCACCAAGCGCACCGCGCAGAAGGTCTCCGACGAACTCGCCGAGCGCGGGTTCAAGGTCGGCGCCGTGCACGGTGACCTCGGGCAGGGCGCACGAGAGAAGGCGCTCAAGGCGTTCCGCACCGGCGAGATCGACGTGCTGGTCGCCACCGACGTCGCCGCGCGCGGCATCGACATCGACGACGTCACCCACGTCATCAACTACCAGATTCCCGAGGACGAGCAGGCCTACGTGCACCGCATCGGTCGCACCGGGCGGGCCGGGAAGACCGGTGTCGCGGTGACCCTCGTCGACTGGGACGAACTGGCACGCTGGACGATGATCGACAAGGCGCTGAACCTCGGCTGCCCCGATCCCGCCGAGACGTATTCCAGCTCGCCGCACCTCTACTCCGAGCTGGGCATCCCCGCCGATGCCACCGGCACCGTCGGCGAGCCCGTGAAGGTGCAGAGCAGCAAGCGGGCCCCCGCCGAGAAGTCGGCCGACCGCCCCGCTCGCAGCCGCAACCGCACGCGTCGGCGCACCCGCGGCGGCAAGCCGGTCACCGGGCATCCGGAGGCGTCCGCGACGTCGTCAGATCAAGACTCGGGCGACACGGGCGAGGGCTCCGGCGATACGCCGCCGGCCAAGCGCAGGCGTCGCCGTCGCCCCCGCAAGGCCGCGGCCGGCACCGGCTAGCCCCGCACCTCCCGCGCGATGGTCAAACCCGAACGCCGCACCCGCACCGATGTGATGGTGGCGCTGGCGATTGGCGCCGTCGTCGTGGTGACGGCCGCGTTGGTGTGGTGGACCAGCGACGCGCGGGCGACGATCAGCAGGCCCGCCGCCGACCCGGTGCCGGCCCTGACCCCGGCCAAGGCGGTTCCGCAGTCGCTGCGGCAGGTGTGGAGCGCACCCAGCGCAGCCACCACTTTGCCGCTGGTCGTCGGCGGTGCGGCGGTGACCGGCGACGGCCGGACCGTACAGGGGCGTGACCCGGCGACGGGGACCACGCTGTGGAGTTATGAACGTGACCTCGACCTGTGCGGGGTCAGCTACGTCTACCAGTACGCGGTCGCCGTCTACCCCGACACTCGCGGATGCGGTCAGGTCAGCACCATCGACGCCAAGACCGGCATGCGCGGTCCGGCGCGCTCGTCCTACGCCGATCCCTCGGTGCATTTGTCGTCGGACGGCACCGCGGTGCTCTCGGCCGGTGAGAACCGGCTGGAGTTGTGGCGTTCCGACATGGTCCGGATGCTCAGCTACGGCGCCCTGGACGCCCGCATCAAGCCGGATGTGCCCTCGCTGCCGCTGTGCCGGTTGGTGTCGGCGCAGGCGAGTTCGAGCGCGGTGTCAGTGCTCGAGGCCTGCCCGCGGCAGCCCGAACTGCGGCTGACCCTGCTGCGACCCTCCGATGAGGAGGACACCCCGGAGTTGAGGTACGTCCCGCAACCGGGCGTCGCGACGGATTCGGGCGCGCGGGTGGTGGCCGTCGCCGACACGATGACCGCGGTCTACGTGCCCACGCCCAAGCCTGTGGTCAACATCGTCGACGAGACGGGCGCGACGATCGCCAGCACCGGGGTGGCAAGTCCGCCGTCGCCGCAGGCCACGATGTCGCGGGCGGGTGACCTGATCACCTGGTGGACCGGTGACAGCGTAATGGTGTTCTCCGCCAGCGGGTTTGACTACCGCTACACCGTCACACCCGAGGGCCGGAACAAGCCGCTGGGGCCGGGGACGATCATGGCGGGGCGGTTGCTGGTCCCGGTCACCGACGGCTACGACGTGTTCGACCCCGCGACGGGGCGGGGCGAACGCCACATCCCCTTGACGCGGCCGCCGAGCGCCGCGCCGGTGGTGCCCGCGGTGGCCGGCTCGATGGTGCTCGAGCAGCGCGGCGACGAGTTGGTGGCGCTCGGCGGCTGAGCCGCCAATCCAACGTGGGCAGCTGACGTTATCTGGGTGTTCTAACAGTCGCTCACCGACTGTTTGAGCACCGAAATCCCTAGATCTCGGGGGCGAAAGTGGGCATCGGCTTGCCGTTCTTCCAGTGCTTGAGCAGCGCCTTGGCCAGATCGCGGTAGGCGCCTGCGCCCTTGTTCTTGCGGCTGGCCAGCACCGACGCGCCCGAGGCGCTGGCCTCGGCGAACCGGACGGTGCGCGGGATCGGCGGCGCCAGCACCGCCAGGTCGTAGCGGTCGGCGACGTCGAGCAGCACATCGCGGCTGTGGGTCGTGCGCGAGTCGTACAACGTCGGCAACGCGCCCAGCAGCTTGAGGTCGGGGTTCGTGATCGCCTGGACATCGGCGATGGTGCGCAGGAACTGCCCGACACCGCGGTGCGCCAACGTCTCGCACTGCAGCGGCACGATCACCTCGTCGGCAGCGGTCAGCCCGTTGAGCGTGAGCACGCCGAGCGACGGCGGACAGTCCACGATCACCACGTCGTAGTCGGCCCTGCCCGCTGACGACGACGCCGCACCGCCGGATGTCGCCGGCGTTCCGACGCCGAGCTTGCCGAGCGCTCTCTTGAGCGCGTACTCACGCCCGGCACGCATCAACAGCATTGCCTCGGCGCCCGCCAGGTCGATGTTGGCGGGCAGCAGTGTCATTCCCTCGGGCGTCTCCAGCAGGGCGGCGTCGGGTTCGACCTCGCCGAGCAGCACCTCGTGGATCGACACCGCCAACTTGTCCGGGTCATGGCCCAGGGAGAACGTCAACGACCCCTGCGGGTCGAGGTCCACCAGCAGGACCCGCTTACCCGACTCCTGGATCGCCGCACCCAACGACGCCACCGTCGTCGTCTTGGCTACCCCACCCTTTTGATTGGCGACCGCAAGTACTCGCGTCACGGTGCCCATCGTTGCATGGCTCGGCACGCCGCGACCGACCGTGCGGCAGAATCAGTGAGCGTGGCCCTTCTGGAGCACCGCCTGATCCTGCTTCGTCACGGCGAGACGGAGTGGTCGAAGAGCGGTCGGCACACCAGCCACACCGACCTCGAACTGACCGCGACCGGCGTGCAACGCGCCAAGATGGCCGCCGAAGCGCTGGCCGAACTCGAACTGGACAACCCGCTGGTGGTGTGCAGCCCACTGCGGCGCGCGGTGCAGACCGCCGAATTGGCCGGACTGACCATCGACGACGTGTCGCCGCTTCTGCGGGAGTGGGATTACGGCCGCTACGAGGGGCTGACGACGCCCGAGATCCGCGAGACGGTGCCCGACTGGCTGATCTGGACGCACGGCGCCGATGGCGGCGAGAGCGTTCAGACCATCGCGCAGCGCGCCGACAGCGCCCTGGAGTTGGCATTGACCCACATGGCGTCGCGCGATGTCGTGTTCGTGGGTCATGCGCACTTCTCCCGCTCGATGATCGCGCGGTGGGTCGAACTGCCGGTGTCGAACGGGATCCGGTTCGCGATGGCGCCCGCGTCCCTGGCCGTCCTCGGCTTCGAGCATGCGATGCGTCAGATCATCGCCCAGGGGCTCACCGGCCATCAGGATCCGTGTAAACCACGGTGACTCGCGAACCCTCCTTCGTCCTGGCCTCCCGCGGCGCCGTCGTCGCGGAGGGAGTGCACACCGCGTTTCCGAAGGTTGCCGACGCCCGGGCCGCGCTGGCATCGCACAGCGCCCCGATCATCGTGGGGGCGTTGCCTTTTGACATGACCAAGCCGGCGGCGCTGATCCGACCGCAGAGCATCCAGTTCCTCGATGCGCTGCCGGACTGGCCGCTGCGTCCGATGCCCGGGGTGCAGATCGCCGAGGCGTTGCCGGATCCCGATGAGCACCGTGCGCGGGTCGCCACCGCCGTCGACCGGCTCACCAGCCCGTCGAGCGGACTGCACAAGGTGGTGCTCGCAAGAGCCCTTCGGCTGGCCGCCGACGGACCGCTGGACGCGCGCACCGTCCTGCACCGGCTCGTCAGCGCCGATCCCGCGGCCAACGGGTACCTCGCCGACCTGACCGCCGCGGGCGGGGGCTACTCGGGGAGCGTGCTGGTGGGCGCGAGCCCGGAGCTGCTGGTGGCCCGCCGCGGCGAGCAGGTGGTGTGCGCACCGTTCGCGGGCTCGGCGCCCCGCTCCCCCGACCCCGAGACCGACGAGGCGAACGGTGCCGCGCTGGCCGCGTCGGCGAAGAACCTCCGCGAGCACCAGTTCGTGGTCGATACGATTCGCGACGCCCTCGACCCGCTGTGCGCCGAGCTCGAGGTGGCCGCCGAACCGGGGCTCCGCAAGACCGACTCGGTGTGGCACCTGGCCACCCGGATCACCGGTAAGCTCCGCGAAAGATCCACCACTGCATTGGATTTGGCCATCGCACTGCACCCGACGCCGGCGGTCGGCGGGGTGCCCACCGCGGATGCGGCCGATTTGATCGCCGAACTCGAAGGCGACCGCGGCTTCTATGCCGGCGCCGTCGGCTGGTGCGACCAACGCGGCGACGGCCGATGGGTGGTGTCGATCCGCTGCGCTCAGCTGTCGGCGGACCGGCGTACGGCCGAGGCGTATTCGGGCGGCGGCATCGTCGCCGAATCGGATCCCAACGACGAAGTCGCCGAGACCACAACGAAATTCACGACGATCCTCACCGCCCTGGGCGTCACGACGTGAGCGAGCTGATCCGCAGGGTGCGCCCGGGCGACGAACGCGAACTGACCGCGATGGTCCACGAACTCGCGGAGTTCGAACACGCCGCGCACGAGTGCACCGTCACCGAAGACCAGATGCGCCAGGCGCTTTTCGCCGAGCCGGCAGTCGTTTTCGGCCACATCGTCGAGGTCGACGGGCAGGCCGCCGCCTGCGCGCTGTGGTTCATCAACTTCTCTACGTGGGACGGTGTCGGCGGGATCTACCTCGAAGACCTGTACGTGCGCCCGCAGTTTCGCAGACGTGGGCTGGCCCGAAAGTTGTTGGCCACCTTGGCCCGCGAGTGTTCGACGCACGGTTACACCCGACTGTCGTGGGCTGTCCTGGACTGGAATGTCAACGCGATCGCGCTCTACGACGCCGTCGGCGGCAAGCCGCAGACAGAATGGATCACCTATCGGGTCTCGGGTCCCGAATTATCGGCGCTGGCCGCGGAGTCGCCGTGAGCCCCGACCCATTCCAGGGTCGAGGGACTGAACAGCAGGATCAGCGTCACCACCGCCACCACGCCGATCGGCGCGGCGTACCACCACTGATGCGAACCGACTCCCATGTAGTAGACGACCGGTAGCAGCAGCAGTTGGGCGAACACGGCGATGCCGCGCCCCCACCGTCTGCCCGTCCATAGCGCCCACGCCGCGGCCAGCACACCCGCACCCATGATCGCGAACCACAGCGCGGTGCCGTACTTGTTCAGCCCGGACTCCTCGGCTCGGCCGAACCCGCTCACCACGTAGACCAGTGCCGCGACCACGGCGGCCGCACCCTCCAGGGCGACGAGGACAGCGGCTTGGCGCACCGTCGTCGGAGATGGAACGATCACGCCCTCGAGCGTAGAGGGGTGCGCAGAACCCGTTCAGTAGGCTCGGACCCCGTGCGCGCCGTGCTGATCGTGAACCCGAATGCGACGTCGACGACCCCGGCCGGCCGTGATCTGTTGGCCCATGCGCTGGAGAGCCGGGTGAAACTGACCGTCGTGCACACCGATCACCGCGGACATGCCATCGAGATCGCCCGCGACGCGGCGCGCGACGGCGTCGACGTGCTGATCGTGCACGGCGGCGACGGCACGGTGAACGAAGTGGTCAACGGCATTCTCGAGGTCGGCGGGCCCGGCGCCGCCGCGCCTGCGGTCGGCGTGGTGCCCGGGGGCTCGGCCAACGTGTTCGCACGGGCCCTCGGCATCAGCCCCGACCCCATCGAGGCGACCAATCAGCTGATCGACCTGCTGTCGGAGTACCGCCGCCGCAAGACGTGGCGCCGCATCGGGTTGATGGACTGCGGTGAGCGCTGGGGCGTGTTCACCGCCGGCATGGGCGTGGACGGCGACGTGGTAGCGGCGGTCGAGGCGCAGCGCGCCAAGGGACGCGCGGTGACGGCATCGCGCTACGTGCGCGTCGCCATCCGCGAGGTGCTGGCGAGCACCCGCAAGGAACCGTCGCTGACGGTGCATCTGCCCGACCGCGAACCGGTCGGCGGCGTCCACTTCGCGTTCGTGTCCAACGCCAGCCCCTGGACGTACGCCAACGCCAGGCCGGTGTGGACCAATCCGATGACGACGTTCGAGACGGGACTCGGACTTTTCGCCACGACCAGCATGAACGTGTGGGCAAACCTGATGCTGGTGCGGCGGATGCTGTCGAAGAAGGCCCGCATCCAGGCCAAGCATCTGGTCCGCGACGACGACCTGCCGTGGCTGCAGGTGACCAGCGAGGCGCCGGTCGCTTGCCAGATCGACGGCGACTACGTCGGATTACGTGATTCGATGATGTTCACCGCGGTTCCCGACGCGCTCGGCGTGTTGGCGCCCGCACCTGTAGAGGTCTCTGACCTGCGATGACAGCCTAACGGCGTAGAATTTCGGGCGCAGTTGGATCGAGTCTAGTACAGACGAGTGGGTGGCGTGCGAAGCCACCCGGCTAGTGACATTGCGCACTTGTTAACTCGCGAGTATTGACATCTGTCCAGCCTGTGAAAGCATCGAAGCAACGTTGCAGAAACATTCAATGTGCACGCGTTAAACAGCCGAAGAATATGCCGTGCGCCGTGCTGCGCACAGGTGACGTATCTGACGAGGAGTTTGATCTAATGGATTGGCGCCACAAGGCGGTCTGTCGCGATGAGGATCCGGAACTGTTCTTCCCGGTGGGGAACAGTGGCCCGGCGCTCGCTCAGATCGCTGACGCGAAGCTCGTCTGCAACCGCTGCCCGGTCACCACTGAGTGCCTGACCTGGGCTTTGGAGTCCGGACAGGATGCCGGTGTCTGGGGCGGTATGAGCGAGGACGAGCGTCGCGCACTCAAGCGTCGCAATGCTCGCACCAAGGCTCGCAGCGGAGTCTGAGCCCGACCCGAACCAAACATTTACGGCCCCGACATACGTCGGGGCCGTATCTTTGTGCAAATGCAATAGCGGCCGATTTGCGACGCGAATAGCCGATTTGCGAATTGCGAAGATTGCTACTGCGCGAGTCGGCGTTGCCGGCCCAGCGGCACCCGCAGCACCACATCAGTTCCGCCGGCCTGTCCCTCACGCATGCCCAGCGACCCGTCCAGTTCGGCCGACACCAGCGTCCGCACGATCTGCAGACCGAGCCGGTCGGACTTCTCCAGGCTGAACCCGTCGGGCAGTCCCCGGCCGTCGTCGTGAACGACCACATCCAGCCACCGGGCCGAGCGCTCGGCCCGGATTGTGACACTGCCCTCGCGCACGCCGGGGTCGAAGGCGTGCTCGATGGCGTTCTGCACCAGCTCGGTGATCACCATGATCAGCGCGGTGGCGCGGTCGGCGTCGAGCACACCGAGATCGCCCACACGATAGATGCGGATCGGGCTGTCAACGGCGGCGACATCGTTCATCATCGGCAGGATCCGGTCGACGACCTCGTCGAGGTTGACCTCCTCGTCCACCGACATCGACAGCGCATCGTGGACCAACGCGATCGATGACACCCGCCGCACCGATTCCATCAGCGCCTCGCGGCCTTCGTCGTTGTTGGTGCGCCGGGCCTGCAGGCGCAGCAGAGCCGCGACGGTCTGCAGGTTGTTCTTCACGCGATGGTGGATCTCGCGGATCGTGGCGTCCTTCGACAGCAGGGCGCGGTCGCGGCGCTTGACCTCGGTGACGTCGCGGATCAGCACCGCTGCCCCCACCGGTTTGCCGTGCACGACCAGCGGCAGCGTGCGCATCAGCACGGCCGCACCGCCCGCGTCGACCTCCATGCGCATACTCGATCCGCCGGCCAGCGAGTCGCGCACGTGGTTGGCCAGTTCCTGCGCCTCGAACGGGTCACCGATGAGCGGGCGCGTGACGGTGACCAGGTTGTGCCCGCCGAGCTCGGCGGCCAGGCCCATCCGGTGATAGGCCGAGATCGCGTTTGGGCTCGCGAAGGTGACCACCCCGGCCTCGTCGAGCCGGATGAACCCGTCGCCGACGCGCGGGCTCGAGCGCGACATCGCGATGTCCCCGACGTTCGGGAAGGTGCCCTCCGAGAGCATGTGCAACAGATCGCCGGCGCAATCGAGGTAGGCGGACTCCAGCGGGCTGGCCTTCCTGGACTCCAACGCGGTCTGGTGCGTCAGCACCGCGACCACCTCGTCCTTGTAGCGCACCGGAACCGCTTCCACGTTGAGTCCTGGCGAAACCTGTTGACCCGCACCGTCTCCCACGACGATTTCACCGGCCGTGAACGCCGTGGTGACGAGTGGCATCGCGTCGGCGTCGGCCAGCGTGGCGACCGCGTCGGCCAGCAGCACCGTCGGCGCGGTGTTCGGCCGCACCTGCGCCACGCAGACCAGGGCGCCGTCGTCGCGGCGTACCCACATCAGGTAGTCGGCGAAGGACAGGTCGGCGAGCAGCTGCCATTCGCCGACCACCGCGTGCAGATGGTCGACCGCGTTGCCGGGCAGCACGGTGTGCTCGGCGAGCAGATCACCGAGAGTGGACATCGGGGGCTACTTGCGGCGGCGGTTCACAACGCGCGGATCAGCTGATCACCGCGATGAGGTCGCCGGCCTGGATCACGTCGCCAACAGAGACGCTGACCTTGCTCACGGTGCCCGCCACCTCGGCCAGCACCGGAATCTCCATCTTCATCGACTCCAGCAGCACCAGGGTGTCCCCCTCGCCGATCTGATCGCCCTCGCTCACCACGACCTCGAGCACACTGGCCACGATCTCAGCGCGAACGTCCTCGGCCATCATCACCCCATTACTCTTCGCTGCTGTATGCGTTTCGGCCTACATCGAACCACACGACCGGCTTGTCAGCGCTGTCGCCGGGCCATGAGACAATGGTTCGAACGCGCCCGCCGAGTACGGGCCGAACAATCCCCAGAGCATTCGGAGGTACATCATGGCCAAGCGTGGCCGTAAGAAGCGTGACCGCAAGCACACCAAAGCCAACCACGGTAAGCGGCCCAACGCCGGTTCGAAGTCGGTGCGCTAACGCGCCCGGGCGTGATCCCCGGCGCTAACCGCGCCGGATGATGGTGGTGCGGCTGATCTCGATGCGCAGCCGCTCACGCAGGCTCTCCGGCGCTCTCTCGCCGCCGCACTTCTTCGCGATCAGCTGCTTGACCCGCTCCTCGACGCCGTAGTGGCGCAGGCATGCGGGGCACTCCTCCAGGTGATGGCGCAACTTGTCGCGCGTTTCGGGCGTGCATTCCCCGTCGAGCAGCGTCCACACCTCGGCGATCACCGCAGCGCATTCGGGATGCTCGGGGTCGATGGGACCGACGGGGGCCTGCCATCGCTCTTCGTCAGAGAACGAGCTCACGACGAGACCTCCTCGGGCGTGTCCATCTGCTGGCCCCGGATGAACCCGCGGTCGCGGGCCACACCGGCCAGCAGCTCGCGCAGCTGGCGCCTGCCCCGGTGCAGCCGGGACATCACCGTGCCTATCGGTGTGTCCATGATCTCGGCGATCTCCTTGTATGGGAAGCCCTCGACGTCGGCGTAGTAGACCGCCATCCGAAAGTCCTCGGGCAGCGCCTGCAGCGCTTCCTTGATTTCGTTGTCCGGCAGCGACTCGAGAGCCTCGACCTCGGCCGAGCGCAGTCCGGTCGAGGAATGCTCGGCGTTGGCCGCGAGCTGCCAGTCGGTGATCTCCTCGGTGGGGTACTCCGCCGGCTGACGCTGCTTCTTGCGGTAGCTGTTGATGTAGGTGTTGGTGAGGATGCGGTACAGCCAGGCCTTGAGGTTGGTGCCCTCCCGGAATGACCGGAAGCCGGCGTACGCCTTGACCATGGTTTCCTGCAACAGGTCCTCGGCGTCGGCGGGGTTGCGCGTCATCCGCAGCGCGCCGCCGTACAGCTGGTCGAGCAGCGGAATCGCGTCACGCTCGAAGCGCGCGGTGAGTTCGGCGTCGGTCTCCTGCGGTTCAGGAGCCGCCGCCGAATCTGTTGACCCGTCGGAGTCGGTCATGGTGGGGAACACCGTCCCTTCTGTCGCGGTGCCAGCGTACAAACCCGGTAGATCGACCGGCAGCACTGGAAAGTCCGTAGCCAGCGTTGGCACCTGACCCCCTTCGCTCATCCTAGAGGTTGAGACCGACAAGTTTTTTGGCCGCGAACTTCCGTCACATAGCGGCCACCGTCAATAACAGCAGCATCGGGCCCGATTGTTCCCGAATCCCGACGTGAGAGCGCCGCTTGCGCCCGTCTGCCGCGAAATGGCCTTCCAGCAGGAAAAGTTCGAGTGCGGACCTGTCGGAATGCCATTTCGCGGCGGTTAGGGTGAGGCCATGTCGCTCAACGGGAAGACCATGTTCATCTCCGGTGCGAGCCGCGGCATCGGCCTGGCGATCGCCAAGCGCGCCGCGGCCGACGGCGCCAACATCGCGTTGATCGCGAAGACTGCCGAACCCCATCCCAAGCTGCCCGGCACGGTGTACACCGCCGCCAAGGAGCTGGAGGGTGCCGGCGGTCAGGCGCTGCCGATCGTCGGCGATGTCCGCGACGGCGACTCGGTGGAGTCGGCGGTCGCCAAGACCGTCGAACAGTTCGGCGGCATCGACATCTGCGTCAACAACGCCTCGGCGATCAACCTCGGCTCGATCGAGGAGGTCCCGCTGAAGCGGTTCGACCTGATGAACGGCATCCAGGTCCGCGGTACGTATGCGGTGTCACAGGCCTGCATCCCGCACATGAAGGGCCGCGACAATCCGCACATCCTGACGCTGTCGCCGCCGATCCGGATGGAGTCGCAATGGCTCAAGCCGACTGCGTACATGATGGCGAAGTTCGGTATGACGTTGTGCGCGTTGGGAATCGCCGAGGAGATGCGAGCCGCTGGCATCGCGTCGAACACGCTGTGGCCCCGCACGATGGTGGCGACCGCGGCCGTGCAGAACCTGTTGGGCGGTGACGAGGCGATGGGGCGCGCGCGGAAGCCCGACGTCTACGCCGACGCGGCGTACGTGATCCTCAACAAGCCCGCCCGCGAGTACACCGGGCAGACCCTGCTGTGCGAGGACGTCCTTCTGGAGTCCGGGGTGAACGACCTGTCGGTGTACGACTGCGTGCCCGGTGCCGAATTGGGCGTCGACCTGTGGGTGGACACCCCCAACCCGCCGGGATACGCGGGCCCCTGATCAGGCGACGACGCATGGGCGGCCGAACCGGGCCTGGACGCCCGTGGTGAACAGCGCCCGCAGCATCGGGCCCGCGGGGGTGACGCCGGCGGCGGTGACGAGATCGTCGCGCAGGTAAGTGATCTCGGCGGCGCACAGCGGCCACGGGTCGTGTTCGTTGGGCACCCACCAGGTGCGGCCGGCCTTGCGGGTGTGCGCACCCCAGCGCGCGGTCAGCCACACCTCCAGCGGTGTCGGCGTCACTTCGTCGCCGACCCGCACGCTGACCACGCTGCGCAATCCGCGGTGCGGCCACCGCCGCTCGCTGGTGTAGGTGATGATGTCCGCCGACCTGTCGATACGCATCTTCGCCCAGGTGTAGGGAATGCCGAGGGTCAGGCGCAGGGTGGGCACGACCGCCAACCGCGCGGTCTCCAACGAACGGAACACCACGCCGTGACGGCCGGACTCGTCGATCGAGTACAGCCGGACGTTCGTCTCGGCGAAGGTGCCGAGGTACGGCAGCGGAATCACCCGCCCGATCGTCGTGTCACGCATCTGAAAGGGCACCAGGCCGACATAGGTGAAGCCGTCGCTGAAGACATCGGGGCGGGTGCCCGCCGGGTACAGCGACGTGACCGCATCGGGTCGCACCGGCCAGTGCACGAAAGTGAGGTCGCACCAACGTTGTTCGGAGAAGACCGGCCGCGGCACCGCTTCGGGCACGACGGGATATCCCGCGAGTGCGTCATCGTCCGGCCAGCCCCTCATCGGCTCATCGTGACATCGCCCTCAACGATGCGTCAGGGAACGCAGAGTTCGATGCCCAACAGGTTCGCCGGCCAGAACACCGCCGTCACCATGAACGCGCCGATGTCGGACCCGGCCGGAATCCGCGTGCGCAGCGCGGCGTCGATCAGCTGCACCTGCTCGGCGTCGAAGAAGGCCCATATCAGCCCGATCACCAGGTACGGGATCGACAGCCACATGCCGGCCTCGATCATCGCCTCGACGCTGACCCGGCGACTGAGCAGGCGGCGCAACCCCGTCATACCAGCGCCTTGCGCGTACGGACCCGGCGGCGCACGTCGGCGAGCAGCACGTAGCTGCCGCCCTGGCGCAGGAACACCGGCATGAACCTGTTGACGAAAGCGACTGTGAGGAAGAGCCATTCGAACAGGAACTGGTGAAACCCGCTCCACCGCAGGCCCATCTGCTCACGGAACACCGGAGCGAGGAATCCGGCTGTCAGAAACTTCAGCAACGGCCGGAACGGCAGGCCCAGTAGCGGGTTGATCATGCGCAGATTGAGCATGTGCATCAGGTGGTCACGGACCCGGTCGTCGATCTTGACCCGCTCGCACGCGGTTCGCCAGTAGTCGTCGAACTCGGCGCGCGTCGGCGGCCACTGATCTTCGGTGACCTGCAGGGTGGTGCCCAGTGGCCATGCGGAGCGGTAGAACTGCTCGGCCTGCTGTGGTGTCATCTCACCGCGCAGTAGCTGATAGGTGTCCTCCAGCCCGACGAAAAGGCAAGCCGCCACCCACATCTGCAGGTCGCGATCGAAGGCGTTGTACCGCACGGGGCTCTCGGCGGTCGACTTGACGTGGCGGTGCGCGGTGTTGACCGCCTCCCGGAAGGCCGCGCGGTCATCGGGAGTCCCCAGCACCGAGACGGCGAGGTACTGGAACGTCGTGCGCGCCCGCTTCCACGGGTGTTTGAGCAGGTTCCCCGAATCGACCTTGCTTTCGGCGACGCCGTAACCGACCTCCGGCCAGGACAGCTGCATGACGACGTTGGCGGCGCCGCCGGCGAACGCCCAGAAGTCCATCGCGTCCCCGGCGGTCACGTCGGCCTCGGGGTCCCATCGGGCGGTGCGTCGTCGAACGGAGATGCGGTAGCGGTCGGTCATCCGACACACACCGCCGAGAAGACCAGCGCCGGCCAGAACGCGACCGAACCGACCACCTGGATCAGCCAGGTCAGCCCACTGCCGTCCAGCCTGTCCAGGCGCAAGGCGGTCCAGCCGATGCCGACGACGACGTAGGGCGCGGCGAGGATGAGCCCGGTGCCGATCCATTCAGCGAGGGTCATCTCGAAGCTCAGAAGCTTCCTCACCGCACTGACCACACTCGACCCCCTCACTCGACCTACCCGCACTATGTTAATGCCCATTCCGAGCTGATCAGGCAAATGCGGTGAAACCGAGCATAGGCCGTGGATACCGAGGCAGCCTCAGGAGAGCATCGAACGCACGCTGTCGGCGAACGCCGCGGTGGTGAAGCACGCGGGCTCGGCGAACTCCTCCAAGGTGAGGGCATCGGACCAGTCGGCGTCGGCGGCCGCCCGCAGCAACGGCTTGCTCATCGCGACGGCGTGCGGCGGGAGCGCGGCAATGCGCGAACACCACTCGTCGGCGACCTCGAGCAGACGGTCGTGTTCGACGACCTCCTGCACCAGGCCGAGCCGCAGCGCTTCGCGGGCGTCGATGTGTTCGCCGCGCAGGTAGTAGGCGAGCGCACCCTGGTAACCCAGGCGCCGGGTCAGGGCCCAACTGGTGCCGACCTCGGGAATCAGCCCCAGGTTGGCGAAGGCGGGCACCACGACGGCACGTTCGCTGGCGATCACGAGGTCGCAGGTCAGCGCCCAGGCCAGCCCGACGCCGGCCGCTGCTCCGTTGAGCGCGGCGACGAAGATCGTGTCGGATCCGGCGATCAGCCGCGCGATGCCGCCGAACTCACGGCGAATCCAGCGCCAGATATCGGCCGCGCCCTCCGGTGCGCCGAGTTGGTCGATCGCGGCGTCCATCATGCGTAGGTCGCCGCCGGCGCTGAAGCCGGGGTCCGCGCCGGTGAGCACCACCGAACGGATATCCGGGTCGGCATCGAGGTCGGTCAGCGCCCGTCGCAGTTGGCGCACCAACGGCGCGGACAGCACGTTGAGCCGTCGCGGCTCGTCGAGCGTGACGACGGCCCTGTCCCCTCGGTGCTCGACGCGCACCCGAGGCGGCGCGTCGGCCTCGTCGCCGCTGGCCACCATGGTCCGGTACAGCGAATCGGTCATGACGGATCCTCCTCGATGTCGTTGGTGCGCAACGCCTTCCACGCAGCGTCGGCAAAGGTCTCGATTGTTTGCGGTGGTATCCGCCTGGCCGCCCCGGCGATCCAGTATCGGCTGTACTCCTGGGCGGGGCCGAGCCACAACGCTGCGGTCACCCCGACCCGCATCGGCTGCAGCGCGCCGTAACCGTGATGCGGACGCCACCAGTCGCGGATGGTCGCGAAAAAGGTCTCGTTGTGTGATCGCAGTTCTGCACTGTCGAGCCTGGGGCCGAGCAGTAGGCCGGCCTCGTTGCGATGCGTCGAAACCCACCGCAGGTGATAGGCGACACCGCCGCGGATGCCGCCCTCGGCGGTGTCGTGTGCGCGCAGCATCGTGAGGAACCCGGCCTGGTACTCGGCGAGCACCTCGGCGAAGACGGCGGTGGCGAGCGAAAGCTTGTCGGGGAAATGGTGATACAGCGCGCCGACACTCACCTCGGCTTCACGGCGAACCTCGTCGAGGGTGGCCGAGAGAGCGCCGTCGGCCGCGAACCGGCGGCGCGCGACGGCGAGCAACCGGCTCCGCGCATCGGGGCGCGTACGCGAGGGCACGAGGATTACTCTAATCGAACCGAGGAATCCTCTGTCAAGGGTCAGTGGGCCTGGAAGAGGATGCCCCGCCCCACCGCCTCCCGCACGACCGGCAGCGCGGCCCCCGCCAGGGCGTCGGCGTCGACACCGTGAACGGTTGCGAGCAGGTCGATCAGCGTTCCCAGCGGCACCTCGCCCCGGCATCCGGCCAACAGCGCTCGGCCGATCTCGTCGACGCCGATGACCGCACCGGGCCCACCGGGGCGACGCACGGCCGCACCGACGATCTGCCAACCGTCGGGCCCCGGCAGCGACTGCTCCTCGAGGAAGACCGGCGCCGTCGACAGCCTCGCGGCAAGCAACTGCTCGTCGGTGGTGTCGTGCAGGTACTCCCGGCGCGCGAAGAACGCGTCGACCTCATCGCCGGTGAGGGCCTCGTCCGCGCCGGTGATCTCCTCGAGGACATGCTCAGGCGCGCGGCGCTCACCGGATCGTGGTGCGCGCAAGGCGATCACACCCATGCCGATGCCGGTGATGCCCTCATCGGCGAACCAGTCGAGCCACTGCCCTCCGCGGCGCGCCGCCCGCTCCGGGTCCTCCCCGGCGTCGGCGGTCCACAACGACACATAGCTGACCGGGTCGGCGAGTTCACGCTGCACCACCCACGCGTGCAACCCGGTGCCCGCCAACCAACTTCGCACCCGGTCGCGCCAGTCGTCCCGACGAACGATCCAGTTGGCCATGATCAGCGCCGTACCCCCGGGCTCCAGATGAGCACCAATGTGCTCGATGAGGTTGTGACACAAGGCGTCCCCGGCGACTCCCGAGTCGCGGTAGAGGTAGTCGCGGTAACCCTGCCCCACCACGAACGGCGGATTGGAGACGACGAGGTCAAAGCGCTCCCCGGCGACCGGCTCAAACAGGCTGCCGCGCCGCAGATCCCAGGACATGTCGTTGAGGCGCGCAGTCACCGCCGCCAGTGCGAGTGCCCGGTCGTTGGTGTCGGTGGCCACGATGTGCGCGCAGTGCCCGTTGAGGTGGAGCGCCTGCACTCCGCAGCCTGTACCGAGGTCGAGCGCGCGGGCGACCGGCTTGCGCACGACCGCGCGGGCCAGCGAGACCGACGCACCGCCGATGCCCAGGACGTGGTCCCGGCGCACGGGCCCCGAACGCATCGAGGCGTCCAGGTCGGAGACGACGAAGAAGTCGTTGGCGCCGTCGCTGTGGGGTCGCAGGTCCAGGGCGGCGCGCACGGTGCCCTCGGCCGCCCATTCCAGAACGCCGTTGGCCACCAACTCGTCGATGTCGACGGATGCGAGCGCGAGGGCGACGTGCTCGGCGGGTTCGGCCGAGCCCAGCAGGAACAGACGCACCAGTACCGCCAGGCGTCGCTGCTGTGCTGTCCCGCTGCGCAGCACGCGGTCGGTGGCCCGCAGCGCCGGCCACCACACTCCCCTGGCGAACGCGGCATCAGCGTCGTGACCGAGCAGAGCGGCCACCCCGTCGATGCTGTAACCCGCGCTGCGCAGGTCGGCGGCCAGCGCGTCGATGACGGCGACGGAGTGCAGCGGCCCGGACGAATCCGGCTGCGTCAAAGCAGGGTGCCTTGTCCGGCCGAGGGTTCGACGGGCTCGATCAACTCCGGGCCGTTGTTACGGACGCTGTTCACCAGCCGGGACACCTCGCGGATCTCGATGCGGTCGAGGTCTCCGTGGCCGCGCAACAGCCCCTCGTCGATCGGCGCGTCGGGGTCCAACCAGCGGTCCCAGTCGCGCTCGCTGACGGTCAGCGGCATCCGGTCGTGGATCTCGGCCAGCGGACCAGCGGCGTCGGTGGTGATGATCGTGCAGCTGAGCAGCGGGTTGGCGTCCTTGGGCGCGTCTTTCGGCCGCCACGTCGACCACAACCCCGCCATGAACAGCGGCTCACCGTCGCCCGCGTACATGAAGAAGGGCGTCTTGGCGCCTCGCTCGCCCTGCCACTCATACCAGCCGTCCATCGGCACCAGGCAGCGCTTGTTCTTGGCCGAGTTACGGAAGGCCGGCGACGTGGTCAGCTTGTCCGAGCGCGCGTTGATCAGCAACGGCCCCTTGGTCTCGGGGCTGCCGTCCTCTTTGGCCTTCACCCACGGCGGCACCAGGCCCCAGCGCATCGACCGCAGCCGCCGGGTGGCTTCGTCGTCGGGTTCGCTGTGGCGCTTGACCACGGTGCTGACGGTCGTGGTCGGGGCGACGTTGTAATTCGGCGCCGACGCATCCTTACCGCCGGCAGAGGCCGCCGTCGTCTCGTCGATCGCCTTGATCTTCTCGGCCAGTAGCGCCGGGTCCGTGGTCACCGCGAAACGTCCACACATGAATCCCATGGTGGCACGGCGAGCCGACAGGGGAAGATGGAGCAGTGAGCGCGTCCGGACACCACCAAGGCAAGGCCTGGCCTGCACCGTCGACGACAACTCCAGTGCATGCCACCGTCACCGTGCCCGGCTCGAAATCGCAGACGAACCGGGCGCTGCTGCTGGCGGCGCTGGCCACGGCCAACGGCGATTCCACGATCAGCGGGGCGTTGCGCAGCCGCGACACCGACCTGATGATCGGGGCGCTGACCGCGCTCGGCGTGACGGTCGAGGGTCACGCCGACGAACTGTCCGTCAGCGGCCGGATCGCACCGAGCGACGGGGCGCGCATCGACTGCGGACTGGCCGGCACGGTGTTGCGGTTCGTGCCGCCGGTGGCCGCCCTGGGCACGGCCACGGTCGTGTTCGACGGTGATGAACAGGCCCGCGCCCGCCCCATCGCGCCCCTACTGGACGCGTTGCGCGGCCTCGGGGTCGACATCGACGGCGAGGGCCTCCCCTTCTCGGTGCGGGGCACCGGATCGGTCACCGGCGGAACGGTGGAGATCGATGCCTCGGCGTCGTCCCAGTTCGTTTCGGGCCTGCTGCTGTCGGGGGCGGGCTTCCGCGACGGGCTGACCGTCGTGCACACCGGCGGCTCGGTGCCCTCCGCACCGCATGTGGCGATGACGGTCGCGATGCTGCGCGACGCCGGAGTCGACGTCGACGACAGCCGCGACAACCGATGGCGGGTGTCTCCGGGGCCGGTGGCTGCCCGGCATTGGGACATCGAGCCCGACCTGTCCAACGCGGTGCCGTTCCTGGCGGCGGCGGTGGTCAGCGGGGGCAGCGTGCGGTTGATGGGCTGGCCGCGGGTGAGCACGCAACCGGCCGACACGATCGTGTCGATCTTGACGAAGCTGGGATCCGTTGTGCAACACGGTGATACATACCTCGAAGTGGGTGGCGCCCAAGTGTACGGCGGTATCGACGTCGATCTGCACGAGGTCGGTGAGCTCACACCCGCCGTCGCTGCGCTGGCCGCCCTGGCCTCCCCCGGCTCGGTGTCGAAGCTGTCGGGCATCGCACATCTGCGTGGACACGAGACGGACCGGCTCGCGGCACTGTCGGCGGAGATCAACGGTCTCGGCGGTCAGTGCGAGGAGACCGAGGACGGACTGGTGATCACCGCCCGACCGCTGCACGGCGGGCTGTGGCGGTCGTATGCCGACCACCGGATGGCCACCGCGGGCGCGATCGTGGGGCTTCGGGTGCCGGACGTCGCGGTCGAGGACATCGACACCACCGCCAAGACGTTGCCCGGTTTCCCGCAGTTGTGGGCCGACATGCTCGCGGGGCAGACGGCGGAGGTCGACCCCGCTTGAGCCGACGCGAGTACGACGAGTCCGATGTCCGGGTGCGGCCCGGCCGAGGCTCGCGGCCGCGGACCAAGATTCGTCCTGAGCACGCCGACGCGCAAGAAGCGATGGTGGTGACGGTCGACCGTGGGCGGTGGGGGTGCGCGCTCGGCGGGGACCCCGGCCGCCGCGTGGTCGCGATGCGCGCCCGTGAGCTGGGCCGCACCCCGATCGTCGTCGGCGACGAGGTCGGCATCGTCGGTGATCTCTCGGGCCGGCCCGACACGCTGGCCCGCATCGTGCGCCGCGGCGATCGACGAACCGTGTTGCGCCGCACCGCCGATGACACCGACCCGACGGAGCGTGTGGTGGTCGCCAATGCCGATCAGCTGTTGATCGTCGTCGCGCTGGCCGATCCGCCGCCGCGCACAGGGTTGGTCGAGCGCGCGCTGATCGCGGCCTACGCCGGTGGGCTGCAGCCGATCCTGTGCCTGACCAAGACGGATCTCGCGCCGCCGCAACCGTTTGCGGCGCAGTTCGCCGATCTCGATCTGACGATCACCACCGCCGGCCGCGACGATCCGCTCGACGCCGTGGCCTCGATGCTGGCGGGACGGGTCACCGTTCTGCTCGGCCATTCGGGGGTCGGGAAGTCGACGTTGGTGAATCGTCTTGTCCCCCAGGCTGAACGGGCCACCGGCGAGGTGACCGATGTTGGGAAGGGCAGACATACGTCGACCCAGTCGGTGGCGCTGCCGCTGGAACTGGGCGGGTGGGTGATCGATACGCCCGGTATCCGGTCGTTCGGATTGGCGCACATCGAACCCGACGATGTGCTGCTGGCCTTTTCGGATCTGGCCGAGGCGATCAAGGACTGCCCCCGCGGATGCGGGCACATGGGTCCGCCCGCCGACCCGGAGTGCGCGCTGGACACATTGAGCGGCGCCGCAGTGGACCGCGTCGCCGCGGCGCGCAGACTGCTGGCCGCGCTGCACGAGTCGGCGGCCTACTGATCACTCTCCGCGCGAGCGTGCGCGTCTACACACGACACGCCGACGATAATCGACACTTTACGCACTCTCGCACTCGACGACAGTGCGCAAAGCAAGTCGCTCCGGCTCACGCCACAACCGAACATGCCACTCTCAGAGGCTTCCGATCGGGCTTCCGAGTCGGCCGCCCGAGTCGGCCTTACCCGCGGGCGCACGTTCACCGCGCCGCGAGCGTGCACAAACTCACGAAAATCAGCGGTGTGTCGTGTGCAGACGCGCACGCTCGCGCCAAATGGAAGTTAGGCCGCGCGCTGAATCCGGGCCTGCTCGCGGTTGGCGCGCTTCTCGAGACGACGTGCGCGCACGGCCGCGATCGACGACTTGAGACCACGCCGCTGGGCCGGCTCCAGTTCGGCGAACATCCGCTCGCTGCGCGTCTCCGGCGCATCGTCGGCGGTGTCGCGCAGATACTTGTCCGGCAGCGACAGCTTGGCGATGGTCCGCCACGTCTTGCCGTACTGCACCAGGAACGAACCGGTCGTGTAGGGCAGGTCGTATTTGTCGCACACCTGCCGCACCCGCACCGAGATCTCGTGCAGCCGGTTACTCGGAAGGTCCGGGTACAGATGGTGCTCGATCTGGTGGCACAGGTTGCCGCTCATGAACCGCAGCACCGGACCATTCTCGAAGTTGGCGCTTCCGAGCATCTGGCGCAGATACCACTGGCCCTTGCTCTCACCGGCCATGTCGGTCTTGGTGAATTTCTCTGCGCCGTCAGGGAAGTGGCCGCAGAAGATGACCGCATTCGACCAGACATTGCGGATCACGTTCGCTACCGCATTGGCCGTCAGCGTCGACCGGAATGTCGCTGCGGGCGACAGCGAGGTCAATGCGGGGTAGGCGACGTAGTCCTTGACCACCTGCGCGCCCGCCTTGGCGGCGAACTCCCGCGCCCGGGTCTTGCTTTCGTCGCGATTGTCCCTGCCCTTGAAGATCTTGCCCAGCTCCACGTGCTGCAGACCGACGCCCCACTCGAAGCCGAGCGCGAGAATCGTGTTGTAGAGCAGGTTTCCGAGGTTGAACGGCTTCCACTTCGTGTCCCGGGTGACCCGCAACAGCCCGTAGCCCACGTCGTCGTCCATGCCCAGGATGTTGGTGTACTTGTGATGCATGAAGTTGTGGGTGAAGCGCCAGTGCTTGGACGAGCCACTCATGTCCCACTCCCACGTCGAGGAGTGAATCTCGGGATCGTTCATCCAATCCCACTGGCCGTGCATGACGTTGTGGCCGATCTCCATGTTCTCGATGATCTTGGCCACGCCCAGGGTGACGGTTCCGGCCCACCAAGCCGAGCGGCGTGAACTCGCGGCCAGCATCAGGCGGCCAGCGACCTCCAGCGCACGCTGGGCCGCGATGGTGCGACGGATATAGCGCGCATCGCGCTCACCGCGGGAGTCTTCGATGTCCTGCCGGATCGCGTCCAGTTCCACAGCCAGACTCTCGATATCCGCATCAGTCAGATGCGCGAATTCGGGAACGTCGGTTATTGCCATCGTCAAGCCTCCTCTCGTGCGCCTACGCTACCGTAACCTACGTACCCGTAGGTTACCAGCCAGTAAACCTCAGACATCGAGCACACAATCGCCCGATGCGGCAGACACACACGTCTGCACCCGGCTGCCCGGCTCGTGCTCGACACCGGTGCGCAGGTCGCGGACGTGTCCCTCGACGAGGCCCACCACACATGACTGGCAGATACCCATCCGGCAGCCGAACGGCATCTGCACACCGACCTGCTCCCCGGCCTCCATCAGCGGCGTCGCGGCGTCCACCGTGGCCGTCTTGCCGCTGCGCGCGAACTCGACGGTGCCGCCCTGCCCGTGCACGGCCGCCTTGGACACCGCGAAGCGCTCGAGGTGCAGGCGTTCAGCGAGCCCGGCGGCCGACCAACAGCGCTGGGCGGCATCGAGCATGCCCTCGGGACCACACGCCCAGGTCTGTCGTTCACGCCAGTCGGGGACCTCGTCGTCGAGACGCGACAGGTCCAGTCGGCCCTGGCTGCGCGTCGCGCGGGTCCGCAGTCGGTAACCGTCGTGCGCACGGGTCAGGTCGGCGAGTTCCGAAGCGAACATGACATCGGATTGCGTTGGCGCAGAATGCAAGTGGACGATATCGGTGATCTGGTCACGCCGAGCCAGCGTCCGCAGCATCGACATCACCGGCGTGACACCGGAGCCGCCGGTGAGGAACAGCACCTTGGGCGGGGCCGGGTCGGGCATCACGAAGTTGCCCTGCGGCGCGGCCAGCCGCACGATCGTGCCCGGCGCCAGTCCGTCCACCAGATGCGTCGACAAGAACCCTTCGGGCATGGCCTTGACAGTGATGGTGATGGTTCGGGCGGTGCGCGACGGTGCCGAGGTCAGGGAATAGGACCGCCAGCGCCAGCGACCGTCGATCTGCACGCCGATCCCGATGTACTGGCCGGGCTGGTAATCGAACGAGAAACCCCATCCCGGCTTGATCACCAGCGTCGCGGAGTCCTCGGTCTCGCGCCGGACGCCGAGCACCCGGCCGCGCAGCTCGCGCGCCGACCACAACGGGTTGGCAAGTTTGAGGTAGTCGTCGGGCAGCAGCGGCGTGGTGATTCGCCCCACGATCGTGCGTAGCGCATGTAAGCCCGGATTCTTGGTCCCGGCGACCGTCGGCCGCACCGTGTCGACGACGTTGGCCGACACCTTGATGGAGTTCTTGGCCATGAACCTACGGTACCGTAACCTACGCTTCCGTATCCAGCCGAGATGACGGCCGATGCGCGGATCAGAGCAGTTCGAGCAGGAACGGCAGTTCCTGCGGCGCGTACCAGGCCAGGTCGTGGTCCTGGGCATCCCCGACGACGAAGTCGGCATCCTCGTCGCCGAGATCCGCCTCGTCGACGGCCTCGATCGCCGCCAACACCGCGGACTCGGCGTCGGCATTGTCGACATACGCGGCGATGACGTCCTCGAAGGCGACCGGACCGGCCAGCCGCACCACCGCGTCGTCGAGATCGGGCCGCGGCGTCACGCCGTCGACCTCGGCCTCCACCACCACGCGCCGCGGCGGCAGCTCCCCCACTCCGTCACCGGCGAGCAGTCGCAGCGATGCCAGCGCGGCCTCCCGGCGCGCGACCTCGGCGAGTTCTTCGTCGTCGCCCTCGGCGTAGGACTCACGCAGGGCCGGCGTCAGCGCGAACGCCGTACCGCTGCGGGCATGCAGCAACCGCTCGGCCACGAGCTGCTGCAGCATGGTCAGGGTCGCGGGGATGTAGACGCGCACCAGGCGAGATTAGTCGTCAGGCGACTTTTCGCTCGCCGGATCCTTTTCCACCGAGATGACGAAGTCGTCACCGTGCTCGGTGACGCCCTGGATGACCGCGGTGTCGACGGCCTCCCTCGCGTATTGCCTGCGGACCATCAGCGGGTCGCGGCGCAGGTCCTTGACCAGCCCCACCGCCATGCCGACCATCACGACCACGAACGGCAGCGCCGCGATGATGGTGATGGTCTGCAACCCGGTCAGGGCGTCCTCCCCGCCGACCAGCAGCATCACCGCGGCCACGGCGCCGGTGGCCACACCCCAGAAGATCACGGTGGCTCTACCGGGTCTGATCGTGCCGCGCTCGGACAGCGATCCCATCACCACCGACGCCGCATCCGCGCCGGAGACGAAGAAGATCGCCACCAGCAGCATCACCAGCACACTGGCGATCGCCGCGATCGGATACTGGTCGAGCAAGCCGAACAGCTGGGCCTCGATGCTGCCTTCACCGGCGAGGTCGGTGCCCTCCTCCTGCACACGGATCGCCGAACCGCCGAACACCGCGAACCACACCAGCGACACCAGGCTGGGCACCAGCAACACGCCGGTGACGAACTGACGGATGGTGCGGCCCCGTGAGATCCGCGCGATGAACATGCCGACGAACGGCGTCCACGACACCCACCACGCCCAGTAGAAGATCGTCCACGACTGCAACCACTCGTTGACGTCGGCGCCTTCGGCGCCGGTGCGCGCGGACATCATCGCAAAGTCGGCCATGTAGCTGCCCAGCGATGTCGGCAACAGGTTGAGTATGAAAACCGTTGGCCCGACGACGAATACGAAGCAGGCGAGCACCATCGCCAGCACCATGTTGATGTTGGACAACCACTGGATGCCGCGCGCAACCCCGGAGACCGCTGACAGCACGAACGCCATCGTCAGCACCGTGATGATGACGATGAGGACGGTGTTGCCGGTTTCTCCGATACCGCCGACGATCTGCAGACCGCTGCGGATCTGCAGCGCACCCAACCCGAGTGAGGCGGCCGAGCCGAACAGCGTGGCGAAGATCGCCAGCATGTCGATGACCTTGCCCCACGGCCCGTTGGCGTGCGCGCCCAGCAGCGGTTCGAACGCCGCGCTGATCAGCTGCAGCCGACCCTTGCGGTAGACGCCGTAGGCGATCGCCAGCCCGACCACCGCGTAGATCGCCCACGGGTGCAGCGACCAGTGGAACAGCGTGGTGGCCATCGCGGTCTGCACGGCCTCCGGATTGCCTGGCTCGCCGGTGCCCGGTGGCGGTGTCGCGAAGTGCGAAAGCGGTTCGGCGACCCCGAAGAACATCAGCCCGATGCCCATGCCGGCGCTGAACATCATCGCGACCCACGACACCCCGTGGAACTCGGGTTCCTCGTCGTCGCGACCCAGCGGGATTGCGCCGAAGCGGCCGATGGCGAGCCACAGAATGAAGACCACGAAACCGGAGGCCGTCAACACGAACAGCCACCCGGTGTTGTCCATCACCCACGTCAGCGCACTGCCCGACGCCGATGCCAGCGATTCGGTGCTGACGAAGCCCCACACCAAAAACGCGATGGCGATGACGGCGGTGACCCCGAAGACGATCCAATCCACCCCGCGCGACCGGGTGATGGCGTCATCTCCTGGCGGCAGATCCAGCGCCGGGTGGGGCACGACGGAATCGGTCGGCGATTCGAGCGCGCGCCGCGTCGCGGTCCTGGAGTTTCCTGGCGTCTCGTTCTCTGCGCTCGTCGTCATGGTGACCCAATTCGACCCCGCCGGCGGCGAGAGAGTCAATCCCGCAAACGCACGGTCGGTGTTAGTGGGCCGCCTCTAGCAGTTCTTCCAGCGATTCGCGCAGCAGACTCGGCAAAACATCGACGTCGCTCATGGCGTCGCGGTCGGCATTGATGCCGAAGTAGACCATGCCGTTGTAGGACGTCACCCCCAGCGCCAGCACCTGGTTGCTCAACAGCGGCGGCACCGCGTAGGTCTCCAGCAGTTTGGTGCCCGCGATGTACATCTGATGCTGCGCGCCCGGCACGTTGGTGATCAGCAGGTTGAACTGGCGCGCCGAGAACGTGGTGGCCACCCGGATGCCCATGGCGTGCAGGGTCGGCGGAGCGAATCCCGACAGGGTCACGATGGTTCTCGCGTCGACCAGGCTCGAGGCGGTGGATGCCGACTCGGTGGCGTGCGCGATCTGCGAGAGCCGCACCACCGGGTTGCCCTCCCCGACGGGAAGGTCGACGAGGAACGGCGTCACCTCGCTGATGGCCTGGCCCGGGCCAGTCGCGTCGAGTTCGGCATCCGGATACACCGACATGGGCGCCATCGCCCGCACCCGCGCCGTGGATGTCACCGGTTCACCGCGCGACATCAGCCAATTACGCAACGCACCGGCCACCACGGCCAGCACCACGTCGTTGACGTCGCAGTCGTAGCGGGCGCGCACGGTGCGGAAGTCCTCGAGTTGCCCGCAGGCGACCGTGAATCGCCGGTTGCGCGACACGGTGGTGTTCAGCGGACTGTTCGGCGCGGTGCCGCGCGCCACGGTGCGGGCCACTTCGAGGGCCCGCCGGCCCATGTCGACCAACTGGCCCGCGTTGGTCGCGACGTCGACGACGGCGGAGCGGACCGCACCGATCTGCTCGGCCGGCCGCATGATCCACTCGCCGAGCGCACCGAGCAGCAACTGTCGATCGCTGGGCTCGCGCAACGGAATCCAGATGTCCTCGCCGAACTCGGGCGGCTTCTGGGTGCGGTCGGCGATGACGTGGCCGATCTCGAGGGCCGTCATTCCGTTCACCAGCGCCTGGTGGGATTTCGTATAGATCGCCAGGCGATTCTTGGCCAGGCCTTCGATCAGGTACATCTCCCACAGCGGCCGCGACCGGTCCAGTGGCCGCGAACCCAGCCGTGCGATGAGTTCGTGCAACTGGGCGTCGCTGCCCGGAGACGGCAGTGCGGAGCGACGGATGTGATAGGTGATGTCGAAGTCGCGGTCGTCCACCCACACCGGGCGCGCCAGGCCCAGCGTCACCTCACGAACCTTCTGCCGGTAGCGGGGTATCTGCGGCAGCCGCTGTTCGACGGTGGCCAGCAGGGCTTCGTAGCTCAGGCCGCCGCGGGGTTTGCGAAGGATCGACAGCGAACCCACGTACATCGGCGTCGACGTGTTCTCCAGGTGGTAGAACGACGCGTCCGCCGTCGACAACCGGGTGACCATCGCGACGTCGTCCCTCCCCTGTACTGCCGCGGCGCGACCGCGTGCGTCGAAGTCCCCGCCACGCTATAGGCAAACCCTGCGGATGCGCATCACGGGCGCCTATCGCTGTCTGTGGGCCACCGCGGGCCGTGCGATCATGGTGGTGTCTGCCACTCTCCAGCAGACGGGTCCTGTCTCGTCGAGTAGCTGGAGAACGCGTTGTGACATCATTTTGCACCCCTGCCGAGGCTGCGCTGGTGGCGCCCGTCATCGACTGTGAACCACCACCTCTCGGTGCCGTCGCCTGTCCACCACCGTCGCCGAAAGCGTTGCGGCGCCGAACATCCGGCAGGCCAGGCACCGGACCGGGCAAGCGGCATCCGCAACGGCCGGTGCCGATCCCCGCGGAGCCGGCCCCGCCGCGCGCCGCGGTCGTATTCGCCGATGCGGCGTTACGCCGCGTGCTCGAGGTGATCGACCGGCGTCGTCCGGTGGCGCAGTTGCGCCCGCTGTTGGCGCCGGGGCCGATCGAAACCGTGCTCGCGATGACCCGGCATCCGCAGTCGACCGTCGCCACCCTGCGCCGGGTGAGGGTGCGCGTCACCGATGACGAGGGTCCGGCCGCGGAGGTATTCGGCACTTACAGTCGCGGACAGCGCATCCGCGCGATCGCGGCGCGCATCGCGTTCGACGGACGACGCTGGCGGGTGGTCGCGCTGCAGATCGGGTGAGCGCTAGCCTGCTCGGCGTGCAGGGAAACTCGATCAGCGTGCAGCGTGTCATCAAGGCGTCCCCGGCCGCGATCTTCGCGTTGCTCGCCGACGCCGGCAGGCACCCGGCATTCGACGGCTCGGGCACTGTCGCTCACACCCCCGGCGAGAAGTCCCAACCTCTTTCCGCCGGTGCGACATTCGGCATGGCGATGCGCGGAAAGCCAGAGTCGCTGTTCGTTCCGTACCGGACCACCAACACCGTCGTCGAATTCGAACCCGACCGCCGCATCGCGTGGAAGACGACGATGGGCCCCCTCGGGCTGATCGGCGGGCGCATCTGGCGCTACGAACTCGAACCGAACCCCGAGGGCACGCTGGTGCGCGAAACCTGGGACATATCCGAGGACCGGCAACGCCTGCTGCTCAAAAGGGGCGGGACACCCAAACAGGCCGAGGACGGGATGCGGGCCACGCTGGGCCGGATCGCCGCCCTCGTCGAGACCTGACACCAGAGCTAACGCCTGCGCATCGCCTTCTGCTCGCGGGCCTGCTGGCGCGCGGCTTCTCGCCGCTGCTTGCGGGTGCCGCCGCTGGGCGCCGCAGGACGTGGCGCACCGCTGCCGTTGCCGGACCGCTGCACCTCGGCCGAGCCGTCCTCCGACGGCCCGGTGTAGGTCAGCGGACGCGACTCGTCGTCGATTCCCTTGGCGCGCAGGCCGGTTCCGGTGGGCCGTTCCTTGGTCGCCACACCACCCTGTGCCTGCGCGGCGGCGGCCTCGGCGAACTCGGTGAGACCCGACGGTGTGGCGATCGGTGCGACGGCGGGCTGCGGCGCGGGTTCGACCGCGACGTTGAACAGGAACCCGACCGACTCCTCCTTGAGTCCCTCGAGCATGCCGATGAACATGTCGTAGCCCTCGCGCTGGTACTCGACGAGCGGATCGCGCTGTGCCATCGCGCGCAGGCCGATGCCCTCCTTGAGGTAGTCCATCTCGTAGAGATGTTCGCGCCACTTGCGGTCGAGCACGTTGAGCAGCACGTTGCGTTCGAGCTGGCGCATCGCGCCCTCGCCCGCGATCTCCTCGATCTGCTTCTCCCGCTCGGCGTAGGCGCGGTCGGCGTCGGCGATCAACGCCTCGAGCAGCTCCTCGCGGGTCAACTCGCCGGGCTCACCGATGGCGTCGGAGTCGATCAGGTCGTGGTGGTCGATGCCGACGGGGTAGAGCTGCCGCAGCGCGGTCCAGAGCTGTTCGAGATCCCAGTCCTCGGAGTAGCCTTCGGCGGTGGCGCCGTCGACGTAGGCGGTGATCACGTCGACGAGCATGTTGCGGGCCTGTTCGGCGAGGTTCTCGCCCTCCAGGATGCGCCTGCGCTCCTCGTAGATGACCACGCGCTGCTTGTTCATCACCTCGTCGTACTTGAGGACGTTCTTGCGGACCTCGAAGTTCTGCTGCTCCACCTGCGTCTGCGCGCTCTTGATGGCGCGGGTGACCATCTTGGCCTCGATCGGCACGTCGTCGGGCAGGTTGAGCCGGGTCAGCAGCGCCTCCAGGGTGGCGCCGTTGAACCGTCGCATCAGCTCGTCGCCCAGCGACAGGTAGAACCGGGATTCGCCGGGGTCACCCTGACGCCCGGAGCGGCCGCGCAGCTGGTTGTCGATACGGCGGGATTCGTGCCGTTCGGTGCCCAGCACGTACAGGCCGCCCGCGGCGATCACGTCTTCGGCCTCGCGCGCGCACTCGGCCTTGACCGCGGACAGCGTCTCGTGCCAGGCCTTCTCGTACTCCTCGGGCGTCTCCACCGGGTCCAGGCCACGTTCGCGCAACCGCTTGTCGGTGAGGAAGTCGGGGTTCCCGCCGAGCACGATGTCGGTACCGCGGCCCGCCATGTTCGTCGCGACGGTGATCGCGCCCAGCCGGCCGGCCTCGGCGATGATCGAGGCCTCCTGCTCGTGGTACTTCGCGTTGAGCACGTTGTGCGGGATACGGCGCTTGGTGAACTGGCGCGACAGGTATTCCGAACGCTCCACGCTGGTGGTGCCGATCAGGACGGGCTGGCCCTTTTCGTAGCGCTCGGCGACGTCGTCGACGACCGCGATGTACTTGGCCTCTTCGGTCTTGTAGATCAGGTCGGACTGATCGGCGCGGATCATCGGCTTGTTGGTCGGGATGGGCACCACGCCGAGCTTGTAGATCTCGTGCAGCTCGGCCGCCTCGGTCTGCGCGGTGCCGGTCATGCCGGCCAGCTTGTCGTAGAGGCGGAAGTAGTTCTGCAGCGTGATCGTGGCCAGCGTCTGGTTCTCGGCCTTGATCTCGACGCGCTCCTTGGCCTCGATGGCCTGGTGCATGCCCTCGTTGTAGCGACGGCCCACCAGCACGCGGCCGGTGAACTCGTCGACGATGAGCACGTCACCGTCGCGCACGATGTAGTCCTTGTCGCGCTGGAACAGCTCCTTGGCCTTCAGCGCGTTGTTCAGGTAGCTGACCAGCGGCGAGTTGGCCGCCTCGTAGAGGTTGTCGATGCCCAGCTGATCCTCGACGAACTCGACGCCGAGTTCGTGCACGCCGACGGTGCGCTTGCGGATGTCGACCTCGTAGTGGACGTCTTTCTCCATCAGCGGCACGATCCGCGCGAACTCGGTGTACCACTGCGACGCGCCGTCGGCGGGGCCGGAGATGATCAGCGGGGTGCGGGCCTCGTCGATGAGGATGGAGTCGACCTCGTCGACGATCGCGAAGTTGTGCCCGCGCTGGACCAGGTCGGCCAGGGAGTGCGCCATGTTGTCGCGCAGGTAGTCGAAGCCGAACTCGTTGTTGGTGCCGTACGTGATGTCGGCGGCGTAGGCGGTGCGGCGCTGGTCCGGGGTCATCTGCGCGAGGATCACGTCGACCTCCAGGCCGAGAAACCGGTGCACACGGCCCATCCACTCGGCGTCGCGCCTGGCCAGGTAGTCGTTCACGGTGACGATGTGCACGCCCTTGCCGGACAGCGCGTTGAGGTAGGCCGGGAGCACACCGGTCAGCGTCTTGCCTTCACCGGTCTTCATCTCCGCGACGTTGCCGAAGTGCAGCGCCGCGCCGCCCATCAACTGCACCTTGAACGGCTTCTGGTCCAGCACCCGCCAGGCCGCCTCGCGCGCGACGGCGAACGCCTCGGGCAGCAGGTCATCGAGGCTTTCGCCGCCCTCCACGCGCTTCTTGAACTCGTCGGTCTTGGCCCGCAGTTCAGCGTCGGTCAGCTTCTCGACATCGCCTGCCAGGGAGTCGACGTAGTCGGCCACCCCCTTGAGGCGTTTGACCATCCGGCCCTCGCCGAGACGCAGCAACTTTTGCAGCACGCTAGTTCCCCTATGGGTTTGGAAGTCTTGAGCTCAACCCATGGTAGGCGACATGCGCCCCGACCCGGCCCCGCTACGTCAGGCCAGGCGAAATAGTGGTCGGCCCGGCTCAGGCGAGCCGAATCAAGCCCCGGCTCAGGCGAGCCGAATCAAGCCCCGGCTCAGGCGAGCCGAATCAAACCGTAGTCGTAGGCGTGCCTGCGGTAGACCACGGAGGGCAGGTCGCTCTCCTTGTCGTGGAAGAGGAAGAAGTCGTGGCCGACCAGTTCCATCTGCGACAGCGCGTCGTCGACGGTCATCGGCGTGGCCGGATGCTCCTTGATCCGCACGATGCGTCCGGGCTCGTGCTCGTCGAGCGTGGCGCCGTCGTGTTCGGTCGGGCTCGTGGTCAGCGGCTCGGGCGGTGCGGTGACCGCGGTGGCCTTGGCGACCGAGACCGGGGTCTTGTCGCCGTAGTGGATCTTGCGCCGGTCGCGCGCGCGGCGCAGGCGTTCGGCGAGCTTGTCCACCGCGGATTCCATCGCGCCGTAGAAGCTGTCGGCACAGGCTTCGGCGCGGACCACCGGGCCGCGTCCGCGTGCGGTGATCTCCACGTGTTGACAGTTCTTGCGTTGACGGCGGTTGCGCTCGTGGTCGAGCTCGACGTCGAACAGATAGATCGTGCGGTCGAATCGTTCCAGGCGTGACAGTTTCTCTGCGACGTACTTGCGGAAGTGGTCGGGGATCTCGACGTTGCGGCCGGTGACCGCGACTTCGGCGCGCGGTCGGGGTTCGGGCGTTTCGTCCTCGATCACCATCGTTCGGGAGTCCAGGGATTGGCTTGACATGCTTGGCAACTCGTTTCTTCGGCGTCCGCACGCGTCAGCGTGCCCGGTTGTCGTGGATCCGCACCGACGGGGCTTGCATGTCTCGCCGCTCGCCGGTGCAAGGTGTCGTCTACTCACCTCCTACCGCGTCGGCGATGCTGGCGCTTCGAATCTTCAGCGCCGGCCGTGAGTCATTCACGGGTGTTGAAGCCGACGGTAGCCGCGTTCACCCGGTAGTGCCAGTGAATCCGGGTACCTGTTTCCAGTTCTTCACCTCGCTCTGATATGTGGGCCTGACACCTGGGCTCACGGCGACGGTCACGCGTTTGCCACAACCAGCACGGCCGCCACGCGCGCCCCAGTGGAGTGCAGCACGCGAACCGACTCGGCGGCTGTGGCGCCGGTGGTGACGATGTCGTCGACGACGAGCACTTCGCCCGCGACGGGCCGCACGAGTCGGAGCCGGCCGCCAATGTTGCGCTGCCGGTCGGCGCTGGACAGCCCGACCGAATCCGCCACGAACGCGCGTGTGCGCAGTGCCGGCACGACGGCCACCGCCGGGAGGCCGGCCGCGGCGGTACGGGCCATCCGGGTCACCGGGTCACCGCCGCGCCGCCGGGCCGACCACCGCCGGGTCGGTGCCGGGACGACCGTCAGCGGGGTGTCCACCAGGCCCCAGGTGAGCAGATGCAGCAGGCCGGCCCGCAGCGCGCCGGCGAGCGGCCCCAGCAGATCGGCTCGGCCGTGTTCTTTGACCGCGATGACGGCGGCCCGCCGCGGTCCCGCGTAACGGCCCAGGGAGTACACCGGCACGCCGGGGTCAACGCGCGGCGAGACGATGTGCGGGTCGTCGGCCCTGACCGTCAGCGTCGTCGCGCACGCCGCGCACCACCGCGTCGACGGCGCGCCGCAACCGCCGCACTGCAGCGGGAGAACGAGATCGAGCACGCCGACAGTGTGGCGGTGATCGGTGACACCGGGACGGGTACTCGGTGTCCATGCAGGACCAACGGGAGTCGTTGATCGTCGATTGCCTGGTGAGTGCGTTCGCCGATCTGATGAAGGCCGATCCGGATGCGTTCCGGACGAAGTTCCGCAAGATGGCGGCCGAACCCTTCGCGTTCTTCCGCGGCAGCGCCTGCGTCTTCTACGGCGACGTCGCCGCGCGTGAGGACCGTTGGGTCGACGAGCGCACCAGCCGGGTGTGGATCCAAGGCGATCTGCACACCGAGAACTTCGGCACCTACATGGACGGTGCCGGCCAGCTGATCTTCGACGTCAACGACTTCGACGAGGCCTACATCGGGCACTTCACCTGGGACCTGCAGCGGTTCGCCGCCAGCGTCGCGCTGATGTGCTGGCAGAAGGCTCTGTCGGATCACGAAATCAGCAGGCTCATCGACACTTTCACGCGCGCCTACGTCGATCAGGTGCGCTGGTTCCTCCACGCCGACGATGACGCGAGCTTTTCGTTGAATCTCGACACGGCACGCGGCGCCGTGCTGTCCGCCTTGCAGAGCGCACGCTTGTCGACGCGGGCCGAGATGTTGGACCGTCTCACCACGGTCGACGATTGGGACAGACGCTTCCGGGACGCCGCGGGCGTGAGACGACTCGAGGACTCCGAACGCGACAAAGTCGAGGCCGCCTTCGCCAAATATCTTGAGACCATTCCGAAAACCAAACGGTTCCAGGGGATCACCTACGACATCAAGGATGTGATCGGCAAGACGGGGCACGGCATCGGCAGCGCAGGTCTGCCGACCTACACCGTGCTGATCGAGGGTTTCAACCAGGCGCTGGACAACGACGCCGTGCTCTCGATGAAGCAGGGCAATATCGCCGCGCCCAGCCGCGTCGTCGACGATGGGACTCTGAGTCGGCATTTCAAGCACCACGGCCACCGAACCGCGGTGTCTCAACGCGCACTGCAGGCGCACGCCGATCCGCTGCTCGGCTACACCGACATCGACGATGTCGGGTTCGTCGTCAGCGAGATATCCCCGTATGCGGCCGATCTCGACTGGAGCGAGTTGACCGAACCGGACGAGTTGGCCGAGGTGATCGAACAGTTGGGCCGGGCCGTGGCAAAGGTGCACTGCGTCGGGGATGCCGACAGTGACCAGAAGGTGGTCGAGTTCCAGACGGAGGAGGCGATCGACGCGGTCATCGGTGACCATGTCGACGAGTTCTCGGCCGATCTCGTGAGGTTCGGGCTCGAGTACGCCGGCATCGTGCGCGACGATCACCGCCATTTCGTTGAAGCGTTTCGCGAAGGCCGCATTCCCGGCGTCACGTCGACCTGACGTGTGTCAGCTCAGGATGATCAAATCGTCTTGCAATTGAACAGGTTTCGACTCCAAAGAACGAGTTGCCGGTCCGTTGGCCACCGTGCCGTCGAGGTTGAACCTGCTGCCGTGGCAGGGACAGTTGATGGTGCCGCCCGCCACGTCGCGCACCGTGCACCCGGCGTGAGTGCAGGTGGCAGAAAATCCCTTGAAATCCCCTGCCGTCGGTTGCGTCAGCACCGTCTGCTCGACGATCACACCTCCGCCGACCGGAACGTCGGCGACCTTTGCGAGGACCGCAGCCGGTGCCGCCACACCACCGGTCGTCGTCACGGCCGGCTCCTCGGCAGCCTGGGGATCCTTGCCATACGTGCTGCAGGCGGCCAACGCGCCGGTCGCGATACCGAGCCCGGCGCCCACCAGAAACTGTTTGCGTTGCATGGCAATTCCTTTCCTCAGAATCTCAGTCCGCTGGTCTGGAAGAACCACAGCGCCGAGGTGAGCCAGACATACACCAGCCCGAAGAACACCAGTCCCCCCGCGATGGGAAGCACCCAGCTGCGGAGCCCACCGCGCGTCAACAGGATCATCTTGGTGACGAAGACCCCGTAAAAGAAGCAGCCGAACAGCGAATGGAACAGCACCCGGCTATCCGTGTCGGCGAAGCCCAGAGCGTAGAGGCAGTGCACGGCCACCGGCACGGTCGCCAGCACCGCCAACCGCCCCGACCATACGTGGGCCGCGGCGATCCACGCCGGTGCACGCCCCCCGGGTGTCAGCCGGTACATCACGAATGCCGAGAACAACTGGAACAGCGCCAACAGAACTGCAAGGGTGCCCAGCCACGACTTCACCGCCGTGCCACTGGAGAAGCCGGCCACGTTGATCGAAAAAAACTGCGGCTCATGGACTCTGCCGAACACTCCGAGCGCCACGGCGACCATTGCGCCCAGACCGACAGCGATCAGCATCCCCGCCGTCCCGGTGTTGCGGGTGGCCATCACCTCAGAAGCAGAATCAGACATCGCCGCCGCCCACGCGAACGGCCCTGACCCGCTGCCCGTCGATGACCGCAGTCTGGTCGGTGGCCAGAACCGGTGCGGGACCGAGGGATCCGTCGCTGCGGCGCAGCACTCCGGTGACATCACCGTCCGCGTCGACGATCCAGCTGCTCCGCACACCCTCCCGCTCGTAGCGGTAGAGACCGGCGGGCGCCTCGGTGGCCGGCGCGGTGAACACCCAGTTCTTTTCGCCGATGGTCAGCGACCCCACCATCGCATTGCCTTCGAGGTGGCCGTCGAGAACGCCGGCCTTGTCCTTGCTCGTCAGGTTCACCACACCGTCTGCGGCGTCACCCCTCAGCCACATCTCCACCGAGTTGCCGTCACAGGCATACGCGATCGCCTGGTCGCCGTCGACCGAGATCTCCAACGTGATCTCGCCGGTCGCCGTCGGCACGGTTCCGAGGTAGTCGGCCCTGGCCGGGAAGCCCGGCGCGGGCGGTTGCGGCGCGCTCGCCGGCGGCGGAGCGCTCGACGTGGCGACCGCTTCGGCCGCCGGGGCGGCCGCGGGCGCTGGTTCCTGAGACACGTTGCCGAGCCACAGCGCGGCCGCCAGCGCGGCGACCGCGCCCAACGTGATCAACGGACCGCGAGTCCTCATCTTCACTCCTTGGCTGTAGCAAACGCCTGCGGGCGTCGTTCTGTCAGCACAACGGGCGATAGCGGAGGTCGGTTCACATCGATTTCTCGCGAACGCAACACCAGGGTCGTGATGAGGGTGGTGTTGCAACCCTGGTGTTGCGTTCGCGAGCCGGCTCTAGCCCGGCAACACGGGTTCGGCGCCCGGCACCAGCAGCGGGCGCACCTCGGCCCACGCCGGGTCGTCCTCGGCCACCGAGCCGGACAGTTGCACGACCCCGCGGGCATCGGCCACGTACACCGTCGACGGGTTGGCCGCCACGGTGGTGACCGGCATCAGCAGGTTGCGGCTCGGTCCGTCGGAGTTGACGCCGTCGAGGTTGACGTAGGAGACCGGATGCTGCGGATCGGTGCGGCTGACCACGATGTCGTCGCCGGTGCGCCATGACAGCGACACCACGGTGTTGCCAAGGCCGTATCCCAGCCGCCGCGGGTAGGTCAGCGCATAGCCGCCGCCGGGGGTCTGCTCGACGCCGGCCAGGACCACCCGGCCATCGATGACCATCGCCGCGCGCGTACCGTCACGCGACAACTGCAATTCGGTGATCACGCCGGGAAACCTGCTCGACACCAGCGTGGAGTCGATCGGTATACGGGCCGGCTGGCCCGACGCGTCCTGGATGACACGCACGACGTTGTTGCCGTCGATCACTACCCAAACGGCGTTGTCGAGCGACCAACTCGGCCGCGACAGGCTTCGCGCATCCAACACCTGCGACGCCGCGCCGCCGAGCGCGCCCACCCACATCGACGACGCCATGTCCGGTGCGCCCGGGCGCACCGTGACGATCGACGCCACCTCCTGCCCCGTGCGGGACACCGCCGCCGACGTCTGGTTCGGCATCTGCCCGAACTGTCCGGGAACCCGCGGCGCCCGCAGGCCGTCGAGCGCGACGAGCGAACCGTCCACCAACGCGTGCAGGCCCGCCGCCACTCCCGAGGCCGCGCCCGGGTCGGTGGCCGCCACGTCGGAGGTCTCCCAACCGTCGGCGAACCGGTCGTCGAGGGCGGCGCCGTCGGCGTTGATCACGTACGGCCCATTGACCCCCGCGCGTGACAGCGTCCAGATCAGTTGTGCCGCAAGCAGTTGCCTGCTGTGCGGATCGGTGGTCGACAGGTTGTCCACATCGATTCTGGCTCCGCCATAACCCCGGCCGACGCCCATCTTGCCGCCGTCGGCGCGCGTCACCGGGCCCCGCAGTTTCAGCGGCGGTTCGAGGAGATTGCGGACGGTCTTGGCCATCTCCGGTCGCGGTCCGGCGATCAGCTTGCTCACCAGTTCGGTGGCCAACTGGTCGGGATCGGACACCGCGACATAGCGCGGATCGGGCACCACTGTGCTGCCGGTGGGGTCGACGAAATACAGGGTGTTGCGCCGATAGGTGGCCTGAAACTGTTGCCAGTCGAGGAAGACCCCGTTGGGCAGCTTGTCGATGCGCCAACCGTCGGCGGTCTTGATCAGTTCGATCGGCCCCGGGTCCGGTAGCGCGCCGTCCCCCGTCTCGAACACACCCATGTCCGACAGCGACCCGAGGATGTCGGCGCGCATGGTCACCGACACCCGGTCGGGGCCGCGCGTCTCGACGAACACCACGTTGTCGATCAGCAACGCGCTGCCCGCATCATCCCAAGCCTGGGAAGCGGACTCGGTGAGGAACTGGCGTGCGGCCAGATGCCGGTTGGCGGGATCGGCGGTGGCCTTGAGGAATTCGCGCAGCAACACGTCCGGGTCCATGCCCGGCGTCGGCTTGGGCAGGCTGGGCGGGGCGGGCCGGTCGACGGTTCCGATGGCTTGCGGCGAGGACGAACTCGGCACACCCGCGCAGCCGGTGAGAACCAACGCCAGCGCACTCAGGACGGCCAGCAGGATTCTCACACGGACTCCTGCGCGGGTTCGCGGTCGCGGCTGCGCGGCGGCACATCGTCGGGCCCAACAGGTTTCAGCGGCAACGGGCTGGTGGTCACCTTGTGCCCGCGCACGAGCGGCAGCGTGAGCCGGAAGCAGGCGCCCTTACCCGGCTCCCCCCACGCCTCCAGCCTGCCCTGGTGCAGGCGGGCGTCCTCGATGCTGATCGCCAAACCGAGACCGGTGCCGCCGGAACGACGCACCCGCGAGGGATCCGACCGCCAGAACCGGCTGAACACCAGTTTCTCCTCACCGGGCCGCAGCCCGACCCCGTGGTCCCGGACGGTGACCGCGACGGTGTCGTCGTCGGCGGCCATCCGGATGCGGACGGGTTTGTGCTCGGCGTGGTCGATGGCGTTGGCGATCAGGTTGCGCAGGATCCGCTCCACGCGCCGCGGATCGACCTCGGCGATGACCTCCTCGGTCGGCATGTCGACAACCAGTTCGACCTCGGCGTCGGCCGCGAGGTGCCCGACGTTGTCCAATGCGCTTTGCACCGTCGACCGCAGATCCAGCGACTCGACCGACAGTTCGGCGACACCGGCGTCGTGCCGGGAGATCTCCAACAGATCGTTGAGCAACGTCTCGAACCGGTCGAGCTCGCTGACCATCAACTCGGTGGACCGGCGCAGCGCGGGATCGAGATCCTCGCTGTGGTCGTAGATCAGGTCGGCGGCCATGCGCACCGTCGTCAGCGGGGTGCGCAGTTCGTGGCTGACGTCGGAGGTGAACCGGCGCTGCAGGTTGCCGAACTCCTCGAGCTGGGTGATCTGGCGGTGCAGGCTCTCGGCCATGTCGTTGAACGAGACGGCCAGGCGGGCCATGTCGTCCTCGCCGCGCACCGGCATGCGTTCGGTGAGGTGGCCTTCGGCGAACCGCTCGGCGATGCGCGACGCGGACCGCACCGGCAGCACGATCTGGCGCGCCACCAGCAAGGCGATCGCGGCGAGCAGACCGAGCAGCACCACGCCGCCGGTGGCCATCGTCCCGCGCACCAACGCGATCGTGGACTCCTCGTTAGTGAGCGGGAAGATCAGATAGAGCTCGAGGTTCGTCACAGACGACGACGTCGGACTGCCCACGATCAGCGCGGGCCCGGAGAAGCCGTCGGTGTGCACGGTCGCGTACTGATAGCTGACCTGGCCGGCCTTGACGAACTCCCGCAGCGTGTTGGGCACCTGCTGGACCGGGCCGGCCGCGGTCGCCGCGCGGGGTCCGTCGCCCGGCACCACCAGAACCGCGTCGTAGGTTCCCGCGAGGCCCGGTTCGGCATCGGCGCTGCGATCGATCAGCGTGTTGCGCGCCAGCTGCAGGCTGCTGTCCAGCGAGCGGGTCTCCTCGCCGCCGACGATTCCGCTGACGGTGGTGCGTGCGCGATCGATCTGCTCGGTCGCCGCGCGTACCTTGACCTCGAGGATGCGGTCGGTGATCTGGCTGGTCAGAACGAACCCGAGCACCAGGATCACGGCCAGCGACAGGCCCAACGTCAACGAGACGACGCGCAGCTGCAACGAGCGCCGCCACGCGAGGCTCAACGCCCGCCCCAGCGCTCCCAGCCCGCGCACCAGCGGCGCCGAGCGCCGATGGATGCGTCGTCTGGAGCTGAAGATCACGGCGCCCGCCGAGCGGTCAACACGGCGACCGTCAAACGGTCGGAATCACGACCACGGCCGAGAGCCGTGCATGTCACGGCGGTCCGGCCTTGTACCCCACTCCTCGAACCGTGAGCACCACCTGCGGGTTCTCGGGATCCTTCTCGACCTTGGCCCGCAACCGTTGGACATGCACGTTCACCAAACGGGTGTCCGCGGGGTGGCGATAACCCCACACCTGTTCGAGCAGCACATCACGAGTAAACACCTGCCGCGGTTTGCGCGCCAACGCCACCAACAGGTCGAACTCCAGAGGGGTCAGGGAGATCTGTTCGCCCTGACGGGTGACCTTGTGCGCGGGCACGTCGATGTCGACGTCGCCGATCGAGAGCATCTCGGCAGGCTCGTCCTCGTTGCGCCGCAGGCGGGCCCGCACCCGCGCGACGAGCTCCTTGGGTTTGAACGGTTTCATCACGTAGTCGTCGGCGCCGGACTCCAGGCCCAGTACGACGTCGACCGTGTCGGTCTTGGCGGTCAGCATGACGATCGGCACGCCGGAGTCCGCGCGGAGCACCCGGCACACGTCGATGCCGTTCATCCCGGGCAGCATCAGGTCGAGCAGGACCAGATCGGGCCGCAGCTCGCGGACCGCGGTCAGCGCTTGGGTGCCGTCACCGATGACCGCGGTGTCGAAGCCTTCGCCCCGCAGCACGATGGTGAGCATCTCGGCGAGCGACGGGTCATCGTCGACAACCAGAATCCTTTGCCTCATGGAGACCATGGTGTCACCGAATTGCGATAAACCCCGGCTACCACACGGCGCGTTTCGCGCTTTGACCGGCGAATCGTGCCGAACGGGGCTACTGAGCGCCCAGTTCGGCGGCGAGTGCGGCCGGATCGACGTCGGGTCCGGCGACCTTCCAGCGTCCGCACCACTGCGATGCGGCCAGTGCGGCGTAGACGTCGGAGGTGCGTTGCTGCAGGCCGCCGTCGCGTTCGTAGGCGTCTTTGGCTCGGTCGACCTCGGTGTTGGCGCGCCGCTCGGCGCGCTGGGCCGCCAGTTCGATCGGGACGGCCAGCAGCACCTGGGCGTCCGGCCGCGGTAGCGCCAGGCGCTCATACTCCAGCGCCCGCACCCACTCGACGACCTCGCCGTCGGCGCCCTGATGAAGGCGCGCGGCGCTGTAGGCGGCGTTCGACGCGACGTAGCGGTCCAGGATGACGACGTCGTAGGCGCCCTGCAGACGTTCGATCTCGGCTCGGGCGCGGGCACGGTCGAGCGCGAACAGCACCGCCATCGCGTACACGGAATCGGCGAGGTCGCCGTGGGATCCGTGCAGCGCCTCGGCGGCCAGGTCGGCCTCCACCGATTGGCCGTAACGCGGAAAGGCCAGGCTCGTCACCGTCCTGCCGTCGGCTTCGAACGCGGTTCGCAGACCGTTGGTCAGCGTGCGCTTACCGGCTCCGTCGACCCCCTCGATGACCATCAGCACGGCTGTGAGACTAGCGATGTCCGATCGCCGGCCGCGGCATCAGACGTCGTGTTCGGCCGGATCGGTGTTCCGCGAGATCGCCTCCAGACGTTCCAGATCGGCCGGGTGAAGGCCGGGTTGCTCCGCCATGGCGTCCATCAACAGTCGGATCTGGCGATCCAGCGCGGGTATCAACTCCCCGCGGCCCTCGCTGCGAGCGTGCTCGATGAGCATGCGGAGCACGCGCAGCACGGTGGCCACCACGTTGGGCTGGCCGACCGAGCTCTGGCGGATCTGGTCGAAGGCGTGCGCGACGTACTCCTCGTGCGACAGATCCCAGGGGCGAACGAGGATCCTGTCGTCGGGGCCGCACACCGACTGCGGCGGCATGTCCGCCGTCAGCAGTTTGCGCATGAGGCTGCCGAGTCGCAGCACCACGTCGGCCGCGGTGGTCGGGTCGTTGATGGCGGGGCTGAGCGCACGCAGCGCGATGTCGACCAGTTGGCGGATCCCGAAGTCGACGTCCTGCTGCATGGTGCGGATGTCGGCCACTTCCACCGTCGACATCAGCCTGCGCTCGACGCGTTCGGCGTCGGGGGGAACCGGCCACAACGTCATGAGCACTTCCCCGCGGTGGATGTAGGCGCCGGTCCGGGTTTCCAGCCGCACCACGGTCGCCGGCGGCACCGCCGCCAGGATGTACCTGCTGGCCGACTGGGTGACCCAGCCGTCGCTGCCGGCGTGGACCGTCAGATGGTGTTCGGAGTCCGGTGTCGGCGGGTGCGGGGCCGCGGTCTCCATGCGCGTCTGCCGTTCCTGTTCCTCGATGACCTCGTCGGCCTCGGCGGCGATGGTCCGCACCACCTCACCCACCTGCAAGCCATAGGCCAATCGGTTGAGGTAGGCGATGATCAGCAACACCGTCGCCACCGCCAGCACGATCGCCGCCGTCATCGAGACCCGTGGCGCATTGGACATCGGGTCCCCGCTGATATGGCGCAACGTCAACACGCAGAACACGAAGGTGGCCACCAGCAGACCGATCACCAGCTGGCTGAGCCGGTCGCGGATGAACGACCGCATCACCCGCGGCGAGAACTGGCTGCTGGCCAGCTGCAAGCTGACCACCGTCAAAGAGAACACCACCCCCGCGGTGGTGATGGTGGCGCCCGCGACGGTGCTCAGCAGCCAGATCGCCGCGTTGCTGTTCATCTCGACCGTCAGCGGCAGTGAGGTGTCGACGCCGACGATGTCATCGAGGTAGGCCGTCCCCTCCGCGACCGCGATGCCGCCCAACAGGACCAGCGCGGGCAGCGCGAAGAGACTTTCACGAAAGTGGTAGAGCGCGGTGGAGATCGGCAGTGCCGAACGCGGAGCGGGACGACGCATCATCCCGATGCTTCCGAGTGACGTTGCGCTGCAACCGGTTCCCGGTTGTCGGCGACGGTGGTTTCGTCCGGCACGGCTAGCTCCGGTGCCCGATGAAGCGGTCGACCAGACGCAATGTGTTCACGTCCGGCTGTTGAGGTGAGGAACTGCTCGGGGTCACCATGAATCCTCCCGGGGTCAAACGCAGTGTTTCACCGGATACCCGGCAGCGGCGGTGGGTACCACGTTTTCGATCATGCTCGGAAGTGTCGACGACCAGGCTGCGGGTAGTCCTCGAAAGCCAGGCCGAAACCGAACGCGAAGGGGATCCGTGATGTCTGACTGGCAGTCGTTTTTCGTTCCCGCCGTCCCCTTGCTCGACGGTGTCCTGCGCGGCACCGTCACCTTTCTCGCGCTGCTCGTCCTGATGCGGATCGTCGGCCAGCGCGAGTCCGGGGGCCTTGGCATCACCGACGTGCTGATCATCGTGCTGGTCGCCGAAGCCGCAGCGCCGGCGCTGTACACAGACGAGACGACGCTCATCGACAGTTCGTCGTCATCGTCACGATCCTGTTCTGGAGCGTGGCGGTCGACGCCATCGCGTACCGGTTTCCGTTGTTCGCCCGCGTCGTCAAGGCGCATCCCAAACCACTGATCCGTGACGGGAAGCTGAACCGCCATACCATGCGTCGCGAGTTCATGAGGCGCGACGAATCGAGTCGCAGCTGCGACTGCATGGGATTTCCGACATCGAAGGCGTACAGCGGGCTTATCTCGAACCCAACGGAATGATCAGCGTGCTGCGGCGGGACGGCGCCGAGAACGGACCCGTCGAAAAGCCCGAGGCGCTCTGATTCCTCTACCGGTCCGCCAGGCGGTCGGCGACGGCGATCACCCGTTGGGTCATGTGCTCGAGTGCGGCGTTGACGGCATCGTTGACGGCAGACTTGTTGTCCGGTCCGGTGATGTGGCTGACGCCGTACGGGTTTCCATCGGCGAACTTGAGCTCGTTGGTGTACCCGGGCGGGACGATGATCCCGCCGAAGTGCATCAGCGTCACGTAGAGGTTGATCAACGTGGTCTCCTGGCCACCGTGCGCGGTCTGCGACGACGTGAAACCGGCGTAGGCCTTGTCGGCGAGCTTGCCCTGTGCCCACAGCCCACCCAGCGTGTCGATGAAGGTGCGGAAAGGCGCTGCGGGAGAACCGAATCGGGTCGGTGAGCCGAAAATCACCGCGTCGGCCCACACGATATCGTCCGCCGTCGCCGACGGAAGGTCCTTGGTGTCTTCGTAGTTGGCCGACCAGGCGGGGTTGTCCGCGAACGACTGGGGATCGCGGGTTTCGGCGACGGGACGGAACCGGACCTCGGCGCCGGCCTTCTCCCCGGCCTCGGCAACGGTGCGCGCCATCGCGGTGCCGTGCCCCGTCGCCGAGTAGTAGATCACTGACAGTTTCACCATGATTGGCTCCTTCCGATCGATGTGTGATTGATGAGGGTTCCTCTTTCACCGCCGTCTAATCCACGGTGCTGCGCTCACGGCGCCGACGCAGTCGCTCGCGGGATCTCGCTCGACGATGTGAGGTCTCGGGCGAACCGGGCCAAAAGCGTGGCGAGGTCCCGCCGGTCGCCTTCGGGCCAGTGCGCGAATGCGCGCGCGACGACATCGGTGCCCGCGACGTCCATGCGTTGACAGGTCCGGCGCCCCTTGGCGGTCGCGGTGAGCAGTGCGGCCCGTTGGTCGGCGGGATCCGGGCGCCGGCGGATCAGATCACGCTGTTCGAGCCTGCGAACCTGCAACGACATCGTGGACTTGTCGACGCCCTGCCAATGAGCGAGGTCGGAGATCCGCACCGGACCGCTGGAGACGATCGCGCGCAACAGATCCACGTCGATCGGCGAGAAATCCTGTCCGGCCCGTCCGAGCAGCATCTCGGGCCTCGTGGCCAAGAGTTACACGGTGCAGGTCGACGCCCCTTACTTCGATGAGGCCGTTCGCATCGCCGACGGGGTCTGATCCCCTCGACGACCGTTTGTGCCGAACCGCCGGGGGTAGCCCTTCCGCGGCGGCACCCCCTGACCTCGAAGCGATCTACAGGAGAAAGGACACCGAATATGACCCGATATGTCCTCGAGGCCACCGGTTGGGTGGTCACGTGAGCAAACCACAGACCTTGATCAGCGCCGTGGCCCTGGCGACGGGCGTGGGTGCGGTGATCGCCTCCCTGGTGGTCACCGACACCGACGTCGGCGCCGGCCTGACATTCGGCTTCGGGGCGTTCATCGCGTTCTTCGCCCTGTTGTCGCTACTGGTGCGCAACCGGGCGCCCGACTACTTCGGACTTCTGGTGGTGGGCGTGATGATGTTCCTGCTGCCGTTCCTCGGCGAGGCGTTCGTCAGCGACCGCGGCGCCGCGTGGACCGCCTGGATCGCGGGCTTCGTCGCGATGGTGCTCGGCGGCGTGGGTTGGCTGCGCTCGACACCACCGGCCGGTCTCGTCGCCCCTGGAGCGCACCCGGCAGGTCCCGGTGGGCGCCGCCGCTTCTCCGGCTGGATCGGCAGGCTCGCCCTGGTCGTCGGTCTTGGGACCGCGGTACTGGCCGCGACGGTCGTACGCTCCTCCACCGTCGGCATCATCGTCGTCATCGGCATGAGCGGCATGGCGGCGGTGATCGGGTTGTGGTCGCTGCTGGCCGTCGACCCGACGCGCGACTATCTGACGCTTGCCGTCGTGGGATTCGCGCTCTTCCTCTCGCCGTGGGCGGTCAAGTTCTCCAGAGAGTCCGCGGGCTGGACGGCTTGGCTGTCCGGTGCACTGCTGACCGCGCTCGGTGTCGCCGGCTACCTCACCGGTGAGTCGTCCGATGCCGCCGCCCCTGCAAGCCGCAACATCACCGAGGCCCGTTGACCGACGCCTCTGCCGCCAGCCCGGCCGGGGACCGCGTCATCAGCGGCCTGCCCGGCCGGCACCGCGTGATCAGCGTCCTGCGATACCGGCGCGGGCTCGGGTATACACCAAGCAATGTCGACCGAAACGCCTCTGCTGCTGGTGCTCGACCTCATCGGCACGTTCGCGTTCGCCCTCAACGGTGCGCTGGTCGCGCTGCGCGCAACGCGTCTGGACATCTTCGGCGTTGTGACGGTCGGCATGCTCACCGGTCTGGGCGGTGGCGTCATCCGCGACATCCTTCTGGATTCGCTTCCGCCGGCGACGTTCGTCGACTGGCGCTACCTGGCCGTGGCAGCGGGCGGCGGCGCGATCGCGTTCGCGCTCAGCCCCGCCCTCGAGCGGTTCACCATGCCCATTACCGTCGCCGATGCCGTGGGGTTGAGCGTGTTCGCGGTGCTCGCCGCGTACAAGGCGCTGAACCTGGAGTTCGGAGTGCTGCAGGCGGTCATCGTCGGCACCATCACCGCCGTGGGCGGCGGGACCATCCGCGATATGGCCATCGGGCAGGTACCCACGGTGTTCCGCAGCGAGCTCTATGCGATTCCGGCGATGATCGGCGCAGCCACTGCTGCGCTCCTCTACGGCCTGGGCGTCCAGAACATCGCGGCGACCCTGGGCGCCGCGGCCGTGTGCTTCGTGATCCGCATGCTCGGGGTGCGGTTCGATCTCAACGCCCCCCGGCCCCCCTGGCAACGTTGAGGCCGCCGCGAAGGAGCCATGCCCCTTATCGACGGCGGGCGATCCGGCTAGCTTGGATACGGTGACAGAGTCAGGGCGCGCGAACGGAACGCGCAGACGCGAATCGTCCGCGGCATCGAAGCCGTCGAAGAACGAGGACCCCAAACCGTGGCGCACGGAGGGGCTACCCAACCAGAACGAGCACGACGGCGCGAACCGTCCGCGGCCGCGCTGGTGGATCGTGCTGATGTACCTGGGTCTCGGTTATCTGGCGGTATTCGGGATGCTGTCATTCCAGGACTCGCTGGGCGGTCCGGTCACGGTGCCGTACACGGAGTTCACCACACAAGTGGAGCAACGCAACGTCGCCGAGGTCTTCTCCCAGGGCGAGTCCATCCAGGGCACCCTGCGTGAGGCGAAACCCATTCCGGGCCAGGATGACTCGACGAAGACCTACGAGCAGTTCACCACCGAACGTCCGACGTACGCCCAGGACGACTTGCTCACCCAGTTGGAGCAGGGCGGCGCCACGGTATCGGCGGAACCGCTGAGCACCGACCGCGGGATCTTCTGGAATCTGCTGCTGTCCTTCGCCCCGATCCTGCTGCTGTTCGGGTTCTGGTTCTGGCTGTTCAGACGCGCCCAGAAGATGGGACCCGGCGGCGGCGGACTGTTCGGCGTGAACTCGCGCAAGCGTGAGCCCGTCGACCCGGAAACGGTCCGGGCCACCTTCGATGACGTCGCAGGCATCGACGAGGTCAAGGCCGAGATCAACGAGATCGTCGACTATCTGCGCCATCCGGAGAAGTACCGCAAGCTCGGCGCCAAGGTGCCCAAAGGGGTGCTGCTGACCGGCCCACCGGGCACCGGTAAGACGCTGCTTGCGCGGGCGACCGCCGGCGAGGCGAACGTCCCGTTCTTCTCCGCCAGTGGCGCCGAGTTCATCGAGATGATCGTCGGCGTCGGCGCCTCCCGGGTGCGGGAACTGTTCGAGGAGGCCCGCAAGGTCGCCCCGTCGATCATCTTCATCGACGAGATCGACACCATCGGCCGGTCGCGCGGCGGCGGCGCCACCGTGGGTGGGCACGATGAACGCGAGCAGACGCTCAACCAGATCCTCACTGAGATGGACGGTTTCAGCGGATCCGAGGGAGTGGTGGTGCTCGCCGCGACGAACCGCCCCGATGTCCTGGATCCGGCGCTGCTGCGGCCGGGGCGGTTCGACCGCACGGTCACCGTCAACCCGCCCGACCGCAAGGGCCGCGTCGCCATTCTGCGGGTGCACACCCGCTCGGTGCCGCTCGCCGACGACGTCGACCTGGACAAGGTGGCCGCCGCGACACCCGGCATGACCGGCGCGGACCTGGCCAACCTCGTCAACGAGGCGGCGTTGGCGGCCGCCCGCGACGGGCTGACCCACGTGACGGACCGCTACCTGTCCGACGCCCTGGAGAAGGTGCAACTCGGGACCGCCCGCAACGTGGTGGTCTCCGAGGAGGAACGTCGTCGAACGGCCTATCACGAGGCCGGACACGCGTTGCTCGGCATGCTCCAACCGGGTGCCGACCCGGTGCGCAAGGTGTCGATCATTCCGCGTGGTCACGCGCTGGGCGTCACCTGGTCCACCCCCGAGGAGGACCGCTACGGATACACCGCCGACTATCTGCGCGGGCGCATCATCGGCGCCCTGGGCGGGATGGCCGCAGAAGAGGAGATCTTCGGGGTGGTGACCACGGGTTCTGAAAGCGACCTCGAGACGGCCACCACGGTCGCCCGCAGCATGGTCGGAAGATGGGGCATGTCCGAGCGGATCGGCCCGGTGTCGGTGCTGCCCAGGGAAGGCGACCCGCGGATGGGTGGCGTCTCGGACTCGATGCTCGGCGCCGTCGACCAGGAAATCCGTCGTCTCATCGACGAGTGCTACGTCGAGGCCCGGCGGTTATTGCGCGACAATCGGCGACGGCTCGAGGGCATCGTCGCGGAGTTGCTTGCCCACGAGACCCTCGACGAGAGCCAGGTGTACGAAGCCGCCGGCATCTCCAGGGCGGCCACCGCAACGGTGTGACCACTCACCCGCGGGCGATCAGACGTCGCGCTCGCCGTCCGGTTCGTCGCGTGGCTTGCGTGCGGGTTGGCTGCGACGGTCGGCGGAGCGGGCGATGGCGTGACCGGCGGCCGGCGAGGAAGCCACCATGAAGGCGATGGCCAGAAACGCGAACGCGATGATCGCGGCGTTCTCGGTGGCGATCGAGGACGCCAGCACCGCGATCACTCCGGGACCGGTGGCCAGGCCCTGAGCGTGCAACTGGCTCAAGGTGTCCGGTATGCGCAGCAATCCGTAGACACTGACCGTCAGCAGCACCAGTCCCGCGCACAGCAGCGCCGCACCGACGATGTCGAGCACCAGTGAGATCACTCGAACGGCCCTCCGAATCCGAGGTAGCGGGCGGTCGCGACGGTCGCGACGAACGCGAGCAACGCGAGCGCCACCGCCGCGTTCAGGTAGTAGGGCACGTCGCGCAGATAGCTGACCAACGCCAGCAGCGCCACCAGGAGCACCGCCAGCAGGTCCAGTGCGATGACGCGCTGGAGCACATCGCGCGCTCGCAGCAGTAACAGTCCTCCCGCCACGGTCAGCAGGGTGGTCCAGATCAGGGCGACGACGAGCAGCGCGGTGGGCATGGCGATCACGGAAAGACGCGGCGCTGCGCGCGCTCGTAGGAAACGGTCTGCTCGCGACGGATGGCGTCGGGGTCGCGGGCGTCCAGGACGTGCAACACCAGCGTGCCCTTCTCGTCGTCGACGTCGACGACGACGGTGTCCGGCGACAGCCCGACGCGTATCGCCCAGGCCGTCGCCGACGCCGGTGAGCCGGGACGGATCGCCATCGTCACCTGACCGGGCGCCATCGGCCGCAGGCCCAGACAGTGCCGCGACACCGTCCAGCTCGCGCGGCACATGTCTAGCACCGTGACGCCGATCAGCGCGGGTATTCCGGCCATCCGGCGCCACGGCGTCGTGCCGGCCGGCCGGTCCGGCTGCCAGCCCTGCTTGCGCATGGCGCTGCCCGCCAGCACGATCAGGGTCGCGAGCAGCGCCCCGATGAGAATGTCGGCGGGCTCGACGCTGCTGAGCACCATCAGGTAGACGGCGGTCAGCAAGACGATCCGGACCATCGCGGCAATCATGTGGACCTCCCGGTGAGGACTTCGGCGGCGGTGTTGCTGAGGATCAGTAACGGCTCGGGCCACAAGCCTGCGACCACGACGAGAAGAGCGAAGGCGGCCACCAGCGTGCGGGCCGAAACAGGGCTCACCGCAACGGGTTCGGCGGGCGTGAGATCGGTGCGCCAGAACCGCCGCTGGTAGCTGGGGAACATGTAGACCAACGACAGCACGCTGCCGATGAGGAGCAGTACGACCAGGGCCGCGCTGTCGGCGGCGATCGCGGTGCGGAACAACTCGAGCTTGCCGACGAATCCGAGCGCCGGTGGCACGCCGGCGACACTGAACGCTCCGATCGCGAACGCGGCGGCCACCATCGGCCCCCGCAGTCCGTCGGCCAGAAACAGCAGTCCCTTGTTCAGCGCGTTGACCACGCTGTAGAGGACGGCCGCGGCGAGCCCGATCGGACCGCCCACGCCGAGCGCGACGAGGACGTAGCCGACCTGTCCGATCGCCGAGTAGGCCAGCGTCTCGCCGATGTCACCGCGCGACACCGACACCACGCCGCCGTAGAGGATGGACGCGACACCGAGCACCACGATTGCGGTCGCCGCGAATCGCACTTCCTCGCTGAAGATTCCGGCGCCGAAGCGCAGCAGACCGTAGCCGCCGATGTTGGCGACCGCGCCGCTGAGGATGGCGGCCACGGCGGGCCGGGTTCCCGCGTACACCGTCGGCAGCCAGAAATGGAACGGGAAGAGCCCGAGTTTGACGCTGAACGCGACGAAGTAGCCGACCGCGACCAGCAGTGTCGCGTTGGCACCGGCGCCGTGGATGCGCTCGGCGACGTCGGCCATCGCCAACGCGCCGGTGATGCGGTAGGTGCCCGCGACCGCGATCAGGAACAGGAACGACCCCAGCAGGTTCACCGAGGCGAAGATCAGCGCCGCGCGCAGCTGGCGGGCGCCGCCGCCGTAGGTGGCCAGCGCGTAGGACGCCATCATCGAGATCTCGAAGAAGACATAGAAATTGAACACGTCGCCGGTGAAGAACAGCCCCGTCAGGCCCGCCGCCAGCAGCACCACCAAGCCGGGAAAGGTGCGGTTCTGCACGCCGACGATGGCTTCGTTGCAGGCCGCGACGAGCAGCACGACGACCGAGATCAGCGCGAACGTGGCCCCGAGCGCGTCGGCGTTCAGCACGATGCCCACTCCGGCCGGCCAGCCGCCGGTCGTCAGCTGCCGTGCGCCGTTGGTCACCACCTGCACGGTGAGGACCGCAAGGACGGCCAATGTCGCCGCCAGTGCGGCCACCGCCGACCAGGCGACCCAGCGGCGCCGACCGTCCGACGCGACGAGGACCGCGCCCGTCGCCCACGGGATGAGCAGGGCCAGCGACAGCGACAGCGAGACCGGCATCAGCGCATCACGTCATCTCACTGCTGTCGCGTCGGCGGTCGCGCTCGAGCACCTCGTCGTGCGCGATCTCCTGGGCGGCCAGTTCGTCGTGATGCGCTGTGCGTGAGGCGATGACCGCGCGGTGCACCAGGGCGAGCAGCAACGCCAGGGTCGCCAACCCGATGACCAGCGCGGTCAGCACCAGCGCCTGGGGCACCGGATCGCTGACCGGTGCGCCGGGCGGGGGGTCGATCGGAGCCCGCCCGCGTGACAGCCCGGCGCCGATGAGCGTCACCACGGCGGACTGCGAGACGAGCGCGACGCCGACGACGATGCGGATCAGGTCACGTTGTAGGAGAAGGTAAGCGCCGCAACCGAAAAGCATGGCCGCGGCGACGGCGAACGCCAGGGTCACGACTCCTTCTCCCTTCCGTCGTCGGCGGTATCGGCGGCGTGGGCATCGGGTTCGGCCATCTGATGCAGCAATACCGTCATCACGCCGACGACGAGAAGGAAGATGCCGAGGTCGAAGATCAGCGGAGTGAACAATTCCAACGATCCGAAGGTGGTGACGCGTTCACCGGGACCGGGTTCATGGCTGAACAACGGCGCGTTGAACAGCATCGGGAAGAACCCGACGGCCAGCGACAACAGCAGCCCGCCGACTGCACAGTGCGGTGAGTAGCGGAGCGGGGGCAACAGGCGCTCGGCGTCGGTGGCCCCGAAAGCCACGTAGCACAAGGCGATTGCGAGCGCGACCACCATGCCGGCGGCGAAGCCGTCGCCGACGTCGGTGTAACCCTTGACGATCAGAGCGGCCGCCACCATGATGCTGGGCCCGAGCAGAAGCCGCGCCACCACCCGCAAGACCACGCTCGTCCGCTTCACCAGAGTCTGCCTCTCCGCAGCAGAGTCGCCACCCCGACGACGGCGACCAGCAGCACGGTAATCTCCCCGAGCGTGTCCAGGCCGCGGAAATCGGTGATGATCACGGTGACGACGTCCTCGCCGTGTGCGCTCGGCGTGCGCCGGATGTACTCCTCGGCCACCCCGGACATTTGCGTCGGCGCGGACAGGAATCCCCAGATGCTGACGAACGCAGCGATTCCCGCGACCCCACCGGCAATCACGTTGCGCCACTGGCGAATCCGCTCCGCACGCTTCGGCGGCGCCGGATCGATTGGGCCGCTGGACGGGACCCGTTTGGGCAGCCGGTTGAACGCGGCGATGAAGACCAGCGTGATCATCGTCTCGACCAGCACCGCCACCAGCGCGATGTCGGGCGCCGCGACCAGGGCATAGACGGCGGCCAGCGCGAAGCCGACCACCGACAGCGCCAGCACCATCCCGACCCGCGTGCCGATCCGGGCGGTCGCCAGGGTGGCGATGGCGACCAGCCCCAGCAGCGGCAGGATCAACCAGTCGCTTCCGCGCACCGCGCCCACCGCGTACTCGCCGGCCGTCGGCGTCACCGCGAACGCCAACGCGGTCAGCACGCCCGCGGGCACGAGCACGGCTGCGACGCTGCTGCGCAGGTCGCGAACCTCCATGTCGTGGATGGCAGCAGAGATACGCCCCAGCGCGCGAAGGCTTCTGGTGTAGATGCGCAGCGACCCCGCGCGCTCACCCGCCCGGGCCAGAGCCCGCGCCAGGCGGTCGCGCACTCGCGGCGTGGCGATCAGCACCGCCGCCAGCGCCCATACGCTCAGCGCCATCAGGTTCGCCGGACGCGCGTCGAGATGGTAGGCCGGCGACAGGTGCACCGGGGCGGCGTTGGTGACCGAGCCGGCGTCCGCGGCCAGTCCGCTGGCCAGCTGCGGCGCCAGCCCTCCGGCCACGCTGACCGCCGCAAGAACGACGACGGGTGCGGTGAGGGCGACAGACACCGCCCGCGGCTGCGCCCGCGTGGGGCCCAGGAACAGCATCATCCAGAAGCGGCCGATGTAGGTCAGCGTCAGTACCGCGGCAAGGACGGCGAGCGCGGTCGGCACCGCTCCGGCCGCACCGGCCGCGTCGAAAAACAGTTCGTCTTTGAAGAACCCGGCCGTCAGGGGCAGCCCCGCCAGGCTGGCGGCCGCGATACCGGCCGCGGCGGCGAGCACCGGTTGGCGCCGGCCCAGCCCGCCGAGCCGGGACAGTCGGTCCTCCCCCGTCGCCATCGTCACCGCGCCCGCGGTCATGAACAGGGCGCTCTTGGCCACACCGTGCGCCAGTACGTAGAACGCGGCCGCGCCCGCCGCGGCCCCGCCGCCGATGCCGTAGAGCATCACGACGTAGCCGTACTGCGAGATCGTCGAGTAGGCCAGCACCTGCTTGAGAACATCCTGGCCCAGCGCGAGCACCCCTCCGACGACGATGGATGCCACGCCGACGACGAGCAGGCCGGTGAGCACGGCGTCGCTGCGGGCCAACAGCGGATGCACCCGGCCGAGCACGAGCACGCCCGCCGCCACCATCGCCGCCGAATGCAGATAGGCCGAGACCGGCGTCGGGGCCGCCATCGCCTTGGGCAACCAGAAGTGCAGCGGCACCTGCGCGCTCTTGGCCAGAACCGCCACCGCGAGCAGCGCCGCGGCGACGGTGGTCGTCGTCCCGGGCTCGACCCGCTCGAGCAACACCGGAATCGAGAAGGTCCCGTGAGTCGCGTACAACAGCACCGCGGCGATCAGCATCGCCACGGCGCTGGCGACCGTGATCACCAGCGCCATCAGCGCCGCTCGACGCGCCTTCTGTTCGCTCCGGTCGAACCCGATCAGAAAGTACGAGCAGATCGCGGTGATGTCGAAGAAGACGAACAGCAGCACGAGATCCTGCGCGGTGGCCAACCCGACCATCGACACCGCGAACAGCACCATCCACGGCCAGAACCGCCACCGCTCCCGCGCCGGCCGGTCTTCGTGCGCCAGGTGCAGTGACAGGTACCCGGTCCCGTACCAGAACACGAGCGCACCGATGCCGCAGGCCAGCATCGAGTACAGGGCGGCAAGACCGTCGAACGAGAAGCTCAGGTGCAGGTCCAGCGACGGTACCCATGGCACCGTGAACTCGCCGCCACCGTTGAGCCACATCCACAGACACAGCACGAACCCGATCAGTGCGAGCGCGGCCGAAGCCCAACCCTGCCAGTCGGCGGGCAACTTCGACGGGCTCGTCGCGGCGCCGGTTACCCCGCTGCTCGAGGCTTTGGCCACGAGGTGCTCCTCGCAGACAGACGGATGAATCTGGCGACACACCGCTTGCACCGCCTGATCCCCAATACCCGCCCCAGACGGGATTATGCCGTCGGCTCGAGCCTGGCCCCCACTTACCGAATCGGACCGCGGATACACCCGGACAAACCAGTAACGGCAATCACCGCTCTAGCGACCTCACGATCGCGTTACGGGCAGTTGGCCTTGGCGACAGCCTCCGAGCCGATCGGCGCGCGCGCCGCGATCGGCGACTCGTACGCCTTGGATCCCGCGAAAGTCAGAGAGCCGCCCAAGGGTTGGCGACCACGCGTTCGCTTCCTCAGGCCCGGGATGATCACCAGCGCCGCCGTGGTGGGCGAGCTATCCAGTGCCTCACCCGAGGTATGCCAGAGTCGCAGCGATCGCGGCTTCGGTTCCGGTGCGCAGGGTCGGCTGAATCGCAGGCGCGAATTCTGGGTTGTGGTTCGCCACGACGTGCTGGCCCGGGAGGAACCCGCCATTGCTCCAGTACGTGTAGGGCACGCCGAAGGCATCGGGGATACGGCTGAAGTCCTCAGATGCGGTGGCCGGCTCCAGTTCATGCACCCTGTCGGGCCCGAAGGCCTGTGTGAAGGCCTGTGTCACAGCGTCTGTCACCTGTGGGTCGTTCACGGTGCGCGGGAACGTGGCAATCGTCTCGAAGGTGGGTTCCTTCGGCGAGCCGGAGGCTTCGCACTCCGCTCGCACGATCCTGTCGATGGAACCCAGGATCGTGTCCCGCACCGCGGGGTCGTAGGTGCGCACATTGAGCAGGAGCTCGGCCCGGTCGGCGATGACGTTCGGGGAGTCACCGATCCGAACCGACCCGACGGTGACCACACCGAAGTCACCGGGCGCGATCTCTCGGGAGACGATGCCCTGCAGCCGCATCACGATGGCCGAGGCCAGCACCGCGGGGTCGACACCCAGATGCGGCATCGAGCCGTGAGAACCCTGCCCGAAGACGGTCACCTTGAGGCTGTCGCCGGCAGACAGCACCGGGCCGGTCCGGGTGGCGACATGGCCGGCTTGGGGCGCCGTCAGGACGTGCTGGCCCAAGCACACGTCGGGTTTGACGTCGGCGAGCTTGTCGACAAGCCCGTCGTCGACCATCGCCTGCGCGCCTTTGCCGGTCTCCTCGCCGGGTTGGAACAACGCCAGATAGGTGCCCGACCACGCGTTCCTGTTCTTGGCCAGCAGTGCAGCGGCACCCAGTGCGGATGCCACATGGGCGTCGTGGCCGCAGGCATGCATCTTTCCCGGTTCCGTGGAGGCGTACTCCAAGCCGGTCGCCTCCGTCACCGGGAGGGCATCCATGTCTGCGCGGAAGAGAACACTGCGGCCTTCGCCGTTGCGGATGACGCCGACGACCCCGCCGCCGATCTGCAGGATCTCCTCGACACCGACCTCCTGGAGCTTGTCGGTCACCTTGCCCGCGGTGCGCGCTTCTTCGCCCCACACGTCGGGGTGGCGGTGGAGGTCCTTGTAGAACTCCTCCTGCCACACCTGCACTTCATCGATTCCATTCATGACGTTTCCCAGTTCGGCCGGAGAGACTGAGGGATTCACCGAGGGCGCGGGCGCCTCGGAGGTGCCGGCACCCTGATCCGACCCGTCGCGCGACCCGCAGGCGGCCAGCAGCGCCGCCGCTGTGAGGACGCCGGCCGCGCCGATCACCTGACGCCGCGACACAGACCGCGCTGCCGCCGGATCTGTCTTCTTCGGCGAGTCGGATATCAGCGCATGACCGCACCCGCACATATGCGCAGCGAAAAACTCGTCGGTCATAGACATCGTCGTCACTTCCCTCGACTACACGTCGTGAGCATCGCTGCGGGCATCGCGTTGGGCGGCTGAAGGAGCGGACGGCTTGGCGTTGTCACAGTTCTCCTCGGTGTGCAGATGGGTGCGCTGAGATGTCTGCGACGCGGATACCCGCCCGAGTGCAGCTCAACCTGGTGCGTGGAATCGCCTCGTCCTTCGCCTCAGTAGCCGGCGCAACCGTGCCGCATGACTAAACCGATTCAAATCGGTTATCCGGAAGTTGATGACCACCAGAGCCTGCTCATGCGCGCGTTGACCGTCATTCCGGGTAAGCCCGGATCCGTCGCGGTGTCCGACGTACCCGACCCCTCGCCGCAGGCGGACGAGCTACTGGTCGAAGGCATCGCCCTCGGAATCTGCGGCACCGACAAGGAGATCGTCGCCGGCGAATACGGCTCGGCCCCTTCGGGGTTCGACCAGCTGATTCTGGGCCATGAATCGCTCGGTCGCGTCAAGCAGACTCCCGACGACAGCCGGTTCACCGTCGGCGACCTCGTCGTCGGTGTGGTACGCCGACCCGATCCCGTGCCCTGCGGTGCCTGTGCGCGCGGCGAGTTCGACATGTGCCGCAACGGCCGCTACACCGAGCGGGGCATCAAAGGATTACCGGGGTACGGCAGTCAACTGTGGTGTGTGTCAATCGATTACGCCGTCCGTCTCACACCGTCGCTGGAGCGAGTCGGAATGCTGCTGGAACCGACGTCAGTGTTGGCCAAGGCGTGGGAACAAATCGACCGCATCGGAAACCGGTCATGGTTCGATCCGCAGAAAGTGTTGGTCACCGGCGCGGGACCGATCGGGTTGCTCGCCGCGCTGATCGGTGTGCAGCGCGGCCTACAGACACACGTACTTGACCAGGTAACCGAGGGTGTCAAGCCGGACCTGGTCAAGGATCTGGGTGCCACCTATCACACCGACGACATCGACACCGTCGCCGGCAAGCTGCAGCCCGACGTCGTCATCGAGGCCACGGGCGCCAAATCTCTGGTGTTCGGGGCGCTGGCCAACACCGCGGGTTACGGCATCACCTGCCTGACCGGGGTGTCACCCGAGGGACGCCATCTCACGGTGGATGCCGGCGCGATCAACCGCGAGATCGTGTTGGAGAACGACGCGGTGGTCGGGTCGGTCAACGCCAATCTGCGGCACTACCAATCGGCAGCTGAGGCGTTGGAGCGCGCCGACAGCGCGTGGTTGGAGCGGCTGATCACGCGCCGGGTTCCCTTGGAGCAGGCGACCGAGGCGTTCGACGACTCAGGCGATGTCGAAGGCGACGTCAAGGTGGTCATCGACCTCGATGGGCCGGCCTAGCCGATGGCCCTGATCGAGGACTACGCGCTGTTGGGCGACCTGCAGACCGCGGCCCTGGTCGGTCGCGACGGGGCGATCGACTGGCTGTGCCTGCCCCGGTTCGACTCGCCGGCATGTTTCGCCGCGCTACTCGGCGGCGAAGAGGCCGGGCTGTGGCGTCTTGGCCCGGCGGCCGGCGGTCCGGCCACCCGTCGCCGTTACCGTGGCGATTCCCTCGTACTGGAAAGTGAGTGGGACACGCCCGACGGAACGGTTCGGGTGCTGGACTGCATGCCGCCGCGCGGTGGGGCCGCCGACGTGGTGCGCGTCGTGGAAGGCGTGAGCGGCCGGGTCCCGATGCGGATGACGTTGAGACTGCGGTTCGATTACGGCCATATCGTGCCGTGGGTTCGGCGCGAGGATGGGGTCCTTGCCGCTGTCGCCGGCCCCGACGCGGTCTGGCTGCATACTCCGGTCGCATACCGCGGTGAAGATCTCACCACCGTCGCCGAGTTCGAAGTGGCTGCCGGACAACGGCTCCCGTTCGTATTGGTGTACACCGAATCACACCTGCCGCGGCCCGAGCCGGTCGATCCCGAACGTGCCCTGGTCGACACCGAGCGGTTCTGGAGCGACTGGATCTCGCGGTGTCGCTACCGGGGCCGCTGGGAAGAGGAGGTGCGACGGTCTCTGGTGCTGTTGAAGGCGTTGACGTACGCGCCGACGGGCGGCATCGCCGCGGCCGCGACCACATCGCTGCCCGAGCAGCTGGGTGGCGAAAGAAACTGGGACTACCGCTATTGCTGGCTGCGCGACGCGACGTTCACCCTGCAGGCGTTGCTCGGTACCGGTTTCGTCGCAGAAGCCCGGGCGTGGCGGGAATGGCTGATTCGCGCGGTCGCCGGCGACCCGGCCGAGCTGCGGATCATGTACGGGCTCGACGGCAGCCGTCGGCTGCCCGAGTACGAATTACCGTGGCTTCCCGGTTACGAGGGTTCGGCGCCGGTACGCATCGGCAACGACGCGGCCGGTCAGTTCCAGCTCGACGTGTGGGGTGAGGTGCTCGACAGCATGCATCTGGCCCGCGTCGCGGGTCTGGAACGGACCGACACGACGTGGGGTGTGCAGCGTGCGTTGCTCGACTACCTCGAAGGCAACTGGGACGAACCTGACAACAGCTTGTGGGAGATGCGCGGGCCGCGGCGCCACTTCGTCCACTCGAAGGTGATGGCGTGGGCCGGAGTCGACCGCGCCGTGCATTCGATCGAGAAGCAGAACCTGGAGGGTCCCGTCGACAAGTGGCGCGAACTGCGTGAGCGTATCCATTCCGACGTCTGCACCAATGGCTATGACGCGCAACGTAATACCTTCACCCAGTACTACGGTTCCAAAGGCTTGGATGCGGCGCTTCTGCTCATTCCCCGGGTCGGGTTTCTGCCGTGGTCCGACCCCCGCGTGCGCGGTACCGTCGACGCGGTGCGAGAGGAATTGAGCGTCGACGGATTCCTGCTTCGCTACAACACCGAGATGGGCGTCGACGGGCTTCCGGGCGAGGAAGGTGCGTTCCTGATGTGCAGCTTCTGGCTCGTGGACGCCCTGCACGGCACCGGTCGCAGCGAGGAGGCGACGTCGTTGTTCACCCGTCTGTTGGGTCTTCGCAACGATGTCGGAATGCTCAGTGAGGAATACGATCCCTACGCCGGCCGGCATCTCGGCAACACCCCTCAGGCGTTCAGTCTGGTCGGACTCATCAATTCGGCGCGAGACCTTTCAGGCATTCGCACCGAAACCGACGCGCTGCGATCCGAACAAGATCTCCGGTGAGCGGGCCCCTTGGCGGTCGACGCATCGGGCGCCGGGGTGGCGCCTCTAGAACCGTCCGCAGTTCGGCGCTGTGGGCACACCCTTGAATCGGTCGGCGATCCACTGCATGGCGGGTTCGCCGTCGACCAGCATGGGCAGGCCGTGGTTGACCATCGCCTTGTTGAGGAACGGTGGCTGCTCGTTGGTGCGCGCCTCGACGTCTGCGCCCTGTGCGCACCAGTCGCGACCCATCTGCATCGCCGGCGCCCACGGGACCAGCGGGTCGTATCGGTTGGCGTTGATGAGTACGGGCGCATTGGGTTTCATGCGGCCCAGCTTCTGTTCCTCGAACAGCGACTTGAACGGCTCCTGCTCGACGAGTTCGAAGATGTCCTGATTGAAGTACGGCTGAAGGTGCCGGAACATGAACTTCGTCAGCGTCTCTGCGACGCACTGGGCCTGTACCTTGAACAGCATGTCGGCGCCGCGCGGTGTCAGCGTCGCCCGGATCGCCGCCTCGTGTTCGGGGTAGGCCCTCATCACCCCGTTCAGCGCGTAACCCACTGCCCCGATCAGCATGCTGCCGTCGATGAACGGGAACAGCGCTTTCAGGTCGGCGGGCGGCGCCCCGGCGTAGGAGCCGACCACGTCGAGTTCGGGGGCGTACGACTCGGCCATCTCCGCGGCGGACGCCGCCGCGCCCCCGCCCTGTGAATAACCCCAGAACGCCAGCGGGCCGTCGGGGGTCAGCGAGGTACCGGGCAGGTTCTTGGCGGCGCGGGCCGCGTCGAGCATCGCGTGGCCCTGCGACACCCGATTCGCGTAGGTGTGCAGGCCCGGGGTACCCAGACCCTCGTAATCGGTCATGACGATCGCGAAACCGCGCGCGACCATCGTCGCGACGAACAACTCCTCGTAGTTGAACGCGAGGTCGAGGTACGGCGACCAGTGGATGCCCTGGTTGAACTGCCGCGACGGCGCGCACTGGTCGCCCTGGCCCTGGGTGCCCGGGCCGTAGACGATCAGCGGCCGCGGCCCGCCGAACGGCCACGGCGCATGCGGTTCGAAGTAGGTACCGGTGACGACGTTCGGGTTACCACGAGCGTCGTTGCTGCGGTACATGATTCGCGTGCCGTCGGCCATGATCATGCCGAGTTCGCCGGACGGTTCGAGCACCAGGCGCGACGGCTCCGTGCGGACCAGGTCGCCGGGCTTGCCCGGCGGCAACGGATCCGGCGGCGTGTAGAACGCCTGGTACTCGTCCTCGTTGAAGTAGGGATGGTGATCGTCGATGGTCGGGTCGTCGGCCGCCGCGGGCACCGGGGTGCCCCACACCAATGCGAACACGAACGCGATGACCAACCCGCGCACGCCGCGACCCACGCGCCGACCCTAACAAGAACCACTACCGCTCGGCGGCAACTAGCTGCCGTACCGCCGGGGCGACCTCCGCGGCGTAACGTTCGGTGGTGGCGGTGTCGTCGGAGGCCAGTACGAAGCCGCTGACGCCGAAGGCCAGCGCGACGTCGGTGAGCTCCTCGGCCCACTGCCGCGGAGGCCCCTGCAGAAAGCCCGATCCGGTGAAGCTGCCACCGATGTTGAGCAGCCGGCGGATCGCGCGCGGTTCGCGTCCGGCGGCCGCCGCCGCATCGTCGATGTGGCGGTTCAGCGCCGCGAGGTCGGCGACGCCGCCGGGAAGGTACTGCAGCGAAGGCAGCCACCCGTCGGCTTCGCGGCCGACCAGCCGCAGCATCCGCGGACGGTAGGCACCCAACCAGATGCCGACATCGTGCGCCGGTGCGGGTCCGCGTTTGGCGCCGCGCACGCGGTAGTGCGCGCCGTCAACGGTCAGCACACCGGTCGCGTCGACGTCCCACATACCGCGGATGATCGCGATGGCCTCCTCCAGCGCCGCCACCGACTCCCCCGCGCCGCGGCGCGGCCCACCCATCGCGGCCACCCCGTCCCAGAACGCGCCCGCACCCAGGCCCAGCTCGACTCGACCGCCGGTGAGCAGATCGAGGCTGGCCACCGAACGGGCCAGCACCGCCGGCGGGCGCAGCGGCAGGTTGATCACGTTGGCGCTGAGCCGGATTCGTTCGGTTTGCGCGGCGACGTAGGACAGCAACGTCCAGGTGTCGTGAAACCTCGCCACGTAGGGGTGGTCCTGGTAGGTGACCAGGTCCAGGCCCGCCCGCTCGGCAACGACGGCCTGGTCGACGGCCTGTCGGGCGGGGCTGTTGTTCGGAGTGACGAACGTGCCGAAGATCAGGTCGTGCCCGTAGTCGGTCATGGCATGACCCGCATGTCCGGGTCGCGCAGTTGCGGCAGTGCGGCCTCGATCGCGGCGCGGTCCGGCTCCAGCCACGGCGGCAGCTTCAGCGCCCGCCCCAGTTCCATCAGCGGTTCGTCGACGGTGAATCCCGGAGTATCGGTGGCCAATTCGAACAGCACGCCGCCGGGTTCGCGAAAGTAGATGGACTGGAAGTAGTTGCGGTCCAGGATCGGTGTGACGTTGAGACCGTTGCCCAGCAGGAGTTCGCGCCAGCGCTGCTGGTCGGTGTCGTCGGGAACCCGCCAGGCGATGTGGTGCACGGTGCCGGCGGCGACGAGTCCTCGTGGCGCCTCCGGTGAGCACACCACATCGAGCCGCGAGCTCGCGCCGCCGTCGCCGGTGCGGAACCGGAACCGGTTGCCCGACTCGTCGACACAGCGGAATCCCATTGTGTCGGTGAGTAGTTCGGCGGTGCTTTCAAAACCGGCCTCGGTCAGCGTGACCGAATGCAGCCCGCGGATCGCGTGCTCAGCAGCGACAGACCCCAGTTCTGACACCGGTTCGTCGGCGGCCTCGGGGTGGGCGGCCAGTTCCAGGCACAACCCGTCGGGGTCGCGCACCGTCATGGCGTCCTCCCCGTTGCGGGTGCCCGGCTCACCGACCGCGACATCCAAGGCCGTCAGCCGGTTCCGCCACCAGCCCAGTGACGCCTGCGGCACCGACAGCGACACTGTGGTGGCCTGCCCGGTGCCGTGCCGCCCGGGCGGGAGGCCGGGCCATGGAAAGAAGGTGATCAGCGTTCCGGGTCGGCCGGACTCGTCGCCGAAGTACAGGTGGTAGCCGTCGGGGGCGTCGAAGTTGACCGTCTTCTTCACCAGCCGCAGGCCCAGCACCTCGCGGTAGAAGTCGACGTTGCGCTGCGGGTTCGCGGCGATCGCCGTGACGTGGTGCAGGCCCGCCGATGATTCGGGTCTGGTCGTCATGGTCTCTCCCTGGGCAGCATTGGGCTGTGACGGCAATGGATACCCACCGCGCCAACGAGTACGCCCCGGCGGGTCGAGCGATGAGTTCACGCGCCGGCGCAAGTCTGCCTAGCCGAATGCAAACGTGACGAGGAGGTGGTTGGGAATGACGACTCATGCGGTCGGAACGCGTGACCAGTGGCGAGCGGCCTACGAGCGACAGTTGGCCAACGAGAAGGAGCTCACCCGAAGGGCCACCGAGCTGGCACAGCAGCGGCAGGCACTGCCGTGGGTGCGGGTCGACAAACCCTACGAGTTCGACACCACGGCGGGACGTCGCACGCTCGCCGAACTGTTCGACGGCCGATCACAGCTGATCGTGCGGCATTTCATGCACGGTCCGAAGACACCGGAGGGCTGTCCCGGCTGCACCTTCGAAACCGACAATCTCGTCGGCGCGGTCCCGCACCTGGCGCGACGCGACGTCACGTTCATTCTCTCGTCGCGTTCGCCGCTACCGGTTCTGAGCGCCTACAAGCAGCGGATGGGCTGGGAGGTGGAGTGGGTGTCCTCCGGCGACAGCGATTTCGACGCCGACTTCTTCGGCTACATGCACGTTCCGACGCCGCGCCGCGACTTCGGGTCGGGCAGCGGCAGCATGCTCGACGTCATGGAGCTGATGGCACTGAGCTGTTTCGCCTTGGAAGACGGCGTCGTCTACCACACCTACTCGACCTACGATCGCGGCACCGAAGCGCTCAACGCCACCTGGCAGCTGTTGGACCGGGCGCCCAAGGGCCGCGGCGAGGACTTCTCCGACTGGCCGCGCAAGCGCGACGAGTATCCGGCGTAGCCGCGCCGCTGGAGGGTTCCTGACCGGCTCCTGTGAACCTGCTTGGGACGCAGAGCATCAACGGTCGGCCGGTTTCACACTGGCACTCACACCCTGACCGAAGGAGTCCGTCCGATGTCCGGAACCCGTAGGGCATACCCGCTCTCGTTGGCCGTCGTCGCCGGCGCCGCGCTGCTCGGCTTGTCCCCGTTGGCCAGCGCCGAACCGGCGAACTGCACCAGCGCCGACCTCGAAGGCGTCCGCGCCGGGGTCGACGCGTCAACGTCGGCCTACTTGTTCACCCACCCTGATCTCAACGGCTTCATGAGCACGCTGCGAGGCATGTCGCGTGAGGGCGTCGCCGAGCAGGTGAAGGGATACATGGCCAGCCATCCGCAGGAGAGCGCCGAGATGGCGGGTATCCGGCAGCCGCTCATGGATCTGAAGAACCACTGCGGAGGCGTGGACCCGACACCCTGAACCCTGCAGCACAACGCCGCCGCGGCCGGTACACGCGGCAACGAAAAGTCCCCGGCACGCGGATGTGCCGGGGACCTCCGGGCGACGATCAGTAGCGGTAGTGCTCGGGCTTGTACGGGCCCTCCACATCGACACCGATGTACTCGGCCTGCTCCTTGGTGAGCTTGGTCAGCTGACCGCCGAGTGCCTCGACGTGGATGCGCGCGACCTTCTCGTCGAGATGCTTGGCCAACCGGTACACCGCGTTGTCGTACTCGTCGTTCTTGGTCCACAGTTCGATCTGGGCGATGACCTGGTTCGAGAAGCTGTTGCTCATCACGAACGACGGGTGTCCCGTCGCGTTGCCCAGGTTGAGCAGCCGGCCCTCGGACAGCAACACGATCGACTTGCCGTCGTCGAAGACCCACTGGTCGACCTGCGGCTTGATGTTGAGCTTCTTGGCCCCCGAGCGCTCCAGGGCGGCGATGTCGATCTCGTTGTCGAAGTGGCCGATGTTGCCCAGGATGGCCTGGTCCTTCATCGCGCGCATGTGCTCGAGGGTGATGATGTCCTTGTTGCCCGTGGCCGTGATGACGATGTCGGCCTGGCCGATCCCGTCCTCGACGGTCACCACGTCGAACCCGTCCATCAGCGCCTGCAGCGCGTTGATCGGGTCGATCTCGGTGACGGCCACGCGCGCGCCCTGGCCGGCCAGCGACTCCGCGCAGCCCTTGCCGACGTCGCCGTAGCCGCAGATCAGTACCTTCTTGCCGCCGATCAGCACGTCCGTGCCGCGGTTGATGCCGTCGATCAGCGAGTGGCGGGTGCCGTACTTGTTGTCGAACTTGCTCTTGGTGACCGAGTCGTTGACGTTGATCGCCGGGAACGGCAGCTCACCCGAGGCCTCGAACTGGTACAGGCGCAGCACGCCGGTCGTGGTCTCCTCGGTGACACCTTTGACCGACTCGGCGATCTTGGTCCACTTGTTCTTGTCGGTCTCGAAGCGCTCCCGCAGGACACTGAGGAAGACCTTCCACTCCGCCGGGTCGTCGTCCTCGGCGGGCGGGACCACGCCCTGCTTCTCGTACTGCGCGCCGCGCAGCACCATCATCGTGGCGTCGCCGCCGTCGTCGAGGATCATGTTCGCCGGCTCGCCCTCCCAGGTGAGCATCTGCTCGGCGGCCCACCAGTACTCCTCGAGCGTCTCGCCCTTCCACGCGAACACCGGGGTGCCCTTCGGCTCCTCCGGGGTGCCGTGCGGGCCGACGACCACGGCCGCGGCGGCGTGATCCTGGGTGGAGAAGATGTTGCAGGAAGCCCATCGAACGTCAGCGCCCAGCGCCGTCAGCGTCTCGATCAGCACCGCCGTCTGCACGGTCATGTGCAGCGAGCCCGAGATCCGCGCGCCCTTGAGCGGCTGCACGTCGTGGTACTCCTCGCGCAACGCCATCAAACCGGGCATCTCGTGCTCGGCCAGGCGGATCTCCTTGCGGCCGAAGTCGGCCAGAGACAGGTCGGCGACCTTGTAGTCGATCCCGTTGCGGGAGTCGGCCTTCAGCTCAGTCATATAGAGCCCCTTTTCCTTCGTCATTGCCTATGAGCATTGCCTATGAGCGCACAGATGTGCGCACGGCGACATCTGAGTAGACATCCATAGCCTGCGGGCTCGCGGGACAGGCGCTGTGCGGTGGAACCAGCCGTGGCGCTCTGACAGCTAAGGAATATCGATAACACCGTAGCGTTCGGCGAAGGGCGTCATCAATCGGGCCAGGTCACGCGCCACGTCGTGCCCTCGACCGGGCGATGCGCTGGGGTCGGCTTCCGGCGGCATCGAGACGTAGCTCATCGCGAGCCGGACGATGGCCCTGGCCAGCACTCCGGCGTCCTCTTCACTGGTCTTGACCCAGCTGTCGACGAACGTTTGCGTCAACCGCCGGCTGCAGTGGGTGATGATCGGGCCGCTGTCGGTGGTGATGAGCTGCAGGAGATCGGGCTTGGCCTCGCCGGTCAGCAACGAGATCACCAGCGGGTCGGCTGCGGATTCGGCGAAGAAGTCACGGAAGCCCTGGCTGAACGCGGCGAAGACGTCGCCGACGTTGCCCTCGATGGCGTAGTCGATCTGGTCGACGAGGCGGTCGGCCAGGCGCATGGCATAGGCCTGCGCCAGCCCTTGGCGCGACCCGAACTCGTTGTAGATGGTCTGCCGGCTGATGCCGGCCGCCTTGGCGACGTCGGCGAGGGTGATCGCCGACCAGTCACGGGTGAGCAGGAGCTCGCGCATCCCGTCCAGGATGGAATCGCGAAGCAGCATCCTCGACGCTTCGGCGTACGGGATGCGCTGCGCGGTCCGGCGCGGGCTGTTCACACGCGCGACCTTAGTCTTTCTTTCCCGTCGCTTCGCTCGCCCACGCGCGACCTTAGCCTTTCCCGTCGCTTCGCTCGCCCAGAGCGTCGTCACGGACGGGCGACCTCGACCATCTCGAAGTCGGACTTGGCCGCCCCGCAGTCCGGGCAACTCCAGTCGTCGGGAATGTCGTCCCACCGGGTGCCCGGGGCGATCCCGTCCTCGGGCCAGCCCTTCTCCTCGTCGTACTCGAATCCGCACTGCACGCAGACGAACAGTTTGTACGGCTCGTTCATGTCATCACCTTTCTCACTCAGACGGTCTCGAAGTCGACCTTCTCGCGCACCGCGCAGTCGGGGCAGCTCCAGTCGTCGGGAATCTCACTCCACCGCGTGCCGGCCGGAAAGCCTTCCCGCGGAGCGCCTTTCGCTTCGTCGTAGACGTAGTCGCAGCCCGGGCAGCGGTGGGCGGTCATGCGGGCACACCGTGGCGGGCCAACACCTTGTCGCGCACGCGCGGGTGCAGGTTCACCCGGGTGATGTCGCCGTCGTAGTGCGCGAGCACCCGGTGATCCATCACCTTGCGCCACAGCGGCGGGAAGTACGTCAACGCGATCATCGACGCATAGCCGCTCGGCAGGTTCGGCGCCCCCTCCATGCTGCGCAGCGTCTGGTAGCGCCGGGTCGGGTTGGCGTGGTGATCGCTGTGGCGCTGCAGGTGATACAGGAACAGGTTGGTCACGATGTGGTCGGAGTTCCAGCTGTGCACCGGCGCGCAGCGCTCGTAGCGGCCGCTGTCGAGTTTCTGGCGCAGCAGCCCATAGTGCTCGAGGTAGTTCACGGTCTCGAGCAGCGTGAAACCGAACACCGCCGAGATGACGATGTAGGGAATCAACGCCCAACCGAACACCGCGATCAACGCGCCGTAGAACACCACCGACATCGCCCACGCGTTGAGCACGTCGTTGGACCAGTGGAACTTACTCTTTCCCGCCCGCTCGAGCCGTTTGGCCTCCAGCTCCCACGCCGACTTCAGCGAGCCGATCACGCTGCGCGGCAGGAACTCCCAGAACGTCTCACCGAAGCGGGCCGATGCCGGGTCCTCGGGGGTGGCGACGCGCACGTGGTGGCCTCGGTTGTGCTCGATGTAGAAGTGGCCGTAGCAGGTCTGCGCCAGCGTGATCTTGGCCAGCCACCTCTCGAGCGAGTCCTTCTTGTGTCCCATCTCGTGGGCGGTGTTGATGCCGACTCCGCCCAGCAGGCCGACCGACAGCGCCAGGCCGATCTTGGCCGGCCAGCCCAGTCCGCCGTCGAAGCCGAGCCAACTGAGGTCCGACGCGGTGAACAGATAGGCGCCGACGATCACGCTGGCGTACTGGAACGGGATGTATGCGTAGGTGCAATAGCGGTAATACTTGTCGTTCTCCAACCGCTCCATCACCTCGTCGGGCGGATTCTGCCCGTCCGGCCCGAACTTGAGGTCCAGCGCCGGCAACAGGACGTACAGCAGGATCGGCCCGATCCAGAACGGCACCTGCGCGGCGGCATGCCAACCCCACTGGTTGAACGCCCACACCAGCGGCAGCATCACGAATAGCGCGGTCGGGGCGATCAAGCCCATCAACCACAGGTAGCGCTTCTTGTCACGCCACTGAGCGGTGTCCGGTTCTTGCGTCTGCATGGCCATTGCCAAGCCTCCTGAAGTGAGTGCCATCACGTCCGAGGTTGACTATAAAGGCATATTTGTCGTCTGTCTAGACATAAAGTCGTAGTTTGTAAACCACCCGGGGCGTGAGTGCGCAGCCGTGTACGGTCTCGAGCGCGAAATAGGTACAAGGCTGCATGTTCGGCAGCGATGGCAAACTCCAGATGGGCTACGCCGAGATCTCCTGGCGTTCGCGGCGGCCGAGCACCGAGTGACGGCGGCCGTACAGGAAGTAGACGGCGACGCCGATCGCCATCCAGACCAGGAAGCGGATCCACGTCAGCGCGGTGAGATTCAGCATCAACCACACGCAGGCGACGATCGAGGCGATCGGCAACCACGGCACGCCCGGCACCCGGAAGCCGCGTTTCAAGTCGGGGCGGGACCGGCGAAGCACGATCACGCCCGCGGAAACCAGCACGAACGCGAACAACGTCCCGATGTTGACCATCTCCTCGAGCCTGCCGATCGGGAACACCGACGCCGTGATGGCCACCAGCACGCCGACGATCAGCGTGATGCGCACCGGCGTGCCGTGGCGTCCGGTCCTGGCCAGCCCACGAGGAATCAACCCGTCGCGCGACATCGCGAAGAACACCCGCGTCTGGCCGAGCACCAGCACGATCACCACTGTCGTCAGGCCTGCGAGTGCACCGATCGAGATCACCTTCGCTGCCCAGTCGATCCCGTTGGCGCTGAACGCCGTTGCGAGGTTGGCCTTCTCCCCCGCCGCACGCAGTTCGGTGTAGTGCACCATGCCGGTCAGCACCAGAGCCACCGCGACGTAGAGCACCGTCACGATCCCGAGCGAGGCCAGGATGCCGCGGGAGACGTCACGCTGCGGGTTCTTGGTCTCCTCCGCGGTGGTGGCCACGACGTCGAACCCGATGAACGCGAAGAACACGATGGAGGCCCCGGCCAGCAGGCCATACCACCCGTAGTTGCTGCCCTCGGCGCCGGTGATCAGCGAGAGCAGCGACTGGTCGGTCCCCCGGCCGCCTTCGCCGGGTTCGGCCGGCGGCACGAAGGGCGAGTAGTTGGCCGCCTTGATGTAGAACGCGCCGACGGCGACCACGAGCAGCACCACCGCCACCTTGACCACGGTGATCGCCAGGCTGACTCCGGCGGAGAGCTTCGTCCCCAGCGCCAGGATGGTGGTGACGAACGCGATGATCAGCAGTGCGCCCCAATCCAGTTGCACCCAACCGAAATCCGCGGTCCCGCCGCCGAACTCGAACACCTCGCCGAGGTAGCTCGACCAACCCTTTGCGACCACCGCCGACGCGACCGCGAACTCGAGGATCAGGTCCCATCCGATGATCCAGGCGACGAACTCTCCGAACGTCGCATAGGAGAACGTGTAGGCGCTGCCCGCAACCGGCACCGTCGAGGCGAACTCCGCGTAGCACAGTGCGGCCAGCCCGCAGGCGATCGCGGCGAGGACGAAGGAGATCGAGATCGCTGGGCCGGTGATGTTGCCGGCGGTCGAGGCGGTGATGGTGAAGATGCCCGCGCCGATCACGACGGACACCCCGAACACGGTGAGGTCCCACCAGTTCAGGTCCTTGCGTAACCGGGTGTCGGGTTCATCGGTGTCGGCGATGGACTGCTCCACCGACTTCGTCCGCCGAGCCATCGCAGGTCCTCCTGGTTGGGTCCGTTCGGGCAATCTACCGAGTACCGTGCACCCAATGGGGCGGAGTTATAAACACGTGGCCGTCGTCGGGGGGAGTCTCGCGGGCATGTGCGCGGCCCGGGTGCTCTCTGACGTCAGCGATCAGATCACCATCTACGAACGCGACGATCTGCCCGACGATCCCGCCAACCGGGCGGCCGTGCCGCAGGGCCGCCACGTCCACCTGCTGATGGCCCGTGGCGCCGAAGAGTTCGAAAGCCACTTCCCCGGCCTGCTCGCGGACATGGTCGCCGACGGTGTCCCGATTCTCGAAAACCGGCCCGACTGCATCCACTTCGGTGCGGCCGGACATGTGCTCGGCACGGCACACCGGCTGCGCGACGAGTTCACCGCCTACGTGCCCAGCAGGCCGCAACTCGAATGGCAGATCCGCAAGCGGGTGAAGGGCATCGACAACGTCGACTTCGTGCACGTCGGCGTCACCGAACCTCTCTACGACGCCGCGCAAGAGCGCGTGACCGGCGTGCTGCTCGATTCGGGTCAGATCGTCGACGCCGATCTGGTGGTGGACGCCGCCGGCCGGGGTACCCGCCTGCCCGCGTGGCTCGAGAAGTGGGGTTACGCGCGTCCGGACGAAGAAACGGTCGACGTCGGTATCTCGTATGCCAGCCACCAGTTTGACGTCCCCGACGGCCTGCTGGCCGAGAAGGTCGTCGTCGCCGGCGCTTCGCGAGAACAACCCCTCGGCATCGGCATGTTGTTCTACGAGGACGGCAACTGGAACGTCACGGCCTTCGGGGTGGGCAAGGTGCCGCCGCCGCAGACCGTCGAGCAGATCCTCGACCTGGCCGATGACATCCTGCCCCCGCACGTCTCGGCCGCGTTGCGGCAGGCCACACCGCTGGGCGAAATGGCATTCCACCGCTATCCGACGAGTCGGTGGCGCCGCTACGACACCCTGGAGCGCTTCCCCGCAGGCATCATCCCGTTCGGGGACGCCGTCGTCAGCTTCAACCCGACGTTCGGCCAGGGTATGACCATGACGGCGATCCAGGCCGGCAACCTGCGCTCGGTGCTGGCATCCGGCGACCCGGACATTGCCGGTGCTCTGGCGAAGGCGACGGCCAAGACGACGTGGCCGGTGTGGGTGATGACGGCCATCGGCGACCTGACGCTGCACAACGCGACCGGCGATGCCAAGTGGTGGTACAAGCCCGTCGGCGGCCTGTTCGACCAGTTCCTCGGCGCCGCGGAGACCGATCCCGTTCTCGCCGAGTGGTTTCTGCGCCGGTTCAGTCTGCTCGACAGCCTCTACATGGTGCCCTCGCCTCGGCTGGTGGGCCGCACCATCCGGCACAACCTGCGGTTGTGGCTGGCCGAGAAGCGGGCGGCCAAACATCCGGCCGCGGTGCCTCAATCGGCGTGAACCGGGCGCGAGCGGGTAATTTCTTGACCATGACGAGGACGCGATGAGCGCAGGACTGTTCGGGCTTCTCGACGACGTCGCGGTGCTGGCGCGCATGGCCGCCGCATCGGTCGACGACATCGGGGCGGCGGCGGGCCGGGCGACCGCCAAGGCCGCGGGCGTCGTCGTCGACGACACCGCCGTGACGCCGCAGTACGTTCACGGGCTGGCCGCAGAGCGCGAACTGCCGATCATCAAGCGCATCGCGATCGGCTCACTGCGCAACAAGCTGCTGTTCATCCTGCCCGCTGCACTACTGCTCAGCCAGTTCCTTCCGTGGCTGCTGACACCGCTGCTGATGCTCGGCGCGACATATCTGTGCTACGAGGGCGCCGAGAAAGTGTGGGGCCGCATTCGGGGCCACGACCACCACTCCGCGCCCGTCGCGACGGTGGGCGAGGACGCCGAGAAGTTCATGGTGACCGGCGCCATCCGCACCGATTTCATCCTGTCGGCGGAGATCATGGTGATCGCGCTGAACGAGGTGGCCGATCAGTCGTTCTGGCCGCGGTTGATCATCCTGGTCGTCGTCGCGATCGTGATCACGATCGCGGTGTACGGCGTCGTGGCAGGCATCGTGAAGATGGACGACATCGGACTGCGCCTCGCGCAGCGCAGTTCGAAGCTCGCGCAGAAGATCGGCCGCGGCCTGGTGGCCGGGATGCCGAAACTTCTTGCCGCACTTTCGGTCATCGGCACCGTGGCGATGCTGTGGGTCGGCGGTCACATCCTGCTGGTCGGAACCGACGAACTGGGCTGGCATCTGCCCTACAGCCTCGTGCACCACCTCGAGGAGATCGTCCACCACGCCGTCGGCGGGGTCGGCGGCGTACTGGCGTGGCTGGTCAACACGGCCGCGTCGGCGGTCATCGGCCTGGTGGTCGGCGCGGTCGTCGTCGCGGTGATGCATGTGTTGCCGTTCGGCCGGGGCGCCAAGGAGAAGACGGCCCACTGAGTCGCTAGATGCCGACCGTGGCGCGGAACAACTTCGTCGGCTCCGTGGCCGCCAGCCTAATCGGCCCCTCGTCGGCGGGCACCCACGCCGCAGATCCCCGGTTCAGCGTGACGGTGCCGCCCTTGGCGTGCACCACCGTCGAACCCTCGGCGCACAGCAGCAGCTGCGGACCGTCGTGGCGCGTGGGTGCGTCGATCTCATAACCGACCCGGTCGGCGTCGATGTCCAGCACCGACAGCGAAAACTCCTGTGCCGGTGTGCGGTACACCCATTCGATACTGTCTTCGACTTTCTCGGGACGGACCACCACGTCCTCGGCGGGCGTGAAGTCGAGCACCCGCAACAACTCCGGGACATCGACGTGCTTGGGTGTCAGCCCCCCACGTAACACGTTGTCGGAGTTGGCCATCACCTCGACACCGACACCGCTGAGATAGGTGTGCAGATTTCCCGCAGGCAGATAGATGCCCTCGCCGGGGCTCAGGGTGATGCGGTTCAGAAGCAGGGACGCCAGCACACCCGCGTCGCCGGGATAGCGCTCGCCGAGTTCGAGCACGGTCTTGGCCTCGGCCGCGAACTCGCCTCTGCCCGAACACACGTAGTGGATGGCCCCGTCGATCACCGCGGGCACCAAGACATCGAGATCGGGTTGCGGCGCGGTGATCCAGGTCGTGAACAGCGCGCGCAGTCCGTCGCCGTCCGGTTGGCCGGAGAGCAGGTTGACGAACGGGTCCAGATCGCCGACCTCCAGCGCACGCATCAACTCGATGGTCCGCCGGACCGGCCGGAAACCGGCGAGCGCCTCGAATGGCCGCACGGCGACGATCAATTCGGGCTTGTGGCTGGGGTCGCGGTAGTTGCGGTCGGGGGCCGAGACGGGGATGCCGAGCCTGTTCTCCCGTTCGTAGCCCTCGACGGCCTGCTCGGCGCTGGGGTGCGCCTGCAGCGACAACGGCTCGTCGGCGGCCAGCACCTTGACCAGAAACGGCAGCGCCTCGCCGAAGCGTGCGCAGACCGCCGCGCCCAACTGCCCCTCGGGATCGTCGCGCAGCGCATCCAGCAGCGAAAGCTCTCCGGCTCCCGTCTCCAGCATGGCCGGATCACCGGGATGGGCTCCGAACCACAGCTCGGCCTCGGGATGCGCTGTGGGACTGGGCCTTCCAGTGAACTCGGCAATGTCTGTGCGGGAACCCCAGGCATAGGTCCGCACCGCTCCCCGTAGCAAGTGCACTTGGCTAACCTCGAACTAACTTCAGGTAGACGGCGGTCATCTCCAAGCGGACGGCGAGCATGGCCAACTGTTGTTCCATGCTGCCCGCCGCCGTCGACGCGTCCGGCACCGCTGCCGCCTCCGGCAGTTCGGGCACGTCCTGGGCGCTGAGCACATCGACGTCGTCCAGATCCCCTGCCCGCGCAGCGACGAACGGCTGCTCCGCGTCGGTGGTGAGCACGAATGTCCGCATACGCCGGGGAAGCGGGCCGTCGATCTGTTCGTCGTGGAACATCGACCGCTCCCGGTCGGCCGCCGACGTGCCACCCATGCCACCGCGCAGCACCACCAGCGCATCGGCGAAGCCGGCCGCGGCGACGACTCGGTGGGCGATGCGCAGCAGGATGGCCGCACAGTGGCGCGCCACCGCCAGCGTCGCCGCGCTGTCGCCGGCCAGCACCACTTCGCGGTCCGACATCCGTTCGGCCAGTGTCTTGGCCGGGTTGGTGAACAGCTCTCGGTTCGCGCTGTTGCGCAGCGCCTCGGCGTCGAGTTCGTCGGCCAGTGCGTCCAGATCGACGTGCATCGTCGGATCGACGACGTCGAGTGTGGCCAGCCCGGCGGCGAGGTAGCGCACGAACCCGAACTCGTCGGGTACCCACACCCTGGGCGGCAACACCGCCGCGCGCCCGGCCGCGACGTCGCGTAGCGGCCCTTCAAACGGCGCAACCACCACCACTCGCGCGCCGCGACGCACGCCGGTGGCGGCCGCGTTCACCAGAGCGGGATCGCCGGGGTCGTCGCCCGCGACGACCAAGACGTCCAGCGGACCGATCCACGGCGGAACCTCGGAGGCCACGACGATGGGCGCGGCCACCGATCCGCCCCATGCCGACGCGAGCAGCGCTCCGGCAGTCTCCGCATTGCCGCGACCGGCGACCCAGATCAACGTGCGCGGTGTCCCGTCGCTGCGCAGCGATTCGAGTTCGCCCTCCGCGAGCGCGGCGGCGGTGGAACGCACCTGGGCGCCGGCCATCGACGCCGCGCGCAGCAGGCCGTCGCGGTCGGCCCCGAGCAGGGCGTCGACGTCGTCGAGGTCGATGGTCGCGGCCGAGGAAGACGGTCCGGTGCTCACGTGACCACCTCGGAGTCGGAAGGGACCCGCCCACGAACGGTTTCGGAGACCTGTCCGACGATCTGGTCGACCTCGTCGGTGGTGCGGGCTTCGACGTTGAGCCGCAGCAGCGGTTCGGTATTGGACATCCGCAGGTTGAACCAGGCGCCCTCACCGAGATCGACGGTCACACCGTCGAGGTGGTCGATCGAGTGGATTCGGTCGCCGAACGCCTTGAGCACCTCGTCCACACACCGCTCGGCCTCGGTGACGGTGAAGTTGATCTCGCCGGACGCCTCGTAGCGCTGATAGTCGGCCATCATCTCCGACAGCGGCCGGTGTTGTTCGCCGAGCGCGGCCAACACGTGCAGGGCGGCCAGCATGCCGGAGTCGGCACCCCAGAAGTCGCGGAAGTAGTAGTGCGCCGAGTGCTCGCCGCCGAAGATCGCACCGGTCTCGGCCATCAGCGCCTTGATATAGGAGTGCCCGACGCGGCTGCGGACCGGCGTACCGCCCCGCTCGGTCACCAGTTCGGGCACCGCCCGCGAGGTGATCAGGTTGTGAATAACCGTGGCGCCGATCTCCCTGCCGAGTTCCCGCGCGGCGACCAACGCGGTCACCGCTGACGGCGAGACCGGATGCCCCTTCTCGTCGACCACGAAACACCGGTCGGCGTCGCCGTCGAACGCCAGGCCGATGTCGGCACCGGTTTGCAGGACGAAAGCCTGCAGATCGGTCAGGTTGGCCGGATCCAGCGGATTGGCTTCGTGATTGGGGAAGGTGCCGTCGAGTTCGAAGTACAGCGGCGCCAGTGTGATCCCCGAGATCGGACCCAACACCGCGGGCGTGGTGTGGCCGGCCATGCCGTTGCCCGCGTCGACGGCGACCTTGAGCGGTCGCATATCGGCCAGGCTCACCAGCGAGCGCAGAAACTCGCCGTAGTCGGCCAACACGTCGCGGTCGCCGACCGTGCCGCGCGCACCGTCGTAGCCGGGAACACCGTCGATCACCTCGTCGGCGATGGTCCCCAGCCCGGTGTCCTTGCCCACCGGTTTGGCGCCGGCACGACAGAGCTTGATGCCGTTGTAGGCGGCCGGGTTGTGGCTGGCGGTGAACATCGCGCCGGGGCAGTCCAGAAGTCCCGACGCGAAGTACAGCTGGTCGGTCGAGGCGAGTCCGATCCGCACCACATCGAGGCCCTGGGCGGTCACGCCGTCGGCGAACGCGTCCGCCAGTGCGGGTGAGCTGGCGCGCATGTCGTAGCCGATGACCATTTGCGACGCGTTGTCCCGCACGAGACGGGCGAAGGCGCCGCCGACGTCGGCGACGAACGGCTCGTCGAGCTCGGTACCGACCAGGCCGCGCACGTCATAGGCCTTGATGACGCGATGAACCGCCGCGGCGGGCCGGGACATTAGGACTCCTTGTGACACGGACTACTACTGGCGCCAGCCTAACGGTCCGGCCAGACGGGCACGTCGTCTAGTCGGTGGGGTCCGGCAGCACCCGCAGATGGCCTCGGCGACGGCCGTTGGACTCGGGCCGCCGCGCGGGCGGTGCCATCAGCGAGCCTCCGGGCGCGCCGGTGACGGGGTCGGAGAATCCCGTGTTGAAGCCCGGCGCCATCCGGTTGAGCGGCGGAGCGACGTCACGCCCCTCCCGGACCGCATCCGCGAGCGCGACGAGATCGTCGTCGTCGGGATGTGAGGGCAGTGGGCCGGCGTGGCGCACCAGTTCCCAGCCGCGGGGCGCGGTGACGCGGCCGGCGTGCACGACGCACAGGTCCCATGAGTGCGGTTCGGCCACCGTCGCGAGGGGGCCGACGACCGCCGTGGAGTCGGCGTAGACGAATGTCAGCGTCGCGACCGCATAGTGCGGACACCCGGGCCGGCAGCAGCGACGGGGAACGTTCACAGCGGAAGGCTATCGTGGCCGCACCCCGCACGCCGCCGGACACGCGCAGCCTGCCGACGGCCGATCTCGAACCGTTACGATCCAGTTCATCGCGCACGAAAGGAGCACCCAAGCGGTGGCCAAGCGTGGACACATGCGCGCGCGCCGGGGCCGCGAGATGCGCGGGCCGTTACTCCCCCCGACGGTGCCGGGCTGGCGCAGTCGCGCCGAGAAGTTCGACATGGCGGTGCTGGAGGCATACGAGCCGATCGAGCGGCGTTGGCAGGACCGGTTGGCGCAACTCGACGTGGCGGTCGACGAGATACCACGGATCGCACCCAAGGATCCCGAGAGTGTGCAGTGGCCGCCGGAGGTGATCGCCGACGGGCCGATCGCACTGGCCCGGCTGATCCCGGCGGGCGTGGACGTCAGGGGGAACGCCACACGCGCACGAATTGTCCTGTTTCGCAAGCCAATCGAGCGGCGGGCCAAGGATTCCGTCGAACTCGAGGAGCTGCTACATGAAATCCTGGTGGCTCAGGTCGCCACATATCTGGGCGTCGAGCCTTCCGTCATCGACCCGACGATCGACGACGATTGAGCGCGCGGCTCAGATGATTCCGCGCTTGAGGCGGCGACGCTCGCGCTCGGACAGGCCGCCCCAGATCCCGAAGCGCTCATCGTGCGCCAGGGCGTACTCCAGGCAGGCGTCGCGCACTTCGCAGCCCTGGCAGATGCGCTTGGCCTCGCGCGTCGAGCCGCCCTTCTCCGGAAAGAACGCCTCGGGGTCGGTTTGGGCGCACAGCGCCTTCTCCTGCCAGAGTTCGTCCTCCGGTGTCAGTGCCGGCGCCACATCGATCGGATCGGGCACCAAACTCAACTGGGGACGCCGCGGCGTCTCGAGCGGTGCCGGTTCCGAATGGGCGTGCGGCGCGCTGTCTACTGAGCCGAAGACTCGGCTGTCGAACCGAACCAGACGATCGAAATCGCCGTACTCAAAAGACATCTTCCGCCTCCTCACCTGGTCTCGTTGATCCCCTATAAGTGGCCCACCGGAACGTGGAACACTTCCAATTCGAACAAGTGATCGAATCTCGGTCTGCGGCACCGGAACCGGATGGCCTACCGGGAAATGACACTGCTGTGATTACACACGCGTCAGTCGCCCTGGTCAAGCTCTAGAACAGGAATTCATACCATTCCGTGATCGAAATACGGCGAGTCGTGACCTCGGCGTGTCCATCACACTCCCGTCCGCCGGGGCCGGCCCCACTCCTGCCCGTACCGGATTCGCTCGGACGGCCTACCCTCGGTCGATGTGAAGGTCACCGTACTGGTCGGCGGCGTCGGGGGCGCCCGCTTCCTGCTCGGCGTGCAACACCTGTTGGGGCTGGGGCAATTTCGTGGCACCGAAGGTACTGCTGGGACTGATGATACTGCTGAGCACCAACTTACTGCAGTGGTCAATGTGGGCGACGACGCATGGATGTTCGGCGTGCGGATCTGCCCGGATCTCGACACCTGCATGTACACCCTCGGCGGCGGCATCGATCCCGAACGCGGCTGGGGACACCGCAATGAAACCTGGCATGCCAAGGAGGAACTCGCGGCCTACGGCGTCCAACCCGACTGGTTCGGACTCGGCGACCGGGATCTGGCGACACATCTCGTGCGCAGCCAGATGTTGCGCGCGGGTTATCCGCTCTCGCAGGTGACCGAGGCGTTGTGCTCGAGGTGGGCGCCCGGGGCCCGGCTGCTGCCGGCCAGTGACGACCGCAGCGAAACACACGTCGTGATCACCGATCCCGGGCCGGGCCAGTATGCCGGCGAGAAGCGCGCCATCCACTTTCAGGAGTGGTGGGTGCGGTACCGCGCGAAAGTACCAACGCACAGCTTCGCTTTCGTCGGCGCGGAGAAGGCCACCGCCGGACCGGGCGTCGCCGAGGCCATCGAATCGGCCGACGTCGTCCTCATCGCGCCCTCGAACCCGGTGGTGAGCATCGGGGCGATCCTCGCCGTACCCGGTATCCGCGGCGCACTGCGATCGACACCGGCGCCGGTCGTCGGCTACTCCCCGATCATCGGCGGAAAGCCGTTGCGGGGCATGGCCGATGAATGCCTGTCGGTGATCGGCGTGCCGAGTACGTCACAAGCCGTCGGCAGGCACTACGGTGCGCGCTCCGGTGTCGGGATCCTCGACGGCTGGCTGGTGCACGAGGGGGACGGCGCACAGATCGACGGTGTCGAAGTCCGCGCGGTGCCGCTGCTCATGACCGATCCCGAGGTGACCGGCGAGATGGTCCGCGCCGGAATGGATTTGGCAGGCATCAAGCCATGAGCGGCGAGCATGGCTCCGCGGCCGCCGTGGAACTCCTGCCCGTTCACGGCCTACCCGAGTTCCGGCCCGGCGACGACCTCGCCGCGGCGATCGCCACGGCCGCACCGTGGCTGCGTGACGACGACATCGTCGTGGTCACGAGCAAGGTGATGTCGAAGTGCGAGGGCCGCATCGTCGATGCGCCGATCGACCCCGACGAACGCGACGTGCTGCGGCGCAGGCTCATCGACGCCGAGGCGGTTCGCGTGCTGGCGCGCAAGGGCCGCACGCTGATCACCGAGAACGCGATCGGCCTGGTCCAGGCCGCCGCGGGCGTCGACGGCTCCAACGTCGACTCCGCTGAACTCGCGCTGTTGCCAACCGATCCCGATGCCAGCGCCGCCGCACTGGCCTCGGGTCTGCGCGAGCGGCTCGGCGTGACGGTCGGCGTCGTCGTCACCGACACCATGGGCCGGGCGTGGCGCAACGGACAGACCGACGTCGCGATCGGCGCGGCGGGCGTGACCGTGCTGCACGGTTACGGCGGTTCGGTCGACCGGCACGGCAACGAACTGATCGTCACCGAGATCGCGGTCGCCGACGAGATCGCCGCGGCCGCGGATCTGGTGAAAGGCAAGCTGACCGACATCCCGGTCGCGGTGGTGCGCGGGCTGCGGTTGCCTGACGACGGTTCCACTGCGCGCCGGCTGGTACGGGCGGGCGAGGAGGACCTGTTCTGGCTCGGCACCGAGGAGGCCATCGCGCTCGGCAGGAGCCAGGCACAGCTGCTGCGCCGGTCGGTGCGCCGCTTCACGGCCGAGCCCGTGGACCCCGCGATCGTGGAATCGGCTGTCGCCGAGGCCCTCACCGCGCCGGCACCGCACCACACCCGACCGGTGCGGTTCGTGTGGTTACAGGACCCCGCCCGACGGTCGGTGCTGCTGGATCGGATGAAAGACAAATGGCGCGCCGACCTGTCCGCCGACGGGCGTCCCGCGGACGCCGTCGAACGTCGCGTCGAGCGCGGCCGAATCCTCTACGACGCGCCGGAAGTGGTCATCCCGTTCCTGGTGCCCGACGGTGCGCACAGCTACCCGGACGCCGACCGTACGGCCGCAGAGCACACGATGTTCACCGTCGCGGTCGGCGCGGCGGTGCAGGCGCTGCTGGTGGCGTTGGCCGTGCGGGGCGTCGGCAGCTGCTGGATCGGGTCGACGATCTTCGCCCCCGACATCGTCCGCGAGGAACTCGACCTGCCCGACGACTGGGAACCGTTGGGCGCGATCGCGATCGGCTACTCGCAGGACGGGACGCCGTCCGGTCCGCGGTCTCCCGTGCCGACCGACGGACTGCTGGTTCGCAAGTGAGCCTGCACGCTTCGGCGGTCGAGATCCTGACCCGTTGGCACGCACCGGATCCCGCACAGGACACCCTGCGGCACGCGGTGTTGGCGTTCCTGGCGGCCCGACCCGACGGTTGCCTGCGCCAATGCGCCCCCGGCCACGTCACCGGGTCGGCGCTCGTGCTCGACCACACCGGCACGCGCGCGCTGCTGACGCTGCACCCCCGATTCGGGCGATGGCTGCAACTCGGCGGGCATTGCGAGCCGACCGATTCCGATGTCGTGGCGGCCGCGCTGCGAGAAGCCACCGAGGAGTCCGGCATCGGGAATCTCACGATCGACCCGACCATGGCCGCGCTGCACGTGCACCCCGTCACGTGTTCGCTCGGGGTGCCGACCCGTCACCTCGACATGCAGTTCGTCGTGCGCGCCCCCGCCGGTGCTGAAATCGCGGTGAGCGACGAGTCTCTGGATCTGCGGTGGTGGCCGCTGGACGCGCTGCCCGAGGATTGCGATTTCGGCCTCACGCAGTTGGCGGCGGCCGCCCGTCATCGGTGATTTCGGTGTCCAAACGCTCGCTCAGCGACTGTGCGAGCACCGAAAACCACTCCGACTTATACGTCGGTGGAGAACCGTATTCCGCCGTCGGGAATCGTCACCCCCGGCCACACGCGGGCACCGCGAAGGAGTTCGCAGCGGGCACCGATGTCGGCGCCGTCGCCGATCACGCCGTCACGGATCAGCGCGCGCGGGCCGATTCGGGCACCGAACCCGACGATCGAGCGTTCGATCACCGCACCGGCGCCCACCCGCGCGCCGTCGAAGATGACCGCGCCGTCCAACCGTGCGCCACCGGCGATCTCGGCGCCGCGACCGACCACCGCGCCACCGATCAACAACGCCCCGGGAGCGACGCTGGCGCCGTCGTGCACCAGCTTTTCACCACGGTGCCCGCCCAGCGCGGGTGACGGCGCGATACCACGCACCAGATCCGCCGACCCCCGTACGAAATCCTCCGGTGTGCCCATGTCGCGCCAGTACGTGGAGTCGACGTAGCCGCACACCCGAAGCCCGTCGGAGAGCAGGCCCGGAAACACCTCGCGTTCGACCGAAAGCGCCCGGCCCTTGGGTATGCGCTCGATCACCTCGCGCTTGAACACATAGCAGCCCGCGTTGATCTGATCGGTCGGCGGGTCCTGCGTCTTCTCGAGGAAGGCGGTGACCATGCCGTCGGAATCGGTTGGCACACAACCGAATGCCCGCGGATCACCGACACGCACCAGGTGCAGCGTCACGTCGGCGGCGTTGCTCTCATGTGAGTCCAGCAGCGCGCGAAGGTCGGCCCCGGACAACACGTCGCCGTTGAACACCAGCGCGGTGTCGTGGCGTAACTTTCCGGTGACGTTCGCGATGCCGCCGCCGGTGCCCAGTGGTTCGGTCTCGACGACGTATTCGATCTGCAGACCGAACTTGGAGCCGTCGCCGAACTCGGATTCGAACACCGCCGCCTTGTACGACGTGCCCAGCACGACGTGTTCGATACCGGCCTCGGCGATGCGCGACAGCAGGTGTGTCAGGAACGGCAGGCCGGCGGTCGGCAGCATCGGCTTGGGCGCGGACAGCGTCAGCGGTCGCAGCCGGGTGCCCAGACCGCCGACGAGGATGACGGCGTCGACGTGTGCGGGGTTCACTAGCGCCGTCCTTTCGCCCGTTTGCGTCGTGAGTTGCGGACCACCAGGCCCGCACGCGCGGCGAGCGAGCTTCGGATCGTCCACCGCAGCGGACCCTGCCACCACCTGGGGTATCGATCCGCGAGGAAAGTGTAGGTGCTGGTGTGATGGGCGGCCAAGTTGCGCGCGGGGTCCTTGCCGGTCGCGTGACCCTTGTCGTGCAAAACCTCGGCGGCCGGGACGTACACGTTCTGCCAACCCGCCCGCGACAGCCGATCACCCAGGTCGACGTCCTCCATGTACATGAAATAGCGCTCGTCGAAGCCCGAGATCTCCTCGAACGCCGACCGGCGCAGCAACAGACACGATCCCGACAGCCAGCCGACCGCGCGTTCGCTGGGCTCCCGGCGCTCCTGACGGTATTCGGCGGTCCACGGATTGGACTTCCAGAACGGCCCCACGACGGCGTGCATGCCGCCGCGCACCAGGCTGGGCTGGTGCCGGGCCGACGGGTACACCGAACCGTCCGGATCGCGGATCAGCGGGCCGAGCGATCCGGCACGCGGCCAGCGTGCGGCGGCCTCCAACAGGATGTCGATGGAGTGTGGGCCCCACTGCACGTCGGGGTTGGCCACGATGAAGAAGTCGTTGTTGTCCGAGTCCTTCAGATACTCGGCGACCGCGCGGTTCACCGCGCTGCCGTACCCGAGATTGCCGCCGGTGGGCAGCAATCGGGCGTTGGGATAGCGCGCGAGCGCCTCTTCGGGTGCGCCGTCGGTGGAGCCGTTGTCGGCCATCACGACTGTCACCGGCCGGTCGGTGGCGTGCGACAGCGACGCCAAGAACCGGTTGAGGTGCGGACCCGGTGAGTACGTCACCGTGACGACGACCAACTCGTCACTCATGTGGCACCGGTTCCGAACTCACGGCGTCGAGGGTATCGGGCCGCCACGCCCGTACCGCGACAGCGCATCGGCCAACGCCTCGCGCCACGGCCGCAGCGGCGCCAGGCCCGCCTCGGCGGACCGTCGGCCCGACAGCGCCGTATACGCCGGGCGCCGCGCGGGCCGCGGCTTGTCGGCGCTGGCGACGGGCCGTACCCGCTCGGGGTCGGCGCCGACGGCCTCGAAGACCGCCCGCGCCTGGTCGTAGCGGCTGGCCTCACCGACGTTGGCGGCGTGCAGCACCGGTGCACGGATTGCGCCGTCGGCGATCTCCAGCAGCGCCGAGGCGAGATCACCGGCGTAGGTCGGAGACGCCATCTGGTCGGCCGCCGCCTCGACCGGGTCCTCACCGGCGGCCTTGCGGCGCATGGCCGCGGCGAAGTCGGTTCCGTCGGCGCCTTCGTACACCCACGATGTCCGCACGACGTGGGCGCTGGGTAGGGCGGCCAACACGGCCCGTTCCCCGGCGAGTTTGGTGCGGCCGTAGACGTTCACCGGCCCCGTCTCGTCGTCGATCTCATACGGGTGGCGCGCTGTGCCGGAGAACACGTAGTCGGTCGAGATGTGGACCAGGCGGGCTCCGACCGAGTTGCATGCCCGCGCGAGATGAGCCGGCCCGTCCGCGTTGACCGCGTGCGCGCGGTCCGGTTCGGCCTGCGCCGCGTCCACATCGGTGACCGCGGCGCAGTTGATCACCACATCTCCGGGCTCGATGACACGCTGGGCGGCCGCCGGGTCGGTGATGTCGAGCTCCGACGACGTCAGCGCCAGTACCTCGCGGCCCTGCTGACGAGCTTGACCTGCAAGAACCCGACCGACCATGCCGCCCGCGCCGGGTATGACGATCCTGCCCGGTCCGCGAGAAGTCATGGTCACGAGTCTGGCACGCCGAGGCGCGCTACCCGCTTAGCGCCCATCTCGCCAGTAGCCTGGGCTGATGCCCGGTCGAATGCTCCGTGTCATCGCCGTGTCCGCGGCCTTGGCGATCGTGGTCGGTACCGGAGTCGCGTGGGGCAAGATCCGCTCGTTCGAATCCGGCATCAACCACATCTCGTCGATCGCGCTCGGAGAGGGCGGCGAAGACGGCGCGATCGACATCCTGCTCGTCGGTATGGACAGCCGCACCGACGCGCACGGCAATCCGCTGTCCCAGGAGGAACTGGCGACGCTGCGGGCGGGCGACGACGAAGCCACCAACACCGACACGATCATCCTGATCCGCGTCCCCAACAACGGGAAGTCCGCCACCGCCATCTCGATCCCCCGCGACTCCTATGTCGAGGCACCGGGTATCGGCAAGATGAAGATCAACGGCGTGTACGGCTCGGAACACCTCGAGAAGATGACCGAGCTCGTCGAGCAGAAGGGCATGGACCCGGCCGAAGCCGAACCGCAGGCGACCGAAGCCGGGCGCGAGGCCCTGATCAAGACCGTGGCCAACCTCACCGGCGTCACCGTCGACCATTACGCCGAGGTGGGCCTGCTGGGCTTCGCGCTGATCACCGATGCCCTCGGCGGCGTCAACGTGTGCTTGAAAGAGCCTGTGTACGAACCGCTCTCGGGAGCCGACTTCCCTGCGGGCTGGCAGAAGCTGAACGGCCCGCAGGCGTTGAGCTTCGTCCGGCAGCGCCACGATCTGCCGCGCGGCGACCTCGACCGGGTGACGCGCCAGCAGGCGGTGATGGCTTCCCTTGCGCACGAGGTGATCTCCGGCAAGACGCTGTCGAGTCCGGCCACCTTGAACCGGCTGCAGGACGCGGTGCAGCGCTCCGTCGTGCTCTCCGACGGTTGGGACGTCATGCAATTCGCCGACCATCTGCAGAAGCTGGCCGCCGGAAACGTCGCGTTCGCCACCATTCCGGTGCTGCAGGAGAACGGCTGGAGCGACGACGGGATGCAAAGCGTCGTGCGGGTCGACGCCACCGAGGTCAAGAGTTGGGTCGAGGGCCTGCTGCACGAGCAGGACGAGGGCAAGACCGAGGAGATCGCCTACTCGCCCGACAAGACCACCGTGGAGGTCGTCAACGCCACCGAGGTCAACGGTCTGGCCGCCGCGGTGTCGCAGGTGCTGGCCAACAAGGGGTTCACCCCCGGCGCGACGGGCAACCACGAAGGCGACCCGGTGGCCAGCAGCCAGGTGCGCGCCAACAAGACCGATGACCTTGGCGCACAGGCCGTCTCGAAGGATCTGGGCGGATTGGCGATCGTCGAGGACCCGTCGGTGGGCCCGGGGCACGTGCGCGTCGTGCTGGCCGACGACTACACCGGCCCGGGTTCCGGTCTGGACGGCAGCAGCGTTCCGACGCTCACGACCGATTCCGTTGCCGTCGGTTCGACCCAGACCGCCCCGCCCCCGTCGCCGATCCTGACCGCCGGATCCGACGATCCGGAATGCGTCAACTAACGTCGAGCAGCGTGACGACAGTCAGCGGGGCAATCCTCGACCCGCTCATGGCCTCCGACCCCGCCGGCCCCCGCATCACCTACTACGACGACGCGAGCGGCGAACGCATCGAGCTGTCCACCGCCACGCTTGCCAACTGGGCGGCCAAGACGGCCAACCTGTTACGCGACGAGTTGGGCGCAGGCCCGTCGTCTCGCATCGCGGTCTTGCTGCCCGCGCACTGGCAGAGCGCCGCCGTGTACTTCGGGATCTGGTGGATCGGCGCCGAGGTGGTGCTCGGGGACGCATCCGCGGATTCGGCCGATGTCGCGCTGTGCACCGCGGACCGGTTGACCGAGGCGGACGAGGCTGTCGGGATGGGTAGCGGAACGGGTGAGGTTGCGGTGCTGTCGTTGGATCCGTTCGGCAAGCCCGCCGCCGATCTGCCGGTCGGCGTCACCGACTACGCCACCGCCGTACGGGTACACGGCGACCAGATCTCACCGGAGCGCATGCCCGGCCCGGCGCTCAACGGCCGCGGCGTCGACGAGGTCCTCGCCGCGGCCCGCCAATCCGCGGCGGCACAGGGTCTCACCGCATCGGACCGCGTGCTGTCCAGCGCCGGATGGGACACCGCCGACGAACTCGTCGACCATATGCTGGCGGTCTTCGCCGTCGGCGCCTCGCTCGTGCAGGTGGCCCATCCCGACGCCACGCTGGCCGACCGCCGGCGGACAACCGAGAAGGTCACCAAGGGTTGAGCAGCCAGCCCGGCGAAATCACGCTTTCGCTGCCGTAGAGGCCCTCCCGGTGCCACGCTGGACGGCGTGATCGACCGGCGCGAATTCTTCGTGCTGTCGGCGGGCGCAACGGCCGCCGTCGTGAGCGGCTGCTCGTCGCGGACACCCGAACCGGCTTCGGCCGATCAAGCCACCGGCCCGGCATTCGACATCACGTTCACGCCCGCGGAGGCGGACGTCGACCTGGGCGGGGTCACCGTGCGCACCTGGGCGTACCGCGACCAGGTGCCCGGCCCGCAGATCCGCATCCGCAAAGGCGACAGAATGCGCGCACAGCTGAACAACGGGCTGCCCGCCCCGACCACCATCCACTGGCACGGCCTGGCCATCCCCAATGCCATGGACGGCGTGCCTGTGCTGACGCAGCCCGCCGTGCCCGCGGGCCAGTCGTTCACCTACGACTTCGTCGTGCCCGACGCCGGGACGTACTGGTATCACTCCCATGAGGGCACCCAACTCGACCGCGGGCTGTACGGCCCCCTGATCATCGAGGACCCCGCCGACGGCGCCGACTACGACGACGAACTGGTCGTGGTGCTCGACGATTGGGTCGACGGCACCGGGCGCACCCCCGACCAGGTCCTGGCGGACCTGAACAACGCGGGCATGCCGGCAATGCCGAACCTGCCGGACGCCGGCATCACCCCGGCCAGGCCGCTCGGCGACGACGGCGGCGACGTCACCTACCCTTACTACCTCATCAACGGGCGCGTGAGCGCCGATCCGCAGGTCGTCGATCACCGTGGCGGACAACGCATCCGGCTGCGGATCATCAACGCCGGCTCGGACACCGCGTTCCAGGTCGGCGTGCCCGGGCACCCGCTGCGGGTGATCGCGACCGACGGGTTCCCGGTCGAGTCCACGCAGACCGATTCGGTCATCCTCGGGATGGGCGAACGGGCCGACGCGATCGTCACCCTGCAGACGTCGGCCCCAATCATCGCCGCGGCGTACCGCAAGGACGGCTACGCGCGACTCGACATGCGCGTCGACAACAAGGCCGCCGCCGGCAACATCGACGACTACGTCGCAGCGCTGCGGACCCGACCCCCGCTCGACACCGCGACGCTTGCGGCCACACCCGAGGTGAACCTGCCAGAGCGCACCGACCAACAGGTCATCGACATGCGGTTGGCCGGTCCGGTCAACGGCTACACCTGGACGATCAACGGACGCCGCTACGACCCGCCCCGCGACGGATACCCGGTCACGCGCGGCCAACGTGTTCGCATCCGCTATGTGAACTCATCGAAGATGTTTCACCCCATGCACTTACACGGGCACACGTTCCAGGTGATGGGAACCGAAGGTCCACGGGCTCGCAAGGACACGGTTCTGGTCGCGCCGCTGCGCACCGTCGACATCGACTTCGACACCGACAACCCGGGGCGCTGGATCACCCACTGCCACAACACGTATCACCTCGAGGCCGGGATGGCCACGTTCATCGAGTACGCCTGAGCTAGCAGGCGAGCCCGGCGACTACTTCAGCAGCGCGCGCGACATCACCACGCGCTGAATCTGGTTGGTGCCCTCGTAGATCTGGGTGATCTTGGCGTCGCGCATGAACCGCTCGACGGGGAAGTCGGTGGTGTAGCCGTAGCCGCCGAACAACTGCACGGCGTTGGTGGTCACCTCCATCGCGACGTCGGACGCGAAACACTTCGACGCCGAGGAGATGAATCCGAGATCGGGCTCGCCGCGTTCGGCGCGAGCGGCCGCGGAGTACACCGTCAGCCGGGCGGCCTCGATCTTCATCGCCATGTCGGCGAGCATGAACTGCACGGCCTGGAAGTCGCCGATCGGCTTGCCGAACTGCTTGCGCTCCTTGACATATGCGATGGACGCGTCGAGTGCGCCCTGCGCGATGCCGACCGCCTGCGCCCCGATCGTCGGGCGGGTGTGGTCCAAGGTCGCCAGCGCGGTCTTGAACCCGGTGCCCTCGTCGCCGATGATTCGGTCGGCCGGAATCCGGCAGTCCTCGAAGTACAACTCGGTGGTGGGCGATCCCTTGATGCCCATCTTCTTCTCCTTGGCGCCGACGGAGAAGCCGGGATCGTCCTTGTGCACCACGAACGCCGAGATGCCGTTGGCCTTCTTGTCCGGATCGGTCACCGCCATCACCGTGTACCACGTCGACTGGCCGCCGTTGGAGATCCAGCACTTGGCGCCGTTGAGCACCCACTCGTCGCCCTCGCGGCGGGCCCTGGTGCGCATCGAAGCGGCGTCGCTGCCCGCCTCGCGCTCCGACAACGCGTACGACGCAACGGCTTCACCGGCGGCGATCGACGGCAGCACCTGCTTCTTGAGTTCCTCGCTGCCGCGCAGCAGCAGCCCCATGGTGCCCAGCTTGTTGCAGATCGGGATCAGCGACGACGACGCGCACACCCGCGCGACCTCTTCGATCACGATGCACGCCGCGATCGAGTCGCCGCCCTGACCGCCGTACTCCTCGGGGATGTGGATGGCGGCCATGCCCGAAGCGGTCAGCGCCTCGAGAGCCTCACTGGTGTAGCGCGCCTTCTCGTCGACGTCGGCCGCGTGCGGGGCGATCTCCTTCTCGCAGAGGTCGCGCAGCACCGCACGCAGTTCGTTGTGCTCGTCGGAGAGCCGAAAGAGGTCGAATGACGGGTTGCCGATGGCCATGAAAACTCCTTGCTACTCGCCGGTAACCCTACTCTCGCGGGTCCCGGTCGACCTATTCACCGAGGAGGCGGTCGCGCAGCGCCGCGTCCTTCTGCAGCACCGTGTCGTGCAGGTCGGCCTGGAACTGTAGGACCCGCTTGCGCAGGCCCGCGTCCGCCGACCCCAGGATCCGCACCGCCAGCAAGCCCGCGTTGCGCGCGCCGCCGATCGACACCGTGGCCACCGGCACCCCGGCGGGCATCTGCACGATCGACAGCAGCGAGTCCAGGCCGTCGAGCTTGGCCAGCGGCACCGGAACGCCGATGACGGGCAGCGGGGTCGCCGACGCCACCATGCCGGGCAGATGGGCCGCCCCGCCGGCCCCGGCGATGATTACTTCGATGCCGCGGTCCGCGGCGCTCTGGGCGTACTCGAGCATGCGGACCGGTGTGCGGTGCGCGGAGACGACGCCGACCTCGAAGGGCACTTCGAACTCGGCCAGCGCGTGGGCGGCGTCCTCCATCACCGACCAGTCGCTGTCGCTGCCCATGATCAGGCCGACCCGCGGCGCAGGAGCACTACTCATGTGGGTCCCATCCGTCCGTCCATTCCGCGTGCGATAACCAGTGTGCCGCCCTGCCCGCGCGTTCGCGCACATCGGCGACGAACGCGTCGTCGTCAAGAGAACCGGTGGCCGCGCCCAGGACGTTGACGTGACCGATCTTTCGCCCGGGGCGCTCGCCCTTGCCGTACAGATGCACCTTCGCGTCGGGCATCCTCGCGAACAGGTGGTGCAGCCGTTCGTCCATCGTCATCGTCGGTGTCTGTTGTGCGCCAAGCACATTGGCCATCACCGTGACTGGGACGATTTGCGCGGTGTCGCCCAGCGGATAGTCGAGCACCGCGCGCAGGTGCTGTTCGAACTGGCTGGTGTGCGCGCCGTCCATGGTCCAGTGACCGGAGTTGTGCGGACGCATCGCGAGCTCGTTGACCAGCAGGGCGCCGTCGACGGTTTCGAACAACTCGACGGCCAGCACCCCGACGACCCCGAGTTCGGAGGCCAGCCGCAATCCCAATTGACCGGCCGTGCAGCGCAATTCGTCATCAAGGCCCGGCGCCGGTGCGATCACCTCGACGCAGATGCCGTCGCGCTGCACGGTTTCCACCACCGGCCACGCCGCGCCCTGCCCGAACGGGGAACGCGCCACCAGCGCCGCCAGTTCGCGCCGCATCGCGACCCTCTCCTCGACCATCACGTCCGCCCCGCTGTCCAGGTAGCGCTGCGCGGCCTCACGCGCCTCGGCGACGTCGCCGGCCAGCGTGACCCCGCGGCCGTCGTAACCGCCGCGCACGGTCTTGACGACGACGGGACCGCCGATGCGTGCGGCGAACGCGTCGACGTCGGACAGGTCGTCGACCGCAGCGAACCGCGGTACCGGCGCGCCGAGCGCCTCCAGCCTGCGGCGCATCACCAGCTTGTCCTGGGCGTGGATCAGCGCCGACGGTGGCGGAGCCACGTTCACACCGTCGGCCAGCAGCTTCTCCAGGAGTTCGGCGGGCACGTGCTCGTGGTCGAAGGTCAGCGCGTCGGCGCCGGAGGCGACACGGCGCAGCGCGTCGAGATCGGTGTGTGTGCCCAACACCACATCCGGGCTGACCTGAGCGGCCGGGTCGCCGGCGTCGACGGCGAGGACACGCAGCGTCTGACCGAGCGCGATCGCGGCCTGATGGGTCATCCTGGCCAGCTGACCACCGCCGACCATGGCCACCACAGGCGGTCCGTTGGGGTTCTGTGACACGTCCTCATGGTGTCATGACCACGCGGTGGGCCTGGTCCCCGTGTATCGGCTGGGACCTGCATGAGTACACGTAGAGTGCGGTATTTCCGTACACTGCCCTGTTGTGTCCTTTACCGATGCGACGATCGCGCGGCTGCCCGGTCCGGTACGGCCGTACTTCGAGCGGCATCACGAACTGATCAAGTTCGCGATCGTCGGCGCGACGACGTTCATCATCGACACGTCGGTCTTTTACACGCTCAAGCTCACCGTTCTCGAGCCCAAGCCGGTGACGGCCAAGATCATCGCCGGCATCGTCGCGGTGATCGCGTCCTACATCCTGAACCGCGAATGGAGCTTCCGGGACCGCGGTGGACGGGAGCGTCATCACGAGGCGCTGCTGTTCTTCGGCGTCAGCGGGGTCGGCGTGCTGCTGAGCATGGCCCCGCTGTGGATCTCCAGCTACGTGTTGATGCTGCGGGTGCCCGAAGTCAGCCTGACGGTGGAGAACATCGCCGACTTCATCTCTGCCTACATCATCGGCAACCTGCTGCAGATGGCGTTCCGGTTCTGGGCGTTTCGGCGCTGGGTGTTTCCCGACGAGTTCGGCCGCAATCCGGACCGGGCGATGGAGTCGCTCACCGCGGGTGGGCTCGCCGAACTCCTCGAGGACCATCACGAGGGCGTCGCCGCCGAGCACGCCGAAGGGAACGTCACCCCGCTGCGCCGCCCCGGCCGCCGCACCGGCCGCGCCGCTCAGCTGGGCGACTCCTCCGAGCCCAGGGTGTCGAAGACCTCGTGATACAGCAGCGAGTGGACCCGTTCCACTCGCGGGATGTCGTGAAACTCGAGCGGGTCCTGCGCCGCTGACTCGATGATCAACGTGCCGGTCCGCAGCATGCGGTCCAGCAGCCCGTGCCGAAACTCGACGCTGTTGATTCGCGCCAGCGGGATGTCGATACCCGAGCGGGTCAGCACCCCGTGCCGGAACATCACCCGCCGGTCGGTGATCACGAAGTGCGTCGTCCACCAATTCAGGAACGGCCAGATCGTCAGCCACCCGACGACCACCAGCCAGATCGCACCGATCACGATCAGCACGACGTTGCGGGCCGTCTGATCCCAATCCATCGTGTTGACGTATCCGGCGCCGAACGCGGCCAGCGCCGTCACCAGCAGCAACACCAGGACCGGCCCGATGAGCCGTTTCCAATGCGGATGGCGGTGAAGCACCACCTGCTCGTCGGAGGCGAGCACATTGTCGGGGTAACCCATGCGATGACCTTAAAGCGAAATCACTGGTCGGGCCGGAGATGGACGATGTCGCCTGCGGAGACCGTCACCGACCGGCCGTCGGCCTCGATGACCAGCCGGCCCTGCTCGTCGACGTCTCGCGCCACGCCGACGACCTCCTGATCCCCGGGCAGCACGGCACGGACCCGCTGCCCCAGCGTGAGGCTGCGGGCGCGGTAATCGGCGGCAAGGCCGGCGTCGGCGCCTGCGGCACGGGCCCAGGATTCGACGCGGTTGCCCAGTTCGTGCAGGAGCCGGACGAGCAGACGTTGCCGGTCGGGCGCCGGGACGCCGAGGTCCACCAGCGATGTAACCCCCTCGACGCCGATGTCCTCGCCGCGCAGCGAGACGTTGAGCCCGACGCCGATCACGACGGCCTGTTGACCGCCGGCGACCTCGGCCAGGATCCCCGCCAGCTTGCCGCCTCCGGCGAGGACGTCGTTGGGCCACTTCAGGCCCGCGGTCACACCCGTGTCGGCCACCGCGTCGACGACGGCGACCCCGGTCGCCAGCGGCAGCCACCCCCACGCGGAGCTGGGCACCCCGGTCGCGTCGAGGCCCACCGACACCGTGATCTGCGCGTACGGCACCGCCGACCAGCTGCGGCCCCGGCGGCCACGGCCCGCGGTCTGGTTCTCGGCGATCAGCACGGCGCCGGCGATGGGCTCGCCGCGCCCGGCGGCCGCGATCAGGTCGGCGTTGGTCGAGCCGGTCTCGGCCACCACGTCGATCCGCCGCCACACGCGCGAACCGGCGAACACCTGCTCCCGCAACGCCTCGACATCAAGGGGAGCCCGGTGCGCGGTCATCGGAATCGGACTCCCATCTTCGGACTCGTTCGGCCCTCACTACTACCACCGACGGCTGCGCGCGCGGTGCGCAAGGCAGCTTAAGGGGACCTTAAGGACGCGCCGTCGGTCGCGCACCGGGCGTTCGTTAGCATCGACCACCATGACCTCCGTTCAGAAGCCGTCGGTCGAGCCGTCAGGCGAACACGAGATCGACATCCACACCACCGCGGGCAAGCTGGCCGATCTGCGCAGGCGCACCGAGGAGACCTTGCACCCGGTCGGCGAGGAAGCTGTCGAGAAGACACACGCCAAAGGCAAGCTCACCGCTCGCGAACGCATCCTGGCGTTGCTCGACGAGGGGTCCTTCGTCGAACTGGACGCGCTGGCCCGTCACCGCAGCACCAACTTCGGGATGGAGGCCAACCGCCCGCTCGGTGACGGCGTGGTGACCGGTTACGGCACCATCGACGGCCGCGAGGTGTGCATCTTCAGCCAGGACGCGACGGTCTTCGGCGGCAGCCTCGGCGAGGTGTACGGCGAGAAGATCGTCAAGGTCCAGGAACTCGCGATCAAGACCGGCAGGCCGTTGATCGGCATCAACGACGGTGCGGGCGCGCGCATCCAAGAGGGCGTCGTCTCACTTGGCTTGTACAGCAACATCTTCCACAACAACATCCTGGCCTCCGGCGTGATCCCGCAGATCTCGCTGATCATGGGCGCCGCGGCGGGCGGCCATGTGTACTCCCCCGCGCTGACCGACTTCGTGATCATGGTCGACCAGACCAGCCAGATGTTCATCACCGGACCCGACGTCATCAAGACCGTCACCGGTGAAGAGGTCACGATGGAGGAACTCGGCGGCGCGCACACCCACATGGCGAAGTCGGGGCTGGCGCACTATGTGGCCTCCGGCGAGCAGGACGCGTTCGACTATGTGCGCGAACTGCTTTCGTACCTGCCGAGCAACAACTACGCCGATCCGCCGCGCTACCCGGAGGCGGTGCCCGAGGGGCCGATCGAGGACAACCTCACCGACGAGGACATCGAGCTGGACACCCTGATTCCGGACTCCCCGAACCAGCCCTACGACATGCACGAGGTCATCACCCGCATCCTCGACGAGGACGAGTTCCTCGAGGTGCAGGCCGGCTACGCGCAGAACATCATCGTCGGGTTCGGCCGCATCGAGGGCCGCCCGGTCGGAATCGTGGCCAACCAGCCGACCCAGTTCGCCGGCTGCCTGGACATCAACGCCTCGGAGAAGGCCGCGCGGTTCATCCGGACCTGTGACTGCTTCAACGTCCCGATCGTGATGCTGGTCGACGTGCCGGGCTTCCTGCCGGGCACCGGCCAGGAGTACAACGGCATCATCCGGCGCGGCGCCAAGCTGCTCTACGCCTACGGCGAGGCCACCGTCGCCAAGATCACCGTGATCACCCGCAAGGCCTACGGCGGCGCCTACTGCGTCATGGGGTCCAAGGAGATGGGCGCCGACGTGAACGTCGCCTGGCCGACCGCGCAGATCGCGGTGATGGGCGCCTCGGGCGCCGTGGGCTTCGTGTACCGCAGCAAGCTCAAGGAAGCGGCCAAGAACGGGGAGGACGTCGACTCGTTGCGCCTGGAGCTGCAGCAGGAGTACGAGGACACGCTGGTCAACCCGTACATCGCGGCCGAACGCGGTTACGTCGACGCGGTCATCCCGCCGTCGCACACGCGCGGCTACGTCGCGAACGCATTGAGGCTGCTGGAACGCAAGATCACGCAGATTCCGCCCAAGAAGCACGGGAACATTCCACTGTGAGCGGTGCGAACGATTCAGCCACTGTGAGCGGTGCGAACAATTCAGCCACTGTGAGCGGGGCGAACAATCCAACTCCTGTGAGCGGGGATTCAGCGAACACGAGCGACGTGGAGGCCGACGTGACGGACAGCGGCGCGCAGCAGGATCACGAGGCGCACATCCAGGTCGTCAGGGGTGAGCCCAGCACCGACGAGCTCGCAGCGCTGATCGCGGTGCTCGCCGCCGCGTCGAGCGCGCCGTCCGAACCGCGCGAGCAGGAAGAGAACCTCTGGGGTCATCCGGTGGACCGGCTGCGGTACACGCCGTTCAGCTGGCAGCGGGTGACGCTCGTGGAACGGGCACACATGCGCCGTCGATGACGCGCGTCGTCCTCGCCTCGGCATCGTCCGGACGCCGAAAGGTGTTGCGGCAGGCCGGAATCGATCCTCTGATCGTGGTGTCCGGTGTCGACGAGGACGCAGTCGTCGCCGGGCTTGACGACGCGGCGACACCCGCGCAGGTGACGGTCGCCCTCGCCACGGCCAAGGCCGACGCGGTGGTCGCCGAACTCGATCCGACGGTCGGTGCCGACTGCGTCGTGATCGGCTGCGATTCCATGCTGTTCCGCGACGGGACGTTGGCCGGCAAGCCCGCGACGGCGGAGGCAGCGCTTGCCGGCTGGCAGCAGATGGCCGGCTCGTCCGGTCAGCTCCACACGGGGCACTGCGTGATCCGCTTGCAGCACAACAGGGTTGTGTGCCGGCTCGCCGAGGCGGAGTTCACCACCGTGCACTTCGCGTCGCCGTCGAGGGCCGATCTGGAGGCCTACGTCGCCAGCGGGGAGCCGACGGCGGTGGCGGGAGGGTTCACCCTCGACGGTCTGGGCGGCTGGTTCATCGACGGCGTGGTTGGTGACCCGTCGTCGGTGATCGGCATCGGGCTGCCCCTGGTCCGTGGCATGTTCGAGCGCGCCGGGCTGTCGTTGGCGGACCTGTGGCGCGATAACCCCCTCACCTGATCCCACGCGGCACGCCCGCCTCGGTAGGCTCGGGTTTGTGCCTCTGCCTGCCGATCCAGACCCCGCCCTGCAGTCATACGCCCATCCCGAGCGCCTGGTCACCGCCGACTGGTTGTCGGCGAACCTGGGCCGGCCGGGACTGGCCATCGTGGAGTCCGACGAGGACGTGCTGCTCTACGACACCGGTCACATACCGGGTGCGGTCAAGATCGACTGGCACACCGACCTGAACGATCCCCACGTGCGCGACTACATCACCGGCAAACAGTTCGCCGACCTGATGAACCGCAAGGGCATCTCCCGCGACGACACGGTGGTGATCTACGGCGACAAGAGCAACTGGTGGGCGGCATACGCGCTCTGGGTGTTCACGCTGTTCGGCCACCCCGACGTCCGGCTGCTCAACGGCGGTCGCGACCTGTGGATCTCCGACGGCCGCGAGACCACGCTCGACGTGCCGAACAAGACAAGCACCGGCTACCCCGTCGTCGAGCGCGACGACGCGCCGATCCGCGCGTTCAAGGAGGACGTGCTCGGCGCGCTCGGGAAAGCGCCCCTGATCGACGTCCGCTCGCCGCAGGAGTACACCGGGGAACGCACCCATATGCCCGACTATCCCGAGGAGGGCGCGCTGCGGGGCGGCCACATACCCACCGCACGTTCGATTCCGTGGGCCAAGGCGGCCGACGACAGCGGCCGGTTCCGCAGCCGTGCCGAACTCGAGGAGCTGTACGGCTTCCTGACTCCGGACGACGAGACGATCGTCTACTGCCGCATCGGTGAGCGTTCGAGCCACACCTGGTTCGTGCTGACCCATCTGCTGGGCCTGCCCGGCGTCCGCAACTACGACGGTTCGTGGACCGAATGGGGCAACGCGGTCCGGGTGCCCGTCACCGCCGGGTCCGAACCAGGGGATGTGCCGGGCTCCTCATGAGTGCAATGCCGGCCGCGCTGGCGGAGGTGGTGTCGGACTTCAAAGAGGTGCAGGGACAGGACAAGCTGCAACTGCTTCTGGAGTTCGCCAACGAGCTGCCTGCGCTGCCCGCCGACCTCGAAGAGGCCGCGATGGAACCGGTGCCCGAATGCCAGTCGCCGTTGTTCCTCCACGTCGACGCCGACAACCGCGAGCATGTCCGGCTGTACTTCAGCGCGCCCGCCGAAGCGCCGACGACACGGGGGTTCGCCGCGATCCTGGCTGCGGGTCTGGACGACCACTCCGCCGACGAGATCCTGGCCGTGCCCGACGACTTCTACTCCGAGTTGGGGCTCGCCGCTTTGATCAGCCCGCTGCGGCTGCGCGGGATGTCGGCGATGCTGGCCCGCATCAAGAAGCGGCTGCGCTGACGCCCACTGCCGAGCGATCACCGGTGTACAGAATGCGGGGCCGAGAACGTACCTGGGTGAGCGCCCGCGGATCCGTGGCAGCAGCTGCCGTTTATTACTCGCGGGTATAGGGACCGGCTCGCCGAGACCTCAGCAGGGCCGCATAAACTCCGTCCGTTAGATTCTTAAAGACGTTTCTTAGACATGCCACCAGGAGGCGCAGTGCCCAGTCACGCCAGCTCGAAGATCTCCAAGGTGCTGGTCGCCAACCGCGGGGAGATCGCGGTCCGGGTGATCAGGGCCGCCAAGGACGCCGGGCTGCAGAGCGTGGCGGTGTACGCCGAACCCGACGCCGACGCCCCACATGTACGGCTCGCCGACGAGGCCTTCGCCCTGGGCGGGCAGACCTCGGCCGAGTCGTACCTGGTGTTCGAGAAGCTGCTCGACGCCGCCGAGAAGTCCGGAGCCAACGCGATTCACCCGGGCTACGGGTTCCTCTCCGAGAACGCCGACTTCGCGCAGGCGGTCCTCGACGCCGGCTTGATCTGGATCGGCCCCAGCCCGCAGTCGATCCGCGACCTCGGTGACAAGGTGACCGCCCGCCACATCGCCGCGCGCGCCAAGGCGCCGCTGGTGCCCGGCACCCCGGAACCGGTGAAGGACGCCGACGAGGTCGTCGCGTTCGCCAAGGAGTACGGCGTGCCGATCGCGATCAAGGCCGCGTTCGGCGGCGGTGGCCGCGGGATGAAGGTGGCCCGCACGATCGAGGAGATCCCCGAGCTCTACGAGTCGGCGGTCCGCGAGGCCGTCGCGGCGTTCGGCCGCGGTGAGTGCTTCGTCGAGCGCTACCTGGACAAGCCGCGCCACGTCGAAGCGCAGGTCATCGCCGACCAGCACGGCAACGTCGTGGTCGCGGGCACCCGCGACTGCTCGCTGCAGCGCCGCTTCCAGAAGCTGGTCGAGGAGGCGCCTGCACCGTTTTTGACCGATGCTCAGCGCAAGGAGATCCACGAGTCGGCCAAGCGCATCTGCAAGGAGGCCGGCTACTACGGCGCCGGCACCGTCGAGTACCTCGTCGGCCAGGACGGGCTGATCAGCTTCCTCGAGGTCAACACCCGCCTGCAGGTCGAGCATCCGGTGACCGAGGAGACCTCGGGCATCGACCTGGTGCGCCAACAGTTCCGCATCGCCAACGGCGAGCCGCTCGACATCACCGAGGATCCGACGCCTCGCGGCCACTCCATCGAGTTCCGCATCAACGGTGAGGACGCCGGTCGCGGCTTCCTGCCCGCTCCCGGCCCGGTCACCAAGTTCGTGCCCCCGACCGGCCCCGGTGTGCGGCTGGATTCCGGCGTGGAGAGCGGTTCGGTGATCGGCGGTCAGTTCGACTCGATGCTGGCCAAGCTGATCGTCACCGGCGCCAACCGCCAAGAGGCCCTCGAGCGGTCCCGGCGCGCGCTCGACGAATTCACCGTCGAGGGCCTGGCCACGGTCATCCCGTTCCACCGGGCGGTCGTGTCGGACCCCGCCTTCATCGGCGACGACTCAGGCTTCACCGTGCACACCCGCTGGATCGAGACCGAGTGGGACAACACGATCGAGCCGTTCACCGGCGGCGATCCGATCGAGGAAGAGGACACCGTGCCGCGGCAGACCGTGGTCGTCGAGGTCGGCGGCCGCCGCCTGGAGGTGTCCCTGCCCGGGGATCTAGCGCTCGGCGGTGGCGGCGCTGCCGCACCGGGGGGCAATGTCGTCCGGAAGAAGCCCAAGGCCCGCAAGCGCGGCGGCGGCGGCGGGGCGGCCGCCTCCGGTGACGCCGTGACCGCACCGATGCAGGGCACCGTGGTCAAGGTCGCCGTCGAGGAGGGCCAGGAAGTCTCCGCCGGTGACCTCGTCGTGGTGCTCGAGGCGATGAAGATGGAGAACCCGGTGACCGCGCACAAGGACGGCACGATCACCGGCCTGGCGGTCGAGCCCGGCGCGGCGATCACCCAGGGCACCGTCCTCGCCGAGATCAAGTGAATTCGGTGCGCAATCGATCGCGCAGCGAGCGTTAGCGCACCGAAATCGCCATGGAGCCCGTCGAGATCAACGCCGGCGCATGGTATCTGCGCGCGCCGCGCGATGACGAGCTGATCGACGACGGCCCCGCGCTCGCTGAGATGGGCGAGACCGATTCCGGCTACATCGCTCGCTGTCGCGCGCAGTGGGCCTCCGACACGGCATACACCTGGGCGGTGTGCGAACCGACGACCGGCGAGATGCTGGGCGAGATCAGGCTCGACCCGCGGGCCGCGCTCCTGCGTACGCGATGCCGCCAGGGGTACGCCGACGCGGCCACCATCGCCGAGCATTCCGTACGCCGCTTCGCGACGGCGATGCTGGGTCTCACGATCCGCTGATGTCAGCTCACGTCGATGTCGCGACCCGTCGCCAGATCCGCACAATCCACCGCGACGACGTCGTCGCGGGCCGCCAGGAACGAGCGTGCGCCCTCGTCCCCATGGACCTCTTCGAGCAGCGCCGCCCAGTGCCTGCGCGCGATCACCACCGGGTGGCCCGGCGATCGCCCGTAGCGGGCCCGCGCGAGACCCGACTCGGCGGTCATCGCCGCGGTGACCACCCGGCGCACCACGTCGGCTCCGACATCGGGCGTGTCGACGGTGTGCAGCACGGCGTAGTCGGCCTCGACCGCCGAGAGCCCGGCCCGCAGCGATGCCGACATACCGTCCGCCCAGGCCTCGGCGAACACGGCGCGCGCAGGCCGCGGGACCTCGACCACCGCCGCACCCAACACCACCACCACGTCGCCACATCCACCGTCACTCAATGCATCCACCGCTGCTCTGAGCCACTCACCTTGAGCAGCAAGCACTTTCGGCATCCCGTAACGGGTACCCGCACCTGCGGCCAGTAGCACACCGGCGACCTTCGGCGTCATCGCACCGGCCCGCGATGTGGCTGGAGTTTCGGCAAATTTGTCATAAATTCGGTGGTCTCGGCCGCCGTGACCAGCGGTTACGACGGTGGTCTTGATAGCGATTGTGCATGATCGTTGAGCAGCGTAGGGTTCAGTTCAGGTTGAGTTGACAGCCGAGCTGAACGTCATCGACGTGCAAGGGTAGAGAACTCCCGCCTCTGCTGCGAAGGCTTTGAATACGCAGGGCCCCAAATTTTGACGTGAGCCACAGTACGAATGACACATTCACTGATGGAGTCACACATGTCCAATCCTGATTTGACTGTCGCTGTTGAAGCGCAATCCGACGACAGCCGCGAATGCCACACCGCGCACTTCGCCACCCGGCGGGTGCACCCCGCCACCGCGATCGTCTCCGCCCACGGTGAGATCGACGCCGCGAACTCCCAGGAGTTCGTCGACTACGCGCTGCGCCACGCCACCGAGCTCGAGCGCATCGTGGTCGACCTGTCGGGGGTCGAATTCTTCGGCACCGCAGGGTTCTCCGCGCTGCACACGCTCAACGTGCGCACCGCGGGCGAGAAGATCGAGTGGGCGCTGTTGCCCAGCGCATCGGTCAGCCGCTTGTTGCGCATCTGCGATCCGGATGCCGCACTACCCGTCTGCGACAGCATCGAGACAGCGCTCGCGGATGGCAAGAACACCAAGCCGCTACTGCAACTGGTCCCGGAGTCGAGTTAGCGACTTCGCGAGCAGACGCGACACGTGCATCTGTGAGATGCCAACGCGCTCAGCGATTTGCGTCTGAGTGAGGGATTCGAAGAAGCGTAGCAACAACACGGTTCGTTCGCGCTCCGGCAGCGCGGCCAGCAAGGGCCGCAACGCTTCCCGGTTCTCGATCTGGTCGAGACCCAGGTCGACGTCGCCGAGCGTGTCGGCGATCGCGGGGGCGTCCTCGGTTCCGCTACCACCGCTGTCGATCGACAGTGTGTTGTAGGAGCTTCCGGCCACCAGGCCCTCGACGACCTCGTCGCGGTCCATGCCCAGCTCCGCCGCGAGCTCCGATGCCGTGGGGGCGCGGCCGAGCCGCTGCGACAACTCCGCGGTGGCGGCGCCGAGTCGCAGATGCAGTTCCTTGAGTCGCCGCGGCACCTTCACCGACCAGCTGTTGTCACGGAAGTGCCGTCGGACCTCCCCCATGATGGTGGGCACCGCGAACGAGACAAAATCCGAGCCGGCCTCGACGTCGAAGCGGATCACCGCATTGACCAACCCGACGCGGGCCACCTGGACGAGATCTTCGCGTGGCTCGCCGCGCCCGTCGAAGCGGCGCGCGATGTGGTCGGCCAGGGGCAGGCAGCGCTCGACGATGCGGTCGCGCTGCCGCTGGAACTTCGGCGAGTCCTCCGGCACGTTCTTCAGCTCGCGGAACATGTCGGCGACATCCGCGTACTCAGAGTTCGAACGCGACGACGAACCCTGTGACGTCGACGGCGTCACTGCAGCGTCGCTCGTCTCGTCGTCATGGAGATCCCGAACACCTGGGCGTTCTCGGGTCCCTGTCCGTTCTCGAAGGTCGTCACTTCGTCGGTCAGTGAACTCAGCACGTGCCAGCTGAAGCTGCCGGGCGCCAGGATGTCGGAACTCTTACACGTGGTGGACGCATCGATGACGACGGCGTCGTCGCGCGGGTCGATGACGAGCAGCAGCACGGAGTCGGGTACGGCGGACCGGATCAGCCTCGTGCAGGCCTCGTCGACCGCAAGACGCAGGTCGGCGACGGCGTCGAAGTCCAGATCCTCGAAGGTCGCCACCGCGGCGACCAGGGTGCGCAGCACCGCAAGATTCTCGAGTTCGGCGGCGACCCGGAGTTCCACCGACCGCGCGCCGTGCCCGTGCCCATTGTTCTTGTTGGCCCTGGTGTTGGCAGTGTCGGCCATTTGACCTCCCGGCAATGTCGAAGCGAGATTACCCCAGGCCGGATCCCACCTAACCACGAGTACTCCGGTGACCCGCGAATGACGACGTGTGCCGCACGCCGACGCGGGTATTTACCCGGTCATGGAGATGTTCCCACCCAGCGCGCAACGGCTCGGGCCGACCAAACAGCGAACACGACTGTGACGAGCGGCATTTTGACGGCGCGACAAAGTAAGACTTCTCCATGGTGGGGGTTCAATACCCCCCTGCGCTCGGGACCCAAACATGCGACTTCGCCGTAGCGTCGTCAGCGGCCCCGGCCTACGCCGGTTGCGCCGCGGCCGCGGATTCTCCTACCAGCATCCCGACGGCAGCCCGGTCACCGACGAGAAGACCCTGCAGCGCATCCAGGAGCTCGTCATCCCGCCGGCATGGAAGAAGGTGTGGATCTGCCCGTATCCGAACGGGCACATCCAGGCGGTCGGTACCGACGCCGCCGGCCGGCGCCAGTACCTGTACCACCAGAGGTGGCAGGAGGAGCGTAACGAGGAGAAGTTCGACCGGGTGCTGGAGATGTCGGCTGCGTTGCCCGAGATGCGCAGGCGCATCGCTGCGGACATGCGTGGCCGCGGCCTGAACCGCGACCGGGTGCTGGCGTTGGCGCTGCACCTGGCCGATCTCGGCTATTTCCGCTCCGGCTCGGAGCAGTACGCCGAGGAGAACAACTCGTACGGCATCGCGACGCTGCGCTGCGAGCATGTGATATTGCAGCGCAACGCGATCGAGTTCGACTTCCCCGCCAAGAGCGGGGTGCGCCGGACACTGCTGATCGACGATCCCGAAGCGGTCCGCTCGGTCCGCGCTCTGTTGCGCCGCCCCGACCGCACCGAGCGGTTGCTGGTGTGCCGCAACGGTTCGGGTTGGATCGACATCCACGCCGACGACCTGAACACGCGGTTCAAGGAACTCGTCGGGGACCGGTACACGGTCAAGGACCTGCGCACCTGGCACGGCACGGTGCTGGCGGCGGCCGCCTTCGTCGACGCCGACCCGCCGGTGAACAAGACCGTCATCAAACGGGTCGAGTCCGCGGTGATGAAGGAGGTCGCCGAGGAACTCGGCAACACACCTGCGGTGGCGCGAGGCTCCTACGTCGACCCGCGCGTCGTGGTGGGCTACGAGTCCGAGCTGACCATCGCCTCAGCCGCGCGGCGTGCCGCGAAGATGAAGACCGTCGCCGAACGCCAAGAGGTGCTCGACCGCGCCACGGCACGCCTCATCCGCAAGGTGGCCAAAGGTCAGTAGCCCGACGGTGTTCCGTTGCCCAGATAGGTCAACCCGAGGTCGGTGAGCAGTGCTGCATCGAGCAGGTTGCGGGTGTCCACGACGACGGCTGTCGGCGCGTGCTCGGCGATCAGACCCCAGTCGAGTTCGCGGAACTCCGGCCACTCGGTGAGCACGACGATCGCGTCGGCATCTTTTGCGGCCAGATATGGATCGTCGACGGCGACGATCGACGAGGCCCGCAACCGCGACCAGTCCATCGCCGAGAGCCTGGGGTCGTATCCCGTGACTTGCGCACCGGTCCGGCCCAGGTCAGCGCAGATCGTCAGCGCCGGTGAATCGCGCAGATCACTGGTGCCCGCCTTGAACGTCAGGCCCAGGGCGGTGATGCGGGCCCGGCCGAGCGGAGTGACCATGGACCGGCCCAGCGTCGACGCGATTCGCGCGGATTGCGTGGCGTTTGTCACACGAGCCGATTCGATCTCCGGCAGATCGAGGCCGGCCGTCCGGCCGGTGTGCAGGATGGCCGCGGTGTCCTTCGGCAGGCACGATCCGCCCCACCCCGGCCCGGGCTGCAGGAAGTGCGGGCCGATGCGCACGTCGGCGCCCATGCAGCGGGTGACGTCGGTGATGTCGGCGCCCATCCGGGCGCACAGCTGGGCCAGCGAGTTGGCGTAGGAGATCTTCACCGCGAGAAAGGCATTGCTGGCGTACTTGGCCAATTCCGCGCTCTCCGGGCTCATCCGGAAGGTCTGCGCGTGGTTTCCGTACACGCGCGAGATCAGGTCGGCGGCGTCGGGGTCGTCGGCGCCGATGACGATGCGGTCCGGGTTGCGGAAGTCGTAGATGGCGTGGCTCTCGCGGAGGAACTCGGGATTGGAGACCGCGCGAATGCCGGCGTGCCGCACCCGCTGTCCGATCCGCCGGGTGGTGCCGACCGGAACCGTCGACTTGAGTACCAGCACCGAACCCGGTCGCAGCACGGCGGCGAGCCGCTCGACCGCCGCGTCGACCGCCGACAGGTCGGCCGAGCCGTCCGATCCGCTCGGCGTCGGCACACAGATGAACACCACGTCGCAATCGGCCAAATCGGGATAGGCGACGCTGAATTCGAGCTTTGCGGTGTCCAGGCCGTGACGAAGCAGCTCGGCCAGGCCCGGCTCGTCCAGCAGGGGGACCCCGCTGCGGAGCTGTTCGACCCGCCGGGTGTCGACGTCGACGCACACCGTGTCATGACCGCGTTCGGCCAGGCACACCGCTGTCGTCAGGCCGACGTAGCCCGCACCGATCACCCCGGCTCGAATGGTGTTCATGCACAGTCCTTCAACAGGTTCTCGGTGGCGTCGAGCACGCGTCCGACCGTGATCAGCAGCAAGCCTCTATGCGGTCGGTCCGCGTGCGGGTCGCCCTTGTCGCCGGCCCACACCGCGATGTGCGGACCCGTTCCCCTGGGACCCCACCGGTTCGGTGGGGTCGGACCGAACAGCAGCACCGAGGGAGTGCCGGTCGCGGTCGCGATGTGTCCGACGCCGGTGTCACCACAGATCAGCAAGCGGCAGTCGTGGATCAGCGCGACGAGTTCGAGCAGTCCGAGAGTGCCTGCGAGCACGCTGGATCGGGGTAGCCCCGCGGCGTCGGCCACCGACCGGGCAAGGTCGACTTCACTGTCGTCGCCGGTGACGACGACGTCGTGACCGCGGCTTCGCAGTGCCGCGGCGACCTGTGCGAAACGCTCCGGCGGCCATCGCCGCGCTGCGTATGCGGCGCCCGGATGGATCACCACCGCCGAGGAACGGTCCGGATAGGCGTCCGGCCGCGGAATCGCCAGATCCTGTGGATCACAGGTGATCCCGGCCCATTCGAGTAGCGCGCACCAGCGGTCGACCTCGTGCACTTCGGCCCGCCACGGCGGACCCTCGACCTCGGGATACGCGGGATGCCGGTGGCTGATCAGGCTTCGGGGCCGCACGGCGAGCAGGTCGGCGATGCTTTCGGGGCCGCTGCCGTGCAGGTTCACCGCGACAGCGGGTGGTTCGCTTCGGCCACGGAGCCGGCCGAGACCGGGGGTCGGGTCGAGCTCATCGACCGCACCGGAGAGCATCACCAGGTCGCGGTACCGTCCGGGCGCGGCGAGCACGATGTGGGCGTCCGGGTGCGCCCGCCCCAGCCCACGCAACGCCGGAATCCCGGTGAGCAGATCGCCGAGGCCCAGCGCGCGCAGGACCACGATGGTCTCCTGGCTCACGGCCACGAAGACTCCGTCGACGCGCAGACCACCAGCTCACGAACCTCGCAGCCCGCCGGCTGGGACAGGGCGAACACGACGGTGTCGGCGACGTGTTCTGGCTGGTTGAGCTTGGCGTCCGGCGGCGGCTTGTACTGCTCGTCGCGGCTGTCGAAGAACGCCGTGTGCATACCGCCGGGGATCAGCGTCGTGACTCCCACCTCCCCCGCCAGTTCGGCCGCCAACGCGCGGGAGAATCCGATGACCCCGAATTTGGAGGCGCAGTAAGCGGTCGCGTCGCTGACGGCCTTGATCCCCAATGTCGATGCGCACGTGACGATCCGGCCGCCCGTGTTCTTCAGGTAGGGCAATGCCGAGCGGATCACCGCCGCGGTGCCCAGCAGGTTGACGTGGATGACGCGTTCCCAGTCCTTGACCGCGACATCGGCGAGCTTGCCGCACATGTCGGTGCCTCCGGCGGTGAACACGCCGTGGATCTGACCGTCGACCTGCTCGGCCAGCTCGCGCACCGCGGCGTCGACCGCCTCGGTGTCGGCGAGGTCGGCCCGCGCGAAGGCGACGCCCGGTTTCGGGTCGTTGCGGTCGATCACCAGCGGCGTACCGCCCTGGCGCGCAACGGCTTCCACGGTAGCCGCGCCGAGTCCAGATGCACCGCCGGTGATGATGATGTTGCCAAGAGCCATTGACGTTTCCTTTCGGTTCACGACCGCGCCGCGGCGATCAGATTTGACGATGAGTAGCCGGCGACGGTTGGCAACAGCACCACTTCACCGCCGTGGCGGCGGACCACGTCGGCCTCGGGAAGGTCGGCCTCGGTGTAGTCACCGCCCTTGACCCAGACGTCGGGTCGCAGTTGCTCGAGCGCCGCTTCGGGTGACAGTTCGTCGAAGACCACCACGGCGTCGACACACGCCAGCGCGCCCAGCACCCGCGCCCTGTCCTGATCCGCCACGACGGGCCGGCGCGGCCCCTTCAGCGCGCGCACCGAGGTGTCGGAGTTCAGCAGCACCACCAACGCGTCACCGAGATCGCGGGCCTGGCGCAGCAGTCGAACATGGCCGGTGTGCAGGAGGTCGAAGCAACCACCGGTGGCGACCAGCCTGCCGCCGCGCCGGCGCAGGCGGTCCCGGACCTCGACGATGCCGCCGGTGATGGCGGTCGATGTTGCGGCCGAATGTGTTCCACCGACTGCGGCCGCGCTCGAAACACCGACGGCACCGCCCGCGGCGACGAACCTGCTGGCGGCGTTGACGGCGTCGGCAACGGCATGGTGAACGTCCTTGCCCGCCGCGAGCGCCATGGTGGCCGCGATCGCGAACCTGTCCCCCGCGCCGCAGGTGTCGCCGTGGTCGGCCCGCGCGGCCGCATCCCGCACCGGGTGGTGCTCGCTACCGGTGTCGCTGGCCACGAGTGCGCCCTTCGAACCCAGGGTCACGCACACCGCTCGTGCCGCCCATTGTTCGCGCAGCGACTCCGCCGAGCGCCCCGCCGCCTCGTCCTGATTCGGCGTGACCAGCCAGCAGCCCGGGACGGGTTCGCTCCCGCGGGGATGCGGGTCCCAGACCGTCGGCACCCGCTGCACGGCCGAGGTGATGAGATTTCGGATCTCACCGTGCGCGGTGATGCCGCGTCCGTAGTCGGCCACGCAGACCGCGGCGGCCCGCCCGACCGCCTCGGCCGCCGAGGCGGGCACCGCGTCGTTCGCGGCCGATCCGTCGCCGTGGTCCAGCCGCAGCATCGATTGCCCGGCGGCACGAATCCTGGTCTTGCACGGCGTGTTACCGGCCATCGGTAATCCGATGATCCGCACGCCGGCGTCGGCCAGTAGTTCGGTCAGCGCCTGGCCTTCTGTGTCGTCGCCGATCGCGGTCACCAGCACCACATCGCAGCCCGTCCGCGCGGCGAGCATAGCAGCCAGTCCCGCGCCGCCCGGGCGTCGCCAGATCCGTTCGGTGTCGACGACCGGGACGGGCGCCTCGGGGCTCAGTCGCGTGGCCGTGCCCTCGATGTCGACGTCGAGCATCGAATCGCCGATGATGACCAAGGTCTCATTCATGTGACGCCCCCAGCAGCACCTCGTCGACGGCGATGCACAGCGCATGCACGAGCAGCAGGTGGACCTCCTGGACTGTCGCGGTGGTCGGCGCTTCGACGCAGACGGCGTCGTCGCACATCGCGGCAAGGGGATTGGGGTCCGGCCCGGTGAACGCCCATGTGGTGAGGCCGGTTTCGTGGGCCGCCTTGACGGCGGCGAGCACATTCGGGCTCGTGCCGCTGGTCGACAGCGAGAACAGTACGTCGCCGGGCCTGCCGTGCGCCCGCACTCCTCTGGCGAATATCTCGTCGATCCCGTAGTCGTTGCCGATCGCGGTGAGGGCCGAGGTGTCGGCGTGTAACGAGATGGCGGACATGGGCATTCGCTCGTCGCGGAAGCGGCCGACCAGTTCAGCGGTCAGATGCTGCGCCTCGGCCGCGCTGCCGCCGTTGCCGCAGGCGAGGAGCCGGCCGCCGGTGGTGAGGACATCGGCGAGCCGCCGCCCCCACGCGGCCAGCTTGGGCGCCTGGGGCGCGAGGTGATCGGCCGCGTATGACAGCGCGGAGAAGTGAGTTTGGATCATCGGGATCATTGCCGTCCTCCAATTCGGTTGACCGCCTCGAGCAGTTCGTCGTCGCCGATGCCGTCCAGGCACGGGTGCCCGGGCACGGGGCAGACGCGGGCCCGGGTGAGCCGGCACGGGGCCTGCTGGTCCCCGAGCCGAATGACACTGGCTCCGTACGGGCTCCATTGCGAAGCGGGTACGACGGGAGCGAACAGCGAGACCACCGGTGTGCCGACCGCCGCCGCCAGGTGGGCGGGTCCGGTGTTGGGTGCGATCACCACCCGCGCCGCGACGTAAACCGCCGCCAAGGTGTCCAGGGTGGTGCGTCCTCCGAGGTCGATGGCCGACTCCCCGGCCACCGCCGTGGTGAGTTCGCGTTCGACGGGGTCGCCGGTGACAACCACTCGATGTCCGGCGGCGACGAGCGCCTCGACCATGCCGGCACTGCGCTGGGCGGTCGGTCGGCGCGCGGGCACGGCGGCTCCGGGATGGAAGACGACAAACGGTGCGTCGCCGAGTGATTCGGCGACATCCGCGGGCAGCGGCGGTGGTTGCCGCACCCGCAGCGTGCCGTCGTCGCCCTCGGGCAGCTCACAACCGGCCGCCCTGGCCAGCGACAACGCGCGCTCGGGTTCGGGTATGCCGTCGGCGACGTGGTGCCGCAGGTCGAGCAGTGTTCCGGGATAGTCCTCGCTGATCGCCCCCACCCACGGCACCGAAGCCATCCGGCAGATCAATGCCAGCGGCAGCGGGGACTGATGGAAAGACGTGAAGATGTAGACCCGCTCGGGAGCGACATCGCGCAACTGTTTGACCAACGCCTCGACGTGTCCTGCGGTCAGTTCGGGTGAGTCGAAGTCCACCCACGGCGCCTGCCACTCGATGGCCTCGTCGACGCCGGGCAGCAACTCGGCGGCCGCCCGCCCGCGCGGGCCCGCGAGAAAGGTGACCGCATCGTGGGTTTGCGCGACGGCGCGCACCGCGGGACCGGTGATCAACACGTCCCCGGCGCTGTCCAACCGCGCAACCACCGCCCGGCTCATCGGCAGTCCCTGAGCACCATGGACACCGCTGCATCGAGGCTCGGTGCGACGCGCGCCTTGATGAGGGCCTCGCTGATCTCGTGGCGCAGCGTGCGGTCGGTGGGCACGAGTATCGCGTCGGCGCCCGCGGCCAGCGCGGCCTCGACGTCTGCACCGGTGTCGCCGATCATCACGCACCGCGAGGGGTGAACACCCAGCGCGGCGGCGGCATCCTCGACCATGCCGGACGCGGGTTTACGGCAGCGGCATTCGTCGTCGGCGTCGTGCACGCACAGGTGCCACGAGTCGAACGGACCCAGCGCCGAGTCGACCTCGGCGTTGACGGATTCGAGTTGTCGCGTGGTGATCAATCCCTTGGCCACCCCGGACTGGTTGCTCACAATAGCCAGCAGTAACCCGTTGCGACGCAGGCGATCCAACGCGTCGTGCGCGCCCGGCAGCGGGCGAACACCCGCCGGATCGTTGAGATAGGGCCCGTCCGCGATGATCGTGTCGTCGCGGTCGAGCAATACCGCCAGCGGCGGGTCGGGCCGGGCCGTGCGGAACGTCCACTCCCCGGCCAACCGGTGCCACACCGCAACCGGTGGGATCAGCGCGCTGGTGAGCGCCATCCGACCGGCCTCACTGCGTGTCCGCGGGCCGCACCGGAACCGGCGGAGCGCGAACTCCCCCGTCAGCAGCGCCCAGGCCGTGGCGGCGGTGCGCGCGAGGCGCCACCGGCCCGCCACCGCGCTCACCACCGCGAGTAGGGCCGCGGCCGTGGTCACCGAGTGCGCCGGGAACCGGCCCCGGCCCTCACCGATCGCCGAGCGCCACCGCCTACCGAACTTGCGGCGAAGCAGGGCGTTGTCCCGGTTGCCGGTCTGGGCACGCACGCTGCTCATCAGCGTGGCGTTCGCGACGGGATGGGTGCACCGGCGGGCCCCGCGCACAATGCCGTTACCGGCCCGGGTGATTCGCAGCGCGATGTCAGAATCCTCGCGGTAGGCCCGTGGGAATCGTTCGTCGAAGCCGCCGATGTCGACGAGGACATCGCGCCGAAACGCCATATCGGCGGTGATCCATTTGGCTTCGGCGAGCCGCTGGGTGCGCTGTTCGTCGTCGGTGGCCTTGCGCCCGCCCACTCGCGGCACCTCGATCACCGCTTGTGAGCCGGCGGCCGACTCCACTTCTGCCTTGGCCAGGTCCTCGGTCAGCGCGGCGAACCAATCAGGTTGCGGGACAACGTCGTCGTCGAGAAAGCAGACCCAGTCGGTTCGGGTCGCACGCCAGCCCTTGTTGCGAGCGGCCGCCGGTCCTCGTCCCCCGCTGCGCAGCACCGTGATTGGAAGACGTGAGTCCACCTCCAGGGGCGGAGCGGGCTGGGACCGGTCGTCGACGACGATCACCGCCGCCGGTGCCGGCCCGGCGGACCCGTCGAGTTCTGCGAGCAGGCGGTGCAGCGACGGCCGCCCGACCGTCGGCACCACGACCGCGAACGACGGCGTCATGTTTGACGCCTCACGATGAACGGACCGATCGCCAACACGTCTATCGGTGCGCTGCCGAAACATTCGAGCGCGTCGCGCGGGCTGTCGACCATGGGCCGCCCGGCGGTGTTGAAGCTGGTGTTGACGATGACCGGGACCCCGGTGCGGGCGGCGAACCTGCTGATCGTGTCGTGCAGCAGCGGTTGGCCGCGGTCCACGGTCTGAATGCGCGCGGTGCCGTCGACGTGGGTGACCGCGGGAATCCGGTCACGCCACTCGGCGGCGACCTCATGCACGAACAGCATGTACGGACTCGGAATCGGTCCGCCGGCGAAGATCTCGGCGGCCCGTTCGGCGAGCACCATCGGGGCGACGGGCCGGAACTGCTCGCGCCCCTTCACGGTGTTGAGTCGCTCCAGGTTCTCGATGCGGCGGGGGTCGGCCAGCAGTGACCGCTGGCCGAGCGCGCGCGGCCCGAATTCGGCGCGGCCCTGAAACCAGCCGACGAGTTTGTTGTCGGCCAACGCGTCTCCGACCGCGACGGCCAGATCCGCGGGCCTCTCATGGGGCACCGCCGCCTCGGTCAGCGCCGCGGCGATCTCGTCCTCGGAGAATCCGCGACCCAACGCCGCCGAGGGCATCGGCGCGATCGGTTCACCGGCGTCTCCCGCCAGAGCCAGTGCCGCACCGAGCGCGGTTCCGGAGTCCCCCGCGGCCGGTTGCACCCACACATTCGAAAACCCCCCGCGGGAGAAGATCTTCGAGTTCGCCACGCAGTTGAGGGCGACTCCACCTGCAAGACAGAGGCTTTCGTGGTCGGTGCGGTCGCGAAGCCAGCCGACGAGGTCGAGCAGCACTTCCTCGACGACCGTCTGGACGCTGCACGCGAGGTCGGCGTGCTCGGGTTCGGGCCGGTCCAGCGCATGCCCCTTCCCGGCGCCGGGTGCGCGGGCGGGTGTGATCGAGTTCCAGTCCACCGGTTCGGTGCGGAAGCCCCCGTCGGCGCATGCGTAGACCGCTTCGCGGAATCTCTCGGCGAACCGCGGTGTCCCGTAAGACGCCATCGCCATCACCTTGTACTCGTCGCTGGAGCGCTTGAATCCGAGGTGCTCGGTGAGGCTTTCGTAGAGCAGACCCAGCGAGTGTGGAAGCGACTGAGTCGCGAGCACGTCGAGCTTGTGGTCGCGATAGCTGCCGGCCAGCATCGAGGACCGCTCGCCGCGGCCGTCCACGACCAGAACCGCGCAGTCGGGGTGGGGGGAGGCCAGCGCGGTGGATGCGGCGTGCGCGACGTGATGGCGGACGTGCCGCACGACGCCCGGGTCGAGACCGGGCAGGGCGGCCTGGAGGAAACGGGGGGCCCGGTCGGCGTAGAGCGTGCGCAGGTACTCCCAGTCCCGGTCCAGGCCTGCGAGCCCGTCGGTGGACTCGTCCATCAGGCGCGGGTCGTAGGAGTACCCGACCAGGTCCAGGTCGGATGGTTTCAGCCCCGCCTGTTCGAGACACCAACGTGCCGATTCCACCGGCAACTCCCACGTCGAGAACGGCACGGCCTGTTTGCCGTGCTTGCGGCGGGTGAACCGCTCCTCCTCGGCGGCCGCGACGATCTGACCGTCCACCACGAGCGCGGCAGCCGGATCGTGGAACACCGCGTTGATCCCGAGAATGCGCATGACTTCCCTCAACTCCCCTGCAGTGCAACGGTTGCCGATTGCCGGCGGAACCAGTCGACGGTCATCGACAGGCCATCGGTGTAGCTGACTCGCGGATGCCACCCCAGCAACTCGCGGGCCAGCGAGATGTCGGGGCACCGGCGTTGCGGGTCGTCCTGCGGCATCGGGCGGAACTCGATCGGTGAGTCGCTTCCGGTCAGATCCCGGATGAGCTCGGCGATGCGCAGCACCGTCAGTTCATCGGGATTGCCGACGTTGACGGGCCCGGTGCAATCGGATTCGCCCAGGGCGATCAGCGCCGCGACGGTGTCGCCGACGAAACACAACGACCGGGTCTGGGTGCCCGTTCCGTTGACCGTGATCGGCTCACCCGCCAATGCCTGGTGGCAGAAGGTCGGCACAACGCGGCCGTCGTCGGGCCGCATGCGTGGTCCGTACGTGTTGAAGATCCGCGCCACGGCGATATCGACAGAGCGCTCGCGCCGATAGGCGAACGTCAACGCCTCGGCGAACCGCTTCGATTCGTCGTACACGCTGCGCGGGCCGATCGGATTGACGTTGCCCCAATATGATTCGCGCTGCGGATGTTCCAGGGGATCGCCGTAGACCTCGCTGGTGGAGGCCAGCACCAGCCGTGCACCGCACCGCTGCGCGAACTCGAGCATGTGCGAGGTGCCGAGTGCCCCGGTGCGAAGCGTCTGGATCGGCAGCTGTAGATAGTCCACCGGTGAGGCCGGCGATGCGAGGTGAAAGACGGTGTCGATTGCCGACGGCAGATCGGGCAGCGGCCGGCTGATGTCGTGCGCGACGAACCGGTATCCGGGTCGGTCCACGAACAGATCGGCGGCGGTCGGCGCGCTGGTGGACAGATCGTCGAGGCAGGTCACTTCCACACCGCTGTCGAGCAATCGCTCGCACAGGTGCCCGCCGAGAAACCCTCCGCCGCCGGTGACCAGCGCGCGTTTGATGTCATGCATCGTTTGCCTTCCCGATCCGCGGGTAGCCGTCAGGGTCATGCAGGGCCCAGCCTCCACCGACGTCTCGTTCGTGATAGCCAGCCAGAATCGCGCCAAGGAGTTGGCTGCCGTGGTGGCCAGGCTGCTCGACACCACGCCGTGCCCGATCGTCGTGGTGGACAACGCCTCCACCGACGACACCGCGACGCTCATCAACGGCATGGCGGCACGGTCGGCCGGCCGCGTCGAGCTCGTCGAGCTTCAGACCAACCTCGGTGCGGTCGGCCGCAACGTCGGGGTGGCGGTGTGCCGCACGCCGTATGTGGCGTTCTGCGATGACGACTCCTGGTGGACGCCCGAATCCCCGGCGATCGGTGCGGAGGCATTCGAACGGCACCCGTCGGTGGGACTGCTTGCCGCGCGCACGATCGTCTGGCCGCAGCGCCGGGAGGATTCGTTCTGCGCTCTGCTCGCCGACAGTGCGCTCGGCCGACGGCCGGAGCTGCCGGGCCCGTCGATCCTCGGCTTCATGAGTTGCGCGGCCATGGTGCGCAAGCGGGCGTTCGAACAGGCGGGTGGCTTCAGCGACATCCTGCACTTCCGCGGGGAAGAGCAACTGCTGGCGCTCGATATGGCCGCGGCGGGCTGGGACCTCTGCTACTACCCTGAACTGCTGGCCATTCACCAGCCGTCCTCGGTGCGCGCCACGTCCGCTGCCCAGGCCGCCAGGGTATTGCGCAACGATGTGCTCACCACCTGGCTGCGACGCCCGATTCGCCATTGCCTCACTGCAAGTGGGCGCCTGGCAGTGGCGGCGCTGCGCGACCGCGACCATGCCAGGGTTGCGGTCGAGGCCGTGGCGCGGATACCCGCAGTGGTCGCCCAGCGCCGACCGCTGCCGCGCGAGATCGAGGAAGCGGTGACCTTGCTGGAGTCGGGCTGAGCCGGTCATCCGGACGACAGGCTCGTCGCCGGCTCCGGTTGCGCGACCCGCAGGGGCACCAACCGGTCGTAGATTCGCTGGCTGTCTGCGGCGACCCGATCCCACGAGTAGCGGGCCCGCGCGCGGTCCCGCCCGGCGGCACCCATGCTCTGCCTCAGGAAGTCGTCACGAAGCAGACCCTTCACCGCCTTGGCCACCTCATCGGGCCGCTGGGGCTTGACCAGGTGTCCGGTCACGTCGTGGACGACGGTGTCGAGCATTCCGCCGACCGCCGACGCCACCACGGGCACGCCGCACGCCATCGCCTCGAGCGGCACTATGCCGAACGGTTCGTACCACGGGGTGCACGCCACCACGTCGGCAGACCGAAGAACGGCCGGCATCTCCGTGCGGGACACCGACCCGTACAGCTTCACACGGTCGGAGACGCCCAATTCGGTTGCCAGAGAAAGCAGCCGACGCGCCTCGGGATCCGACCCGAGTTGCGACCGGTCGGGTCCGCCGACAATCACCAGCTCGGTATCGGGCAGGTGGGGCAACGCGCGCACGACGACGTCGAAACCCTTGCGGGGCACGAACCGACCGACGCTGACGATGCGGTGTCTCTCGGATCGCGGCGCCACGGGTCCCTCCGGGTGGAACAGGTCGAGATCCACCCCACACGGCACCACGGAGATCCGGTTGCGGGACCGACCCATTCGCATCAGCTCGAACACCTCGTCGGTACAGGTGGCCGCGACCCAGGTAGCGGAACGCGCCACCGTCGCCTCCAGTCGCAATCGATCCGGCGGGCTGGTGCCCTGCGCCCCCTGGTGGCGCCGCTTCACCACACCCAATGCGTGAAAGGTCTGGACCGCAGGCAGGTTGAGGTGGCGCGCGGCCAATTGTGTTGCGATACCGGACATCCAGAAGTGGGCATGGGCGACATCGGGTCGGTCCGCCGCCCATTCGGTGTCGAGGAACTGAGCGAAGGGACCCATGTACGAAAGAAGTTCGTCCTTGGGCATCGGCTCGGCCGGGCCGGCCGCGACGTGCACCACGGTGTAGCCCTCGGGTGTGATCACGCGGTCGGGCAGGTCCCGGTTGTCCCTTCTGGTGTAGACGGTCACCTGATGACCGCGTCTGGCCAGTGCGGCCGACAGCTGCGCGACGTGTACGTTCTGCCCACCGGCGTCGACGCCGCCGAGCGCGGCAAGCGGGCTGGCGTGCTCAGACACCATTGCGATCCGCATCGGCGCCCTCCTTCCGGTTGTCATCGACAGCACTCGTCGATGAGGTCGTCCCACTGCGTGAGGAACCGATCGATTCCGAACTGCGCCTTGGCGAAATCCCGCGCCGCCTTACCGGCCGCGGCGGCGGCCGCCCCGTCCGCGACGAACGACGACAGGGCGCGCGAAAGTGTGTCCATGTCCGCGCTCACCACGCCGGCCTCGGGCGGCACCACCAGGGGCGCCATCGTCGAGGCGACGGCGACCACCGGCATCCCGATGAACATCGCCTCGATCAGCGACAGACCCAGCGAGGTCCATCGGGCGGTGTGCAGGAACACGCGGCGGCGGGCCACCTCGGGCAGCAAGGCCGCGGCGGGCACGTCGCCCCGCCCGCAGACCCGCGGGCTCGTGATGCACTCGGAGAGCACGTCGGTGTCGATGCCCCACACGTCGATCGGCACCGTTTCGGAGAACGCGGTCAGCAAATCCGCGCCTACCGTGCGCCAGCGCCGGCACGGTTCGTTGATCATCGTCGCGGCGGCCGCGACGTCACCCGTGTAGAGCAGGCCGGGATCGACGATGCCGTGCGTGATGACGCGCGTGGGCGCGACGCCGTTGTTCCACATGAGCCGGTTGAAGTCGGTCACGTGCACGATCGGGATGTCACTACGGTCGGCAACCGGGTGAACGCTGTCGACCGCGAACGGCCGCGGCGCGTTGTGCTCCACGTAGACGGCGGGAACGTCTCGGCCCGGTTGCCGCCCCAGCCATCGGCTGGTCAGTTCGATCTCTTCGGGCCGCTGCAACACCACCAGGTCGATGTGCTCGTCATATACTTTGTCGAACGAAACCTCTTGGGCACGTGGCCAATTCCGACCACAGCGTCCTCGGCCGTCGGCGTCCCTCGCGGGATTCACAGGCAACACACAGCGATGCCGACCCGCGACGAAGGACTCGGTCCATGACCCGTGCACATGCCAGAGCAGCACCGAACGCGAATTCGAGACGACCGACATGAGGGCCGCCTACCCGAGCACTTCTCAGGCAAAACGGTTCTCCGAACGACTCTTCGCATAGCGGACAAGTACCGATTCGTATTGCGGACTCCCCACTTCGCGCAACGGATCTGGCGTGACGTCGCCCCCGTTTCGCCCTGCAGCTCCGGGGTACCCGGTAGGGCGTGTCAGAGCGCGAAGGATGGCCCGACGAGGTCCCCGTGGCCGACGCGGTGGAACAGCAGCGCGCCGCCAGCGAACCGGTTCTCGACGAGGAGGCCTCCGTCGATTCGGAACCGAATCCGCCTCTGGAGGCGTCGCCCGCCGACTGGCAGGAGCAGCTGGAGGCGGTGGAGATCGATCCCGAGGACGACGCGGCGACACAGTGAGCCCGGTCGGGCGAGCGTTTAGTCGTTCAGGCCCTCGGGAACCCGACACCTGCGCGGGGAAGTTCCTCGTGATTGGACTGAACCACTGCAATGCGGAAGGTGAGCATGACCGAGAAGAACAGTGGCCCTGAAGAAGGCATCAAGGGCGTCGTCGAAGACGTGAAGGGCAAGGCCAAGGAAACCGTCGGCACCGTCACCGGCCGTGACGACATGGTTCGCGAGGGCAAGGCCCAGCAGGACAAGGCCGACGCCCAGCAGGACGCCGCCAAGAAGGAAGCCGAGGCGGAATCCGCACGCGCCGGCGCCGAGGCCGCCGAGAAGCGCCAGGAAAACGAGCAGTAATTCGATTCACATCAGAAAAGCCCAGCCGATTCGGCTGGGCTTTTCTCTTCGGTGCGTCAACTACTCGGTTTTTGCCGTTGTGCGTCGGGATGTTCTGCGTACCAACGCTCTTCGATCTTGCGCACCCGCAGATGCTCGACGAGCAGCCAGCCGCCGCCGATGATGAACAGCGCAGCGGAGCCGCAGCCGAGGCCGATGCCCACCCCGTGGTGGCCGGCGCCGTGAGCCGCCAGCGCAGAGACGAACAGCACCAGGGCCACGCCGATGAGGATCAGCCCCGGCATGTTCTTGGTGTCCTTCATCGACTCCCCGGCATGTGGACGGGTCGTTCTCGCGTGGTCGACGGGATCCTTCGGGCTCTTCATCGGTACTCCTCTCTCGGCATACCTCCACCCGGACATGGGCTACTGACAACGCTAGAACTACCCGACCATCCAGGGACAGAAACCGGCCGTCACTGGTACGGCGGGTACTGGTCGGCCCGCAGGGCTCTGGCCAGATGAGCGGCGTTGCTGGCCAACGCGGCAGTCGTCGACGCGACGGGCTCGGGCACCTCGTCGAGGTCTTTGTAGTCCGTGCTCTGCATCGCTTCGCCGGTCCAGTAGGTGCCGCCCTGGGCCGGAATGGTGTAGCCGATGTCGTTGAGGCCTTGGAAGCAGTCGGCGATCACTTTGTGCGCGCCGTCCTCGTTGCCGACGACGCCGACGACCGCGACCTTGCCGACCATGGTCGGCCGGCCCGCGTCGTCGGTGTTCGACAGTTCCGCATCGAGCCGTTCCAGCACGCGCTGCGTCACGCTGGCCGGGTGCCCCAGCCAGATCGGGGTGGACAACACCAGGATGTCGGCGCGCAGCAGCTTCTCGCGGATGCGGGGCCATTCGTCGCCGTCGCCCATGTCAGCCTCGACACCCGGTGCGATCGCGTAGTCGACGCAGCGCACCACCTCGGTTTCGACACCCGCAGCGCGCAGGTTCTCGCAGATGTGATCGGCCATCAACGCGCTGCTCGACTCGGCGGGGCTGGGCTTGAGGCTGCACACCAACGCCACGGCGGTCAACGGTCGATCAGCGTCTGCGGGCGCACTCATCCGCCGAATACCGCGAAACCGGTGAGTGCGGGCATGCTCGTCATCAGCACCAGCAGCATCGACGTCAGCAGGAACCATCCCGCGCCTTGCCATGCCGACGACATTTCACCCCTGCGCCAGTTCAGATGGGCGCGGAAGAACGCCCGCAGTCCGCCGGCGAACAGGACGGCGGGCGCCGCGAGCGCCAGAAGCGTTCGCTGGGGCGTGCCGCAAGCCAGGCTGTCGGCCGTCGCGCCCTGGCACGTACTCACCCACACCATGGCGCCGATCAGGAAGATCGCGCCGGTGGCGCCGATTCCGAAGGCGAACCGTGCCGCGTCGCGGATGCCGGTGTCGACTTGTCTCAGCTCGCTGGGACTGTGGTACACGCCGAGAGACTCCCGAATTTGCTACCGAATCAGCGGAGTGGGTTTGACGCAGCGCAGGGTTCCCGGTGGAAACGTCCGATAAACCTCAATCTCGGACGCGATGGTGTGCGGTGAGCAGCAACCTGTCGTAGGTGGAGCGCGGTGGCAACTCCTCGTCATAGGTGAGCCCGAGAAAATCCCTGGCGATTTGCTCGGCGAAGATCCGCAGCTTGGTGTTGGTCTCCTGCGAACGCCAGCGGAGCAACTCGAACGCTGAATCGGCCGAGATCCGGTAGATGAGCATCAGCATGCCCTTGGCCTGCTCGATCGGACCGCGCGCCTCCGCCATCTCGGTGACCGCGGCGCTGAACGCCCGGTCGCGCCGCTCCAATGTGGACGGGGTGACGTCGACATAGAACCCGTGGGTGCCCACCACCTGATCGCTGTCGTTGAAGAGTTGATCGCCGACCACGACGACGTGGTGCACCTCGCCGTCGGTGTCGATGATCCGGTGGCGGGTGGAGAACGCGCCCGACGTCCGGCGGATCTCATCCAACGTCGCCGCCACCTGGCGGTAGTCGTCTGGATGTTTGTGTGACAAAACGAGTTCGGTGGTCGGCTCCGTCGTACCCGGCTCGTAGCCGTGCATCCGTTCGACTTGTGGCGACCACTCCCAGCGTTCGTCGGCGAAGTAGAAGCGGAACCAGCCGACCCGGTGGGGGTCGCCGCCCGCGAGGGCCTGCTCGACAGGTGTCTGCCCGTCGGCGTCGGGCAACTCGTCAGTCATGATCGCGGGCCGAATCCGGTGATCGCACAAGTGTATTCCAGCACGTTCGTCGGTTCGTTGATCGGACAAGCAACGGATCGGTCGGCGCGGGGATGTCGGGATCACGTCTTACGATCCGTCGGGTGACCGTAAAGCTGTACCTCGCTGCGGCCGGGGCGGTGGGGGTTGGGGCGTGGCTGCTCGGGGCCGCCCCGCAGTGGAGCCTTGCGCTCGGACTCGTCGCGCCGCTGGTACTCGCGGCGCTCCCCCGCTTCCTCGCCGGCACCCTCGTCGGTGTCAGCACTCCCGGTGCCCGCGAGGACGTCACCGCCGCGATGTCGGGGTCGGAGTTCGAGGATCACGTGGCGCGGGTGGCCCGGTCCTGCGGGGCGCCGGTGATCATGACCGCGATCACGGGAGACTGGGGAGTCGACATCATCGTCGGCAAACGACCGGACCGTCTTGCCATCCAGTGCAAACGCCAGTCGCGCCCCGTCGGCGCGAGCGCCGTGCAGGAAGTGGTGGCGGGTGCGCCGATGCAGGACTGCACCAAGACGATGGTCGTCACGAACCACGAATTCACCGCCGCCGCACGCAAACTCGCCGAGCTTCACGGATGCGAGCTGGTCGGTGGGGCCGACCTTCCCCGGTTGCGGTCGACGATCCGGCGCCTGCTCGAGCCGTCGGCGCCCTGACCGCCCGAATTGCCTCGAACGTGCCGTTTCATCCGCGACACGCCGCGCAAAGCGTATGAGATCGCACAGTCGCGGGGGTGAACCTGTGGATAACGTGGGCTCTCACCCCGAAAGATGTCATGGCGGGGCGCGACCGTTGCGGCCATGGAAGATCTCGACTGGCCGTTTCGAGCAAGCGAGGCGCTCGACGCGGGACTACTGACGTTTCGCGAGCTGCGGCGATTTCACGCCGGCATCTATCCCGGCGTGTGGGCGCCGCGGGGCGTCGAGTTGTCGGCCGTCGACCGGGCCAGGGCCGCCTGGCTGTGGTCACGCCGACAAGGTGTACTGGCAGGCCTATCGGCGTCGGCGTTGCTCGGCGCGAAATGGGTCGAGCCTGACGCCGCCGCCGAACTCGTGCTGTCGAATCGGCGATCGCCGCCAAGAATCACCGTCCACAGCGACACACTGTTGCCCGAGGAGATCGTGACGCGCCACCAGATGCCCGTGACGACGCCGGAGCGCAGCGCGTTCGACCTCGGCCGCCGGCTCCCGCTCGAGGAAGGCGTTCAACGCATCGACGCGCTGATGAATGCGACGGACATCAAGCCCGCCGACATCGACGAGGTGGCGCAGCGGCATCCCGGCGTGCGCGGCTTGCGGCAGCTACGCCAGACACTGGAACTCGTCGACGGCGGCGCGGAGTCGCCGTACGAATCACTGACCCGACTACTGCTGGTGCAGGCCGGATTTCCGCGTCCGGAAACCCAGATACGGGTGCTCGACCGGTCAGGGCGTGTGGTCGCACGCATCGATCTGGGATGGTCGCAGTATCGCGTCGGCGTGGATTTCGAAGGCGCACACCACTGGACTGACCCGCGACAACGTACCGCCGATGCCGAACGCTATTGGTTGCTGCCGCGGCTCGGCTGGAACGACATCAGGCTGACCAGCGGCATGTTGCACAACCAGCCGCGCGTATTTCTCGAGCGAGTCGGCGAGGCACTAATCGCCCGCGGCTGCCCGAAAACATGGTGAACGTGCGGTTTCATCCGCCAAATCGGCGTGTCGCGGATGAAACCGCACGATCGGCGGCCAAGCGCCCCGCTAGAGAATCGGCCTGCCGCCGGTCACCGCGATCCGCGCACCCGTCACGTAGCTCGCCTCGTCGGACGCCAGCATCACGTAGACCGGCGCCAACTCGACCGGTTGACCGGCACGGCCCAACGGCGTGTTCTCGCCGAACTGCTTGACCTTCTCCGGCGGCATCGTCGACGGGATCAACGGTGTCCAGATCGGGCCCGGCGCGACGCTGTTGGCGCGAATACCCTTCTCGCCCAACATCTCCGCCAAGCTGGCGGAGAAGTTGGCGATCGCGGCCTTGGTGGCCGCGTACGGCGCCAGCTTCGGGTTGGGCATGTCGGAGTTCACCGAGGAACTGCCGATGATCGACGCACCGGCGCCCATGTGCGGCAGCGCGGCCTTCACGAGGTAGAAGTACGCCCCGACGTTGAGCCGGAACGTGTAATCCCACTCCTCGTCGCTGATCTCGTCGAGGGTGTCGTGTGTCATCTGGTAGGCGGCGTTGTTGACGAGCACATCGATCCCGCCGAATTCCTGCACGGCGCGGTCCACGACGGCGCGGCAGTGCGCCGGGTCGGAGAGATCGCCGGGCATCAACACACATTTGCGCCCGGCGTCCTCGACATACTTCTGGACCTCCTTGGCGTCGCCGTCCTCGTTCAAGTAGGCGATCAGCACGTCGGCACCCTCGCGCGCGTAGGCGATCGCGACCGCGCGGCCGATTCCGCTATCGCCTCCGGTGATGACCGCGCGCTTACCGGTCAGCCGGCCCGACCCCTGATAACTCGTCTCGCCGCAGTCGGGGGTCGGGGTCATCTCGCTCTGCACACCGGGCGGGGACTGCTGCTGTTCTGGAAAACTCATCGATGGCCTCTCGTGGGATGTCTGTTCTTGCGCGGGGTTACCCCGCAGCCGTCCGAATACTCCGGACGATCCGCTGTTTGACATGTGTTCACTACGATGAAGCTCATGGCCGAGTCCCGACGGCGGCTCTCCCCCGCCGACCGACGCAGCGAACTGCTGACGCTCGGTGCCGAGGTGTTCGGTCAGCGGCCCTACGACGAGGTTCGCATCGACGAGATCGCCGAGCGGGCCGGAGTGTCCCGGGCGTTGATGTACCACTACTTCCCGGACAAGCGGGCGTTCTTCGCCGCGGTGATCCGCGCCGAGGGTGAGCGGCTGTTCGAGGCCACCAACGTGCCACCGCGACCCGGGCAGAGCCTCTTCGACCAGGTGCGTGAGGGGGTGCTCGCCTACCTGCGCTACGACGACGAGCACCCACACGGCGCGTGGGCCGCCTACGTGGGATCGGGCCGCTCCGATCCCGTGCTGCGCGGCATCGAGGACACCGACAACGACCGTCAAGCCAGCCGCATTCTCGGCCGCATCCACGCCGCCGTCGGCGACGACCTGGACGACAAGGTGGAGCGCGACCTGCGCATCACCGTCTACGGCTGGCTGGCCTTCACCTTCGAGATGTGCAGGCAACGGCTGATGGACCCGTCCATCGAGGCCGGTCCCGTGGCCGACGCGTGCGCACACGCCCTGTTCGACGCCGTCGGACGCGTCCCCGGTATCCCTTCTCCCCTGCGCGAAGCGGTGTCACCGAATCGCCGCTGACCTGTGATTTCGGCGCGCCAAGCATCGCTGGGCGATAGCTGAGGCACCGCAACCGCCGAGGACTTGTCGGTGGTGGGGTGCACCATGGACGTCGATGAGCACATCCCCCCTCGCCCGGTTCAGCGACCTGACCCGGGAGTGGTTCACCGGCACGTTCGCCGAGCCGACGCCCGCCCAGGCCCAAGCCTGGTCGGCGATCGCCGATGGGGACAACACGCTCGTCATCGCACCCACCGGATCCGGTAAGACGCTCGCGGCGTTCCTGTGGGCAATCGACCAGTTGGCCTCCGTCCCCGCCGAACCACGAGCCGGCACCAAAGTGCTGTACGTCTCGCCGCTGAAGGCGCTCGCCGTCGACGTGGAGCGCAACCTGCGCACCCCGCTCACCGGTATCGCCCGCATGGCCGAACGGCGCGGTGTGCCCGCCCCGCAGATCAGCGTCGGGGTGCGCTCCGGCGACACCTCCCCCGCGCAGCGGCGCGAACTGATCGCCCGACCGCCCGACATTCTGATCACCACGCCCGAATCGTTGTTCCTGATGTTGACCTCGGCGGCGCGCGACACGCTGGCCGACGTCCGGACCGTCATCGTCGACGAGGTGCACGCCGTCGCGGCCACCAAACGCGGCGCCCACCTCGCGCTGTCGCTCGAGCGGTTGGATCAACTTCTCGACGCGCCCGCGCAGCGGATCGGCTTGTCGGCCACCGTCCGTCCCCCCGAGGAGGTGGCGCGGTTCCTGTCCGGTCAGGCCCGCACCACGATCGTGGCCCCACCGGCCGCCAAGACATTCGACCTGTCCGTCCAGGTGCCGGTGCCGGATATGGCCAACCTCGAGAACAACACCATCTGGCCCGACGTCGAAGAGAAGATCGTCGACCTGATCGAGGGTCACAATTCGTCGATCGTGTTCGCCAACTCGCGCCGCCTCGCCGAACGACTCACGTCGCGGCTCAACGAGATCCACGCTGAGCGCACCGGCCAGGAGCTCGAGACGGGACCCAACACCGGAGTCGCAGGCGGCTCACCCGCCCACATCATGGGCAGCGGGCAGGCGTCGGGCGCGCCCACATTGCTGGCCCGCGCGCATCACGGCTCGGTCAGCAAGGAACAGCGCGCGCTCGTCGAGGACGACCTCAAGAGCGGCCGGCTCAAGGCCGTCGTCGCGACCTCGAGTCTGGAGCTCGGGATCGACATGGGCGCAGTCGATCTGGTGATCCAGGTGGAGGCCCCGCCCTCGGTGGCCAGCGGGCTGCAGCGCATCGGCCGCGCCGGCCACCAGGTCGGCGAGATCTCCCAGGGTGTGTTGTTCCCCAAGCACCGCACCGACCTGATCGGCTGCGCGGTGACGGTCAAGCGGATGCTCTCCGGTGAGATCGAGACCATGCGGGTGCCGACCAACCCGCTCGACGTGCTGGCCCAGCACACGGTCGCCGCGTGTGCGCTCGAACCGCTCGACGCCGACCGCTGGTTCGACGCGGTGCGGCGCAGCGCCCCGTTCGCGACCCTGCCGCGCAGCGCGTTCGAGGCGACGCTGGATCTGCTGTCGGGTAAGTATCCGTCGACCGAGTTCGCCGAGCTGCGGCCCCGCCTGGTGTACGACCGCGACACCGGCACGATGACGGCTCGGCCCGGAGCGCAGCGGCTGGCGGTCACCAGCGGCGGCGCGATCCCTGACCGCGGCCTGTTCACGGTCTATCTGGCCACTGATTCCGAAAAGCCTTCCCGCGTTGGGGAACTCGACGAGGAGATGGTGTACGAGTCGCGGCCGGGCGACGTCATCTCCCTAGGCGCGACGAGCTGGCGGATCACGGAGATCACCCATGACCGGGTCCTGGTGATCCCGGCGCCCGGTCAGCCGGCGCGACTTCCGTTCTGGCGCGGCGACGGCGTCGGCCGCCCGGCCGAACTGGGCGCCGCGGTCGGGGCGTACACCGGCGAACTGGCCCGCCTCGGTCGCGACGAGTTCGATCAGCGCTGCCGGTCAATGGGTTTCGACCAGTTCGCCACCGACAACCTGTGGCAGCTGATCGACGACCAGCGCCAGGCGACCGGCGTCGTGCCCTCGGACACCACATTCGTCGTCGAACGGTTCCGCGACGAACTCGGCGACTGGCGCGTCATCCTGCACTCCCCCTACGGCTTGCGCGTGCACGGGCCACTCGCGCTGGCGGTGTCACGACGGCTGCGGGAGCGGTACGGCATCGACGAGAAGCCCACCGCCTCCGACGACGGCATCATCGTGCGCTTACCCGACACCGAGGACGCCCCCCCGGGTGCCGACCTGTTTGTGTTCGACGCCGACGAGATCGAGCCGATCGTCACCGCCGAGGTGGGCGGTTCGGCGTTGTTCGCCTCCCGTTTCCGTGAGTGTGCGGCCCGCGCATTGCTGCTGCCGCGCCGCCATCCGGGCAAGCGCTCCCCGCTGTGGCATCAGCGCCAGCGCGCCGCGCAATTGCTTGACGTCGCGCGCAAGTACCCCGACTTCCCGATCGTGTTGGAGGCCGTGCGGGAATGCCTGCAGGACGTCTACGACGTGCCCGCGTTGACCGAGCTGATGCACCGGGTCGCCCAACGCCGGCTGCGCATCGTCGAGGTGGAGACCACCACGCCGTCGCCGTTCGCCGCGTCGCTGCTGTTCGGCTATGTCGGCGCATTCATGTACGAGGGCGACAGCCCCCTGGCCGAACGCCGCGCCGCCGCACTGTCTTTGGACAGTGTGCTGCTCGCCGAGCTGTTGGGCCGTGTCGAGCTGCGCGAGCTGCTCGACCCGCAGGTGATCACGAGTACGACCCGACAGCTGCAGCATCTGAGCGACGACCGCAAGGCACGCGACGCCGAGGGCATCGCCGACCTGCTGCGGCTGCTGGGCCCGCTGACCGAGGCCGAGATCGCCGACCGCGCCACGACGTCCGACATCGGCGGCTGGCTCGACGGCTTGCGCGCCGCCAAACGGGCGTTGACCGTGTCCTTCGCCGACGAGACCTGGTGGATCGCCATCGAGGACATCGGCCTGTTGCGCGACGGCGTCGGTGTGGCCGTACCGGTCGGGGTGCCGACGGCGTTCACCGAATCGGTCGACGACCCGCTGGGTGAGCTGCTGGGCCGCTACGCGCGCACGCGAGGCCCGTTCACCACACACGACGCGGCGGCCCGGTTCGGTCTGGGTCTGCGCGTCACCGCCGACGTGCTGGGCCGGATGGCCATCGACGGCAAGCTGATTCGCGGTGAGTTCACCGATCTGCCGGTCGCCGACCCGACCGCCGCCGAGCAGTGGTGTGACTCCGATGTGCTCAAGATTCTGCGGCGCCGGTCGCTGGCGGCGCTGCGGGCGCAGATCGAGCCGGTCAGCACGGCGGCCTACGGGCGTTTCCTGCCGGCGTGGCAGTCGGTCGGCTCGGCGCACAACAGCGGCGTCGACGGACTCGCCACCGTGATCGATCAGCTTGCCGGCGTGCCGATTTCGGCTTCGGCCGTCGAGCCGCTGGTGTTCGGTCAGCGCGTCCGCGACTATCAGCCGGCGATGCTCGACGAACTGCTGGCCTCCGGTGAGGTCACGTGGTCGGGGGCCGGCCAGATCGGTGGCGGCGACGGGTGGATCGCCTTCCACTCCGCGGAGTCGGCGCCGCTGACGTTGAGCGCCCCCACCGAGATCGAGTTCACCGACAGCCACCGGGCGATCCTCGAAACGCTCGATCGCGGCGGCGCGTTCTTTTTCCGTCAGCTCACCGACAATCCGAACGAAGACCACAAGAATGCGCTGTGGGATCTGATCTGGGCGGGCTGGGTCACCGGCGACACGTTCGCGCCGGTGCGCGCGAAGTTGATGGGTACCCGCGGGGCATCGGGACGCCGGAGCGCCCCCGCGCACCGGCAGCGGCGACGGGCGCCGCGGTTGAGCAGCTACAGCGTCGCGCACGCCCAGACCCGTAACGCCGATCCCACGGTGGCGGGCCGGTGGTCGGCGCTGCCGGCCGCAGAACCGGAATCGACTGTGCGCGCACACTTTCAAGCCGAACTGCTGCTCGGGCGCCACGGGGTGCTGACCAAGGGTGCCGTTGGCGCCGAAGGCGTGCCGGGCGGCTTCGCCATGCTCTACAAGGTGCTGACGGCGTTCGAGGACGCCGGCCGGTGCCAGCGCGGCTATTTCGTTGAGTCACTCGGCGGCGCCCAGTTCGCCGTCGCGTCCACGGTGGACCGCCTGCGCTCCTATTTGGACAGCGTCGACTCTGACCACCGCGACTACCACGCGATCGTCCTCGCGGCCGCCGATCCGGCCAACCCCTACGGCGCCGCACTCCCGTGGCCGACAAAGCGATCCGATGACGACTCCACGCACCGCCCGGGCCGCAAGGCCGGTGCACTGGTCGCGATGGTCGACGGCGAACTGGTGTGGTTCCTCGAACGCGGCGGGCGGTCACTGCTGAGCTTCACCGGCGACACCGACGCGCATATCGCCGCCGCTGCTGCCCTGGCCGATCTGGTCAGCAACGGCCGGGCCGGATCGTTCCTCGTCGAGAAGGTCAACGGTGTTCCCGTGCTCGAACCGGGCGCCGAGGGTGAGCGCGCTGCGGTCCACGATGCGCTGCTCGGCGCCGGGTTCGCCCGGACGCCGCGCGGCCTGCGGTTGCGCTGACGCATGCCCGAAGGCGACACGGTCTACCGCACCGCCACCAAACTGCGCGAGGCACTGGCGGGCAAGCAGCTCACGCGCTGCGACGTGCGGGTGCCCAAGTTCGCGACGGTCGACCTGACGGGTTGTGTCGTCGACGAGGTGATCAGCCGCGGTAAGCATCTGTTCATCCGCGCCGGTGACGCCAGCATCCACTCCCATCTGAAGATGGAGGGCGCCTGGCTGATCGGCGGGCAGATTCGGCGGGTGCCCGAGTACAAGATCCGGATCCTGTTGTACACCAGCGACTCCCGCGCCGCCGGTGTCGACCTCGGCGTGCTGGAGATTCTGCCACGCGATCGCGATATGGAAGCCGTCGCCCACCTCGGCCCTGACCTGCTCGGCGACGACTGGGACCCGGCCGTCGCCAGGGCCAACCTCGTCGAGGATCCGCAGCGACCACTGGCCGAGGCGCTACTGGACCAGCGGGTGATGGCGGGCGTCGGCAACGTTTACGCCAACGAGCTCTGCTTCGTCACCGGCTACCTGCCCACCACTCCGGTCGGCAGGGTCAAGGACCCGCTGCGAATGGTGCAACGAGCCCGAGACATGCTGTGGCTGAACAGGTCCCGCGTCAACCGGACCACGACCGGCGACACCCGCGGCGGCCGCGACCTGTGGGTCTACGGCCGGCGTGGCCGACCGTGCCGCCGGTGCGGCACGCCCATCGAGTCGGACTCCCCGCGCCCCGGTAACCCGGGCGAACGCGTCTCCTACTGGTGTCCGGTCTGCCAGACCTGACCCGCGCCGAAGCGCGCCGAGACTGCGGTTTGTGACGGATTTCGGCCGATTCTCGTCAGATACCGCAGTCTCGCCGCGCCCGGGGTCGCTACGGCAGCGCCAACCGGACGATCTTGCGCACCACCGTCGCGAACTGCCGCGGCAGCGACCCCGCGTTGTACGGGATCCCGTAGCGGGTGCAGATGTCCTTGACCTCTTCGGAGATCTCGGCCAGGCGGTGCGCCGGGATGTCGGGGAACAGATGGTGCTCGATCTGGAACGACAGGTTTCCGCTCAGAATGTGGAACAGCCTTCCGCCAGTCAGGTTCGCCGAGCCCAGCACCTGCCGGAAGTACCACTGGCCCCGCGTTTCGGCCTTGGTCTCCTCCACGGAGAACTCCTGCACGTCGTCGGGGAAGTGACCGCAGAAGATGATCATGTACGCCCACACGTTGCGCATCAGGTTCGCGGTCAGGTTCCCCGCGAGCACCCACGGCGCGAACGGCCCGGCCAGCAGCGGGAACGCGACGTAATCCTTGAGTGCCTGGCGTTTGGTCTTGCGCCAGATGCCCTCGAGGATTTCGCGCTTGTCCGCGATCGTGATCTCCCCGGCGCGGATGCGCTCAGTCTCGAGTTCGTGCAGCGCGACGCCGTACTGGAACAGCACCATCAGAAGGAAGGCATAGACGGGGTTGCCGAGGAAGTACGGGGTCCACTTCTGGTCCTTGCTCATTCGCAGGATGCCGTAACCGACGTCGCGGTCCATGCCGACGATGTTGGTGTAGGTGTGGTGCATGTAGTTGTGCGAGTGGCGCCACTGCTCGCCCGGGCACGCGGTGTCCCATTCGAAACCCCGGCTGGAGATGTTCGGGTCGCCCATCCAGTCGTATTGACCGTGCATGACGTTGTGGCCGATCTCCATGTTGTCGAGGATCTTCGACAGTCCCAGCAGCGCGGTGCCCGCCAGCCAGAACGGCGGGAACACCCCGCCGAACAGCAGGGCCCGCCCGCCGATCTCGAAAGCGCGCTGGGTCTTGATGATTCGACGGATGTAGGTGGCGTCGCGCTCGCCGAGGTCGGCGATCACGCGCTCCTTGAGTGCGTCGAGTTCGCGGCCGAACGCCTCGGCCTGCTCGGCGGTCAAACTGATCTTCTTGCCCGCCACCGTCTTTTCCAGGGGGGGCGGTTTCGAAGTGATGTCGGTGATGACGGTCATGTCGAACTCCTTTCGGTTCTACAGCGCGAGGTCGACGTCGCCGACGGGGGCCGAGACGCAGATCTGCACGTCTTCCTCCTCCGCGGCGGACATCGCGCCGGTGACCATGTTCTTCACCACGCCGCGCGTCTTGCGGCGGGTGCAGCTGTGGCAGATGCCCATTCGGCATCCGCTTTCGGGGGCCAGGCCCGCGTCTTCGGCCTGCTCCAACAGCGGTCGACCGTCGTCGGTCACCGCCACCCCGCTGTCGGCGAACGTGATCGTGCCGCCGGAAGGTTCGGCGGGCACGGTGTACGTCGGGGGGACAAAGCTTTCCGAGCGCACGTTCGTGCAGTGCTCACGCACGGCGGAGGCCAGTTCGGGCGGCCCGCAGACGAACACCGCGTCCGGGTCTGGCATTGCCGCCTCCAGATGCGCGGGGCCGAAGCGACCGGTCAGGTCGGAGCCGGCCGCCGACCGCGTGTAGCCGTGCAGCACCCGCACGCCCGTCATCGCGTCGAGCTCGGCGCGGTAGCAGGCCTCCTCGGCGGAGCGGGCGTAGTGGATGAACGCGGTCTCGCCGCGGAACCCGCGGGCGCGCAGCGTGCGCAGCATCGACATCACCGGGGTGATGCCGCTACCGCCGGACACGAACAGGATGCGTCGCGGAGGGTCGTCGGGAACCACGAAGTCGCCGCCGACCGAGTCCAGACCCACCACCATGCCGGGGCGGGCGTGGTCGCACAGGTAGCCGGAGACCAGGCCCCCGTCGTGGCGGCCCACCGTCAGCTCGAGGTAGCGGTCCCCCTCGGCGCTGGCCGGCGAGTACGGCCGGGTGCGACGGCGACCGTCGATCTCGACCGTGAGGTTGACGTGCTGCCCGGCGCGGAAACCGGTGAACGCCTGATTCGGCTCCAGGGTGAGGGTGACGCTGCGCGGGGTCTGCCGCCGCACCGCGACGACTTCGGCTCGAGCGTCGCCCCGCGTCCAGGTGGGCGCGACGAGCTCGGTGTATCGGTCCACCCCGTGGGGCCCGGTGAGCAGGTCGATCAGCGGCGACCCGAGCACCCTTTCCCGCAGGCCACGGGTCAAAGTTTGAGTGAACATATGTACACCGTGCAGGGGTGTGCAGCACCTCGTCAACCCATTCACCCAGGTTGTGGTAGGTTTCACACAGTGAACAGTCGTACGCCTGGCTCACGGTCGAGCCGGTCGGGACGGTCACGTTCGCGCGAGCACCCGCGGGCGACCATGTCCCGCGAGGAGCGCAAGGAGGCCACCCGGCAGGCGATCGTCGCGGCCGCCCTCAAACTGCTCGAGGAGCGCAGTTTCTCCGCGCTGAGCCTGCGCGAGGTCACGCGAGAAGCCGGCATCGTGCCCGCGGCGTTCTACCGGCATTTCGAGTCGATGGAAGCCCTCGGCCTCGTCCTCATCGACGAGTCGTTCCGCAGCCTGCGCGACATGCTGCGCGGGGCCCGCGCGGGCAGGCTCGACCCCAAGCGGGTCATCGAGTCCAGCGTCGACATCCTCATCGACGGCGTGAACGAACGCCGCGAACACTGGCGCTTCATCGGCCGCGAACGAAACAGCGGCGTCACTGTTCTGCGCTACGCCATCCGCACCGAGATCCGGCTTATCACCTCCGAGCTCGCGATCGACCTGGCCCGCTTCCCGAACCTCAACACGTGGAGCAGCGAGGATCTCAACATCCTGGCGAGCCTGTTCGTCAACGCGATGATCGTGATCGCCGAAGCCATCGAGGACGCCCACGACCAGGCCGCCCTCAACGAGATCAAACGGGTGGCCGTCAAACAGCTGCGGATGATCGCGGTCGGAGTCGCGGGATGGCGCAGCACCGTGTGAAACCGGGTGCGGGTTAGCGTGTGCGCATGCCGCACCTCGAAGTTGCCTACCCCCGGCCCGACATCGCCGTGCTCACGCTGAACCGGCCCGAGAAGCTCAACGCGCTGTCCTACGAACTCGTCGAGGACCTCCACGCGACGCTGGAGCAGATCGGTGCCAACAACGACTGCCGCGTCGTCGTGCTCACCGGCGCCGGACGCGGCTTCTGCTCGGGGCTCGACCTGACCGATCCGAATCCGCAGAAGACAGGCCAGGGCACGGAATTTCCGCGTTCGGGTATGCGCTGGCAGGAGCGCATCGCCGACCTGACCGCCCGCATCCACCGGCTGCGCCAACCCGTGATCGCCGCGGTCAACGGGGTCGCGTACGGCGGCGGAATGGGCATCGCGCTGGCCTGCGACATCCGGATCGCCTCGGAGTCGGCACGCTTTTGCACCCAGTTCATCAAGCTGGGTCTCGGCGGCTGCGACATCGGGGTCAGCTATACGCTTCCCCGGATCATCGGCGCCGGTCCCGCATTCGATCTGATCCTCACGGCACGGGCGGTCGACGCGCCGGAGGCCTTACGGCTCGGGCTGGTGTCGCGGGTGTCGACAGACGAAGCGGTCGTCTTCGATGCCATGGCGATCGCCGAGACGCTCTGCGGCTACGGCAAGTTCGGCCTCGAGTCGACGAAGCAGGTGCTGTGGGCCAATCTCGAGGCGTCGAGCCTGGAAGCGGCCCTGCACCTGGAGAACCGCAGCCAGATCCTGGCCTCGACCAGCGGCGAGATGCGCGAAGCTAGCGAGGCGTTCCGCCGCCGTCCACGATCATGACCGTACCGGTGATGTAGCTGCCGGCATCCGACGCCAAGAGCAGAGCGGTGCCGACCATTTCGTCGGGTGATGCGAGCCGTTTGAGGAACGTGCTGCGCGCCATCCCGTCGACGACCTCCTGCGGGTTGTTGCGCATCATGTCGGTGTCCACCGGCCCGGGAGCGATCGCGTTCACCCGGATGCCCGAGGGAGCGAACTCGGCGGCCATCGACCGGGTGAACGACATCAGCGCGGCCTTGTTGGCGGAGTAGATCGAGGTCAACGCCGAGAAGTTGAACGCACCGACCGAAACCATGTTGATCACACTGGCTTTCGCGCTGGCTTTGAGATGAGGCAGGGCCGCCTGTACCAGGAACACCGGCCCGCGCAGGTTGACCTCGAAAGACTTCGTCAGGGCGTCGGGCGTCATCTCACCCAGCGGTTGCGCCAGGGCATTGGCGGCGTTGTTGACCACCACGTCGATCCCGCCGTACTCGTCGACGGTGCGCTGCACCAGCGCCTCGAGGGCGTCGACCTCACCCAAATGGGTGGGCACGCCGATTGCCTGGCCCCCCAGGCCGCGCAGATGCTGCACGGCCTGTTCGCAGGCCTCGGGTTTGCGGCTGGCCACCACGACGCGCGCGCCGGCCAGGACGAAGCCCTCGGCCAGCGCAAGGCCGATGCCCCTGGTGCCGCCCGTGACGATCACGGTGCGGCCGGTCATATCGAAGAGACGGTCGAACGAAGCGCGGTCCACGGCCGTCAGTCAAGCAGATGGACCAGGTCTCAGATGCAACCGCTCACGCTCACCCGACGCCCGACGTTGACGCACGCGCTGACGTTCGGCGCCGGCGGCGGCGGAACGTACACCGGCGGGGGCGGCGGGGGTGGAGGCGGAGGCGGCGCATCCGAGGGCGGTGGTGGCGGTGGCGGAGGTGGTGGTGGCGGTGGAGGTGGCGGCAACTCGTTGAGATACGAGAGCGGGTCGGCACACCCGGTCACGTCGACGAACCTGCCGCCGACCGAACCGCAGAGCGTCGCCTCGGCGCTCGGCGGGTTCACGGTCACCAATCCCCCGGCGAACAAGGCCGCAGCAGCGCACAGCACTACCTTGCGCACATCTCCTCCCTCCGGCGACGTACCGAGCGCCGTCGCCCGACCCGATTGTGGCAGTGACGCACGCGTCAGGGGGCCGAATGCGCGATCGGCGAGTCGCCGTAACGAACCCCGTAACGAACCCCTCAGCGTCTTCGATGTCCACTGCGATGCCCGAACCATTCCTTCCTGTATGGTGGCCGCATCCGGCGCCAACAGGATCCTCAGCCGTACCTCTAGTTCCTCTACCCACCGTTTGCTCAAGCGCGGCTTCTCCGCTGGGCGCAGCGCGATGACGGCGGTGTCCGAGAACGCCGTTCACGACCGCGCGTATCCGCGACGGCTATGGCGACGGCAACCGGGCAATGCTAAGCTGGACGAGCGTACAGAATTTGCACATACGCTGCGGCACAACAGCTCTCGCGCATCCACGCGTCCTTGATCGACTTCTTGGTCAATGCGCCGATGCCTGAAACAACGCATTCGTTCCGCATGCCGATGCAAAGCATAGGGAAACACCTGATTCCTCGCGACCTACCGCTGGCTAGGTTTGCCATGGCGTCCGGTGCGCCGCACCCGAACCGCATTTCGTCGATGGTTTCCAGCAGGGGGGACTAGCAGTCGTGGCCGTGAACACCGAGCTGTCGAACAACCGGCACCGTGTGCGCAAGATACTCAGCCGGATGACGGCCCTACCCCTCGCCCTGGCGGCGGGCTTCGCGATCTGTGCGGCCCCGGCGAACGCGGCCGAGGCGTGGCAGCGGGAGAGCCCGCCGCTGTCGACGCCGTGGACGCATCTCGTGGGGCCCAACAACGCCCTGCCGGAGTATCCCCGTCCGCAGATGACGCGGGCGCGGTGGCTGAACCTGAACGGGGTGTGGGCCTACACGGGCCGTTCGCAGGACACCGCGGTGACGACGCCGCCGTTCGCCAAGGAGTTCGACGAGAAGATCCTGGTCCCCTACCCCACGGAGTCGGCGCTGTCGGGGATCAAGCGTCATGACGACCAGATGTGGTACCGCAAGAATTTTCAGCTGCCCGGCACCTGGCGCGGACAGCGGGTGCTGCTGCACTTCGGCGCGGTCGATCAGACCGCGACGGTGTGGGTCAACAACAAACGCGTCGCCCACCACGAGGGCGGTTTCACCGCGTTCAGCGCGGATATCACCGATGCGCTGCGCTGGACGGGCACCCAGGAGATCGTCGTGCGCGCCGAGGACCGCAACGAAGCCGCACCGTTCGCCGTCGGCAAGCAACGCAACGATCCCGGGGGTCTCTTCTACACCGGTGCGTCCGGTATCTGGCAGACCGTGTGGATGGAACCCGTGCGCGCCGCACACGTCGAGAAGCTCGACGTCACGGCGGATTTGACGGGTTTCACCGTCACCACGCGCTCCACCGGGACAACCGACGAACGTGCCGAGGTGATCGTGTCGGCGCCCGACGGTCCGACGCTGGCCCGCAACCACGGGGAACCGGGCAAGCCGGTGCGTGTGCGGGTTCCCGACCCGCGCCTGTGGACACCGGACGACCCGTACCTCTACGACCTGACGGTGCGGCTGGTCACGCCCGAGGGCAAGGTCGTCGACGAGGTTGCCAGCTACGGCGGTCTGCGCACCATCAGCACGGTCACCGACCCGCAGGGCCGGCCGCGAATCGCGTTGAACGACAAGATCACGTTCCTGCACGGCCCGCTGGACCAGGGTTACTGGCCCGACGGCATCTTCACCGCTCCCACCGACGATGCGCTGAAGTTCGACCTGGAACGAACCAAGGCGCTCGGCATGAACTTCGTGCGCAAGCACGCCAAGGTCGAACCGGCGCGCTGGTATTACTGGGCGGACAAGCTCGGGTTGATGGTGTGGCAGGACATGCCGTCGCTGGATGTGTCCCTCGACATTCCGGTCGGCCCGGCGCCGGACCCGTCGCCGCAGGCGAAGGCCAACTTCGAACGCGAACTCGTCGAGATGATCGACCAGTTGCGAAGCGTCACTTCGATCGTCGGCTGGGTTCCGTTCAACGAGGGGTGGGGCGAGTTCGACACCGCGCGGATCGCGGGAGTGGCCAAGGCCGCCGACCCGACCCGGATGGTGAACGCCAACAGCGGGGTCAACTGCTGCAAGTCCAGGCCGGACAGCAGGGCCGGCGACGTCTACGACGACCACACCTACGTCGGTCCGGGCCGCCCGGTCCTTCACGACAATCCGGCGACCCCGCGCGACGAGCGAACGATGCTCGGCAACCGTCCGATTCCGCTCGAACACCGGGTGGTGGTGAACGGCGAGTACGGCGGGCTCGGGTTGATACCCCACGGCAACCGCTGGCCGGGCAGACCGCAGGCCTACGAAATGACCGACAGCCGAGCACGATTGACCGAACGCTACGTCCAGGTGAGCCGCGCGCTGGAAGACGAGGTCCGAAAGGGCGGCCTGTCCGGGGCGATCTACACCCAGACCACCGACGTCGAAAACGAGGTCAACGGGTACATGACGTACGACCGCTGGCTGGTCAAGATGTCGCTGCGAACGGTCGCCGAACGCAACCGCGCCGTGATCGCCGCGGGCGCCAAGGTGAACGAGCCGGTGGAGCAGCGTCGCTGAGTCACAGGCAACGGGTGCTCATGAAGGCGCGTCGACGTCTGCTGAGCGGGTCGGTGAACTCGAGGCGTTGCGCCAGCAGCTGCAGCGGCCGCGAGAAGTCGTCGGGTGCAACGTCGGTCACCGCCGGGTACAGCGGGTCGTTGACGATGGGCAGGCCCAGCGATGCCATGTGCACCCGCAGCTGATGCGTGCGCCCCGTATGCGGCGTCAGCCGGTACAGCCCGTCACCGTGGTGCTCGACCACAGTCTCGGCGTTCGGCTCGCCCGGCTCGTCGACCGCCTGTAGTTGCCCGCGCCGCTTGACAATTCGACTCCACACCACCCGCGGAAACCGCAGTGTCGGATCAAGCCCAGCCCGCGCCAGATACGTCTTGCGCACCTCGCCGCGCGCGAACATGGTCTGGTACGCGCCGCGCAACTCGCGGCGGGTCGTGAACAACAGCACGCCTGCGGTCAGCCGGTCCAACCGATGTGCGGGTGACAACTCCGGCAGGTCCAGTTCGCGGCGCAGCCGCACCAGCGCCGTCTGCGCGACGTGGCGGCCGCGCGGCATCGTCGCCAGGAAGTGCGGTTTGTCGACCACCACGATGTCGTCGTCGCGGTGCAGCACAGGAATGTCGAACGGCACCGCAACCTCGTCGCGCAGTTCGCGGTACAGGTACACGAACGCGCCGGGCGGCAGCACGGTCCCCGCGGTCACGACGTCGCCGTCGGCGGTCACCACCTCGCCCGCAAGCACTTTGGCCGCGGCCGCCTCGCCGAACCGGTCCGCCAGCTCGACCAGCACCGCACCGCCACGCAGCCGCACCCGCGCCGGGCCCAGCCCGTCGCGAACGGGCAGCGGCGCCGGGCGCCTCAAGGCCGGCACCTCAAGTGAGGGGGACGGGTTCGAGGATCTCGGCGCGTGCTTCGGGCGCTGCCGCCCGCAATGCGTCGGCCGACTCGTCATCGGGTTCCTGCTGCGAGCGGATCTCCGCGTCCACCCGGGCCAGATAGGTCTTGACCTCGCGGTCGACGTCCTCGTCGCTCCAACCCAGAACCGGCGCAACCACTTCGGCGACCTCACGCGCGCAGTCCACCCCGCGGTGCGGATACTCGATCGAGATCCTCATCCGCCGGGCCAGGATGTCCTCCAGATGCAACGCACCTTCGGCGGCCGCAGCGTAGAAGGCCTCGACCTTCAGGTAGACGGGCGCCTCGGTGATGGGGGTCAGCAGTTCGGGATCACCCTCGGCCATCTGCAGCACCTCGCCGATCAGCGAGCCGTACCGGTCCAGCAGGTGGCGCACCCGGTACGGATGCAGGTCGTAATGCTTTCCGACGCTTTGAGTCTGGTTGATCAGCGCGAAGTAGCCGTCGGCGCCCATCAGGGGAACCTTCTCGGTGATCGACCGCGCCACCCGCGCCGGGATGTACTCGGCGGCAGCGTCGATGGCGTCCTCGGCCATCACCCGGTAGGTCGTGTACTTGCCCCCCGCGATGGCGACCAGTCCCGGAGCGGGCACCGCGACGGCATGCTCACGCGACAGCTTCGAGGTCTCCTCGCTCTCGCCGGCCAGCAGCGGTCGCAGCCCGGCGTATACGCCGTCGATGTCGTCGTGGGTCAGCGGCGTCGCCAACACCGTGTTGACGGTTTCGAGCAGGTAGTCGATGTCGACCTTGGTGGCCGCCGGGTGCGCAAGGTCCAGATTCCAGTCGGTGTCGGTGGTCCCGATGATCCAGTGCGTGCCCCACGGAATCACGAACAGCACCGACTTCTCGGTGCGCAGGATGATCGCCACCTCGCTGACGATCCGATCGCGCGGCACCACGATGTGCACACCCTTGGACGCGCGCACCCGAAAGCGCCCGCGCTGCTTGGACAACGCCTGGATCTCGTCGGTCCAGACACCGGTGGCGTTCACGACGACGTGCCCGTGCACCTCGGTCACTGCGCCGTTCTCGGAGTCGCGGACCTCGACCCCGGTGACGCGGTCGCCTTCCCGGAGCAACGCGACCACCTGCGTCGACGTGCGCACCACGGCGCCGTAGTGCGCGGCCGTGCGGGCCACGGTCATCGTGTGGCGCGCGTCGTCGACCACGGTGTCGTAATAGCGGATGCCGCCGATCAATGACGACCGCTTGAGTCCCGGCGCCAGCCGCAACGCTGAAGACTTGGTCAGATGCTTCTGCGCCGGGACCGATTTCGCGCCGCCGAGCCGGTCGTAGAGGAAGATGCCCGCGGCGATGTACGGACGCTCCCACCACCGATTGGTCAGCGGAAACAGAAACGGCAACGGCTTGACCAGATGCGGCGCCAACGTCGTCAGCGACAGCTCGCGTTCGTGCAACGCCTCGCGCACCAACCCGAACTCCAACTGCTCGAGATAGCGCAGCCCGCCGTGGAACATCTTCGACGACCGGCTCGATGTGCCCGAGGCGAAGTCGCGCGCCTCCACGAGCGCGACCTTCAGACCCCGCGTGGCCGCATCCAGTGCCGCGCCCGCGCCGACGACTCCCCCGCCGATCACGACGACGTCGAACTGCTCGCTGCCGAGCCGTTCCCAGGCCTCGGCCCGCTGCTGGGGACCCAGAAGCGTCTGCCCGTTCGCCGGGATCGGGTCGGTCACCGGAACGGCTCCTCGTTACTCGTCGGTACGTGCGCGCATCCCAGGCTACGTGGAACTAGTCCAGATCGTCGTGCGCCATCAGGCGGCGGCCCGCTTCGGTGATCGAACCCGACAGCGACGGGTAGACCGAGAACGTCTGCGCCAGATCCTCGACGTCGTTGCCGTTCTGCACGGCCAGCGCGATCGGCATGATCAGCTCCGACGCGATCGGGGCGACCACCACACCGCCGATCACCACTCCCGTCGCCGGGCGGCAGAAGATCTTGACGAAACCGCGCCGCAGGCTCGACATCTTGGCGCGGGCGTTGGTGTGGAGCGGCAGCGTGATCGTTCGCGCGGCCACCGACCCGTCGTCGATCTTGGACTGCGGCACCCCCACCGCGGCGATCTCGGGCCGGGTGAACACCGCCGCGGCGACCGTCCGCAACCGGATCGGTTCGAGCCCCTCGCCCAGCACGTGGTACATCGCGATGCGGCCCTGCATGGCGGCCACCGAGGCCAGCAGCATCAGGCCGGTGCAGTCACCGGCGGCGTAAATGCCGGGCACCCCGGTGCGCGACACCCGGTCGACCTTCAGATAGTCGCCCTGACCGAGTTCGATGCCGACCCGTTCGAGGCCCAAGCCGCTGGTGTTGGGCACCGACCCGACCGTCATCAGCGCGTGGCTGCCCTCCACGGTGCGGCCGTCGGTCATCGTGACCAGCACGCCGGAGCCGTTACGCGTGACCGACTTGGCACGCGCGTTCTTGACCAAGGTCACCCCGCGGTCGCTCAGCGCGTCCTCGAGCACCGCGGCGGCGTCGGAGTCCTCGTGCGGCAGGATCTGGTCGCGGCTGGCCACCACCGTCACCTTGACCCCGAGTTCGGTGTAGGCGTTGACGAACTCCGCGCCGGTGACACCGGAGCCGACGACGACGAGGTGCTCGGGCAGGTCTTCGAGGTCGTAGAGCTGGCGCCAGTTGAGGATGCGTTCGCCGTCGGGTTCGGCGCCGGACAGCACGCGGGGGCTGGCGCCGGTCGCGATCAGCACGACGTCGGCCCTGATCGTGCTGACGGCGCCGTCGGGCTCGGTCACCTTGACCGTGTGCGTGGCCATCCCGGGCATGTCGTCGACGAGTTCACCGCGGCCGGCGATCAACGTGACGCCGTCGTTGCGCAGCCGTTCGGCGATGTCGGCCGACTGCGCGGCGGCCAGCCTCTTGACCCGCTGGTTGATCTTGGACAGCGAGATCTCGGCGTCGGAGAACTCCAGCGCATAGCCGAGATCGGGCGCGCGACGCAGTTCGGTGCGCACACCCGTAGACGCGATGAACGTCTTGGACGGGACGCAGTCCCACAGCACGCAGGCCCCGCCGATGCCGTCGGAGTCGACGACGGTGACCTCGGCAACCTCGGGTCCACGGGCCGCGGCGACCAGTGCCGCCTCATAGCCGGCGGGCCCGCCGCCGATGATCACGATGCGGGTTGCCACGCCCCCAACCTAACGAAGCGGGAGGTCGATCGCCCACGCGGCGCGCGAACGCTTAGTCTTTCTGGGTGCCGCTCTACGCCGCCTACGGATCGAACATGCATCCGGAGCAGATGTTGCAGCGCGCACCTCATTCTCCGATGGCGGGAACGGGCTGGCTGTACGGCTGGCGTCTGACGTTCGGCGGGGAGGACATCGGCTGGGAGGGTGCGCTGGCCACCGTCGTCGAGGATCCGACGTCGAAGGTCTTCGTCGTGCTCTACGACATGACCAAGGACGACGAGGCCAACCTGGATCGCTGGGAGGGCTCGGAACTCGGTTTCCACAAGAAGATCCGCTGCCGGGTGCACCGTATCTCGTCGGACACCGACTTCGAGCCCGTGCTCGCCTGGCTGTACGTGGTCGACGCGTGGGAGGGCGGCCTGCCGTCGGCGCGCTATCTCGGGGTGATGGCCGACGCCGCCGAAATCGCGGGTGCGCCAGCCGAGTACGTGCACCATCTGCGCACCCGACCCGCACTCAACATCGGACCGGGCTCCTAGCTCTCTTGCCGCGAGCGACCGTGTCTGTCCGCCGACACGCCGTATCTCGCGGACAATTTGCGGTCGCTCACGCCGCGCGAGCGCGACGAAGCTGTCGGTCGATGCGGTCGACGAACTGCCACTGCCGATGACGGACGTCGTCGTAGACGATCGCAATCACCGTCCAGCCGACATCCAGCAGTGCGGCTGTACGCCTGCGGTCACGCCGCATGGCCTCGGGGTCGCTGTGCCAGTCGACGCCGTCGTACTCGACGGCCACGTGCACGTCGGGCCACGCGAAGTCCAGGCGACGCACCTCCCCGTTTCCGTCGACGACCGCATACTGCAACTCCGGTATCGGCAGGCCACCGTCGATCATCGCCAGCCGGGCTTCGCTCTCCATCGGCGATTCCGAGCGGGCGTCGGCCAGGGCGATCAACTCCCGCACGGCGACGATTCCGCGCCGTCCGGCCTGGGCGACGGCGGCACGCCACAACTCGGTCCGATTGCACGAGCCGCTTCGGAGCGCGGCATCCAAGGTGGCCAGCGCCCTGGGCCGGCGTTGCGAGCGGGCCACCTCTACGGCGGTCCAGGCCGGCGCGGTGGCTGGCCTGCCATTGACGACGGTCAGCGGCGCGCCCTCACGACGGTGTACCACCAGCCCGTCGGTTGACCGCAACCGTGAACCCAGTGGGCTCAGCACATGGAGATCGGTCGGCTCCGCCGTATCGAAGCCGTACATCGCCGCCGCGGTGTGCAGACACGCAGCGACCGGCCGTCCGCAGCGCAAGTCCAGTCCCCGCAACCGCAGGATGTCGTCGGGTTCCTCCAAGCAGTAGACGCCCGGCCAGAGTCGTTGCAGTGGGCCGGTTTTGAGCGCCGCCTCGAAGCCCCGTCTCGTCATGTGTTGCAGAATCTGGCCGCTGGTCGCCAGTCCTGCCTGGGCGCTGAAGAGTCGCAACAACTCTGGGTTCACACGCCGATCGTCGACGACCGAGGAGCACCGGCCGCGGGTGTCGCACGCGAATGTGGATGAAGTGCGGCTTGGGGACGATCAATGGGCGCGAGCGACCGTCGACTGCCCGGTCACCGCGGCGTGTTGCGGGGCAAACACGGTCGCTCGCGGCAGTTAGAACGCGGCGGCCTGGTCGATGATGTTGACTAGGACCCGCACTCCGACCGCGAGCGCCCGCTCGTCGAGGTCGAACGTCGGCTGATGCAAATCCAACTGGGGGCCCCGACCCGTCCACACGCCCAACCGGGCCATGGCGCCGGGCACCTCCTCCAGGTACCACGAGAAGTCCTCGCCACCACCGGACTGCCGGGTGTCGGCCAGCACGTCGGAGCCGATCGCTTCGATCGCGTGGGTGAGGATGCGTGTCGAGATCTCCTCGTTGACCACCGGCGGCACACCGCGACGGTACTGCACCGTGTATTCGATGTGCAGCGGCGCCAATAGCGACGAAATGATCTCCCGCACAATCGTTTCGAGTGTTTCCCAGGTGTCGCGGCTCGCGGTCCGGATGGTGCCCGCCAACGTCCCGGTCTGCGGGATCGCGTTCGCTGCGACGCCCGCGTTCACCGCGCCCCACACCATCACGGTGCTGTTGCGCGGGTCGATGCGACGCGACAGCACGCCCGGCACCCCCGTGATCAACGTGCCGAGCCCGTAGACGAGGTCACCGGTGAGATGGGGCCGCGAGGTGTGACCGCCGGGCGAATGCAGCGTCACCTCCAGCTGATCGGCGGCCGACGTGATGGGCCCGGGCCGCATCGCCACCTTCCCGACCGCCAACCGCGGGTCGCAGTGCAGCGCGAAGATCCGCGAGACCCCCGACAGTGCGCCGGCAGCGATCGCGTCGATCGCGCCGCCTGGCATCAGCTCCTCGGCGGCCTGAAAGATCAGCCGCACCCCGACGGGAAGTTCCGGCACCGACGCCAACGCCAGCGCGGCGCCCAGCAGGATCGCGGTGTGCGCATCATGCCCGCAGGCGTGTGAGACGCCCGGCACCAACGACGCGTACGGCGCGCCGGTGCGGTCGGCCATCGGCAATGCGTCCATATCGGCGCGCAGCGCGATCCGCGGCCCGTGCTCGGGCCCGAAGTCGCACGTCAGGCCGGTGCCGCCGGGCAGCACCTTCGGGTTCAGGCCCGCGTCGGCCAGCCGCGATGCGACGAACTGCGTGGTGGCGAACTCCTGTCGCCCCAGCTCCGGATGCATGTGAATGTGGCGACGCCACTTGACGAGGTCATCGAAGTGGGCCGACAGCCACCGGGCGGCGGCGTGGGGCAGCACGCTCATGACGCCCGCCTCGTCTGCAGTTCCAGCACCCGGTCGCGTTCGCCGGGAGTCTCTGCCAACCGCACCACCGTGCGGGCCAGCATCACCGCGCCCTCGACCACCGCTCTGTCGGCGCTCGGGCTCGCGGCGGCCTCGGCGAACGCGGGTTGGTGGACCGACGCCCCGCCCGCGTCGATGCCGACGATCGGATGGATCCCGGGCATCACCTGCGTGACATTGCCCATGTCGGTGCTGCCCAGCGGCAACGCCGCCTCCAGTTCGGGAGCGACCGGCTCGCGGCCCATCCGCTGCATCTCCGCGCGGAACGTCTCGGCCAGCCAGGTGTCCGGGGTCAGTTCGTGGTAGCTGGGTTCGGTCTCGGTGACGTCGTGCCCGCAACCGGTGGCCACTGCCCCGGCCAAGAAGCAGTCCGCCATCCGCTGTTCGAGTTCGCGCAGCGAGGCCGCGTCGTTGGCCCGCATCGTGTACTGCATCTCGGCGCGTGCCGGGATGACGTTGGTGGCCTGGCCGCCGTCGGTGACGATGCCGTGCGCCATCTGGCCCGGCGCCATCTGTTGGCGCAGCAGCCCGATCGCCACCTGCGCGACGGTGATCGCGTCGACGGCGTTGATGCCGAGGTACGGCGCGACGGCGGCGTGGGCTTCCCTGCCCTCGTACCGGACGGCGACCTGCGACAACGCCAACGATCGCGCGGCCGCGATGTCGAGCGGGCCGGGATGCAGCATCACCGAGGCGGTGATGTCGTCGAACGTGCCCGCGTTCAGCAGCAGCACCTTCCCGCCGCCGGCCTCCTCGGCAGGCGTACCGAGAAGCACCACCGTCAATCCCAGTCGGTCGGCCACCTCCGCCAGGGCCAAGGCGGTGCCGACGGCCGACGCAGCGATGATGTTGTGTCCACAGGCGTGCCCGATACCGGGCAGCGCGTCGTACTCGGCGCAGATGCCCACGACCAGCGGCCCGCTTCCGTATTCGGCCCGAAACGCCGTCTCGAGCCCCGCGGGCGCCTGCGTGACGTCGAATCCGTACTCGGCGACCAACGCCTGCGTCTTGGCGCAGCTGCGGTGTTCGGCGAACGCGAGTTCGGGCTCGGCGTGGATGGAATGCGAAAGTTCGACCAGATCGTCACGGCGTCGGCGGACGGCGTCCTCAACGGCGTCCGACGCGGTGAGTGCTGGCATCTTGGCAGTATCTCACTGCGCCATCTCATCGGGGCCGGGCGTCGGGGTCCGACAGATAAGCTCGCCCACTGTGACCGATGTCCAGGCGGTGGCCGCCGAGGCGGCCGAAGCGCTCGCCGAGCGCACCGGCGTCGAGCGCCACGACGTCGCCGTCGTGCTCGGTTCGGGCTGGGCGCCGGCGGTGCAACGGCTGGGTGATCCGGTCGCCGTGGTTCCGGTCGCGGAGTTGCCGGGTTTCACGCCACCGACCGCCGAAGGGCACGGCGGCCAGGTGTTGTCGATGCGCATCGCCGAGCATCGTGTGCTGGTCTTCGTGGGCCGCATCCATCCCTACGAGGGGCACGACCTGCGTCATGTCGTGCATCCGGTCCGCGCCGCCTGCGCCTGCGGTGTGCACACGGTCGTGTTGACCAACGCCGCGGGTGGGCTGCGCGAGGACTTCACCGTCGGACAGCCCGTGCTGATCAGCGACCACCTCAACCTGACCGGCCGGTCACCGCTGGTGGGTGCGCAGTTCGTCAACATGGTCGACGCGTACTCACCGCGCCTGCGTGAGCTCGCCCGCGAGATCGACCCGACGCTCGTCGACGGCGTCTACGCCGGCCTGCCGGGGCCGCAGTACGAGACGCCCGCCGAGATCCGGATGCTGCGCACGGTGGGCGCCGACCTCGTCGGCATGTCGACCGTGCACGAGACCATCGCCGCCCGCGCGGCCGGCGCCCGGGTACTGGGGATTTCGCTGGTGACCAACCTCGCGGCGGGCATGACGGGTCAGCCGCTGAACCACGAAGAGGTGCTGGAGGCCGGACGTCAGTCCGCGACGCGGATGGGCACCCTGCTCGCCGCGGTCATCGCCCGGCTGTGAGGTCGAAGTCGCCGGAATATGCGGCCGAGAAACTGGGCACACTAACCGCATGACTGCGTCGCCGGCCACAAGTACTGCGCAGGAGTGGATCTCTCACGACCCCGATCCCAAGACCGCCGCCGAGCTCTCGGAGTGTTCCGAGGAAGAACTCGAGCAGCTGTTCGCACACCCCTTGACGTTCGGCACCGCAGGCCTGCGCGGGCCGTTACGCGCCGGCCCCGGCGGGATGAACCTCGCCGTGGTGCTGCGGGCCTCCTGGGCGGTGGCCAAGGTGCTCAAGGATCGAGGACTGGGCGGGCAGGACGTGATCGTCGGCCGTGACGCCCGGCACGGATCCGACGACTTCGCGCTGGCCGCCGCTGAAGTGCTTGCCGCACAGGGCTTTCCCGTGACCTTGTTCCTCACCGCCGTACCCACGCCCACCCTCGCGTTCGCCGTACGCCATCGCCCCGCGGCGGCCGGCATCCAGATCACCGCCTCGCACAACCCGCCGTCCGACAACGGCTTCAAGGTGTTCTTCGGAGGCGGCTTCCCGATCAACTCGCCCACCGATCACGAGATCGAGGCGGCCATGACCGAGGCGCCGCACGCCGACGAGATCCCCCGGCAGGAGGTCAGCCCCGGTGGCGTCGACGAAATCCAGCGCTACGTCGAACGCGCCGCCACTCTCCGGCACACCCACGGCGCGGTCCGGATTGCGTTCACTCCTCTGCACGGTGTGGGCGGGGAGTTCGCGCTCGACGCGTTCGTGCGCGCCGGCCTTCCCGATGTGCACGTCGTCGACGAGCAGTTCGCGCCCGACCCCGACTTCCCCACCGTCTCCACGGCCAACCCCGAGGAACCCAAGGCGGTCGAAGCCGTCCTGAGACTGGCCGCCGACGTCGACGCCGACGTCGCAATCGCACTGGATCCCGACGCCGACCGATGTGCGGTCGGCGTTCCCACGCCCGACGGGTGGCGCATGCTGTCCGGCGATGAAACAGGTTGGCTGCTCGGCGATTTCATCCTCTCGCAGATAGAGCCGGGACCGGTGATGGAGACGACTGTCGTGGCCAGCACCCTGGTGTCGTCGCGCATGCTCTCGGCGATCGCGCGTGAGCACGGAGCGCGGCACGTCGAGACACCCACCGGCTTCAAGTGGTTGTCACGCGCCGACGTCGACCTACCCGGCTGCACGCTGGTGTACGCCTACGAGGAGGCGATCGGGCACTGCGTCGATCCGTCTGCGGTCCGCGACAAGGACGGCATCAGCGCGGCGGTGTTGATCTGCGATCTGATCGTCGCGCTGCGCGACCGCGGGCACACACTGCTCGATGCGCTCGACGACCTGGCCCGCCGCCATGGTGTGCACACCACGACCGCGGTGTCGCGACTCGTCGAGGACGCTCACGAGGCCGCCGCGGTGATGAAACGCCTGCGGGAGACACCACCCGAACGCCTCGCCGGCTACGAGGTGACCGTCACCGATCTGCTGCCCGACGAGGGCACCGACGCAGTGGTCATGACCGGAGGCGACGACGACGTCTCGGTGCGCATGGTCGTGCGACCCTCCGGCACCGAGCCGAAGGTGAAGTCCTACATCGAGGTTCGCTGTAGCGAGGTCAACGATCTGGCGGCCGCCCGGGAGCGGGCACAGCGCGTGCAGGACGAGCTACGCGAGGTCGCCGGGCGCCTTTAACGCGGGCCGAATTGGCGGTCCCCGGCGTCGCCGAGGCCCGGCACGATGTAAGCGATGTCGTTGAGGCATTCGTCGATGGTCGCGGTGACCAGCCGGATGTTCGGTGCCGCCTTCTCAAGTGCGGCAAGGCCTTCGGGGGCCACAACGACGCAGACCGCCGTGATGTCAACGGCACCCCGGGAATACAGCAGTTCGACGGTGTGCACCATCGAACCGCCCGTCGCCAGCATCGGGTCGAGCACGATCACCGGCTGCGTGCTCAAGTCCGCAGGCAGCGACTCCAGATACGGTGTCGGCTGGTGCGTTTCCTCGTTGCGTGCGACGCCGACGAAGCCCACGCGCGCCTCGGGTATCAACGCGTGTGCCTGGTCCACCATCCCGAGGCCGGCGCGTAACACCGGTACGAGCAACGGCGGGTTGGCCAGCCGGCAGCCGGTCGTCTCGGTGAGCGGGGTGCGCACGGGCACGGTATCGACCGCGGCGTCGCGGGTGGCCTCGTACACCAGCATCAGCGTCAGATCGCGAAGTGCCGCCCGGAAGGCGGCGTTGTCGGTGTTCTCGTCGCGCAGAGTGGTCAGTCGTGCGGCCGCCAGCGGGTGATCGACCACGCGCACATCCATGGGGCGACCATAGCGGGAACCGAGGGTCGCTGCGCCGCGTCCTACTCCATATGCACGCTGACACCGACGCGGTCCGGGCGCTGGCCACGACCACCGCCGCCCATGCCGACGAACTGGCCTCGATCGCTTCGAAGCTGGCCGCGGTCACCACATCCGCGGCCGCGTTCGGTCCCGTCGGCCGGCCGTTCCTCGCGGCGCTGGCCGACGCCATCCAGGGCGAGGCCCGCGGGGTGGCCGCGCTGGGCGATGATGCCTCGGCGAGCGGTGACGCCGCTTACCGGACGGCGCTCGCCTACGACGACGCCGACGAACGCGCGGGCGCACGGGTGTTCGGCCTGTAGCCGATGCCGAGTGGGTTGATCGCCGGGCTGACGGCGCCGCTGCGGGAGGTCCAGTCGCTGGTCGGGTCAGGTTCGGCGGCCGAGCTCGCGACCGCCCTGCGCGATGCGCACCATGCGCTGCGCGAGGTGTCGGCGTCGGTGGGCCAGGCGTGGGGCCGCGCGGCGCAGCACTGGGCAGGCGCGGGTGCCGACGCAGCTGCGGGCGTGTTCACCGCGGCCGTCACGCGGACCGATGAGCTCGCGGAGCGGGTGGGGCGGCTCGGTGCGGCGGCTGAGACGGCAGACGCCGCGGTGGCGCGCGCTCGGGAGCGGCTGAGCGACATCGTGGACACCTTCGAGGCGCGGGCGGCAGCGCTCGAGCCGTTCCTCGACTCGCCGGGGGTGACGGAGGAGTTGGTCGCCGAGGCGCGGCGTTCACTCGCGGAGGCCGTCGCGGTGGTCGACGAGTTGCGCGCCGAACTGGACGGGCACGCCGACGGCTTTCCCACCGCACCGTCGGCGCCGGTGACCGGGCCGGCGCCGACCTCGCCCGCGGGGTTCAGTGCCCCCGGATTCGGCGGCGGAGGTGTGCCGGCCGGCGGAGCGGGTTCCGGTGCGAGTGGACTGGCATCCGGTGCGAGCACGGGCGGTCTCGGCTCGCTCGTGCGCGACATCGCCGAGTGGTCGCGCCCCGAGCCGCCTGATGCCGCGAGGTTCGGCGACGGCGTGGCGGTGCGGCTGCCGGACGGCAGCACGGCAACCGCACCGAACGCGGTGGCCGCGAGCGCCGTTCGGTATGCCCTGACCCAGCTGGGAGTGCCGTACGACTGGGGCGGCACCACGCCGGGTGTCGGCCTCGACTGCAGCGGGCTCACCCAGTGGGCCTATTCGGAAGCCGGATTGACCCTCCCGCGGCTGGCCCAGGAACAGGACGTCGGCGCCCCCGTGGGGGCCGGCGACCTGCGGCCGGGCGACCTCGCGATATGGGACGGTCACGTGGCGATGGTCGTCGGGAACGGCCAGATGATCGAGGCCGGCGACCCGGTGCAACTCTCGCCGATCCGCACGACCAACGCCGGGCAAGGTTTCCAGGGGTTCTGGCGCCCGACGGCGTGAGGGCACTGTGCCAGCTTCGCCGGCAGTTCCGATCGTTAGGCTGTCCGCCATGGCTGCTGACATCGTGCCGATCCGGCTCGGCTTGACCAAGGGCGACCTGTACACGTTATGGGCTCCACGCTGGCGTGACGGCGGCGACGAGTGGGAGGCCTTCCTCGGCAAGGACGAGGATCTGTACGGGTTCGAGTCGGTGGCCGACCTGGTCGCGTTCGTCAGGACCGACAAGGACAACGACCTGGTCGATCACCCCGCATGGGCCAAGCTCACCGAGGCCAACGCCCACCGCCTTGACCCGGCCGAAGAGCATCAGTACGACGTCATCGGCGTGCCCGAGATCGTCGCCGAGAAGGTCAACGAGGATGCGGTTCGACAACTGCACCGCACACTGGTGGTCGTCTCATCGCTCGGCTCGGTGTGTGAACTGCCCGTCGTCACAAGGTTTTTCAACGGCAACCCGGTGCTAGGCACGCTCGGCGGCGGGATCGACGCCTTCTCCGGCCGAAGCGGACGTAAGAAGTGGGGCGAGATCGAGGCGGTCATCGGCCGGGCCTGGGACAACGTCGTCGACGCGCTCGACGAGGTGATCACGACGCCCGACGTCGACAGCTCCGCCTCGCAGAAGGCGGAAGCCGAACTGGCCGAGCCTGCGCCGGAACCCGAAGACGACGAGCTGGTCGATGAGGTGTCCGAGGCCGACGACACCGAGGATGCCGAGGAGGACTCCGACGCGCTGACCACTCAGGCGCAGAGCCAGGTGCTCGGCAGCGACGAGGACTTCTGGCTCAAGGTCGGCATCGACCCGGTCCGGTTGATGACGAGCGCGGGCACCTACTACACGCTGCGCTGCTACCTCGACGACCAGCCGGTCTTCCTCGGCCGCAACGGGCGCATCAGCGTGTTCGGCTCCGAGCGGGCGCTGGCACGTTATCTGGCCGACGAACACGATCACGACCTGTCGGGCCTGGCCACCTACGACGACATCCGCACGGCGGCCACCGACGGCTCGCTGCAGGTGGAGATCACCGACGACAACGTCTACGTGTTGACCGGCATCGTCGACGACCTCGCCGACGGGCCCGACGCGCTCGACCGCGACCAGTTGGAGCTCGCCGTCGAACTGCTCCGCGATGTCGGTGACTACTCCGAAGACACGACCGTCGATCAGGCCCTCGATCCCGACCAACCGCTCGGCAGGCTGATCGCCCACGTCCTGGAACCCGACACCGTCCGCGCACCGAGCCCGCCGTACGCCAAGGCCGTCGAGCAGTGGGAGGCGTTGGAGGCGTTCGTCGAGTCCCGACTCCGCCCCGAATAGGGGCACGCCTTCGCCGCGAGCGACCGCAAACTGTCACGCGCACGCGGCGTGTCGGGGGACAGACGCGGTCGCTCGCGCGGAAAAAGAAGGAGACTCAGCCGATCAGGACGGCGTAGCGCGGCTTGATCACGTCGTCGATGATGGACAGGCGCTCGTCGAAGGAGATGAACGCCGACTTCATCGCGTTGATCGTGAACCGCTGCAGATCGCTCCAGCCGTAGCCGAAGGTCTCGACCAGCCGCAGCATCTCCTGGCTCATCGTCGTGTCGCTCATCAGCCGGTTGTCGGTGTTGACGGTGACGCGGAAGCGCAGCCGGGCCAGCAGGTCGAACGGATGCTCGGCGATGCTGGCCACGGCCCCGGTCTGCACATTCGACGAGGGGCACATTTCGAACGGGATTCGCTTGTCGCGCAACAGCGCCGCAAGCCGGCCCAGCTGCGCGGTGCCGTCGGGCGCGACGGTGATGTCGTCGGCGATCCGCACGCCGTGGCCGAGGCGGTCGGCACCGCAGTATGCGATCGCCTCGTGGATCGACGGCAGACCGAACGCCTCCCCCGCGTGAATCGTGAAGCGCGCGTTGTTCCCTCGCATGTACTCGAACGCGTCGAGGTGGCGTGTGGGCGGGTGGCCGGCTTCTGCGCCCGCGATGTCGAAACCGACCACGCCCTTGTCGCGGCACCGGATCGCCAGTTCGGCGATCTCCAGAGAGCGTGCCGCGTGCCGCATCGCGGTCACCAGACAGCGCACGGTGATGGTCCGCCCTTCGGCGCTGGCCGCCTTCTCACCGTCGGCGAATCCGGCCATCACCGCGTCGACGACGGCGTCCAGCGACAGTCCGCCGTCGATGTGCAGTTCGGGCGCGAAGCGGATCTCGGCGTAGACCACGTTGTCGGCGGCCAGGTCCTCGACGCACTCGTAGGCCACCCGGTGCAGGGCCTCGGGTGTCTGCATGACGCCGACGGTGTGGGCGAACGGCTCCAGATAGCGCACCAGCGAACCGCTGTGCGCGGCGGTGCGGAAGAACGTCGCCAGCTCGTCGACATCGGAGGCCGGAAGGTCGTCGTATCCGGTCGCCTCGGCCAGCTCGAGGACGGTCGCCGGGCGCAGCCCGCCGTCCAGGTGGTCGTGCAGCAGCGCCTTGGGCGCTTGTCTGATCGAGTCCAGCGTCAGCGGCGTCGTCATCTCGCTCTCCGGTTCTAGTCTCCGCTCGTGATTCGGTCGATGATCAGTGGACGCGGCGGCGGTGCGGCGTCGCCGACGGCCCAGTTGCCGTCCAGTTCGGCGATCGCCCGCTCGAAACGGTCGGGGGTCTCGGTGTAGAGCGTGAACAGCGGCTCCCCGGCGCTCACAGCTTCACCCACCCGCCGGTGGATGTACATCCCGGCGCCCGGCTGGACCCGCTCACCAGGAGCGGAGCGGCCCGCTCCGAGCCGCCACACCGCCAGACCCACCGCCATCGCGTCGATGCTCTCCATCCTGCCATCGCGCGGCGCCGTGATGGTCTCGGCGTGGGGGCCGACGGGCAAGTCCCCTGCCAGATCACCGCCCTGCGCGGCGACGAGTTCGCGGAACCGGTCCATCGCCGAGCCGTCCTGAAGGGTCTGGGCCGGGTCCACACCGTCGAGGCCCGCGGCGTCCAGCATCTCGGCGGCCAGCGTCAGCGTGAGCTCCACCACGTCCGGCGGGCCGCCGCCAGCGAGCACCTCCAGCGATTCGGCCACCTCCACCGCATTGCCCACGGCGCGGCCCAGCGGCGTGGACATGTCGGTCAGCACCGCCCGGCTGGCCACGCCGTGCGCGGTACCCAGTTCGACCATCGTGCGGGCCAGTTCCCGCGATTCGTCCTCCGTCTTCAGAAACGCGCCCGAACCGACCTTGGTGTCGAGTACCAGGGCATCAACGCCCTCGGCGATCTTCTTGCTCATCACCGAGCTCGCGATCAGCGGCAGCGACTCCGTGGTCGCCGTGATGTCGCGCAGCGCGTAGATCTTCCGGTCGGCGGGAGCCAGCTCACCCGCGGCGAATATCGCAGCGCCTAAGTCGCAAAGCTGTTGACGGATATGATGTTTCGAGATCTCTGCGGTGAACCCCGCAATGGACTCGAGCTTGTCGAGCGTGCCGCCGGTGTGGCCGAGTCCGCGGCCGGCGGCCTGCGGCACCGCGCCGCCGCAGGCCATCACCACGGGCACCAGCGGGATGGTGATCTTGTCCCCCACACCACCGGTGGAGTGCTTGTCCACCAACGCCAGAGGCTTACCGCCCCGGCGAAGATCGCTGAAGTCCAGCCGCTCGCCGGAGTCGACCATGGCCGCCGTCCAACGGGCGATCTCGGCCGGCGACATACCGCGCAGGAAAATCGCCATCAGCAACGCCGACATCTGCTCGTCGGCCACGTGGCCGTGGGTGTAGGCGTCGACCACCCAGTCGATCGCCGCGTCCGAGAGTGCCCCGCCGTCGCGCTTGGTCCGGATCACCGACGGTGCATCAAATGTGAACTGCGTCACGGAGTTTCCCCGCCTCCCGACCGGCCACGCCGGGCGAGGTCCTGCGGCCCGAACGCGTCGGGCAACAGATCGGCCAGCGGCCGCGGTCCGCTCGGATGGTCGATCACCATCTCGGGCCCGCCGTGTTCGAGTAGCACCTGACGGCACCGGCCGCACGGCATGAGCAACTCTCCGGCCGCGTCGACGCACGACAGCGCGATCAGGCGTCCACCGCCGCTCGAATGCAGGTCGCAGACCACCGCGCACTCCGCGCAGAGACCAAGACCATATGAGACATTTTCCACATTGCAACCAGTCACCACACGCCCGTCGTCGACCAGGGCGGCCGCGCCCACCGCGAAGCCCGAATATGGGGCGTAAGCGTTCTCAGATACTTCTGTTGCCTTGCGGCGCAACGCTTTCCAGTTGATCTCCGACATCGTCCCACCCTCGCCCGGCCGGTTCTGAATGCATTCCGATGCCGCCTCCGCGGAGCCGGAAACCGGAATAGGCAACCCTAACTTCGGCGTTTTTCAAGACATCGACGGCTAAACCGTAGTTCGTTTAGCAGTACAACTGGGTTTAGAGTCGCCCCGAGGTTTGGGTGAAGTGCGCGAACCGGAACCGACCGCCAGGAAGGAACCTGCCGCCCGGTGCAGCTCCGAAGCCCAATCGTCCACCGAAGGCGTTGGAGGCCAGATGAGTACTGCGACACCCGAGAGCCCAGCTGCTCCACGATCGCAACCGTCGCGCAGACGGACCCTCTACCGCGGCGATCCCGGGATGTGGTCATGGGTCCTGCACCGCATCACCGGTGCGACGATCTTCTTCTTCTTGTTCGTCCACGTGCTCGACACGGCGCTGGTGCGGGTCAGCCCGCAGGCCTATAACGAGGTCATCGAGACCTACAAGACTCCGCTGATCGGGCTGATGGAGATCGGGCTGGTCGTCGCCGTGCTCTACCACGCACTCAACGGCGTTCGGGTGATTCTCATCGACTTCTGGCAGCACGGCGCGCGCTATCAGCGGGTGATGCTCTGGGTCGTGGTCGGCGTCTTCCTGGCGATCTTCATCCCGTCGCTGGGCGTCATCGGCATGCACATGGCGGAGCGTTTCCTGTGAGCGCGCCAGCGGGCGGGCCGTCGGGAGCCTGGACGCCGCACCACCGCGAGGGCCGTATCGCCCCGGTGATGCAGAAAGAGCACGACAGGCCGGCCGGCCTGGACCACCCGCGAGCACCACGGCGCCCGCGCGGCATCCCCTACTTCGAGAAGTACGCATGGCTGTTCATGCGGTTCTCGGGCGTCGCGCTGGTCTTTTTGGCGCTCGGCCACCTTTTCGTGATGTTGATGTGGGAGGACGGGGTCTACCGCATCGACTTCAACTACGTCGCCCAGCGCTGGGCGTCGCCGTTCTGGCAGATCTGGGACATGGCGCTGCTGTGGTTGGCCCAGCTGCACGGAGCCAACGGCCTGCGGACCATCATCGGTGACTACGCGCGCAAGAACACCACGAAATTCTGGCTGAACTCGCTGTTGCTGCTGGCGACGGGATTCACGCTGGTGCTGGGCAGCTACGTGCTGGTGACCTTCGACGCGAACATCTCATGAGGGTGAGCTTCACATGATTCAGGAACATCGCTACGACGTCGTGATCGTCGGTGCGGGCGGCGCCGGGATGCGCGCAGCAGTGGAGGCGGGCCCGCGGGCCCGCACCGCGGTGCTGACGAAGCTGTACCCGACGCGCAGCCACACCGGCGCGGCGCAGGGCGGTATGTGTGCCGCGCTGGCCAACGTCGAAGAGGACAACTGGGAGTGGCACACCTTCGACACGGTCAAGGGCGGCGACTACCTCGCCGACCAGGACGCGGTCGAGATCATGTGCAGGGAAGCCATCGACGCGGTGCTGGACCTCGAGAAGATGGGGATGCCGTTCAACCGCACCCCCGAGGGCCGCATCGACCAGCGCCGCTTCGGCGGGCACACCCGCGACCATGGCAAGGCTCCGGTCCGCCGGGCCTGTTACGCCGCCGACCGCACCGGCCACATGATCCTGCAGACGCTGTATCAGAACTGCGTCAAGCACGACGTCGAGTTCTTCAACGAGTTCTACGCGCTCGACATCGCGATCACCGAAACGCAGTCCGGCCCGGTGGCCACCGGCGTCATCGCCTATGAGCTGGCCACCGGCGACATCCACGTCTTCCACGCCAAGGCCATCGTGTTCGCCACCGGCGGGTCGGGCCGGATGTACAAGACGACTTCCAATGCGCACACGCTGACCGGGGACGGCCTCGGCATCGTTTTCCGCAAGGGACTTCCACTGGAGGACATGGAGTTTCACCAGTTCCATCCGACCGGTCTGGCCGGCCTCGGCATCCTGATCTCCGAGGCGGTGCGCGGCGAGGGTGGCCGGTTGTTGAACGGTGACGGCGAGCGCTTCATGGAGCGCTACGCGCCGACGATCGTCGACCTGGCACCGCGCGACATCGTCGCCAGGTCGATGGTGCTCGAGGTGCTCGAGGGCCGTGGCGCGGGGCCCAACAAGGACTACGTCTACATCGACGTGCGCCACCTCGGCGAGGACGTGCTCGAGGCCAAGCTGCCCGACATCACCGAATTCGCCCGCACCTACCTGGGCGTCGACCCGGTCAAGGAGCTGGTGCCGGTCTACCCGACGTGTCACTACGTGATGGGCGGCATCCCGACCAACGTCAACGGCCAGGTGCTGCGCGACAACACGACCATCGTCCCCGGGCTGTACGCCGCGGGTGAATGCGCGTGCGTGTCCGTCCACGGCGCCAACCGGCTGGGTACCAACTCGCTGCTGGACATCAACGTGTTCGGCCGTCGCGCGGGCATCGCCGCGGCCAACTACGCACTGGGACATGACCATGTCCCCCTTCCGCAGAATCCGGCGGGCATGGTGGTCGACTGGGTCGGCGACATTCTCTCCGAGCACGGCAACGAGCGCGTCGCCGACATCCGCGGGGCTCTGCAGCAGTCGATGGACAACAATGCGGCGGTGTTCCGCACCGAGGAGACACTCAAACAGGCGCTCACCGACATCCACGCGCTCAAGGAGCGGTACTCGCGAATCACGGTGCACGACAAGGGCAAGCGCTACAACAGCGATCTGCTCGAGGCGATCGAGCTCGGCTTCCTGCTCGAGCTCGCCGAGGTCACCGTCGTTGGGGCGTTGAACCGCAAGGAGTCTCGCGGCGGCCACGCCCGCGAGGACTACCCCAACCGCGACGACACGAACTACATGCGCCACACCATGGCCTACAAGGAGGGCGCGGACCTTCTGTCCGACATCCGGCTGGACTACAAGCCCGTGGTCCAGACGCGCTATGAGCCGATGGAACGGAAGTACTGATCAAATGACCCTAGCGCCTGACGTAAAAGGCCCGGCCACCAAAGACCCCGAGCTGCCGCCCGTGCCCGAGGGCGCGGTGATGGTGACGCTGAAGATCGCGCGGTTCAATCCGGAGGACCCCGACGCCTACGCCGATTCGGGCGGCTGGCAGAGCTTCCGGGTTCCGTGCCTGCCCACCGACCGGCTACTGAACCTGCTGCACTACGTGAAGTGGTACCTGGACGGCACGCTGACGTTCCGTCGGTCGTGCGCGCACGGGGTGTGCGGCTCGGATGCGATGCGGATCAACGGCGTCAACCGGTTGGCCTGCAAGGTGCTGATGCGCGACATGCTGCCGAAGAACCCGAAAAAGCAGCTCACCATCACCATCGAGCCGATCCGCGGGCTACCCGTCGAGAAGGACCTCGTCGTGGACATGGAGCCGTTCTTCGACGCCTACCGCGCGATCAAGCCGTACCTGGTCACCAGCGGCAATCCGCCTACGCGCGAACGGATTCAGAGCCAGACCGACCGGGCCCGCTACGACGACACCACCAAGTGCATCCTGTGCGCCTGCTGCACGACGAGCTGCCCGATCTACTGGAGCGAGGGGTCGTACTTCGGTCCCGCAGCGATCGTCAACGCGCACCGGTTCATCTTCGACAGCCGCGACGAAGCCGCCGCCGAGCGGCTCGACATCCTCAACGAGGTCGACGGGGTGTGGCGCTGCCGCACGACGTTCAACTGCACCGAGTCCTGCCCGCGCGGCATCCAGGTCACCCAGGCCATCCAGGAGGTCAAGCGCGCGCTGATGTTCGCGCGCTGATAGCGAACCGAAGAGCTCCTTTCGCCGTTGTATCCACTACAACCCCCGAGAGGAGCGCAGTGTCGATACTGTCCTGGCAGCCCGTCGCCGACGGCGTGGCGCGCCTGTTCGCCCGAACCTTCAACACCGAACCGAAGCCGGGCGTGCGATTCGGAGACATCGAGGGCGATACGAGCACCGACGTCGTCGCGACCCGGCACGGACCCACCGCGGTGACGATCTACCGGCCACCGCCCTCGGCAACACCGGGCCCCGGCGTCTACGTCAACATCCACGGCGGTGGTTTCGTCGCCGGCCATCCGGAGCAGGACGACCCGTGGTGTCGCTACCTGGCCGCGCACGCCGGGGTGGTCGTCGTCAACACCGACTATGTACTCGCACCCGGCCACCGGTTCCCCACCGCGGCGCAACAATTGCTCGACGTGGTGCGGTGGGCGGCCGCCGAGGAACGAGACTGGGATGGCAGCCGGTTGTGCGTCGGCGGACAGAGCGCCGGCGGCAACCTGTCGGCCGCGGTCAGCCGGATGGCCCTCGAAGAAGGGGGCCCGGCGATCGCGCTGCAGGTGCTGCACTATGCGCCGCTGGACCTGGTGACACCGGCTGCGGAGAAGCGCTCTCCGCTGGGTCGTGACGCCATGCTCAAACCGTGGATGGCTGAGGTCTTCGACACGGCCTACATTCCGCGGCGCGAGGACCGCACTCACCGGTTCGCCTCGCCGGCGTGGGGGTCCAACGCCGACGACCTCGCCGGGATCGCCCCCGCGGTCGTCATCACCACCGAGTTCGACATCCTCCGCGACGAAGGCGTCCGGTACGCGGCCAAGCTGGACGCCGCGGGCGCGCTGGTGCGCCATCACGATGTCGTCGGCGTCGACCACGGCTACAACGTCCGAAGCGACAACACCGACGTGACGCGGCGCATGTACGACGTGCTCGTGGACCACGTGCGCAACGCGACCGCTCCGCGGACCTGACCGCGAATCGGAACGCACAGAAACCCGTATCGCACCCCTCCCCGCCATCCAGGAGTTCAAGCGCGCGTTGATGTTCGCGCGCTAGGAGCGAGGCATCGCGTCGGCCAGCTGGATGTGTCCCCGGAAGCCGAATTCGACCGCCAGGGCGCGATAGCGCTCGACGAGGTCGCGAAAGCCGCTGTCGTCGCCTTGCGCGCGGGCCAGTCGGGCACGCATGCGCAGCAGCTGGATCTCGTTGACAACCACGCCGGGTTCGGTGGCCATGTCCGCGAACCGGTCGATGTGCTCGGCCGCCTCCCGGATGTCATCGGGTCCGCCGCGCCGAAGCAGCGACTCCACCAGAACCGCGAAGGCCTCTACAGAGAAGAGCTTCTCTTCGTTTCGCACTAGCGTGTTGACAATCGATCTCAGGTCCTCGATGGCGTCGTCGAGGTCGCCTGAAGCGGCGGCGATCTCGGCGATGCGCACTCTGGCGCCGACCGCGGGCGAGAAAATGGAACTGCCCTCGTACAGGTCGCACGACTCGCGGAGAGCCTCCAATCCGCGTCGCCGCTCGGCTTCCGTCGGCTGCGAAGTGAGAACCAGTCCCAGGGCCGAACAAGCGGTGGCCAGCGCGAGAACGTCGCCGATCTCCCGTCCCTTCCGGACCGCTTCCTCCGTGTCCGCAAGGACGCGATCGTCGGCAACGATGGCCTTTGTGTGCATGCCGAACGAGTAGCCGATTCCGATAATGAACACCAGGAGTGTCCCGACCGGGTGAACTTCACGTTCCAGCGTGGCACTTCGGCGTGCGCTCTGCAACCAATCAGGTTCGCCAAGAACACATTTGGCGACCGAACCCCAGATCAACGCCGTCGCCAGCGCCGAGCTGACCTGCTCGCCGCTCATGTCCGCGCCTGTGTAACCCTCGAGCAGTCCGGCCGCCCAATCCGCGATGTGATGCGCCTCTCGCACCTCCCCGGCGAGTATCTTCGCCATCACGCCCGCATGGATGTACGCGAGCGCCCTCACCGCACCCTCGCATCTCTGAAGCAATTCGAATTGCTCGGACGCCAGCGTGGAAGCTTCGCGGTGGCGATGCTGGAAACTCAGCAAAGCGATCTGGCCGTACATGCCGATCGCCAGCGACAGGTAGTCACCGCAACCCTCACACAGTTCCCTGAGTTCTTCGAAGCCGGTGTCGGCCAGGCCACCGCCGACTCGCCAGGTCGACATGCACAGCATCGTCTTCGGCACGATGCGCAGGGCCGTGCGGTTCGGGTCGCCCTCGGGCAACGCGTCGGCGGCTTTCGCGGCGCGCTCCCAACCCGCCCGCGCGCCTCGGATGTCGCGCTGTACCGACCAGGAGGCCGCCCGCAGGTGCCAGTTGTACGCCGCCGCCAGATCGCCTGCCGCTTCCAGGTGTTCGGCGATCAATGCCGCGTTCTCACCCGCCGGGCTACCCTCTTCGATTGCGGCCGCCAGGCGCCGATGCAGTTCGGCGCGTTCGGATTTCAGCTGCGACTCGAGTGCCACCGTGCGGATCAGCGGATTGCGGAAGACGAACTCAGGCCGACTACCGAACCTGATCTGCTCGATGAGCTGCGCATCGAGCAGATCCTCCACGGCGGGTTCGACCCCGAGCGCACTCACGAGATCCAAACCGAATTCCGCGCCGACGACCGCCCCGGCGCAGAGCGTGCGCTTCGCTTTCGAGTCCAGACGGTCGATGCGCGCCGCGATCGTCGTCTGCAGAGTCGCGGGCACGCTCACACCGGCGTCGTCTGCCGCGTTGCGAAACCGCCCGGGCTCGCCGTCGAGCACGCCGCGCTCGGCGAGTTCGCGCACCATCTCCTCGGCGAACAGCGGATTGCCCGCTGCCCGTTCGCGAATCGTTTCGCGCAGCTCCCCGACCGAATCGGCGGCGCCGAGCAGTGCGTCGACGATCGCGCACACGTCCGCGTCGCGAAGCGGCGCCAGCGCGATGGTGTGCCCGCCCCGGATCCGCGTCAAAATCCCTTGGTACTCGGGTCGATACGTGATCACCGTCAAAAGGTGCGTCTGAGGGACCACCGTCAGGAAGTCCGCCAGCATCGACTCGCTGACCTCGTCCATCCAATGCACATCCTCGATGACGTACACCGCAGGAATCTTGCGAGCGAGGCAGTAGGTGTTGACCATCGCGGTCAACCGCCGCCGCCTGGCCTCCGGGGTGATGGTCGCCGACGCGGCATGGGGCTCGCCGATGCCCAACAGATCCTCGAACAGCAGCACGTCCTCGGCGTCGACATCGGGGAGGGCAGCGCGGAGCCGGGCACGCGCGGAGGCACCGTCGAGACGCTCCACGCCGGTAGCCGTCCGGAGTAACGCGGCCAGCGCATGGAACGGGACCTGCTTGGTGTGCGACTCGCAGAAGGAGCGGACCACCTCGATGCCCCGCCGATCGGCCAGCGCCGCGACCTCGCGCGCGAGCCGGCTTTTGCCGATACCCGGCGGTCCGACCAACCCGACCACGGCGCCGTGGCCGTCGATCGCGCCCTCCAGCAGCCCCGCGGCAGCCGCCAGCTCCCACCGTCGGCCGACCAACGGCGATTCGTCGCGCCGATCGGGGCGGTGGAGCCTACTGATGCTGATCAGTCGGTGAGCCGCAACCGGTTCCTCGGCGCCCTTGATCCGTACCCGCTCGGGCTCACCGAGGACGGCCACACCGTCGACCAGCCGCGCCGTCGACTCGCTGAGCATCACCGCACCGGGCGCGGCGACCGCCTCCATGCGTTGCGCGATGCCGACCTGCTCGCCGATCGCGGTGTAACCGAATGCACCGGAACCCATGTCGCCGGTGATGACCCGGCCGGAGTTCAGCCCGACGCGCAACCGGAGCTCGACACCGTCGCGTCGTGCGACGTCGGCCGCGAGGCGCTCGGCCTCCTCCTGCAGCCCCAGGGCCGCCAGGCAGGCGCTCGCGGCGTGGTCCTCCAACGCTACGGGCGCGCCGAACACCGCCATCAGCCCGTCGCCGGTGAACTTGTCCACGGTGCCGTCGTAACGCCGGATGACCGCGGCGCAGCGTTCGACGAGGTCGGTGATGATCTCGCGCAACCGTTCGGCACCGAGCGCCGCCGCGATGTCCATGGACCGCACCACGTCGGCGAACAACACGGTCACGTGCTTGTACTCGGCGGATCGGGCGGATTGCACGACCGCGGCGCCACACTCACTGCAGAACTTGGCGGTCGCCGCCAGCGGCGCTTCGCAGCCGGCGCAATGAAGATCCGCGGCGGTCGCTGTGCCGCCCGGACCCCGCCCTGCGTCCACCTGGACATCGTGTCACCAGCGCGGACGCCATGTCGCACATTCGGCTGTCACACATCGGCGGGCTGTCTCGTCTAACCGGTATGACCGAGAACGCACAGAAAACGCGGATCGAACCCCTGCCCCCGCAGCGCGCGACGCTGCTGACCAAGCTCCTGTACCGGGTGGCCAAGCGCCGGTTCGGCGAGGTCCCCGAGCCCTTCGCCGTGGCGGCGCATCACCCCCGGTTGATGATCGCCAACGTCGTGCACGAAGGCATGCTGCAGTCGGGGTCGAAGAAGCTACCCAAGAGCGTCCGCGAGCTGGCGGTGTTCTGGGCCGCCCGGACGGTCGGATGCTCGTGGTGCGTCGACTTCGGCGCGATGCTGCAACGCCTCGACGGCCTCGATGTCGACCGCCTCAAGCACATCGACGAGTACGCGACATCGCCGCTGTTCTCCGAGGACGAACGCGCCGCGATCGCCTACGCCGACGCGATGACCGGCGATCCGCACACCATCACCGACGAACAGGTCGACGACCTTCGCCGACGGTTCGGCGACGACGGTGTCATCGAGTTGACGTATCAGATCGGTCTCGAGAACATGCGGGCACGGATGTACTCGGCGCTGGGCATCACCGAGCAGGGCTTCGGCTCCGGCGACGCGTGCCGGGTTCCGTGGGCTACCGACGAGCCCTCAGCGGCGAACCGGTGAACTTGTCCGGGTTGGCGATATCCCATATCGCGCAGACCTTGCCGTCGCGCACGGTCATCGCGGTGAACCGCGGCGTCATCTCCGGATAGCCGTCGCGGGCCGGCGATCCCGGTGTCCAGCTGCCGAACTGGCCGTTGATCAGCGCAGGCACACCCGCCTCGAGCCAGGACGGTCCATAGCGGCGGGCCAGCCCGAACAGGAACCGAGCCACTTTCTCCGGTCCGCGGATGACGCGCGGCGCGGTCGGCGCTCTGCGGTTCGAGTCCCCGGTGAAGGTGACATCGGGATGAAGCAGTGCCACAACGGCTTCCATGTCACCGTCGGCGAGCGCCGCCATCAGCGCACCCGCCACCTCGTTGTGGGCGTCATCGGGTACTGGCGGCGGAGCGTCCGCGACGGCACGCCGGGCCCGCGAGGCCAGCTTCCGCGCCGCCGCCTCGCTGACACCGAGCACGTCGGCGACCTCGCCGAACGGCACCGAGAAGCCGTCGTGCAGCACGAACGCCACCCGCTGATCCGGGTTGAGCCGTTCGAGCACCACCATGGCGGCGAACCGGGCGTCCTCGCCGGCGACCACCGACGCCAACGGGTCATCGCCGTCCAGCGCAGTGACGACCGGCTCCGGAAGCCATTCCCCGACATAGGTTTCGCGCCGATGCGCCGCCGAACGAAGCCGGTCCAGGCCCAACCGGCTGACCACCGTCGTCAGCCATGCCCGCAGGTCCTTGATCGACTCGTGGTGGGCGCCGTTCCAGCGCAACCAGGCATCCTGCACGATGTCCTCGGCGTCGGCCACCGTGCCCGTGAGCCGGTAGGCGACGGACAACAGGTGCGGCCGCAGCTCCTCGAACTCGTCGACCCGCGCGCTGGCGGTCATTCGGTCAGCCTAGTGCGCCAACACTTCCAGCGTGGCGTGCCCGCCGCGGTGCATGTCGCTTGCTAGGTTCGACCCCGTCATAGCCGGACTTATCGAGGGGACGCCGTTGATCGAGATGCGGGCAGCGCTGCTGCTGGCGACGGGACTGATTGCGGTACCGGGGATCCCGATGGCCGCCGCGGCAATGGTCGAAGACGACGCCTGGCAGCCGAGTTCCGAAACGACGGTGCTGACCAGCGAGGACGGCAACGAGATCTCCGTCGCCGGCCCTGCGGGCTGGGATGCCCGCGAATTCGGCAACGGGGTCGGCTACCGCTCCGGTGACGAGCTGGTCATCGTGCAGGTCTTCGACCGTGGAGGCCGAGACGTCGACGCGGTTGCGCGGCGGCTCATGCGGGCCGACCGCATCACCGGTTCCAGCGCCGCGATGACAGGCGAAATCGTCACGACCGCCGACGGCACCCTCACCGGTGTGGGATGTGAGCTCGTCGCGGATGACCGGCTGGGCGAATGCGCCTTCCTGGCCGACGACGACGTGATCGTGTGGGTTCAGACCCTGGGGACGGCCGACCAGCCCGCACCGCCGCTGGACCTCGTGGTGGCACCGATCGGAAGGGAACTGCCGTGAGCGACCAGACGGTGCCGCAACGGCGTCCTGTGGTGTACCGACCCGAGTCCGCGGTGTTCTGGGTGTTCGTGGTGGCGCTGATTCTCGGAACGCTCGCGCTGCTCGACGATTCCGGCCCGGTCATCCGCGCGACGCTCGACGCCAACATCGCCCTGTCGTGGCTATGGCTGCTGTTCATCGCGTTCATGGTGTGGCTGATCTTCCGGTTCGACCCGTTTCGTAGTGGGCGGCGTTATCCGCAGGCCCTCGTGGCGGTTTCGCACTGGGCGGCACCGCAGCGGTGGCGATGGCGATGAGCGGCAACGGTGGACTCGGCCAATTGTGGAGCATGGTGCTGACGCCGGAGACGTTCACCGACTGGGAGGCCGCGCTCACCGCACCCATCATCGAGGAAGCGTCCAAGGCGTTGTGCGCGGCGGTGGTGCTGGTGCTGGGTGCCCATGTGTTGAACCGCATTTCGCATGCGCTGATGGTCGGGATGTTCGTCGGTTTCGGTTTCGACCTGATGGAGGACCTGTCGTACGCGGCGAACAGCGCGCTCCAGGACCTCGACTCGGATATGGCCGGTGCGGGTGGAAACCTCGTCGTGCGGTTCTTCACCGCCGTGCCGGCGCACTGGACCTATACGGCGCTGACATCGGTGGGCGTGCTGCTGTTGCTGCCGTCGTTCCGCGACCGCGAGCGATGGTCGACCGGGCGGCGGCTGGCCATCGCGTGCGGACTGCTTCTGAGCGGCCCGCTGCTGCACTTCACCTGGAACGCACCGGGTCCGGTGGCGGCGATGCCGCTCAAGATGCTCGGCAGCCTGGCGTTCTTTCTCGTCGTCGCGGCCTTGTTGCTACGTGACGAGCGGCGCTGGGTGATCGCCCGCATCGAGGCCGGCCGTGCCAGCGGCGAACTCGCCACCATCGGCGAAGACGTTCTGGATTCGCTGCCGACGCGACGCCGCCGCCGCGCCCTGCGCAAGTCGGCCAAACGGTCCGGCGGCCGCGCCGCGGCCAAAGCGGTCAAGGCCCAGCAGCGCGCCGCCCTCGACCGTATCCAGCGCTACGGCGAGACTACGGTTTCTGACGAATTCGGCTCGGATTCCGTCAGAAACAGCACTCTCGGCGCAGCGCGAAACGGTTAGCGCTTGCCGAAAACCGTGCGGTGCCACTCTTTTTCGGCAACCCCGGTGATGTCACTCATCACGTGCTTGACGGTGAGGTACTCCTCGAGCGAGTAATCGCTCATGTCCTTGCCGAACCCGGAGGCCCCGACGCCGCCGTGCGGCATCTCGCTGATGATCGGGATGTGGTCGTTGATCCACACGCAGCCGGCCTTGATCTGCCGCGACGCCCGTTGCGCGCGGTAGACGTCGCGGGTCCACGCTGAGGCGGCCAAGCCATACGCGGTGTCGTTGGCCTGCCGCAGCGCGTCGTCGTCGTCAGTGAACGAGCGCACCGTGAGGACCGGTCCGAAGATCTCGTCGCGATACACCTCGGACCGCTCATCGACGTCAGCGATCACGGTCGGTAGATAGAACGAACCCGGCCGGTCGGGGGCCGACCCGCCGCAGACGATCCGTCCGCCCTGTCCCGGCGCCCGCTCGACCATGCCGGCCACCTTCGCCCGGTGCGCCATTGAGATCAGCGGTCCGAGGTCGGTGTCCGGGTCCTGTGGGTCGCCGACGACGACCTTGGAGAACACCTCGGCGACGCCCGCGACGAAATCGTCGTAGAGCTCGCGCGCGACGATCGCCCGCGTCGCCGCCGTGCAGTCCTGACCGGTGTTGATCAGCGCGCCGGCCGCAGCGCCCTGGACGGCGGCGTCGAGATCTGCGTCGTCGAACACCACGAACGGCGCCTTGCCGCCGAGCTCGAGCTGCACCCGGTGGCCGTGCACCGCCGCCGCCGCCATCACCTTGCGGCCCACGGGCGTCGACCCGGTGAAGGTCACGACGTCGACGTCGCGGTGGCCGGCCAGCGCCGTGCCGACCTCGCCGCCGAGTCCTGTGACCACATTGAAGACGCCGTCCGGCAGGCCCGCCTCCTTGGCGAGGCGCGCGAGCGTCAACGTGGTCAACGGTGTCAACTCACACGGTTTGATCACCACCGAACAGCCGGCGGCCAACGCGGGCAATACTTTCCACACCGCCATCTGCAACGGATAGTTCCACGGCGTGATGGTGGCGACCACACCGACCGCCTCACGCCGGATGCTCGACGTGTGATCCGCGGAATACTCGGCGCTCGCCTTGCCTTCCAGGTGGCGCGCCGCGCCGGCGAAGAAATCGATGTTGTCGACGCTGCCGGGGACGTCGAATTCGGCGGCCAGCCGCACCGGCTTACCGGTCTGGCTGACCTCCTCGGCGACCAATGCCTCCGCGCTCTCGCCCGCCAGGTGCGCCAGCTTGAACAGGACAGCCGAGCGGTCCGCTGGCGTGGCGGTGGACCATTCGGTCAACGCCGCGCGGGCCGAGGCCACCGCGGTGTTCACGTCGGCGGGCGTGCCCAACGCGTATTCGGCGACGGCCTGCCCCGTCGCGGGGTCGGTGACCCGGTGGGCGGGTCCGCCGGTCGCCACCGCGGCGCCGTCGATCCAGCTGCCCGCCACACTGGCGGAAACGGATGTCGCAGTCATGGCCATACGCTAACGGACCCCTACGCTTTCCCATAGCCGAGCCGGGTCCGAACGAGTGATTTCATGGCTGTGGTTGCCTCTGACGACGAATTCCGTGCACAATCACTGGCATGCCTACTCCGGGTGCGACGCACGGCCTCGGCCCCGTTTCGTTCCGACTCAACCAGTCCCGTCCCGGCGCCGCGTTTCCCCTCGACGACTTGAGCAAGCAGATCATCGAGAAGCTGCAGCAGGACGGCCGCCGCTCGTATGCGGGCATCGGCAAGTCGGTCGGGTTGTCCGAGGCCGCCGTCCGGCAGCGGGTGCAACGCATGGTCGACGCCGGTGTCATGCAGATCGTCGCCGTCACCGATCCCATGCAACTGGGTTTCGCCCGCCAGGCGATGATCGGGATCCGCTGCACCGGCGACACCACCAAGGTGGCCGAAAAGCTGGCCGCCATCGAGTCCGTCGACTACGTGGTGCTCACCGCCGGATCCTTCGACGCCATCGTCGAGGTGGTCTGCGAGGACGACGACGACCTGCTCGACCTGCTCAACACCCAGATCCGAGCGCTGCCGGGAGTGATCTCCACCGAGACACTCGTTTACCTGAAACTCGTCAAGCAGCAATACAATTGGGGCACTCGATGACTTCAACCCTTTCGGCCGACCTCGGCGCGAAAGCCAACCGTCACCTGTGGGGTCACTTCGCCCGGCACGGCGCCGGCATCACTCCGCCGATCATCACACGCGGTGAGGGTGTCACGATCTGGGACAGCAACGGCAAGAGCTACATCGACGGGCTGTCAGGGCTTTTCGTGGTCCAGGTCGGGCACGGCCGCCAGGAATTGGCCGAGGCCGCCGCCAAACAGGCCGAGCAGTTGGCATTCTTCCCGCTGTGGTCTTACGCCACGCCGACCGCGATCGAACTCGCCGAACGCGTCGCCGGTTACGCACCCGGTGATCTGAACCGGGTGTTCTTCACCACCGGTGGCGGCGAAGCCGTCGAGTCGGCGTGGAAGCTGGCCAAGAACTATTTCAAGCTGACCGGCAAACCCGGTAAGCACAAGGTGGTTTCGCGTTCCATCGCCTATCACGGCACACCGCAGGGGGCGCTGGCGATCACCGGGTTGCCGGTGTTCAAGGCGCCGTTCGAGCCGCTGACACCGGGCGGCTTCCGGGTGCCCAACACGAACTTCTACCGCGCCCCCGCGCCGTACCAGGGCGACGAGAAGGCGTTCGGACAGTACTGCGCCGACCGTATCGCCGAAGCCATCGAATTCGAGGGCCCCGACACCGTCGCGGCCGTCTTCCTCGAACCGGTGCAGAACGCGGGCGGCTGCTTCCCGCCGCCGCCAGGGTATTTCGAGCGGGTCCGGGAGATCTGCGACGAGTACGACGTGCTGCTGGTGTCCGACGAGGTCATCTGCGCATACGGCCGGATCGGGTCGATGTTCGCCTGTGACGACTTCGGCTACGTCCCCGACATCATCACCTGCGCAAAGGGTTTGACGTCCGGCTACTCGCCGATCGGTGCGATGGTCGCCAGCGACCGGTTGTTCGAGCCGTTCAACGACGGCAAGACCATGTTCGCGCACGGCTACACCTTCGGCGGGCATCCGGTGTCGTCGGCGGTGGCGCTGGCCAATCTCGACATCTTCGAACGCGAGGGGCTCAACGACCACGTCAAGGAGAACGCACCGAGATTCCGGGCCACCCTCGAGCAGTTGTACGACCTGCCGATCGTCGGCGACGTTCGCGGCGAGGGCTACTTCTACGGCATCGAACTGGTCAAGGACAAAGCCACCAAGGAGACCTTCAACGATGAGGAGTCCGAGCGGATGCTGCGCGGGTTCCTGACCCCCGCACTCTTCGAGGCCGGCCTGTACTGCCGCGCTGATGATCGCGGCGATCCGGTCGTCCAGTTGGCCCCGCCTCTGATCAGCGGCCAGAAGGAATTCGACGCGATCTACCAGATCATGCGCGACGTGCTCGCCGAAGCCGGCCGCCGCATCTGAGTTTGCGCGAGACTGGCGGCGTGTCCACCGAGCCGAAGTCCACGAAGCCGCCGATCGATCCCGTCCGCTGGCAGCCGCCGCCCGTCGATCCGCTTCCAGATCTGCCGTCGGCCGACCTGACCGTCGTCAAAGTGCCCGGCAACGCGCCCGAGGACGTGGTGGTCGACGCCGAGGGTGCCATCTGGGCAGGCCTCGACGACGGCCGCATCGTTCGCATCGCGCCCGGTGGTGGCGACCCGGTCGTCGTCGCCACCACCGAGGGCCGGCCGCTGGGCCTGCACGTCGCGCATGACGGCCGCATCCTGGTCTGCACCAGCCCCGGCGGCCTGCTGGCACTCGATCCATCAAGCGGTACGGTGCAGACGCTCGTGGCTGAAGTCGACGACCGGCGGCTGATGTTCTGCTCGAACGTCACCCAATCACCGGATGACACAATCTATTTCACCGAGTCGACGAGCGCGTTCGACTACGCCCACTTCAAGGGCGCGGTGATGGAGGCGCGCCCGCGCGGCAGCCTGTTCCGCCGCGACGCCGACGGCACCGTGCTCACCGCGGTGGCGGGGCTGTATTTCGCCAACGGTGTCACCCCGACCGCCGACGGGTCGGCGTTGGTGTTCGCCGAGACGATGGGGCGCCGGCTGTCGAAGTTCTGGCTCACCGGCGAGCGCGCCGGGTCGGTGACCCCGCTTCGGGAGAACCTGCCCGGCCATCCCGACAACCTGTCCACCGGCGCCGACGGCCGCATCTGGTGTGCGATGGTCTCACCGCTCAACACCGCCGCCGAATGGCTCGCACCGCGCTGGCCCGCCCTGCGCAAGTTGTTGTGGAAGCTGCCCGACAACCTGCAACCCCAGATCAAGCCCGAGGTGTGGGCGGTGGCGTTCGATCCCGACACCGGTGACGTCGTCGCGGGCATCCGCTGCGAGCATCCGCACTTCGGCATGGTGACCGGTCTGGTCGAATCCGATGGCCGGCTGTGGATGGGCAGCATCGGGTTCCCCGCCGTCGCGCACGTCGACGTCGCGTCGCTGTCGATCCGCTAAGTCACAAATGAAACTCAAGTAACACCAGTCACAGCGCGCCTACGCGCGATCCGCCCTTTCGCGGCTTAATGTGCGGTCACGATGGCGAAGTTTCGAAATCCGCTGCACCGCGCCGCCGTACTGGCCACGGCCTTGTTCGTGGCCGCGGGACCGGCCGTGGCAAGCGCGCAGCCGCCGGCCGCCCCCGAGGCGAGCGCATGCCCGTACCGCGAGGTGACGCCGCCCGCGGTCGACGCATCCGAGGTGCCCAAACCGGGTCAGGCACCGCCCGCGCCGCTGCCGGTGCCGGCCACGCCGATGGGTGGCGAGAAGCTCTCCGGCTGCGGAGTCATCACCGCGCCGGGCACCCCGCCACTGCCCAACGACATCTCGGCCGAGGCGTGGCTGGTGGCCGACCTCGACTCCGGCGACGTCATCGCCGCCAAGGATCCGCACGGCAGGCACCGGCCCGCCAGCATCGTCAAGGTGCTGACCGCCATGGCGGCGATCAAGGAGCTGCCGCTGCACAAGGTCGTTCCCGGCACCGCCGAAGACGCCGCCCAGGAGGGCACCAAGGTCGGGGTCGGCGAGGGCGGCCACTATTCGATCAACGACCTGCTGCACGGGCTGCTGATGTACTCGGGCAACGACGCCGCGTTCGCACTGGCCCGCCAGATGGGCGGCTGGGACGCCACGCTGCACAAACTCAACGACCTGGCCCGCAAGCTGGGCGGCCTCGACACCCGGGTCGCCACGCCGTCCGGGCTCGACGGTCCCGGCATGAGCACCTCGGCCTACGACATGGCGCTGTTCTACCGGTATGCCTGGCGCAACCCGGTTTTCAGCGACATCGTGTTGACCCGCGCATTCGACTTCCCCGGCCGCGGCGATGTCGGCTACCCCATCGAGAACGACAACAAGCTCCTGCTCAACTACCCCGGCGCGATGGGCGGTAAGACCGGCTATACCGACGACGCCGGCCAGACGTTCGTCGGCGCGGCCGACCGCGACGGCCGCCGACTGGTCGCCGTGCTCCTCAAAGGCACCCGCCAGCCGATCGCACCCTGGGAACAGGCCGCGCATCTGCTCGACTACGGCTTCGCCACGGCGCCGGGCACCAGCGTCGGCACACTGATCGAGCCCGACCCGTCGTTGCTCGGAACCAAGCCGGGCGCCGACGGCACCAACCCCGCGGTCAACGCCGCCCCGATGATGTCGGACATCGACGCGATGCCGGTGCGGGTCGGGGTCGCGGTGGTCGGCAGCGTGATCGTGTTCTCGTTGATCATGGGCGCGCGGTCGCTGAACCGGCGCCCGCAGCACTAACCCCAGCGGCGCAACAGCGACTCGGCCTCGGTGCAGAGCCGTTCGACCACGTCGGCCGCGGAGCGCGTTTCGCGGACCATACCGACGCCCTGGCCGGCGTTGACGGGCGCCACCGAGTAGTCCTCGGCGGCTGCGGCAGCGGCCAGGACGGCGCGCGAATCGGCATCGATGAGGTCCTCGCGCCCGTCGAAGCGGTCGACGAACTGGTTGCGTAGCACCCGCTCGGGAAACGTTGTCGGCCAAGGGTAGTCGAGAGCAATGTCGAAGACGCGCGTCGTCACAGTATCCTCGCCCGATGCGCGCAGCAGGTGCTCGCGGGCGCCATCGGACGTCGTCGCTTCGGTGCAGGTTGTGAACGCCGTACCCAGCCAGGCGCCCGAGGCTCCAGCGGCCAGCACCGCCGCAAGCCCGCGGCCCGTGCCGATACCGCCGGCGGCCAGCACGGGCACCGTCACCGCGTCGAGCACCTCCGCGAGCAACGGCAGGGTGCCGATGCGCGCCTCGCCGTGCCCGCCGCCCTCCGCCCCGCGCGCGACGATCACGTCGACGCCCGCGTCGGCCGCCCGCCGCGCACCGGTCACATCGGCGACCTGGGCGGCCACCGACACGCCGGCGTCGTGGGCCCGCTGAACCCAGGACCATTCGTCGCCGAAGCTGACGGCCAGCAGCGCGGGCTTCGCGGCGAGCGCCACCTCCAACAGTTCCGGCTCTGCCGCCGTCACCCAGTGCACGAGCCCGATACCGAACGGACGCCCGAGCCCCGACACGTGCGGCAGTTCGGCCGCCAACTTCGCGGCGGTGGCCGAACTTCCCATCCCGACCATGCCGAGGCCGCCCGCCCGGGATACCGCGGCGGCCAGGACCCCGCCCGCGGTGCCGCCCATCGGCGCGTTGACGATCGGCACCTCGAGGCCGATGCGGCGGGACCACGGCGTCGCAAGGGGCACGGATGCGACGTTACCGCTTTGTTACGGTGGGGCTGTCAGCAGTCGACACCGGACGAGCGGCGCCGTACCCGGACAGCGACAAGACGGCGTTTCGGAGGTGTTGTTTCATGCCCTGGGTCATCCTCATAGCTTCGGGTGCGTTCGAAGCCGTGTGGGCGGTCGCCCTGAGCAAGTCGGAAGGTTTCACCCGCCCGGTTCCGATCACCGTTTTCGTTGTGGCACTGATCATCTCGATGGGCGGCTTGGGTATCGCCCTGCGAGATCTACCCGTCGGCACCGGGTATGCGGTGTGGGTGGGCGTGGGCGCCGCGCTCACCGTCGCCTATGCGCTGGCCACCGGCGAGGAGAGCGCGTCACCGATCAAGGTGGCACTGCTGCTCGGCATCATCGGCTGCGTGGTCGGCCTGCAGCTGGTCAGCCAGAATCAATGACGCCGTCGGAGCTTCGAAATCCCTAGCGCGCCAAGCGCTCCCGCCGCCGCCGCGGTCAGCACACCGCCAACCCCGACACCCTCGTGCACCTGCACCCGGGGGGCGATCTGCACGAGCCCGGGCGGCGGGAGCGGTGCGGCCTCCATGTTCTCGATCGACGTGGCCGCCCACGCCGTGGCGAAGAGGATGAGCCGAGCGGTGATGTAGGCGAACACCATCAGGCCGAGAACCGGGCCGAACGTCGCCCCGGCCGGGCCGGTCACCACCGAGCGCAGGTAGATCGACGCCACCTGTTTGAAGACCTCGAACGCGACCGCCGCGAGCAGCCCGGCCCGCATCGCCGAGTGAAAGCTGATCGATTCGCGGGGCAGCCGCGCGATGATCCAGGTGAACAGCAGCCAGCTGATCAACACCGAGAACGCCAGCGAGATCACCCGCAGCAGGATGCTCATGCCCGGGACATCGCCCAGCCCAACCCATTCGACGGCCTTGCGGGCCACTCCAGAGCTGCTCACCACGGTCAGCGCGATGGTGGCCGCGATCGCCAGAAACAGGCCGGCGATGGCCGTCAAATCCGACAACTTCGTGCGCACGAAGCCGGGGGTTTCGCGTCGCATCAGGCCCCACATCTGGCTCAGCGCCTCGCGCAGGTTGGCCATCCAGCCCAGCCCGGCCCATGCCGCGGTGGCCAGCCCGATGATCCCGACCGAGGTGCGGGACTCGATCGCGGAGTCCATCAGTTCGACGAGCTGCGTGGCGACGTCGCCGGATACCGACGCCCGGATCCGGTCCTGAATGTCGGCGAGCAGTTCGGGTTGGCTGACCAGGATGAAACCCCCGATCGCGAATCCGACCATCAACAGCGGGAACATCGCGAAGACCGTGAAGTACGTGATGCCCGCCGCGTAGAAGTCGCCCTTGCTGTCGTTGTAGCGCTCCTGCGCCCGCATGACGTGGTCGAACCATTCGTGCCGCGCGCGCAGCCGGTCGACGAACCCCTTCTTCTCGTCGGGCGCTTCCGGCTCACCCGGAGGTTTCACAACAGCCTCCCCACGTCAGCCCCCCGGCCGCAGAAACCCCAACCGGTCGTATACCCGGCGCAGTGTCGTCGCAGACACGTCGCGGGCCCGTTCGGCGCCCACCGCCAGAATCGATTCCAACTCGGCGGGATCGGCGAGCAGTTCGTCGACCCGTTCCTTGATGGGTGTCACGAACTCGACGACGGCCTCCGCGGTGTCCGCCTTGAGGTCGCCGTATCCGCGACCCGCGTAACCCTCGACGAGCTTGTCGATGTCGGAGCCGGTGACCGCCGACTGGATGGTCAGCAGGTTCGAGACGCCGGGTTTGGCGTCGGGGTCGTATCGCACCTCGCGGTCGCTGTCGGTGACGGCCGAGCGGATCTTTTTGGCCGACGCCTTCGGATCGTCGAGCAGGCCGATCAGGCCGGCCTCGGTGCCCGCGGATTTGCTCATCTTCGACGTCGGGTCCTGCAGGTCGTAGATCTTGGCCGTCGCCTTCGGGATCATCGGCTCGGGGATGACGAAGGTGTCAGGGAAGCGCGAGTTGACCCGTTGCGCCACATCGCGTGCCAACTCCAGGTGTTGGCGTTGGTCCTCCCCGACCGGGACGAGCTCGGTGTCGTACAGCAGCACATCGGCGGCCATCAGCACCGGATAGGTGAACAAGCCCACGGTGGTGGCTTCGCTGCCTTCCTTCTGCGACTTGTCCTTGAACTGCGTCATCCGCGACGCCTGCCCGAAACCGGTGAAACAGCCGAGCACCCAGGCCAATTCGGCGTGCGCCGGAACGTGGCTCTGCACGAAGATCGTGCTGCGGCCCGGGTCGATACCCAGCGCCAGGTACTGCGCTGCGGTGACCAGCGTGCGCCGCCGCAGCCGTTCGGGGTCCTGCGGGATCGTGATCGCATGCAGGTCCACCACACAGAAGAACGCGTCGTGGTCGTCTTGAAGCCCGACCCACTGCTGGATCGCTCCCAGCGCGTTGCCGAGATGCAGCGAGTCGGAGGTCGGTTGGACACCGGAGAAGACGACGGGATTGCGCGAACTGCTCATGATCGTCCGATCATTTCACGCGAGCCGTATTCGACGGTCACCGGCGCGTGGTCCGACCAGCGCAACGCATACGCCTCGGCGCGCTCCACGCGGGCGGCAACGGCCCGTTCCGCCAGGGCTTTCGTGGCCAACTGGTAGTCGATGCGCCAGCCGGCGTCGTTGTCGAAGGCGCGGCCCCGCCACGACCACCACGCGTACGGACCCGGCTGGTCGGGGTGCAACTCGCGGACCACGTCGACCCAACCCGAGGCGAGCAGGTCGGTGAGCCACTGCCGCTCGCCGGGCAGGAACCCGGACTTCTTGAGGTTGCCCTTCCAGTTCTTGATGTCGTTCTCGGTGTGGGCGATGTTCCAGTCGCCGCACACGACGGCCTCGGAGTCGACCAGCTTCGCCATCCGCGCCGCGAGCTCGGCCATGAACCGTTCCTTCTCGAGCTGGCGGTCGGTCTCCGCCTCGCCGGTCTGGACGTAGACGCTCGCGACCGTCACCCCTGCGGTGTCGACCTCCAGATAGCGACCGTGCGCGCCGAACTCGTCGGACTCGAGCAGCCGGGACGCCGAGATCGGGTGGCGCGACAGCACGGCCACGCCGCTGCGGCCCTTGATGTGCGGTTCGGCCGAGGCGAGGCGCCAACCGTCGGCCAGGGCGGGCGCCAACGCGGCCGCGAGCTGGGCATCGTCGGCGCGGGTTTCCTGCAGGCAGATCACATCGGCGGTGGTCGATGCCAGCCACGGCAGCAGGCCTCGGTTCTGCGCAGAACGCTCTTTGACCGCGGCGCGGATGCCGTTGACGTTGATGGTGCTGACGATCAGCGAGGTCACAGCGGCAGACCATACCGACGCACTTGCGGTACCGGCGGTATCGCCTTTACTGTCGGGCGGATGGCTAGAAACTTGCCGCGCGACCCGCTCCACGTCGGCTCAGGTGAGCCCATCGTGTTGCTACACCCGTTCATGATGTCGCAGAACGTGTGGAAAAAAGTCGCCCCGCTCATCGCCGACACCGGCCGTTACGAGGTACTGGCCCCGACGATGCCCGGGCACAACGGCGGGGTGAAGGGGCACCGTTTCCTGGACACCAAAGAGCTCGCCGACGACGTCGAACGCCGAATGGACGCGCTGGGCTGGGATACCGCGCACATCGTCGGCAATTCGCTGGGCGGCTGGGTGGCCTTCGAGTTGGAGCGCCGCGGCCGGGCCCGCACGCTGACCGGGATCGCACCGGCGGGCGGATGGCGCAAGTTCACCCCCGCCAAGTTCGAGATCGTCGGCAAGTTCCTGGCCGGCTTCCCGGTGTGGGTGTTCACGCTGGTGTTCCGGCAACGTGTCCTGAAGCTTCCCTTCACGCGCTGGCTGGCGCACTTCCCGATCAGCGCCACGCCGGACCGATTGTCCGACGACGACCTCCTCGACATCATCGACGACGTCACCCACTGCCCGGCCTACTACCAGCTGCTGGTGAAGTCGCTGCTGACCCCGGGGCTGATGGAACTGGCCGAGAGCGCCTGCCCCACCCACCTGGTGATCTGCGAGAAGGACCGGGTGCTGCCGCATCCGCGGTTCACCCGGCACTTCACCGCGCAGCTGCCGTCGAGTACGCAGGTCACGCACCTCGACGACGTCGGCCACATCCCGATGTACGAGGCGCCGCAGCGCGTGGCCGATCTGATCGTCGAGTTCGTCGACCGCCACGCCGCCCCGCCGCGGGAGGCGCTCGGCGGTTAGAGCTGGGTCACCGGCTCGCTCGTCGCGCCCTCCAGCACCGAGTTCAACGTCTTACTGGGCCGCATCACCGCGGTGGTCTTCTCCGGGTCCGGGTAGTAGTACCCGCCGATGTCGACCGAGTCGCCCTGCACCTCGATGAGCTCGTTGACGATCGCATCTTCGTTGTGGGCCAACGACTTCGCGAGGTCGGCGAAGTGGTCGGCGAGCTCCTTGTCGTCGGTCTGCTCGGCGAGCTCCTGCGCCCAGTACATCGCGAGATAGAACTGGCTGCCCCGGTTGTCGAGCTCGCCGGTCTTGCGTGACGGGCTCTTGTTGTTGTCCAACAGCTTTCCGATGGCCGAGTCCAGCGTCTTGCCCAGCAGAACGGCCCGCTTGTTGTCGGTCTTGCGCCCGATGTCCTCGAAACAGGCTCCCAGAGCAAGGAACTCGCCGAGCGAATCCCAGCGCAGGTGGTTCTCCTCGACCAGCTGGTGGACGTGCTTGGGCGCCGAACCACCCGCACCGGTCTCGTACATGCCGCCTCCGGCCATCAGCGGCACGATCGACAGCATCTTTGCGCTGGTGCCCAGCTCCAGGATCGGGAAGAGGTCGGTCAGGTAGTCGCGCAGGATGTTCCCGGTCACGGCGATGGTGTCCTGGCCGCGGATCAACCGTTCCAGCGTGTACCGCATGGCCCACACCTGCGGCATGATCTGGATGTGTAGGCCCTCGGTGTCGTGCTCCTTGAGGTACTCCTTGACCTTCTTGCGCAGCTCCACCTCGTGCGGACGCTCGGTGTCGAGCCAGAACAGCGCGGTCATGTCCGAGGCCCGCGCCCGCGTCACGGCGAGCTTCACCCAGTCGCGGATCGCGGCGTCCTTGACCACCGGCATGCGCCAGATGTCGCCGGTCTCGACGTTCTGGGTCATCAGCACCTCGCCGGTGTCGACGTCGACGATGTCCGCGACGCCGTCCTCGGGGATCTCGAACGTCTTGTCGTGGCTGCCGTACTCCTCGGCCTTCTGCGCCATCAGCCCCACATTGGGCACGGTGCCGATGGTCGTCGGATCGAACTGGCCGTGGGTCTTACAGAAGTTGACCATCTCCTGATAGATCCGGCTGAACGTGGACTCGGGGTTCACCGCCTTGGTGTCCTTGGTGCGCCCGTCGGCGCCGTACATCTTGCCGCCGAGCCGGATCATGGCCGGCATCGACGCGTCGACGATCACGTCGCTGGGCGAGTGGAAGTTCGTGATGCCGCGGGCCGAATCCACCATCGCCAGTTCCGGCCGGTGCTCGTGCACGGCGTGGATGTCCTGGACGATCTCCTCGCGCTGGGAGGCCGGCAGCGCCTGAATCTTGTCGTACAGGTCGGACATGCCGTTGTTGACGTTCACGCCGAGTTCGTCGAGCACCTTCTGATGCTTGGCGAACGCATCCTTGTAGAACACCTTCACCGCGTGCCCGAACACGATCGGGTGCGACACCTTCATCATCGTGGCCTTGACGTGCAGCGAGAACATCACGCCGGTCTTGTAGGCGTCCTCGATCTGTTCTTCGAAGAACTCGCAGAGCGCCTTGCGGCTCATGAACATGCTGTCGATGATGTCGCCCTCGTCGAGGGCCACCTCCGGCTTGAGCACCAGGGTTTCACCGCTCTTGGTGGTGAGCACCATTTTGACCTTGCGGTCCTTGTCGAGCGTCATCGACTTCTCGCCGTGGTAGAAGTCGCCCGTCTTCATGGTCGCCACATGCGTGCGCGACGCCATCGACCACTCACCCATGCTGTGCGGATGCTTGCGCGCGTACTCCTTGACCGCCTTGGGGGCGCGCCGGTCCGAGTTACCCTGGCGCAGAACGGGATTGACCGCGCTGCCGAGAATCTTGGCGTAGCGATCCTTGATCGCTTTTTCTTCGTCGTTCTTCGGTTCACCCGGGTAGTCGGGCAGGTCGTAACCCTTGGCCTTGAGCTCCTTGATCGCGGCCAGCAGCTGCGGCACCGAGGCGCTGATATTGGGCAGCTTGATGATGTTGGTGTCCGGTTTCTCGGTGAGCTCACCCAGCCGCGCCAGGTTGTCGGGGACACGCTGCTCATCGGTGAGGCGGTCGGAGAACTCCGCGAGAATGCGTGCGGCCACCGAGATGTCACTGGTCTCGACGTTGATGCCCGCCGGTTCGGTGAAGGTCCGAATGATCGGCAGGAACGCGTAGGTCGCCAGCAGCGGCGCCTCGTCGGTCAGCGTGTAGATGATGGTCGGCTGCTCGGCAGTCATGGTGGGGTTCTCCCGGCTCGCTAATCGGTCAGGCCTCGGTCAGTCGACTACCAGTATTGCGCCGTACCCGACCCTCTGTGTGAGCCAGGGGGTCCGGCGGGAGGACTGTGATCGGCTACTGACGGGTAGCCGGCCGACGGCATCCCTCGCTGGCACGACGCGGCTGACGTGCGATAAGCTTCTCAGCGGTCATGAGTGCCAGCGACAAGCCCCGGCTTGCTGGTCGGCAACCCTCCAACCGCGGTGGGGTGCCCCGGGTGATGACCAGGTTGAGTACCCGCTGACAAGCGGTTACCGGCAAGCGCGGGTCCGTTGTGACGGGCCCCCAGAGAAGACAGCGGAGGTCCGGCGTGCGCAGTTACCGCTGAGTGCGTGAAATGCCCCTTTACGGCCCCTCACAACAGGAGAAGCTATGAGCACCGAACACGACGACCCGAGCGCTCGCTGGACCTTCGAAACCAAACAGGTCCACGCCGGACAGAGCCCCGACAGCGCGACCAACGCCCGCGCCCTGCCCATCTACCAGACCACGTCGTACACGTTCGACAGCACGGATCACGCCGCCGCGCTGTTCGGCCTCGCCGAGCCCGGCAACATCTACACGCGGATCATGAACCCGACGACCGACGTCGTCGAACAGCGCATCGCCGCGCTCGAAGGCGGCGTCGCCGCGCTGTTCCTGGCGTCCGGACAGGCCGCATCGACGTTCGCGATCCTGAACCTGGCCGACACCGGCGACCACATCGTGTCCAGCCCCCGGCTCTATGGCGGCACCTACAACCTGTTCCACTACTCGCTTCCGAAGCTCGGTATCGAGGTCAGCTTCGTGGACGATCCCGACGACCTCGACTCCTGGCGGTCCGCGGTGCGCCCGAACACCAAGGCCTTCTTCGCCGAGACGATCTCCAACCCGAAGATCGACGTGCTCGACATCCCCAACGTCGCCGCGGCCGCCCACGACGCCGGAGTTCCGCTGATCGTCGACAACACGATCGCCACGCCGTATCTGATCCAACCGTTGAGCCACGGCGCCGACATCGTCGTGCACTCGGCCACCAAGTACCTCGGCGGCCACGGCAACGCGATCGCGGGCGTGATCGTCGACGGCGGCGCGTTCGACTGGACCAACGGGAAGTTCCCCGGCTTCACCGAACCCGACCCCAGCTACCACGGCGTGGTGTTCGCGGAGCTGGGCCCGCCGGCCTATGCCCTCAAGGCGCGCGTGCAGCTGCTGCGCGACCTCGGTTCGGCGGCGTCGCCGTTCAACGCGTTCCTGGTGGCCCAGGGACTGGAGACGTTGAGCCTGCGCGTCGAGCGGCACGTCGAGAACGCACAGAAGGTCGCCGAGTATCTGGCGGGACACCAGGACGTCATCTCGGTCAACTACGCCGGGTTGCCGTCGTCTCCGTGGCACGAGCTCGGAAAGAAGCTGGCGCCCAAGGGGACCGGTGCCGTGCTCGCGTTCGAGCTGGCCGGTGGGGTCGACGCCGGAAAGGCGTTCGTCAACGCGCTGACCCTGCACAGCCATGTCGCCAACATCGGCGACGTGCGGTCGCTGGTGATCCATCCGGCGTCCACCACACATGCGCAGCTGGCGCCGGAGGAGCAGTTGGCCACCGGCGTCACACCCGGGCTGGTGCGCCTTGCCGTCGGCATCGAGGGCATCGACGACATCCTGGCCGATCTGGAGCAGGGCTTCGCGGCCGCCAAGCCGCTGCGCTCCGCAGGCAAGTCCGATCCGAACACCACGGCGGCGTTCTGATGACCCTCTCCGACCTGGAAGTCGAGGTGCCACTCCTGAATCTGCCCGCGGAAGGCGAGATCGGCGTGGTCGACATCGGCCCGCTGACGCTGGAGAACGGCGCGGTCATCGACGACGTGTCGATCGCCGTGCAGCGCTGGGGTGAGCTGTCGCCCGAGCGCGACAACGTCGTCGTGGTGCTGCACGCGCTGACCGGCGACTCCCACATCACCGGTCCCGCGGGACCCGACCATCCGACCCCCGGTTGGTGGGACGGCGTGGCCGGTCCCGGCGGACCCATCGACACCGACCGTTGGTGCGCGGTGGCGACCAACGTGCTCGGCGGGTGCCGCGGCTCGACCGGCCCGAGCTCACCACACCCCGACGGCAAGCCGTGGGGCTCGCGTTTCCCGGTCGTCTCCGTGCGCGATCAGGTGCGCGCCGACATCGCCGCGCTGGAGGCGTTCGGCATCACCGAGGTCGCCGCGGTCATGGGCGGCTCGCTGGGTGGCGCCCGCGCGCTGGAGTGGATGGTCGGCCATCCGGACCGGGTGCGCGCGGGGCTGGTGCTGGCCGTCGGCGCGCGTGCCACCGCGGACCAGATCGGCACCCAGAGTTCTCAGGTCGCCGCGATCAAGGCCGACCCGAACTGGCAGAACGGCGACTACTACGGCACGGGCCTGTCCCCCGATCTCGGCATGGAGATCGCCCGGCGGTTCGCCCATCTGACCTACCGCGGGGAACTCGAGCTCGACACGCGGTTCGCCAACGATCCGCAGGACGACGAGGACCCCGGCGTCGGCGGCCGCTACGCCGTGCAGAGCTATCTGGAGCATCAGGGCCGAAAGCTGGTGTCGCGGTTCGATGCCGGCACGTATGTGGCCCTGACCGAGGCGCTGTCCGGCCACGACGTCGGACGCGGACGCGGGGGTGTCGAGGCCGCGCTGCGCGGCTGTCCGGTGCCCGCGGTGGTCGGCGGCATCACCTCCGACCGGCTCTACCCGCTTCGGCTGCAGGAGGAGCTGGCCGAATTGCTGCCGGGCTGCGCCGGTCTCGATGTCGTGGAGTCGATCTACGGGCATGACGGCTTCCTGGTGGAGAGCGACGCGGTCTACAAGCTGATCCGGCGGGCGTTGGAGCTGGCAGCGCGGTGAGCCGACCGGAACAGGACCGCTCGCTGTCCTTCGGCGCCGAAGCCGCGGCCTACGAACGCGGTCGGCCGTCGTATCCGCCCGAGGCGATCGACTGGCTGCTGCCGTCGGCCGCCGCCAAGGTGCTCGACCTCGGGGCGGGCACGGGCAAACTGACCACGCGCCTGGTGGAGCGCGGCCTCGACGTCGTCGCCGTCGATCCGATTCCCGAAATGCTTGAGCTGCTGAGCCGTTCGCTTCCCGAGACGCCCGCTCTGCTCGGCACCGCCGAGGAGATCCCGCTGCCCGACGACAGCGTGGACGCCGTGCTGGTGGCCCAGGCCTGGCACTGGTTCGATCCCGACATCGCGGTCAAGGAGGTGGCGCGCGTGCTGCGCCCCGGCGGCCGGCTGGGCCTGGTGTGGAACACTCGCGACGAGCGGCTCGGCTGGGTCAAAGACCTCGGCCGCATCATCGGCCACGAGCACGATCCGTTCAGCAACACCGTGTCGCTGCCCGAGCCGTTCACCGGCGTCGAACGTCATCAGGTGGAGTGGACGAGTTACCTGACGCCCCAAGCGCTCATCGACCTCGTCGCGTCGCGCAGCTACTGCATCACCTCACCGGAGCAGGTGCGCACCAGGACGCTGGACCGCGTGCGCGAGCTGCTGGCGACCCATCCGGCGCTGGCCAACGCCACCGGGCTGGCGCTGCCGTACGTCACGGTGTGCATCCGGGCCACGCTGGCCTGACCGCCGCGCCGAACGTGGGTTACCCGCACGCCCTTTTCGAAAAAGCGTGCATCAAGCCCACACTCGGCGACTGAAGACTGAAGTGCTAGCTGGTGCCCAGCGGGTCGATGGTCCACGCGATGTAGAGCATCGTCGCGCTGACGGTCGCGGTGGTGACGAAATCGACGCCCCGGCTGCGCACCGCCAGCAGCCCCGCGCGGTCGTCGCTCAACAGCAGCCGCAGCGCGGCCGCCACCCCGACCCCGATCGCCATCACCAGCGCGCCGCGTCGCCAATAGCCCGCGACCACCAGGACGAACGCGGCGGCGAAGATCAGCCCGACCGACCAGAACGGCCATTGACCGGTGAAGACCTTGCGCGCGAACTCCTTTGGCGTCACGTCGCGGCCAGTACCTCCGCGCGCTCGACCACGTTCGTCAGCAGGAACGCCCGCGTCAGCGGGCCCACGCCACCCGGATTGGGCGAGACGTGCCCGGCGACGTCCCAGACGTCGGGGTGGACGTCACCGACGAGCTTGCCGTTCTCGTCGCGGCTGACCCCGACGTCGACGACCGCCGCGCCGGGCCGCACCATCTCGGCGGTCACCATGTGCGGCATCCCCGCCGCGGCGATGATGATGTCGGCCTCTCGCGCCAACTCCGGCAGATGACGAGTCGCGGTGTGGCACAACGTCACCGTCGCGTTCTCCGAACGACGGGTCAGCAGCAGCCCCAGCGGGCGCCCGACCGTCACACCGCGGCCGATGACGACGACATGCGCGCCGGCGATCTCCACCTCGTAGCGCCGCAGCAGGTGCACGATCCCGCGCGGGGTGCACGGCAGCGGGGCGGGTTCGTTGAGAACCAGCCGCCCGAGGTTGGTCGGATGCAGACCGTCGGCGTCCTTACCCGGATCGACGCGCTCCAGCGCGGCGTTCTCGTTGAGGTGCTTGGGCAGCGGCAACTGCACGATGTAGCCGGTGCACTCGGGGTTGGCGTTGAGCTCGTCGATCGTCTCGTCGAGCGTGGCCTGGTCGATGTCGGCGGGCAGGTCGCGGCGGATCGAGTTGATGCCGACCTTCGCGCAGTCGGAGTGCTTGCCGCGCACGTAGGCATGAGAGCCGGGGTCGTCGCCGACGAGCACGGTCCCCAGCCCCGGCGTGCGCCCCGCCACCGCGGCCGAGCCGCGAAGACGGCCCTGTGTCAGCGCCGCGACGCGTTCGGTGAGGTCGACGAAGATCTCGTCGCGCGTGGCCTTGCCGTCCAGTGTGATCGCACCCACGGGTCACAGTCTGGCATGCTCCTTGTCTATGAACACTGCGCCCAATGTGTTCACCCCGGCCAAGCTCGGCCCGGTGACGCTGCGCAACCGGATCATCAAGGCGGCGACGTTCGAGGCGTCGACGCCGAACGCGCTCGTCACCGACGATCTGATCAACTACCACCGGCTGCCCGCCGCCGGCGGAGTCGGGATGACGACGGTCGCCTACTGCGCGGTCGCCCCCGGCGGGCGCACCGACGGCTGGCAAATCTGGATGCGCCCGGAGGCGGTGCCGGGACTCAAGCGGCTGACGGATGCGATTCACGCCGAGGGCGCCGCGATCAGCGCGCAGATCGGCCACGCCGGACCGGTGGCGAACGCGCGGACCAACAAGGCCAAGGCGCTGGCGCCGATCCGGTTCTTCAACCCGCTGTCGATGCGGTTCGCCAAGAAGGCCACCCGTGAAGACATCCGCGAGGTCACCGAGGCGCACGCCAACGCCGCGCGCCTGGCCATCGAATCCGGTTTCGACGCCGTCGAAATCCACCTCGGCCACAACTATCTCGCCAGCTCGTTCCTGTCCCCGCTGCTCAACCGCCGCACCGACGAGTTCGGCGGCTCGCTGGAGAACCGCGCGAAGGTGGCCCGCGGCGTCGTCATGGCGGTGCGGCGCGCGGTGGAAAAGGAAGGCACCCCGATCGCGGTCACCGCGAAGCTGACCATGACCGACGGTGTGCGCGGCGGCATTCCGATCGAGGAGTCGCTGCAGACCGCGAAATGGCTCGAAGAGGACGGCGGCCTGGACGCCATCGAACTCACCGCCGGCAGTTCGCTGGTCAACCCGATGTACCTGTTCCACGGCGACGCGCCGATCAAGGAGTTCGCCGGCGCGTTCAAGCCGCCGATCCGGTGGGGTATCCGGATGACCGGCAAGAAATTCCTACGCGAGTACCCCTACCGCGAGGCGTTTCTGCTACGGCACGCCCAGAAGTTCCGCGCCGAGCTCAAGATCCCGCTGATCCTGTTGGGCGGCATCACCAACCGCGAGTCGATGGACCTCGCGATGGCCGAAGGCTTCGAGTTCGTCGCGATGGGGCGTGCGCTGCTGGCCGAACCGGACCTGATCAACCGCATCCAGGCCGACAGTTCGGTGCGCTCGATCTGCGATCACTGCAACAAGTGCATGCCGACGATCTACAGCCACACCCACTGCGTGCTGACCGGGGCGCCGGACAACTATCAGCCGTCGACGGCGGGCCGCGGCTCGACGTAGGCGACCATCGGTTCGGTCACCAACACGCGGTCGTCGGCGGTCACGACGAGTTCCTTGGCCGAGAACGTGTACGTGGCGCCCTCGTTCTCGACGGTGAAGACGCCGTCACTGTTTGCGACCGCGGGCGCGGTCAGCACCAGACCGTCGCTCATCCGCACCCCGCGGTACTCGTAGTTGCCGCCCCGTTCGCAGATCGCGACGAGCGCGAACTGAGTGCGGCCCAAAGCCGCTGGCTGCCATGGCGCCTCGCACCGGGCCTTGGAGTCGACGAACCCGCGGGCGTCGATCGCGATGGCGCTCTGCGCATCGACCGTCGGCGCCAGGAACGCCGCAACGACACAAAGCCCGCCAATGCCGACGACCAGGAACGGCGCCCGAGACACCATGACCTATGGTGACCACGTTTCGTCGCCATCTGCGAGCGACTCGCCGGACGACCGGCAAACTTTCACGGTCGGACCACCGTGCCCTCCGTGCCTACCGTTAGAGTTGGCGTCGATGAGCCGACCCGCCCCGCCCGCGCTGACCGTTCGGTACGACGGATCGACCCGAACCTTCGCGGCGGGGAACGACGTCGTCATCGGCCGCGATCTCCGCGCCGACGTTCGCATTGCCCACCCCCTGATCTCCCGTGCGCATCTGGTGGTGCGCTTCGATCAGGGCCGCTGGGTCGCGATCGACAACGGCAGCCTCAACGGGATGTTCGTCAACAACCGCAGGGTTCCCGCGGTCGACATCCACGACGGGCAGACCGTCAACATCGGCAATCCGGACGGTCCACGCCTGACTTTCGAGATCGGGCGCCACCAGGGCGCGGTGGGCCGCACACCGACCGTGGCGGTACCGATCGCCAACCAGCGGCCGACGGGCAACTACCCGTCGGGTCCGCCCTCGGGTCCGCACACCGCGCGGCCGTACGGGCCGCCGCCGGGGCAATCGCGTCCACAACCGACCTACCCGAGCGCGCCTGCGCCACCCCGGTATCCCAGCACGCCGCAGCCCGCGGCCTATACGACCCCGCAGCAGCCGGTGCGCCAGCCGATATCGTCACCGGCGCTCGAGTCGGCGACGATGATGGGGCCGACGGCGGCTCCGCGCTCCAGCGAGGGCAACCTCGCCACGAGCATGCTCAAGATCCTGCGACCGGGGAGCAGACCCGCCGACAACGCTCCCGGCGCGGTCAAGATCGGTCGAGCCACCGACAACGACATCGTCGTACCCGACGTGCTGGCGTCGCGCCACCACGCCACGCTGGTGCCGACACCTGCCGGTACCGAGATCGTCGACAACCGCAGCATCAACGGCACGTTCGTCAACGGTGCGCGGGTGGACTCGGCGCTGCTTCGCGACGGCGACAGGGTCACGATCGGCAACATCGACCTCGTCTTCTCCGGCGGGACGCTGGTCCGCGGCACCGAGACCGAGGCCGCGACCCGCACCGGCGGGCTGGAGGTGCACGGCGTCACGTGGACCATCGAGAACAACAAGACCCTGCTGGACAACATCTCGATCGCCGCGCGGCCGGGGACACTGACCGCCGTCATCGGCCCGTCGGGCGCCGGTAAGTCGACGTTCGCGCGGTTGGTCGCCGGCTACACCCATCCGACGACGGGCACGGTGACCTTCGAGGGACACAACGTGCACGCCGAATACGCGTCGCTGCGCTCCCGGATCGGGATGGTTCCGCAGGACGACGTCGTCCATGGTCAGTTGACCGTGCGTCAGGCGCTGATGTACGCCGCGGAACTGCGTCTGCCGCCCGACACCACGAAGGCCGACCGGGAACAGGTCGTCATGCAGGTGCTCGAGGAACTCGAGATGACCAAGCATCTGGAGACCCGCGTCGACAAGCTCTCCGGCGGCCAGCGCAAACGCGCCTCGGTGGCACTGGAACTGTTGACCGGCCCGTCGCTGCTGATCCTCGACGAGCCGACCTCGGGCCTGGATCCCGCACTGGACCGCCAGGTCATGACGATGCTGCGGCAACTGGCCGACGCCGGGCGTGTCGTGCTGGTGGTCACGCACTCGCTGACCTATCTCGACGTCTGCGATCAGGTGCTGCTGCTGGCGCCGGGCGGAAAGACCGCGTTCTACGGCCCGCCCAGCCAGATCGGTCCGTCGATGGGCACGACCAACTGGGCCGACATCTTCAGCTCGGTGGCCAGCGACCCCGAAGCGGCCAACGAGCGGTTCCGTTCCCAGCACGGGCCGCCGCCACCGCCACCGCCGACCGAACAGCCGTCCGATCTGGGCAGCCCGACGAGTACGAGCGTGCGGCGGCAGTTCTCGACGATCGCGCGCCGTCAGGTGCGGTTGGTGATCTCCGACCGCGGTTACTTCGCGTTCCTGATGCTGCTGCCGTTCATCATGGGCGTGCTGTCGCTGTCGGTTCCCGGCGACGTCGGGTTCGGGGTGCCGGTGCCCGCTATGCAGGGCGGCCCGGCACCCAACGAGCCGGGCCAGATCCTGGTCATGCTCAACGTCGGCGCCATCTTCATGGGCACCGCGCTGACCATCCGGGCGCTGATCGGTGAGCGGGCGATCTTCCGCCGCGAGCAGGCCGTCGGATTGTCCACGACCGCATACCTTTTGGCGAAGGTGTTCGTGTTCACGCTGTTCGCGATCGTGCAGTCGGCGATCGTGACGGCGATCGCGATCATCGGCAAGGGCTGGGGTCCGGGCGCCGTGGACAGCGGTGCGCTGATCGGTAACCGCAGTATCGAATTGTTCGTCGACATCGCGGTGACGACGGTGGCCGCGGCGATGGTGGGCCTGGCGCTGTCGGCGTTGGCCAGGTCCAACGAGCAGATCATGCCGCTGCTGGTGGTGGCGATCATGTCGCAGCTGGTGTTCTCGGGCGGCATGATCCCGGTGACGGACCGCATCGTGCTCGATCAGATGTCGTGGTTCACGCCTGCCCGTTGGGGTTTCGCGGCTTCGGCCTCGACGATCGACCTGATCCGGCTGGTGCCCGGCCCGTTGACGCCCAACGACCGCCACTGGGAACACAGCGCTGGCACATGGCTGTTCGACATGGCCATGCTGGCACTGATCTGCATCGGCTACACGGCGTTCGTGCGCTGGCGGATCCGGCTGAGCAGCAGCTAGCGCAAGCCGCTCACGACAGCAGCCAGTCGTTGGGCGAGAACAGCTCGCTGTGCACTCGCGCCGCGGTCACGCCCCGCGCCAACAATTGGGTGCGCACCGCCTGCACGAATCCGTTGTTGCCGCACAGATAGACCTCCGCGGTCGGGGGCAACTCGATGCCATCGAGCGTGAGCAGCCCCGGATGCACGCCGGTCTGCCCACCGGTCAGGCCGTCCTCGTACCAGACGTCCAGCGAGCCGTTCGTCAGCTGGGCCATCAGTTCGTGCTGTCGCTCCCGCAGCGGGTGGCTGCCGTCGCTGCGGTCGGCGTGCAACACCTGCACTAAAGTGTTGGGCGCCTCGGCCGCGAGGTACTCGAGGATGCCGACCATCGGAGTGATGCCGATTCCGGCCGAGATGAGCACCAGTGGTTGGTCGCCGGTGGGGGCGGGCAGATCACCGAACGGCACGGTGACGTCGAGGATGTCGCCGACGCAGACGTTCGCCGCGATCCAGGTGGAGACCTCACCGGCGGGCTGATCGCCGTTCGCGCCGACCGGCCTGACCGCGAACGTCAGCTCCTCTCCCGGCGCATTGACGAGGCTGTACTGGCGCAGTTGACGCGCACCGTCGGGCAGCGTGACACCGACCGAAACGTACTGTCCGGGACGGAATTCCGGGAACTTTCCGCCGTCCGGGCGGATTGTCAGCAGCACCGCGCCCGACGGGTCGTCGACCCGGGAGACGACACGGGCGCGTCGGTAGACGTCACCGTCGGCGACTTCCACCTCCGAGTAGAGCTCGTGCTCGATCTCGATCAAGGTCTGCGCCATGATCCAGTAGACCCGATCCCAGGCGGCGGCCACCTCCTCGGTCACCGTGTCGGCGCCCAGGACCGCGACGATCGCGGCGAAGAGGTGCTCGTGCACGATCGGGTACTGCTCTGCGGTGATGCCCAGTGACGCGTGCTTGTGCCCGATGCGGGACAGCAGTTCGGCCGGGTGCGGAAGCTCCGGGTCGACGAGGTGGGCGGCGAAGGTCGCGATGGACGCCGCCAGGGCCCGCTGCTGGGCACCCTGGGCCTGATTGCCGCGGTTGAACAAATTGCGCAACAGTTCGGGGTGGTTGGCGAACAGACCGCGGTAGAACTCGGTGGTGATCTCGTCGATGTGCGCACCGATCAGAGGGAGCGTGGCCGACACGATCTCGGCGTGCTGCGGGTCGAGGTCGGCGGCTGCGGGGGCAAAGGCGGTCATCGGGGGGCCCTTTCGGCGGGTTGGGTTGGAGGTTGCGAGTCGACGCCTCTGAGCGGCGGCCCGTGAATCAGGAGAAGCCCTGCGTCCCTTGTCAAGTCGGCGATGGTGTGGCGGTCGAGCTCGCGGTAGAACGCTTCCTTGGCGTCGGCGAGCGCGCGGCGCAACCGGCATGCCGACACCAGCGGACACGGATGGGTGCCGTCGCAATCGATGACCTCCCGGTCACCCTCGAGGCGACGGATCAACCAGCCCAGTGACGCCTCGCGCCCGGCCGCGGTCAGGGTCAGTCCGCCGACCCTGCCGCGCTGAGTGCTCACCACACCGAGTTCGGCCAACCGGGCGACCGCCTTGGCGACGTGGTTCTCCGAGGCGTGCGCACCGACTGCGATGGAGCGTGTGGTGACCCGTCGCTCCTCTGCTTCGCCGGCGGCGAGCAGCATCATCGTCCGAAGACCGAGGTCGGTGAACCGGGTGAGCTGCATACGACAGAACGTAGTAATTCGGTATCGCAGATGCGAGTTTTCCCGATGTGGGCTTAAACACCACATACGCTGCGGTTTTTTGATCAGGCGATTCCTGAGCTCATTCCCCGTGAATGTTCAGTCCGTGCGCGGCGGCGAAGGCCAGAGCCTGATCGACGTCGATCCTCACGCCGGTGAGGCTGGCGGTGGTCCACAGTGACGCGTCGGTCCGGGCGCCGCGGAGGTCGGCCCTGTCCAGTCGCAGGTTCTGCACCCGCGCCCCGCTCAGATCCGCGCCGCGCAACACCGCCTTCCGTAGGTCGGCGTCGACCAGGCCTGCTTCGCGCAACCGGCACCCGGTCAGATCGACACCGCGAAGATCGCATCCGCCGAGGACGGCCAGCGTCAGGTCGACGTCCACCAGTGTGATCGGCCGCAGGCGGCTCCCGGTGAATACCGATCCGAGCATGCTGCACTGCCGGAATATGCTGTGGTGCAGGGTCGCCCGCTCGAACCTGCAGTTCCGGAACGCCGAACCGGCATGCTCGGATTCGGTGAGGTCGACGCCGCGGAAATCGCACTCGTCGAAGACGACGCGTTCGGTGCGCAGCCTGCTGAGGTCGTCATCGCGAAAGTCGCGACCACTGTATTGCTCGTCGCACCACAGTCTTTCGTCGGGACGCACTCGGTCAACCAGGCAGGCTCGCCAGGGCGTACTCGGTGATCGCGATCAACGCCGCCTTGGCCGACTGCCGGTCACGCGCATCGACCGTGATCACCGGAACGTGCTCGCCCAGCGCCAACGCCTTGCGCACCGCGGCTACGGGATGGCTTGGTGCGCCGTCGAATTGATTGATCGCGACGAGGAAGGGCAGGTTGCGCGCCTCGAAGAAATCGACCGCGGCGAAGCTGTCCTGCAGACGCCGCACGTCGACGAGGACGATGGCGCCGATCGCGCCGCGGACGAGGTCGTCCCACATGAACCAGAACCGCCGCTGCCCGGGGGTGCCGAACAGGTACAACACCAGGTCGTCGGCCAGGGTGATGCGACCGAAGTCCATGGCTACTGTCGTGGTGTTCTTCTGCGGGGTGGCTTCCAGACCGTCGACACCCGCCGATGCGGTGGTCACCAGAGCCTCCGTCCGCAGCGGCATGATCTCGGAGACCGCGCCGACGAACGTCGTCTTCCCGGCGCCGAAGCCACCGGAGATGACAATCTTCGTGGAGGCGGTCTCCTCAAAGTGCCTTGAGGCCACGCAGTGTCCTTCCTATCAGCTCACGTCTTTCGTCGACGTCGGCCGACTCGCCCAGGGTGCTGCCGACCGCCACATAACCCTGCGTCACGAGATCCCCGATGAGCACCCGCGCCACGCCGAGCGGCAACGATAACTTCACCGCGATCTCGGCAACCGACGGGTGCTCGACGCACATCGCCACGATCTGCCCGCGCACGTCGTTACCCGGCCAGCGCGGCGGCTTGGCCGCGTCGACCGTCTCGATCGGTGCTTCCAGCGGTAGCGAGACGCGGGAGTCTGTGCGTCCCGCGGTCAGGATGTAGGGCCGGACCAGGCTCGGCTCGGCCGTAACGTCGCCCTCCCACTGGTCCATCGGCGGCTCACGAATGCTGGGGTGCGCGCCGTCGCGCGGACTGCACGACGGTGCCCACCCGCTCGACCAATACCGCCATCTCGTAACCGATCTGGCCGATGTCGCAGTTGCGCGCGGCCAGGGTGGCCAGGTTCGAGCCGTCACCGACCCGCATCAGGAGCAGGTAGCCGTTCTCCATCTCGACGACCGACTGCAGCACGTGGCCCCCGTCGAAGAGTTGCGCCGCACCCGTGGACAGGCTCGCCAGTCCGGAGGCCACCGCCGCGAGTTGGTCGGCCCGCTCGGTCGGGATGTGCTCGCTGGCCGCCATCAACAGCCCGTCGGCCGAGACCAGCACCGCGTGGGTCACCCCCGACACTTCGCGCGCGAATTTGGAGACCAGCCAGTCCAGCGAGTCGCGCTGCGTCGAACGAGCCGGATAAGTCATTCGGTATCGGTCCCTCTGGTCTCTCGTGCGTGCGAGCGCCCGGCGTGCACCCCGCCGAAGTGGCTGCTGATGCTGGCGCGAACGGCTTCCGGATCGCGTTGCGAGGCTCCCGGTGGCGCGTCGAACTCAGCCGCCGATGCTACCTCGCCGGTCTGCGCGGCACCCGGCACGAGGCGGGCACCCGGCGTGCGCACCGGAAGACCTTCGTCGGTGACGTCGGTGACGGGGGCCTCGTCGGCGGCGGCCGCGACCGACCAGCCGTGGTCCCACACCGACTCCCAGTTCAGGTCCTCGCTGTTGGCGAGTTCGGTCGGGTCGACCAGCCACTCCGACAGCATGCTCTGGTAAATCGAGTCGTCAGCATCGGCATCGGCCGTCTGCGCCGTCTGCGTCCGCGCCGCAAAGAAACTCGACGTGTCCGTCGGCCGGCCGGCCGGTTCCGGCTCTTGGTCCTCCTCCGCCGGCGGGGTCGGCACGGCCGAGATTCCGCTGGCGCCGGGATCGCGCTGCGGCAGCACCGACGTGTCGCGGTACTCGGGTTCGGCGTGATCCTCGTCGAGCGCCAGCGCCGTCGCGATCCCCGCATGGGCGTCGGCGGGTGTGGCGTACTCGGGCGCGCTGAACTGGTGCGGCTCGCCCGGTCGCCTCAACAACTCCGCCGGCACGTACACGCCCGCTGTCGTGCCCGAATCGGGTTCGCCGCCGATGGTGGACCGCAGCCGAACCACGAGCCCGTGTTGCGTGGCCAGCCGACCGACCACGAACAACCCCATGTGCCGCGCGGTGTACGGGTCGACCTGTCCGCCCGATTGCAAGCGGGTGTTGGCCACCCGCAGATCCGACTCGGTCATCCCGAGCCCGATGTCGCTCACCTCGATGACCAGTCCGCCGTTGGCGGTGTGTACGGCCGACACCCGAACCTGCGAGACCGGCGGCGAGTAGCGCAGCGCGTTGTCGAGCAGTTCGGCCAATAGATGCACCAGATCGCCGGCGACCGCGCCGACGACCTCACTGTCGGGCACGGTCGCGGTGACGACCCGGGTGTAGTCCTCGACCTCGGAGGCCGCGGCGTTGATCACCGCGGCGACCGGCACCGGCTCGGCCTGCTCACGGGGCACTCTCGCGCCGGACAGCACCAGCAGGTTGGCACCGTTACGTCGCATCCGGGCGGCCAGGTGGTCCAGCCGGAACAAGCTCTCCAGCCGTTCGGGGTCCTCTTCGTTGCGCTCCAGCCGGTCGATCAATGCCAGTTGCTGGTCGACCAGCGAGCGGCTGCGCCGCGAGAGCGTTTCGAACATGTCGGAGATCTGCAACTGCAACCGGGACTGTTCGGCGGCGAGGAATACCGCCTGCTCGTGCAGCTCGTCGACGGCATGCGCGACCTGGCCGACCTCCTCGGTCGTGTGCACCGGGATCGGCGTGATCTGCGGGGCGTCACCGCCGGCACGCACCCGTTCGATCTCCGCGCCGAGGTCTTCGTGGGCGACCTTGAGTGCACCGTCACGCAGCCGCCGCAGCGGTCGCACGAGCGTGCGCGCCACCAGGACCACGATGATCAGCGCGAGCAGCATCGACACACCGACGATGACCGCATCGCGGATCAGGGTGCTGCGCTGGGCATCGGCTCGATCCCGCACCGCCGATGTGACGGCCTCGCTGGTTCGGTCGATGATCTGGCGGGCGATCTGGTCGGTCGCGGCCACCGACCCCAGCAGTTCGGGGTTGTTGACCAGCGGCACCGCCGGGTCGGTCATCAGCGCCATCCGCTTGACGAACTCGGCCTGCAGCTTCTTGGCGTCGGGCGATCCGACACCGAGCACCTGGTTCATGCCGAACAGCGTCGACGGCTCGGTGCCGGCAAGTGCGATGACCGCTGTCCGCAACTCGGGCTCGGGTAGTTCCGCGCCGCGGGTCAGGGCGAGCGTCTGCATCGTCATCTGGCCGCGCGCCCCGATCGCCCGGGCCAGACCAACCGTCTGCGCGCGGATGCGTTCGTCGTCGACGCGGACGGATCCGGTCACCGCATCCTCGGCGGGCAACAGCAGCAGCGCGTACGCCTGGATGCCCTCGCGTAACCCGATGCTGTTCGAGGTGACCCTGTCCATCAAGGCCTGACCGTCGTTGATCATCGTGGTGATGCCCTGGCGGACGTCCGGGGCCACGTCGGTGGCCTCCATCCGCAGCTCGAGCTCACGACGGCTGGTGTCGAAGCGGCTCAGCGCAGTCTGCATGTCACCCTCGGTCGAGGTGGCCAGCATCGCCGCTTCCAACGACTCCATGTAGCCCTCGATCGCCGGCACCATTTCGGCGCGATCGGCGGCGCGGCGCAGATCGGCTTCGGCGGTCACGTCGCCGTAGATGCGTAAGCCGCCGAACGTCGCGGCCACGATCAACGGCACCACGACGATCGCGAGCACTTTCCAGCGGACCGGCCAATTGGACAGGACCCACCGCGACGGCCGTTTGACCGGCGGCTGCGGTTCGCGTTCGAAGTCGATCAGCGTGCCGTCGGACTGCTTGAGTTGGGAGAACACGCTCATCGGCATACGTCCGTTCGGATACTTCCCACTGATCTTCTACTGATATGCCCACCCGGCGGGCGCGTTCCGGCCCTGGCAATTGGACGAGTATGCCAGCGATATGCGGCCGAATCCACCATTCTTACTGAACAGACAGAGTTCATTACCGCAGGTGAAAGGCGGTGTGAGGATACCGAGCAAATACCGGGACCCGATCGTGATACGGCCCCGGCTGCAGCAGCCGCCTACGCCGGGCGCAGGATCGCGACGAGGAAGTCGGAGTCGTCGGTGAACGGCCGCAGGTCCCACGTGGACAACAGCAGATCGGGCGCGAGACCAGCGTTCGAGGCGTCGTCGAAGAAGTCGGCGAACGCGTAGTCGCGGCCGGCGCCGAAGCCGATCACCGCCCGCCCGTCGTCCTTCAGATGAGCGCGCAGCCGGGTGAGCACCTCGCCCCTGGTGCTCGGCGCCAGGAAGGTCATGACGTTGCCCGCCGACACGATGACGTCGAACTTCTCGGTGATACCCCGCGCGGGCAGGTCGAGTTCGGCGAGGTCGCCGACGAGCCACTGGGGGCCGGGATGGTCCTGTTCGGCCGCCCCGATCAACGCGGGGTCGACGTCGACGCCGACGACGCGGTGACCGGCGGCCGCCAGGTAGCCACCCAGCCGGCCGGGTCCGCAGCCCGCATCAAGGATGTGGGCGCCGCGGGGAACCATCGCGTCGACCAGGCGCGCCTCGCCCACCAGATCGTCACCGGCTCGCGCCATCGCGCGGAATCGTTCGATATACCAGTGGGAATGGCCGGGGTCGGCCGCCACCTTCTGCATCCAGAGGCTTTCCGCGACCATGCGAGCATTATCCCAACGCCCCGAAGCGCGCTGCCACCGAGAGGTCGTCGTTGTTCAATCTCTTGTTTTTCTCGCCGCGGATCGCGCCCAATACGGGCAACGCGATCCGGATGGTGGCGGCCACCGGCTGCGAACTGCACCTGGTGGAACCGATGGGCTTCGACCTGTCCGAGCCGAAGTTGCGGCGGGCCGGCCTGGACTACCACGACCTGGCGTCGGTGACCGTCCACCAAGATCTGCCCACGGCGTGGGCCGCGATGGCGTCCGAGCGGGTCTACGCGTTCACCGCGCACGCGTCGACGTCGTTCACCGATATCGAGTACCGGCCGGGTGACGTGCTGATGTTCGGTCCAGAACCGACCGGCCTCGACGAGGCGACGCTGGCCGACCCGCACATCACCGCGCAGGTACGGATCCCGATGCTGGCCGGAAGGCGCTCACTGAACCTGTCGAACGCGGCCGCGGTCGCGGTGTACGAGGCGTGGCGGCAGCACGGGTTCAGCGGCGCGACCTGATCACCAGGAGTTGAAGTGGGCGACTTGCTCGACGGGTAGCCGCTTGGCCGGGCGGAAGTCGGTGCCTTTGGTGTAGGCGATCGGGAACAACCCGCCCTGGCTGTACTGGTCGTGCGGAATGCCAAGGATGTCGGCGGCCTGCTTCTCGCCCTCACCCAGCAGGTGCAGCGTGGTCCACGCCGAACCGAGACCGCGCGAGCGCAACGCCAGCATGTAGCTCCACGCCGCGGGCAGCAACGACCCCCAGAAGCTGGCGCTGACGGCGCCGGGGACGCCGTCGACCCGCCCCTCGAGGCACGGAATCAACAGCCAGGGCGCCTTTTCCATGTTCTCGGCGAGGTACTCGGCCGACGACACCACGGCCTGGCGCCGCTCGCCTCGGCTGTCCCCCTCGGCGTACTCGGGTTCAGGCATGGTGCGGTACAGCTTCCAGCTGGTGCGATAGATGTCGGCGAGCGCCTTCTTCTTCTCGGCGTCGTCAACGAACATCCACTGCCAGGCCTGCGCGTTCGACCCCGTCGGTGCCTGTATCGCGATCTCCAGACACTCCAGCAGCACCTCACGGGGCACCGGCTTGTCGAAATCGAGCCGCTTGCGCACCGAACGGGTGGTGGTCAGGACTTCGTCGACGGACAGGTTCAAAGTCATTTTTCGAGACTACATTCGCACCATGGCAGTCAATTTCACCCAGGAGGTAGCCGACAGGCTTTCGTCGGACAAGCACGGCTGGTTGACCACCGTGGCCAAGTCGGGACAGCCCGTGCCGCGCTTGGTGTGGTTCTACTTCGACGGCACCGACGTGCTCGTCTATACCGAACCGAACGCCGCCAAGGTCAGGCATATCAGAGCGCATCCGCGGGTCAGCCTCAACCTGGACTCCGATGGAAACGGCAGCGGGATCATCGCCGTCGGCGGAACCGCGAGCGTCGACGCCGAGGACGCGAATCCGCTGGAGGACGAGCGGTATCGCGCCAAGTACGGCGAGTTCGCGGCAAGCCTCGGTTTCAGCGACGAGTTTCTCGCCGCCTACAACATGCGGCTGAAGATCAGCGTCGACAAGGTCTGGACCACGCCGACCGAGGGTTAGGGCTGGGTCGCCGCCGGCACCGTCGCGGTCCGAATCGGCCGCACCGCAAGCGCACACAGGCCGACCGCGGCGATCGCACCGAACGCGGTCCGTCCACCGGCCAGGTCGATGAGCGCACCGGCCGCCGGCGCGCCCAGGGCTTGACCGGCCGCGAGCGTGAAGAACGACAGCCCGACACCCGTGGAGGTGCTGTCGGGGTACAGCCGTGCGCCCCACAGCAACGCCAGTCCCGTCAACGCGATGTACGACCCGCCGAACAGCGTGGCGGCCACGATCATCACGACAAGGCTGGACGGGGCGACCGCCAGCAGCGCCGTCGCGGAGGCCATCGTGACGGTCGCGGCCACCCAGGCCCACTGCAATCCGATCCGCTGCACCGCATCACCTGCGAGCGCCCCGGCGATACCCGCTGCGCCGATGACGAGCCACAGCAACAACGAGCGGGTGGCGCCGGCCCCGCCGACCGTGGTGATCAGGTCGCGGCCGAACGTCCACACCGCGACGCTGCCGACGCCCGTCAGCAGGGATGCCAGCAACAAGCCGAAAGTGCCTGGGCGCCATAGGCGATCAACCCGTTTCGCGGCGCGCCGCGTTGAGGCGGGGACGGCATGGAACACCCAGAGCGTCACCGCCGCCGACACCAGCGCGTACACCACCCACGCGGCGCGCCAGTGGCTCAACAACAGCAGCGCGATCGGTGCCGACAGCAGCACACCGATTCCCGTGCCGCCGTTGACCACGGTTTGGGCGCGGTCGGCCGTGCTCGGTGGCACGTGCTGGGCGACGGCGGCGGCCAGTGGAGGTGAGACGATGCCGGTGCTACAGCCCGCGACCAGCACACCCACCGCGAGCACCCACGCCGAGGGCGCCAGCGCGATGAGGGAGATCCCCAGTGTGGCAACGACTCCGGCGGCAACCGCGACTCGTCGCGGGCCGATGCGGTCGGTCAGCAACAGGCTGGCGGTGATCGCCGCGCAGTAACCGATGTAGCTGCCGGCGCCGATCACGCCGGTGATGGTGGGGCTCAGACGAAAGGTTTCGCCGAACACCGGGCCGAACAGGCCGTAGGAGAACCGCCCGAAGCCGTAGCAGCAGGCGATGAGTGCGGTACCCGCACCGACGAGAAAATAGACGGGTCGCCGCACTGCTCAACCGTAGCGGGCTAGCGGAAGTCGCGAGATTTGGAGCCGATCGCCAAGGTGAGCTTGCCCATCCGCTCGGCGACGACGGTGACGGCGCCGGTGGCGTTCTGCACCTGACCGCGGATCAGCAGTGCCGGAGCCGTCTGCGCCAGCTTGCGGTACCGCGCCCACACCCCGCGCGAACAGATGACGTTGACCATTCCGGTCTCGTCCTCGAGGTTGAGGAAGGTCGCCCCCTGCGCGGTCGCCGGCCGCTGTCGGTGCGTCACCGCCCCGGCCACCAACACCCTCGAGCCGTCGGGCACGTCCAGTAGCTTGTCGGCCGGGATGACACCGAGGTCGTCGAGATCTCCACGGAGGAACTGCGTCGGATAGCTGTCGGGAGACACACCGGTCGCCCACACGTCGGCGGCGGCCAGCTCGAGTTCGGTCATCCCCGGCAGTGAGGGAACGTGCGACGAGGCGCCCACACCCGGCAGTCGGTCGGGCCGTTGGCTGGCGGCCGCACCGGCCGCCCACAACCCTTCGCGCCGGGTGATGCCGAAGCAGCCCAGCGCTCCCGCGGTGGCCAGCGCCTCGGTCTGCGGCACCGACAGCTGCACCCGCTGCGTCAGATCCAACAGGGAATCGAACGCGCCGTTGGTCTTTCGCTCCTCGACGAGCTGCTCGGCCAGTTCGTCGCCGATGTGCCGGACCGCCCCCAGCCCCAACCGCACCTCGGTGCCCGCGTTCTCCAGGGTCGCGTGCGCCAGGCTGGCGTTGACGTCCGGCCCGTGCACGGTGACACCGTGCCGGCGGGCATCGGCCACCAGCGTCTGCGGGGAGTAGAAGCCCATCGGCTGGGCCCGCAGCAACGCGGCGCAGAACGCGGCGGGATGGTGCAATTTGAACCACGAGGAGTAGAACACCAGCGACGCGAAGCTCAGCGAATGACTCTCGGGGAAACCGAAATTCGCGAAAGCCTCGAGCTTCTCGTAGATGCGGTCGGCGACTTCGCCGGTGATGCCGTGACGCTGGCGCATACCGTCGTAGAACCTGCTCCGCAGCCGGCGCATCCGTTCGGTCGACCGTTTGGATCCCATCGCGCGGCGCAGCTGGTCGGCTTCGGCGGCGGAGAAACCGGCGCAGTCCACCGCGAGCTGCATGAGCTGTTCCTGGAACAGCGGCACCCCCAGCGTCTTGTGCAACGCGGGCTCCATCGACGGGTGGTCGTAGGTGACGGGTTCTTCCCCGTTGCGTCGCTTGATGTAGGGATGCACCGACCCGCCCTGGATGGGGCCGGGCCGGATCAGCGCCACCTCGACGACCAGGTCGTAGAACACGCGGGGTTTGAGCCGCGGCAAGGTCGCCATCTGGGCGCGCGACTCCACCTGGAACACCCCGACGGAGTCCGCTTTCTGCAGCATCTCGTACACGGCGGGCTCGGACAGGTCCAGTTTCGCCAGGTCGACGTCGATGCCCTTGTGCTCGCGCACCAGGTCGATGCAGTAGTGCAGCGCCGAGAGCATGCCGAGGCCGAGCATGTCGAACTTCACCAAACCGATTGCCGCGCAATCGTCTTTGTCCCACTGCAATACGCTGCGGTTCTCCATCCGGGCCCATTCGACCGGGCACACGTCGGCGATGGGCCGATCGCAGATGACCATGCCGCCGGAGTGGATGCCCATGTGCCGGGGCAGGTTGGAGATCTGCTTGGCCAGGTCGACAACCTGCTCGGGAATGTCCTCGGTGTGTGGCGCGTCGGCGAGGTTGCCCCACTGACCGAGTTGTTTGCTCCAGGCGTCTTGCTGGCCTTGTGAGAAGCCGAGCGCGCGGGCCATATCGCGCACCGCGCTGCGGCCGCGGTAGGTGATGACGTTGGCGACCTGCGCGGCGTAGTCGCGGCCGTAGCGGTCGTAGACGTACTGAATGGCCTTCTCCCGCAGGTCCGATTCGATGTCGATGTCGATGTCGGGTGGGCCGTCGCGCGCCGGGGACAGAAACCGTTCGAACAGCAACTCGTTGGCGACCGGGTCGACGTTGGTGACACCGAGCGCGTAGCAGACCGCCGAATTGGCCGCCGATCCCCTGCCCTGGGCCAGGATGCCGTTCTCCTTACAGAAGCGGGTGATGTCGTGGACCACCAGGAAGTACCCGGGGAAGGTCAGCTGTTCAATGACTTTCAGCTCATGTTCGATCTGAGCGTATGCCCGCGGTGCCCGCTGCGGTGGGCCGTACCTGTTTCGGGCCCCCGCCATGACCAGGTGGCGCAGCCAACTGTCCTCGGTGTGGCCCTCGGGGACGTCGAACGGCGGCAACTGGGGTGCGATCAGGGCGAGCCCGAATGCGCACTGCTCACCGAGCTCGGCCGCGGCGGTCACGACCTCGGGTCGGTCGGCGAACAGTCGCGCCATCTCCGCACCCGACCGCAGATGTGAACCACCCAGCGGCGCAAGGTAACCGGCGGCCTCGTCCATCGAGTGGCGGGCGCGGATCGCCCCCATCGCCATGGCCAGCCGACCCCGCGAGGGTTCGGCGAAATGGGCGGCGGTGGTCGCGACCACGCTCAGACCGAACCGGGGCGCCAGCTCAGCAAGGATGGCGTTGCGTTCGTCGTCGCAGGGGTGCCCGTGGTGAGTGAGTTCGACGCTGACCCGGTCGCGGCCGAAGCGGTCGACCAGGTCGGCGAGCGCACAGCTCGCCGCCTCGGGGCCTTTGGAAAGCGCCTGCCGGACATGGCCTTTGCGGCAACCGGTGAGGATGTGCCAGTGTCCGCCCGCGGCCTCGGTCAACGCGTCGTAGTCGTAGTGCAGCTTGCCCTTCTCGCCGCCGGCGAGGTGCGCCTTGGCGAGTTCGCGCGACAGCCGCCGGTAGCCCTCGGGGCCGCGCGCAAGCACCAGTAGGTGCGGGCCGGGCGGGTCGGGGTCTTCGGTCCGGTTGCCCCCGCCCAGCGACAGTTCGGCGCCGAACACCGTCGACATGTCCAGTTCCTTGGCGGCCTCGGCGAAGCGCACCACCCCGTAGAGGCCGTCGTGGTCGGTCAGCGCGATCGCCCGCAGGTCGAGGCGGGCCGCCTCCTCGACCAGTTCCTCCGGTGTGCTGGCGCCGTCGAGGAAGCTGTACGCCGAATGCGCGTGCAGTTCGGCGTACGGGACCGAGGACCTGGGCCGCTGGAGGTCGAGCGGTTGGTACTCGCCGCGCTTGCTCGACCAGGCGGGGCTGTCGCCGCCGTCGCCGATCTGCTCGTCGATGGGCCAAGCGCCGGCGCGGCGCGGTTTCCCGTTGAGCACGCGCTCCATTTCCACCCAGCTCGGCGGCCCGGTATGCCAGCCCATGCCTGCAGTCTATCGAATATGTGTTCGATAGCCAGATTGGCGGTGTTAGGCGACAAAATTCCTGGTTATCCCCAAGGCGAGGTTCATCCACAGCCGGTGCGACGGAGTGCGCCAGCGGCCGATACGCGTCTGTCCGCGGTACTAAATTCGCTTGTATGTTCGATCAGTTGGTACAGGCGGCCGACGGGGCGCGCGGCGCTGGGGCGGCCGGCGCGTGGGCGCGCATCGAGAACGCCGCCTGCGCGCGACGGCTCTCGGCGGCGGCCGATGTCTTGGATCGGATGTACGCCGCCGACGGTTCGGCCGAGCGCGACCAATGGATCCTCGACAACTACGCCGCGGTCGCCGCCGAGATCGCCCCCGCCCAGCAGGTGTCGCTGGGAATCGCGGCGTCCCAGTTGGAGATCGCGATCGCCCTGCGCGACCGGTTACCTCGAACGAACGCGGTGTTCCTGACCGGTGCAATCACCTACCGCACTGTCGCTGCCATCGTGTTCCGCACCCACCTGATCCAGGATGGCGACGCGCTGGCCGGCGTCGATTCCGCTATCGCCGCGCACGTCCAGGGATGGACCGCGCTGTCATTGAACAAGTTGCACAGCGCGATCGACTACTGGGTCGACCGCTTCGACCCCGCTGCTGTGCGCCGCGCCGAGAACAGTTCGCGCAGCCGCTATATCGAGATCAAGGACAGCGGAGACGGCTCCGGTGTCGCCCATATCGAAGCTACGGTGTTCGCCCACCACGGCGAGTTCATCGACCAAAGACTTGACGCCTTGGCCGCCACGGTGTGCGAAAACGACCCTCGCACCCACGAGCAGCGTCGGGCGGACGCCGCCGCTGCCGCGTTCGACGGCGCCCAGTCACTGCCGTGCGAGTGCGGATCAGACGAGTGCCCCGCCGCGGGCATCCCCGCCGACGATGTGATGGTGCACGTAGTGGCCAGCGAGGACACGCTCGACGATGCAACCCCCGCCGAATTGGACGGCGACAAGCCCGTTGAGCCGATCGAGGCCGGCGATTCCACGCTCGGTGGCCCGGCCGCGGCGGGGCCGGGCTATGTGATCGGTCGCGGAGTGGTGCCGGCACCGATCGTGGCCGCCAAGCTCGCCGTCGCCAAGCGTCGACCCGTGAGGCATCCCGGGGACGCGCCTCCGGAGAAGCGGCGTACTCCCTCGGCGGCGCTGGCGTGGTTCATTCGCTGCCGCGATCTGTCGTGCCGCTTCCCGAATTGCGACAAGCCCGCCACTCAGTGCGACCTCGACCACACGGTCCCCTACCCACGAGGCGCCACGCAGGCATCAAACCTCAAGTGTCTGTGTCGAACTCACCATCTCTGCAAGACGTTTCTTGGTTGGCGTGATCGACAACATCCGGACGGCACCGTGGATTGGCTCTCACCGACCGGGCAGAAGTACACGACCCATCCGGGTAGCAGGCTGCTGTTCCCGTCGCTGTGCCGACCGACAGCGCCCGCGGTCATCGATCCGAGCGTCGATCTTCTCGATGACGCGGTTCGATGCTTGAAGATGCCGCGGCGCAGGCGAACCCGCGAACAGAACCGCGCGGCGGCCATCGAAGCCGAGCGTCAACGCAACCAGCCCTACGCCGACGAGCGCAATAAGCCACCGCCCTTCTAATCGGTGACGGCGAGCAGGCGCCAATCGCCTGGCACACCCTTCAATTGGTGTGTCCCACGGTCCGCGAACTCGAGCCCTGAGCCAATCACCAGGTCGCGCAGAGTACTTGACACCAGCACGTCGTTGGGCCCGGCCAGGGCGGCGACGCGTGCACCGATATGCACGGCAATCCCGCCGATGTCATTACCACGCATCTCGCACTCGCCGGTGTGCAAGCCCGCGCGCACTTCGACGTCAAGTGCCTGCACGGCGTCGCGGATCGCCATGGCGCAGCGGATCGCTCGCTGCGGACCGTCGAACATCGCGACAAATCCATCGCCTGTGGTGTTCACCTCGCGACCGCGAAAACGCGCCAACTGCGCACGGATGACGGCATCGTGCGCATCAAGCAGGGCGCGCCAGTCGCGGTCACCCATCTCCGAGGCGCGGCGCGTCGAGTCCACGATGTCGGTGAACAACACCGTCGCCAGCACGCGATCGTCCACCATCTCGGGCTGATGTCCGGTGAGGAACTGCGCAATCTCCTCGAAGGAATCTCGCCAGGGTTCGACGATGTGCAGTAGATTGCGTCCGGGTAGCTCGGCATACTTGGCACCTGGAATGCAATCCGCGATGTACTTGCCCCAATCCCGCGGTATGACAGCGTCATCCAGGTGTTGGATGACGAGGGTGGGTACCCGGATCGCCGGTAGCAGTGCACGCACGTCCATTTCGGACATGAACCGCATCATCGAGGCGGCGGTGCTTGGGCTGGCCGACAGGCGTTCCACGCGAGCCCAGCTTGCCCGGACCTCTTCGTTCCACGGCATGTCCGGGTTCAAGAAGTGCTGCGACTCTCCGGTGCCCCACTTGCCGACCATTGCGGCTAGGACCTCCTCGGGAGTGGGTCCACCAACGCGCGCAGCGTTCGGATCGGCATAGCCCTCCAGCACGACCAGCCCGATTGTGCGTGAAGGATGCGTTGCCGCGAAAAGCGCTCCCGCCGCGAACGCGCCGACACCGGCGATCAGGATGGCTTCGCTACTGCCCAGTTCGTCGAGAACCGCGCTGATGCTGTCGACCCATGTTTCCAAGGTCGCCGGCGCATCTCCCGGGACCGGATCAGAGGCCCCCATGCCTGGCTGATCAAAGAAGATCAGCCGACCGAGCGATGTCATCGCCTCCACCCATCCGCGTGTGGCCGGAAGCTCTGGAGCGAGTTCGCAGTTTGAGAACCAGTTCGGGACCACAACGATGTCGCGCTCACCCTCGGGCGACGCGCGATAGGCGACCCGCAAGTCACCGTTCAATGCATAACGCGTCTCCGCGAACATCGCCCGAAGGTTTAGGGCAAGTCGTCGGGACCGAGTTGTTCGCGCGGCACCACCACCATCGGCACGTCGAGCACCCGCAGCATCTTGGCGGCCTTAGACCCGAGGAACAATCGCCGCGGCACGCTGAGCCGACTCGACCCGACCATGATCAGGTCTCCGTCGCGCCACTCCAACTTGCCCACCGCCTCCTCGATCGTCGCACCCTCGACAATCATCGACGTCACCGGAAAGTCATCCGGCAGCTCTGATTTCGCCAACTCGAGTACATGATGCGCATGGGCGAGGGCACGCTCCCGCACGGCATCGCCGTCGCCGCGGAGCACACCGAAGGTCGGGTCCAGTGCCACCAGCGACACCAATCGCAGCGGCGATCCCGCTGCCCGGCTGAAGCGAACAGCTATGTCCAACAACACATCTGCGCCTTCACGCTCACCGATCGCACACGTCGTCTCCCGAACACGGTCGACGGGTGAATTCCTGGTGCCCCGAGGCGCGACGGCTACCGGCAACGGCGCCGAGTGCAACAGCCCGTTGACCGTCGATCCCAGTGAGTAACTGCCGACCAGGCCGCCCGATCCGCCGACGACGATCATGTCGGCCTCCACGCGCGCCGCTTCCTGGATCAGCCCGTCAGCGGGCGAGTCGTCGATGCGGACGTGGCTGCGCAGCACGATCTCGTCCGGCACCGACGCGCGGGCCTCCTCCAACCACTGCTCGGCCTGCGCCACGAGATGCTTCTCGAAATCCCCGACCGGCTTGATGGACGGCACCACCCGGTCCGGCGGCAGCACCATGCAGAGATCGAGCTCGGCGCCCAGCGTGCGCGCAAGCCGCACACCGAGCGCCAGCGCATCTGCGCCGCCGGGAGTGGCCAGATATCCAACGACGAGCCTCATGGTCGATCATCCTTTCAACCTGAAGCGATCAACGCCCGTGGATCGACCAAATGCGCGTCAGTCGCGATACTCGGCGGCACCATCCTCGAGGACGAGCCGTGAGTTCGACCCGTCGGGTTCGGCCGCTTCCGTACGGAACACCGCGCGGCCCGCCTCGGTCCGCCAGATCGAGGTGGTCAGTGTCTCCCCCGGGAACACCGGCGAGGTGAACCTGGCGTCGATCGCGCTGACCTTCGTCGCGTCACCGCCACCGAGTTCGGCCACCAGCGCGCGACCCGCCACGCCATAGCTGCACAGACCGTGCAGGATCGGCTTCGGGAAGCCGGCCAGCTCCCGCGCGAACCACGGATCGCTGTGCAGCGGGTTCCGATCGCCCGACAGCCGGTAGATCAACGCCTGATCTTCGCGCGTGGGCAAGGCAATTCGCGCGTCGGGCTCGCGGTCGGGGATCTCCGGAGCGGCAGGGCGCTGCCCCGGTTGCCCGCCGAATCCGCCCTCACCGCGGATGACCGCGGTGGTGAAGGTCTCGGCGACGACCTTCGATGTGTCGGGGTCGGTGCCCGTCGCCTTGAGCATGATGATCGCGTTCTTGCCCTCACCCTTGTCCTGGATGTCGGCGACCTCGGCCACGACGCTGAGCTTGCCCGCTGGTTTGAGCGGCTCATACAGCCGGATCCCCTGCGACCCGTGCAGCAGCATCGCGAAGTTGAACGAGCCGATCAGGCCGGCCGCCGCGAACGGCAGGCAGGCGATCACCGCGTAGGTCGGCAGCACCTGCTGCTCGATACCGTGACTGTTCTCGGTGGTGAACGCCAGGTCAGCGGTGCCCGCGCCGACGCCCAGCGCGTACAGCAGCGTGTCGCGGTCGGTCCATTCGAACAGCTGTGGGTCGGTTTTGGCGCCGATGGCGTTGGGGTCGAGAGGCATACCCCGCACGATATCCGCATTGACGTCTTGCCCGCGGGGGTCCACGATTGCTCGCATGCGCTATGTCGTTACCGGCGGTACCGGGTTTATCGGCCGACGGGTCGTGACGCGGTTGTTGGCCCACAGCAGCGACGTCGAGGTGCTGGTGCTCGTCAGGCGCACTTCGCTGTCGCGGTTCGAGCGATTGGCCACGACCTGGGGTGAACGCGTGAAACCCCTGATCGGCGACCTCGGCGAACCGCACCTTGGACTCACGCCCGACGACCTCACCGACATCGGCGCCGTCGATCACGTCGTGCACTGCGGCGCGGTCTACGACATCACCGCCTCCGACGCCGATCAACGTGCGGCCAACGTCGACGGCACCCGCGCGGTGGTCGACCTGACCTTGCGGCTCGACGCGACGCTGCACCATGTGTCGTCGATCGCGGTCGCAGGCACGTTCCGCGGCGAGTTCACCGAGGACGACTTCGACGTCGGCCAGGACCTGCCCACGCCGTACCACCGCACCAAGTTCGAGGCCGAGCAGATTGTCCGCACGACCCCCGGTTTGCGGTACCGCGTGTACCGGCCTGCCGTCGTCGTGGGCGATTCGAACACCGGCGAGATGGACAAGGTCGACGGCCCCTACTACCTCTTCCCGGTGCTCGCGAAATTGGCCAAGCTACCGTCGATCGCGCCGATCGCCCTGCCCGACGCCGGCCGCACCAACCTCGTCCCGGTCGACTACGTCGCCGACGCGCTCGTCGCGCTGATGCACGTGCCCGACCGACACGACGAGACGTTCCATCTGACCGCACCGAAATCCGTTGGGTTGCACGGAATCTACCGCAGTGTGGCGAAGACGGCAGGGCTTCCGCCGCTGCGGGCGTCCCTGCCCCGCTCCACCGCGACACCGTTCCTGAGGGCCTCCGGCCGCGCCAAGGTGATCCGCAATATGGCGCTCACCCAGATCGGCCTGCCCGCCGAGATCCTCGACGTGGTCGGGCTGATGCCGACGTTCACTGCCGACCGAGCCTCGGAAGGGTTGCGCGGCACGGGAATCACGGTTCCCGACTTCGCCGACTACGCGCCTGCCCTGTGGCGCTACTGGGCCGAACATCTCGATCCCGACCGGGCGCGTCGCGACGATCCCCACGGCCCGCTGGTCGGCAGGCACGTGATCGTCACCGGCGCATCGAGCGGGATCGGTCGGGCTTCGTCCTTGGCGATCGCCGAACGTGGCGCGACAGTATTCGCGTTGGCGCGCAACGCCGATGCCCTCGACGACCTCGTGGCCGAAATCCGGGCCGACGGCGGTCAGGCGCATGCGTTCACCTGCGACGTCACCGACTCGACCTCGGTAGAGAGCACCGTCAAGGACATCCTGGGCCGGTTCGACCACGTCGATTACTTGGTGAACAACGCGGGCCGATCGATTCGCCGCTCGGTGATCGCCTCCACCGACCGCCTGCACGACTATGAGCGGGTGATGGCCGTCAACTACTTCGGCGCGGTGCGGATGGTCCTTGCGCTGCTCCCGCATTGGCGCGAGCGGCGATTCGGCCACGTCGTCAACGTGTCCAGCGCCGGTGTGCAGGCGCGCAATCCGAAATACAGTTCCTACCTCCCGACGAAGGCCGCGCTCGACGCGTTCGCCGATGTTGTCGCGACCGAGACGCTATCCGACCACATCACATTCACCACCATCCACATGCCGTTGGTGCGTACGCCGATGATCGTGCCGTCGCGCCGGCTCAATCCGGTTCCGGCGATCAGCGACGAGCACGCCGCGGCGATGGTGGTGCGCGCGCTGATCGACAAGCCGGCCAGGATCGACACCCCGCTGGGCACTCTTGCCGACTTCGGCAACTACTTCACGCCGAAACTCTCGCGGCGGATCCTTCACCAGCTCTACCTCGGGTATCCGGATTCGGCTGCGGCCCGCGGCGTGCCGACAGCCCCGTCGGCCTCGTTCACCACGCGTCGCCCAAAGCGACCCGTCCGCACCGTGCGAGTTCCGCGGCCGGTGAAGTCCGCGGTGCGCCTGGTACCGGGTGTGCACTGGTAACCGCCTGTCCCTATCGTTGGCCAGGTGAAACAGCCAGTCTTCGTCGACGTCGACACCGGCGTTGACGACGCGATGGCGTTGGCATACCTGTTCGCCAGTGACGACGCCCAGGTGGTCGGTATCGCATCGACAGCGGGAAATGTTCCGGTACAACAGGTTTGTCTCAACAACCTCGGTCTGTTGGACCTGTGCCGAATGCCGGACATCCCCGTGTCGAAAGGGTCCGAGCAGCCCGTCAGCTCGCCGCTGCGCACCGCCGAGGACACCCACGGTCCTGAGGGGATGGGGTACGCGCAGTTACCCGCCTCCGAGCGCCGGCTCACCGAGTACGACGCCGCCGAGGCGTGGGTGCGTGCCGCTCACGCCCATCCCGGCGATCTGATCGCGATCGCCGTCGGCCCGCTGACCAATCTCGCGCTGGCGCTTCGCGCCCAACCCGCCCTTCCCACGCTGCTGCGCCGGCTGGTCATCATGGGCGGCGCGTTCGACTACCGCGGTAACACGACCCCGGTCGCCGAATGGAACATCAGCGTGGACCCGGAAGCAGCCGCCGAGGTGTTCACCGGGTGGTCGGCCGCGTGGGGAGCCGAGAAACCCTCGCACCACCCAATCGTGTTGGGGCTGAACCTGACCGAACACATCGCGCTGACACCCGCCCTGTTGAACCGGCTCGCAGACGAGGCCGGAGCGGAGTCGGTGACGATGAGCGTGTCCGACGACCGCGGCACCCGGTCGGCGTCGGCCAACCCGCTGATCGCGGTGCTGGAGGACGCGATGCGCTTCTACTTCGAGTTCCATTTCGACCAGGGCGAGGGCTATCTGGCTCATCTGCACGACCCGCTGGCCGCGGCGGTGGCGCTGGACCCCGACCTCGTCACCTACCGGCCGACCACCGTCGACGTCGAGTTGACGGGCACACTGACCCGCGGCATGACCATCGCCGACTGGAGCAACCGGTGGAGCCGGGAACCCAACGCGCTCATCGGTGTTGACGTCGACCCGGGAGCGTTCTTCGCCCGGTTCATCGCGCGCGTCGGCGCGCTCGCGCGAGCGCTGAACGGTTAGAGGATCACCGAGACCACGACCGCCAGGAACAACAGCAGAAAGATCGCGAGCGCGATGACGCTGACGACGGCTGTCGGTGTCCACCGGTGCCGCGGCCGGGACTCGACGGCGCCCACACCGGAGACCTGGTCGGAGTCGGGCGGCGTCGACCCCGGCGGCACTCCACCACCGGGTTCGAGGTCCGGCGTGTTGGACGGTTCTGGGTCGGGCGGTATGGCGGTCATCGACGCACGGGTACCCCATCGCGCGGTCGTCATTCATAAATCCCTTCGACGTACCACCGTCGCTGCCGGTAGCACAGCAGCAAGGCCTGCCCCGGTCGGGCTTCGCGTGAGGACTCGTCGTCGAGCAACACCTGTGCGCGGGCGGTGCGGCCGGCTTTGCGGCCTTCCGGATCCCACCATCGTTCGTCGACCGGCCATGGTCCTGCCCACCAGGTCAATCTGCCCGCCTTGACGGCCTTGCCCGGCGCGTCCAACCGCGCGGGGTCGGTGGAGAACAGGCCCCGGGCGGTCACCCGCACCGGACGGCCGTCGGCGTCGAACAACTCGACCGGATCGTCGAGCAGCACGGTCGGCGACGGTTCGGGTAGCTGGCCGGGCCACGGCTGATGCGGATCGGCCCGCGGCACCTGCTCATCCCCCAGCGGGGTGAACGTGATGCGCTCGGCCGGGCCCCGACCACCGCTGAGCACCGGAACCTGCACCGCCTCCGGTCCGAGCAGACCCTGCACGCGCACCAGCGCGCGGCGGGCGCGCAGGCGATCCTCTTCACCCACCCCGCCCCACAGCGGCAGCTGCAGCGCCTCGGCCGAGACCACCTCCACCGGGCGCAACCGGATCACCGTGATGGGCGCGGTGGGCCGGTCGTTGGGGTTGCGCCTGTTCAGCCAGCCGTCGAGCTGCCAACGCACCCGGTCGGCGGTGGCGTCCTCGCTCAGCGGTTCGGCGCAACGCCAAACGCGTTCCAGCTCTTCACCATTGGCGGTGCGCGCGCGGATGGCCAGCCGGGTGCACCCCACCCCGGACGCTGCCAGGGTGCGGTGCAGGTCGGCGGCCAGCGACCGGCCGGCGAAGGCGGCGGCGTCCACCCGGTCGATCGGCGGATCACAGTCCATGACGGCGTCGAGTTCGGGTTCGGGTTCCCGGCCGGACGGACCGCGGGTGGGCTCACCGCACGCGAACTGGTGCGCGGCCACCGCGTCGGCCCCGAACCGCGAGGCCACATCGCTGCGGGACAGCGCGGCGAACTGCCCGATGTTGCGAATCCCCATGCGCCACAGCAGGTCCGCCAGGTCATCCCGGCCAGGGCCGGCCAGGCTGGGCTCGGTGGCCAACTGGCGGATCGACAGCGCCGACAGGAACAGCGCATCTTGTCCGGGCTCGACGATCCGCCCCGCCCGCGCGGCGAAGACCGCAGTCGGCAACTGGTCGGCGACCCCCACCTGACATTCGGCGCCGGCGGCGGCCACCGCGTCGACCAACCGCTCAGCGGCGGTTAGTTCGGATCCGAAGTAGCGGGCCGCGCCCCGGACCGGCAGCACCAGTAGACCCGGCCGCAACACCTCGGCACGCGGCACCAAGTCGTCCACCGCGATCGTGACGTTTTCGAAGTGGCGGGCATCGCGCGCCGGATCGGCGGTGACCACATGCAGTTCCGGGCACCGCGCCTGGGCTTCCCGGCGACGCAACCCGCGTCGCACCCCCGCCGATCGGGCCGAGGCCGAACAGGCGATGACCCGGTTGGCCAGCGTGACCGCGATCGGGGCGGTCGGCGGCAGGTCGGCCGCGGCCGCGGCGGCGACGGCCGGCCAGTCCATGCACCAGATGGCCAGAACGCGCGACACTCATCCGCCTACCGCGCGGACGGAACCGAACGACCGCCCCCAGACCCGGGTGGCCAGCCGCACCCGACTGATGCGGCCGAATCCCGGGCGGCCCCGCCCGGTGATCTCATAGCCGCACACCGAGGCCTCCAACCGGGCCGACGCACCCTGCCAGTCGCCACCGGTGACCAGCAGCGTGCAGCCCTTCTGGCGGGCCCGGGCCACCACCGCCCGCGCGCGGGTGGCCGGCACCGCCCGCCCGCCCAGGCCGAGCACCACCAGATCCATACCGTCCATCAGTACGGCGGCGACCTCGACCGGATCGGCGCCCGGTTCGGGGATGACCGCGATCCGGCTCAGGTCGGCGCCCATCTCCACGGCCGCCAGCAGGCCGACGTCGGGTTGGCCCACGATGGCGGCATGCCCGCCCTCCGCCGTCACCGCCGCGACCACGCTCAGTGGCAGCGACCGGGCACCCGCGACCACCGCCACCGTCCCGCGCGGCAACGGCGCCGGAAGCAGCCCATCCAGCGATTCGGGCATCGGCAGCAAAGTTTCCGAGTCCGGAAGCGGCTCACTCGTCGCCGCCGTTCCACGACGGCTACCGCCCACCTTGCTGGATACCGCCGCAATCTTGCGACGCAGGTGTTCTACCTGTTCAGCGCGGGTAAGCTGACGCTGATCCAGGCTCACGGCGGCTGTCACAACAGCACCTCCCGCATCGTCTGCCTCACCAGTTTTTCGAACGTGTGTTCGATATGCCGAGTAAACACCCACCCACCGACAGCGTCAAGCGGGTTCAGTCGGTTGACGTCCTGGCATCCGGCCATTACCAATTGTTGACATTGACAAATGTCACCAATTGATGTTGCACTTACGCAGTGCTCAACGAAGAGCCCGTCTTGCCTTTGCGCGGTTCGCTGCGCTCCCGCGGCGCGTCCACAATCAGCAGCCTGACCCTCCGCAAGATCAGCGCCGTGCTCCCAGCCGACCAACCATGGGGGCTGTGGCTCTCGCGCCAGATCGTGGCCCGAATCATGGACGTCTTCGGACCGTCACTGGCCGGCACCCGGGTTGATCCGATCGACACCACGACCTTCGAAGGCCGCCGCATCGTCGGCGAGATGGTCTATGGCGCAGGGGTGCACCGCAGGCCCACCGACACCGTGGTCTACTTCGTCCACGGCAGCGGATACGCCCTGTGCTCACCGCGCACCCACCGCCGCCTCACCGCATGGCTGTCCCGGCTGACAGGGATGCCCGTCTTCTGCGTCGACTATCGACTCGCGCCGCGGCACCGCTTCCCCACTGCCGCAGAGGATGTCCGGACCGGGTGGGACTGGCTGATCCGCGACCGGGGTTTCGCACCCGATCGCACAGTCATCGCCGGCGACTCCGCGGGCGGGCACCTGGCCGTCGACCTGATGTTGCAGCCCGACACCACCCACCCGGCCGCCCTGGTGTTGCTCTCGCCCGTGCTCGACCTGACGTTCACGCTCGCCCGTACTCGGGAGCGCCTTCAGCGCGATCCCGCCATCCGCTCCCGTGACGCTCTGCGGCTTGTCGACTTGTACTGCGCGGACGTCGACTCGGCTCACCCTCGGCTACGACTGGACGTTGCCTCCGGCCGCACCCTGCCACCGACGCTGATCCAGGCGGGCGGCGCCGAGATGCTGGCGGCCGACGCCATCGCACTCGCCGACGGTCTGCGCGCCGCGGGCGGTGCCTGCCGGCTAGAGGTGTGGCCGGACCAGGTGCACGTATTCCAGGCACTGCCCCGCCTGACTCCAGAGGCAACTTCTGCCGTCCGGCGAATCGCCGAGTTCATCTCACATGCGTTGCAACACGAATACATCGACCAGGCGGGATAGCCACATGTCGCTTTTCGGCACCAAGCGCACGCGCAACGCGGCCGCGGTCATCACCGGCGCGGGCAGTGGCATCGGCGCTGCCTTCGCCGTCGAACTCGCCAAGCGCGGCGGTCGAGTGGTGTGCAGCGATATCGACGAGGTGTCTGCCCGCGCCACGGCCGACGCCATCATCGCCCATGGCGGGCAAGCCATGTCGACGCGCGGTGATGTCTCGACCATCGACGACGTTGCGGCACTGGCTGACACGGCGCAGTCCTGGTTCGACGGCCCTCCAACGGTGGTGATCAACAACGCAGGGGTCGGCGCCGGTGGTCTGCCGATCGGTGACATCAGCCTCGAGGACTGGCGCTGGGTGCTCAACATCAACCTGTGGGGACCCGTCCACGGCTGTCATGTGTTCGCACCTATCCTGCGGGACGCCGGCTTTGGCGGAATCATCAACGTCGCATCGGCCGCCGCCTTCGGCGCGGCTCCCGGAATGGCGGCTTACAACGTGAGCAAGGCGGGTGTGCTGTCGTTGACGGAGACGCTCGCCGCCGAGATGACCGGAACCGGTGTGCATGTGACAGCGCTGTGCCCGACATTCGTCAAAACCAACATCGTGGGAGCAGGCAGGATCTCGCCCAAGTCCACCGAGCTGGCCGATCGCTTGATGCGGTGGACCGGCTTCTCCCCGCAGCGGGTGGCCCGCACTTGCCTTGAGACCCTCGACCGAGGCGGCCTCTACTGCATGCCGCAACCTGACGCTCGGATCAGCTGGGGCATAAGACGTTTCACTCCGACGGTGTACACCCGCGCCGCCGGCCTGACCAACCGTGTCACAACTTAGGAGGATCCGATGGCGATCGACATGGATGCGATGCTGGCCAAGGTCAAGGACCGCCAGTGGGCCCTGGCCGACATCGACTGGGACGCACCGGGGGCCGACCTCATCACCGATGAGCAGCGGCCGCAACTTAAGGCCTTCATGGCCGACCTGTGCTGGATCGAGAACATCGGCGCGCGCGGTTTCGCGGCGCTGGCCAAGAAAGCGCCGACACCAACGATCGCCGAGATCTACCGGTACTTCCACGCCGAGGAACAGCGGCACGCCAATGCCGAACTGGCGCTGATGAACCGGTGGGGCATGCTAGAGGACGGCGAAGTGCCCGAACCCAATGTCAACATCCGGCTGGCCATCGACTGGTTGGATCGCTGGGCGGACGACATGCCGTTGTCGCTGCTGGGCACGGTTATCCCCATGCTCGAGGTCGCCCTTGACGGCGCGCTGCTCAAGTTCCTACTGGACGAGGTGCACGACCCCGTCTGCCACCAGGTGTTCGAGAAGATCAACAACGACGAATCCCGCCACCTCGTGGTCGACTTCGAGGTGCTGGACATGATCGGACACGCCACGATCCGGCGCCTGCTCATCGACTTCGTGGGGCACAACGCGACGCCCGGTCTCATCATCGGCGCGATCACGGGCGCTCCGCTGATCAACAGGATCCGGAATGAGATCACCGCGATGGGCATGGAACCCGAGCGGCTCTACCGAGCCGTGAAGCGATTCAAGGAACTCGGCGACCGTGGCGGGCACACCAAACGCGTACCGACCTATCTGTTTCTGCGGCGCTACGCCGGCGTCGTCACCAACCCGCGCCACCCCTACCACCTGCTCGCCAACTCCATGGTGTGGCTCTCCGACCGGTATCCACGGCCGCTGTTGCCGTCGGTACCGAGTTGGGTCAAAGAAGTGACTCATGATCCCGCGGCATGAGGGTTCCGTGCAGACCCACGACACGCTGATCGTCGGCGCCGGCTTCACCGGTATCGGTGCCGCGATCAAACTGACCGAGGCCGGAGTCGACGACGTAATCATCCTGGAGCGCAGCGATCGCGTCGGCGGCACCTGGCGCGACAACACCTATCCCGGTGTAGCCTGCGATATCCCGTCGTTGCTGTACTCCTTTTCGTTCGTGAAGAACCCGAACTGGTCGCGGTCCTACTCCCCCGGCAGCGAGATTCGCAGTCACATCGAGCAGCTGGTCGACGACTTCGACCTACGCCGGCGCATCCGGTTCGGGGTGGACGTCAACGGCCTGCATTTCGACGCAGACGAGGGCAAGTGGACCGTGAAGACCAAGGGCGGCAAGAGTTTCAACGCCCGCACCGTGGTGCTGGCTTCGGGGCCGCTGCCCGATCACGGCTGGCCCGACATCCGTGGCCTTGACACCTACCAGGGACACCGAATCCACAGCGCGCGCTGGGATCATGACTATGACTTCAACGGCAAGCGGGTGGCCGTCATCGGCACCGGGGCCAGCGCGGTGCAGATCGTGCCCGAACTGGTGAGGCAGGCCGAGTTCGTCAAAGTGTTCCAGCGGACGCCGGGCTGGGTCATGCCTCGACTTGACATCGGCACCCCGGCGGCCGCCAAGGCGTTGTTCGCGAAAGTGCCTGTCGCACAGGAGATCATCCGTCAGGCGCTGTTCTGGGGCCACGAGCTCACCGCCACCGCCCTGGTGTGGGATACCCCGCTCACCGGGCTGGTGGCGCAGCTGGGCAAGGCGCATCTACGGCTGCAGGTCAAGGACCCGTGGCTGCGCCGCCAACTCACTCCCGACTTCACCCCGGGCTGCAAACGGATGTTGATGTCCAGCGACTATTACCCCGCACTGCAACGCGACAACTGCAAGCTCATCGACTGGCCGATCGCCACCATGAGCCCGGCCGGCATCCGAACCAGCGACGGTGTGGAGCACCACCTCGACTGCGTGGTGTTTGCCACCGGCTACGACGTCCACCTGACCGGTCCGCCCTACCCGGTCACCGGAATCGGCGGTCGCTCATTGAGCGATGAATGGGTAGGTGGAGCGCAGGCGTACAAAAGCGTCAACGCCCACGGCTATCCGAACCTGTTCTTCATGACCGGGCCGAACTCGGGCCCCGGGCACAACTCGCTCCTGGTGTACGTCGAGGGCCAACTCGACTACACGGTGCGAGCGATCACGACAATCCTCGACGAGAACCTGCGCTACCTGGACGTACGCCGCGAGATCCAACAGCGCTACAACGAACGCCTGCAGAAACGCCTGACCAGAACCACCTGGATGTCGGGCTGCACTAGCTGGTATCTCACCGCCGACAGGTTCAACGCGTCGATGTACCCGGGTTTCGCGACGCAGTATCTTCGACAGATGCGGGACTTCCGGCTCGACGACTATGTCGCGGTGACGCGAGACGCTCACCTGTGCGCGGTGACGACATCGGCATGACATGACGTCGCGGGAACCGCGGCCGGCGGGGCCGATGTCAGCGATTCTCAACGGGCTCCGGCGGGCACCCAAACGGGTGCGCCGGGGATCGCGTGACGTTGTCGAGACGGCGGTGTCGCAGCTGTTCCACGCCGCCGTCCAACCCCACGGGGTCGGCGAGTCCGGCGAGTACCGCACCGAGGAACTCGCACGGCTGGCGGGTACCACCACCCGCAACATCCGGGTTTACCGAGACCGCGGCCTGTTGCACCCGCCGCTGCGGGTGGGTCGGATCGCGCTGTTCAACGACACGCACCTGACGCGGCTGCGGCTGATCACCTCGCTGCTCGACCGCGGCTACAACATCGCGCACGTGCGCGAGATGCTGTCGGCCTGGGAAGAGGGTAAGGACGTCGGCGACCTGCTAGGGCTGGAGTCCGCGATCGCCGGGACCTGGGCAACGGAGAAACCCGAACGCATGAGCGTCGTCGACGCCAAGCGGTTCGTGAACGACGACCCGGGCTTCAACCGCATGGTCGATCTCGGCTTGATCAAGCTCGAAGACGGTGAGGCCGTGATCGTGCGACCCAAGCTGCTCGAGGCGTTCAACGACATCCGCCAGTTCGGGGTGGCGACCGACAAACTGATCGACCTGCACGTCAGCATCGCGCCGCTCATCGACCAGATCAGCGGGATTCTGGTGCAGGCAGGCGTCGACGAGGTGCTGCACCGGATCAATCCGGGTGCCCCGCTGCCCCCGGACACCGAGATCGCCGAGTTGATCACCATGCTGGTGCGGTTCCGCACCCAGGCCGTCTCCGCGGTGTCGGCGACCCTGGCGTTCTCCATCGAGTCCACGATCGAGTCGGTGGTGGGTCAGATCCTCGGTGACATCATCGAAAAAGAACCCGGCGATAAAGAGGCCGAAGCCTAGCTACTCCCACTCGATGGTGCCGGGCGGCTTGCTCGTCACGTCGAGCACCACCCGGTTGACCTCGGCCACCTCGTTGGTGATGCGGGTCGAGATGCGTTCGAGAACTTCGTACGGCACGCGGGTCCAGTCAGCGGTCATCGCGTCCTCACTGGAAACCGGGCGCAGCACAATCGGGTGTCCGTAGGTCCGGCCATCACCCTGCACCCCCACCGAACGGATGTCGGCGAGCAGGACGACAGGGCACTGCCATATCTGGTTGTCAAGCCCGGCGGAGGTCAGTTCCTCACGAGCGATCGCATCGGCGCGACGCAGCGTCTCCAGCCGCGCGGCAGTGACCTCGCCGACGATCCGAATGCCCAGGCCCGGCCCCGGAAAAGGTTGGCGCGCAACGATTTCCTCGGGAAGACCGAGCTCGCGACCCACCGCGCGGACCTCGTCCTTGAACAACAGCCTCAGCGGCTCGACCAGTGTGAACTTCAGGTCGTCGGGCAGGCCCCCGACGTTGTGGTGGCTCTTGATGTTCGCGGTGCCCGACCCTCCGCCGGACTCCACGACGTCGGGATACAGCGTGCCCTGCACCAGGAATTCGACGTCAGGCCCACCCCCCTCGACAAGCCCCCGCACCGCCCCTTCGAACGCCCGGATGAACTCCCGTCCGATGATCTTGCGCTTGCCTTCGGGGTTCGTCACCCCGGTCAACGCCTCGAGGAAGCGGTCGGCGACGTCGACGGTGACCAGGTTGGCGTGCGTGGCGGCGACGAAGTCGCGCTGCACCTGGGCCCGCTCCCCCGCCCGCAGCAGGCCGTGGTCGACGAACACGCACGTCAACCGGTCGCCGATGGCCCGCTGCACCAGTGCCGCGGCGACCGCGGAGTCCACACCGCCCGACAGCCCGCAAATGGCCCGCCCCTCACCGATCTGCTCGCGGACCTGTTCGACGAGCGCATCGGCGATGTTGGCCGGCGTCCAGGTCGAGTCGATCCCCGCGAACTCGTGCAGGAAACGGCTCAGCACCTGCTGGCCGTGCGGGGTGTGCATCACCTCCGGGTGGTACTGCACGCCTGCCAGCCGACGGCCGCGATGCTCGAATGCCGCGACCGGCGCACCGGTGCTGGCGGCAACCACCTCGAAGCCGTCGGGCGCCTCGGTCACCGCGTCACCGTGGCTCATCCACACCGGCTGGGTGGACGGCAGGTCCGAATGAAGCTCTCCGCCAGTAACTTTCAGCTCCGTGCGACCGTACTCCCGCGTTCCGGTACGCGCGACGGTACCGCCGAGCACCTGCGCCATCGCCTGAAAGCCATAGCAGATTCCGAACACCGGTACGTCGAGGTCGAACAGTTGCGGGTTCAGTTGCGGGGCGCCGTCCTCGTAGACGCTGGCCGGCCCTCCGGAGAGCACGATGGCCTGCGGGTCGCGCGCCTTGATCGCCTCGACACTGGCGGTGTGCGGGATCACCTCCGAGTACACCCGCGCCTCGCGGACCCGTCGGGCGATCAACTGCGCATACTGCGCTCCGAAATCGACAACCAGTACAGGCCGGGGAGATCCTGATGTCACTCGGTCAGTCTAGTTGGCTGCGACGACGTCACACGTGCAGCGCGGTGAACGGCTCAAACGGCAAGTTGCGCAGAGCGAACCACGCCAAGGTCAGCACCACTGCCACCGGCGCCGACCACCGCAGGTGCTGCCAACTGCGCACCCGCCTGCCCGCCAGGGACCCGTAGAGCCAGGTCCCGTACGCCCACAGCAGGAAGACCAACGCGAGCACGCCGAGCGCGTTGAACCGGACCGCCGCGGCGACGTCGAGATGCAGCAGCGAGTAGATCATCCGCAGGCTCCCGCACCCGGGGCAGTCGATGCCGAGCAGCGCCTTGGTCGGGCAAACCGGCAGTATCCCGTCGGGCACGGTCGGATCCGCCAACCAGATCGCCGCGCACCCGCCCACCGCGGCGGTGGCGACCGCCAACGGCGCGGCGAGCGAGCGCACGTGGATCACATGTAGGCCAGTCCGCCGCCCGCCACCCCGATGATGAGATAGATGACGATGACGACCGCGCCGGCGATCGCGCCCCAGATCGCCCACTTCTTCGCGTCGTCGGACGCCTTCTGGGCCTGGGCGTACTGGCCCTGCGCCCACAACCCGTTCACCTTGGCGGCGTTGATGATCGACACGATGCCAAACGGTAAGCAGCACAACACTGTAACGAGGATGCCCCATACGAGGTTGCTGTCGGGCTGCTGTGCCGGGTAACCACCGGGAGGTGGTCCATAACCCTGCGGCGGTGGCGGCGGAGGCTGAGGCGGATAGGTCATGGGGTCCCTTTTCTCGAGTAGCACCCTGTCGAACAACAAGCTCGCTCAATATAAGGCAATTGTTTGCTGGGTGCGTCAATTTCGATTCGCTGCAGTAGGTTCATCGATGCGCAGGTATGTCTGCGCGAAATAACGGGAATGGGTGATGTGTGCCTGAAACCGAAAGACCTGAAACCGAAAGACTGGGTCTACCCGCTGGAATCCGCGCCGCGTTGTTCGACCTCGACGGCGTGTTGACAGACACCGCGAGCGTGCACAAGAAAGCATGGAAGGCGATGTTCGACGACTTTCTCCGGCGACGCGCCGAGCAGACCGGGGAGACGTTCACCCCGTTCGACGTGCAAAGCGACTACCTGACCTATGTCGACGGCAAGAAGCGCGAGGACGGCGTCCGGTCGTTTCTGGCGAGTCGGGGCATCGAGATTCCCGACGGTGCTCCCGACGACACGCCGCCGCTGGAAACGGTCCACGCACTGGGCAACGCCAAGAACGAGGTGTTCCAACAGATCCTGCGGACCGACGGCGTCGAGGTGTTCGAGGGTTCGCGCCGCTATCTCGAAGCGGCGGCTAACGCGGGGTTGGGCATCGCGGTGGTGTCGTCCAGCGCCAACACCCGCGAGGTGCTCGAAATGACTGGGCTTGCGCGATTTGTCCGACACCGGGTGGACGGCGTCGTGCTGCGTGAGGAGAACATCGCGGGAAAACCCGCACCCGATTCGTTTCTGCGCGCGGCCCAGCTCCTCGGCGTGAAGCCGGAAGAGGGCGCCGTGTACGAAGACGCGCTTTCTGGGGTGGCCGCAGGACGGGCCGGAGGATTCGGCCTGGTGATCGGCGTCGATCGGGTAGGCCACGCAGAAGCGTTGCGGCGCAACGGGGCTGACATCGTGGTTAGCGACCTTGCGGAAATGCTCACATGAGCCTGCACGACGACATCTACCCCGTGGAACCGTGGCAGGTGCGGGAGCGATCCCTCGATCTCGACGTGCTCGCACAATCGGAGTCGTTGTTCGCGCTGTCGAACGGCCACATCGGCATGCGTGGAAATCTCGACGAAGGCGAACCGCACGCTTTCCCCGGCACCTACCTCAATTCGTTCTACGAGGTTCGCCCCCTTCCGTACGCCGAGGCGGGATACGGCTGGCCCGAGGACGGGCAGACAATCGTCAACGTCACCAACGGCAAGTTGATGCGCCTGCTGGTCGACGACGAACCGTTCGACGTGCGTTACGGCGAGCTGCTCGACCACGAACGCATTCTGGATTTTCGGACCGGCACGCTCAAGCGCGCCGCGTGCTGGCGTTCTCCGGCAGGCAAGAAGATCAAAGTCGCTTCCACGCGAATCGTTTCGCTTACGCAGCGCAGTGTCGCGGCCATCGAGTACATCGTCGAGGCGCATGACGAATTCGCCCGTGTCACGGTGCAGTCGGAACTGGTGGCCAACGAGGAGCTGCCACCGTCGACGAAGGACCCGCGGGTATCGGCCGTCCTGGAAAAGCCGTTGGAGCCGGTGCAGCACGAGAACTCCGAACACGGCGCGATCCTGTTACACCGCACCCGTGGGAGCAACCTGATGATGGCCGCGGCCATGGACCACGACATCGAGGTTCCCGGTCGTGTCGAGGTGGACACCGGCGCGGGGCACGACTGGGCCAACACGACGGTCATCTGCGGCCTTCGCCCCGGACAGCAGCTCCGCATCGTCAAGTACCTCGCCTACGGATGGTCCAGCCTGCGGTCGCGACCGGCACTGCGCGACCAGGCGGCGGCCGCGCTCAGCAGCGCGCGCTACACCGGCTGGCAGGGGTTGCTGGATGCCCAACGGGCCTACCTCGACGATTTCTGGGACGGTGCGGACGTCGAGGTGGAGGGCGACCCCGACTGTCAGCAGGCGGTGCGGTTCGCCCTCTTCCACATCCTGCAGGCCAGCGCGCGCGCCGAGCGCCGGGCGATTCCCGGTAAGGGTCTGACCGGGACGGGCTATGACGGCCACGCCTTTTGGGACACCGAGGGTTTCGTCCTGCCGGTGCTGACCTACACCCAGCCCTCAGCGGCCGCCGACGCGTTGCGGTGGCGCGCCTCCATTCTCCCGCTGGCCAAAGAGCGGGCGTCGGTGCTGGATCTCGATGGCGCCGCGTACCCGTGGCGCACCATCCGCGGTGAGGAATGCTCGGCCTACTGGCCGGCAGGGACCGCGGCCTTCCACGTCAACGCCACCATCGCCATGGCGTTCGAGCGCTACCGCATTGTCACAGGCGACCATTCGCTGGAAGAGGAGTGCGGGCTCGAGGTCCTGATCGAGACCGCGCGGCTGTGGGCATCGCTCGGTCACCACGATCGTCATGGGGTGTGGCACGTCGACGGGGTGACGGGACCGGACGAGTACACGGCCATTGTGCGCGACAACGTGTTCACGAACCTGATGGCTGCGGCCAATCTTCGGGCAGCCGCCGACGCGTGTGCGCGCAACGTCGACGCCGCCCAGGCGTCCGGCGTCTCCACCGAGGAGATGGCCGCATGGCGTCACGCCGCCGACGCCGCCCACATCCCGTTCGACGAGGAGCTGGGTGTGCACCCGCAATGTGACGGTTTCACGACGCTGCGCGAGTGGGATTTCAACGCCAACACGATCTACCCGCTGTTGATGCACGAGCCGTATGTTCGGCTCTATCCGGCGCAGGTGATCAAACAGGCGGACCTGGTGTTGGCGATGCACTGGCAGGGCCACGCGTTCACCGCAGAACAGAAGGCCCGCAACGTCGACTACTACGAACGACGCACCACCCGGGATTCGTCGCTGTCGGCGTGTACCCAGGCGGTGATGTGTGCCGACGTCGGTCATCTCGAACTGGCCCATGACTATGCCTACGAGGCGGCGATGATCGACCTTCGCGATCTCCACCACAACACCCGCGACGGCCTGCACATGGCATCGCTCGGCGGTGCGTGGGCGGCGATGGTGGCGGGATTCGGCGGGCTACGTGACGACGAAGGTGTGCTCGAACTCAACCCGCGGCTACCCGACGGGATCTCTCGACTCCGATTCCGGTTGCGGTGGAGGAACTTTCGCCTCACCGTTGATGCCGATCACGACGAGGTCACCTACACGCTGCGCGACGGCCCGCGGGGCGAGCTGCTGATCCGCCACGGCGGCGAGGATCTTCAACTGCAATCGCGACAGCCCACGACCGTTCCGGTCAACCACTGCCGACCGCTGCTGCCGACTCCCGCGCAGCCGCCCGGGCGGGAGCCGTTGCGCCGGCGTCCGACTTAGCCGGTGACGTCAGGCCATCTGCTTGTGACCGGGCAGCCCGCCGGTCGCCTCGAACACCACGCGCTTGCCGATCTCGACGGCGTGGTCGGCGAACCGTTCGTAGTAGCGGCCGAGCAGCGCGACGTCGACTGCCGAACAAACCCCGTCCTGCCACTTGTGGTCGATCAGCAGCGTGAACAGGTGCCGGTGCTCGGCGTCGACGGCGTCGTCCTCGTCGCGCAGCCGCGCGGCCTTCTCCGGATCCCGCGACAGCAGCACCTCCTGCGCCGTCTTCGCCAGTTGCACCGCGCGCGCACCCATTTCGGCGAAGCTCGCGCGCACGTCGGTTGGCAGCGCGCAATCGGGGTGGCGCAACCGCGAGATGCCGGCCACGTGAGCCGCCAACGCACCCATCCGGTCGATGTCCGCGGCGATGTGAATGGAGCCGACCACGGTGCGCAGGTCACTGGCGACGGGCTGCTGCAGCGCCAGGATCCGCAGCGCGGCCTCCTCGGCGCGCCGGTTCAGCGCGATGATGTGCTCATGGTCGGCGATCACCTGCTCCGCGAGCGAGAGATCGGCATCGAGCAGGGCCTGCGTAGCGCGTTCGAGCGCGCTGACCGCCAGCCCGCACATGTCGCCGAGCTGGGCACTCAGCGCGGCCAGTTGCTCCTGATACGCGGTCCGCACCGGCTTTAGTTACCCGGATCGGTCGATTCTCAACCGGCCGAGGTGACCGGTTGGATCGGCAACCAGCGCAGCGCCGCCGGTGCGTGGGCCGGAACGACCGGGTTCTGCGGCGCAACCGGTTCCAACCGACGGTACGGCTGCCCCTGCTCCGGTCGCAGGTCCTGCTCCCCCTTGTTCGGCCACAGCGACGCCGCGCGCTCGGCCTGGGCGGTGATCGAAAGTGACGGATTGACACCGAGATTCGCCGAGATCGACGCACCGTCGTGCACCGAGAGCGTCGGATAGCCGTACACCCGGTGATACGGGTCGATGACGCCGTGCTGCGGATCGTCGCCGATGGCGGCGCCGCCGAGGAAGTGCGCGGTGAGGGGGATGTTGAACAACTCGCCCCAGGTGCCGCCCGCGACGCCGTCGATCTTCTCGGCGATTCGGCGGGTGACCCGATTGCCGACCGGGATCCACGTGGGATTGGGCGCCCCGTGGCCCTGCTTGCTCAGATAGCGCCTGATCCCCAGTTTGTTCCTTTTGGTGAACGTGGTGATCGAATTGTCGAGGTGCTGCATGACCAGAGCGATCAACGTGCGCTCGCTCCACCGCCGGACGTTGAGCAGCCGAAGCGTGCCGCGAGGGTCCTTGCGCGCGTTGATGAACAGCTGCTTCCACCGCGGCGTGTCCGAGCCTTCAGGGCCGTCGCCGTCGGTCATCAGCGTCTGCAACAGGCCCATGGCGTTGGAGCCCTTGCCGTAGCGCACGGGCTCGATGTGGGTGTCCGAGGTGGGGTGGAACGACGAGGTGATCGCCACGCCGTGTGTCAGGTTGAGGTCGTCGGACACCTCGAAACGTCCAGCGCCGACGATGGATTCGGAGTTGGTGCGGGTCAGCACGCCGAGCTTGTCGGACAGCTTGGGCAGCTTGCCCTTGTCACGCATCTTGAACAGTAGCCGCTGCGTGCCCCAGGTGCCGGCCGCCAGCACGACGTGCGATGCGGTGAAGGTGCGTTTCTGCTTGCGGACCCAGCGACCGGTCCGGACGGTGTGCACATTCCACAGCCCGTCGGGGCGCTGCTCGAAACCGGTGACCGTGGTCATCGGGTGAATCTCTGTCCCGAACTTCTCGGCCAGGTAGAGATAGTTCTTGACCAGCGTGTTCTTCGCGTTGTGCCGGCAGCCGGTCATACATTCGCCCACCTCGATGCATCCCCTGCGCGCGGGCCCGGCACCGCCGAAGTACGGATCGGGCACGGTTTCGCCGGGCGCCTTGGTGCCGTCGGGGCCGAAGAAGACGCCCACCGGCGTCGGCACGAACGTATCGCCGACGCCCATCTCCTCGGCGACCTGCTTGACGACGCGGTCGGCGTCGGTGAACGTCGGGTTGGTGACGACGCCGAGCATGCGCTGCGCCTGGTCGTAGTGCGGCATCAACTCCGCGCGCCAGTCGGTGATGTTCTTCCACTGCGGGTCGTTGAAGAACGGGTCCGGCGGTACGTAAAGCGTGTTGGCGTAGTTCAGCGATCCGCCGCCCACCCCCGCACCGGCCAGGATCATCACGTTGCGCAGCAGGTGGATCCGCTGGATGCCGTACATGCCGAGTTGCGGCGCCCACAGGAACTTGCGCAGATTCCACGAGGTCTTGGCGAAGTCCTCGTCGGCAAAGCGCCTGCCGGCTTCGAGCACCCCGACGCGGTAGCCCTTTTCGGTGAGCCGCAGCGCCGTGACGCTGCCGCCGAATCCCGAACCGATCACCAGGACGTCGTAGTCAGGTTTCATGCGTCCAGTATGGCGTTACCGAGGGGTAACTTCCTAGCCGATCAGATCGCGACGGCCGTACCGCAGATGCCGCAGACCTCGAACTGGCGACGGTTCCACCGTGCGACCGGGATGAAGAACAGCGAGAACTGTTTGAACTCGCGGATTCGCGACCATTGCGTGGTGTTGTGGCAGCGTGGGCAGGTTCGGACCTCTCCCGCACCGAGGTGCTTCTGCTTGGTGCCGTAACTGAAGAGGAAGAAGAACACCTCGTCCAGCGTAGGCGCAAAAACTCAGCTCCCGACGGTCAGGCCGACCTTCTGGAATTCCTTGAGGTCGCAGTAACCGGCCTTGGCCATCGAGCGTCGCAGCCCGCCGACCAGGTTCAGCGAGCCGAACGGATCGTCCGACGGTCCGGTCAGCACCTGTTCCAGCGACGGGCGCTCGCCCATCGCGATTTGCAGGAACGCGCCGCGGGGCAGCGACGGATGCGCGGCGGCGGCCGGCCAGTACCAGCCCTCGCCCAGAGCTTCGGCCGACGTGGCCAGCGGTGTTCCGAGCACCACCGCGTCGGCGCCGCAGGCGATGGCTTTGGCCAGATCACCGGAGGTGTGCATGTCGCCGTCGGCCAGGACGTGGACGTAGCGCCCGCCGGTCTCGTCGAGGTATTCGCGGCGCGCGGCGGCGGCGTCGGCGATCGCGGTGGCCATCGGAACGCTGATCCCGAGCACCTCGTCGCTGGTGGTGACCCCGCTGGTCGAGCCGTACCCGACGATGACGCCGGCCGCACCGGTCCGCATCAGGTGCAGCGCGGTGCGGTGGTCGAGGACGCCGCCCGCGACGACGGGCACGTCGAGTTCGGAGATGAAGGTCTTGAGGTTCAGCGGTTCCCCGTTGGAGGCCACCCGCTCGGCGGAGATGATCGTGCCCTGGATGACCAGCAGGTCGATCCCCGCGGCGAGCAGTGTCGGCGTCAACGCGCGGGCGTTCTGCGGGCTGACCCGCACCGCCGTCGTCACCCCGGCCTCGCGGATGCGCGCCACGGAGGCGCCCAGCAGATCCGGGTCCAGCGGGGCGGCGTGGAACTGCTGCAGCAGCCGGATCGCGGCCGAGGGTTCCGGCTCTTTTTCGGCCGCCTCGATCACCTGCGCGATCTTGGCTGCGACGTCAGCGTGCCGACCGATCAGCCCCTCGCCGTTGAGCACACCGAGCCCGCCGAGCCGACCCATCTCGATGGCGAACTCCGGCGACACCAGCGCATCGGTGGGGTGGGCCACCACGGGGATCTCGAACCGGTAGGCGTCCAGCTGCCAGGCCGTGGAAACGTCCTGCGACGACCGGGTGCGCCGCGACGGCACGATGTTGACGTCGTCGAGTTCGTAGGTGCGGCGGGCGGTTCTGCCCATGCCGAGCTCAACCATGTCTCGCATGGCCAGTTTCTCCTGTCAGTACGTTCTGTTCTTCGCGCAAGCGCTCGTCAGCGGGTGTAGTAGTTCGGCGCCTCGACCGTCATCGTGATGTCGTGCGGGTGGCTCTCCTTGAGACCCGCCGCAGTGATCTGCACGAACTGGGCCAGCTGCAACTGCTCGATAGTCGCCGACCCGGTGTAGCCCATCGCCGCGCGCAGCCCGCCGGTGAGTTGGTGGATCACCGTCGCGAGCGGACCGCGGAACGGCACCCGGCCCTCGATCCCCTCGGGCACGAGCTTGTCCTCGCTGAGCACGTCGTCCTGGAAGTAGCGGTCCTTGGAGTAGGACCCGCGCAACGCCCCCGCAGCACCGCGGCCCTGCATCGCGCCGAGCGACCCCATACCGCGATAGCTCTTGAACTGCTTGCCGTTGACGAAGATCAACTCGCCGGGCGACTCGGCGGTGCCCGCGAGCAGCGAACCCAGCATCGTCGTCGACGCGCCGGCGGCCAGGGCCTTGGCGATGTCGCCGGAATACTGCAGTCCACCGTCCGCGATGACCGGCACACCCGACGGTGCGCAGGCCGCGACGGCTTCCATGATCGCGGTGATCTGCGGCGCGCCGACGCCGGCCACCACGCGGGTGGTGCAGATCGAACCGGGCCCCACGCCGACCTTCACCGCGTCGGCACCGGCCTGCACCAGCGCGGCCGCGGCGGCACGTGTGGCGACGTTGCCGCCGATCACCTCGACCCGGTCGCCGACGGCGGCCTTGACCCGGCTGACCATGTCCAGCACACCGCGGTTGTGCGCGTGCGCGGTGTCCACGACCAGCACGTCGACACCCGCGTCCACCAGCGTCATCGCCCGCGTCCAGGCGTCGTCGCCGACACCGACGGCCGCCCCGACGAGCAGCCGGCCGTCCTTGTCCTTGGTCGACAACGGGAACTGTTCGGTCTTGACGAAGTCTTTGACCGTGATCAACCCGGTGAGCTTGCCGTGTCCGTCGACGATGGGGAGCTTCTCAATCTTGTTGCGGCGCAACAGGCCTAGCGCCGCCTCCGCCGAAACGCCCTCGCGGGCGGTGATGAGCGGGGCCTTGGTCATGACCTCGGAGACCGGCTTGGACTGGTCCACCTCGAAGCGCATGTCGCGGTTGGTGATGATGCCGACCAGCTCGCCGGTGTCGTCGACGACGGGCAACCCGGAGATCCGGAACCGCGCGCACATCGCGTCGACCTCGGCAAGCGTGTTGTCCGGCGAGCAGGTGACCGGGTCGGTGACCATGCCCGCCTCGGACCGTTTGACCGTCTCGACCTGGCCGGCCTGCTCGGCCACCGGGAGGTTGCGGTGCAGCACGCCCATCCCGCCGGCACGGGCCATCGCGATCGCCATGCGCGACTCGGTGACGGTGTCCATCGCGGAACTCACCAGCGGCACCTTGAGGCGGATCTTCCTCGTCAACTGGCTCGAGGTGTCGGCGGTCGCGGGCACCACGTCGGAGGCGGCGGGCAGCAGAAGCACGTCGTCGAAGGTCAGGCCGAGCATGGCGACTTTCGTCGGGTCATCCCCGCCGGTGGGCACCGGCACCGCGATGGGGATGCTGCTTTCGGCGATCGACATGGCGGGGGCCTCCAGATACAAACGCAGCCGAACACTGTCGTCGAGCTGAGAAACCATCCTATCGGCTGCGGGCCCGCATCCCCGTCTCACGTGCCATGACGCACACAACTATTCATACGTCGACGACGTGGGCGTGACGGCTAGCGTTATCCCCGCCCCGCTGCGTAGTGTGGACTCGTGCGTGACCACCTGCCCCCGGGTTTGCCACCAGACCCGTTCGCCGATGACCCGTGCGACCCTTCGGCTGCCCTCGACGCGCTCGAGCCCGGCCAGCCGCTGGACCCGCAGGAGCGGACGGCGGTCGAGGCCGATCTCGCCGATCTGGCGGTGTACGAGGCGCTTCTGGCACACAGGGGCATCCGCGGGCTGGTCGTGTGCTGCGACGAATGCCAGCAGGACCACTATCACGACTGGGACATGCTGCGCGCCAACCTGCTGCAACTGCTGGTCGACGGCACGGTGCGGCCCCACGAGCCCGCATATGATCCCGAACCCGATGCCTACGTGACGTGGGATTACTGCCGCGGCTACGCCGATGCCTCGCTCAACGAGGCGACGTCGGAGTCCGACGGCTACCGCTGACTAGCTGGGCTCCTCGACCGCGTCCGGGACGGTCACCGTCGTGACGGCCATCCTCGGTGCCGGTGCCTCCACTGTCGGTTGCTGCGTCGTCGGCGCGGCCGACGGTTGCTCAACCTCCTGCTGCTCGACCACCGAGGGTGCAGACGTCGGTGTCGGAACCTGAACTCGCGTGCTCGGAGTCGGTAGCGGTGCGCTCGCCGACGGGGTCGGCTGTTGCGTGGCCGATGGTGTGGGCAGCGCCGTCGGCGAGTCCGGAACCGTCGTCGGCTGCGGCGTGGCGCTCACCGTGGGCGGCGGGGCGCCCGGCAGAGCGGTAGGCGACGTCGATGGTGTCGGCGAGTCCGACGGCGAGGGCGTCCCGGACGGCGACGTCGACGGTGTAGATGTAGTCGGCGCCGACGTCGACGGTGTGGTCGGCGCGGATGTCTCAGAGGTGTCCGTCGGCGCAGTGGTCTCCGTTGAGGTCGCGCCGTCACTCGGAATCACGACGACCTCGGGGAAGGTCGGCGGCGGCGCGTTCGGCGGCAGCGTCGCCGCCGGGTCCTGGGCCTCGACCTTGACCGTCAGCTCCTGCCACTGCGTGACCAACTCTTCTTTGCGCACAGTGTCGTTCACGGTCGCCACGGTCGTCGTCAATGTCTCGAGCTTGTCCTGGGCGGCTTGCCACTGACCCTGATCGATCAGCTGCTGCACCTCGGCCATCTGCGTCTGCGCGGCCAGCACGACGGCGTCGTCGCGGGTGTCCTGTTGCTCGCCGAAGAGCATGGTGCGCAGGCCGTAGAGCGAGTCGCCCGGCCCGGCGCCGGCGACCACAGCACCGAACCCGCCGATGCACAACACCGCGGCCGCGGCGGACCCCACGACCGCCAGGGACGTGCGCGTGCGGCGGCGCGATGCCGCGGCCCGGTCAAGCGCGAGCACCGCGTCGCGCGGTGTGACCGTTGCGGTCAGAGGTGCACCACGGACCTCGTCGCGCCAGCCCGCCAGCAGCTGAGCCAGTTCGGCCTCACTGGGGTCGGTCGAATACACCGACTGCTGTGTGGCCAGCGCATCGAGGAACCGATCGGTGCGGTTGATCTCGTTGAGCGAGGGGTCTCCCCCGTTGGAAGTCCAGCGTCCGAAGTCAGGCATAGTCACGCCCCGTCGCCACGATCTCGGACTTCAGTCGCGCCAGCGCACGGTGCTGAGCGACGCGGACGGCGCCCGGGGTGCTGCCGACCGCCTCTGCGGTCTCCTCGGCGCTCATTCCGACGACGATGCGCAGGATCAGGATCTCGCGCTGCTTCTCGGGGAGCACCGCCAAAAGCTTCTTCATGCGCGCCGACGCCTCGGCATCGAGTGCCATCTGCTCGGGCCCGGCGTCCAGCGAGAACCGCTCCGGCACGACATCGGTCGGGTCGGATCGGTTCCTGGCCGCTGCGCGATGCGCGTCAGCAACCTTGTGGGCGGCAATGCCGTACACGAAGGCCAAGAACGGTCGTCCCTGATCCTTGTAACGCGGCAGCGCCGTGATGGCGGCCAAGCAAACCTCCTGCGCAACGTCGTCGGCTGAGAGGCCACTGCGCTCTGTCGCCCCGACCCTCGCCCGGCAGTACCGAACAACGATCGGACGAATGGTCTCCAGCACCTCCCGGAGCGCGTCCCGGTTCCCTGCCACGGCCTCAGCAACGACAGCATCGAGACGTTCTCCCGAAAATGTCATCGTGGGCGATCTCTCCAACGTTACGAACAGGACCGGATCCGGTAGGCCGGTCAGCTAAACAATAACTTTCACTTCCGTGTGGACCCGGTTACCGCACCGACCACACGCCGCCCCGCCGACGCACTGTATCGGCACAATGGTCGCGGATCTTCACCATGTCGAGTGTCGGATGCGCGGCGCTGCCGATGTCGGCCAGCAAGCAGGCCAACGCCCATTGCAGCGGAACCATTCCGAAGCGCTGTGTGTCGTCGAGCGCCGCGTCGGCCACCGACCGGGCGGCCGCCAGATCACCCGCGCTGCACAGGGCGGCGGCGAGCACGACCGACGACTTCACCTCGTGGCGGACCGAACCGAAGTCCGCGGCGGCGTCGACGGCGCGTTTCGCGTGCCCGACCGCGGCCTCGCCGCGGCCGCGGACCATCGCCAATTCGGCCGACACCCAACCCAGCCGAACCCACAGCCTCGGCGACGCCGTATCAGCCATCCGCTCGGCGGCACGGCCCAGCGCGCGGGTCGACGCGTCGAACCGGCCGACTCCCAACGCGTCGGCGGCCAGACCGATCAAGGCGTCCGCAGCCGCTTCGGTGTCCGATCCGGCCAGCGCCAGTGCCCGACCGTCCCATCGCCGCGCCTTGGCGTGCCACCCGAGCTGACGCAGAAACGACGCCTCGGTGCTGTGGGCCAACGCCCGCTCGGGTCCGGCGCCCCGGACCAGTGCCGCCAGGTCGACGCGAGCGCTGGCGTAGCGGCCCTGTCCGCCGGCGGCGACGGCGCGCAACCACAACTCGTGTGGGGTGGCGGCGACGGGCAACGGCCAACGGCCGGGATCGTCACCGAATGCGGCTCTGGCCAGAGCGGTCTCTGTGGACATCGAGTGGCGACCGTATCAATTGCGGCGCGGCATTGGTTAACAGTTGGTGGTCGCAATGTTACTTGCATGTAAGTGGGCCGAGTTTGCCCGCGAACGGGAAATTGACGCGAACTGGAAAAATGGTTTCCGCGGTCCACCGCGTTCGGTTCGTTTAGCACCGTTCTGTTGCCTGTGCGTCGCAATGATGAACGTGAGGTAAATTCTTGGCCTGCGGTTATGTCAATAAGCACATAGGCAGGCTATTGACGAGATTTCGTGAGCGCCCATACTTTGTCTCCACGAGTGGTCATCGGCGACTTGAGCTCGAATCGGTTTTGAACTCACTCATCCGTTCGTTTCCGAAATGGGTGTGCAGAGAGGGGTTTCCAATGCCACAACCGCAGCAACTGCCCGGACCCAACGCCGACATTTGGGATTGGCAGATGGCCGGGCTCTGTCGAGGCGTCGATTCCTCCATGTTCTTTCACCCCGACGGTGAACGCGGCCGCGCCCGCGCGCAACGCGAGATGCGCGCCAAGGAAATGTGCCGCAAGTGCCCGGTGATCGCCCAGTGCCGCGCACACGCCCTCGCCGTCGGCGAGCCCTACGGCATCTGGGGCGGGCTGTCGGAGTCCGAGCGCGAGCTTTTGCTCAAACGCGGCATCCGGCGCGCCTCCTGACGGCCGCGGGCACCTACCCGCGGTCGGCAAGTGTGTGCAGCACCGAATCGGTTGTCGGCCAGTCCATGCACTTGTCGGTCACCGACTGCCCGTAGGTCAGGGGACGGGATTCGGGGGCCTGCGCACCGGCGACGAGGAAGCTCTCGAGCATCACCCCGCTGACCGGTAAGCCGTCGCGCACCAGCTGCGCCACCTCCGCGGCAACCTGCGCCTGACGGACGTGATCCTTCCCGGAATTGGCGTGGCTGCAGTCGATTACGACGCGCCCGGGCAGCCCAGCGGCGGTCAGCTTGGCTGCGGTCGCCTGGATGGCTTCGGCGTCGCAGTTCGGCCCGTGGGTGCCGCCACGCAGGATGACGTGGCAGTCCTCGTTACCCGCGGTGTTGACCAACGCGCCGCGGCCGAGATCGTCCATGCCGAAGAAGACGTGGGGCGCGGCGGCGGCCTTGACCCCGTCGACCGCGACCTGGATGTTGCCGTCGGTGCCGTTCTTGAAGCCGACGGGCATCGACAACCCGGATGCCAGCTGGCGGTGCACCTGGGATTCGGTGGTCCTGGCACCGATCGCACCCCACGCAACGGCGTCGGCGATGTATTGCGGGCTGGTCGGTTCGAGGAACTCGCATCCGACCGGCAAGCCGATGTCGACGATGTCGAGCAGCAGGTGGCGCGCGATGCGCAGCCCGCGCGCGACGTCGAAGGTGCCGTCCATGCCCGGATCGTTGATCAGGCCCTTCCACCCGATCGTGGTTCGCGGCTTCTCGAAGTAGACCCGCATCACGATCTTGAGGCGATCGCTGAGTTCGTCGGCCACCTTGGCCAGGCGGCTGGCGTAGTCGAGCGCCGCCGACGGGTCGTGCACCGAGCACGGTCCCACGACCACCAACAGCCGATCGTCGCGGCCCGCGAGAATGTCGGCGATCTCCTCCCGGTCACGCACCACTCGCTCTGCACGCCGGGCGCCCAGCGGGAATTCGGTGAGCACCTCGTGCGGGCTGGGGATCTCGCTGAAACCGCGGACCCGCCGGTCCGAGGTGGCGGGCGGGGTGGCGGTCTGCGCCAGGTTCATGTTCGGGTGCCTTTCTCAGATTTTGTCGGCGCCCGGTGAAAGCCCCGGGCCCTTGAATGACGAAAGGCAGCGACCTGGTGGTCACTGCCTGGGCTCCGGGTGGATGCGTCGCTTAGCGCTGCGCTTTATCGGCTCCGCCCGGAGCCTCGATAAAGCGCCAATAGCCGGCGCGCGTCGCGATGTTCACGCCGACCAGGTTATACCGGGCCCGGAGGTTTGCCAAAAGTCGGGTCAGGTCAGCCGTCTCCAGGGCTGGCAGTTCCTCGATTCAAAGGCCTTCACCGACGAGTTGATGTTGGCGTTCATCGGGCCGATCGACATGTTCGTCGCGACGACGTTGTCCTTGTTGGCATCCGGTGTGCTGTTTGTGAACCACTCGCCCCAGGTCGACGCGGAGCCGGCCGTGTTGTAGACGCCGGGCGCGATGTCGGGTCCGACGAGGAAGAACCCGTTGCCCGGAATTGGGTTCATCGGGTCGGCCGCGACCGGTGGCGCAGTCGCGATCGCGGTCATGCCGGCGATCACCGCGGCCGCCGCGCGGAACAGATGTGGCATACGTCCTCACCACCTCGTGTCGGCTTCTCGGAGCGTAAGCCCCAGGATCGCGATGCACGCGGAATTCTGCCGGCCCAGCGCGCACCCTTGTACGAAATTTCGAGTTCACACCGTACAAGGGTGTGCCCTCGCGTCGGGTCGTCGAAGGTTGGCCCACCCGTGGTGTTTCGTTTTGTTACTCAGCGATAGTCGTGATGCCCGCACCCGTGTCCATGCCCATGGTCCTCCGGCATGTCGGCGACGGCGGTCTCGGTGGTCAGCACCACGGGCCGAGTCGACGACTCCGTCGGTCGCCAATTCACCGAAGGCGAGCGTCGCGGCGTTGAAGCGTTGTCCCGCAGGTGGTTCCGCGATCCCATTCACCGCGACCACGACATCCGGGCCGGCGTTGGTGGCGATCCCCTACAGCTCGAACCGAGCGCGGCGAGCACCTGAACTGCTAACAGTGAAGTAGCCACGAACCGTTACGCATCACCTGCTGAACACGTAGATCCTCCTCTAGCACAACACAATTGGCATCCATACCGACGCGTAGGCTGCCGACACGGTCGAGCTTCAACGCGTGGGCCGGGGTGGTCGCCGTCATCCGCGCCGCCTTCACCAGCGCCTCATCCGAGCCACCGAGTTGGCCGACCGCTGTCCGGAAAAGCTTATCCATGGTCGTCGTGCTGCCGGCTATCGTCGACGTCCCGCGCACGCGCGCGACGCGCTCGGTGACCTCCACCTCGACGGCCCCCATTCGAAATGAGCCGTCCGGCAGTCCGGCTGCCGCCATCGCGTCGGTGACCAGCGCGACGCGATCGGGCCCGACCGTCTCGATGACCTGCCGCACGAGCGCGGGATGAAGGTGCACGCCGTCGGCAATGAGCTCCACTGTGATCCGCGGGTCTTCCAGCAGCGCCAACGCCGGACCCGGTTCGCGATGGTGTAGTGGCCGCATCGCGTTGAACACGTGGGTACCGACGGTCGCGCCCGATTCGATCGCACGCTGCGCGTCGTCGTAGCCGGCATCGGTATGACCGATGGCGACGACCACATCCGCGTCCGCAAGGCGGGTGATGGCGTCCTGACTGCCCGGCAGTTCGGGCGCCAGCGTGACCATCCGGATGGTGCCGTCCGCGGCAGTGAGCAAAGCGTCGATCTCGGCGGGGTCCGGGTTCCGCATCAGGCTTGCGTCGTGTGCACCGCAGCGGACCGCACTCAGCCAGGGGCCTTCCAAGTGCACTCCGGCGACGGTTTTTTGCCGAGTCATCTCGGTGAGCACGCGCACTTGGCGCAAGAGGTCCTCGGGTGATGCGGTGACCAGGCTGGCCACTGTCGTGGTGGTGCCGTGGCGCAGGTGGAACTCGGCTGCCTGTTCGATCTGTGAGCCGATGCCGTCGGCGTAGGACGCACCGCCGCCTCCGTGCACGTGCATATCGACGAAACCGGGCACCACTACGTGATTCGCGAAGTCATAGTCAGGCGGCCGCGGCGGCGGGCCGGGCGCGCAGTCGATGATTCGACCGGCAGAGATGGCCAGCCAACCCGGCTTGCAGACCCGGTCCTCCAGGACGATGGTCCCCGCGGCGACGAGCGTCACCGCATCTCCATGAACCTGTGCAGCCCGCGCGGCTTGTCCGCCGTCATTGTTTCAATGCGTTGAGATCCTCGGCCGCGCCGTCGGCTTCATCCGGCCACCGCCCGCCGTTTTCCCAAAAGTGGCGGATCTCCTCGAGCTGGCGGCCCTTGGTTTCCGGCGCGAATCGGTAGACGAATACAAGCGCGGCCAGCGCGAAGGCACCGAACAGCGCAAATGTCCCGCCACCGCCCAGCGAATTGAGCATCGTCAGGAAGAAGGCAGCGATGATGGCATTGGCCACCAGATCGGAGGTGAGCATCGCACTTGAGCCCATCGACCGGAGCCGAGTGGGAAAGCTCTCACCGGCGTAAACCCAAACCAACGCGCCGAAGCCGAAGGTAAACCCGATCGTGAACAGCAGCACTCCGAGGAACCCGATCGTGGTGAGCGCACCACCGAACTCCGTTCCGGCCACGAAGACGCCGATCAGCACGGCGTTGGCGGCGACCATCATCGCGATGCCGCCCAGCAGAATCGGCCGTCGACCTACACGGTCGACCAGGATCAGTGAAACGAACACCGCTGCCAGGGCCGCTACCTGAATCAGCGCTGGAAGTATCAGCAGTGCGAAGTTTCCCTCGAAGCCCATGGCCTCGAACAGTCGGGGGCTGTAATAGACGATCGCGTTGATGCCGGTGATCTGGATGAAGAAACCGAGCACCACCACGAATACCGTGGCGCGAAGGTAGGGCCGCCGGAGCATCTCGCGCACGGCACCCCCGGTTTCCTCCTTGAGCGCGCGGCTGATTTCGGCGAGTTCGGCCTCGACGTCGGCGCTCGCCTCGACCCGGCGCAGCGTTTGGCGGGCTTCGTCGACCCGACCCTTGAGCATGTACCACCGCGCGGTGTCTGGCATCCACACCAGCAGCAACGTGACGAGCACCGCCGGTATCGCTGCCAGGCCGAGCATCCACCGCCAGCTGCCCGAGCCGGCCAGGAAGTAAGCGGCCAGGTAGCCGATGATGATGCCGACGACCGTGGCCACCTGATAGGCGACCAACAGCGAACCGCGGGACTTCGCCGGTGCTGATTCGGCGACGAACACCGGCACGACCACCACCGACACACCGATGGTGAGGCCCAGCAGAAAGCGCGACACCAGCAGCATGGGCACCGACACCGACAACGCGCTGAGAAGCGCGAAGGCCGCGTACGCGACGGCGACGAGCACCATCGACTTCTTGCGCCCAATGGCGTTGGCGAGCATCCCGCCGCCGACCGCCCCGGCGATCTGGCCGATGACTATCGCTGTGGTCACCAATTCCTGCTGCCGGGTGGTCAACCCGAACTCGTCGGTGATGAACAGAAGCGCACCGGCAATGTTGGAGAGGTCGTAGCCGTAGATGACGCCGACACTGGCCGCCGCGATGGCCACCAGCAGTCCCAGGCGGGGGGACCGCCGGATAGCGGTGTTGCCCACGGTTGATCCTTTCGCCGGTGAACGAAAAGTTTAAGGAAATGGCCGGATCGGCACTGACAGACGCGCCGCCGTACTCGGGTCGAACTCACCCGTCAGGCGCTCTCACCGCGGGGTCGAGCCCGAACACCTTTACAGCGGCGGCCTTACCCTTCACCGCCTGCGATCCCCGGTCGGTCAGTCCGAGTGGTAGAGATTCCAGCGCTTCGACAGTCTGCTGAGTCAGCAGGATCGCGTCACCGGTGGTCTTGGTGAGTTGCTCGATGCGGGCAGCGACGTTGACGGTGTCACCGATGAGCGTGAACTCCAGCTTGCTTCCGCCACCGATGGTTCCGGCGATAACCACACCCGTGTTGATCCCGATCCCGATTCGAAGCTCCCCGCCGAACCGATCCGCGACGAGGCGGTGAATTAGCAACGCGGCGGTCAAGGCAGCGTCGCCGTGACCGGTCAATTCGTTGGGTGCGCCGAACACGGCCAGGGCGCCGTCGCCGAGAAACTTGTTGACGTGTCCACCGGCATCCACGACGGCAGGCACGACGATCTCGAACAACGCATTGAGACGCGCGACGACGTCCTCGGCGGGGTTGGTTTCTGCGAACGGTGTGAAGTCGCGAATGTCGATAAACATCACCGTCACCTCGCGGCGCTCACCGGTGAACACGTCGTCGCCCTGCTCGAGGAGACGGCCGGCAAGCGCGGGGTCGACGTAGGTGCCGAAGGCCGCCTGGAGTCGTTGCCGCTCAGCCAGTCCCGTCTGCATGCGATTGAACGACGCCGCAAGCGCTCCCAAGTCGTCATCCTGGACTACGGGAAGGCGCTGACTGTAGTCCCCGGCGGCGACCCGCTCGGTGCCGCTGGCGAGGTCGCGAATCGGTCGCAAAGACGGTAGAACGATGCCGCTGACGGTGATCGGCCAGTAGAGTCCGATTGCCACACAACCGATTAAGACGAGAAGCGCCGGGAACTTTGCGGCAGCATCCCACACGATGCCCAGCATCGCGCCTATGACTGTGGAAGCGAACAGAGAGCCCAGCATCGCGACGTTGAGCCACGCCGCGAAGGTCGGATGTGAGCGGGGCAGCTCGTCACCGACTACGGTCGGCGGCAAGTGCGGCTCGAACCGGCCGCATAGCTCCTTGCACAGAGGTGTGCATACCGAGCAGCGCCATGGCAATGCCCAATGCGGCACCCAAGACTCCGTACTGGGTCAGCCGCCATCCCCTCGCTTCCGCCATCGCGCCGACGGACACCGTGAAGAGTGCGGTCCAAACAGGCAGGAACCAGATCGCTCGGGCCGTAGCAGCACGGGCCCAGGCGTAGGTGTCTGTCAGCGCCTGCATCCGGTCGACCTCGCGACCGGCCGCCCACTGATGCGCTCGACGAAACATCCGGCTGGCGGGAAGTATCGACACCGACGCATTCACCAGAACGGCGATTCCTGTGACCACCGCCGCCGCGAGGTAGCGATCCGAGTTCTCGAAGGCGACGAGAAGCTGCGACCACAGGATGTAGACCACGAGCATCGCGGCGAACGTCAATCCCCAGATCATCCACGAGTACCTCGCTCCATACCCGTTCCACGCCCACTGCCAAATACGGTCCATGTCAGAACGAAACACCCCCGGCCATGTGACCGGGGGTGCTTCGTTCAATTCGCTCAGTGATGGTGGTGATGGCCGTGCCCGTGGCCGTGGCCGTCGTCCTCCGGCTCCTCGGGCTTGTCGACGACAGCCGTCTCGGTCGTCAGCACCATGCGGGCTACCGACGCCGCGTTCAGCACCGCCAGACGCGTGACCTTGACCGGGTCGACGACACCGTCGGCCGCCAGATCACCGTAGGAGAGCGTCGCCGCGTTGAAGCCTTGTCCGGCAGGCAACTCGGCGACCTTGTTCACCACGACCGCGCCGTCGAGCCCGGCATTGGTGGCGATCCAGTACAGCGGGGAACTGATCGCGGCGGCGAACAACTCGACACCGAGGCGCTCGTCGCCCGACAGGCTGTCGCGCAGCTTCTCCAGCGCGCCGCGGGTCTGGAGCAGAGCCGCGCCGCCACCGGCGATGACACCCTCTTCGACCGCGGCCTTGGCCGCCGCGACGGCGTCCTCGACTGCTTCCTTGCGCTTCTTCAGATCGGTCTCGGTCGCGGCGCCCACCTGAATGACGGCAACGCCGCCGGCCAGCTTGGCCAGCCGCTCCTCGAGCTTCTCGCGGTCCCATTCGGAATCGGAGACCTCGATCTCGGACCGCAGCTGCGCCTTTCGCGCCTCGATGGCCTCCTTGGTGCCGCCACCTTCAACGATGGTGGTGCTGTCCTTGTCCACCACGACGCGCCGGGCGGTGCCCAGCACCTCGAGGCCCACCTCGCGCAGCACCAGGCCGACATCCGGGTTGACGACCTGGCCGCCGGTGACGACGGCGAGGTCGTCGAGGAACGCCTTGCGGCGGTCGCCGAAGAACGGAGCCTTGACCGCCACCGCCTTCAGCGTCTTACGGATGGCGTTGACCACCAGCGTCGAGAGTGCTTCGCCCTCAACATCTTCGGCGATGATCAGCAGCGGCTTACCGGCCTCGGCAACCTTTTCCAGGAGCGGAAGCAGGTCGGGCAGCGAGCTGATCTTCTCCCGGTGCAGCAGCACCAGCGCGTCCTCGAGCACCGCCTCCTGGGCGTCGAAGTCGGTGACGAAATACGCCGAGAGATAGCCCTTGTCGAAGCCGACGCCGTCGGTCATCTCTAGGTAGGTCTCCAGCGTCGAGGACTCTTCGACGGAGACGACGCCGTCGGCGCCGACCTTCGTCATCGCCTCACCGACCAGCTCGCCGACCTTCTCGTCGCGAGACGAGACAGTGGCGACCTGGGCGATGGCGTTCTTATCCGACACCGGCGTCGCCGCGGCCAGCAAGGCCTCCGACACCGCGTCGGCGGCCTTGGCGATGCCCGCGCCGAGCGCGATCGGGTTGGCGCCGGCCGCGACGTTGCGCAGCCCGCCCTTGACCAATGCCTGCGCCAGCACCGTCGCGGTGGTGGTGCCGTCGCCGGTGACGTCGTTGGTCTTGGTGGCCACCGACTTGAGCAACTGCGCCCCGAGGTTCTCGAACGGATCCTCCAGGTCGATCTCACGGGCGATCGTCACACCGTCGTTGGTGATGGTCGGCCCGCCCCATGACTTGGCCAGCACGACGTTCTTGCCGCGCGGGCCAAGGGTCACCCGCACCGCGTCGGCCAGCTTGTCCACGCCGGCTTCCATTGCGCGGCGCGCGGTTTCGTTGAACTCAATCTGCTTACTCATAAGTGTCTTTCTTGAGTCGCAATTCGCTATATACGCATGCCGCCCCGGAAATCACCCGTGTGGACGGGGATTCCCGGGGCGGAACACGGGTGCTTACTTGTTGACGACGGCCAGCACGTCGCGTGCCGAGAGGATCAGGTACTCCTCGCCGTTGTACTTGATCTCGGTGCCGCCGTACTTGCTGTAGATGACGGTGTCGCCCTCGGAGACGTCCAGCGGGATGCGCTTCTCGCCGTCCTCGTCCCAGCGGCCGGGGCCAACTGCGACGACGGTGCCTTCCTGCGGCTTTTCCTTGGCGGTGTCGGGGATGACCAGACCGGATGCGGTCGTGGTCTCGGCCTCGTTGGCCTGAACGAGGATCTTGTCCTCGAGTGGCTTGATGTTCACGCTCGCCACGATGGAGCCCTCCACTAGTTCGGGTGTCGATCCGGGTTCCCGGATCTCTCAGTTACCAGGTGTTCGGCATGCGTCCGTGCCCACGCACCGTCGTCGCGGGTGCCGGCGCAGGGGTTGGCCGCGTGCCACCTAGCACTCTATACACGAGAGTGCTAGCACTCAAGGCCGGGTATCGACAAGATCAGGCCACTTGTGCCTGTACGACGGGCAGACCCGGATCGCTGACGGCATCCAGCGGGGACGGCGCGGCCCCGGCCGCAATCAGGTGCGCCGCGAACGAGGCGATCATCGCGCCGTTGTCGGTGCACAGGCGTGGTCGCGGCACCCGCAGCGTCAGCCCGTTGGCGGCGCACCGCTCCTCGGCCAGCTCACGCAGCCGCGAGTTCGCCGCCACTCCCCCGGCGATCAGCAGCGTCGAGACGTCGAGCGCCTTGGCGGCCCGCACCGCCTTGAGCGTCAGCACGTCGGCAACCGCCTCCTGGAATCCGGCCGCCACATCCGCCGTCGACGCCTCCGGGTGGCTTTCGACGTACCGGGCGACCGCCGTTTTGAGCCCCGAGAAGCTGAACGCGTACGGATCGTCGCGCGGGCCGGTCATGCCCCTCGGGAACACGATCGCGTCCCTGTCCCCCTCGCGGGCCAGCTCGTCGAGCACCCTGCCGCCGGGATAGCCCAGGCCCAACAGGCGCGCCACCTTGTCGTAGGCCTCTCCTGCGGCGTCGTCGACGGTGCTGCCGAGTTCGACGATCGGCTCGCCCAGCGACCGCACCTGCAGCAGGTTGGTGTGCCCGCCCGAGACCAACAGACCGATGCTCTCCGGCAGCGGGCCGTGGTCGTAGACGTCGGCGGCCAGGTGCCCACCCAAGTGGTTGACGGCGTAGAACGGCACCTGCCATGCCGCCGAATAGGCCTTGGCCGCGGCCACTCCCACCAGCAGCGCACCTGCCAGGCCCGGCCCGATCGTCGCGGCGACGACATCGGGTTTGGCCACCCCGGCCGCCTGTAGTGCGCGGCGCATCGTCGGACCCAACGCCTCCAGGTGCGCGCGGGACGCGATCTCGGGAACCACCCCACCGAACCGGGCATGTTCATCGACACTGGAGGCCACCTCGTCGGCGAGCAGCCGCACCGAACCGTCGGCACCCAATTCGGCGATGCCGACGCCGGTCTCGTCGCAGGAGCTCTCGATGGCCAGGATGATCGTCATGTCGGGTCTCGCCGCATCGTATAGGCGTCGGCGCCGCTGGCCCGGTAATACCGTTTGCGCAGCCCCACATTCGTGAAGCCGAAGCTTTCGTACATCTTGATCGCCGCTTCGTTGTCGGTGCGAACCTCGAGGAACACGCAGCCACCCGAGGCGTGGTCGAGCAACTCGGCCAGCATGCGCTTGCCGATCCCCTGGCCCTGATAGGCGGGGTCGACGCCGATGGTGTGGATCTCGTACTCGTAGGGCTTCTTCCGGCCCAGCCGGGCGATGCCCGCGTAGCCGACGAGCTTGTCGTGATCGCGTGCGGCGACGTAGCGGATGTGCTTGGCGGCGAGTTCGGCGAGGAAGGCGCGCTCGAGCCACGGATCGTCGCCGTCGAACAGCTGGGCCTCCAGCTCAGCGCACCTGGCCGCGTCGGACGGCTTCAGCGGCCCGTACTGGATGCTCATCGCCTGGCCACCGAGGGTTTGGCGTCGGGCCGGCGCAGGTAGAGCGGGACCAGCGGCGCCGGCTCAGCGTCCCAGTCCGCCACCGCGCGCACCAGCCCCGAAGCGGTCGGATACACCGGAGCCTGGCGGGGCAGGTCGAACAGCGCCGCGTGCTCGGGCGAGCCGGCGACCGCTGTGGCACCTGCGGGCACGTCCGCGGCTGCGCAGACGCCGGGTCCGTCGGTGCGCATCCCGTCGAGGTAACGCGCCCAGTAGACCTCGCGACGACGCGCATCCGTCACCACGAGCACGTCGCCGACGGTGTCCACCCCGATGGCATCGAGGCTGCAGACGCCGTGGACCGGGATGCCCAGCGCGTGCCCGTAGGCCGCGGCGGTGGCCATTCCGACGCGCAGGCCGGTGAACGGTCCCGGGCCACAGCCGACCACGACCGCGGCCAGCTCGTCGACGCCGATTCCCGCGTCCGCCAGCGCCTGCACCGCGTTCGGGGTGAGCTGCTCGGCGTGCGCCCGCGCGTCGACCGTCACCCGCTCGGCGAGCACCTGCAGTCCGTGGAGGCGAACGACGCCCGCCGTCACCGCGGGCGTCGCGGTGTCGATGGCCAGTACGTTCACGCCTTGCTCCACTCCCACACCGCGGTGCGCACCTCGGTGTCGCGGGCACGCTCGAGCCGCACGTCGAGGTGGCTGTCGGAGAGCCGTTCGGCCAGCCCCTCGCCCCATTCGACGACCACGACGGCGTCGTCGAGATCGGTGTCCAGGTCCAGCGAGTCGAGTTCGGCGAGCAGGTCGACCGACGGGTGGTCGAGGAGGCGATACATGTCGACGTGAATCATGGCCGGCGCATCCGATCGGCGGGCCCGGTGTACGCGCGCCAGTACGAAGGTCGGCGAGATCACCGGCCCCTGGACATCCATCGCTTGCGCAATACCCTTGGCGAGCACGGTCTTTCCCGCGCCGAGCGGTCCGGACAGCACGACGACGTCACCGGCGTGCAGTTGTCCACCGAGTTCGGCGCCGAGCGCGACGGTGTCCTCTGCGGTCGGCAGTTCGGCCGTGCCCGAGCGGCGTTCACCCATTGTTGCGGACCTTCTCGCGCACCCGCCTCGTCAACGCGACGAGCTTGGACGGTGTCGCACGTTCGACGAGTCGGACCAGCGCCTCGTTGATCGCCTCGGGTTGTTCGAGTTGAACGAGATGTCCTGCGCCACCGACGATCACCAGCTGCGCCTTCGGGAGAACCGCGGCCATGGCTTGCGAGTACTCCATCGGGGTCAGCAGGTCGCGGTCACCGCACGCGATCAGGGTCGGCACCTTGGCCAGCGTGGTCAGCCCGTCGATCTCGTTGTGCACCTCGAGCGCATGCAGGAACTCGACGAGCGTCGCGATCGGTGTGCCGTGCATCATCCTCTCGGAGAACGCCACGACACTCGGACTGATCTTTTCGTCGCCGTAGGAGCCCGCGCGCAGGATCGGCGCGATCACCGACTTCGCTGCGCCGCGGGTGCGGTGCACCATCTTGGGTGCGTACCGCACCGCGAAGCGGACCGCCTCCAGTGCGGGGTTCTTCAAGATCTCCCCCACCGGCGATCGCGAAACGCCTTCGGCCGCGGAGGCGATGATCGCGGCACCGACGATTCGCTTCGGATAGTGCTGCGGGAACTGTCGCGCGTGTGACAGCACGGTCATCCCGCCCATCGAGTGCCCGACCAGCACCACGGGACCGCGCGGGACCACCACCGTCAACACGGCTTCCAGATCCTGTCCGAGTTGGGTGACGGTATAGGTCTCGGGCGGCGCTTCGTCGGACTGGCCGTGTCCGCGCTGATCGTAGAACACCATCCGGACCTGGGGCCCCCACTGCTCGGTCAGCCTGACGCGCTGAAAGTAGAAGGCGCCCATGCGTAGACAGAATCCGTGCGCGAACACCACGGTCAGCGGCGCGTCCTGCGGGCCGACCTCGCGGACGGCCAGCGAGACGCCGTCGGGCGTGGTGACGACGGAACTGCGGTCGGCGTCGAGTAGCTCGAAATCCTCGTCCTTGTAGTGGTCCACGGTGTCGAGTCGACGCCGCAGCGAGCGCGCGGCCGACATTCCCGCTGCACTACCGACCGCGGTCAGGCCTGCCGCACCCGCGAGCCAACGCCCGTTCGAGTTGCGGCGGCGGCCCGGGCCCGGAATTTCGTCGTCCATCAAGGCGTCTCGTCCATCGTTGCCGTATAGGTCCGCACGAAGCGGCCACGCGGAGTGGTCACGATCTCGTAGTTGATGGTGCCCAGCAGGTCGGCCCACTCCTGAGTCGTCGGCTCGCCGTGCGTGCCCGGCCCGAACAGGATCGCCTCGTCACCCTCTGTGACTCCGCTCGCCGGTCCGAGGTCCACGACGAACTGGTCCATGCAGATCCGGCCGACGTTGCGGCACCGTCGGCCGTTGATCAGCACATCGAAGCGGTTGCTCAACGGACGGAACACCCCGTCGGCGTAACCGACCGGCAACAGCGCCACGGTGGTGTCGCGATCGGCGACCCAGGTGTGCCCGTAGGACACCCCGTCGCCCGCCCGTATCGACCGCACCAGTGCCACAGGGCATTTCAGAGTCATCGCCGGACGCAGGCCCATGTTACCGCGCTCGGGAATCGGGGTCTGACCGTACACCGCGATACCGGCGCGCACGAGGTCGAAGGCCAGGTCTGGCCGCGTCATCGCGGCCGGGCTGTTACTCAGGTGGGTGATCTCGAACTGCACGCCCTGTTCGGCCGCATAGGTCCGCATCTCGCTGAGTCGCTGCGCCTGTAGGTCGTTGAGCGGATCGTCGGGCTGGTCGCCGTGCACGAGGTGCGACATCAGCCCCCGCACGCTGATCGCGTCGTCGGCCTGCGCCCGCTTGAGCGCGGCGACCATCGCCGGGTAGTCGGCACGACCGACGCCGTTGCGGCTCAGCCCGGTGTCGACCTTCACGGTCACCAAGGCGCCGCGCCCGGCCCGTGCGACGCCGTCGAGCAGTTCATCGAGCTGGCGCACCGACGACACCGCGATCTGGACGTCGGCGGCCACGGCCGGCGCGAAATCGGTACCCGGCGGGTGCAGCCAGGCCAGCAGCGGAGCCGTGATGCCGTCGCCGCGCAGCGCCAACGCCTCGGCGACGGTCGCCACCCCGAGTTCGGACGCTCCCGCGGCGAGCGCGACCCGGCTGACCTGCGTGGCGCCGTGTCCGTATCCGTCGGCCTTGACGACGGCCATCACCTGCGCGGTGCCCGCGAGGTCACGCAGCAACCGCACGTTGTGGGCGATCGCGTCGAGGTCGACCACCGCCTGGGGGGCCGCGGTCGCGGTCGGGGTCGTCAGCTCGGTCGCGTGCATCGTCGTTTCACCACGGCCGATTGTCCCAGACGGGCGAGCAGCGGCCCGACGCTAGTGCGCGAAGGGCTGCAACTGGTTGAAGTGGCCGCGGGGTTTGAGCTCGTCGAGGTGGGAGAGCACGGTGACCATGTCGTCGTGCAGCGCTCGGGCCAGGTCCGCGGAGAATCCCTCCCGCACGACGATGCGCAACATCGTGACGTCGGTGGCGCCCTCCGGCATGGTGTAGGCGGGCACCTGCCAGCCGAACGCGCGCAGAGCCTGCGAGATGTCGAACTCCGTATAACCGAAATCGCCGGCGAGCTTGAAACTCACCACCGGGATCGCCGACCCGTCGGCGACGACCTCGAAGTGTTCGCTTTCGCGCAATTGGTCACCCAGCCACCGCGCGGTCTGCGAAAGAGACTGCATCACTTGTAAATAGCCCCCACGCCCCAGCCGGAGGAAGTTGTAGTACTGCCCGACGACCTGGTTGCCGGGTCGGGAGAAGTTCAATGTGAAGGTCGGCATGTCGCCGCCGAGATAGTTGACGTGAAAGACCAGGCCCTCGGGCAGGTACTCCGCGCTGCGCCAGACCACGAAGCCGATTCCGGGGTAGGTCAGGCCGTACTTGTGCCCGCTGACGTTGATGGACACCACGCGCGGGAGCCGGAAGTCCCATTCCAGGTCCGGATGCAGGAACGGCACCACGAAGCCACCACTGGCCGCATCGACGTGGACCGGGATGTCGAGGCCACCACCGTCCGCGAGTTTGTCGAGCGCGGCACAGATCTCACCGATGGGTTCCAGTTCCCCGGTGTAGGTGGTGCCCAGGATCGCCACCACTCCGATGGTGTCCTCGTCGATGTTGTCGAGCACCTGTTCGGGCGTGATGACGTAGCGGTCCTCCGCCATCGGCAGGTACCGCGCCTCGACGTCGAAGTAGCGGCAGAACTTCTCCCAGACCACCTGAACGTTGGCGCCCATCACCAGGTTCGGTGTGCGGCCCTTCCATTTGTCGCCGACGCGTTCGCGCCACCGCCACTTCATGGCGAGCCCGGCCAGCATCACAGCCTCGCTGGAACCGATCGTCGAGACACCGATCGCGCTCGACGGGTCGTCGTCGCGCAGGTCTTCGGCGTGGAACAGATCGGCCACCATGCACACGCAGCGCTGCTCGATCGCGGCGGTCGCCGGATACTCGTCCTTGTCGATCATGTTCTTGTCGAATGTCTCGGCCATCAGCCGTTCGGCCTGCGGGTCCATCCATGTCGTGACGAACGTGGCCAGGTTCAGCCGGGAACTGCCGTCGAGCATCAGTTCGTCGTGGATGAACCGGTACGCGGCGTCGGGGTCCATCGCATCGTCGGGCAACCGTAGCGACGGCACCGGCGCCATCGCCAGTCGTCCGGTGTAGGCGGGGGCGACCTGGGGTGCGTGAGGACGCGTGGGCGACATGAGATTTCCTCTCGTTGCTGACTTGGCTTACAAGCTGGCTATGGCGGTTCGGACGTGCGCGAGGATGCGGGACGCCGAAGTCGGGACGGGATGCGGCCCTGGATCGGAGGCGGCCAGGTTCGCGGCGCGGGCGTGGACGAACGCCGCCGCCGCGGCGGCCTCGCCGGCGGGCAGGCCCGCGGCAAGCAAGGCGCCGATGACGCCGGTGAGCACGTCACCGGAACCCGCTGTGGCGGCCCAGGATTGGCCCGCCGGGTTGAGGTACACCGGGCCGCCCGGTTCGGCGATGACCGTCACGTTGCCCTTCAGCAGCACGGTGACGCCGAGCCGGTCGGCCAGCCTGCGGGTGGCACCGACGCGATCGTCGCCGGGCGCGGAACCGGCCAGGCGGGCGAACTCGCCGGCGTGTGGCGTCAGCACCGTCGGCGCATTCCGGCTGTCGACCAGATCGGGGTGGGCGGCCAGGATCGTCAACCCGTCGGCGTCGACGACCACCGGCAGTCCGCTTTCCAACGCGAACCACAGTGCCGCCGCGCCCGTGTCGTCGGTTCCCAGCCCGGGACCCACGGCCCAGGCCTGCACCCGTCCCGATGCGCCGGCACTGGGTGCGGCGATCACCTCAGGCCACTGCGAGAGAACCTGCTGTCCGGCGGTTCCGGCGTACCGGACCATGCCCGAGGTCGCCGCGACCGCCGCACCGGTGCACAGCACCGCGGCACCGGGGTAGGTCGCCGAGCCGGCGAGGATGCCGGTCACCCCCTGCGTGTACTTGTCGTCGGTCGGTCCGGGCACCGGCCAGCGAGCGGCCACGTCGGCGGCGTCGAACGACACCATGTCGGACACCGGCAGGTCCAGCCCGATGTCGATCAACTCGACGTGACCACATTCCCCCAGGGCGTGAACGGGTTTGAGGCCGCCGAACGTCACGGTCAACGCGGCCCGGACATGGGGCCCGTCGGCGACCCCGGTCTGCACGTCGGCCCCGCTGGGGATGTCAACGGCCACCACCGGAATACCCGCCGCGTCGACGGCGGCGAACACGTCGGCGGCATTCGGCCGAAGCGGCCCGGAGCCCGAGATCCCCACCACGCCGTCGATCACGAGATCGGTGCCGGCCGGAACCGATCCGACGACCCGTCCACCGGCAGCGGTGAACGCCGCAAGCGCCTTGCGGTGTGTGCGCTCCGGGTTGAGCAGGATGGCGGCGGCCCCGGCTCCGCGCCGGCGCAGGAACGTCGCGGCCCACAGCGCATCACCGCCGTTGTCACCCGAACCGACCACGGCGCAGATGCGGCGCCCGGAGATTCCGCCGGTGCGCAGCACCAGTTCCCGCGCGATCACGACGGCAAGACCGTTGGCGGCGCGGCGCATCAGGACACCGTCGGGCAGGGACGCCAATAGCGGCGCTTCAGCCTCGCGAATCTGGTCCGCGGTGTAGTAGTGCCGCATCGTTGCCCAGGTTAGTGGTAAACGGTGCCGAGAGGCTCAGTTTCGACCGTCTGCCTCCGCCCAGAAATCGACTGCCCGTTCGGCTATCTCGACTGCGTACTCACCGTTGATCGCATGCGAGGCGCCGGGCCGCACTTCGACCCGACCCCACCGAAGCAGACGGCGCGCCCGCTCCGCCGCCCTGGTGGCGTCGTGCATCACGCTGCGCCCCCCGATCAGGGCCAGCACCGGTATGTCCAGTGAGCGCAGCTGGTCGTCGGTGATCATCTTCGGAATCGCCTTGCGAACGGTGTAATCGGTTGCACCCGAGGAGATCAGCGCCGCTTCGGTTGCCGCCCGGTCGATGTCGGCGCCACCGGAGATCCAGCGGAGCACACGCTTGCGCAGTTTCTCGGGTACGCCGGGGACGATCAACGCGGGCGAGGCCAGGACCGCCTTGAGCGCGACCGGAGCGAAGGTGAACACGGGGTCGAGCAGCACCAGCGAGGCGACGCGACCAGGGCGGCGGGCGGCGTAGTTGACCGCCGTCCACCCGCCGATCGACACCCCCATCAGATGCGCCCGGTCCAGCCCGGCACCCGCGAGGGCCTCGTCGAGCCATTGCGCCTCGTCGTCGGGGCCGGTGATCGGCTTGTCCTGCACCGACAGCCCCGCCTCGCCGAGCAGGTCGATTCCGATCACCGTTCGGTGCCGTTGCAGGAGCGGGATGTTGCCGCGCCACATGGGGACCGAAGCGTTGCGACCGGGAAGCAGTACGACGGGCGTCAGATCGGGTGGCCCGGCGAACCGGTACATGCGAACCGAGCCGAATGATGTTGCGACATCGTGTGTTTCGGCGACTTCGGGAAGCTGTGCCATCGCGGTTCGGTAGACCTCGAGGAAGTGGCTGCGAGCCCGACCCCCCTTGAAGTCCCCGACCCGGCCCGGCACTACTCGACGGTGACGGACTTGGCCAGGTTGCGGGGCTTGTCGACGTCATAGCCGCGAGCCTGCGCCACGCCCGCGGCGAACACCTGCAGCGGGATCGTCGACAGCAGCGGCTGGAAAAGCGTTGACACCGCTGGGATCTCGATCAGGTGGTCGGCGTAGGGGCGGACCGTCTCGTCGCCCTCCTCGGCGATCACGATGGTGACCGCACCACGCGCCTGGATCTCGCGGATGTTCGAGAGCAGCTTGGCGTGCAGCATCGGCGCGTTCTTCGGTGACGGCATCACGACGATGACGGGGAGGTCGTCCTCGATCAGCGCGATCGGACCGTGTTTGAGCTCACCCGCCGCGAAGCCCTCGGCGTGCATGTACGCCAGCTCCTTGAGCTTGAGCGCACCTTCGAGCGCGACGGGGTAGCCGACGTGCCTGCCGAGGAAGAGCACCGTCTGCGATTGGGCGAAGCGGTGCGCCAGCGCCCTGACCGGTTCGACGATTTCGAGCACCCGGGCGACAAGCTCGGGCATGGCCTCCAGCTCGCGGTATTCGCGCTCCACCTCGTCGGGGTACTTCGTGCCGCGAGCCTGCGCGAGCGCAAGGCCCACAAGGTAATTGGCCGCGATCTGGGCGAGGAAGGTCTTCGTCGACGCCACCCCGATCTCGGGTCCGGCGCGGGTGTAGAGCACCGCATCGCATTCACGCGGGATCTGGCTGCCGTTGGTGTTGCAGATCGCCAGCACCTTGGCCTTCTGCTCCTTGGCGTGGCGCACCGCCTCGAGGGTGTCGGCGGTCTCGCCGGACTGCGAGATCGCCACCACCAGGGTGTGGCTGTCCAGAACCGGGTCGCGGTAACGGAATTCGCTGGCCAGCTCCGCCTCGACGGGCAGCCTCGTCCAGTGCTCGATCGCATACTTGGCCAGCAGCCCGGAGTGGTAGGCGGTGCCGCATGCCACCACGAAGACCTTGTCGACCTCACGCAGCTCCTGATCGGACAGCCGCTGTTCGTCGAGCACGATGCGGTTGCCGACGAAGTGGCCCAGCAGCGTGTCGGAAACCGCGGCGGGCTGCTCGGCGATCTCTTTGAGCATGAAGTACTCGTAGCCGCCCTTTTCGGCAGCCGACATGTCCCAGTCGATATGGAACGACCGGGCGCTCGCGCCGTCGTCCACGCCGTTGAAGTCGGTGATGCGGTATCCGTCGGCGGTCACCACCACCGCCTGATCCTGGCCGAGCTCCACCGCGTCGCGGGTGTGCTCGATGAACGCGGCCACGTCCGAGCCGACGAACATCTCGCCGTCACCGACGCCGACCACCAGGGGCGTGGAGCGGCGCGCCGCCACGATCGTGCCCGGGTCGTCGGCGTTGGCGAACACCAGCGTGAAGTGCCCTTCGAGGCGCCGCAGCACCGCGAGCACGGACGCGGGGAAATCTCCGGCGGTGGGACCGTGGTGGAACTGCCAGGAGACCAGGTGCACCGCGACCTCGGTGTCGGTGTCGCTGGCGAACTCCACGCCGGTCTTCTCGAGTTCGGCCCGCAACGCGGCGTAGTTCTCGATGATCCCGTTGTGGACGACGGCGATCTTGCCGGCGGCGTCGCGGTGCGGATGGGCGTTGCGGTCGGTGGGTCTGCCGTGGGTGGCCCATCGGGTGTGGCCGAGGCCGGTGTTGCCCGCGAGGCTGGACGCCTCGGTGTCGGCCAGCGCGGCTTCCAGGTTGGCCAGCCGCCCGGCCCGGCGCCGGACCGTGAGCCCACCGTGTCCGTCGAGCAGAGCGACGCCCGACGAGTCGTAGCCTCGGTACTCCATCCGGCGCAGCGCGTCGACGACAATGTCGCAGGCAGGACGCTGCCCGACGTAGCCGACGATTCCGCACATAGGCATTCAGGGTAGTGCAAGAGCGGCTCAGAACCCCGTCGGCTACGGTCGTCTGGTGGCCAGCACGAAGAAGCTCTTCAAGGCCCTGACCCGCCGCGGCCCGCACCGCGTTTTGCGAGGTGACCTGGCCTTCGCCGGGCTTCCCGGTGTCGTGTTCACCCCTGATTCCGGCTTCAGCCTGCCCGGCGTGGCGTTCGGCCACGATTGGCTTGCGGCGGCCGACCGCTATTCCGGCACGCTGGAGCATCTGGCGTCGTGGGGCATCGTCGCCGCGGCGCCGGCGACCGAGACGGGATTGGCTCCGTCGGCGCTCAACTTCGCCTATGACCTGGGCACGACGCTCGACATCATCACCGGTGTCCGGCTGGGACCGGGAGAGATCAGCGTGCATCCCAACAAGCTCGGCGTCATCGGCCACGGGTTCGGCGGGTCCGCTGCGGTGTTCACCGCGGCGGGAATGCCGGTCAAGCCGAAATCCGTCGTTGCGATCTTCCCCACAGTCACTGCGCCGCCCGCCGAGGAGCCCGCGGCGACGCTGCAGGTACCCGGCCTGGTTCTCAGCGGGCCGGGCGATCCGATGACGCTGCGGTCCAACGCGGTCGAGTTGGCCAGGGCGTGGGACAAAGCCACGCTGCGCACGGTCAACGGGGCCAAGCCGGGCGGGCTGATCGAGGGCCGTCGGCTGGCCCGCGCCGTCGGACTGCCGGGAGCCGACCGCAGCACCCAGAAGGTGGTGCGGGCGCTGATCACCGGCTACCTGCTGCACACCCTGACCGGCGACAAGACCTACCGCGACTTCGCCGATCCCGACATCGCCCTGCCCAAGGCCCCGAACGTCGACCCGTTCGCCGACGACCCGGTGGCCCTGGAGAACAAGGTTGTCGCACTGCTGAAGCCCTGAGCGTAATCAACCAACCGGTTGGGTGTATAACTCGTTGATGCGCACCGGGATCTTCCTCAACTACACCGACGGCTTTTTGCAGGCCGTCGATCAGGTCGTCGAGCTCGAGAAGGTCGGCGTCGACCTCGCCCTGGTGGCCGAGGCGTACTCCTACGACGCGATCAGCCAGCTCGGTTTCCTCGCGGCCAAGACGACGCGCATGGAACTCGGGACCGGCGTCGTGCCGATCTACATCCGTACGCCGACGTTGTTGGGGATGACGGCCGCGGGCCTCGACTACGTCTCGGGCGGCCGGTTCCGGCTCGGCATCGGCACGTCCGGCCCTCAGGTGATGGAGGGTTTTCATGGCGTGCCGTTCGACGCGCCGCTGGGACGCACCCGGGAAGTGGTCGAGATCTGTAGGCAGGTGTGGCGCCGCGAGCGCGTGCAGTTCGACGGCAAGCACTATCAGATTCCGCTGCCCAGCGAGGGACCCGGGGCCCGGGGCACGGGCCTGGGTAAGCCGTTGCAGTTGATCAATCACCCTGTGCGCGACCGTATTCCGATCACAATCGCCGCGTTGGGGCCCAAGAACGTCGAACTCACCGCGGAGATCGCCGAGGGTTGGCAGCCGGTGTTCTTCCTCCCCGAGCAGGCCGACGCCGTGTGGGGTGAGGCGCTGCGTGGCGGGTTCGCCAAACGCGACCCCTCGTTGGGGCCACTCGATGTCATGGTCAGCGCTCCCCTGGCCATCGGCGAGGACGTCGACGACCGGTTGTCGTGGGTGAAGCCGCAATTGGCGTTGTACATCGGCGGCATGGGTGCGCGCGGCCGCAACTTCTACCACGACCTGGCCACCCGCTACGGGTACGGCGAGATCGCCGACACCATCCAGGACCTCTACCTCGCCGGCAAGAAGGCTGAGGCGATCGCGGCGGTACCGGATGACCTGGTCCGCAGCGTGTCGCTGGTCGGGCCGCGCGGGTTCGTCAAGGAGCGACTGGCCGCGTTCGCCGAAGCCGGTGCGACGACGCTTCTGCTGCAGCCACTTTCCGTCGACCGGCGTGAAATCCTCAATTTCGTCGAGGAACTGCACGGCTTGCTGCCTTAGCCGATTACGCCGAACGGCGCTGCCCCTGTACAGTGGGCACAGCGGCATCTTCTGTTCTGCCTTTTGCCGCATCGCCGAAGGCGATAATCGACCCAGTTCGATCGTCACACCGAGCGCCGCGGATCATCCGCGCCGGGCAGGACGACCACCCTGAACTTTCGGAGTTTTACTTGTCTGTGCAAATCCCCTGTGGCACAACCGTGCCCACTTTCGCCGACCTCGGCCTGCCGAAGGCCGTCGTCGCCACTCTTGCCGCCGACGGCGTCGAGTCACCCTTCCCGATCCAGGCGGCGACGCTGCCCGACTCGCTGGCCGGTCGCGATGTCCTCGGCCGCGGTCGCACCGGATCCGGGAAGACATACGCCTTCCTGCTGCCCGTGGTGACGAGACTCACTGCGAACCCGGTCAAACGCGTCCCCGGCCGCCCGCGCGCACTCATCCTCGCGCCGACGCGCGAACTGGCCGCCCAGATCAGCGCGTCGCTCGCACCGCTGGCCGCGGCCACCGACCTGCGCACGGTGACGATCATCGGCGGCGTCGGACCCAACCCCCAGATCCAGGCGCTGCGTCAAGGCGTCGACATCGTCATCGCCTGCCCGGGCAGGCTCGAAGATCACGTCAAATCACGCCATGCCGACCTGTCGGGTGTCGAGATCACCGTGCTGGACGAGGCCGACCACATGGCCGACCTCGGCTTCCTTCCTCCGGTGAAGCGCCTGCTGGACAAGACCCCTCGCAACGGGCAGCGCATGCTGTTCTCCGCCACCCTCGACGGCGGCGTCGACGTGCTCGTGAAGCGATACCTGACCGATCCCGTTGTGCACAGCGTGGATTCGGAGCAGTCACCGGTGACGGCGATGGAACACCACGTGCTGCATGTCGACAAGGGGGCCCGCCTCGGCGTGCTGGCCGACCTGGCCGCGTCACCGGGCCGGACCATCGTGTTCGCGCGCACTAAGCACGGCGCCAAGAACCTTGCCCGACAGCTGAACTCGCGCGGTGTGTCGACAGTGGAGCTGCACGGCAACCTGTCCCAGAACGCACGCACCCGCAACCTTGCCGCGTTCTCCGATGGCTCGGCGACCGTACTGGTCGCGACCGACATCGCCGCGCGAGGCATCCACGTCGACGACGTGAGCCTCGTCGTGCATGCTGACCCGCCCGTCGAGCACAAGGCCTACCTGCATCGGTCCGGACGCACGGCGCGCGCCGGGGCCGACGGCACGGTGGTGACGCTGATGCTCGACGAGCAGGTGTCCGACGTGCGACAGCTGACCCGTAAGGCCGGCGTGAAGCCGACGATCACCCGATTCAGCGGCCCGTCGCATCCGGTTCTGGTGCAGATCGCCCCGGGCGAGCGAACGTTCGGTGATCCGATCGTCGCCAGCAGGCCCGAACCCGCGCGGCCACACCAGCCGTCGTCGGCCAGGGGTCGCCAGCAACGGCGGCGGCGCCCCACGCGGTCGCGGCGGCCGGCGAGGGCTTAGCGCGGGCCGCACTGGAAGTTGCTCGGCGCAGCAAACTTTCAGTAGTAGCTGACCCGCATTTCCATTGCGGCAACGCCGATTTGTCATCAATTTGGTTACTCAAACGTGACCACAGATGTGGTGATAATCGGGCAGCCTTGGGTATCCGGGTTTCACTCCTGAAGGGGGTGCGGCAATGGGAACGATCACCTACCCACCGCGCATCACGTCCGAGCGCAGTGTGCGAACCTCCGTGTCGCCCCGGGGCGACGTGCGTCACGAGATCGACAGCGGGGCCGTCCATTTCTGGTGCGACCACTGCGGTACTAACCACCGGAGCCGGTTGATTGCCGCCGAGTGCGTCCGGCTGCTGGTCAACGGCCCCGATCCGGGTTTCGGTTCGTAGCCCTCGCTCATTCGCCGACCTGCGGTAGCTCATCGGCGGCGATCTCGCACGGCGTACCGGCGTCCGGTGGCTCCGGCGACACCGCCAGCGGCTCCGGCGACACCGCCGGCGGCTCGGCAGGCACCCCCGGTGGTTCTGGAGGCACCGTCGCCGCCGCGTGTGGTTCGGGTTGACACATCGGCTCGGCGATCGCGGGATCGGTGGCCTCGTCGGGCCCAGCCGCCTCATCGGTGATAGCCTCGCCGGCATCAGTTGCCTCTGAAGCCTCCTCAGCCTCTGCCGTTTCACTGTCGGCGCGTTCGTCGAGATCGGGCTCGGGCAGGACATTCGGCTCACCATCGTCGATGGCGGCGTCGAGCGCACCGTCGCCCAGCAATCCGCCGAGCATGTCACCCAGTTGCTGACCGAAACTCGTAAGGCCGCCTCCGAAGTCGGGCATTCCTCCGCCGAGCGAAGGCAACGACGCAGCGGCCGCTGGCTGTGGGACCGGAGGTTCGGTCGGGAGCGACGGCGCGGGTGGCGGCGGCGCCGCAACTGGTACGGCAGGCGGTGCGAGCGGAGGCGGGGCCGCTGATCCGCCCCATCCGGCCGGTATGACGGAAGCCGGTACAGCCGGGTTTACCGCGACGCCTGAGGTCGGGATTGCGGGGGGACCCGCCGCCGGGGATGCGGGGGCACCCGCCGCCGACGACGGCGTCCATGCCGGTCCGAGCTCGCCGGGAATGTCGAACGCGGCTTCGGACTCGGACGCGAGCTCGGTGGTCGCCGCCTCATAGGCCGCGTTGATCGCGTCGGCGGCCTCCCTCATCGCCGAAAGCCACTCACCGCCGATCACCGTGTCCACGAACGGCTTCACTTCGTGGTCCACCAACTCACTGGCGACCGCCCGGTCGCCGGCGCCCGTGGTGACGGTGTTGGCGGCCGCCAACCAGTCCGCGCGTCTGGCCTGCACACCGTCGCCGATGGCCAGCACCTTCGCCACTTTCTCGTCCACCGCCCGCCACAGCCGCTCGCGCAGATCGGTCAGCGCGGATGCGGCGGTCCGGACCGCCTCCGCAGCGATGGTCGCCGCCTCGTCGTGGCGGCGCAGAAACTCCCGAGATGCGTTCGCGCCCAGGCCCTGCCACGCATCTGTCAGCGCGGCCAGCTGAGCTTCCTGGCGCGCGAGTGCATCCTCGGCCGCCGTCGCGGCCGCTTGCAGTGCAGCACAGTCGGCTTCGAGAGCGGCCAAGTCCAAACCGTTCTCGGCGGCGTACCAGTCGTGTATCTGGCCGGGGTGTGCCGTCAGATCCGGATGCCGGTAGCCCAGGCTCTGGCACGCCAGCACGTACTGAGCGACATCGCCGACGCCGGGCACCCCGTCGGCCAACCGCGCTGCCGCATCCAAGGTTTCGCTCATCTCAAGCCAACCGGTCGGCAGCGCGCGCGTCGGCCTCGGCGTACCGGTCGACGGACGCGCGAAGCGTGACGGCGATCTCGGCCGAGGCACGTGACCATCGTCGCAACTGATTCACCACGTCGTCGACCGTCGACCGCACCGCGTCACCTCCTGCGGCATAGGACCGCCCCGCGCACGCCCCGTCGAACGCCAAACCGTTGAGATGCGTTCGTACGGCGGCGTCGACGGCGTCGGCCACACCCTGGTATTGCCGCGCGACACTCGACAAGGCGGCGACATCGACACGTGATGCGTCCATATAGGAGTTGGACGCGCGGCGACCCCGACCGGTTCCACCCTCAGCGTTGCGCGCTGACCTGCTCGGCCACCCGAACGGCCAACTGCCGCGCGGTGTCCTCGTCGGCCGCCTCCACCATCACCCGCACGACCTGTTCGGTTCCCGACGGGCGCAGCAGGATTCGACCGGTGTCGCCGAGTTCGGCCTCCACCTCGGCGACCGCGGTGCGGACCGATGGCGCGTCGGCGACGGTCGCCTTGTCCGCCACCTCGACGTTGATCAGAACCTGAGGCAGCGTTTGCATCGGCGCGGCGAGCGCGGCGAGCGGGGTGCGCGTGTGCGCCATGCGCGACATCAACCGCAACCCGGTGACGATGCCATCGCCCGTCGTGCCCCACGCCGGCATCACGATGTGGCCCGACTGCTCACCACCGAGCGAGTACCCGCCGGCGCGCAGCTCCTCGAGGACGTAACGATCCCCCACGCTCGTCGTGCAGACGTCGATCCCGGCCGCCCGCATGGCCAGGTGCAGGCCGAGGTTGCTCATCACGGTCGTCACCAAGGTGTTCGACGCCAGTTCGCCACTCTCCTGCATCGCCAGGGCGAGAATGACCATGATCGCGTCTCCGTCGACCACGCGCCCATGGGCGTCGACAGCGAGGCAACGGTCAGCGTCGCCGTCGTGCGCGAGGCCCAGGTCAGCTCCGTACGACACCACCGCGGACCGCAGGGTCTCCATGTGCGTCGAGCCGCAGCGCTCGTTGATGTTCAACCCGTCGGGCTGAGCATTGATCGTGATGACGTTGGCGCCCGCGGCCCGGTAGGCCTGCGGCGCGGCAGCCCAGGCCGCGCCGTTGGCGCAGTCGACGACGACGGTGAGTTGGTCCAGCCTGGTCGTGACGGCCTTGCCGACGTGTCGCAGATACCGGTCAAGCGCGTCCGCGGCGTCCACCACCCGGCCGATCCGGGCGCCGGTGGGCCGGCTTCCGGGACCCTGATGGACCAGTTCTTCGATCCGGTTCTCGGTGGCGTCGTCGAGTTTGTGGCCGCCGGGACCGAAGATCTTGATGCCGTTGTCGGGCATCGGGTTGTGCGAGGCGCTGATCATCACGCCGAAGTCCGCGTCATACGCGCTGGTCAAGTAGGCGACGGCCGGGGTCGGCAGTATCCCCACGCGCAACGCGTCGACGCCTTCGCTGGTCAGCCCGGCGATGACCGCTGCCTCGAGCATTTCGCCGCTGGCCCGGGGATCGCGGCCGACGACGGCCACCCGCCTGGCGTGGCCACCGGCGGAGGCCAACCGACGCGCCGCGGCCGAACCGAGGGCCAACGCCAGCTCGGCGGTCAGATCCTGGTTGGCGACGCCGCGCACTCCGTCGGTGCCGAACAGTCGAGCCATGCCGACAAATTTCTCATAGATGGCGGCCGGAGAGCCAACCGCGTGTGTCGGGGGCCGTGCCGTCGCCGAATCGGTACCCGGACGCGACCCACCGCCCGCATCCGGACCGGATGCGGGCGGTGAGGTTGTTCTGTTAGCTGGCGCCGTTCTCGGCGGTCGGGGCCGTCGGCGAGGTAGTGGGCGCCTCGGACGTCGGCGTCGCCTCACGCTGCTCGGCCTGGCCCGGTGCGTTCTCCGAGTGGCCGGGGCCGTTCTGCTGGATCGCGACGGTGCCGAGGTTGTTGGTGCAGACGGTCTTCTCGGTGCCCTCGGTGTCGGCGGCCTGCGCCAACGCGGTCACCGAGCTCACGTCGGTGTGGCACACGTCGGCGGCGATCTGCGCAGCGGCGGTCACGTCGACGTCCTGCAGGACACCGGCGTTACCGATCGAGACGTTGACGCGGTTGTCCGCAGCCGTGTCCGGCTGTGCCATGGCCATGCCCAGACCGGCGGTGAAGAGCAGCGAGCCGCCCAACACGGCGCCCGCGGTCAGTGTCTTCGCGTTCTTCATCAATTGCTCCTTCTCAGTCAGGAGACGACGATCCGATCCCCCCACGAGGTGACTGGCTCGTACCGGTGGCAGTTGCGGTCTGCCGCGCGTGCAGCGCCGCCGCCTCCAACCCCGGTGCATTCACGTCGGGCCGCTCGACGAAACCGGGACCGCGCGATTGTGAGAAAGACCGCAGCGCCACGTTGAATGCAAAAACCGCCGGTGTGCGGTGCACATCGGCGGTTTTCGCGGATCGATCAGCGCTTGCTGTACTGAGGCGCCTTGCGGGCCTTCTTCAGGCCGTACTTCTTGCGCTCGATGGCCCGCGGGTCGCGGGTCAGGAAGCCGGCCTTCTTCAGTGCGGGCCGGTCCTCGGGCTGCACCAGGATCAGGGCCCTGGCGATGGCCAGACGCAGCGCACCCGCCTGGCCGGACGGGCCGCCACCGTCGAGGTGGGCGTAGATGTCGAAGCTCTCCACTCGATCGACGGTGACCAGCGGAGCCTTGATGAGCTGCTGGTGGACCTTGTTCGGGAAGTAGTCCTCGAGGCTACGGCCGTCGAGGTTGAACTGGCCCGTTCCAGGAACCAGGCGAACCCGCACGACGGCCTCTTTGCGCCGGCCGACGGTCTGGATGGGGCGGTCGATGAAGACCGGCTCACGGGGCGTCGCCTCGGCGGCGGCCTCGGTCACGGCATCAGTGTTGTCAACGGTCTCGGTCCCAGTCGCCTCTGTCATTGCGCCACCTGCTTGATCTCGTACGGAATCGGCTGCTGGGCGGTGTGCGGATGATCCGGCCCGACATAGACGCGCAGCTTCTTCTTCACCTGACGGCCCAGTTTGGTGTGGGGAATCATGCCGAGGATCGCCCTCTCGACGACCCGGTCGGCGTGCTTCTCCATCTCCTCGCCGAGGGAGCGCTTGCGCAGACCACCGGGGTAACCCGAGTGGCGGTAGAAAAACGTGCGGTCCGCCTTGTTACCGGCGATCGCGATCTTCTCGGCGTTGACGATGATGACGAAATCGCCACCGTCGACGTTCGGCGTGTATGTCGGCTTGTGCTTGCCGCGCAGCAGATTGGCTGCTGCCACGGCGAGCCGGCCGAGCACCACGTCGGTGGCGTCGATGACGTACCACGAACGTGTGGTGTCACCCGCCTTCGGCGTGTACGTAGGCACAGCGCTACCTCTCCTCTATCGGGTTTCCTGTCCCGGTGGTCCGGGTGCCGGTCAGGCGTATCCGGTGGGGTGATCTCGGCGACCGACGTTGACCCGAGGACCCGTGCTTACCGCACGCCAACGAGGCAGCTTACCTGGGCGCGTCGCCGCAGGTCAAAACGGTGCATCGGCCCGAAGCCCGAGGGGTGAGACCAAAGCATAGGGAAATCCCTGATTCATTTTCGATTCCGTCCGCTTAGCGTCGTCGCGGGGGTGCAGCAAACCGGCCGTCTCGCATCCGAAAGTTCAAGATCCCAATGGAGTGAAAATGATTCGTGGCTTGATCGTTGCCGCATTCGTCGTCGCGGCAACCGCCGCCGGGGCCGCCACCGCGTCGGCGGACACGTACTACAAGAACTGCTCCGCTGCCCGCGAGGCCGGCGTGGCGCCGATCATGCAGGGCGAGGACGGGTACGCAGAGCACCTGGACCGCGACGGCGACGGCATCGCCTGCGAGTAGTCGACGGTGATGCGCCACCGTGGCCGCTCTCCTCGACCACGGTGGCGCTTACCGTGCGGCCCCTTTGGCTCCCCTCCAGTTGGGACCGCACAAGCCTCTTCCCGGTCAGGCACCCCATGCGCCTGCGGCGCTGCGGTCGGTCGCGGCCACATCGTCGGCGCCGTCGCGAACCGCGTTGCCCAGGCTGAAGAGGATCTCGTTGAGGGCGCCGGCCGCCTGTTCCCATCGCGCCTGCTCGAGCCGGTACGCCTCGGCCGCCTGGCGGGTCCACACCTGTTGGAGCGGCGCGATCTGTACACGCAACTCTTCGAGGGCGCCGTTCAGCCGGGCCGAGGTGGCGTGGATCTCCTGCCTTACGGTGTATTCGATCTCGTCGAAGTTGTACGACAACACGTGGTCCATCACGACTCCTCTACAGGTTGTTGGCAACCGCGCCGATGCGGTGCGAATGGCTCTCGTTGGCTTCCCGAAGCGTCTGCTGGTTGAGCCGGATGGTCTCGGCGATCCGCTGCAGTGACGCATGCAGTTTCAGCGACTCCGCGTTCCATCGGTCGACGACGTCGCGGAAGCGCGTCGCCGCGACGCCGCCCCAGACCGACGGCGGCACGGCGGTCATGCGCCCGATGAACGACTGCAGCATCGCGCGAATCTCCTCGTTGCGCGCGTCGGTCTGGCCGGCGACCGCGGTCATCAGGTCGAAATCGGTGTTGAGCGAACCGCCTTGCGGTGTCGTCATGGGGATCCTCTCCTCTAGGTCTTGACTGGTACGACGCAGCGCACGCCGGTCCGGTTCCACCCGATTTCTAAGAAATCGCCTGTGCCGACCTGATCGCCTGATCGCAGACCTCGCGGACGGTGGATTCGCGACCCGGTGCGCTCTGGCAGCCGATGGCGATGCGCACACCGTGATCGACGAGAACGGTCCATGCGACGTGATGGTGCGGGCGCAATTCCCGGTACGTGACACCGGTCCTGCCCGCCGGGGTGTCGGCGGCGTTGAAGTCGACGAAGACATCACCGGGCTCACCGGCCAGGGCGCTTCGCAACGCGGCGGCAGTCTCGGCAAGGTCCGCCCGCGGCGCGCCCACCGACTGGGTCAGGTGCAGCGCTACGTCGGTGTCCGACGGCGAGGTGATCTGCGCGCGGGCCGAGCCCGGCCCTGACGTGATGTGCTCGACCGGCCACGACGCAGGCACCATCACCTGAACTCGCCCCTCCACCAACAGGTTTGACGCGATGTTCGGTTGCCGGTCACCACCGCGCAGGACGAACCCACCGCACACCGCCACCATCGTCGCGAGAACGGCCGTCAGCACCGCCGCCCGTCGCGGCTGGTTCGAAACACACACGGCGGTACCGCCATCGGGCACGGGAGGTTCGGCTTCTGGGCGACGGACGGCGCCCTCGTCGGCGAAGCGCACCCCTATGCCCCTCTCGCGCAACCCGTCAGCGATCGCCTCGCCCAGCGACCCGAGGACACCTGGCGCATCGATCAACACCGGCCCCGCCAACCCGACCGCTGCGGCCACCCTGTTCGCCACTTCGTCGTCGACGTTGGCGATGACGACGGGGCGGGCTCCGAGACGAGTGACAAGGACCAGCTCCGTGGCGATCTCGACGACGGTTGCGCGCGCCTGCCGCTGGAGCAGCGCGGTACGCTCGATCACCTCGACGGTCGTCGCCGTCGTCGCTTCGCGGACGCGGTCGATCCGTGCGCCCGGCCACCACGTCGGGCAGACGAGGAGGACGTCCTCGGCGCCGCCCACCGCGACTTCCATCAGCCGGGACCACAGTTCGGACACCGGCGCGGGGTCCTCGCCGACCAGTACGAGGTCCTCGTCGATGGCATCCAGTGCCAACGAGACCAGTTCGGGGTCAGGCGGATTGGGTCCGCGCACCGTAACCGGCCCGACCTCGACGACGGCGTGTCTCACGGCGGCTCCACCCAGCCGACCTGGACGAGGCGCTCGCCCTCGCCGCGGGTGATCAGCGTGGCGCGCCCCGGCGGCATCGACGAAGGCCGCACCGAGCCCATCAGGACACCGTCGTCGGCGCTTGCGCTCATCATCGCGCCGAGGCAACCGATCTCCCGCATTCCGGCGAGAAGTGGGTCGAACATCGCCCGCGCGGCGCCTCCCGATCGGCGGGCGACGATTACGTGCAGACCGAGGTCGGCGGCGTGGGGCAGGAAGTCGGCAAGCGGGGCAAACGGGTTGCCCGTCGATCCGGCCACCAAGTCGTAATCGTCAACCACGAGGAAGATCTCGGGGCCGGACCACCACGATCGCTCGCGCAACTGCTGTTGTGTCACGTCCTCGCCGGGCATGCGGGCCTCGAGCATCGCGAGAAGTTTGGGAAGTCTCGCTGCCAAGGCCACCGGTGACGCCGCGTATCCGGCGAGGTGTTCGGATTCCACGACGCCCAGCAGGGAGCGCCGGAAATCCACGATCTCCAGACGCGCCTGCTCGACGCGATGAGTCCGGACGATCTCGTGACACATCACGCGCAGCAATGAGGTCTTGCCGCAACCGCCCTCCCCGAGGGCCAGCATGTGCATCTGCTCGGTGAAATCGACAGTCACAGGCGCCAACTCGCGCTCTTCGAGGCCGAGCACCATCGCCCCGGCCGATCCCAGGCTGCACCCGACCAACTCGGGATACCGCACGAGCGCCGGAAGCAGTTCGATGCGCGGGGCGCAGCACCCGCGCCAGCGCTGTCGATGCCGCTCGACGGTTGCGGCCAACGCCTCGCCGAGTCCCTCGGTGCTGGGCACGCCGTCAAAGCGCGGCAGCGCGATCACCATCTCGCGCCCCTCGGCGGTGATACCCCGGCCCGGTGGGCAGTTGGTCAGCGAGCGTGCGCGGCGACGGTCCATCTCCGACTCGGCCGGGTCGCCGAGGCGCAGTTCTATCCGGGTCGCGATCTGGTCCTTCAACGCTGGCCGCAGTTCGGGCCACCGCGAGGCGGTGATCACCACGTGCACGCCGAACGCGAGACCCTGCGCAGCGATGGCGCTGATCGGCGCTTCCAACTGCTCGAGTTCGCGACGCAGGTGAGCCCACCCGTCGACGACGAGGAACACGTCGCCGTGCGGGTCGCCGGCCGCGGCGGGATCCTGCGCGGCGCGGCGCGCGCGATACTCGGCCATCGACCCGATTCCCATTGTCCGGAACAGCTTTTCCCGCGACCGGATCAGTGATTCGATGACAGCGACCGTGCGACGGCACAGGTCCGTATCGGCTCGACCCGATACGGCGCCGATGTGCGGTAGTTGCGCGAGGCGCGTGAGCGCACCACCGCCGAAATCCAGGACGTACAGGGAGATCTCGTCGGGGCCGTGCGCTTCTGCGAGGGCCAGCATCAGTGTTTGCACGGCCGTCGACTTCCCCGACTGAGGGGCGCCGACGATGGCGGCGTTCCCCGCGGCCATCTGCGCGACGAGTAGGTCGCGGCGTTGCTCGAACGGACTGTCCACCAGACCGATCGGGGCACTGAACGGGTCTCGGGTACCTGTCGACGTGATCGAGTCGAGCGTCGGTGGTGCGCCGAGCGGCGGCAGCCACACGGGGTGCGCGGCCGTCCCTCGTCCCCCGACGCGGTCCAGCACCGCGTCGAGAACGGCCGGTCCAGCTTCCTCGTGCTCATCGGGTTGGACCGACGCGGACGTGGCGGTGAAGATCATCGGCGCCCGAACTTCGCTGCTGTCTTCGGGGTCCGGTCGAGGACAGGGGCCGGAGACGAACGCGGTCTGGAATCGGATCAGGTCCCCGGTGGCCGTCTTCAGCAGGGCCGCGCCTGGGGTGCCGGGCAGAGCGTACGCGTCGGGCACACCCAGGACGGCCCGGGATTCACCGGCGGAGAACGTCTTGAGGCAGATCCGATACGACAGGTGGGTGTCCAATCCGCGGAGCCTGCCCTCGTCGAGTCGTTGACTGGCCAACAACAGGTGGATTCCCAGCGACCGGCCCAGCCTGCCGATCGCGACGAACAGCTCGGCGAAGTCGGGGTGCTGGGCGAGCAGCTCGGAGAACTCGTCGACGACGATGAACAACGCGGGCAGCGGCGGCAGCAGAGCGCCGGCTGACCGAGCCCTGGCGTAGTCCGCGGCGTTGACGAAATTGCCTGCCGCCCGCAGCAACTCCTGCCTGCGGTGGACCTCTCCGGCCAGCGCGTCGCTCATCCTGGCCACGAGGTGGGCTTCGCCCGCCAGGTTGGTGATCACGGCCGCCACGTGCCGCGACCGCTCCAAGCCGTGAAATGTCGCTCCGCCTTTGAAGTCGACGAGGACGAGGTTGAGGACGTCCGGTGGATGGGTCGTGATCATGCCCAGCACCAGTGTGCGCAGCAGCTCGGACTTGCCGGATCCCGTGGCGCCGACACACAGCCCGTGCGGGCCGATGCCGTTGCGGGCAGCCTCGTTGATGTCGATCCAGACCGGCGTTCCGTCGTCCGCTACGCCGACGGGTACCGGTCGCATCTGTTTGCTTTGCGTCCACAGCTTTTCGGGCGTCAGCCGACCCGGTCGGTCGATGCCCATCAGGTCGAGCCAGCCGCGCACCGTCGAAATGCCACCGGCGGTCGCGGCGTCGAACCTGTGACCCGCCAGCTGCCGCGCACACATCGTGGCCTGCGTCAGGGTCAGCGAGTCGCGCTCGCAATCCGCCTCGGGGCGCTCACCGATGCGCACGGTCAGGCGCTCGCCGTCAACACGCAGACACGACACCGGTTCGACCGGGTCGGCTCCGATCGTGACGATCGAGGCACCGTTCGCCTCCGTCAGCATCTCACCGGCTACCGGGCTCTCATCCGCGACGACCACGAGGTGCCGGCCGAGCCTGCCGCTCAGGGTATGAGCTGAATGTTCGTAGTGGGGTAGCCATTTGAGCCACTCCCACTCGTGAGACGTCTCACGGCTGGCGACCACCGCGATCGCCACCTGGTGGGGTTCGTGATGCGCCGCCAGTTGGCACACCATCGCACGCACCAATCCGCGCGCGGGCTCGTCATCGCCACACACCGCGATGACGCCGGGTTGCCGGAGCGAGACCGCGACCGGTGATCGCGGCACCACCGACCGCTGCCGAATCAGAGCGTGCATCGCGGACACCGTCACCGGATCGCGGTCCTCGGGAACCCCGAGGTCGGGTGCCGCCAACGGTGTGCACGGCGTCTGATCACCTACACCCACCCGGACGCAGCAGAAGTCGTCGTGGTCGGGACCGAGTCGCACGATTCGCCGGGTGCCCACGAGCGCCCACAATGACTCGGGTGCCGGGTGGCGCGAATACTGTTGGCGGCGTTGTTCAGCGGCCGTCGCCACGGTCTCGTCGTCGAGTTCATCGAGATAGCGCAGATAGCTGCGCCGGTCGCGATCGATCTCGGCAAATCGGTCCGCCCCGCCGCGCGCTCCGTACAGCATCGTGCCGAGCACCGACACGGCCATCATCACCGGGAAGAATGCGAACATCGGTGTGCGGTTGGTGCCGGCGCCGGAGGTGAAGTACACGGCCATCATGCCGACCGCTGCGACGAGCACCGCCAGCGGTAGTAGGCGCGCGACAGGATTGGTGGAAGCCGCTTTGGGCAGCGCCGGTGGTGATTTCACCACGACGCCGCATGCTGGCCGGGAGGACTCCATCGAGAGATGAGACGCGGCGGGGACCGATTCGGTTCCATCCACAGCCGACGAAAGAAGTGTCTTCTCCCCGTCGTCGGCGGCGTTACGGTGATCCCACGGCGTCATAGGGGGAGGCGATGGCTGGTTCAGGCTGCCGAGTCAGCATTCACGTCGACGGGGCGAACGCGACCCAGAGTGTGGATCTGGCGTTGCCACGCCGGGCATGCCTGGGCGACATGCTCCCGTCGATCCTCGAGCTGGTTCATCCCGACCACCACGAGGTGGTAACCGGTGCGCGGTGGCGGCTTCACCGAATCGACGGTTCGTCGCTGGACGAGTCACTCACATTGCCGGACAACCAGGTTCGCGACGGCGACGTCCTGTGGCTCAGCACCGATGACGTCTGCGAACCCGTCTTCGCCCCCTGGGATGCCACCCGCACGGTGGTCAGGTGGCAACCTGCGCCCGGCGGGATTCCGCGCATGCTGTGCGTCGCCGCCAGCGTGGTCTGCGCGGCCATCGGCGGTATCACGCTGCTGTGGTCCACAGGCTCGACTGGTCGCACGGTTCTCATCGGCGGTGCGCTGACCTGCGCCGCTTTGGCCGCCGCCGTCGTCAGCGGGCGTACGCACTCAGAACCGTTGATGTGCACCACCTTCAGCGTGATGTCTGTGATGATGGCGGCGGTGACGGCTGCCGCAGCGGTACCCGGCGGTCCCCTCGCCGCGCATCTGCTGCTTGCCTCATCGGCGGGGCTGGCCACCGCGGTGGTGTCCCTGCGCCTCACCGGCCGCGGTCTTGTGCCGCTGGTCGCCATCGCCACGACATCGGTGCTGTGCACCGCTTCCTGCGCGGCATCGGTCGCATGGCACCTCGGTGGGCCGGCGGCCGGCTCACTGCTCGCGGCGATGGCACTGGCGACGTTGAGTTCGGCTCCACGGCTGGCCATTGCGCTCACCCGCATCGGCCCCAGGCCGCTGGACGACGACATGCACCGTCCTCCCGACTCCATCGAGGACAGCGAGGCGGCGCGCGCCCACGAGCTGCTGACAGCGATGATCGCCGGCGCGTCGATCGCCGCGGCCATCGCGGCCGTGTCCGCCGGTTATGGTTCCATCGCGCGCGAGTTCTCCATCCTCGCAGCGGTGTTCGACGGCGCCGTCGGAGCCGCGCTGTTACTGCGCATCCGTACTCATATCGGGACTGTTCGTCGCACCACGTTGGCGGTGAGCGGCTTCGTCGCGCTCACAGCAGCATTCGTGATCCTCGCCGCAGCATTACGTCAGCACGCCCACTGGTTCGCAGCTCTGGCCGCTGTCGCCGGGACCGGATTCCTGATACCGCTCCTGCGCTTCACGCCCGGCCTGGCCGCGCGCCGCGCAGCCGAACTGGCCGAGTACGCGGCCTTGGCCGCGGTCATACCGCTGGGCTGCTGGATCGCCGGGCTGTTCGGTCTCGTCCGCAACTTGGCGCTGACGTGACGCGCCTGCTTCGCGTCGTACTGGCCGTCGCGTTCGCATCGGCTCCGGTGACCGGTATCCCTACGGCAGCCGCGGTGGTGCCGCCGGGTGTCGACGATTCGCTGCTCCCCCACCCGCACTCGCCGGCGCCGCCACAGCCCACAAAGCAGACAGGGCAGTGCACGACCGCTCAGAAGGTCACCCTGGGCGGGGACGTCGGCGGCCAACTGCGCGACCTGGACCTGCGGTCGGTCTGGCCGCTCACCCGCGGAGGTGGTCAGACCGTCGCGGTGATCGACACCGGTGTGTCACGCCATCGCCTGCTGCCTCGCCTGGTTCCCGGCGGCGATTACGTGTCCGGCGGGGACGGCACCGACGACTGCGACGGCCACGGCACGATCGTCGCCGGCATCGTCGCCGCCACAGCGGATTCCGACGCCCCCGATGCGTTCAGCGGTATCGCACCCGAGGCCACGATCATCGGCATCCGGCAGTCGAGCACGAAGTTCAGCGCCGAAGATGGCCGCGGCGGATCCGGTTTCGGAGATGTCGACACTCTCGCCCGCGCGGTGCGCACCGCGGCCGACATGGGCGCAACCGTGATCAACATCTCCACTGTCGCCTGCGTCGCCGCCGGCACGGAGATGGACGACGGACCTTTGGGCGCCGCCTTGGCGTATGCGGTCGACGCGAAGAACGTCGTCGTGGTCGCCGCCGCGGGCAATGCCGGTGCACCGGGCCAGTGCGAGCATCAGAACCCCGCAAGTTCTGGGCGACCGGACTGGGACGGCGTCAAAGCGGTGGTGAGCCCGGCCTGGTACGACGACTATGTCTTGACGGTCGGATCGATCGGCCCGGATGGTGGCCCCTCGGAGTTCACGTTGGCGGGGCCCTGGGTCGACGTCGCCGCTCCCGGCGAGCAGGTGGTGTCGTTGGACCGCGACGGCGACGGGTTCGTCGCCGCGCTGCCCACCCCTACCGGCGAGAAGCCGCTCGCGGGAACCAGTTACGCCGCGCCCGTGGTCACCGGCATCGTCGCGTTGTTGCGGTCACGCTCGCCGCAGTTGACCGCCCGCCAGGTCATGCGCCGAATCGAAGACACCGCGCGGCACCCGGGGGGCGGCTGGAATCCGCGTGTCGGTCATGGCGTTGTCGACGTCCTGGCCGCGGTCACCGGTGGCGCGACAGCTCCCGCGGATCCGGGCCACCCGACGGTGGTGTCACCGTCGCGGCAGCAACCACCCGACGGCCACGCAGCGCGTATCGCCACCCGCGGAGCCGCTATCTGCTTGGCCGTGGCCGGGGTTGTCGTCGCAATGACGGTATCGCTCAGCCGGTTACGGCGTTCCCGTCCCGTCGTGCGCGACTGACGCGGCCTCGACACTCAGCTCCGGCCCGTGTGGCAGCCGCGCCAACAGGGGCCACGGTGCGGGCAGCGGATCACCGGTCAGCCCGAGCCGCTCGGCCGTTTCCCGATCCCGGATGCCGAAGGCCACCCCGACATCGTTCACCAGGAACAGCGTTCCGGTTCGTGCACCGTCACCACTGGCCCCCGCCGCTCGCACGTAGGCGCTGCGACCCCCGCTCATCGCGAAGGCATCGATTCGGGCGCCTGCGGCGTCGGCGTGCGCCAGCCCCACCGGTCGCAACTCGGCGTTGCCGGGTATGGCGTCGCCGGTGACGGTCCCCGTGCTGACGGACTTCGAGTCAGGCGCCCACTGCCACCGTGCGCAGACGACCGGATCGACTGCGGTACCGGCACGTTCGGGGAACTCCCCGACCGGGAGTTCGTCAACCACCGGGACCGCGCCGATCGCACCGGGCTCGACGGTGACGATGTCGTGCGCGTCCTGCGGCTGGGTGAACCGGATGAGATCGGCCGCCACCACGCCGATTCGCTGCACTCCCGTCCTCAGCACCGCGTAGTGCTGCGACGACTCGGTTTGCGGCACGCGGATCACGGCGCCAACCCGCAACCCGTGCAGCGGCGCTGGTGCGGGCGCCCCGGCGTCGCGGATGGCGGGCGCCGCGAGCTCGGGCACCTCGGGCACGGTGTCCAGCAATGCACGCGTAACGGGCCGTGGCGCAACGCCGTCGAGCGCGAGCGCACGCACCACGGCCGGATTGCGCAGATCCACCTTCGCGCGCCGCCCGTCAAAGAGCAGATACGTTGTCGCCGCACCTTCGCCCGCCGCACTCACCAGGATGCCGGCTGCTGCGGCGTGCGTCCGGCCGACAGGTCCCGCCAGGACGGTCGATACAGACGAATCATCTTCGCACACATGCCATTCCGACTCATCGTGCGTCAGCGGCGCGCCGATCATGTCAGGGGCGCCGGGGATGCCGAGCATCGCGCCCCTTGGCGCCCGGTCGACGGCCGAGGAGCTGACGAGCCGAGGTTTGGCCGCCGAAGCGGTGATCAGCCGGGCCGATGCGAGGTTCGCCACCGGGTGCAGATTCTGGTCGATCCGCACATAGAGGGCGCCGGTGTCGCGCACCATCACGATCGGGGCGTCGCCGAGCGCACCTCGGGGCTGCAGAAACGCCAGGACCGCGGCCACTCCGAGTCCGATGACCGCCAGAACCGAGCCGACCGACAACGCAAGTGCCTGCGCGCGCATCGGATCGTCGAGCATCTGCGCGTCGCCGCGCACGAGGGCGTGCCGCATGCGCCGTAACCCGAAGCGGTGTCCGCTGATCTGCAGTTTGGTGGTCGATCGCCCCGTCATCACTCCCCCGCCGAAAGCCTAAGGCCTGCGGACAGTCCCGAGTGTCACCGCTTTCCCCTGGCCCGACGTTCCCGGTAGGCCGCCACGTGCTGGCGGTTGCCGCAGTTGCCGGTGTCGCAGAACTTTCCCGACCGGTTTCGCGACAAGTCGACCAGCACCGCCTCGCAGTCCGATGCCGCGCACGTCTTGAGGCGGCGCAGCTCGCCGATGCGGATCAAGTCGGCCAGCGCCATCGCCATCTCCGCGCCCATCCGCTGCCACAGCGGGTCGTCCACCGACGCCAGGTGCAGATGCCACTCGGGCATCTCCGGATGCCGGGTCAGCCACGGCGAGGCGTTGGTATCGCGAAGCAAGGCGTTGACCCGATCCACCGTGCGTTGCTCATCGTCAGCGACGGCCCAGATCCGGCCCAGCCGGTCGCGGAGCCGGTGCACCGATGCGAGTTCCTCGGCGTCGCGGTCACGGCGCCCCGTCCAGCCGAAGCTGTCGAGGTAGGTGTTCAACGCCGCCATGTCGCCCAGCCGCTCTCCGTCGACGCGGTCGCTGTTGATGAGTTCACACGCGGCCCGCAAGGTGAGTTCGGTGTCATGACTGAAAAGCATTTGACCCATGACGCCTCTCGTCGCTACTGTCAGGAGCGTAGTTCATTTTACTCATTACACTTTCTCGGAGGTCGACCATGGTCGTGACGGCATCCGGCACGCGGCCCGCCGCCGACCACTTCCGGCTCGGGCTGATGCTGGCGGTCGGTTCGGCGGTCGCGTTCGGCTCCTCGGGCCCGTTCGCGAAGGCACTGATGACAGCGGGCTGGAGCCCGACCGCCGCGGTCGTCGCCCGGCTGGCGGGCGGCGCGCTGGTGATGGCGATCTTCGCCACCATCGTCAGGCGCGGGTGGATTCGCGAGGCCCTGCGCCACCCCACGACCGTGCTTGCCTACGGGGTGGTCCCGATCGCGGGCGCGCAGCTGTTCTACTACAACGCCGTCGCGCACCTGTCGATCGGCGTCGCGCTGCTGCTGGAGTACACCGCACCGATCATCGTCGTCGCCTGGGTCTGGGCCACCACACGGCGACGCCCGACCACCTTGACCCTGGCCGGTGTCGGGCTGGCGATCGCCGGGATCATGCTGGTGCTCGACGTGTTCTCGGGCGCGCACATCAACCTGGTCGGCGTGGGCTGGGGGCTGGCGGCCGCCCTCTGCGCCGCCGGGTACTTCCTGATGTCGGCCCACGCAGGCTATACGGCCGAAGGGGACGGGATCAGTCCCGTCACGCTGGCCGCAGCGGGGCTGATCGTCGGCTCGGGTGCGGTCACGCTCCTGGGCCTGACCGGAATCATGCCGCTGACCTTCACCACCGCCGACACCGTCATCGCCGGTCACACCGCCTCGTGGATCGTGCCGGTCATCGCTCTGGGCGTCATCGCCACCGCGGTGGCCTACACGCTGGGCATCATGGGCATCGCCCGGCTGCGGCCACGCTTCGCGTCGCTGGTCGGCCTGTCCGAGGTGATGTTCGCGGTGCTAGCGGCCTGGATTCTGCTGGGTGAAGCGATCACGCCCACGCAGGCTGTCGGCGGCGCCATCGTCTTGGCCGGTCTCGCGCTGGCCCGCGCAGGCGACCGTTCTGAAGCGGTTGCCGAGGCGACGTGGCCGGACGGCCCGCTCGAGGAGTCGTCCGTGCGAGCGAAGCGTTAGCCCCCAGACCCCTCGGTGTGTGAATATGTCCGCGTGACTTTGCTGCGCGAGACGGCCCGACTGGCGGCCGCGACGGCCGCAGTCGCCGCACTCGTCGGCGGCGTGGCCCCGCTGGCGGTGGCCCAGCCCGGCCCACCCCCCGGACCCGTCAGTCCCGGATATGGTTCGGGCACCGCGCCCGGACCGGCGGCGACCTCCCCCGGATACCCCGGATACGGGTCCTCGACATCCGCGTGCAGCGATATCGAGGTGATCTTCGCTCGCGGCACCGACGACACCCCGGGCCTCGGCACGCCGGGCACCGCATTCGTCAACGCGCTGCGCGGCCTGACCGGAGGGCGCACCATCAGCACATACGCCGTCGACTATCCCGCCTCGTACGACTTCCTGGCCGCCGCCGACGGCGCGACCGACGCCACCAACCGCATCGCGATGCTGGCGCAGCAATGCCCGAACACCCGCATCGTGCTCGGCGGGTACTCGCAGGGAGCCGCGGTCGTCGACATGCTGGCCGGTGTGCCGCCGCTCGGCAACAAGATCGGATCGATCGGCTCGGCTCCCCCGCTGCCGGGCAGCCTGGTACCCAACGTCGCCGCCGTGGCGGTGTTCGGCAACCCGGCCACCAAATTCAGCAACCCGATCACCAAATCGGTGTTCGCCGGCCGCGCGATCGACCTGTGCAAGGACGGCGACCCGATCTGCTCGAAGGGCCGTAACCCGTTCGCGCACAACGACTACGTGAGCGCCGGACTGGTCCAGGAGGCGGCGAACTTCGTCGCTGGCCTGGTCTGACGCCACGCGGGATATCATCTCGTCCCGTGGATTTCGCTCGCCTTCGTCGTCGGGTCGCCGGCACCGCCGTCATCGCGGCCATCGGACTGACCTTCTCGCTCCTGGCGCCAACGGTTGCCTCGGCACAAGGCTGCTCCGATGTGACAGTGGTGTTCGCCCGCGGCACCGGTGAACCCCCGGGCATCGGCCGCGTCGGCCAGGCGTTCGTCGAGGCCCTGCGCCCGCAACTCGGGGACCGCACCCTGTCGGCTTACGGGGTGGCCTACCCGGCCACCTACGACTTCATGATGGCGGCCGACGGCGCCGCCGACGCGGCGGCCTTCGTCACCAACACCGCACAGTCGTGTCCGAACTCGCGCATCGTGCTGGGTGGGTTCTCTCAGGGCGCGGCCGTCGTCGACATGCTCGCCGGCATCCCGCCGCTGGGCAACCGGATCGGCGCGCTGGGCCCGGTGCTGCCTCCGAACGTCGCACCCAATGTCGCCGCCGTGGCCGTCTTCGGCAACCCGGCGACCAAGTTCGGAAACCCGATCACCACGGCGCCGATCTTCGGTGGGCGGGCGATCGACCTCTGCACCGACGGGGACCCGATCTGTTCCCGCGGCCGCAATCCGTTCGCCCACAGCGATTACGTCGGACGCGGAATGGCGAATCAGGCTGCGAATTTCGTGGCGCGGCTGGTCTGAGGTCGCGGCGACCGCTGTCGATTACCTTCGTCGGCGTTGATTAGTTCCTATAGGATCGGCGGAGTGCAAAACGATCTTGTTCGCTGCTTGGGGCGCCGGGGGACGCTGCTCATCGGGGCGGTCGTACTCGCGGTAGCAGGGCTGATCGCGCCCGTCACCCAGGCAACCCCGGGCCTTCTGTCCGTCGCCGCCGCGCAGTCATGCCCACAGGCGGAGCTCATCTTCGCGCGCGGTCGCACCGAGTCGCCCGGTGCCGGCGTGATCGGCAACGCGCTCATCAGTGCGCTGCGCAGCAAGAGCGGAAAGAACATCAACCTCTACTCCGTGAGCTATCCGGCCGATTACGAGATCGACATCGGCGCCAACGACATGAGCTCACGGATCCAGGACATGGCGGCACGGTGCCCCGACACCCGACTGGTGCTGGGCGGATACTCGTTGGGCGCCGCGGTGACCGACGTCGTGCTGGCCGCACCCATCGCCGCATTCGGGTTCGACAAGCCGCTGCCTCCCGGGATGGATCGCCACATCGCCGCCGTCGCGCTGTTCGGCAACGGCATCGCATGGGCCGGTCCGATCACCAACTTCAGCCCGCTGTACGGCGAGCGCACCATCGAGCTGTGCCACGGCGCCGACCCGATCTGCAACCCCGCCGAGCCGAAGACCTGGGAGGGCAACTGGCCCGACCATGCGGCGCGCGCGTATGTCAATGCGGGGATGGTCAACCAGGCGGCCGACTTCATCGCCGCACGGATCTAGTCGACCACCCGCAGGTCGCGGGTGACCTTGGTCCGTGCTTCGAGCTGATCGTCGGGCGGATAGTCGACGCCCACGAGGGTCAACCCCTGCGGCGGTGCGGCCGCGAACTCGCTGGACCTTCGATCGGCCGCCAACAAGCTTGCGCACCAATCGGGTTCGCGACGGTGTTCACCGACGGCCAGCAGCGCGCCGACCAGCGAGCGGACCATCGACCAGCAGAAGGCGTCGGCGCTGACATGGGCGGTGACCCGCGTCCCCTCACGCGACCAGTCCAGGCGCTGAAGGTCACGGATGGTGGTCGCACCCTCACGGTACCGGCAGAAGGCCGCGAAGTCGTGCAGTCCGAGCAGCTTTCGTGACGCCTCGGCCATCGCGTCCACGTCGAGCGGGCGGGGCCAGGCGGTCACATAGCGCGCCTCGTGCGGTTCGACACCGTATGGCGCCGTCGACAGTCGATAGACGTAGTGTCGGCGCAGCGCAGAGAAGCGGGCGTCGAAGCCCGGGGCGGCACGCTCGACGTCGAGCACGCGGACGTCTCGGGGCAGGAACCGGCCGAGCCGCCGCACCAGCGGCAGGAACTCGCTGTCGCCGGGGCGCGTCGTACGCGGATAGGCGTGCGCCAGAGCCTCTTCGGGCACGTCGACATGAGCGACCTGACCGGTGGCGTGCACACCGGCGTCGGTGCGACCCGCCGCCCGCGCCACCACCGCGGTGCGGAACACCGTCGACAACGCCTCTTCGAGGACACCGGCCACGGTGCGCTGTCCTGCCTGGACCGCCCAGCCTGCGAACTCGGTTCCGTCGTAGGCGATGTCGAGCCGGAGACGAACGAGCCCGCCACCGGATTCGATGGCGGGCTCGCTCATGACGTCCTCAGGACTTGTCGTCATCCTTGTCGGCCTCGTCAGCCGGGGCCTCGTCAGCCGGGGCCTCGTCAGCCGGAGCCTCGACCTCGCTCGACTCGGCCTTGGCCTCTTCGACCGATTCCTCCTCGGTGGGACCTTCGGCCGCTTCCGGCTCGACCGCGGCCTGCGGAGCGGACGCGGCGGCGACGGGCTGCTCGGTCTTGGAGCCCGCGGCCCTGCGAGCACGGTTGGCCTCCGAGGTCACCGTCTTCTCCCGCACCAGCTCGATGACCGCCATCGGGGCGTTGTCGCCCTTGCGGTTCTCGACCTTGATGATGCGGGTGTAGCCGCCCTCGCGGTCGGCGTAGAACGGGCCGATCTCGGCGAACAGCGTGTGCACGATGTCCTTGTCGCGGATCTTCTTCATCACCTCACGCCGGTTGTGCAGCGTGCCCTTCTTGGCGTGCGTGATGAGCTTTTCCGCATAGGGCCGCAACGCCCGCGCCTTCGGCTCGGTCGTCTTGATCCGGCCGTGCTCGAAGAGCGACGTGGCCAGGTTGGCCAGCAGCGCCTTCTGGTGGGCGGACCCGCCGCCGAGACGAGGTCCCTTGGTGGGCTTGGGCATTGCGACTATCTCCTATGTGGGGCCGACCCCCGTATCAGGTAGGGCCGGGACGGACTGGCTTCTTTAGAGCTGTTCGGTTTCGGCGTAGTCCTGGTTGTCGTCCAGGTCGTAGCCCGCATCGCTGTTCCAGGTGCCGGTGGCGACGTCGTAGCCGGCGACCTCGGACGGATCGAAGCTGGCCGGGCTGTCCTTGAGCGACAGACCCAGCTGATGCAGCTTGATCTTCACCTCGTCGATGGACTTCTGACCGAAGTTGCGGATGTCCAGCAGGTCGGACTCCGTGCGGGCGACCAATTCGCCCACCGTGTGCACACCCTCGCGCTTGAGGCAGTTGTACGACCGCACCGTCAGGTCCAGATCGTCGATCGGCAGCGCGAAGCTGGCGATGTGATCGGCCTCGGCCGGCGACGGACCGATTTCGATGCCCTCGGCCTCGACGTTGAGTTCACGTGCCAGACCGAACAACTCGACCAGCGTCTTGCCCGCCGAAGCGAGCGCGTCACGCGGCGTGATCGAGTTCTTGGTCTCCACGTCGAGAATCAGCTTGTCGAAGTCGGTGCGCTGCTCGACACGGGTGGCCTCCACCTTGTAGGTGACCTTGAGCACCGGCGAGTAGATCGAATCGACCGGGATGCGGCCGATTTCGGCGCCCGAGGCCTTGTTCTGAACGGCGGGGACGTAACCGCGGCCGCGCTCGACGACGAGCTCGACCTCGAGCTTGCCCTTGTCGTTGAGGGTGGCGATGTGCATCTCGGGGTTGTGCACCGTCACACCGGCGGGCGGAACGATGTCCCCCGCGGTGACCTCACCCGGACCCTGCTTGCGCAGGTACATGGTGACCGGCTCGTCCTCTTCCGACGAGACGACCAGGCCCTTGAGGTTCAGGATGATGTCGGTGACGTCTTCCTTGACTCCAGGCACCGTGGTGAACTCGTGCAGCACGCCGTCGATGCGGATGCTGGTGACCGCCGCGCCCGGGATGGACGACAGCAGTGTGCGCCGAAGCGAATTGCCAAGGGTATAACCGAAACCGGGCTCCAGCGGCTCGATGACGAACTGGGAGCGGTTCTCGGCCTTGACGTCTTCGGACAGTGTAGGGCGCTGAGAAATCAGCATGTGTTTCTTTCCTCCTTCACGGCACCCGCTATTTGATGCCGCGTACTCCAGCCGCCATCCGGGCGGCGGGAAGCCTTACTTCGAGTACAGCTCGACGATCAGCTGCTCGGACAGCGGTACGTCGATCTGCGCACGCTCCGGAAGCTGATGCACCAGGATGCGTTGGCGCTCACCGACGACCTGAAGCCACGACGGGATCGGCCGCTCACCCGCGGTCTCCCGGGCGATCACGAACGGATCGGTGTTCAGCGACTTTTCCTTCACGTCGATGATGTCGTACTGCGACACCCGGTAGCTCGGAATGTCGACCTTGACGCCGTTGACCAGGAAGTGGCCGTGGCTGACCAGCTGCCGCGCCATCCGGCGGGTGCGGGCCAGGCCTGCGCGGTAGATGACGTTGTCCAGCCGGCTCTCCAGGATGCGCAGCAGGTTGTCACCGGTCTTGCCGGGCAGCCGGTTGGCCTCCTCGTAGTAGCGACGGAACTGCTTTTCCATCACGCCGTAGGAGAAGCGGGCCTTCTGCTTCTCCTGCAGCTGCAGGCGGTATTCGCTCTCCTTGATCCGCGCGCGACCGTGCTGGCCGGGCGGGTAGGGGCGCTTCTCGAACGACTGATCGCCGCCGACCAGGTCCACGCCGAGGCGGCGTGACTTGCGGGTCGCGGGTCCGGTGTAACGAGCCATAGTCTGTTTCTCCTCGTCCTACTAGACCCGGCGCCGCTTCGGCGGACGGCAGCCGTTGTGCGGCTGCGGCGTGACATCGGCGATCGCGCCGACCTCGAGGCCGGCGGCCTGCAGCGACCGGATCGCGGTCTCGCGGCCCGAGCCCGGGCCCTTGACGAACACGTCGACCTTCTTCACGCCGTGTTCCTGCGCCTTGCGGGCGGCGTTCTCGGCGGCCAGCTGCGCGGCGAACGGCGTGGACTTACGCGAGCCCTTGAAGCCCACGTGCCCCGACGACGCCCAGGCGATGACGTTGCCCTGCGGGTCGGTGATCGTCACGATCGTGTTGTTGAACGTGCTCTTGATGTGCGCGGCACCGTGCGGGACGTTCTTCTTTTCCCGGCGACGGGTCTTCTGCCCCTTCTTGGGGCCGGCCGCGGTCTTTTTGGCGGGTGGCATCGTCGATTACCTGGCCTTCTTCTTGCCGGCGATGGTGCGCTTGGGGCCCTTGCGGGTGCGCGCGTTGGTCTTGGTCCGCTGGCCGCGCACCGGAAGCCCACGGCGGTGCCGCAGACCCTGGTAGCAGCCGATCTCGATCTTGCGGCGGATGTCGGCCTGCACCTCGCGGCGCAGATCGCCCTCCACCTTGAGGTTGGCTTCGATGTAGTCGCGCAGCTGGGTGACCTGATCATCGGTCAGGTCCTTCGTGCGCAGATCCCGGCTGATGCCGGTGGCGTCCAGGATCTCCTGGGAGCGGGTACGGCCGACGCCGTAGATATAGGTCAGGGCGATCTCCATGCGCTTATCGCGCGGGAGGTCGACGCCCACGAGACGTGCCATCAGGCGGTGTTCCTTCTTCTATGCGGAGGTCTTGTCCCAGTCCGTTCCCTCAAATGGGGTCCGGCCTCCGTGCCGGACGTTGGTGAGCGGCGCATCCGCTCAGTGGTACTGGGAGTTCGTCATTCAGTTGTGTTGCGCGGGGGTTCTAACCCTGGCGCTGCTTGTGGCGCGGATCAGAGCAGATCACCATGACCCGCCCATGCCGGCGGATCACCCTGCACTTATCGCAAATGGGCTTGACGCTCGGGTTCACCTTCACGGCTCGTTCGATCCTGTTCTTCTGAAGTGTCTGTTTTTTTACTTGTACCGGTAAACGATGCGGCCCCGGGACAAGTCATAGGGAGACAGCTCCACCACGACGCGGTCCTCGGGCAGGATGCGGATGTAGTGCTGCCGCATCTTGCCGCTGATGTGGGCAAGGACCTTGTGTCCGTTCTCCAGCTCAATGCGGAACATCGCATTGGGCAGGGGTTCGACCACGCGACCCTCGACCTCTATGGCACCGTCTTTCTTGGCCATTGTCTTTCGGAGATCCTCCGTGTCCTGATCGTTGGCGCCTTCCCGCCGCGGGCGGCGGATACTGCTGCGGCGCAGCAAACGCTTCCGACCACAGAACGTGAGCCAGTAGCCAGAAATTCCTGAACAGGGCACGCAAAGAGTCGGCGCGATCGTCGCACCGTTGATCCATGGTACTCGCCCACGGGCCGGGCCCAAAATCGCGACGGAACGGCCGCCGTCACCCCGTTGCCGTCGCGGGCCGGTCGCCTTATGCGTCGATCCCGCGGACGAGACCTGATTGCACCAACGCGGCCGTGAGGAACCGGTGCACCGGCCGGGACCGGAAGAAGCCGGTGTGCCCGCCGCGGTACCACTGGATGTCGGGTTGTCCCCAGTGATCCCACAGCCGGTCAATCTGCTCGCGAGGGTGGACCACCTGGTCGGCGATGCCCGCGTAGATGAAGCGGCCGGCCATCGGGACCTGCGGCGGTAAGGAGAGCGGCGAGATCATCCGGCCGAGCGGGGCGGCCAGCCTGATCGTCTCCATCCGCGGATCGTCGCTGCCCATGCCGGAGTGGCGCGCCAAAAGGCCGACCAGGTCGGCGACCGGCACGCCCAGCACCGCGCATTCCAGGGCGTCGTCGAGGCTGGCCACCAACGCCGCGATGAAGCCGCCCAGCGACAGGCCGTACACGCCGATCGGCGCTCCCGGCTGCTGGCGGCGGATCCACGACAGCAGGCTGCGAACGTCCCACACCGCCTGCGCGGTGGCGTGGATGTCGTCGAGGACGTCCTCACCGGGGAACACCGCACCCTTGGGCAGCCCCTTGGCCCGCGGACCGTGCATCGGCAGCACCGGCATCACGACGTTGAGACCCAACTCGTCGTGCAGGTACCACGCCCGGAAGATCGCCAGGTCGATTGCCGCGCGGCCCATCTCGGTGCCGTGGACGCACACCAGCCACGGCCGCGGCTCGGGGTGGCGCAGCAGCAAACCGTAGCCGCGGGAAACGGCGTCGTAGCCCAGCCAGCGGTCGGCACCGGGTTCATCGGGGTCCGGCCGGTACCCGCTGGTCCAGCGCAACCGGTGATAGGAGCGGTTGCGGCGACGCACCGGCGAGATGTCCAGGTCGCTCGGCGGCCCCGGCGCAGCGAAGAACGCCGCCGGATCGTCGAGGCTGCCACGTTGTCCGTAGAAGTCCAGCGCCGCCACCACTTCCCCATGGATTCGGTCGAAGGCCCGCGGATCGCTGAGCGGACGCCGGGCTCGCAGCCCGAGCAGCACCACCTCGTCGCGGAACGCCTCGGCGGCCAACGCGACCGTCGGTCGCACGGTCGGCGTCTGGTCACGGCCGTCGTGGAGGTAATCACGCCATGATCGCGCGTAGTAGCCGCCGGTTCTCGTCAGCGGTTGCACCACGTTGCGCAGCGGCGCCTGTATCCGCGGCACGGTGGAGCGGTGCGGAGTCCGTGCGCCGTCGTCGGCGCCGATACCGATGTCGTCTGTTCCCACACCTCCGACAGTAGCCACGCAGCCGTCGTCCCTTTAGAGCCATTGGTCACCTGTCCGTGCACGGATCCGGCCGACACAGGGCCCCTGAGGCGGGTAATCGTGCTAGTGCTCAGCCGGTTTCGGCACCGACTGTTTGGCGCAAAGTGGCGCCCACCACTCTGCACGGCCAATGTGGCGGCCCCGATAACATGGCCTACGTCGTTTTGCTGCTGCGAGGTGACTTCGGTCCCTAGTCACCGCCGGCGGCCGGTGGTCCGATGAGAAGTGGCAATCCCGCCGCGCACACCACCCGCTAGGAGCAAACGATGGGTAAGCAAAGACCAATCCTGGCAGATGTGATGGCCGCGGTCGGTATCGCCGCCCTCTACAAAGCCCACGTACAGCCGTGGATATACACCTGGGGCGCCCGTGAAGACGAGATCACCGCAACACTGCCGGGTGACGATTTGGTCGATCCCGACACGCCACGGACCACCCGGGCGGTGTCCATCGCCGCCACACGCGACGACGTGTGGCCCTGGCTGGCTCAGATCGGCGAGGACCGCGGAGGCTTCTACAGCTATTCGGTGCTGGAGCGTGCCGTCGGGGCGGATGTACACAACGCCGCGGTCATCCATCCCGAGTGGCAGGAGCTGCAGGTCGGCGACACGATCTGGCTGGCCCGCCGGTACGGTCCCGGGGCCCGGCAGATCGTGGCGGACGTGAAACCCCGATCACATCTCGTGCTGGTGTCGCCAGCCGACTTCGAGCGCCTGCAGCGGGGCGAAAAAGCCTCGGGCTGCTGGTCTTTCGTGCTCCGCCCGGAAGTGGGACGGACCCGCCTGATTGTGCGCGGCAGCGGGGGCGCGGTGGGCCATTCCTGGTTCGACATACCGCATTTCGTGATGGAGCAGAAGATGATGCGGGGCATAGCGCAGCGGACCCAGCGGACCCGTCGGCTGTCGCGGCCGTCACCCGGGTATCGGTGGGACGATGGGCGCATACTTGTACGCGATGACCGGCCCCTCGCCCCAGCCCCGTAAACCCGTCATTTTGAGCGTCGATGACGATCCGGCGGTGTCGCGCGCGGTCGCCCGCGATCTGCGGCGCCACTACGGCGAAGGATTTCGCATCGTGCGCGCCGAGAACGGCCCCGATGCGCTCGAGACGCTCAACGAACTGAAACTGCGCGGTGAGACCGTCGCGGTGTTCGTCGCCGACTACCGGATGCCGCAGATGAGCGGGATCGAGTTCCTCGAAGAGGCGATGGACATCTTCCCGATGGCCCGCCGCGTGCTGCTGACCGCGTATGCCGACACGCACGCCGCGATCGACGCGATCAACGTCGTCGACCTCGATCATTACCTGCTCAAACCGTGGGACCCGCCGCAGGAGAAGCTCTATCCGGTGATCGACGCGCTGATCGAGGCCTGGCGCGAGACCGGCGACCGTGCGATCCCACACACCAAGATCATCGGGCACCCGTGGAACGCGCGATCCTCGGAGGTTCGCGAGTTCCTCGCGCGCAACCGGCTCTACTACACGTGGTTCCGCGCCGACGAACCCAAGGGCAGGCAGCTGCTGGACGCCGCGGGTCTCGACGGGCTGACGCTTCCGGTGGTGGTCACCGAACAGGGCGAGACGCTGGTCGCGCCGGACGACGCCGAACTCGGCGCGACGCTCGGTCTGTCGATCACACCCTCGGAGGACTTCTACGATCTGGTCGTCATCGGCGGCGGCCCGGCGGGTCTGGCCGCGGCGGTCTACGGCGCCTCCGAGGGCCTCAAGACGGTGCTCATCGAGCGCACGGCCACGGGTGGGCAGGCCGGGCAGAGCTCGCGGATCGAGAACTACCTCGGCTTTCCCGACGGCGTCTCGGGCTCTCAACTCGCCGAGCGGGCCCGCAGACAAGCCGAGAAGTTCGAGGCCGAGCTCATCACGGCGGCCGAGGTCACCGCGCTCGAGATCGACGGCAACGCCCGCACCGTCCATCTGCCCGACGGCCGATCGATCGGGACGCGGGCCGTGATCCTGGCGATGGGTGTGGAGTACCGCCAGTTGCCTGCCGAGGGCTGCGCGGATCTCACCGGCGCGGGCGTCTACTACGGAGCCACCTCGTCGGTCGCCGCCGAATGCGAGGACGAGGAGGTCTTCGTCATCGGCGGCGCCAACTCCGCGGGACAGGCCGCGATGTTCCTGTCGCGAACCGCGAAGAAGGTGAGCATCGTCTGCCGCCGCACGCTCGAGGACTCGATGTCCTACTACCTGATCCAGCAGATCAGGGCGACCGACAACATCCGCGAACTGCCGCACACCGCCGTGCACAAGGTCGAAGGCAACGGCCACCTGGAACGCATCTGCCTGGAGAATCTGCAGACCGGGGTGCGCGAGGACCACACCTGTGGGCGCATGTTCATCTTCATCGGGGCCCAACCACGCACGGACTGGGTGGAACAGGCCGGCATCGCCCGCGATGACCACGGTTTCATCCTGGCCGGGCCCGATCTGCGCGACGTCGCCGGTTGGACGTTGGACCGTCCGCCGCACCACCTGGAAACAAGCGTGCCCGGTGTGTTTGTTGCAGGAGATGTGCGTTCCGAATCCGCCAAGAGGGTGGCGGCCGCCGTCGGCGAAGGGTCGATGGCGGTGATGTTGGTGCACCGATATCTGGCGGAGGCGTGATGGGCGACAACGAACCCCGGTGCCTACCGGACGAGCTGCGGACGCTGTTCCTGTTCGAGGCGCTCTCTGACCGCCAATTGCAGGTTCTGTGCGACAACGGGCATATTGCCACGTTCGAACCCGGTCCGGTGTGCACCGAAGGCGACCCGGCGACCTGCTTCTACGTCCTGCTCGACGGTGAACTGGTGATGTCCAAACGCTCGGGCGGGGTGGACATCGAGACGGGCCGCACCTCGCAGCGCGGGGTGTACTGCGGCGCCTGGTCGGCCTACGTGCCCGGCGAGGAGCACCTCTACGAGGCGTCGGTCCGCGTGACGAGGCCGTCCCGGTTCTTCGTGCTCGACGCCGACGCGTTCGCGAAGTTCATGCAGTCGGAGTTCCCGATGGCCGTGCACCTGCTCGAGGGCCACCGCGTCGGCGGCCGTCGCCAGAGCCAGATCCTCGGTCAGCGCGAGAAGCTGCTGGCTCTGGGCACCATCACCGCGGGCCTGACCCATCAGCTCAACAATCCCGCGGCTGCCGCGGCCCGTGCTGTCGCCGACCTGCGCGAGGGCGTCGGCAAGATGCGGCACAAGCTCGCGATGTTGGCCGACGGCCAGTTCACCCCCGAAGCGCTGCGGGTGTTGGTGCGGATCCAGGAAGAGGTCGCCGAGCAGGTCGCCAAGTCGAAGGCGCAGGAGCTCACTGCGCTGGAGCTGTCCGACTCCGAAGAGCAGATCGGCGACTGGCTCGAGAGCCGCGGCATCGCCAGCGCGTGGGATTACGCACCGACGTTCGTGGAGGCGGGCCTCGACCTGGACTGGCTCGAACGCGTGCAGGCCTCGATCGACGACGTCGACTGCTCCGCCACGCTGCAGAGCGCGCTGGGCTGGTTGAAGTACACGATCGACGCCGAGTTGCGGATGAACGAGATCGCCGACGCCAGCAAGCGGATCTCGGCGCTGCTGGCCGGCGCCAAGCAGTACTCCCAGATGGACCGCAGCGAGTATCAGGCCGCCAACGTCCACGAGCTGATCCACAGCACGATCAAGACCATCTTCGGCGACAAGGTGGGCAAGGACAGGCCGGTTGCACTGGTGTGGGAAAAGGACACCACGCTGCCTCAATTGTTGTGCTACCCAGGCGAACTCAACGAGGTCTGGACGAACATCATCGACAACGCGATCCAGGCGATGAACTACGAGGGCACGCTGACGATCCGCACCTCGCGCGTGAACGACGAGATGATCCGCGTCGAGATCTGCGACGACGGCCAGGGCATCGCCGAAGACAACATCGACCGCATCTTCACCCCGTTCTTCACCACCAAACCGTTCGGCCAGGGCACCGGCCTGGGCCTCGACCTCGCCCGGCGCATCATCGTCGAGAAGCACCACGGCGACATCCGGGTCAGGTCCGCACCGGGCGACACCCGGTTCGCCATCGACCTGCCGCTGGTCGCTCCCGCCCCCGAGGCACCGACGCCGACGGAGCTTCCGGTCACGGCCGGATAAGCAGGAATATCCCGTCGACACCGAGAAGTTGGAGCGAATATGACGAAACCCGATCTCGGTAGGTACGGCGCATTCGGCCACTACTCCATGTGGCAGCGGCTGAGTTCGGAGCAGTTGCGGGCCATCGAAGACCTCGGCTACGGCGCGATCTGGGCGGGGGGTTCTCCCGCGGCCGAATTGGACTGGGTGGAACCGATTCTCGAGGCGACGAACACACTGAAGCTGGCGACCGGCATCGTCAACATCTGGACCGCGGACGCCGAGCCGGTCAGCGAGTCCTTTCACCGCATCGAAAAGGCCCATCCGGGACGCTTTGTGCTGGGTATCGGCGTCGGCCACCCCGAAGCCCACACCGAATACCAGAAGCCGTATGACGCGCTCGTCGCCTACCTCGACAAGCTCGATGAGTACGGGGTGCCGAAGGATCGACGGGTGGTCGCCGCGCTGGGTCCGCGCGTGCTCAAGCTGTCCGCCGAACGCTCCGCCGGCGCGCATCCCTACCTGACGACGCCCGAACACACCGCCGAGGCGCGCAAGCTCATCGGGCCGGATGCGTTCCTCGCTCCCGAGCACAAGGTGGTGCCGACCACGGATGCCGACAAGGCCCGCGCGGTCGGCCGCCAGGCGCTCGACATCTACCTCAACCTCACGAACTATCTGAACAGCTGGAAGCGACTCGGCTTCACCGACGACGAGGTCGCGAAGCCGGGCAGCGACCGGCTTGTCGATGCCGTGGTGGCGTATGGCACCGTCGACGCCATAGCAGCACGCCTCGAAGAGCATCACGCTGCGGGCGCCGACCACGTGCCCGTACAGGTGCTCACCAAACCGGACAAGCTGGTGGACGCGTTGGCTCAACTGGCGGGTCCGCTCGGCCTGAAGTGACGTCACCACCGAAGGGATCCGCATGACTGAGCTCAAGCCCGACCTCGGCCGCTACGGCGTATGGACGTTCGGCGTTCCGAAGCCCGAACAGGCCGTGGAGATCGAAAAGCTCGGCTACGGCGCGGTGTGGATCGGCGGATCGCCGGCCGGCAACCTCGAGTACGTCGAGCCCATCCTCGAGCGCACGGAGAACCTTGTGGTCGCCACCGGCATCATCAACGTGTGGACGGCGCCCGCCGACGAGGTCGCCGACGCGTATCACCGCGTGGAGGACGCCTATCCGGGCCGCTTCCTGCTGGGCATCGGTATCGGTCATCCCGAACACACCGAGGAGTACCGCAAACCGTACGACGTGCTCGTCGAGTACCTCGACGCGCTGGATGCCAAGAAGGTGCCGACGAGCCGGCGGGTGATCGCGGCGCTCGGGCCCAAAGTGCTCAAGCTGTCGGCGCAGCGCAGCGCCGGGGCCCATCCCTACCTGACCACCCCGCAGCACACCGGTGAAGCGCGAAACCTGCTGGGGCCCACGGTGTTCATCGCGCCCGAACACAAGGTCGTATTGGCCAGGGACGCCGAGGCGTCACGCGAGATCGGCAGGCAGACAGTCGATTTCTACCTCAACCTGTCGAACTACCTGAACAACTGGAAGCGCCTGGGCTTCACCGAGGACGACGTCGCCAAGCCCGGCAGCGACCGGCTGATCGACGCACTCGTCGCCCACGGCACGCCCGATGCGATCGCCGCGCGGCTCAACGAGCACCTGGATGCGGGTGCCGATCACGTCGCGATCCAGGTGCTCGGCGGATGGGACGTCTTGATCCCCACGCTGACCGAATTGGCTGGGCCGCTCGGGTTGAAGGGCTGACGGGGCCGACCGTCAACCGGTCGGCGGCAGCAGCATCGTCTGCCAGGTCTTGTTCTGCGGCGCACCGGGTTCCGGTCGAGCGGTGGCGGGGTTCGCAGATCCGGGCGGAAGGTGGGGGACCGCCTGGCCCGACAAGGTGGCATTCGGGTCGCCCTTCCAGTTGAAACCGTCGTTGAGGGGCACATACTGCTCGTCGCTCTCGCACAACGCCACCGTGGGCGCACGCTTGCCGGGCACGGTCTCGCACGGAATGTTACGTGCCCCACGCACATTGAACTGGGAGTCCTGGGGCACTCGGCAGTACAGGTCACCGGGGGGTCGCGGTGGAGAATCTTCGAAGGTGGCGACGCGCTGTTGTTGGGCAGGCAGGAAGCCGGTGGTGCAGGGGGGTGGGAGATTGAGGTTGAGGTTGAAGCTCAGGTATTGGCCTTTGTAGTCCTGTTTCGTGTTCAGGTTGGCCAGGATGCCGGCTTGGTTGTTCTCGATGACCCGCGGGAAGACGACCAGCAGTTGTTCGATGTCGTTCTGATAGGTCAGCGCGACCTGGCCGACGGAGACCAGGTTGGCCATCAGGATCGGCAGGGCGGGTTGTAGCCGCTCGACGAGGTGACGTGTTTGGGCGGCCGCCGGGCCGCCGGCGTCGATGACACCGGCGACGGCCTGGTCGTGATCGCGCACTTCTTCGGTCACCGTGGCCAGCTGTGTTGCCCACGCCTCGATCGCCTCGGAAGTGGCGGTCTGGGAATCCAGCACAGGTTGGGCATCATCGATCAGCGTGGTCAGCGCGTCGAGGTTGGTGCGGGCGTCGATGGCCAGCGTGGAGGTGCCCTTGACCAGCCGCGACAGTTCCGGGCCCAGTCCGCCCACGGCGGTGTAGGACTCGTCGATCACCGTCTTGAGATTGTCGCGCGGGATGGCCGCCAGACCAGAGTTGGCGGTGGCCAGCAGGGCGTTGATGTCGGGTGGAACCCAGGTGTCGGCCAGTTTGATCACGTCGCCGTTGCGCAGCGGCCGCGACGTGGCGTTACGCGGCAGCAGCAGCACGTAGGATTCGCCGATCGCCGACTGGCTGTGCACTTCCGCCTGCAGGTCTGAGGGAATGTCGATACCCGATTTCAGCGATAGCACCGCCTCGACGCCGGTGTCGGTCAGCTGCACCGATTCCACCCGGCCGACCTTGGTGCCGCGATAGGTGACGTTGCCTGATTCGTAGAGCCCGCCGGATTTGGGCAGCTCGACCGTCACCGTGTAGCGCCCGACACCGAACAGCGTTGCGGGCAGGCTGACGAATTGCAGCATCAGCAATGCGACCGCGCCAACCGCGACCACGGCGAAGATGGTCAGCTGGATCCAGATCTTTCGGTTCAGGTGCATGCTAAGGCCCCTGGTCCCACCGGTACGCGACGGTCAGCGGATTCCCGAGACTGTTGGGTCCGCCCGCCGTGCAGGGGCTGGGGAACTGGCCGATGGTTCGCCCCCACTGCAGCTCGAGTTCGGTCAGATCACACTCCCACCTGGTGCCGGTGAACAAGCTTTGGTCGATGCGACTGAGCGTGAGATCGATGATGGCCGTCAGATTCGCGTAGTCGCCGCGTTGGAAGTTCTGGAAGGTTTCGTTGGGAAACGGAAACGTCAGAAGCAGGCTGAGGGCTCGCGTCATGCTGGTACCGGCGTTGGCCAGCGACTCGAATACCGGTCCGACCTCGCGCAACTCCTTGACCAGGTTGTCTCTGGTCTGATTGACGGTGTCCACGGTCAGGGCGCTGAACTCGCCGAGGCGATCAGCGGCTTCCACCAGGTTGTCGCGCTCGGCGTTGAGCACCTCGAGGGCGTCGGGAATGGTGGCCAGCGCACGGTCCAGCACGGGCTGCTGGTCAGCGAAGGTGCCGACCAGCCGGTTGAGGCTGTCGGTGGCCGCGACGATGTCGCCGGTCTGCTCGTTGAGGTGGGCGCTGAATTCGTCGAGTTGGCCGATCAAGCTGCGCACGTCGTGCTCGCGACCCCGCATCGCGGTGGTGAACGCCTCGGTGATGTCCTGAACCTGGCCCACCCCGCCACCGTTGAGCACCATCGCCAACGCGGCCAGCGTCTGCTCGGTGCTCGGATAGGCGCCGGCTTGGGTCAGCGGAATCAGCGAACCCTCGTGCAGTTTGCCCTCGGGGGGTTCGGTTGCGGGAGGCGCAAGCTCGATGTGCAAGGAACCCAGCAGGCTGGTGGTACCGATCTTGGCCGTCGAGTTGGCCGGCAGGTCGACGTCGGCATTGAGTCGCATGGTCAGCAACGCATGCCAGCCCTGGCGTTCGATCTTGGTGACATGCCCGACCGTCACGTCGGAGACACGCACCCGCGAGTTCGGCTGAATGTTGTTGACATCGGGCAGCTGCGCCTGGACCACGAACGAGTCCGGCCCCTTGCCCTGCACACCAGGCAGCGGCAACGAATTGGGCCCCTGCCAACCACAACTTGCCGACATCGACACGATCGCCACCAGCAGCAGGCCGGCCGGCCCGCGACCCCGCCACCGCGATGTCATGAGCCGCCCCCGGGCGGGGTCATCATGCCGGGCAGGCCGTCGGTCGGATCGGTGGCAATCGCCGCCACGGGCCCCATCTCGGCGGGCAGGGCCGGGTCTGACGACGGAGCCGCAGGCGGCATCTCGGCGGCGGGCGGAACGAAGTCGGGCCGCATCCAGTCCTCGCTGTAGGTGATCTCGTTGGGCCGTGCCTGGGTGCCGACGAAAAGGTTCTCGCCGATCGGCGGGAAGTTGTACTGGCGGTTCTTGATGATGGGCGCCATATATTGCACGCACAGTTTGGCCGACTGCTCGCCGCCCAGCCGGGAGGCCGATTGGATCGCGCCGCACAGAAACGAAATCGGGTCGGCGAAGTTGTTGACGGCAAGCGCACCGGTGAGTGAACCGTTGGCGGGCTCGTAGAGGTTCGCGAAGTTCTGCAACACCGTCGGGGCGATGTGCAGCGTCTGCTTGATGTCATAGATGCTGTCGACCAGCGTGCCGGTGATCGACGCCATCTGGTCTGAGGCGGTGCCGATCGCCTCGGTGTGCTCGGCGGCGAACGCTCCGACATCGGCGACCACCGCGTTGAGATCCTCGGCGGCCTGGCCCACCTTGTCGGGGTCGTCGGCCAGCAGCGCGGTGACCGCGGCCAGGTTGTGGTTGAGCGCTTCGAGCAGATCGGCGCTGTCTCGCAGCGCCGACACCAGCGTCGAGAGGTTCTTGACGGTGGCGAACACGTCGGTGCTGTGATCGGCCAGCACCGACACCGTCTGGGACAGTTTGAGTATCGCGTCACGAATGGACGGTCCCTGCCCACGCACATTGTCCGCGGCGGTGTTGATCAACGCACCCAGCGTGCTCACGCCGCCGGGCTGATCGGGTTTGAGCAGTTCGGTCACCCGCTCGAGTTGGACCCGCAGGTCATCCCATTCCACCGGGACCGCTGTGCGATCCAGACCGATGACCGCACCGTCGGCCATTGTCGGCCCGCCGCTGTAGGGCGGTGTCAGCTGAATGGCACGGGCCGTGACCAGCTGCGGCGACAGGATCACTGCCTTGGCGTCGGCGGGCACCCGGTACTTGGCGTTGACCCACATCGTGACCTTGGCCCGCTGCGGCTCAGGTTCGATCTTTTCGACCTTGCCCACCGACACCCCCCGGATACGCACATGATCACCGGCGAACACCCCGGTGCTGTTCTCGAAGTAGGCCACCACGGTCATGCGGTCGGTCTGGATGGGCTGGCGAACCGCGACGAACAGGCCCGCACCCAACAGCACGACCAGCACGCCGGCCACCACCACGCGCGTGTTCGACAGTCGCCGGATCATCATTGGCCTCCGGGCTGCTGGGATGACGGTGCCTCACCCGGTGCCGGCAGGTAGACCGGCGCGGGGGTCGGCTCGGGCGCGGCGGCCAACTCGGGCGGGGCAAGCGCGGGCGGGCCCGGCGGCGGGCCACCGGGGGCAGGTGCCGGCGGCGGTGGGCGGTGCGGGTAGCAGCCCGGGCCGGGCAACGCGATGCCCGCCGGCCCGCACGCTTGATCGCCGGGATTGCCGGTGATCGCGTCGGGCAGCTGCAACCTCGGTTCGCCGCCCTGGCCGGTGCGCGGGTAGGGCATCGGCAACGCCGGGGTGCCGGGCTGGCCGGTTTGCGGATCGGTGCGCTGCGAGGGCAGCAAGGTCGCCGGGTCCAGCCCGAGGTCGGAGAACGCGGCATCGACGAACGGTTGCACAAACTGGCCGGGAAACAGGTTGGCGACATAGGCCTTGAAGAACGGGCCGGACGAAATCGACTCACCCAGCGACATCGCGTAGGTGTTGACCAGCTTTATGGCTTGGGCCACCCGCTCTTTGCGGTCGTCGACGATCGCCAGCACCCCGTTGAGCTTGTCGAGCGCCGGCCGCAGCTGTGCGCGGTTCTCGGCGATGAACCCACCCAGCTGCTGGGAGACCGCCGAGATGTTGGCCCAGAGTTGATCCAACGCCGCGCTCTGTGTCCGCAGTTGTGCCAGCAGCGCATTGGTGTCACCCACCAAGCTAACGATTTGGTCGGTGCGGTTGGCCAGTACCCCGGTCGCTTGGGCCGCGTTGTCGAGCAGACCGCGCAGTTGGTCATCGCGGGTGTTGAGCGTTTCGGCGAGCCGCGCCACCCCCGCCACCGCATCCTTGAGGTCTGCGGGCGTGTCGGAGAAGGTATGGGCCAACGTGGCCAGCGAGGCCGACAGCTGGTTGGTGTTCAGCCCGCTGATGGTGGTGGCCAAATCCCCCAGTGCATCGGGCAATTGATACGGCGAGACCGTACGCGTCAACGGAATGGTGCCGCGGAGCCGGTCGTCCCCGCGGGGAGTCACGTCGACGATCTTGGCGCCCAGCAGGCTCTTGGTCTTGATCGCGGCCTCGGTGCGGTCGCCGAGGCGAACATCCTCACCGATCTTGAAGGTGACCAGCACGCCGGCCTCCTCCAGTTCGATTCCGGTGACGCTGCCCACCGGATAGCCCGAGACCTCAACGGCGGCACCGGTGTTCAACCCCCCAGCGTCGGCGAAATACGCCGAGTAATCAGTGCCCGGATTGAGGAAGGGCAACTTCTGGTACTGCAGCGCCGCCAGCACCATCGCGCCGACGGTCACCATGCCGATGGTCCCGATCAGGATCGGGCTGCGTTCTGCAAAGGACTTCACTTGGGCGCGCACCGCCCGGTGCTCTGACCGGCCACCTTGACATACACCGGCTGTCCGCCTTTGCCGTTGAGCTTGAGCACCACATCACAGAAATAGAAGCTGAAGTAGTCGCCATACATCCCTTGGCGCACCAGTGCCTGGTACTTGTCGGGCAGCGTGTTGAGCAAGTTGTCCAGATAGTCGCGGTCCGCCACGGCGATCTCGGCCACCCGGTCGGTCTCATGAACCACCTTGCGGAACGGGGCCCGCGACTGGGCCAACAGCTCGGCCAGTGACCCGGTCGCGGCGTTGGTGTAGGCCACCGCGTTGGAAACGTCGGTACGGCGTTGGGCCAGCCCGTCGATCAGCTCCGACAGCGATGACACCGCGGTGTCGAGCCGCTCGCTTTGTCCGCCCAGCGAGCCCAGCACGACATTGAGGTTGTCGATGACCTGCCCGATCAACACATCCCGGTCGGCCAACGTGTTGGTCACCACCGCGGCCTGAGTCAGAAACGAGCCGAGGGCGGGTCCCTGCCCCTGGAACGCCTCGATCAACTGCGCACTGAGTGTGTTGACCTGGTCAGCGTCGAGCGCCCGAAACAGCGGCTTGAAACCGCCGATCACCGCATCAAGATCCAGCGCGGGTTCGGTGCGGGTCGGCGGGATCGTCTGTCCGGGATGCAGCGTCTTGACCCCGCCGGTGCCTTCCTCCAGTGCCAGGTAGCGGTCGCCGACCAGATTGTCATAGCGGATCACGGCCCGAGAACCCTCGGTCAGCACCACCGACTTGTCCGCCGAAAACGCCACCCGCACCGTCGCATCCGGGTTGATGGAGATGTCGCCGACCTTGCCGACCTCCACCCCGGCGATCCGCACGATCGTGCCTTCCCGCATGTTGGAGACATTGGTGAACTCGGCGTAATAGGTGTTGCCCGCATCAAAGCGGAACTGCCCGAATGTCACCACGAGCAGGAATGCGACGAATGCACACGCGGTCAAAAAGATGGCCAGCCGCCAGATGACGCCCTTGAGGTCAGCCACGACTTTCGTCCTGTTCTTGTCGGGTATCAACGGTCACGGTCGCGGTGGTGATCACGGTGGACCCTGTCCATTCCCATGCGGCTGTGCCGGGCCCGGCGCGGGCCCGGCCGGGGCCAGGCCCGGCCACAACGGCGTTCCCCCCGGCCCATACAGCGGCGCGCCGTAGGGCGGGGCTCCCGGGTAGGGCACCGGCCCGATCGCCGGGCCCGGAATGCATTGGCGGATGCTCGGCGCCTCGGGCATCGCGCGGGTCACCGGCAAGTAATTCGCCCAGCACGGATGCCCGATACCGGGATTGGGGCGAATGTCCACACCGGTGCCCCACCCGGTGTTGGTGACAAGGTGGCGCACCGGGAAGTTCTTGGTGACATCCGGAAGCGACCCGCAACTCGGCTTGCCACCGGGTCCGCCCTTGGCCGCGACGACGGGCAGGTGCTGCGGGTACGCGTAGGGGTCATTACCCAATAACAGTGCGACGTCGAGTTGCAGCGTGCGCCCGTCACCACCCCACGCGGCATAGCCGCCGTTTTCCAGATACCACGTGGTGCCTTTCAGAAAGCATGTGTACACCGGGTTGTGGTGCAGCAGCAGACCGGTCGTCGGCTCCAGCACCTCGACGGCCTCGACGAGATCATCCTTGCTCGAGCCGAGCAGGGTGGTACCCGCGTCCGACAAGCCGATCACGTTCAACAACAACGCATCCAATGCGCCGGCGTGCTCGGTGATCGTGGTGCTGGTGGTACTGACCGCGTCCAGCACCGCCACGATGTCCTCGGCGGCAGCACCATAGGTGTCGGTTAAGTCCTTCAACGAAACCCAGTTCTGCCCGATGGTGTTACTGCGCGCGTTGAGTGCCAGCAACACCTGGTTCAGACCGGTGATCCCTTGACCCATCCGCTCGCCCTGTCCGCGTACGCCCTCGGCAACCGCGGTCAGCACCGCGTTCAGCTTCAGCGGATCGACCATCTTGAGCAGCTCGACGACGTTCTCGAACACGGTGTTGATCTCGGTGCTGACCCGCTCCGCATGCAACACCGCCCCGGCAGCGAGCCGTTTTGGGCTCGGATCCGACGGCATCGTCAGCTCAACGAACTTCGTGCCGAACGCGGTGGTCGCACTGATCTGCGCCTCCACGTTGGCGGGGATGTAGCGGATCTGGTCGGGATCAATCTCCAGCCGCAGCCTGGTCGCGTCCGCGTCGCCGCCGAGTTGGCCGACCCGGCCCACCCGCACCCCACGCAACATCACATCCGCGCCGGTCTCCATCACCAGCCCCGCCCGCTCCGAGGCCAACGTCACGGGCACGTACGACCGGAACGTGCCCCAGAACGCCGCCGCGGACCCGAACAAGAACAACGCGATCGCCGACAGCAAGATCAGCGTCCACCACCCGGTGGAGATGCGGTGTGTCCCTGCCCTGCGGTTCATGCCGCTAAGCCGCCAGGTGGAAGTCGCCGGACTGGCCGTAGATCGCCAGCGTCATGACCAGGATCGCTAACGACGCCACGACCATTGACGCCCGCACGGCCCGGCCCACCGCCTCCCCCACCCCGGCCGGCCCGCCGCTGGCCGTATAGCCGTAGTAGGTGCACATCAGCATGATCATCAGTGCCACCGCGGCCACCTCGGCCAACGACCACAACACATCGGTGGGGCTGAGGTAGGTGTAGAAGTAATGGTCATAGACACCGGATCCCTGCCCATAGACGGCGGTGGTGCCCAGCCGAGCGGCGAGGAAGGCCGTCATCAGCCCCACACAGAACAGCGGGACCGCCACGATCACTCCGGCCACCACCCGCGTCGACGCCAGGTAACTCACGGTGCGGATACCGATCGCCTCGAGCGCGTCGATCTCCTCGTTGATCCGCATCGCGCCCAACTGGGCCGTAGCGCCGGCACCGATGGTCGCCGCCAGCGCCACCATCACCGTGCCCGGCTGGATTTCGCGGGTATTGAAGAAGGCCGACGCGAACCCGGTCAGCGCCTCCACCCCCACCGATGCCAACTGGTTGTAACCCTGCACCGCCACGATCGCCCCCGTGGTGATCGTCAAGAACGCGATGATCACGACCGTTCCGCCGATCACCGCCAAAGCCCCACTGCCCAAACCCATCTGGGCGATCACCCGCAACAGCTCACTGCGGTATTTGACCACCGCATCGGGAATCCCGGCTAGCGTGGTGGCATAGAACCGCGTCTGCGCTCCGATTCGGTGCCACCCGCCCACCGCAGAGCTCGCAGTGCGCTGTACCCGCGGATGAAGCGTGCTCGGAACACTCACTGCCATGACTTCACCTCACCATGAACGGAACACCGACAGCGGTGACGATGATGTTGATCAGGAACAAGACGATGAACGCGAACACCACCGTTTCGTTCACCGCGCGACCCACACCGGCCGGACCACCGCCCACCGACATGCCCTGATAGCAAGCGATCAGCCCGGCCATCAGCCCGAAAAGGGTCGCCTTGATCATCGAGATGATGACGTCGGCCAAGCCGGTCAACGTGGTCAGGCCCGCCACCCACGCGCCCGCCGAGACGTCCATGAGATAAACCGAACACAGAAACGCGCCAACAAGACCCGTCACGATCAGCACCGAGTTCAGTGCCAGCGACACCGTGGTGGCCGCCAGCACTCGCGGAACAACCAAGGCCTGAATGGGGTCGATGCCCATCACCCGCAGCGCGTCGAGTTCCTCCCGAATGGTCCGCGCCCCCAGATCGGCGCACATGGCGGTGGCACCGGCGCCAGCGACGACCAACACCGTCACGATCGGACCGCTTTGGGACACAGTGAAAATCGCGGCACCCGTGCCGGAGAAATCGGCGGCACCGATGTCGGACAACAGAACGTTGAAAAGAAACCCTGAGATCACCGCCCACGGGATCGTCATCAGCAGTCCCGGAAGGGTCGACACCCGCGCTACGAACCAGCACTGGATCAGATATTCGCGCCACGCGAACGGCGGCCGGAACATCATCACGAAGGTGTCAATGGACATGGCGACGAATCCACCGACCGCGCGCACGGGCCTGGCCATCGTCTGCGCGTCGATCACCATGGCGCCGTGCACCTCCCTCCGGGCAGGTCGATGTGGACGTGTGACATTCGCGAGGGTACGCGGTCCGTCACAGCTATGTCCATAGTCAATACGCTCTCAGCGCGTACTAAGAAACACTAATTGACGCTCTAACAGTCACTTATCTCAAGTCAAGTATCTTATCGATATCGAAGAATATGGATAGCGCAGTCAAGACGGCAACACCTGGATGGCGCCCGACGGGCACAGTCCGACGGCGAGCCGGACCCGTGCTTGCTCGTCGTCGGGCACTGCCGCGCAAGCGAGTACGACGACACCGTCTTCGTCCTGATCGAAGAACTCGCCGGCGGTCATCACGCACATCCCGGCGGACATGCAGATTTCCCGGTCGGCGGTGATTCTCATCGGCTGAACGCCTCCTGGGTCAGGGCGGAATTCATGAAGTCGCGGAAATGCAGCCAGCGCCCGCGACGGAGCGTGATGATGTGCGCGAACTCCGACTGCCATTCGTACCCGATGTCGATCCTGCGGAAGCGCTGCCGGCCCCACACCGCGAGGTCGTCACCCTGCGCGATGAACTTCCACGGTTCCATCTCGACGATCTCGATGCTCTGCCCGACCCTGGTGAAGAACGTCATCGCTTCCGCGATGCCGTGGTAATCACCGGCATACGGGATCGCCTCGGTGCCGTAGTAGGTAATGCGGACATCTGGATCGAGGTGCCGCAGCGCCGTGTTCAGGTCCCCCGCGAGCACTGCGGCGTAGATGGCCTTCGTCGCCGCGATGTTACGTGCCTCTTCGGTGATGGCGGTCATGACAGGCAAAGGGGCAGACGGACATACGCGTGGGTCAGCAGGCTGGCGGTCTGCTTGGTGCCCGGGTCGTCGCTCAACGCGATGTGCTGATAACGGTCGAGCACCCCGTTGAGCATCGCCGTCACCTCCAGCCGGGCCAGCGAGGAACCGAGGCAGAAATGCAACCCGTGACCGAACGAGAGCTGTCTGCGCAGATTCGGGCGATCGATGTCCAGCCGCGACGGATCGGGAAATACCGCTGGATCGCGATTGGCCGAACCGAAGAACAGCGCCACCCATTCCCCCGCGCGGATCAGCTTGCCCCCCACCTCCACATCGCGGGTGGCGATCCGAAACAGGCGTTGCGGCGGCCCGTCGAGCCGCATCGTCTCCTCGATGAAAACCGTCAACAGTGACCGGTCTGCGCGGATGCGCGCGGCGATCTCGGGTTCGCGCGCCAGGGCATGCAACAGGTTGCCTATCAGAAACGTCGTGGTCTCACTGCCGGCGACCACCAAGGTGACACAGAACCGGACGATCTCCTCCGGAGTCAGCCGCTGACCGTCCACCTCGGCGCGCAACAACGCCGATATCAGATCTTCGGCGTCCTCGACCTCCTCGCTCGTCTCTTGCTGAGCAACCCGGGCGGTGTGGTCGGCGAGCCGTGCGGCGAACGTGGCGACCATCTCCTCGTTGCTCGCGATGCGCTCCTCCGGAGTCAGTGACGACGACAACATGAAAGCGTTGGCCCACCGCCTGAACCGGACATGGTCGCCTTCGGGCAGACCGAGCAGGCGCACCATGGCCCGGGTGGGAATCTCGGCGGCGAACGTCATCACGTCCACTTCACCCTCACCGAGATCGTCGAGCAGTTGCGGTATCAACCCGTTGAGCCAGCCTTCCAGCCGCCTGACCCGACGCGGAGAGAACGCCTGCCCCACCAACTTCCGTTCCACTTCGTGTTTGGGCGGATCCGTGTTGACCAGCATCAGGCTGGGCGCGGAGGAGGCCTCTTGCAAGGGATCGCGCGACGAGAACGTGGCACTGTCACGCGCCGCCTCGAAGATCTGGTCGTAGCGGAAAAGCGCCCAGGCGGTGACGGGTTCGTCGGCGCCCGGCACGGTGCCCGGCGGCCAGTCCCGGTAGCCCGGGACCGGGGAGTGGGTCCGCAGCTGGTCGTACAGCGGATATGGGTCGGCGATGCCCTGCGGCGTGGTCAGCAGCTCGAGCGCCGAAACGGTGGTTGATGACATGTCCATCAGCCTCGGCCAGCCGCGGCAGCAAAGCGATCCCCCGTTGGGGAGTACTCCCGCCCCCGTACGAGGGCAATTTGCGGTTCTGACCGCAACGCAGCCGCCGCCGGAGGACAGTGGGCACCATGATCATCGCCGGCGGCGCACCCGAGTCCGACTCGGCCGAGTCGTTGACCGGCCATCCCGGCTGGGCGTCACGCCCGGCAAGGGAAAGCGAGGCCGCTCGCCGTTACCGGGAGACATTCCAGGGCTGGGGCGTCGACCCCACCGATGATCCGATGGCCGTGGTGTCGGAGGCCATCGACAGCAAGGCCACCGAGGTGCGAAATGCGTTGGAGGCGTGCGGTGACGACGAGGCGCTCCTCGCGCTCGAATCGGTGCTCGATCTGTGCGCACTCGAACGAGAGTTGATCGAGGACGGTGCGAGACGGCGCACCTTCGCGCTGTTGCAGGTGCAGGAGGGTTTGAGCAAGCTGCGCGTGGTCGACGACGTCGCGACGATCGTCGACCGGGCGCCACGGGAATTGGTGGAGTCGTGCGGGTTCGATCGGGCGGTGCTCTTCCGCGTGCACGAGGGCCGGATGTTCATGGAATCGGCGTACTTCGGCGAGGACCGCGAGGGCGCCGAGAAGATGGTTGCGTTCGCCCAGTCAGTGGCGCCTCCGCTGAATCACATGCTGTTGGAAACGCAGATGATCCGCCGCCACGCACCGGCGATCGTGCGGGATGCCCGCAACGACGCGCGAGTCAACAGGCCGATCGTGGACTTCTCGATGACCCATTCCTACGTTGCGGCCCCGGTGATGCCGACGGGGAAGGTGATCGGTTTCCTGCACGCCGACCGGCTGTATTCGGGCCGCCTGGTCGACGAGATCGACCGTGACACGGTGTGGGCGTTCGCGGAGGGCTTCGGCTATGCCTACGAGCGCACGGTGCTATTGGAAAGGATGCGCCGCCAGCACGCGGAGGTACGCAACGCATTGGCGTCGGCGGACGAAGCGGCACGTGCGTTACAGGACGCGGATTTGGACTTGCGCAAGATCGAGCCGCTGGAGCGCAGCCCCGCGGCGCGATCGTTGGCCGAAGTCCAGACGAGGGTGATGGCGATGCTTACGCGCCGCGAGGTCGAGGTGCTTCGGCTGATGGCCGCAGGTCGCACGAATCAACAGATTGCCGATGAGCTGGTGATTTCGGCCGGCACGGTGAAGTCCCACGTGAAGAGGGTGCTGCGAAAGCTGCACGCGACCAACCGTGCCGAGGCGGCATCGGCCTATGTGCGTCTGGCCAGCGTGCCCGAAGTCGGCTGACGCGAGGCCTTTCGGTAATCCGGTGCGTCCGGGGTCGATGCACTACGCAAACCGCTTGGCATCTATGTCTATCACCGGTATCACTTCGCATGACCATTTCACGCCCAAAACACTTGTGATGACTTGCTTTGTAAATTAGTAAGTCTTCTGATGATACTGCTAATATGCGGTAGACGCGGGGCGGGCTCTAAGGAGGTCTCGATGACCGACACTGCACAGGCAACGGAAACGCTTGTTCGCGACTTTCTCGACGCATGGACGACAAGGGATCTCGACACGATCTGTTCGGCCTTCGCCGACGATGCCGTCTACCACAACGTGCCGGTGGACCCGGTTGCCGGCATCACCGACATCCGGGCGATCTTTCAGGCGTTCCTTGACGCCTTCGCCGAGGCCAAGCTGGACATCGTCTCGCTCGCCGCCGCGCCCGGTCTGGCACTCGTCGAACGGGTCGACTACTTCACGCTCAACGACGGCGGCAAGGTCGAATTGCCCGTGACGGGTGTGTTCGAGACGGCGAACGGCAAGATCACCCGCTTCAGCGACTACTTCGACCTCGCGGACTTCGAGCGCCAAAGCGGATTCAAGTTGTAGGAGATTTCGCGGTCGGCGCTTCTGGCAGGATTCGAGGTGCTCCTCGGTCGCGGAGCGAGGAAGGGGGGTCGGACATGGAGCCCGTCGTGGGCGCGGTCAAACGCCGCCCGAAGGATCGTAAGAAGCAGATCCTGCAGCAAGCCGTGCGGCTCTTCACCGAGCGCGGTTTCCACTCGGTGCGCTTGGAGGAGATCGCAGAGGCGGCGGGTGTCACCGCCCGTGCCCTGTACCGCCACTACGAGAACAAGCAGGCGCTGCTCGCCGCCGCGATCATCACCGCGCAGGACGAGTACCAGAGCGTGCGCCGGCCGATGGGCCGGAAATCGGACTCGACCGATCAGCCGCTGCGCGACGAGCTACCGGATCTCATCGCCGCCGCCGTAGCCACCCGCGCGCTGACGGTGCTGTGGCAGCGCGAGGCGCGCTATCTCAACGACGGCGACCGCGCACAGGTACGCAGCAGGATCAACGCCATCGTGGCGGGCATGCAGGCCGGTGTCCGCCTCGAAGTGCCCGAATTGAGCGGCCGGCACTCCGAACTGCGCGCTTGGGCGGTGTCCAGCACGCTGACCAGCCTTGGCAGGCACTCACTGACGTTGCCACGGGAGGAGCTGAAAGACGTTCTCTATCAGGCCTGTATGGCTGCGGCGAAGACGCCTCCGGTCAGCGACCTTTCGCCCACCACGGTGCAGCGGCATGATGAACGCGCCTTGTTCTCCCGACACGAGACGCTGTTGGCCGCGGGCGCGCGGCTGTTTCGGGCTCAGGGCTACCAAGCCGTCAGCACGAGCGAGATCGGGAAGTCGGTCGGCATCGCGGGACCGGGTCTGTACCGGTCGTTCCCCTCGAAACAGGCCATCCTGGACACCCTGATCCACCGTCTCGAAGAATGGTGGACCCTCGAATGCGTCCGCGCGCTGCGGGCCGACGGTGACGACGCCGAGAGCCTGCACCGACTCGTCGCGGGGCGGGTCCGCATCAGCCTGGACGATCCGAATCTGGTGGCGGTCTCGATCACCGAGCTGGCCCACGCCTCCGATGAGGTTCGGGACGGCTATTCCAGGAGCCAGGCGGATCGAGAGGCGGTGTGGAGTGAACTCATCCGCAAACTGGTACCCGAAACCACCGTCGCACAGGCACGCCTACTGGTGGCGGCCGCCGACAGCTTCGTCGACGACGTTTCTCGCACATGGCATCTCACGCGCTATTCCGGCGTGGCCGAGGAGATCACCGCGCTCGCACTGTCGATTCTGACCAGCAGGCGCTGACGCCGTCAGCACTGCCTCATGCACGGACCGGCCGAGTCTGGTGGGCGGCCGCGGGCGCCGGCATGAGGGGTCTGAACGAATCGGCTGTTGCTTGCGTTTCTCGTTCAATTATTCACCGCCGCAGCATGAGTGAGTGCACCGGCGTCACCAGAGCGCGGCGACGGTGCCACCGTCGACGAGCTGTGCCGTGCCGTTGACCATCGACGCGTCATCCGACAATAGGAACGCAACCACGCCGGCCATCTCCTGCGGTCCGGCCATCCGGCCCTGCAGCCGGCCGATCATGGTGTCCGCCCCGCCTTCGCCGAGCACCTCGTCGAACGTCGTCATCGCGGTCCGCTGCATCGGAGTGTCGACGAACGCCGGCAGCACCGCGTTGGATCGGACTCCGACCGACCGTAATTCGGCCGCCGTGATGCGGCTCAGATGGATGATTCCCGCCTTCGACATGCCGTATGCCGCCGTGCCCGCCGCAGCGACCACGCCACCCAGCGACGACATGTTGACGATGGCTCCCCCGCCGCGTTCGATCATCTTCGGCGCGGCGTGCTTGGTGCACAACCACGCACCGCGCAGGTTGATCCGGACGACGCGGTCAAAATCCTCGACCGTGGTGTCGAGCACTGACGCGAAGTGCACCACGCCGGCATTGGCGACCAGCTTGTCGACGCCTCCGAACGCAGCCGTGCAGGCGGCGACCATGGCGATCACCTGCCGCTCGTCGCTGACATCGGCAGTATGCGCGACCGCGCCGCACCCGATCGTCGCCGCTGCCCTCTCGGCGGATGAGCCGTCGATGTCAGCGCACAGCACGCGAGCGCCCTCGGCGGCGAGTCGTTCGGCGATGCCGAGGCCGATGCCCGCGCCCGCACCGGTCACGATCGCGGCCTTTCCGGCGAGGTCTGGATGTGTCATCGAATCACCTCGGGTCGTTGCGGCACCCTGCTATTTCACCCCGCGACCCGTAGCCCGTGCTCGCGAATCGCGCCGAAGATCACCAGGCCGAATCCCGGTGCGTCGTCGGACAGCCGGACGGTGTAGACGCCCAGATCGCGCAGAATCCATGCCACCGTCTGTGAGATCGCTTCCGAATCGAACTCTTCGGTGTTCGTCAGGCCGCAGGCGCGCATCGGACCGGGCGGGCGCAAATAGATGACGACCCCGCCGGCTTGCGCCCTCATATCGCTGCGCGCGCGGTCCAGATCGGTACCGCATCGGCAAGCGGTCGACCCGAAGACATCTGCCGTCAGACACTCGACGTGGACGTGCAGCGGTACCGGCACCCCGGCGCCGACATCACCGATGATGATCGCCAGGTGCTCACCGTCGCCGTGCGCGTCACGGAACCCGATGGCACGGAACGCGCTGCCCCCGTTCGGCAGCACTGTCTCGGCGATTCGCACGACCTGGGGCTCGACGCGCCGTCGATAGCTGACGAGCTCCGCCACGGAGACGACGGCCAACCCGTGCTCGAGGGCGAATTCGAGCAGTTCGCCACCTCGCGCCATCGCGGTGGGCCGGTGGCGGGACACGATGTCGCACATCCCCGCGGCCTCTGGCCGGCCTGCGAGGCGGGCGAGGTCGAGGGCTGTCTCGGCAGGACCCGGCCGTCCCAGCACGCCGTCCGGAGCCACCTCGACCGGAACCACGTGCCCGGGCCGGCGAAAGTCCGATGCCTCAGAGCTTTTCGCCGCCAGCGCGGTGATTGTCGCCGCCCGGTCGGTCGCCGATATCCCGGTGCCGGTACCTCGCCAGTCGACCGCCACCCGATGGGCGCCCGTATCGGAGTGGGTGTCGCCGCGGTGGCAGATCGGCGGCAGGTTCAGCCGCTCGCATTCGGCGGTCGGCAGCGCGACCCTGACATAGCCCGAGGAATGCCGGACCGTGAAGGCCAGTAACTGGGACGTGGCCGCTTCGGCGGCGAAAGCGAGATATCCCTCATGGTCGTTCTCCGGGCCCATCGTGATGACCACGGGGCGCCCGGCGCCCACCGCTGTGATTGCGCGACGGACCCTGGTGTCGGTCGTCTTCATATCTGCTCCTGTAAGTCCGCACGGGCGATCCGGTGAAACCGGCTGCCGTGAAACACAAGTGGCGGCATGGCGGCATCCGCGTCCAAGGCACAGACCTCGAGGACCGCGATCGTGTGATCACCTGTCCGTACCTCGCTGCGTAGTCGGCAGTCCAGCCAGGCACTGGCCCTCGACACGACCACCGCTCCGGTCGCCAGCTCCGTCCAGGGCACACCGGCGAACCGGTCACCGTCTTTGCGCGAGAGACTGCGGCATGCATCGCCGTGGTCCTCGGCCAGCACACTGAGGCCCAGCCGCGCGGCCTTTTTCAACCGTAGCCACGTCCTGGAGTCGTTTTGGATACAGATCGAGACGAGCGGCGGTTCGACCGAAACCGACGTGAATGAACTCGCCGCCATCCCCACCGGCTCTCCGTCGACCATCGCGCACACGGCGGTCACCCCCGACGGGTAGCAGCCGTATACCCGTCGCAGTTCGGCGCCGTCAATGGGTGGGGGGCGCAGTTCCACTAGCCTCGATCTTTCGTGATGATCGGTTGATGACGGGCGTGTAATGCACGGAAGTGCCTGTCCTGCTTGAGAAAATCGGCTTGTCTAGGTCCA
>NZ_BCTA01000094.1 GCF_001570485.1 Mycolicibacterium novocastrense
GAGTACCTGAAGACGTCGCCACACGCGACGGAATTCTTGCCTTCTCTAGAAATCTGACGGCGAAAAATGCTGCTCGCCAGAGTGTTTGGGCCAAAATCCCTAGTTATCGCTTGGTGGTGGTTGGGGTTCGTAGGGGTCGTACCATTTCCATTCGGCGCGTTCGCCGCGGGGGCCTGGGCAGGGTGGGACCGTTGGTGGTGATCCGGTGGGTGGGTGTGCGAGTGATCCGGGGTCGAGGGGTTGGCCGTCGCTGCCGGTGACGCGCAGTTGGTCGGCGGGGCCGGTGATGATGATCTGGCCGCGGTGGTGCATGCGGTGGTGATAGGGACACACCAGTATCAGGTTGTGCAGTTCGGTGGGTCCGCCGTCTTCCCAGTGCACGATGTGGTGGGCGTGTAGCCCGCGGGTGGCCCAGCAGCCGGGTACTTGGCAGGTGCGGTCGCGGTGTTCGAGTGCTCGGCGTAGTCGGCGGCTGATCACCCGTGTGGAGCGTCCGGATCCGATGAGTTGGCCGTGGCGTTCGAGCCACACTTGGCAGGTGGTGTCGCACAACAGCATGCGCCGCTCGGCTTCAGAGAGCACCGGTCCCAGATGCGGCCAGGCCGCGGGTTTGTCCAGGTCCAGGTGCACGATGGCGGTGGTGTGTTGATCGTGGGGGCGTCGGGCCACCTCGGTGTCCCAGGCGGTGTGCACGATGCGCATGAACGCATCGGCCAGGGTGGGAAACGGCGGGCGACACCGCAGATCACCGAGCTGTCGGCGTTCGTGGGTGTCAGCACCGGTGTCGGGGCCGTGATCGGCGGTGTGCTCGCCGATGAGCGCGTCGCGGTGTGATTGCAGGGCGGCCTCGAGTGCGGCGGCCTCGAGGTGGGGCAGGGTGATGCGGTAGGTGGTGGCCTGCTCGCCGACGGTTTTGCTGATGCCCCGTGGCGGGTCGCGGTGGTCGGGTTGGGGGCGCGGTTCGAGTTTGATCGCGAACCGTAGTTGGTTGACCGTGGCCACCGAGGCCATGTCGGCGTAGTGCTCATCAGAGCCCGCCCCGGCGTACTGGGCGATGACCCCGACCTGATCCAGCGACAGGCGGCCCTGGCGCATTTGGGTGGTGCAGCGCGGGAACTCGTCGAAGCGCTGCGCGACGGCGGCCACGTTTTTGGCGGTGGCATCTGCCATGCCCAGTTTCCAGGCCACCAGCGCTTTGACCGAGCGCACACCTTCGGCGGTTGACCACAGGCCGTCGCGGTCGATCTCGGCGATGATTTCCACGATGCGCCCATCGATGGCGTTGCGCTGTCCCGACAACTCGGCCAACTGCTCCAACAGGCCCACCAAACGCTCGTGGGGACCCACATCCACCTGGGCATCCGCAGAAGCGATCGACATGACCACATCATCACAGAAGGGTCCGACAAATCCGGTACGCCCGATCAGCCGAACCGACTGAGCCAAGTAGCGACACGGTCTCGTATTGGCCGCGAACAGGTTTCGAGGAGCGGTTGACGCCATATACCGCGGATACGATGTCTCGATTCTGCATTCGAGTGCCCGATTACCCTCGCGAGGTAGCCCGTGAGACTGCGAAAGACACTGGCGTACCTCGGTGTTGCGCTCCTGGCGCTACCGCTCGCCGCACCGGCGGCGGCGCAGCCCGCCGCCGCAACCGCACGGACGACGCAGTGGATCGTCGTCGGCGTACCCACCGCCGACGCCACCTCGGGCACCCTGACCGCCTTTCAGCGGACCGGACAGCAATGGAAGCCCGTCCTGGGGCCGACGCCGGCCAAAGTGGGTGCCCTCGGCGTGGGCGCACCCGCTGACGGTGTGCACCGCACGCCGGTGGGAACCTTCACGTTCGATCAGGCCTTCGGCCGTCAACCCAACCCGGGCACCAAGATGCCGTACTTCCAGACCACGAATCAGGACTGGTGGGACGAGAACGCCTCCTCACCCACGTACAACACCCACGTGCGTGGGCCCCGTAAACCGTCGTCGATCGCCGAGAACCTGTATGACTCCGGTCCCGTCTACGACTACGCGGTCAACATCACGGTGAACCCGCAGCGGATTCCGGGACGGGTGTCGGGAATCTTCCTGCATGTGACCGACGGGAATCCGACGTGGGGTTGTGTGGCAATCGGGCGCGAGGAGATGCGCACACTGCTGACGTGGCTCGATCCCGCCGCGGCGCCGCAGATCACCATCGGGGTCGGCAGCCCGTCGCTGGTGCTGTCGCGGGCGTGATCAGCGGCGCAACGGCACCGCGGCCTCGAAAGCCGCTGCTTTGCCGTCGGATTGCCACTGCAGCCAGTTTTCCCACCGCTTGAGGTTCGATGCCTGCCACCAGCGGTCGAGCCTGGGCGACAACCGCCGCGCGATCTCAAGGGTGAGGATCATCGGAAAGCGGCTGAGAAGCAACATGATTCCCGGCAGGGCCGACGGTAGCCGGTAGCGACGACGATTCCACGGGAGCATGTACAGCCCGAGATACCCGGCTTGCAGGCGGTAGTGGTACTCGGCGCGAAGGCGCTCCAGGCCGCGGTGCGACGTCGCGGGTTCGAAAGCCGGAACGAAGGACTGAACGAGTTCGGTGCCACTGTCCGCGCTGTCATAGCTGCGCGCCGCGTCGCACATGAACAGGATGCGCCATGCATCGGCGACGGTCTCGGGGAAGTAGCCGTCGCATCGGACCCCGACGAGGTGGCCGCAGTAGCGGTTGAAATGCAGGACGGCGCGCATCTCCCGCGGTGAGGTGAGGTGGCCGAGAAGGAACAGGCCGAACGCCGGTGCGACGCTGCCGCCCAAGAGCGTCAGCAGCATGGCGGACTGGCTGATCGGCAGACCCCAGCGCTCGACGTCCCACTCCGGGTGCGCTCGGACGCGGTCGCGGACACTGACATGCATGATCCGCACGTGCAGGGAAATATTGCGCCCCAACGATCCTGGCGTCAGGATGGCGCCCGGTCGGCAGACTTCGATCCACCACCGCGATGTCTCCAGATACCGGTGCAGGGCGCGTTGGCCGGCGTAACCGCCGGAGAGCGACAGGGGCACCGCCAGCCAGCCCTCGGTGTAGGTGTCGTTGGTACCGGCGTTGCCGAGCGCGCCCAGTGCGTAAGCCCACCGACGCCAGACCGCCGCTCCTTCCTCGACGAGGTCCGGGTCGACCCACTCGGGGAGTTGTTCGAATTCCTCGAACAATGCACGCATCGACTCGGGCGCCTCGGGCACATGGTCGATGCCTTCCCGCTGGGCCTTCTCGACCTGCTCGCGGGCCTTCCTCGCACCGAGCTCACCGTGATAGGTCTCGGCGACGAAGCGTTCGGCGACGGGGTCGCCCTCGTTGAGGCCGGCGATGAACGCCCGCGCGGTGGTATCGGAGGGAAGCAGATCGACACGGGCGAGTCGCTTCACCGCATTCCGCAGGAGCCCGCGGCGGCCGGTCAGCCCCGGGTACCGGAAAGCGGACGGAGCCCCTGGCGGGCGAACTATCGATTCCGGCATGGCTTTGTCATATCGCATACACATCGCGCCTGTACGCCGAACACGTTCCTACCGCTATCCGGTCCGTGTGTAAGGACGGCATGCTCATCGCCAATGACTGGTACCGGCACTGGACCGCGACCACGTCGATCTCCTCACCAACGGCATCCGGGAGATCGACGGACACTGCATCATCACAAAGGACGGCACCGCCCCTGAGGTCGACACGATTCGCCTGTGCGCACCTCCATCAAGCGGTTCGGCTGCGCAGCTGTTGGGCGGAGATCAGCACGGAGATGCCGACCACCGCCGCACCGGTCAACGAGGCGATCAGGACCGACGTGGTGTCGCTCAGGCGCACCGCGATGCCGATCAGCGCCCAGATGATCACCAGGCCGTAGGCGATGTCGCGGTGGCGCAGGTTCATCACCAGTCCGAGTGCGGCCGCCACCGCGACCATGATGACGCCCCAGGTCGGCTCGGAGAGACCGAAACCCGACCAGCCGGCGTCATCGAGGGTGATGGTCGCGTTGGCGATGGTCGCGACCGAAATCCAGCCCAGGTACACCCGGAACGGGATGTGCACCGTCCACCGCTCGAGCGTCGACGTGGGTGGGCGGGAGGCTTGCAGGCGGTAGATGACGATGAGGGCGACCAGCAGCACAACCATCACCAGCATGCTCGGCGGAAACTGGTTGTGGTGCCACGCGAACAGCCAGCAACAGTTGGCAGCGGCGGTCAGCACGTACCAGGGCGCGATCGCGCGCGCGGCGCCGCTGTCGGCGCGGCGCTGCGCGAGTGCCAGACCCAGGTACACGGTGTAGGCGATCAGCCCGAGGTAGATGACGCTCCAGATGGAGAAGACGTAACCGGCGGGCACGAAGTACACCTCGACGCGACGGGTGACGTCACCGGTGGTCTGGCCGTTGATCGGCAGACTGTTGGCGAGGTAGTTGACGACGAGCGTGGCCGCGGTGGCCACACCGACGACAAGTGCCAACAGCACTGTGGAGGTCGATCTTCTGTCGGCCGTCCGGCTCACCATGTGGGCTCCTCACGTTCGCGCGGATGTGCGCTGCATGCCCGTTTGCGAGGATTCCGAACCTAGGTTCGCGTGGTGAGGCCCTGGGCTGTGGCGTTGTCGAAGTCGTCGTCGATGAGAACGACGTCGTGGCCGGCGCGGTCGAGGAACGACGCCGCGATCGACGCCCGATACCCGGAGGCACAGTGCACCCAGACCGTTGAGGGCGGAACCTCGTTGAGCCGCTTGGGCAGTTCGTGCAGCGGTATGTTCACCGCGGACGGTATGCGCTCGGACTCGTACTCGTGGGTCTGCCGCACATCGAGCACCGCCACCGCCTCCGTTCGGCGTCGTTGAGCCAGCCGGCCGAAGTCGGCGACGGAATATGAGCCGAGTGGGAATCCGTCGCGTAGCTCGTCAATGTCTCCGGTGGCGGCCCCCGTCAGCAGGTCCACTCCGATGCGCACCAGTTCGCGTTTCGCGTCGGCGATCTGCTCCGGTGACTCTCCGATGAGCGTGACCGGGGCGCCCCAGTCGTACAGCCAGCCGAAGTAACTGACAAACGAGCCCGACAGCTCGAAACCCAACGAGCCCTGCAGATGTCCGGCGGCGAACGCGGTCCGGCTGCGCAGATCGACCACCCACTCGCGGGCCTCGAGACGGCGCCGTAATTCGGCGGGATCGATCGGCTCAGGGGGTGTCAGGTCGACGGGCGCCGGTCCCCGGCTGTTGATGACGCCCATGTGCGCGTAATACGCGGGGTATGCCGACAGTCCGGCCAGCAGTTCGTCGACGTAGGCCTGTTCGTCCTGTGTCAGTGCCGGGTTGGTGTGCCGCTGTTCACCGATGGTCGACTCGTCACCGGAAGCCGGTGTGGCCGAACAGAAGCTACCGAATCCGTGCGTCGGGTAGACCGGTGTGTCGGCGGGCAGGCGATCGGCGAGCTTGTGGACGGAGTGGTACTGCGCGCGTGCGAGTTCTTCGGTGGCGTCCGCGCCGATCAGGTCGGTGCGCCCGGTGGTGCCGAACAACATCGATCCTCCAGTGAAAACACCGTGAACGTCGTCGTTGTCGTCGCGAAGCACATAGCTGATGTGGTGGTGGGTGTGACCGGGTGTGTGCACCGCCTCCAACTGGATCGGCCCGGCGTCGATGACGTCACCGTCACTGACGGCACGACGCGCGTAACTCACGTCGTCACCGGCGGGCACCACGTACTCGGCGCCGACGGTGCGTGACAGTTCCAGTCCACCGGTCAGATAGTCGTTGTGTAGGTGCGTTTCCAGCACATGGGTGATGCGCGCCTTGCGGCGGCCGGCAACCGCGAGCACTCGGTCGATGTCTCGCTGCGGATCGATCGCAACGGCGACGTCGCCGTGACTGATCAGATAGCTGCGGTCACCGAGCCCGGAGGTTTCGATGATCGAGACGTCCATGGGTTTCCCTTCTGTGGTCAACGGAGGAAGATGGTGTCGACGAGAACGTATGCCGCGACGGCGAATACGAGGTAGGCGAACCAGCGCTGCAGGCGATCGGTGTCGACTTTGGTGCCGAAGTATCCCGCGACCAGCGAGGCGGCCGTCGCGGCGGCGACGAACGCCGCGGTGAGTGACCAGTCGACGCTGATGCCCTGGAGATGCGAGAAGATGCCGGCGAGCGAGTTGGCGACGATGATCAGCAGCGAAGTGCCTATGGCCGTGGACATTTCGACGCCGAGAACCACCACGAGTGCCGGGATGATGAGGAAGCCGCCGCCGACGCCGAACAGCCCGGTCAGCAAGCCGACGACAAGACCGGCCCCGATCGACCGCGGTACACACCGACGCCAGTTGACCTGCCCGGCGTGGACCTCGCAGGCGGTCCCGGTGTTGTCCTGATCGGCCAGCATGCGGATGCCCGCGACCACCATCACGGCCGCAAACCCGATCAGCAGCGCTGACTCGGGCAGATGTCTGCTGATGGCGCTGCCAAGAATGGTCGCGGGGATGCCGGCCGCCGCGAAGATACCCGCCATCCGCCACCGAACCTGCCCGGCACGAATTTTCGGCAGCACACCGACGGCCGATGCCACGGCCACGACGACCAGAGAGATCGGAATGGCCTCCTCGATGCCGAGACCCACGCCGTAGACCAGTGCCGGAACGGCGAGGATCGAACCCCCGCCGCCGAGCAGTCCCAGCAGCACACCGATCACCGCGCCGAGCGTCAGTCCGATCGCCAACGCCATGAATTGCCCTCGACCCGCCTATCGGCGCCACAACCGACGGCCGGGACGGCGCGGCGGTGCGGTCGCCGATTGACAGCGGCAACGCTGTTCGGCCGGCACCGACCGCATCACGTCGTCGACGTGCTGGCCGCAGCCGTCCCATGTGGTCTTGCCGCACAATGGGCATCGGATTGCGTAACACATACAGCTGTCTCCTTCTGATCCGGTTCCTCAAACTGTTGCGTGGGCATCGATCCACGCGTTGTATCCACCCACCAGGTCGGACACGTGCCGAAAACCGTTCGCGCGCAGCAACGAAGCCGCGACACTGGATCGCCAGCCGCCCGCACAGTGCAGCACGATCGGCTCGTCGGTCGGCACTTCACTCATGCGGCTCCGCAACTGCGCCAGCGGGATGTGGATCGATCCGGGGATGGCGCCGGCTTCTCGCTCACCGGGGTTGCGGATATCGATCAACGTCACGGCTTCGGCGGCCAGCATCTCGTCGAGCTCGGAAACCTCTGTCCGAGGCGCAATCTGCACCAGATCCCGAAGCTCGGCGGGCAACCGATCATCGCGGTCGACGTTGAGATAGCCCATCACATTGTCCGAGCCGATGCGGGCCAGCCTCAGCGCGGCCTGCTGTTCTTCTCCCGGATAGGTGATCAGGGCGATCGGTTCCCCGACCTCGGCCACCATCCCGGCGGTCTCGGCGAACCGCCCGTCGAAACCGACGTTCACCGAGCCGCGCAGGTGGCCCGCGGCGAAATCGTCGACACTGCGCGCGTCCACCACGCGCACGCCGTCCGCGAGTGCAGCCCGCATCTGCTCCGGGGTCATCCTGGCGACCATGCGCTGCTCTGGCAGCAGCGGGTGAACCCGCTTGTTCATCGCGGCGTCGACGGCGAAATATGCCGGTGCGGCGGGCTGACCGTGGATGAGCATCGAGACGAAGTCGTCTTCGCTCATCGGTTGAACCGACGGGTTGCTCACCCGCTGTTCGCCGATTGTCGACGTGAGTTCGGTCGACAGGTTCTTGCCGCACGACGAGCCGGCGCCGTGCGCGGGCAGCACCTTCACGTGGTCGGGCAGTTTCATCAACGTGTCGTGGATCGTGTGGAACATCGCACGAGCCAGGTCGCTGGCCGAGCCGTCCCCGATATTGACCAGATCCGGTCTGCCGACGTCACCGATGAACAGCGAGTCGCCCGTCAGGACGGCCGTCGGCTCGGCGTCGGCACGCTCGCGAACCAGCACGCTGATCGATTCCCAGGTGTGGCCCGGTGTCGAGAGGATCTCCAGGTCGACGTCCCCCAGCGACACGTGTTCCCGGTCAGCCAGGCGGCGGATCGGATAGTCGGTCTCGGCGGCCTCTCCGAAGCCAATCCAAGCGCCGGTGGCATGGACGAGTTCGAGGTGCCCGGAGACGAAGTCGGCATGGAAGTGGGTGTTGATGACGCCCTCGATCATGAGCCCGTGTCTACGCGCATCGGCCAGGTATTCGGTGATGTCGCGGCGCGGGTCCACGACAATCGCGCGTCCGGTCGACTCGTCACCGATCAGGTAAGACGCGTGTGACAGGCATTCGATGTAGTACTGCTCAAGGATCATCTTCGTTGTCCCTTCTCATCGTCGGGGTGTCGGCTCGATACCCTTCCGGGTATAGTCGACAATACACCCGGGGGTATCTATTCCGCAAATACCCCCGCGGGTAATCTGGACAGCGAAGTGGAAAGGAAAAGCCATGGTTGGTGACCAGGAGGCCATCGCAGCCGTACTCAACCGGCTACGGCGTGCGCAGGGACAACTCGCCGGTGTGATCGGGATGATCGAGCAGGGCCGTGAGTGCAAGGACGTCGTCACTCAGCTCGCGGCGGTGTCGCGGGCGCTCGACCGCGCGGGCTTCAAGATCGTCGCGACGGGCCTACGCGAGTGCATGACCGGGGACCACGAGGGTAATGAACGGCCCATGACCGAGGAAGAACTCGAGAAGCTCTTCCTGGCGTTGGCCTGACAGATTCGCTCGAGGAGGAGGTCGGAGCGATCGGGGGCTGCGAGGTGTCGTCGGAAACGCTCAGGCGAGCTTCGCGAGCGCGGCCTCGGGGTCGTATCCGGCGAACCCGTCGAGGCGGCCGTCGCGCAGGCGGTTGACCCACGCCGGATCGGCGAGCAGGGCCCGACCGATGGCGACGATGTCGAACTCGTCGGCGTCGAACTGCTCGACCAGACGGTCGACGGGGGCAGGCTGGATCACCTGGCCCTGCTTCTCGCTGCGGAACTGCGTCTCCAGCCCGACCGAGCCGACCGCGATGACGGGCACGCCGGTTACCTTCTTCGTCCAGCCGGCCAGGCTCAACTCGCCGTCGTGGTCGGGGAACGCCGGTGCGTAGTGCCTGCGGGTCGACGGGTGCAGAACGTCGATCCCTGCATCCACCAGTGGCGCAAGCAGTTCCTGCAGTTCGGTCGGATCCGCGGCGACGGACGCGGTGTAGTCGGTGCCCTTCCATTGAGAGAACCGGAAGATGATCGGGTAGTCCGGGCCGACGGCGGCGCGGACGGCGGCCACCACCTCGGCAGGGAAGCGGGTTCGGGCGGTCAGCGACCCGCCGTATTCGTCCGTGCGCAAATTGGTTCGGTCCCAGAAGAACTCGTCGAGCAGATAGCCGTGGGCACCGTGCAGTTCGACCGCGTCGAAGCCGACCTCCCGAGCGGTGGCGGCGCTTTCGGCGTACTGATCGGCGAGTCGGTGTAGTTCGCGGACCTCGAGCGCCCGGCCCCGAGGCCGACCGCGGCCGTCGACACCCGAGGGGCCGACGGGCACCACACCGTCGGCGTCGTCACGCTGCACGCCCTGATGCCACAGTTGCGCGGCGATCATGCCGCCCTCGCGATGAACCGAGCCGACGACACGCCGCCAGCCGGCGAGCACCTCGTCGCCCGCGATCGTCGGGATGCTGGCCGGGTATCCGGCGGCCGCATCCGGTAGCCGGATGCCCTCGGTGATGATCAGCCCGACCCCGCCCGCGGCCCGCCGACGGTAGTACTCCGCCACGTCGGCGCCCGGCACCCCGCCCGGCGAGGCCTGACGGGTCATCGGGGCCATCGCGAACCGGTTGGGCACCGTCAGGGAGCGGACCGTGAACGGTCGAAAGAGATCGTCAATCGCCATGAACCGATCCAACGCGAGACCGCGCGGGCCGATTCCATCGGGCCACGCGGCGCGGGCTTACCTAACCTTCGGAGGGCTTGTCGACCTGGTCCTCGGGCAGCGGCAGCGCCTCGGCTCCGGGAGTGGCGGGCGCCATCACGTCGGCGTCCTTGGTGGCGGGCTCTGGCGTTACGTTCTCGTCTGGAGATGTCATGTCCGACTCCGTACCCGTAGGCGCTCACCGGTAATCACACAAAAGCGTTCCGCCGAGCGTGGGGTTGTGTCACGCGAATCCGCGACAAATGTGACGCAAGGCCACACTCGGCAAGAAGGCGTCGCGCGTCGCTCAGTCGAACCGGCCGGCGTCGACGACCCGCAATACGACCGCGCCGGCCTCGTCGGAGGCGACAAGGTCGACCTCCACGGTGAAGCCCCAGTCGTGGTCGCCCGCGGGATCGTCGAAAATCTGCCGCACCCGCCACACTTCGGGCGCACGGTCGATGATCAGCAGCGCCGGGCCGCGCGCGTCGGCGCCGGTGCCGACGTCGTCGTGCTCGTCGAAGTAGTCCTGCCCGACCTGCTCCCAGCGCGCCGCCGTCCATCCCGAACCGCTGTCCAGCGCGCCGAGTTCGTCCCAGCGCTGCCGGGCGAACAACTGCACCCGCCGGAACAACGCGTTGCGCACCATCGCCGTGAACGCACGCTGGTTGCCGGACAGCGGGCGCGGCGTGCTCGGCACCGCCGCCGGTGCGTCATGTGGCTGGTCGGGGTCGGTCAGCTGCTCCCACTCGTCGAGCAGGCTCGAATCCACCTGGCGGACAAGCTCGCCGAGCCACTCGACAATATCGGCGAGTTCCTCGGTCCTGGCCGCGGCGGGAACCCCGGACCGCAGCGCCTTGTACGCATCGGACAGGTAGCGCAGCACCGCCCCCTCGGCGCGGGTCAGGCCGTACTCGCTGACGTATTCGCGGAAAGTCATGGCGCGTTCCCACATCTCGCGCACCACCGACTTCGGGGACAGCGCGGCGTCGGCGGCCCACGGGTTGCTCTGCAGGTAGACCTCGAAGGTGTGCTCGAGCAACTCCTCGAGCGGCCTGGGGTAGGTGATGTCGTCGAGCAGTTCGATGCGCTCGTCGTACTCGATGCCTTCGGCCTTCATCGCGGCGACGGCCTCGCCGCGGGCCTTGTTCAGCTGCGCCGCCAAGATCTGACGCGGATCCTCCAGCGTCGCCTCGATCACCGAAACCACATCCAGTGCAAAGGTTTCCGATGTCGGATCGAGCACATCGACGGCGGCCAGAGCGAATGTCGACAACGGTTGATACAACGCGAAGTTCGGCGGCAGGTCGACGGTCAGCCGGTATCTGCTGCCGTCGGGACCGGGCTGGTCGAGGCGCTCCACCACACCGGCCTGTAGCAGTGAGCGCGCGATGCCGACGGCTTCACGGATGTGCTGCAACTGCCGTTTGCGCGGCTCGTGGTTGTCGGTCAACAGCCGCCGCATCGCCTCGAAGGGGTCGCCGGGACGGTCGACGACGTCGAGCATCATCGCCGTCGACACCCGCATGTTGCTGGTCAGCGGTTCGGGCGTGGCCTCGATCAACCGGTTCATCGTCGACTCGCTCCACGGCACCATGCCCTCGGGAGCCTTGCGGCGCACCAGCTTCCGGCGCTTCCTGGGGTCGTCGGCGACCTTGGCGAACTGTTTGAGGTTCTCCACCTCGTGGTCGGGCGCCTGCACGACGACGGTGCCCGCGGTGTCGTAGCCGGCCCGCCCGGCCCGACCCGCGATCTGGTGGAACTCGCGCGCATTGAGCAGCCGGGTGCGCACCCCGTCGTACTTCGACAGCGCCGAGAACACCACCGTGCGGATCGGCACATTGATGCCGACACCCAGCGTGTCGGTGCCGCAGATCACCTTGAGCAGACCGGCCTGCGCCAACTGTTCGACCAGCCGCCGGTACTTCGGCAGCATCCCGGCGTGGTGCACTCCGATACCGTGTCGCACCAACCGGGACAGCGTCGCGCCGAAGGCCGTGGAGAACTGGAACGCGCCGATCATCTCCCGGATCTCGGCCTTCTGCTCTTTGGTGCTGACGTTGACGCTCATCAACGCCTGCGCGCGCTCCAACGCCGAGGCCTGGGTGAAGTGCACGACGTAGATCGGGGCCTGCGCGGTCTCGAGCAGATCGCCGATCGTCTCGTGCATCGGAGTGTTCGAATACGAAAAGAACAGCGGCACTGGGCGTTCGGCGTTGGCCACCAGCGCCGTCGGGCGGCCGGTGCGCCGGGTGAGGTCGTCGCGCAGGAACGAGACGTCACCCAGCGTCGCCGACATCAGCAGGAACTGCGCCTTCGGCAGCTCCAGCAGCGGAACCTGCCACGCCCATCCGCGGTCCGGATCGCCGTAGAAATGGAACTCATCCATCACCACCAACGCGATGTCAGCGTCGGCCCCTTCGCGCAGCGCGATGTTGGCCAGTACCTCGGCGGTGCAGGTGATGATCGGCGCCTCGGCGTTGACCGCGGCGTCACCGGTCAGCATGCCAACGTTGTCCGCGCCGAACACCTTGCACAGCGCGAAGAACTTCTCGCTGACCAGCGCCTTGATCGGCGCGGTGTAGAAGCTGCGGCCGTGCCGTGCACCGGATCGGGCCAGCGCCGCGAACAGCGCGCCCGTGGCCACCAGCGACTTCCCCGAACCGGTCGGGGTTGCCAGGATGACGTTGGCGCCGCTGACCAACTCGATCAGCGCTTCCTCCTGCGCCGGATACAGCACGGTGCCGTTGGCCTCGGCCCAGGCGGCGAAGGCCGTGAACAGCGCGTCGGGATCGGCGCCCAGCCCTTGTGCGATGTCGGTGAGTGAAGCCTCAGGCACCTCGATGCACCGGCCCCAGCCGGTCGGCGATCTGCTCGGCGGCTTGCTCGACCTCGGTGAGCCTGCTCCGCAGCCGCTCGGGCGCCCAAGCGAGTGCGATTCGCGCTGGGGGCCAGTTGCTTTCGTCGATCGGCACCAACTTGAACTCCGGCGGGGAGAACATCTTGCCGATGAACGAGTCGGGTGCGTAACTCACCAGCGCGACGAGATGCCGGTTGAACACGGCGGTGGCCATCTCGAGTTCGCCGCCGCGCTGGTTGGTGGTGCGGACGATGCGGTGCACACCGCGGCTGTTGAGTTGTCGGGTCAGCCCGGCCAGCACCACCGGATTGGGCCGGGCGAAGTCGATCACGACCTCCCGGTCGAGCAGTTCCTCGATCGCCACAAGGTCTTTGGCGGCCAGGGGATCGTCGAAGCGCACCGCGACCGCACCCTGATAGCTGGCCACCACCTTGTGACGCAGGCGTTTGTCACCGGCGGGCAGGTGGATCAGGCCCAGCTCGGCTTGTCCGGCGATCAGCTTGGCGGCGACCTCGGTACCCGACCCGGGAACTCCGAACTCCGTCGGGACGGGCAGGTCGGTCAGCACCGTCTCCAGTTGCGCGAGCAGGTCGGACGGCGCATAGGCGGTGGCGCTCAGCCGAAGCGGCGCCGGACCCTGCACACCGTGCTTCGCGGTGGCTTTGAACTCTTCGACCTGTCGCAGGATTTCGCGGGCCGGGCCGATCAACCGTTCGCCGAGCGGGCTCAGCCGCACGTCGTGGTAACCGCGCTCGAACAACGGTCCGCCGAGTTCCTTCTCGAGGAGCTTGATCTGCTTGCTCAGTGGGGGCGGCGTGATCATCAGCTTGTCGGCAGCCCGCTTGAAGTGCAGTTCGTCGGCCACGGCGACGAAGTACCTGAGCCTGGTGAAGTCGATGTCCATTCCTGCGGTGTCTCGTACGGGTGCCGTGCCACCCGAATGCTACGAGATCACCGGTGCACCCGGGTCAGACCTGCACGTCGCCTGTGGTGGTCTCGAGCACCCTTAGCCGATGCAGCGCCTCGATCTCCGCCGGGTTCAGGCCGAGAAGTTCGGTGGCGATCTCGGCGGTCTGCTCGCCGATGAGCGGGGCCTGCAGCAACGGGGGATCGGCCACGTGATCGCAGTGGATCTGCACGTTCTCCATCGTGAACGGGACGTCTGCGTGCGGGTGAAGCTCCTCGCGGAACGATCGCCGCTGCTGGTAGTACCCCCACGACGGGAGCTCGTCGGCGTGCATGACGGCACCCGCGGGCACGCCCGCGGCCTGCAGCCTTTCCATCGCCTCGGTCCGCGAATGCCGCGTGGTCCAGGCGCGCACGGCGTCGGGGTCGACCTCACCGTCGCCGGGCAGGCCGATGACCCAGCGCAGCGCCTGCAGCTCGGCGTCGTCGCGCACGGTGATCGCGATCCACTCGTTGTCGCCCGCGGCCGGGAACAGTCCCCACGGTGTCCTGCCTCCCGTGCCGGAGCGGGGGTGTCCGGCACGCTCGAGAGCGTCGGCGGCGATGTCGGCGGCGACATGACTGAGCATGACCTCGGCCTGGGCGATGCTCGCCGACCCGCCCTCGCCGGTGCGTTCCCGGCGCAGGAGCAGCGCAATCGCAGACAGGGCGCCGATCCTGGCCGCGACGTGGTCGGGGTAGACGGTGACGGTGTCGCAGAATGTCTCGGGCTCGCCCGGGTACACCCACTGACTGGTGAACCCGACGGCGGCGCGCACCAGCGGCCCGTAGCCCAGGCGGTTGGCCCACGGACCGCTGGGACCGAAAGCGGAACTGTCCACCACGACGATGCCCGGGTTGATCCGTCGCAGCGTCGCATAATCCATGCCCAACGCCTCGGCGACGCCGGGTTTGAAATTCGTCAGCACCACATCGGAGACCCGCACCAGGCGGTGGGCGAGTTCCAGGCCCTCCTCCGTGCGCAGATCGAGTCCGATCGAGCGCTTGTTGCGGTGCCCCGCGGCGAACGGTTGGGTCATCGTGTTCAGCTTGCCGACGCGCAGGCCGTCGGGATGCGCGGAGTGCTCGATCTTGACGACGTCGGCGCCCAGATCACCGAAGAGCCGCCCGGTGTCGGCGCCGACGACGATGACCCCGAGGTCCAGCACCCGGATGCCCTCCAGTGGGCGGCCCTCGCCCTGGCGCCGGCGGCTAGCCAACAACGGAGCGGCGGTGAGGCGTTCGGAGCGTTCGGACGCGATGTCCAGCGCGCTCGCCCGGTGTCCGTCGATCTCGCTGACGCCCACCGGGATCGGAGCCACCACGCCGGGTGCCAGCTCCACGTCACGGAAAAAGCCACGCGCGCTGAAGTGTTCGGCGGTCAACGCCTCCGACAGGGTCAGCACCGCCGCCGTGGGAACACCGTGGGCCTGACCCTGGGACTCCAACTCCACGCGGGTCTTGTCGGCGCAGAAAGCGGCGATCGCATCGAGCAGATGCGGTGAGCGGAACCGCTTTCCGAGCTTGTCGTAGGAGGGGTCGGCGAACTGCTCGGGGCTGCCCATCCAGGTGAACATTCCGCGCCACTGCCGTTTGGCCAGGATGCAGATGCGGACGTGGCCGTCCTTGCAGGGGATGATCGGATAACGCTGGCGTTCGGCGTCCCAGTCACGCTGTTGCAGCTTCACCGCGACGCCCGCCGCGGCGCTGCCCGCCGAGCCGAACGGCGGGTCGAGCGTTTGCATTGCCCCGTCGAGGATCGAGAAGTCGATCAGGTCACCCTCGCCGGTGCGCAAGCGGTCGAGGTAGACCGCGACGGCCATCACCGCGGCCTGCGCGGCGGCCACGTGGTAGGGCAGTTCGCCCGGCGGTACCAACGGCTCGCGGCCCGGGATGCCGGACCGCGACAGCTCGCTGGTCAAGGCGTGGAACACCGGACCGGTGCCCTGCCAGGTGCGGTAGTCGTTGTCGCGGCCGAAGTCGCTGAGCGACAGGATCACCAGCGCCGGATGCTGTACGCGGATCTCACGCACCGCCAGTTTCGCCTCGGCGAGCGACCCGGGCCGGGTGTTCTCAATCAGGATGTCGGCCCCGGCAACCATTTTCGCGAACCCGTCGCGCCCCGCCGCGGTCGACGGAGCCAGCTCGACGGTCTCCATGCCGTGCCGGTCGATGGCGGTCTGCACACCTACCCCTGCCAGGTGCGGTCCCACCACGTCGTCGTCGGTGACACCGAGCAGGCGCAGCACCGTCACCCGCGCCCCGAGGTCGGCGAGCAGCCGGCCGATTGCGCTCATCGGGCCCGAGCTCAGGTCGAGGATCCGCATCCCCGACAGCGGCGGATCGTATGCGGCAGCGTGGGACACGGGTCAGCTCCTGCGGGCCTGACGGAACGGGATGTCGCGGTCGGCCTCGGGCTCCTTGGGCAGCCCCAGCACGCGCTCGCCGATGATGTTGCGCTGGATCTGGTCGGTGCCGCCGCCGATCGAGGTGAAGAACGCGTTGAGAGTCAGGAAGTTGACATCGTCGGCCACCGGGTTCTCGGGGCCGGCCAACAAGGCCTGCGCGCCGATGATCTGTGTCTTCATCGCCGCCTCGGTGTGCAGGATCTTCGACATCGCAAGCTTGCCCAGCGACATGATCGAGCTCGACGTGCCCTGTGACGTACTGGCTTTCGCGCGCGCGTTGTTGAGCCGGTTCAGCTCCCGCATTGCCAGCACCTTAGCCAGCGGGTAGCGCACCGCGGGATCGTCGAGGACGCCGTACTCGCGGGCGAGCTCGATCAGACTGTCCGCCTTGCGGTTACGCGAGCCGCGACCACTGTCACCCATGATGGACCGTTCGTAGGCCAGCGCGGTCTGAAGCGCGCGCCATCCGTTGCCCTCGCCGCCCAGCAGGTAGTCGTCGGAGACGGTCGCATCGTTGATGAACACCTCGTTGAAGTGCGATTCACCGGTGATCTGCACCAGCGGGCGCACCTCGATGCCCGGCTGCTTCATCGGCATGATGAACAGGCTCAGGCCCTTGTGTTTGGGCACATCCCAATCGGTGCGGGCCAGCAGCAGCGCGTAATCGGCCGTGAGCGCGCCCGACGTCCACACCTTCTGCCCGTTGACGACCCACTGGTCGCCGTCGCGGACGGCGGTGGTGCGCACGCTGGCCAGGTCGGAACCGGCGCCCGGTTCGCTGTAGAGCAGGCAGGTGCGGGACCGCTCGACCAGGAAATCGCGCAGCAGATCGCCTTTGATTCTCTCGGTGCCGAGCTTGAGGGTGGTGTTGGCCGGGATGTTGTACTTGTCCTGCCGCGACCCCGGCGCCTTGATCGCCGAGAACTCCTGGCCGATGACGGCCGCGAGGTCACTGGGGTATCCGCGGCCGAACCACTCGGTGGGATAGGTCGGCACGGCGTAACCGGCGTCGAGCACCTTCTCCAGCCAGGCGATCCGCTCGGGTGACGACACCCACGGGTCGTCGGAGGAGGGAAGTGGAGTCCAGTTGTCGCGCAACCATTCCCGGACCTCGGCGCGGAGCTCGTCGGCGGTGGGCAGCGGGCTGGTCATGTCAGGCACCTTTCGAGACGAGGTAGCGCTCGCGATGCAGGCGCGGACCGCCGAACAACTGCAGGCCGGTGCGCGCTCTCCGCAGAAACAGGTGGGCGGGGTGCTCCCAGGTGAAACCGATACCGCCGTGCATCTGGATCGCGTTCATGGCGATGGTCTCGTAGGCCTCGGCGCAGGCGAAACCGGCCAATGCGACCGCCCCGTCGGCACTTTCACTGCGCGCGGCCTTCTCGGCGGCCGCGTGCTGGGCGGCCGATGTCGCGTTCTCGACCTCGATCAGCAGGTCGGCGGCCATGTGCTTGAGCGCCTGGAAGCTGCCGATCTGGCGGCCGAACTGGACGCGGGTCTTGAGGTAGTCGACGGTCAACTCGAAGAGCCGGCGCGAGCCGCCCACCTGCTCGCCTGCCGAGGCGATCACGGCGTGGTCCAGGGCCTCCTGTACGGCGTCCCACCCGGCGGTGCCGAGCCGCCGCGCGGGTGTGGAAGCGAAGGTGAACGTCGACAACCGCACGGTCGGGTCGAAAACCGTGACCGCGGTGCGGGTGAGACCCTCGGCGTCGGGCGCCACCTCGAAGACACCGACGCCCTCGGCGGTACGCGCGACGACAAGCACGACATCGGCCACCTGACCCCAGGTGACGTAGTGTGCGGCGCCGGTGAGGGAGCCGTCGGCGCCGGCCTCGACGTCGACACCCTGCGCCGTCCAGGAGCCGGACTGCCCGGTGACCGCGACGGTGCCGATGGCCGTGCCGTCGGCCAGCCCCGGCAGGAGTCGGCGCTTGTCCTCGTCGGAGCCCGCGGCCTGCACGAGCGTCACCGCCAACACGGCGCTCGAGATGAACGGTGCGGGCAGAAGTGCCGCACCCGTCTCCTCGGCGACGGCCTCGAGCTCGAGTGCACCGAAGCCCAGACCGCCGAGTTCGTCGTCGACGAGCATGCCGAGCAAGCCCTGATCGGCGAGCCGGCGCCACAAGTCTCGGTCGAAGCCGTCGTCGGACGTCATCACCCCGCGCACGTCGTCCTCGGTGCACCTGTCACCCAGCAACTCGCGCACCGCCGAACGCAGTTGTGCGCGCTCGGCCGCACTGATCGTCATCCCAACCGCCTCTCCTGGCTAGCTGGGTCCATGGTTGGGCCCCGGCGGCCGGGTGTAAATCACGAATCGCGACACCGGGGGGTTTCCGATTGGGACATCCGAGAGGCGGCCGGGTCGCTACTGCATATGAGCCTGGCCCCGGCCGTCGATCAGGCTGTCGAGGCCCCGCTGCCACCTGGCGGAGCGGACGCGGTTACACACCGCGCGGGTGATCAGGATGACAGCCGCCGCCGTCCCGAGGGCGGCGAGCAGGACGAGTGCGCCCGCCGTGACGGCTTCCATCGCCGCGTGGGGAGCCCCGCGCTTGGAGTCGAACAGTGCGGTGCCGACGGCGCCGGCGATAGGCACGGCGAACAGTGACAGGGCGACGGCCACGGTGATGATCACGGCCTCGATCCGATCCACGGAGCGGACCAGGGGATCGCGCCCCCGCAGACGCATCAGCGCCGGCCACCGGGGCACGCGGAGGGTGAAGGTGGCCCACCCCTGGTCGTCACCCAACCGAGCGGTGGTCTGGGGTTGATCGTTGCCACCCGGGCGGTACACCGTGCTCTCCTCTCGCGCTTTTACCTCTTTCATCCCATGGTGAGCCTGATCGCCGACGCTCGCTTGCCGGTGCCCGACAACCCCGACGCAGCCGGTTGTCGCCGTCCCACAACGCCGTGAGCACGGGCCGGGGTGCTTCGGCGCGGCGGTGGACGGGTACCCCTGACCGTCATCGAATCGGGAAGGGCCGCACATGAGCGATACGCGTAAGCGTCAACTGGGCGATACCGACAGCCCCATCGAGGACGAGTTGGAGGGCGCCTTCGCGCGGATGGTCGACGAAGGCACCCAGCGTCTGCACCGGACCTGGCGCGAAGTTCTGGTCACCGGCTTCTTCGGCGGCACCGAGGTCGCGGTCGGCGTACTCGCCTACCTGTCGGTGTTGGCCGCCACGCACAACCACCTGCTCGCCGGTATCGCGTTCTCGATCGGGTTCCTCGCGCTGCTGCTCGGCCGCAGCGAGCTGTTCACCGAGGGGTTCCTGGTGCCGGTCACCACGGTCGTGGCCAAACGCGCCAGCGTCGGGCAGTTGCTGAAGCTCTGGAGCGGGACGCTGATCGCCAATCTCGTTGGGGGCTGGGCGATCATGTGGCTGATCATGACGGCCTACCCGAAACTGCATGCGCAGACCATCGAGTCGGCCACCCACTTCGCCACCGCCCCGCTGTCGGCGGAGACGGTAACGCTGTCGCTGCTCGGCGGCATGGTCATCACGTTGATGACGCGCATGCAGCACGGGACCGAGTCGACGTTCGGCAAGATCGCCGCCGCGGTCGCCGGTGGTTTCCTGCTTGCCGGCCTGCAGATGTTCCATTCGATTCTGGACTCGCTGTTGATCTTCGGTGCGCTCATCGCCGGTGCCCCGTTCGGGTACGGCGACTGGGCGACGTGGTTCGGCTACACGGTCGTCGGCAACGTGGTGGGCGGTCTGCTGCTCGTGACCCTGCTACGTCTGCTGCGCAGCAAGGACCGTCTGAAAGATGAGCGACAGGATGCGGAGGAGTCGTGAACCTCAGCGGCCGCGCCATCGCGGTGCGCGCTTCTCCTGCCACGCTGTGATGCCCTCGCGCACGTCCTCGGTCGCGGCGGCCACCTTGCGCATCGTCTCGCCGAACCGCACCGATTCGATCCAGCCCATGTTGGCCGTGCGCCAGGCCACCTCCTTGGTGGCGCGCTGCGCCAGCGGGGCGGCCTCGGTGAGTGTGCGTGCCCACGACTGTGCCTCGGCTCGCAGGTCACCGGGTTCGACCAGTCGCCACACCAACCCGATCTCCTTGGCGCGTTCGGCGTCGATCGGTTTGCCGGTCAACAGCAACTCCATCGCATCGGCCCACCGGACGCGTTCGGGCAACCGGATCGCGCCGACGATCGTGGGCACGCCGATGGAGACCTCCGGGAACGCGAAAGTGGCTGCGGTGGAGGCGATCACGAAGTCACAGAACAGGACGCCGGTCAAACCGTAGCCGATGCACGGGCCGTTGACCGCCGCGATCGTCGGCTTGAACAGTTCCATGCCGCTCTCGAACGAGTTGATCGTCGGCTTCTCCCAGAACGTGCCCCCGAAGGTGCCGACCGAGCCCTCGCCGTCCTTGAGGTCGCCGCCGGCGCAGAAGACGTCGCCGTTGGCGGTGAGGATCCCCACCCACGCGTCCTCGTCGTCGCGGAACCGCTCCCAGGCCGCGTTCAGGTCGCGGCGCAGCGCGCCGTTGATCGCGTTGCGCGCTTCGGGCCGGTTGAGGGTGATGGTGGCGATGTGATCGTCCAACTCGTAGGTGACGAGGCTCATGGCTGCACCCTAGCCAGGTGACATCGCGCCGATGTCTGACGATGTCGAGAATCCCGCGATGGCTCCGTCCCAGGGATGAGCGACCAACTAGGGTCGCGACCCGAACGACAAAAGGAACAACCATGGCCAAGTATCTGCTGCTCAAGCACTACCGAGGCGCACCGGCCAGCGTCAACGACGTGCCGATGGACCGGTGGACACCCGAGGAGATCGAGGCGCACATCAAGTACATGAACGACTTCGCGGCGCGCCTTCAGACCACAGGCGAGTTCGTCACCCATGCGGCCCTGGCGCCGGAGGGCGCCTGGGTGCGCTCCGACGGAGAAGGTAAGCCGCCCGTGGTCGACGGCCCCTTCGCCGAAACCAAGGATCTGGTCGCCGGCTGGATGGTGATCGACGTCGATTCCTACGAACGCGCCGTCGAGTTGGCCGGAGAACTGTCGGCGGCCCCGGGTGCGGGCGGGCGGCCGATCCACGAATGGCTCGAGGTCCGGCCGTTCCTGACCACGCCGCCGACGGTCACCGAGTGAAGTCCGGCGCGGTGGACGAGGCGGCGCTGCGGGACCTGATTCCCGCGGTCCTGGCGACCCTCGTCCGCCGCGGTGCGGACTTCGCGACCGCAGAGGACGCGGTCCAGGAGGCCCTGCTGCGCGCGCTCGACACCTGGGATGACCGGTACCCGGAGGACCCGAAAGGTTGGCTGATCACCACCGCTTGGCGCCGGTTCCTCGACCTCACCCGCTCCGACGTCGCCCGGCACCGGCGCGAGCAGCAGGCCGCCGACGAACCCGCCCCGGGCCCGGCCGCGCCCGTCGACGACACGCTGCAGCTGTATTTCCTGTGCGCGCATCCCAGCCTCACCTCGGCGTCGGCCGTCGCGCTGACGCTGCGGGCCGTGGGCGGCCTCACGACCCGCCAGATCGCCGCCGCCTACCTCGTACCGGAATCGACGATGGCGCAACGGATCAGCCGGGCCAAACGCACCGTGAGCGACGTCCGCTTAGACCGTCCCGGCGATCTTCACACCGTCCTTCGCGTGCTGTACCTGGTGTTCAACGAGGGCTACACCGGCGAGGTCGACCTGGCCGCCGAGGCGATCCGGCTCGCCCGCCAACTCGCCTCGGCCACCGACGATCCCGAGGTTGCGGGCCTGCTCGCCCTGTTCCTGCTGCACCATGCGCGGCGCCCGGCGCGCACACGCTCCGACGGGAGTCTGGTACCGCTCGCCGAACAGGACCGGCGGCTGTGGCGGCGCCACCTGATCGCCGAGGGCGTCACCGTCCTGCAGGCCGCGTTGGCCAGGGACCGGTTGGGGGAGTACCAGGCGCAGGCCGCGATCGCCGCACTGCACGCCGACGCGCAGACCGCCGGCGAGACCGACTGGGTGCAGATCGTGGAGTGGTACGACGAGTTGGTCCGCCTGACCGACAGCCCGGTGGTGCGACTCAATCGCGCCGTCGCGGTCGGCGAGGCCGACGGGGCGCAAGCGGGATTGGCGGCACTGTCCGAACTCGATCCGGCCCTGCCGCGCCACACCGCCGCGACCGCTTACCTCACCGAGCGAGCCGGGGACCTCGCTACGGCCACAGCGCTTTACGTGGAGGCTGCGGACAAAGCGCAAGACCTGGCCGAGCGCAACCATCTGACCTTGCAGGCCGCGAAGCTGCGTCAGCGGATGTCGGGCCCCTAGACCGGTGCCAAGCGATCGGACCAGGGCATCGCCTGCTCCAACTGGGCGGCCAGCCGGATCAGCAGCGACTCGCCCGCCAGCGGTGCGACGAACTGAACGCCCAGCGGCAGCCCGCCCGCGGTCCAGTGCAGCGGCAACGAAATCGCCGGGCGTCCGGTCAGATTGGCGAGCTGGGTGTAGGGCACCCAACCGAGGTTCTTGTCCACCATGTCGTCAACGATTTTGGTGTAGCGCAACACTTTTGCCGTGCGCGTCTTGATCAGCACATCCGCGGCGCGCTGCAGCACGACCGGCAGGTCGAACTCGCCGATGGTCGGCGGCGGTGTCGCCAGCGCGGGCGTCAACAGCAGGTCGTACGACTCGAAGAACGTGGTGAGCCTGCGCGTGTGTTCGTGGCGCCGCTGCACGGCGTCCACGTAGTCGACGCCGCTCGTGGCCCGGCCGAGCGCGGCAAGGATGAGCGTGTCGCGTTCGAACGCGTCGTCCCCGGCGCCCGAGATGCGTTTGGCTTCATCGAGTTCCCACGCGGTGTAGACGAACCACGTGAGCAAAAAGTCGCGCGCCAGGGCCGCGTCGTCGAAGGGGGCACGCGGAAGTTCGTCGACGTGGTGGCCGAGTTCGGTCAGTGTCCGTACGGTCGCCTCGACGGCGGCCGCGGCCTCGGGATGCGGTGACGGATTGATCGCCGACGGCACCCGCACACCGATACGTAGGGCGCCGGGATCGGCCCCCACACAGGACGCGAATGTCGAGGACGGCATGCCGGGCACGTACGGACCCCATGGCTCGCCACCGCGAACGACGTCGAGCATCGCCGCCGTGTCCCGGACAGTGCGTGACACCACGCCCTGCACGGCCGCACCGTGCATGGATTCACCGGTCGCGGGTCCCGACGGGGTCAGCCCGCGGCCCGGTTTGAGCCCGACGAGTCCACAGCATGCCGCGGGTATGCGGATCGAACCGCCGCCGTCGTTCGCCCCCGCGCACGGCACGATCCCGGCTGCGACCGCGGCGGCCGACCCACCCGACGAGCCGCCCGGCGTCCGGGTCAGGTCCCACGGATTGCGCGCCGGGCCCCACGCGTCGGGTTCGGTGATCCCCTTGGCCCCGAACTCGGGGGTGTTGGTCTTACCGAAAATGACCAAGCCGGCGTCCTGCCAGCGCCGGACGATCTCCGAGTGTTCGGCCACCGGTGTCGACATCAGGGCGCGCGATCCCCGCGACGTCGGCAACCCCGCGTAGTCCTGGGCGAGGTCCTTGATCAGGAACGGAACGCCCGAGAACGGGCCTTCCGCCGCATCCGTCGGCGAGGCCGGGACGTCACGGACGACCGCGTTGATCCGCGGGTTGACCGCGGCGGCACGGTTTCTCGCCAGGTCCAGCAATTCGGCGGCGGTCACCTCTTTGTCGGCGACGAGCTGTGCCAACCCGGTGGCGTCGTGACGGCGGTATTCCTCGAAGTTCACCGTTCGACCGTACGTGGCGCCGCCGCGACGGTGGGCGCCTGCTCGGCCGACGGGTCAGTGCACGGCCGAGCGCGGCCTGGCGCAGCCGACGGCGACAGGCGCCAGACTCGGGACCATCGGTTGCTGCTTACGCTCATCGCGCGCGATTCGCCTGTGCAGCGCTCGCTCCTCGCGCTTGGTCAGCGCGCGCCTGCGGCTGACCAGGAGATCGAGTTGCTGCCAGCTGAGCCCGTCGAGCTCGCCGTCCTCGTCATGGGTGGCGACGACGACGCATCCCCGCAGCAGGGGAACCGTCTTGGCAGTGAACGTGCTGGTCGCCAGCAGCAGCTCGGTGGCCTTTCGGTTGGGGCGCCGCTGGCAGCGCTGCGTCGACGGGCTGAACCAGAAGTCGAACTGCCGGTCGGCGCTGGTCAGGCACTGCAGGCCCTGATCCTCTACGAGCTGGTCGATATCCGCGGTGGTGTACGCGCGGGTTTCATAAACGGGGCCGTTGGTGCTGAAGTACAGGACGGTGTTCATGGCGAATTCCCATTCGTCTCTTTCTTCGGTGTGGGCGCCGGCCGTGTGACCGGTCTGTTATCAAAGTTACCCGAGTGACGAAAGTGACAAACCTCGGTAACGATTCAATCACGTCGAAGGTGTGCGTAGCCGCAGCTCAGAGCCGGTTTTCCAGGTCGAGAGCGCGTTGGCCGGGGTGCGATCGGGGTCAGCCGAACTCGAGCAAGGTGTATGCACCGCGCAAGTTGCGCGTCGGCTTGAACCGCCAGAACGCGGGAAAGGCCTTCTCGAAGAACCAGCCCCGCCCCGACGGCATGGGGAGGTCGTGTACGGCGCGGATCCCGGGGATGGTGTCGGGGAGTGCGGCCAACTGCGCCGCGGACAGGCTGAAGGGCATCGGCGGCACGCGGTATCGGCGCGACGACCGCATCCCCTTGGGCGCGAGCTTCTTGACCAGGACCGGCGGAAGGTCGAAGACCATCTGGCCGCCGGGGAAGCGAGCCGCGCACGCGGCGATCAGCCCCATGGCCTCGTCGGGCTGCAGATACATCAGCAGGCCCTCCGCGGTGATGAAGACGCCGTTGCTGTCGTCGACCTTCTCCATCCACGAATAGTCCAGCGCCGACTGGGCCAGAGTGGTGATCCGCGGCGATGCGGGCAGCAGGCGCTCGCGCAGGTCGATGACCGGCGGTAAATCGACTGTCAGCCAACGGAATTCGGCATGAGGTAGGAGGGTGTTCAGGCGCCAGAAGCTGGTTTGCAGCCCCTCGGCCAGCGCGACGACGGTGGCGCGCGGATGCTCGGACAGGTAGCGGCCGGCCGCCCGGTCGAACGCCAGCGAGCGCAAGCCCATCTCCTGGCCTTTGCGGCCGAACTTGTCGAAGTCGAAGTCGATCGCGTCGACCAGGCGGATCGCCATCGGGTCATCGATGATCGCATTCGGGTGACGGGCCTGATGCGCCCTGCCGTTCAGCGTCAGCAGCGCGGTCTCCGACACCCCGGTGAGGGCGATGTTGTCGGCTTTCCGGTCGTCTGCGTCATCCACCACACCGAACGTACCCGGTGCCGACGAGCTCGATGTCAGACCAGGTAGATCACGAACACCGTCACCAGTAGCAGGCCCAGCCAGGCGTCGGTGGACCGTTTGAGCCAGCGTGGACCGGTGTTCACCTCCATGAAGTTGCGAATGATCAACCGCGCCTTGACGAAGGTCAGTGCCAGAACCAGCGCGGTGATCGACGTGCTCGCATGCACGGTGTCGGTGAAGTGAGCCGGCGCCAGCCACCATGCGCCGACCGTGATCGCGGTGAGGACGAGCCAGGTCCACGCCATGGTGCGGGTCGCGGTGCCCCGCCGTCGAGTCTGCGATGTGCTGGTCACCGTCACCTCATCACGTAGAGCAGTCCGAAGATGATCACCCAGAGAAGGTCGACCATGTGCCAGTAGACGGCGCCCGACTCGACCATCGATGTCCTGCGCCTGCCGGGGTTGTTCAGTTCGCGCACGATGACCCCGAGCACGATCAGGCCGATCAGCACGTGCACCAGGTGCACCCCGGTCAGCACGTAGTAGAAGGAGTAGAACATCTCGGAGTTGGTGTGGCCCGCCGAGATCTTGCTGGCCCATTCGTAGCCCTTGAACCCGATGAACAGCAGTCCGCAGAAGCCGCCCGCGTAGACGAACCTGATCGCTCGGATGTGGGAACCGCTCCGGGCGGCCAGCACGCTCCGGGCGATGAACCACGAACTGGTCAACAGGATCACGGTGTTGAGAACCCCGATGTTGATGTCGAGGTGCTGCTGAGCGGCCAGGAACTCGTCGGGGTTCATGGCCCGGTAGACCATGAAGATGACGAAGTATCCCGCGAAGATGATCAGGTCACCGAGCACCATCACCCACATGTGGATGTCGCCGGGGAGATGACCGGCCGATGGGGCCGTGGCGGACACCGGCGCGGCGCCGGCGTGAGTCGGTAGTTCCCGTGAATCAGACTGTGTCACAGCGCAATCCTCAATCCAGGGCCGGAGCATCGATCGGCTCGCGGTTGGTGGCCCGTTTGAGCAGGACGATCAGCGCGCCCAGCCAGAGACTGAACACCACGACCGACCACCAGAACGCGAGTGAACCGTTCCAGGCGAACGGACCCGAGTAGGCCACGAACATCTGGGTGGCGATGACCTCGGTGACGATCTGCCAGATGGTCACGTAGGCAAACCATTTCGGGAAGATGTCGTGTTTGTCGTAGAGGATCGCCAGCGCGAACACCAGATAGGCCGCCGAGAAACACCCCAGCGAGCCGTTGTAGGACAGCATCCCGAGGTCGTAGAGCATGCTGACGAGTTCGGGGTCGCGGTCGACCCGGAAGGTGGCGGTCAGAAAGCAGACCGCGACGAGAAGGAACCCCGGCAGTGCCCCGACCCCCATGCCGCCGATGTAGCCGTAGGCGAACACGGAGCCGACCGACATGCGCAGGATGAAGTACGCCACCAAACCGTTGGTGACGGCCGCCCCGCCGAGCAGGATCAGCAACACGCAGAAGCCGACGCGAATCGTCAGCCCGTTCTCGGCGAAGAACGCGACCTTGTCGGCGGCGGTGACGTCGGGACGCGGCGGCGGCGTCACCCTGGCCAGTACGCAGATGATGACGCCGAAAACCGCGTACCAGGCGGGGAAGAACCAGCAGACCAGTCGCACATCGGGTTTCCCGCCGGGTGGCCCGTCGGATTCCCGGGTGAACCGGCGCGTGAGCAGCGTGGTCACCGCGTGACGCCTTCGTCGTGCGCCTGTTTGAGCACCGCACGCCGCAGCACGAAGAACATCACGACGACGAACACCGCGAACGCCCCGTTGCGCACCCAGAAGGACAGCAGCCCGTCCCAGGCCAGCGGGCCCGTGTGGAAGACGGCCGCACCGGCCGCGGGCACCATCGCCACGCCGGTCGCCAGCGAGTAATGCCCGACCCAGCGCGGGAAGACCGGGTCGGGCCCGTCGTCGAAGTAGACCGCCACGGCCAGCAGAACGAACTGCGTGACGACCATGCCGACCGGGGCGATGAACACGATCCACGCCAGATCGTTGAGCACCAGCACGACGTCGGGGTTACGGTCGGGCCGGAACGCCGCGACCAGGAAGAAGATGTTCGACAACGCGAAAATCGTTGCGCCGCTCACGATCGCGGTGAGATAGCAGTAGGCGAAGACGTGGCTCTGCGTCTTCATCCGTTTCATCTGGACGACGATCACCATGAAGAACGGCAGGATCATGATCCCGCACAGGTTGAACGTCACCTGACTGAATCGGATCCACGCTGTGTTGTCGGCGTAGAACGCCGCCACCTGGTCGGCCGACAGCAACGGTGACAGTGGCGGCCAGAAACCGGGGAACGCCAGCAGTGCGGCCAACAGCACCACCCCGACCGCCGGCCCGGTCCACAGGCTCACCCACTGTGCCCTGATGTTGCCCGCCTTCGGCAGGTCCTGCACCTCTTCCAGGATCTGCACCGCACCCTCCATTTGACTAGAGTCAATTCTGCGCAGCTCGGATGGCGCGGAGTGAACCGCTCCCCACCTCGAGCTGACCACCAAAAGCATTGGCATTCCGCCAGTGTTCCTGCAGGACCGTATCGGTTCGCGACCCGAATGGGAACCCCAAAACCTGATTTGAGTCAGTTATATGTGTGACACGCGTAGAGTCTCCGCAAGCGGAGCCCCCGAGGACGGAACGGACATCAGTGCCCAAAATCGAGAAGACCGAGCGCGGTAGGAAGGGGCTGCAGACGCGTGAGCGCCTGCTCGGCGCGGCGATCGCCGAGTTCAAGCGCGGGGGTATCGCGGCGGCCGACATCGGTGCCATCGTCTCGGCCGCCGGCGTCGCGCACGGCACCTTTTTCTTCCACTTCCCGACCAAGGAACACGTCCTTCTCGAGCTGGAACTACGCGAACAGGAGCGCATGGCCGCGGAGCTGACGCGGTACTACCGACGGCCTCACGATGTGCGGGCTACGCTGGCGAAGGCGGTCACCGCCCTCGAGGCGCTCGAACGCAGGCTCGGCCCACGCTTGTTCAAAGACTTTCTCGCCCTGCACTTCTCCACGACTCGAGCCCCCTCCGAAGAGTGGACCGTACACCCGGTCATCGTCGCCGTCGTCGAGGAGCTGCGCCGGGCGCAGGAACGCGGCGAGATTCCCGGCGACGTCGATGTGACGCTGAACGGGATCTCGTTCCTGGTCGGCCTCTACGCGCTGCTCATCACCATGCCCGAGGCTGAAAAGATCCGCCGTCCGGTCATCGACGAATACCTCACCACGTACATGTACGGGTTGCGCGCCCAATGAGGGGCGCCATCAGCCGGCGAGCACGAACGACAGGAAGAACCCACCGGCGGTGGCGAACGCGTTGAGCGGCCGGCCGTGTTCGAAGGCCTCGGGCATGAGCGTGTCGGCGAGGGAGGCCAGCACCGCGCCGCCGGCGAAGGACAACGCGACCGCCAGCAGGGTGTCGTCGAGCCCGGAAGCGACCGAACGGCCCAGCACGACGGCGGCGGCCAGCAACAACGCGCACAGCGACCACGTCAGAATGACGGCGCGGGCGCTGGTTCCCGACTCGCGCATCGCGACCGCGCCGACCAGGGACTCGGGCAGGTTCGAGAAGAAGATCGCCACCAGCAGCGACAGTGAGACACCGCCCACGAGCGAGACACCGAGCGCGAGGTTCTCGGGCACACCGTCCAGCGTCACCGCGGCCAACAAGGCGAAACCGACCCCTCCGCTCGCTCCGGAGGTGGCGACCTCCCGGGTGTCGGGCCCGGACTTCCCGCTGATGTATTTGTCCAACGCGGTGTCGACGGCGACGAACGTGGCGGCGCCGGCGAGCAGGCCGAGACCCGAGCGCACCGCACCGCCCATGTGATACGCGTCCTCGAACAGCTCGAAAGCCAGCGCCGAGATCAGCGCCCCGCTCGCGAAGGCGAGCAGAACACCGGTCACCCGTTTCGGCGGGTTCCATTTCGCTCCCACCAGCGAGCCGATGACGAGGGCGCTGGATGCGGCCAGGCCGAACCACACTGCGGTCAGCACGGCGCCTTGATGCCCCGGCATGCCGATCTTCAAACCAGCGCGACCTGGCGGCGCGTAGCGACGGGCCGGGTTTCGGCCCGCGGCTGGGCGGAAACCCTGACGCCATGGGCCGGACCGTACGTGGTCTCGCCGCCGCGGCCGCCTCGACATTGGGTGCCGTGGCCGCGCGTGATCTGTTCCAGCGCAGGCACGCACTCCTGCGAAACTTCCCCGTCGTCGGGCATGCGAGGTACTTACTCGAAGCCATCGGACCGGAGTTGCGGCAGTACATCATCGCGGCCAACGACGAGGAACGGCCCTTCACCCGGGACCAGCGACGGTGGGTGTACGCGTCGGCCAAGAAACAGAACAACTACTTCGGCTTCGGCACGGACAACGACCTGGAGTACACGGCCGGCTATCCGGTGATCAAACATCGCACGTTCGCCAGGGCCGTCCCGCCGTCGTCGCCGGGAACCAGCCGCGAGATACAGGTGCCCTGCGCCAAGGTGATCGGGGCGGCGCGTGGCCGGCCGGGCGCATTCCGGCCGAACTCGGTGGTCAACATCTCCGCGATGAGTTTCGGATCGCTGTCGGCCAACGCGATCGAGGCGCTCAACAGGGGCGCGGCACTGGCCGACTGTCTGCACAACACCGGTGAGGGCGGCATCTCGCGCTACCACCGCCATGGCGGGGAGTTGATCTTCCAGATCGGCACCGCCTATTTCGGGTGCCGGGACGCCGACGGTCGCTTCGATCTGGCCAAGCTCAAGGACGTCGTGGCGGGCGCGCCGGTGCGGGCACTGGAGATCAAGCTCAGCCAGGGCGCCAAGCCGACGCTGGGAGGGCTGCTGCCGGCACCGAAGGTCTCCGCCGAGATCGCGGCCGCGCGCGGGATCCCCGAGGGCCGCGACTGCGTGAGCCCGTCGCGGCACGCCGAATTCTCCGACGTCGACAGCCTTCTGGACTGGGTGGAGTTGCTTGCCGCCGAGACGGGCCTGCCGGTGGGCATCAAGTCGGCCGTCGGTGATCTCGAGTTCTGGTGCGATCTGGCCGATCTCATGCGCGACACGGGCCGCGGCGTCGACTTCATCTCCATCGACGGCGGCGAGGGTGGCACCGGCGCGGCGCCGCTGATCTTCACCGACACCGTGTCGCTGCCCTTTCAACTCGGCTTCGCGCGCACGTACCGGATCTTCGCCGAGCGGGGTCTGCACGACGATGTCGTCTTCATCGGCGCAGGCAAGCTCGGACTGCCGGACAACGCCATCGTCGGCTTCGCGCTCGGCTGCGACCTGGTCTATGTCGCGCGCGAGGCGATGCTCGCCATCGGGTGCATCCAGGCGCTGAAGTGCCACACCGACACCTGTCCGACGGGAGTCGCCACCCAGAACGCATGGTTGGCGCGCGGCCTGGTGCCTGACGTCAAGGCCGAGCGGGTCGCCAACTACGTCAAGACGCTGCGCCGCGACCTGGTCAAGGTGGCCGAGGCGTGCGGCGTCGAACATCCCGGACTGATCAGCACCGAAGATGTCGACATCCTCGACACCCGCACCGATTCCACACCGCTGCACGAGGTGTACGGCTACACGCCGGACATGGGTCTGCCGTCGGAGGCCGACCGCAAGGAGATCGTCCGGTTGATGACGGACGTCGAGCCGCAGGGGCACTCCGCGCCGCCTTCGTCGTCCGCCGTCGGATGACCTCGCGCGGTCGCACCGTGAGTGCAAGGCTGGGAGCGGTGCCCCTCGGCGTTGCGCGGCCGCAACGCACGTTTGTGCTACGAGCGCGCGGGGGATGTACAGACAAGTCTCGAGCGTTCTCGAGCATCGAAGCCGGAGGCCCGCATGCAACCGATATCACCGACGGACCTGATCTTTCTGCTCGGCGAATCCCGGGAACACCCAATGCATGTCGGCGGTCTGACGCTGTACGTGCCACCGGAGGGGGCCGGACCCGACTTCCTGCACGAGCTCTACGACACCCTGGTGCAGCAGACCGACGTGCAGCCGACCTTCCGCAAACATCCGGCGTTCTTCGGCGGGCTCACCAACCTGGTGTGGTCCTCCGACAAGGACATCGATCTCGAATACCATCTGCGCCGATCGGCGCTCCCGGCGCCCGGCCGGGTGCGTGAGCTACTGGAGCTGGTCTCGAGACTGCACGGCACGCTGCTCGACCGCCATCGCCCGTTGTGGGAGGCCCACCTGATCGAGGGACTGGCCGACGGACGTTTCGCGATCTACACGAAGTTCCACCATTCGCTGATCGACGGCGTATCGGCGATGAAGCTGATGCAGCGGTCGCTGACGACCGACCCCACCGACACATCCGTTCAGGCGTTGTGGAGCCTGCCGCCGCGGCGCCGGTCGGGCTCGAAATCCGGTCCGTCACTGCTGCGGACGGTGAGCGAGGCCGCGAGCTCTGTCGCCGGTCTCGCACCGACCACGTTGTCGCTGGCGCGAGCCGCCCTCATCGAACAGGAGCTCACCCTTCCGTTTCGCGCGCCGAAGACCATGTTCAACGTGCGCATCGGCGGGGCGCGACGAGTCGCGGCCCAGTCGTGGGCGTTGGAGCGCATCCAGAAGGTCAAAAGCGCTGCGGGCGTGACCGTCAACGACGTCGTGTTGGCCATGTGCGCGGGGGCACTGCGGGAGTATCTGGCGGAGGAGAACGCGTTGCCGGACGCGCCACTGGTTGCGATGGTCCCGGTGAACCTGCGCACCGAGAAGGACGCCGAGGGCGGCGGGAACCTGGTGGGCGCGGTCCTGTGCAATCTCGCCACCGATCTCGGGGATCCCGTGCAACGGCTCGACGCGATCGCCACGTCGATGCGCGACAACAAGAGGGTCTTCTCCGAGCTGCCGCGGGTTCAGCAGCTGGCGGTGTCGGCGGTGTTGGTGGGCGGGCTGGCGCTCGGGTTGCTGCCGGGCTTCGTCTCCACCTCGCCACCGCCGTTCAACATCGTGATCTCCAACGTTCCCGGCGCGAGGCAGCCGATGTATCTCAACGGCGCGCGACTCGACGGCAACTACCCGTTCTCGATTCCGCTCGACGGGCAGGCGCTCAACATCACATTGGCCAACAATGCCGACAACCTCGACTTCGGATTGGTCGGCGACCGGCGAAGCGTGCCGTCGCTTCAGCGGCTGCTCGGCCACCTCGAGACGTCGCTGAAGGATCTGGAGCGCGCGGTCGGCGTCTAGCGAGCGCCACCCGTCGGGCATCCCGTCGCGCTTTCGGTATACCGTTCCCGCTATGAGTCGAGTGTCGATCATCACGGGCGGTGCCGGTGGGATGGGTCAGGCGACCGCCCGCATCCTCGGCCACGACCATGCCCTGGTCCTGTGCGACGTCAGGAAGGACCGGCTCGACACCGCTGCCGCGGAGTTGGCCGACGCGGGGATCGCGGCCACCGCCGTGCACTGTGATGTCACCGACCGGGCGGCGGTCGACCGGTTGTTCGAGACGGCGACCGGGCTCGGAACCATCGCCTCGGTGATCCACACCGCCGGGGTGAGCCCCAGCATGGGTGACGCCGAATATGTGATGCGCACCAACGCGATCGGCACGGTCAACGTCAACGAGGCGTTCTTCGAGGCGGCCTCCGAGGGCGCGGCGATCGTGAACGTCGCATCCATGGCCGCGCACATGCTGCCCGACGAGATGATCCCCAAAGGCAAGTTCCCGCAAGCGATGGTCGCTCAGGACGCGTTCATGGAGGACATGCTGGCCGCATGCGACATCGCCGGGCCGGAGGCGCGCTCGGGCATCGCGTATGCGATCAGCAAGAGCTTCGTCCGGTGGTACAGCTCGTCTCAGGCCGAACGGTTCAACGGCAAGGGCCTGCGCATCGTCTCGGTCTCACCGGGATCCGTCGACACCGAGATGGGCAGGCTGGAGGAGCAGGCAGGCGCCGGCGCGATGGTCGCCGACGCCGCCGTCCCGCGATGGGGCACACCGCAGGAGATGGCCGAGCTGTTCGCGTTCTGCGTCAGTTCCAAGGCGAGCTACCTCACCGGCACCGACATCCTGAACGACGGCGGAGTGGTCGCCTCGATGACGGAGCGGGCGCGTAAGGCGGCCGAAAGCGCCTGAGGCGCAGTTGGTTCAGATGTGCGACGGTAGCGGGCCCACCAGTTTGGCGGGACGGCTCCACAGCGCGGCGGTCAGACAGAACACCGCCGCCACCCCGAAGGCGACCTGCACGTTGAACAGGTCGGCCGCGCCGCCGAGCAGCGCCGCGGCGATGGGCCGTGAACCCAGGAAGCCGACGAGCCACAGCGCCATGATCCTGCCGCGCAGCACCTCGGGTGCCCGTTCCTGAACGAGGGTGCTGAGCCCGGTCATGGCCCAGCCGAACCCCAGCCCGGCGAGCGCGAACCCGGCCAGCGCGAGCGCGGGGGTCGGCGCTACGGCCAGCGATGCGCAACCCGCGCCGAGCCCGGCCATACCGAATGCAGACACGTTCTGTGACGCCATCCGGCCCCGCATGAGCGCCAGCGTCGCCATCCCGACCGCCGCGCCGACACCGAACACGGCGGACAGCGTCCCGACCAAACTGGCGCCGCCACCCAGTTCGTCGGCCATCGACGGGGTCAGGGTGATCGACGAGTCGGATGCCAGCCCGACGGTGGTCACTGCGAGCAGCGCCAGGAACAGCGGGCGATCCCGCCAGACGTATCGGAGCGCCACGCGCACGCGGTAGTCGGTGTCGGCGTGCCGGGTCGGCGGTGCGGGGAATCGCACCGCGAGAAGGGACAGCGCGAACACGAGATGCAGTCCGGCACTGACTCCGAACGCCGCACCGGCACCGAGGTGCGCGGCGATGTACGCGCCCGCGGCGGGCCCGACGATGCGTCCGACGGTCATCGGAAAGCTGTTGAGCGCCATCGCCGTCGACAGTTCACCGTCGCGGATGAGGTTCGGCACGATCGACTGCATCGCCGGTCCCCCCACCACGAATCCGAAGCCGACCAGCAAGGTGCCCAGGAGCACGGGAATGGCATCGGAGATGTCGTGTCCGGCGGGATCGGCCAGCAACCACACCGCGGTGAAGCCGGAGCCCGCCACACACAACACGCGGCCGAGCAGGATCTGTCGCGCCGGGTCCCCGGTGTCGGCCCATTTGCCGCTGATGGGACTCAGGATCAACTGCGGTGCGAACTGGACCACGCCGACCAAACCCACCATGAGGGCCGATCGCGTCGCGTCGTACATCACGATCGCGGCGACGATGCCGTGCGTCCACACGGCCACGACCGAGAAGATCTTGCCCCAGAACAGAGCGCCGAACACCGGGTCGAAGATCAACCCGAACGCACCGCGGGCCTGCGGTGGGGCGGTGGCTTCGGCGGTCATCGGGCCGACGCCCGTTCGAACCGTTCGGCCAACCGGTCGAGAAGATCGACCAGGGTGTCGACGCTGGTGTCGGGCCAGTCCTCGATCATCTCGGCGACCAACTCGCGCCGTCGATCGGTCACCGTCTGCGACGCCTGGTGACCGGATTCGGTCAGCACGAGCATGCAGCGGCGCTGATCGTCGGCGGCGAAGGTCTTCGTCACCAGGCCGGCGGAAACGACCGCGGCCACCGACCGGCTCGCGGTCGAGTGGTCGACGGCAAGGAAATCGGCGACGTCGCGAATGGAGGCGCCGCCGGAAAGCTGCTGGCACTGCTCGACCGCGCGCAGCACCCGCAGGGTCGAGGCGCTGGTCACGGGGCCTGCGCCGACGAGAAGGCGATCCCGCCAGCCCGGCCGCTGCCGCGCGACCGCGATGCGGGTCAGCAGTTCGTCGAGTTGGTCGTATCGGGACGGTGGCACTAAGTATGCATAGCACATACATATATTCGGCGGGAAATCGTCGATGGGCATCGGACCGAGTGGGGTCGCTCCTCGCGTGTCGGAGCCGCACCCGGACGGTGAAAGGATGAGGCGTGACGTCTCGTCTGCACGATCCCGACCGGCGAGGTTTCGCCAGCGACAACAATGCCGGCGTGCATCCAGAGGTGCTCGCCGCGCTCGCCGCCGCCAACGGCGGTCACCAACCCGCATATGGGCAGGACGCCTATACCGCGCGGTTGCAGGAGGTGGTCGGCGAACACTTCGGCGCCGGCGCCGAGGTCTATCCGGTCTTCAACGGCACCGGCGCGAATGTGGTTGCGCTGACCAGCGTTCTGCCGCGATGGGGTGCCGTTGTCACCGCGTCGACCGCCCACATTCACACCGACGAAGCCGGCGCGCCCGAACGCATGACCGGGATCAAGCTGCTGACCGTGTCCACACCGGACGGCAAGCTGACCCCCGAACTCGTCGCCCGCGAAGCGTGGGGATTCGGTGACGAGCACCGGGCCCAGCCGCTCGCCGTGAGCATCACCCAGACGACCGAGATGGGCACCGTGTACACCCCGGCCGAGGTGCGAGCGGTGGCCGACTTCGCCCATGCCAACGGAATGGCGGTGCACATGGACGGCGCGCGGCTGTGGAACGCGGCGGCCGCGCTGGGCGTGCCGTTTCGGGCGTTCACCGCGGACGCGGGTGTCGACATCCTCAGCTTGGGCGGGACGAAGAACGGGTTGCTCGGCGCCGAGGCCGTCGTCGTGCTCGACGCGGCCCGCGCGAATGGCCTGCGGTATCTGCGGAAGCTGACGATGCAGCTGGCGAGCAAGATGCGCTTCGCCTCGGTCCAGCTGCTGACGCTTTTCGAGAACGACCTCGGCCTGCGCAGCGCCGCGCACGCCAATGCGATGACGGCGCGGCTGCGCTCGGTGCTCGAGGCGAACATGGCCGAGGGACGGCTGAGTGGGCTCGCGTTCACCCAGGACAGTCCGGCGAACGCGATCTTCGCGACGCTGCCGACCGACGCGGCCGACCGCATCCGCCGGCGGGTGCGGTTCTACGACTGGGACCGGTCGCGCGGCGAGGTGCGCTGGATGACGGCGTGGGACACCACCGAGGCCGACGTCGACGAGTTCGTGGCGGTGATCGTCGCCGAGCTGTGACGCCGAACCGCACTGGCATGATGCCGGGGTGACTTATCGCGTTCCGACCCTCGCCGAGATCGTCGCCACGCTCGAGGTGGACCGACGGGGCGACCGCCACTTCGTCGCGACGCAACTCGACAACCCGGCACACCACATCGTGGGCGGACACATCGCCGGCCAAGCCCTGATGGCGGCCAGCAGGACGGCCCCCGGCCGCACCCCACACAGTGCTCACGTCTACTACGTCCGCGCAGGCGATGCCCCGCTATCCGGTCGACCTCCACGTGGACGTCGCCCGCGACGGCGGAACGCTGTCGACCCGCCAGGTCACCGCCCGCCAGGACGACCAGATCCTGCTCGAGGCGCTGGTGTCGCTGAGCGCGCCCGTCGATTCACTCGACTACCAACAGCCGATACCCGATGTGCCACAACCGGATTCGCTCCCGCCGGTGCAGGAGCAACTGGCGGACTTCGCCGACGAACACAACGGCTTCTGGGTACGGCCACAGCCCTTCGACCTGCGCTACGTCGACGCGCCGCCGCGCCTGGCGCTCGAGCTCGGCGAGCCGTCGCCGCGGATGCGGATGTGGTGGCGGCCCGGTGAGCCGGTAGCCGACGACGAGGTGCTGCACAGCTGCCTGCTGGCCTATCTGTCAGGCACCACCATGGTCGAAACGGCGCTGGCCATGCGCGGCGCCACCCCGATCGGGACGTTCAACGCGCTGATCGACCACGCGCTGTGGTTTCACCGGCCGGTCGACATGTCGGATTGGGTGCTGTCGGACCAGTTTTCGCCGAGCGGTATCGCCGGGCGCGGGCTGAGCACCTCGACGATGTACAACCGGGCGGGACAGCTCGTCTGCCTGGCCACCCAGGAACTGTATTTCGGCCGGGCGGCCGCCTGAACGTCAGCGCCCGGTCGCCCCGTCGATCTGTTCACGCAGGATGTCCATGTGGCCCGCGTGCCGACCGGTCTCCTCGATCATGTGCACCAGCGCCCACCGCATCGAGGGCCCGGAGCCGCCCTTGGCCGGTCGTGGTGCGCGCGACTCCAGGTCCTCACAAGCGGCGATGACGGCGTTGGCCCGGGTGACGGCAGCTCGGTATGCGTCGACCAGACCGTCGACGGTTTCGGCCGGTCCGGCGTGAAAGGTCGCCGACCAGTCATCGACATGCTCACCGAGGAACGTGTAGCGCTCCACGTACGCAAGGTGTTTGAGCAACCCGAGCAGGTTGGTGCCGGAGGGCACACCCGCGGCGCGCGCCGCGGGTTCGGGTGCACCTCGCACCTTGTCTACGACGCAGGTCCGCAGATAATCGAGAAACCCGACCAGTACCTCCTTCTCGGTCGAACCGGTGGAGGGTGGCCGATGATCTCGACGTCGTTGCGACACCGTCGAACTATCTCATCCCGGCTGGTGTGCGGTCTCGCCCAATGACCCGAGCGTGAAGACGCGAACCTGGCCGGCGACCTTCGCATGACATTGCGACAGAAGGGGTTCGGACAACTCCTCGTGCAGGATCACCTCGATGGGCCCGGCTTCACCGTCGAGCAGGACCTGGATGCGGTGTTCACCGCGTTCGACGTGCAGAGGGTGCAGCGCATCGATACGATCGTCGCCGTAGCGCTCGCGGGCAAAATACTGGGCGGCCTGCACGGCGTGCGGTAGCGATGTGCGTCCGCGCAGGAACCGGTTGTCCAACCGCCCCTCGAGGTACAGGCGTACCAGCCCCGCGGCGTCGGCGGAGTCGACCCGGCCGTAGCACAGGCCTTCAGGCAGGATGAGCATGGTGGCCGCGAACCGGTCACCACCGAGATGCGAACACTCCCAGGTGAATTCCGGATACTCGGCGGCGATCGCGCGGCACGCGCTGCGACCGCGCACCGCGCAACATTGGTCGTGTTTGCCGTGCGAGCAGATCGCGATCACCGGATCGGTCGTCACGCTGCCGTCACTGCCGTCCAGCGCGAGCTCGAGAAAATCTCGGGGGTCGTCGACCTCACCGTGGTGAAGCGCCTCGTCCCCGACCCCGCAGTGCGCCACATACCAGCGCCATCGCGGCGTATCGGGTCGGCGGCCGTGCTTGCGAATCGCGGTGATGCGCATTCCCGCCTTCTCCACCCGCCGCACGATCGCACGGCCGAGTTGCGGGTCAATGCAGTTGGGCGACTGCAGAAACGCCGACGGTCCCCAGGCGCCGTTCAGCTCCAGCAGCAACCACGACGAACCCGCCGATGCGGTGCCGTACATCGGGTCGTCGCGGGCCAGCGATTGGTCGCTGCACGGGATTCTCTTGGCGGCCGTCATCCGGCATCTGCCGGAGAGTTTCGTTGCACGGGAACGGCGCTGTTCACCGGAACGAGGACGCCCTCCCGCAGCAACCGCCGGATGAGGACCGCCGCATCGGCGGCGTCCAGGCCGGGCATGTTCGCGGCATCCACGGTGCTGCCCTGATGCACGGCCCGAACGGCCTCGGCGCACATCTTCGGAAACGTGATCGTCCGATCGGGCAGGCGCAACACGATCCGGTCACCGGACCGGTCGACGGTCGCGCTCAGCCCATGTCGCCACCGCACCATCGTCTCCTCGGCCCGATCAGCCGCCGCGAGAGAGGCCAGTGGCCGCACGGCCACCGGGCGGGTCCGGTCGGCGTGACGCCGTGACAAGTGCGCGGCAGCTCCCGCGCCCAGAGTCGCCGCATCGTCTCGCACCGAGCCGACCATTTCCGCCATGACCTTCGACACCGTCGCCATCGTCTCATCGGCATCGGCGACACCCATGGGCAGTGACTCACGGAAGGTCGCGTCGGCGGCCAACTGGTCGACGACGGCGCGCGCCACGTCGAGCGCCGTCACCGGGGAGACCCCGATGGTGAGATGGATCGACGTCATCTCCATCGCCTGAGCCGAATGCACCCACCCGCGCGGCAGATAGAGGGCGTCGCCCTCCTCGAGCACCGTGTCGATGATCGGTGCGTCCTCGGCGACTCGTCTCTCGATGGCAGCGCGGTGGCCCGTCCACGGCTGCGACGGCAGCGGGTGCTCGAACACCGGCTCGTGCACGATCCAGCGCTTCTGACCCGAGACCTGCAGAACAAAGACGTCGTGCACGTCGTAGTGCGGATCGAAACCCCGGTTGACCGGCGGGGTGATGTAGGCGTTGGCCTGCACCGGATGACCGAGATCGTCGACCGCCTGCCGGACGAAATCGATCAGCGGAGGCCACAGCCGGTGCAGGCCCTGCAGCACTATCGTTGCGCCCGAGGCGAACTGGCTCAGCAGCTTGGCCGAGTCGATCTGGTCGCCGATCTCCGCGCCGAAGCCGGCGGGCCCGAGATAGCAGTCCCTGGGCAGGACGTCGCCCTCTTTGGCCAGCCGGATGAACGGCGCGCGCACCCCGCGCTCGGCGATCAGTTCGTCGACCGCCTCTGGCGACAGCAGATCGCTGAAGTCGCGGGGCAACGCCTCGGCCCGCGTGAGCAACGGTTGACGGCCCCAGTACTCGTCGGCGAACCGCCGGGCGTCAACCGCAGCGCAGCGCCCAAGCATCATCGGGTGAGGATCACGCGGTCCCGTCGGCGCCCCCGTCGTGGCCTTCGGGGTTGGAGCCGCCGTCGGCCGGGCCTTCACCACCGGCTGTGCCGTCGGCGCCGCCGTCGTGGCCTTCGGGGTTGGAGCCCCCGTCGGCGGGGCCTTCACCACCGGCTGTGCCGTCGGCGCCCCCGTCGTGGCCTTCGGGGTTGGAGCCGCCGTCGGCGGTACCCTCGCCGCCTGCGCCCGAGGTGGTGATGTCGTCATCGTCGAGTGCCATGTCGATCCCTTCCATTGGGCTGTGGTCCCCAGGGAGTTGCCCCGGACGGTGCCGACGAAACACCGCGAAACTATGGTCGAGCGGTGACGATCTCCTACGACGAGTCGCTGCGCGAGCGGATCCGAGCGAACCTGTCGGGACACGAACGTCGCGCCGTGAGCGACCCGACGAAAAGGCACGCCGCGGTCGCCGTCGTGCTCGTCGATTCCGAGGTCGGCGAGGACAGGGTCGACCCGGTCGACGTCGACGGCTGGAACGACGGGCGAGGGATGCCCGACGCCGGTCTGGACGGCCGCATGGTCGACGTCTCCGGGGGCGCTGCTTTCTTCCTGTGCCGCAGGGCATCCCGGCTGACCTCACACGCCGCGCAGTGGGCGCTGCCCGGTGGCCGGTTGGACCCGGGCGAGACGGTGGTCGACGCGGCGTTGCGCGAGCTCGACGAGGAGGTCGGCGTCAGGCTGCCGGATTCGACGGTGCTGGGTCTGCTCGACGACTACCCGACGCGGTCGGGATACGTCATCACCCCGGTGGTGATCTGGGGCGGGGGACGGCTCGCTCCGCGCCCGGCGCCCGACGAGGTCGTCGCGGTGTACCGGGTCGGGCTGCATCAGCTGCAGCGCCCCGACTCCCCGCGGTTCATCGAGATCCCCGAGAGCCCACGGCCGGTGGTGCAGGTCCCGCTGGGCAACGACCTGATCCACGCTCCGACCGGAGCGGTGCTCCTGCAGCTGCGCTGGCTGGGACTGGAGGGCCGGCACGATCCGGTCGACGAACTCGAGCAACCGGTCTTCGCCTGGAAGTAGAACGAGCACAATGCGATGAAGCGACATGGATGGGCAAGCGGGGCCGAAGGCGGGTATCCGGCCGGCAACCGCACGAGAGGAACGGGGTAGACCGTGAAACTGGCGTTGAGTGACGAGGACGCGGCATTCCGCGAGGAGCTGCGACGGTTCTACACCTCCGAGATCCCCGAGGACATCCGCGAGCGGGGCAAGACCGGGCACTCGAAGTTTCCCGAGGACATGGTCACCAGCCAGCGGATTCTTCACGCCAACGGGCTGGCCGTGCCGAACTGGCCGGTCGAGTGGGGCGGCAAGGAATGGACGCCGCTGCAGCGCCAGATCTGGCTGGACGAGATGCAGCTGGCCGGCGTGCCCGAACCGCTGGCATTCAACACCAAGATGGTCGGCCCGGTGATCGCCCAGTTCGGCTCGCAGGCCATGAAGGAACGCTTCCTGCCGCCGACGGCCAACATCGACATCTGGTGGTGTCAGGGCTTCTCCGAACCGGAGGCCGGCTCGGACCTCGCGTCGCTGCGGACCACGGCCGTCCGCGACGGGGACACCTACGTCGTCAACGGCCAGAAGACGTGGACGACGCTCGGTCAGTACGCCGACTGGATCTTCCTGCTGGCGCGCACGGACCCCAACGCGCCCAAGCGGCAGGCCGGTATCTCCTTCCTGTTGGCCGAGATGTCGACCCCGGGCATCACGCTGCGGCCGATCGAGCTGATCGACGGCAGCTACGAGGTCAACGAGGTCTTCTTCGAGGACGTGAGAATTCCCGCCGATCAACTCGTCGGCGAGGAGAACCAGGGCTGGACCTACGCCAAGTTCCTGCTCGGCAACGAGCGCACCGGCATCGCCCGCATCGGGCTGACGAAACTGTGGATGTCACAGGTGAAGGAACACGCCGCCAAGCTCGAGGTCAACGGCACACCGCTGCTCGAGGACCCGTTGTTCGCCGCGCGGGTCGCCGAGATCGAGACCGGACTGCTCGCGCTGGAGCTCACGCAGATGCGGGTCAGCGGATCGGAGGCCGACGGCAAGCCGAACCCCGCGTCGTCGATCCTCAAACTGCGCGGCAGCCAGCTGCAGCAGGCCGCAACCGAGTTGTTCGTCGAGGTGGCCGGGCCGGAGGCGTTACCGTTCGACGCCGGCGACCTCGACGTGCCGACCTGGGCGCAGGACGCCGCGCCCCGCTACCTGAACTATCGGAAGACGTCGATCTACGGCGGTACCAACGAGGTTCAACGCACCATCATCGCTTCGACCATCCTGGGATTGTGAGCCTGCCGTGGACTTCGACCTGACCGAGGAACAGCAACTACTGCGTGACGTCACCCGCGACGTGCTGGCGGGCCGCGAGAGCGTCCGGACCGAAGGGGACCCGGGCTGGAGCCGTGAGGTCTGGGGCCAATTGGCCGAAGTCGGCATCCTCGGGCTCGGATTCGATCCCGACGAGGCCGGCCAGATCGAGGCAATGGTGGTGCTGACCGAGATCGGCAGACGGCTCGCGCCCGAACCGGTCGCCCAGGCCGCGATGATCCCCGGCGTCCTGATCGCCGAGGTGGGCAGCGACCAGCAGAAGGAGATCCTCGACGCCGTGGCGGCCGGTGAGACCCTGCTGGCCTTCGCCCACGCGGAGCCCGGGTCGCGGCTTCCGGCCGCCGAACCCACCACGCGCGCCGAACAGAGCGGCGATGCCTGGACGCTCACCGGTCGCAAGAATCCCGTGCTGGCCGGTGACACCGCCGACACCATCGTCGTCACCGCGGCGCTGCCCGGCGGTGGGGTGGGGCTGTTCGTCGTCGACGGTGCGGCGGTGAACCGGGCGCCGTATCGGACGTTCGACGGCCGCGGTGGTGCCCAAATCGACTTCGACTCCACACCGGCCGAACCCCTCGGCGACGGCGGGGATGCGACCGAACACGTCACCCGCACGGTCATCCGTTATCAGTCGGCGCTGTGCGCGGAGGCGGTCGGAGCGATGGAGGAGGCGCTGCGGCTCACCACCGAATACCTCACCAGCCGAAAGCAATTCGGCGTCCCGCTGAGCAAGTTCCAGACCCTGACGCAGCGCGCGGCCGACATGTACGTCTCGCTCGAACTCGCGCGAAGCATGAACTTCTACGCCGCGATGTCGATCGCCGACGGCAGGTTCGACCCGCTGATCGCCGCACGGGCCAAGTTCCAGATCGGACGGTCCGGACGGCACATCGCGCAGGAGGCGATCCAATTGCACGGCGGCATCGGGATGACCGCGGAGTATCCCGTCGGCCACTACGCGGCGCGGCTCACCGCCATCGACAACACGTTCGGCACCACCGACGACCAGCTCCGCACGCTCATCGGACACGTCGGCGACTACGGAACGGTGTCGCTGTAGGTCCTGCGCGAGCGCGCACCCTTGTACGGTCTCCGGCCGCGTAGCTGTACGAGGCGAGTGCTCGGCCCGGCGGCTTGTTGGGCTGAGGGCATGATGGGTGAGCCCGCGCATCGCCGCGGATGCTCGGCAGCGAAGGGTGTGCATGTTCATCGTCATCCTCGGCACGGTGCTGGTGCTGATGCACGCCTATCTGTGGAAGCGGCTGATCAAGGACACCACCCGGCCCGGTCGAGTGCGCTGGATACTGAGCGCCGCCTTCGCCGGGCTGGCAGGACTGTTGCTCGCCGCGCTCTTCCTGCCCCGCCTGACAGGTCCGGCCGACGCGGGCTGGTACGCCTGGCCGGGCTACGTGTGGTTCGGCCTGGCCGCGTACCTGCTGTTGGCGCTGCTGGTACTCGAACCCGTGCGACTGGCGCTGCGGCGGTGGGTCCGCGGGGATGCGGCTGCAGAACCCGAGGACGCGAACGTGCTGAGCCGCCGGTTGTTTTTGGCCCGCGCGAGTGCCGTCGCCGCAGGCGCAGCGTCGGTGGGTCTGGTCGGTGTCGGGACGGCCACCGCGCTGAGTCCGCCCGATGTGCTGCGGGTACCGGTGCGGCTGCGCAATCTCGACCCGGCGTTTCGCGGGTTTCGCGTCGCGGTGGTGTCCGACATCCACCTCGGACCGCTGGCAGGCAGGGCGCACACCGAGCGGATCGTCGACATGATCAACGAGACCGGCCCCGACCTCGTCGCGATCGTCGGTGACGTGGTCGACGGCTCGGTCACCGAACTCGGCCCGGCCGCAGCGCCATTGGGTGATATCAGCGCACGAGAGGGCGCCTTCTTCGTCACCGGAAACCACGAGTACTTCGTCGACGACACACTCGAGTGGCTACGCGAGATGGAGCGGTTGGGCATCCAACCGTTGCGCAACGAGAACACCGTGGTCCGCCGCGGCGGTGCCGTGTTCAACCTGGCGGGGGTCAACGACATCGCCGGTGAAAGAGTCTCGGACGGACCGGATTTCGACCGCGCCCTGAGGGGTGTCTCCTCGGCCGGGCCGACGGTGCTGCTCGCGCACCAACCGGTGCTCGTCGAGGAGGCCGCCGCGCGCGGAGTGGACCTGCAGCTGTCCGGGCACACTCACGGCGGGCAGATGTGGCCGTTCCACTACCTCGTGCGCGCCGTGCAACCCTCGCTCGCGGGCCTTTCGACAGTCGACGACACCCAGCTGTACGTGACCCGCGGCGCGGGGTTCTGGGGTCCGCCGGTGCGCATCGGGGCTCCGCCGGATATCACGGTGCTCGCGCTGGAGCCATAGTCGCCTGGTACGGCCGTACCAGGAACGACGCGGGCGCTCCTTAGACTGCTCCCATGATGGCCCGTTCCGTACCGCACGACGGCCTGCTGCGGATCGAGGACTGCCTGGACGCCGACGGCCGGGTGGCGGTACCCGCCGGGGTGAACCTGATCTCCCTGATCGACCGCAACATCGCCAACGTCGGCGACGCGCCGGCCTACCGCTACCTCGATCACACCGGTGACGGACGGGTCGACGAACTCACCTGGAGACAACTCGGGGTACGCCTGCGGGCGGTCGCCGCGACCCTGCAGCGCGTGACCCGGCGAGGCGACCGGGTCGCGATCCTGGCGCCGCAGGGACTCGACTACCTCGTCGCGTTCTTCGGTGTGATCAAGGCGGGCGCGATCGCGGTCCCGCTGTTCGCACCCGAGTTGCAGGGGCACGCGCAACGACTGGACACCGCGCTGAGCGACTGCGAACCGTCCGTCGTGGTGACCACAGCGGCCGCGGCCTCGAACGTGCGCAGCTTCCTGTCTGACCTCGACGGCGTACCGGCGCCTCGGGTCGTCGTGATCGACGATATCGGTGCGACAGGCGATTTCGAGCCGGTCGAGCTGGCGCTCGACGCCGTATCCCATCTGCAGTACACCTCCGGTGCGACGCGGCCTCCCGCCGGCGTCGAGATCACGCATCGCGCGGTCGGCACGAACCTGATCCAGATGATCCTGTCCATCGATCTGCTCGACCGGAAAGTGCACGGCGTCAGCTGGTTACCGCTGTTCCACGACATGGGCCTGTCGATGATCGGATTTCCCGCCGTGTACGGCGGACATTCGACGCTGATGTCCCCGACCGCGTTCATCCGCCGCCCACAACGCTGGCTTCGGGCGCTCTCGGACGGGTCGCGTGAGGGCCGGGTGGTCACGGCCGCGCCGAACTTCGCCTATGAATACGCGGCGCAACGCGGCCGACCCACGGACGGCGAGGACCTCGACCTGAGCAAGGCGGTGCTGATCATCGGCTCGGAGCCGGTCAGCATCGACGCGATCACCGCCTTCAACGACGCGTTCGCGCCATATGGTCTGCCGCCGAACGCGTTTCGGCCGTCGTACGGAATCGCCGAAGCCACGCTGTTCGTCGCCACCATTGAACCCGACGCCCACGCCGCCGCGGTGTACCTCGACCGCACGCATCTCAGCGGGGGCCGCGCGGTACCCGTCGCCGCCGATTCACCCGATGCGGTGGCCCACGTGTCCTGCGGACGGGTGGCGCGCAGCCAGTGGGCCGTCATCGTCGATCCCGACACCGGCGCCGAACTGCCCGACGGAACCGTCGGTGAGATCTGGCTGCACGGCGACAATCTCGGGCGCGGCTACTGGGGTCGGCCCGACGAGTCGCGGCACGCCTTCGGGGCCCGGCTCACGTCCCGCCTATCTGCGAGCCATGCGGAAGGTGTTGACGAGCAGGCGAACTGGCTGCGCACCGGTGATCTCGGCGTCTACCTCGACGGCGGGCTGTTCGTCACCGGACGGCGTGCCGATCTGATCATCATCGACGGCAGGCACCACTATCCGCAGGATATCGAGGCGACCGCCCAAGGCGCCTCGGCGATGGTGCGCCCAGGCCACGTCACCGCGTTCACGGTGCCCGCCCCCCACGGCGATGCGCTCGTGATCGTCGCCGAACGCGCCACCGGAACCGCGCGCAACGATCCGGCGCCCGAGATCGACGCGATCCGCGCCGATGTGCTTGTGCGGCACGGGATCCCGGTCGCTGACATCCGCTTTGTCGCCGCAGGTGTCATCCCGCGCACGACCAGCGGCAAGCTGGCTCGCGGAGCCTGCCGCAGCGAGTACCTCAGTGGGAAGCTGAAAGGTTAACCAACACCGAGCTTCTCACGCACCGTGTCGGCGAGGAAGCGGGCTGCAGACACCGGGCGGAACGCGCGGGCAGCGGCGGTGAGCGCCTCCTGCGCCTCGGCGCTGAGCTCGATGTCGGCGGCTGCAACGTTGAACTCGAGCTGTTCGACGCTGGATGCACCGGGGATCGCGACGACGTTGGGCAGGTGGATCAGCCACGCCAACGCGACCTGCGCGGGTTTGGCACCGACGTCGGCGGCGACATCGCGCAGCGTCTGCAGCAGCGGTTCGGCGCGCCGCAGGTTCTCGGTACCGAACAGCGGGTTCGTCGCGCGCACGCCGCCAGGCCGGTTGTCGGGACCGTACTTGCCACCGAGCAGTCCCTGCGCCAGCGGGCTGTAGGCGATCACGATGCGGTTCTCCCGTTCGGCGAACGGCACCAGACGATCGAGCGCCTTGGGATGGGCCAGCGAGAAGTGCACCTGATTGCTGATCACCGGTCGTCCGAGCGCGGTGTCGGCCCGCTGCCAGCGCGACAGCGAGTAGTTGGACACACCCGCCGCACCGATCACACCGTCATCGATCAGGTCGCGCATCCCCGGCATGATCACCGAATCGGGCACCACCGGGTTGGACTGGTGGATCTGGTACAGCGGGATCTTCTGCAGCCCGAACCGCTGCGCGCTGGCGTGCGCGCGTTGCTTGACCACCGCCGGGAACGGGGCCACCGGGAAGACCTTGCTGGCCACGGCCACGTCGGCGCGCTGATCGCCCAGCGCCTCGCCGAGGATCCTCTCGCTCTTGCCGAAACCGTAGATCTCCGCCGTGTCGAACAACGTGACGCCCAGCGCCAGCGAACGCTGCACGATTTCTCGAGCGGGACCGGCGGCGTAGCTGTCGCCGTACCCCCACTCCCGAGACCCGAACTGCCAGGTCCCGAGCCCGATACGGCTGACCCGCCCCACACCCTCGACGTCTAAGTACTTCACGTTGGCCACAGTACTGACGCGGCAGATCGATAACGGCGGGTTTTGGCGCCCCGAGGCCGGGGTATGTGAGGCGGGCTGCAGAAAGTCGGCATGACACAAGTCTCGAAAGGCGTAACGCATGCTCGAGTTCATCTGCCCCACGTGCGGGTTTTTCAATCTCGAAGAGGCGGTTTGCGAGTCCTGCAGCGGCCGGGCCGGCGACACCGACCTGGCGATGGCCGGCTGACCATGTCTGTTTACCGCTCACTGCATCCGTTCGACCTGGTCATGGCTTCGACGCGGATGTACGCGTCACTCCCCGTGGTCGGCAGGCACCTCGAGCCGTTCGCCGGCCTGACCGCGATGATGATGTACGGCCACCACTACGCACCGGCAGCGCTGCGTGGCATGGTGTCGCGTCGTCTCAGCGCCGATCCCGCGGCCGCCGCGCCCGCCGATGTCTCCGATGAGGCCATCACGCCTGGGCGCGGGAACCGGATGCCGCCCTACCTGCGCTTCCGCGCCCAGCGTCAGCGATGCCTCTATCGCAGCTCGGTGCGCTACGGCGACCACCCCGCGCAGTTGCTCGACGTGTGGCGGCTGCCGGACCTGCCGCCCGACGCCCCGGTGCTGCTGTTCGTTCCCGGCGGCGCCTGGGTGCAGGGCTCCCGCGTCATGCAGGGCCACACGATGCTGCACCACCTGGTCAAGCAGGGCTGGGTCTGTCTGACGATGGACTACCGGGTCTCCCCGGTGAACCGGTGGCCCCGCCATATCGCCGATGTCAACGCGGCGATCGCATGGGCGCGGGCCAACGTCGACAAGTTCGGCGGCGACCGGAACTTCGTCGCGGTGGCGGGCTGCTCGGCGGGCGGGCACCTGGCCTCCCTGGCGGCCCTCACTCCCGGCGACCCGGCGTTCCGCGGCGAGCTCACCGAGGACGCCGACACCACGGTGGACGCAGTGGTCGGAATCTACGGGCGCTACGACTGGCAGGACCGGTCGACCCCTGCCCGCAAGAACTTCCAGAACTTCCTGGAGCGAGTTGTCGTGGGACGCAAGCAGTCCCGGCACCCCGACATCTTTGCTGCCGCGTCACCGCGGGCTCGCATCCACTCCGATGCGCCGCCGTTCTTCCTCATCCACGGGGACCAGGACACCATCATCCCCGTCGACGAGGCCAGGGTGTTCGCCGAAGAGCTCAGCGCGGTGTCACGAAACGTCGTGGAATACAGCGAAATCCGGCGTGCGGGACACGCGTTCGACCTCGTCGACTCGTCGCATGCGCGTCGGCTGGCGGTCGAGGTCGGCAGGTTCCTCAACGACGTCCGGTCCCGCCAACTGCAGGGTGAAACCGCCGCGGCCGTCTAGCCCGTGTTGATCGGGCGCGATGCGGGAAGTCTTGTCGCATGCGCATCGTCATCACCGGGGCTTCCGGCAACGTCGGGACCGCGCTGCTGCGGCGGCTCACCGAAAGCGACACCGGACACGACATCGTCGGGGTGGTACGAAGGCCGCCGGAGCCGACCGGCGTCTACGGTCGGGTCCGCTGGCACCGACTCGACCTCGCCGATCCGGACGCGGGGACCCAGCTGCGCGGGGTCTTCGACGGCGCGGATGCCGTCGTCCACCTCGCATGGGGGTTTCAACCGACCCGCAACACCGAATACCTGAACCGCGTCGGCGTCGGCGGCACAACGGCCGTCCTCGAGGCGGCCCATGACGCGCGGGTCGGCCGGCTCGTGCATCAGTCGTCGGTGGGCGCGTACGCGCCGGGCCGCTACGGGCAGTACGTCGACGAGTCGTGGCCGACCACCGGCATCCGGACCTCCCCCTACAGCCGCGACAAATCGGACGCCGAAGCGCTGCTGGACGCCTACGAACGCGAGAACGGGGAGGCGGGCGTTCCCATCGCGCGGATGCGGCCCGGCTTCATCGTGCAGCGCGACGCGGCCAGCGGCCTGATGCGATACGCGCTGCCCGGTTACGTGCCGATGCTCGCGATTCCCCTGTTGCCGGTGTTGCCGCTGGACCGGCGCTTGTGCATCCCGCTCGTGCATGCCGACGATGTCGCCGACGCATTGGCCAGGGTGGTCGAGCGTGGTGCGAGCGGGCCGTTCAACGTGGCGGCCGAACCGCCGGTGGGCCGCGAGCAGGTCGCCGAGGTGTTGGGTGCGAAACCGGTCCACGTGCCCTCGGGAGTGCTCGGGGCTCTGGTCGATGTCAGCTGGCGGGCGCGGCTGCAACCGATCAACCGGGGCTGGCTCGACATGGCGTTCAGCGTTCCGTTGCTGGACTGCGGGCGCGCCGAGGCCGAACTCGGCTGGAGCCCCCGGTGGAATGCGGTCGACGCGCTCGCCGACGTCATCGGCGGGGTGGCCCGACAAGCGCACACCGAGAGTCCGCCCCTGCGACGCCGGTCGCTGATCGAGCAGTTCCAACGCGACCTCACCGAGGGCCTGCTGACGACACGACGCCTGCCGTAGATGGCCGAGCACGACGAGTCCGTCGTCATCGTCGGCGCCGGTCCCTGCGGGCTGGCGATCGCACGACAGTTGCGCCACGAGTGCGGTGTGGACGCGCTCGTCGTCGATCGCGCGGATTCGGTGGCATCGGCGTGGCGGAACCGCTACGACGGGTTCCGGCTCAACACCTGTGGGTGGTGGTCACATCTGCCCGGGCAGCGGATACCACTGCGCTACGGACGCTGGCCGACCCGCGACGACATGGTCGACTACTTCGACGAGTACGTGCGCCGACAGCATCTACGAATAGCTCTGGGGTGCAACGTGGTTCGAATAGACCGGGGGCGGAGCGGCTGGCGGCTGCAGACCGACAGCGCGCCTTTCACCGCGGCGGCCGTCGTCGTCGCGACCGGCAACTATCACACGCCGGTGCTACCCGAGTGGGCTGGAATCGAGGAGTTCACCGGCGAGGTCCTGCATTCCGAGCACTACCGCAACGCCGCGCCTTTCGCCGGCCGGGACGTTTTGGTGGCGGGCGCGGGGAACTCGGCGACCGACATCGCGTTGCAGCTCAGCGACGGGGTGGCCCGCCGGGTGTGGATGGCGGTGCGCACGCCCCCGCATCTCGTACCGCGGTCGGCCGCCGGAATTCCGGTCGACGCGTTCAGTCCCGCGTTCGAGCGTCTTCCGGTGCCGGTGCTCGATCAGGCGGCGGCCCTGATGCGCAGGGTGTGGCTCGGAGATCTTCGTCGCGAGGGCCTGCCGGTGCCGCGGCGGGGGATCTATTCGGCGCTGCTGACCGACGAACAGATCCCGACGATCGGTGACCAGCTCGTCGCACACGTCAAAGCGGGACGCATCGAGATCGTCGCCGCCGTGGAGTCGTTCGACGGTGAGAGGGTGGTGCTCGCCGACGGCAGCTCGCTGGCGCCCGACGTGGTGATCGCCGCGACCGGCTATCGGCGGGGACTCGAACCGCTCGTCGGCCACCACGGCGTGCTGGACGAGGCGGGCCGGCCTGAGGTCAACGGGCTTCCGTGCGCCGCGCCGGGGCTGTGGTTCGCCGGTTACGACGAGCCGCTGATCGGGCCACTGCGGTCCTTCCGGCTGCAGGCCTCGCCGATCGCGCGCGACATCGCCAGCCATCTCGGCGGACGTGACAAACATCATTGGAGCTCAACAAGATCAACTGCATCGGAGCGCGGCCGGCGTTCGTTGAACGAGGCGTGACGATGGCCGACCCAGACTCCGTGACGCGACGCACCCCGATCGCGCTGGCCGACCGGCTGCTCGACATCAAGCGGATCTACCACGAGCCCGACATCGAACGGTTCGCTCGCGCACGTCAGGTGCTCGAGCGCTTCCCCGACGCCGAGCGCATCGAAGTGCCCTCGCACCAGGCGATACCGGGTCTGTACGGAAACGAGGGCAACGTCGAGGACTGGGTCCGCAACAAGCGGGAAGTCCTGGTGCTGGGGGAGAAGAAGAGCCTGAGCGCGCGGCGCAACGAGCGCTCCAGCGACTGGATCGCACCGTCCACCGCCAACGGATGCGCGATGGCGTGCTCATACTGCTACGTTCCGCGCCGCAAGGGCTACGCCAACCCGATCACGGTGTTCACCAACATCGAGAAGATCACCGGATACCTCGAGCGGCATGCCGCTCGCCAAGGTGTGAAGCCGCAACCGAACCAGTGCGACCCCGTCGACTGGGTCTACGACATCGGCGAGAACAGCGACTGTTCAGTGGACGCGATGGTCTCCGACAACGTGCGCGATCTGGTCGCGCTGTTCGGTCGAATTCCCAACGCCAAGGCCAGCTTCGCGACCAAGCTCGTCAACCGCGACCTGCTCTCCTACGACCCGCGGGGCGGAACCCGCGTGCGGTTCAGCTTGATGCCGGCCGAGACGTCGCGGGTGCTCGACGTGCGCACGTCGAAGATCGCCGAGCGGATCGCCGCGATCGACGACTTCGTCGACGCCGGATACGAAGTGCACCTGAACTTCAGTCCCGTTGTCGTCCACGAGAATTGGTTGTCCGACTGGGCGGAGCTGCTCGAGCAGGTCGCCGACGGCACGTCGGACCGCACCAAGCAGCAGCTGGCCGCCGAGATCATCTTCCTGACCCACAACGAGGGTCTGCACGACGTCAACCTCGGCTGGCATCCCAAAGGTGAGGATCTGCTGTGGCGGCCGGATCTTCAGCAGGCCAAGCGCAGCCAGAGCGGGCAGTGGAACGTGCGCTACAAGACGCCGTGGAAGGGCCGCTGGGTGGGCGAGCTGACCGACCTGATCGCCGCCAAGCTGCCGACGTGCCGGGTGCGCTACGCGTTCTGACGGTTTCAGCTGCCGCGAGCGGGTCCCTCAACTGTCGCCAGCGGGTCCCTCAACTGTCGCCAGTGGGTCCCTCAAGTGCCGCGAGCGACCGCGCAACGCCAGCTGTGCGCGGCGTGTCGCGTGCAGACCCGGTCGCTCGCGGGAGGGGGTTTCCGGGCGGCCGGGATGAGTTCGCGTGCGGCTATCCGTTCTGGTGGGCAGGAAGCTGTCGACCAAACGGAAGGCTCATCATGAAGATCGTCGTCATCGGCGGAACCGGCCTCATCGGTTCGAAACTGGTGCAGATCCTGGACCGGCAGGGCCACGACACGGTCGCTGCGGCGCCGTCGACCGGCGTCAACACGTTCACCGGCGAGGGCTTGCGGGACGCGCTCGAAGGGGCGGAGGTGGTGGTCGACGTCTCGAACTCGCCGCAACTCGACGACTCGGCCCGAGAGTTCTTCCAGACCGCGACGACGAACCTGCTCGACGCCGAACAGGCCGCAGGCGTCGGCCATCACGTCGCGCTCTCGGTGGTGGGCACCGATGAGATGGCCCCGCAGAGCGGCTACTTCCAGGCCAAGCTCGACCAGGAACGGTTGATCAGCGACGGGCCGATCCCGTTCACGATCGTGCACGCCACCCAATTCTTCGAGTTCCTCCAGACACTCGCCGACTCGGCGACCGAGGGTGACACGGTGCGGATGCCGCCGGCGTACTTCCAGCCGATGGCCGCCGCCGACGTCGCCGAAGGGCTCGCAATCGCCGCGGTGAACGAGCCGGTGAACCGAATCGTCGAGATCGGCGGACCGGTCGAGTTCCTGCTTCCCGACCTGATCCGGACAGCGTTGACCGCCCGCGGCGATACCCGTCAGGTCGTCGCCGACCCGTCGGCGAAGTACTGGGGCATCGACCTGGCCGAACGCACGCTGGTGCCCGGTGAGGGCGCGACGCTGTTCGGCACTCGGTTCGAGGACTGGATCCTGGAGACCGCCGCGACGGCCTAACCCGGCCCCCGGGCGGGGGGCGATTTGTGAGTGAAAACGTTTGCCCAGCGAGCGGAATCACTCACAAATCGCGGTGTGGACCCGTCGTCGCGGGCCTCGTACGATCCAAGATCAGATCGGGTAAACCGGCGACCGTCGCGGGTCCACCCCAGAGCGCGGTGGTGTCTATGTCTGGCCAGGGTGGAGCACAAGCCCTCCGTGGCCGCACCCGCGAATGCGAGGCGCTGAAGAACCTGGTCGCGACGGTGCGATCGGGTAGTTGTCAGGTGCTGGTCCTGCGCGGCGAGGCGGGCGTCGGTAAGACGGCCCTGCTCGATTACGTCTGCGAAACCGCGTCCGGATTTCAGGTCGTGCACGTCGCCGGGGTGGAGTCCGACATGGAACTCGCCTTCGCGGGCCTGCAACAGCTGTGCGCTCCGCTGATGACGCATCTCGACGCGATTCCCGAACCGCAGCGCGAAGCGCTCAACGTCGCGTTCGGCCGCGGCGTCGGGGAGACGCCGGACCGGTTCCTCGTCGGCCTCGCCGTGCTGAGCGTGCTGGCCGCCGCGGCCGACGAACAACCGGTGCTCTGCGTCGTCGACGATGCGCAATGGCTTGACCAGGTTTCGGTGCAAACACTCGGATTCATCGCGCGCCGGTTGCTCGCCGAACCCGTCGCGTTGGTGTTCGCCGTCCGTGACCGACCCGAACTGCTGGCGGGCCTGCCGGAGCTGCCGATCCACGGGCTGTCCGACACCGATGCGCGAGAACTGTTGGAATCGGTGATGTTCGGCGGCATCGACACTCGGGTACGTGACCGCATCGTCGCCGAGACGCGCGGCATTCCGCTGGCCATCCTCGAGGTGCCGCGCAGCGTGTCGGCGACCGAACTCTCGGGTGGTTTCTGGATATCGGGTAAACGCTCGTCGGCGGCAGCGGTCGAACAGGGCTTCATCCGCCGTATCCAGGCGCTACCGCAACCCACCCGGCAATTGCTGCTCATCGCCGCCGCCGAACCCATCGGCGACGCGGCGTTGTTCCTCGGCGCTGCAGCGCAATTGGGCATCCCGGTCGACGAGCTCGCCCCCGCGGAAGCCGACGGACTCATCGACTTCGGCCCACGGATGCGGTTCCATCACCCGCTGATCCGCTCGGCCGCTTACCGTGCCGCAGAGCTGCCGGACCGCCGTGCCGTCCACCGCGCCCTCGCCGACGTCACCGATCCTTCGGTCGACCCGGACCGTCGCGCGTGGCACGCGGCCAACGCCGCGGCGGGCCCAGACGAGGGGATCGCTGCCGAGCTGGAGAACTCCGCCGCCCGGGCCCAGGGCAGGGGCGGAATGGCCGCGGCGGCAACATTTTTGGAGCGCGCCACCGCGTTGACCTCCGACCCGTTTCTGCGTGGGGCGAGGGCGCTGGCGGCCGCTTACGCCAAACGGGACGCCGCGGCACCGGGAGCTGCGCACGAACTCCTCGCGATCGCCGAACTCGGCCCCCTGACCGACCTGCAGCGGGCACAGATAGCGCGGCTGCGGGCACAGATGGACTTCGTCCGGAGCCGGGCAGGCGAAGCCGGTGCGCCGCGACTGTCACAGACCGCGCCACCGCTGCTGGACGCCGCCCGCCGCCTCCACGGCGTCGACGGTTATTCGTCCAGGGAGAGCTACCTCGAGGGGATCGCGGCTTTGATGTACGCGGGCCGCCTGGGGGAGTCCGGTGCGCTCGTACGAGCCGCCGAGGATGCACGCGTTGCGCTGCAGGATGTCTCGGAACTGCCGCGCGCCATCGACCATCTGCTCAAAGGGGTGGCCGAACGGATCACCGGCGGGGTCGGACAGGGTTGGGCCGCGTTGCGGGCGGGGCTGGAGGCGATGTGTGAGCAGGCGGAGTCCGACGAAACCGCGGTCGGCCGATGGCTGAAGGTACCCGGATTCCCGATATTGCAGGAGTCCTCGGCCCACGAATTGTGGGACGAGCGGACATTGCGAAAGTTGTCGACCGCCGCGGTGCGCTATGCCCGTGCAACCGGGGCGCTCGCGGGCTTGCCGCGGGCACTCATCTACCGGGCTGGCGTGCACACTTTGGCCGGTGAATTCGCCACGGCAGCGGAGCTTCTCGAAGAGGCCGCGTCGATCACCGCGGCCACCGACCACAACTCCCCGGTGCGGTACCACTGGGTGCTGCTGAGCGCGTGGCGCGGCGACGCGGCGGAGGCCGTTTCGCTGCTCGAGAGCGCCGCGGCCGACGGAATCGCCAGGGGTGAGGGACGCCTGTTGGGGCTCACCGGCTATGCGACCGCGTTGTTGTACAACGGGCTCGGCCGCTACGAGGAGGCGCTCGCCGCAGCGCGCGAGGCATGCGACTACGACGACTTCGGAATCCACGGGTGGTGTCTTTTCGAGCTCATCGAGGCGGCGACGCGCGCCGGGGCCGACGACGCGGCTAGGTGGGCCGTTGGCCGGCTCGAGGAGCGGGCAGGCGCCAGCGGCACCGACTGGGGACTCGGCGCGCTGGCCAATGCGCAGGCCCTGGTGGCCGACGGCGACGACGCGGATCGGCTGTTCACCGAGGCCATCGAACGCCTGGAGCGCGCCGGCATCGTCGTACACGTCGCGCGGGCCCGGCTTCTCTACGGTGAATGGCTGCGCCGGGCCAACCGGCGGATCGACGCCCGCCGCGAACTCACCGAGGCCCACGAGACGTTCACGCGGATCGGCGCGCGGGCCTTCGCCGAACGCGCGCGCCGCGAACTGGTGGCCACCGGAGAGAAGGTGCGCAAACAGCAGCAGAGCCCGGGCGGCGAGCTGACCGCCCAGGAAGCACAGATCGCCCGGCTCGCCGCCGACGGCCTGACCAACCAGGAGATCGGCGCCCAGCTCTTCATCAGCACACACACCGTCGAGTGGCATCTGCGCAAGGTGTTCGTCAAGCTCGGAATCACCTCGCGCAGACAGCTTCGCGGCGTGTCGTGGGCGAGCTAGTCACTCGACGAGCTTGCCGTCTGCCGACACCGCGCGCATCCTGCTGGCAATGTCGGCGGGGATGCCCGCGATCGCTTCGCGCTCGATCCGCCCTGGCCCGGACCACACCAGGTTGACGGTGAGTCGATCGTCGAGTTCCGGGTAGTCCGAGCGGTTGTGGCAGCCTCGGGTCTCGCGTCGTTCCAGTGCGGTCTCGAGCGTCGCGCGCGCGGCTATGACGCTCGCCTTGAGATCGAACGCGTGGGCGAGATCGTGGAAGCCCGCGATGTCGGGGTGCACGCCGACATCGGAAAGCCGCCGTTCGATGTCGTCGAGCTCGGTCAAACCCGTACGCAGCCCGGTTTCGTCACGCACCACGCCGGCGTGTTCGGTCATCGCATTGCGCAGCGCGCGCTGCAGGGACCGGACGTTCTCTTGGCCGTTGCGGAGCAGCACTTCGTCGACCTCGTCGCGGGCCGCGGAAGTTGCAGCGCTACAGCGTAGTTGGGCTCCCAATCCCGACGAGTAGGCGGCGGCCGCCCGTCCGACGATCCGCCCGTAGACCAGCAGCTCGATCAGCGAATTGCCGCCGAGTCGATTGGCCCCGTGCAGACCGCTTGACGCCTCACCGATCGCGTACAACCCCGTGACGTCCGTGCTGTGGTCTTCGGGCCGCACCCACACTCCGCCCATCGAATAGTGGGCGGTCGGGGCGATTTCGATCGGCGTGGTGGTGATGTCGAGCAATTGCAGATCCATCAATGTTTGATAGACGCGCGGAAGCCGCTCCATGATCTGAGTGCGCGGCAGATGCGAGACGTCCAGCCACACCCCGCCGCGAGGGGTGCCGCGGCCCTGCTTGATCTCGGTGTAGGCGGCGAGCGCGACGCGGTCGCGAGTAGAGAGCTCCATCCGGTCCGGGTCGTAGCGCTTCATGAAGCGCTCGCCGAGATCGTTGCGCAGAATCCCGCCTTCTCCGCGGGCGGCCTCCGACACCAGCGTCCCGGCCGAGTCCTCGGGTTCGATCAGACCGGACGGATGGAACTGGACGAGTTCGGGATCGCGGATCCGCCCACCTGCTTCGAGAGCCAATCGGAAAGAGTCCCCGGTGTTCTCGTCCCGCCGCGACGAGGTGCGGCGCCAGATCCGAGTGTGCCCACCTGCAGCGAGAATGACCGCGTCGGAGTGGATGGTGTAGCGGGTGCCGTCTCGAAGGTCGAAACCGTACGCGCCGAAGATCGTGTTGTCCCGAACGAGTAGGCGGGTGATGTAGGCGGAGTCGAGGATCGGAATCGCGAGCTGTGTTGCCCTTTTGACCAGCGTGCGTTGCAGTTCCAGCCCGGTGTAGTCACCGGCGAACGCGGTGCGGCGGAAGGTGTGGGCGCCGAAGAACCGTTGAGAGATCCGTCCGTCCTGCTCGCGGGCGAACGTCATACCGAAGCGCTCCAGGTCCCGGATCGATTCGGCCGCACCCTCGGTCACGATCTGCACCGTGGCCGGATCGGCGAGCAGATAGCTTTCGGTCAGTGTGTCGGCCGCGTGCTGCTGCCAAGTGTCCTGGGGATCCATCGTGCCCAGCGCCGCATTGATGCCTCCGGCGGCCAAGGTGGTGTGGGCGTCGCCGATGGGCCGCTTGCCGATGAGGAGAACATCGCTACCTCGCTCCGCCAACTCGATCGCAGCACGCAGACCCGCGCCGCCGGTTCCTATCACCAGGACTGAGGTCGCGATCTGCCGCTCTGCGCCGGTCATGTCGACAAGAACGGATGGCCGCCGACCGAATCATCCGCGGACTTCGTAGACCCCGGCGACCACGGGCGTTCAAGGGTTCGGCCGATCGCCGATCAAGCGAGGCTTGAAGCACAGCCGAAAGGCGTGGTCACGAAAGGCGTGATCTTCAGAAAGCGGAGGAGCCATGGACGTCTACGACGCAGTCAAGAGCAGACGGGCGGTGCGGGGCTTCACCGACGAACCCGTCCCCTTGGAGGTGCTCGAGCGTGTGCTCGACGCCGCCAGGTGGTCACCGTCGGGGTCCAACCTGCAGCCGTGGCGGATCTACGTCGTGACCGGCGAACCGCTGGAGCGGCTCAAGAAGCTCGCCACGGAGCGGGTGGCCGCGGGAGACCCGTGGGATGAGCGCGAGTACCAGCTGTACCCGCCAGAGCTGAAATCCCCCTACGGTGAACGCCGATCGGCGTTCGGCAGGGAGCGCTACAGCGCACTGGGCATCGAGCGCGAGGACTGGGAGGCCCGGCAGCGGGCCGCGATCGCGAACTGGGACTGCTTCGGCGCCCCCGCGGCCCTGTTCTGCTACATCGACCGCGATCTCGGCCGGCCGCAGTGGGCGGATCTGGGGATGTACCTGCAGACCGTGATGCTGCTCCTGCGCGCCGAGGGTCTGCACAGCTGTCCGCAGATGGCCTGGTCCCAGGTCCGTGAGACCGTCGCGGACGCCGTACAACCGCCCGACGAGCTCATGTTGTTCTGCGGTATGTCGATCGGCTACCAGGACCCCGACGAGAGCTATATCCGCACGGGCCGGGCCCCGCTCGAGGAGACCGTCAGCTTCGTCGGCGACTGACCCACTACGGACTACGGACCGTGGACTACGGGTTCTCAAGGGTTCCATTTGCCTGAGCGGCGACGAGCGTGAGGTGTGACACCCGCGACTCGAGGAGACCGGATCATGACCATCACGTCCCTTCCCACCAGGACCGCCCCGGACCCAGAACTCGCCGCGCGGTTCACGCGCGACGTTCAACCCCTGTTCGAGGTACTGGCGCGGGGAGCGCGCCGGTTGGCCCGCAATGACGCGGATGCCGAGGACCTGCTCCAGGATGCGCTCCTGCACGCCTACAGCGGGTTCGAGTCCTTCCGGGAGGGCAGCAACCTCAAGGCGTGGCTGTTCCGCATCCTCCACAACCGCTGGGTCAGCGCGCACCGCTGCAAACAACGCCGCGTGACCGAGGTCCCGGCGGACAACATGACCGAAGCCGAATTGTTCGATTGCGCCGCACACCAACCCGGCGCACTGCGGTCGGCGGAAGCCGAGGTGCTCGACACCCTGCCCCACGGCGACGTCAAAGCCGCGATGGCCGCAATGCCGGACGGCTTCCGCGAGGTTCTCTACTACGCCGACGTCGAGGGATACACCTACGCCGAGACGGCGAAGATCCTCGACATCCCGATGGGCACCGTGATGTCGCGGATCTCGCGTGCCAGGCAGCGACTGCGCGTCGCGCTGGCCCACCTCGCCCACGACCCCGCAGAAACCCTCGAACACTGCATCGCCTGACTGGAGAACACCAATGGAGTTGGCCTACAAGAACGCATTGATCACCGGTGGCACAGCCGGGATCGGGCTCGCCTGTGCGCGGCTGTTCGCGCGCGAGGGAGCCGCGGTGATCATCACCGGTCGAGACGGCAAACGAGGGGAGCGGGCCGCATCCGGTATCGACGGCAACGTGCGCTTCGTCCGGACCGACCTCTCGGACATGGATTCGGTCGCATCGCTGCTCGAGCAGGCCGGCGACGTCGACATCCTGGTCAACAACGCCGCCGCTTTTCCCGCGGCGACCACCGTCGATCAGCAGGTCGGCGCGTTCGAGCTGACCTTCGACACCAACGTGCGTGGTTCGTACTTTCTGGCGGCGGGTCTGGTCCCGGGAATGCTGCAGCGAAGACACGGTTCAATCGTCAACGTCACCACGATGGTCGCGTCCAAAGGCGTGCCGGGAGCCGGGGTCTACAGCGCATCCAAGGCCGCCATCGAGTCGCTGACCCGTACGTGGGCCGCTGAGTTCGGCCCTGGTGGCGTTCGTGTCAACAGCGTCGCTCCCGGACCGACGAAAACCGAAGGGGTCGAGGCTGAATGGGGTGAGACCAATGAAGAGTTCGGCCGCGCGCTGCCCCTGGGGCGCACGGCGAAGCCCAGGGAGATCGCCGAGGCGGTGCTGTTTCTGGCCTCACCGCGCGCGAGCTTCATCACCGGCTCGGTATTGCACGTCGACGGTGGCGGCTCGGCCACATGACCCATCCAAAACGACCGTAGGAGAACGACAATGACCGAAAATCAGGACACTTCGTGGGAGAACGCCCTGACCGTTGTGCAGGGGGCGCAACCGCCGTTCATCCCCGCGGACGCACACGCCATGACCGTCGTGATCGATTACCCGCCGGGGAGTCCCGGTGCCCCGCCACACCGGCACCCCGGTGGTCCCGCGTTCGGATATGTGCTCGAAGGCGAGATGTTGTTCGAGCTGGAAGGCCAACCGCCGCGGGTGATCCGGGCCGGCGAGGCGTTCTGGGAACCCGGCGGTGACGTCATCCACTACTCCGACGCCAACAACCGCGACGACACGCGCTGCCGGTTCACCGTGACGATGCTCTGCGCTCCGGATCAGCCGATGCTGGTACTGGTCGACGAAGCAGAACTCGCAGCGCGCAAGCATCTTCGGGTGCCCGCCGAGTCCGCTGTGCAGGAGTGAACTCCGATGTCAAAAATCCTGTTGCAGACGACGATCTGTGCTCACCCCGAAGATTGGGACGTCTCGAGGTTTTCGCTGTTGGCCGACGAATTGCGCGCCGCAGGCCACGAGGTCCTCACACGCAACCGGGTCGACGGAGACGACGATCCGGTGCTCAGCCACCTCGACCGGCTCGGCTACGACCAGCTGTGGCTGATGGCCGTCGATGTCGGAAGCGGGTTGACCGCAGCCGAAGCCGCGGCGATCATGCGGTTTCGCTACGCCGGCGGTGGCGTGCTCACCGCGCGGGACCACCAGGACCTCGGCTGTTGTCTCAATCGGCTCGGTTCGCTCGGCCTTGTCAACGAGTTTCACGACGCCACAATCGATCCGGAGACGATGTGCGATGACCGAGACACCCCTGCCATCTCGTGGCCCAACTACCACTCCGGGGCCAACGGGGACTACCAGCGGGTGTTGACGTCCGAGCCGGCTCACGAGCTGCTTCGCACCGGGTGCACCGACAGCGGGCGGATCGAGTGGTTCCCCGCGCACCCGCACGAAGGGCTGGTCTCGGCGGACGGCGTGCCGAATGCCACCGTGCTCGCGCAAGGCCGGAGCGCGACAACCGGACGGGTGTTCAACCTCGCGGTTCTGCTCGACGGGGAACGCGCGCCGGATGGCAGGCCGATGGGCCGGGCCGTCGCCGAGTCGACGTTTCATCACTTCGCCGACTACAACTGGGATATCGACTGCGGCGCACCATCGTTCGTGACCGAGCGGCCCGGCTCGCAGATCAAGGAGGATCCGTCGCGGCTGGATGCGTTCAAGGACTATGTCCGCAACGTCGCTGCGTGGTTGCATCCCGCCGCGCGGGTGGCGGTGGCCGGCTGAGGCCCCTCAGGCGCCGCGAGCGACCGCGGAATGTCGCCAAAGCGCGGCGTGTCCGGGCGCAAACACGGTCGCTCGCCCCAGGGGTGGTCAGCGCTTGCGGGCGCCTGCGCCGTAGATGATGTCGCTGCGGTCGGCGTCCCAATGGTTGCGGAAGACGACGTCGGAGATGGGCCGTCGGCGCACCGGGCCGTGCCTGCCGCGCGGCCAGCCCACGACGATGTGCCCGGCCAGCGCCCACTCGTCCGGCACCCCTACCGCCCCCCGGATCAGCGCCTCCCCGTCGTAGGACGCCCAGCTGGTGAAGCACGCGCCGAGACCCTGCGCGCGGGCCGCGAGGTAGAAGTTCTGCATCGCGGGAAAGATCGAGCCGCCCTGCAGGAACTCGGACGAGAACTCGTTGCGGAATGCGGTGAAGAGCACCGAAATGAGTTCGCCTGCGCGGTCGTGGAGTTCGTACGTGGCGCGGTTGTTGCGGGCGGCCCGGCTGTGGTCGTCATCGGCGGGCCGGCTCATGCCGTAGATCGACTCGATCGACCGCAGCGCCGCCTGAGCCGCCTGCGCGACGACGGCCCGCTGTTCGGGCGAGTCCAGCACGACGAACCGCCACAGCTGGGCGTTGGCGCCGTTGGGAGCCCAGGTCGCGGCCTCCAGGCAGCGGTCAAGCGTGGCCGCGTCGACCGGCTCGTCGGTGAACCGGCGGATCGCCCGCGCGGTGGCCAGCGTCTCCCAGACATCGTTGGTGGGCTGCGGCATGCTCCTCCGTTCGGCGGTCCTGCTCCTGCCCGTCGACCTTAGCGGGAAGGACCGGCGCGTTGAGGGAATGCTATACGATCGTATAACGTGCTGTACGCCCGTATAAGACGCCACGGAAGGGGCCCGCCATGACCACCGCCGACGATCTCGACCAGCTGCGCAGCCGGCTGCAGTACGTCGAGGACAGGATCGCGATCCTGGACTGCGTGATGAATCAGGCCCGCGGCCACGACCGTCACGACGCCGAACTCATGTCGAGTGTCTACTTCTCCGACGGCGTCGACGAACACGGTCCCGTGGTGAAGGTCGGAGCCGAGTACGCCGAATACGCCAACACCGCACACAGCGCGGTGTTCGAGGATCACCTGCACAACATCACCACCCACACCTGTGAAATCGACGGTGACGTCGCCCATGCCGAGAGTTACGTGATGGGCTCGATGCGGGCCAAGGGGGGCAAGGTGGTCGCGCTGATGGGCGGGCGCTACCTCGACCGCCTCGAACGCCGTGACGATGAGTGGAAGATCGCGCTGCGGCGCTGCACGATCGAATGGATGATGCAGGGCGACTCGTCGGTGCTGGCGTCCGGTGCGGTGAAGGGCTTCATCAAGGGCAGGTGGGATCGGACCGACCTGTCCTACGCCCGGCCGCTGCAGATGGACAGCGAACCCGTCGACCGGTGGTGAGGCGGTGATGCACCTGGCCGGGCGGGTCGCGCTGATCACCGGCGGCGGGTCGGGTATCGGACGGGCTGCAGCTCAACGCCTTTCGGCCGAAGGTATGCGCGTCTGCGTGCTCGACATCGACGGCGACGCCGCGCGTGCGGTGGCCGAGCCGCTCGGAGGGATGTCGCTGACGTGCGACGTCGCCGACGCCGACCAGGTGGCGACGGCGTTCGCACAGTGCCTCGAGGAACTCGGCGGGCTCGACCTCGCGTTGCTGAACGCCGGGATCACCGTGCGGTGGTCGGGTGACATCGGCACACTCGATCTGGCCGAGTACCGGAAATCGTTGGGCGTGAACCTCGACGGTGTGGTGTACGGGGTGGTCAACGCGGTGCGCACGATGCGGACCCTGGGCGAGGGCGACCGTGCGATCCTGGCCACCGCGTCGCTCGCCGGACTCATGCCGTGGCATCCCGACCCGGTGTACTCGCTCGGCAAGCACGCCGTCGTCGGGTTGATGCGCTCGGTCGCTCCGGGCCTCGCCGGCGAGCACATCGCGGTGCACACCATCTGCCCGGGCATCACAGAAACCGGCGCCCTCGGGGACCGGCGGGCGCTGGTCGAGGGCATCGGAGTGCCGGTGATGGAGCCGGAAGCCAGCGCGGACGCCGTCGTCGCGGCGGCGACGGCGCCACTTGACGCCAGCGGGTCATGCTGGGTCGTCCAGCACGGAACCGACCCGTGGCCAATGCAATTCACCGAACTCGACACGCCCGACAATCGGCTCAACGTGCCGGCGAGGCGCTCCCGACGCTGATCACCGCGCGCCGATTGTGCGTCCTGCGACGGGTTTCCGGCGTGTCGCGTAGCTGAACGCACAGTCGGCGCACTGAAGGCCTCAGCCGAGCACCGCGGGCATCGAGTCCCAGCCACGTACCGTGGCCGTCGGTGCCCGCACGGCGTTGTCCGCGTCGATGGTCCAGTCGGGCCAGCGCTTGAGGATCTCCTCCAGGGCCACCCGGCCCTCGACCCGGGCCAGCGATGCGCCGAGGCAGAAATGCGTGCCCCGCCCGAACGACAGGTGGTTGTTGGCGACCCGGTGGATGTCGAAGGTGTCCGGATCGTCGAACTTGGCCTCGTCACGGTTCGCCGAGCCGCTCATCAACAGCAACGCGCTGCCGGCCGAGATCGTCTGCCCGTGGTACACAACGTCATTGGCGACGTAACGTGCGATGTGGTGTACCGGCGGCTCGTAACGCAGCACCTCCTCGACGGCATTCGCGATCAGGCGCGGGTCGCGGCTCAACTCGCGCCGCTGGTCCGGGTGTTCGCCGAGCAGCTTGCCCAGCCAGCCGAACAGCCGGCCAACGGTCTCGGTCCCCGCGTTGGCGATCACGCCGAGGAAGACCAGAAGCTCGTCGGTGCTCAACCGCCGCACCGTGCCGTCGATGTCGGTGAACTCGACGTTGAGCAGTTCGGTGACCAGATCGTCTGACGGGTTCTGTTCGCGCCAGGCGACGTAGTCGGCAAACATGTTGCCGTTGAAGTAGTTGTCCTTGCTGACCGGTAACGGCTCACCCGGCTTGTTGCGAAGCCGGCGACCGGCGACGCTGCGCACCGATCGCTGCAGCGAGTCCGGCATGCCGACCAGCATCCCGATGACGCGCATCGGCATCTCGGCGCCGAGGTCCGTGGTGAAGTCGAAGCGATCGCCGTCGCGCAACGGATCCAGGCATGCCCTGCAGAAGTTCCACACCTGGTCCTCGATGGCCGCCATCTTGCGCGGTGTGAATGCGCGGGAGACCAACAGGCGGTGCACGGTGTGCAGGGGCGGGTCCTCGTTGATGAACACCCCCAGCGGCATAACCGGTTCGGCCTTGACCACCTCGAGGATGTCGCCCTTGGCCGAGCTGAGGTTCTCGGCGTCGCGCAGCGCCGCCTCCACATCGGCGAACCGGCTCAGGCCCCAGAACCCGAACTTGTCGTTGTAATACACCGGTGCCTCGTCGCGAAGCCGTCGGTACACCGGATACGGGTCGACGTCGATCGCCACGTCGTACGGGTCGTAATACAGCTCGTCGGTGATGGGCGCGGTCACGATGCAAGCCTTCGAGCCGGAGCTGCGCTTGTTGTACGAACGTATGGCATTGTACGATCGTATGGCACAACAGGCGGCGGCGTAAAGGAGCGTGACGGTGGACCTCGGTTTCGTCTCGCTCAACACACCGCGCGACCTCCAACCCGACGTTCTTGCCGTCGAGCTCGAAGCCCGTGGATTCGAGTCGCTGTGGGTCGGCGAACACCCGCAGATTCCCGTGGCCGCACGCGGTCAGCTCCCCGCCGGCCTGCTCGACGCGCAGAAACAGATGTGGGATCCATTCTTGTCGCTGCTGGTCGCTGTGCGGGCGACGACGACGTTACGGGTCGGCACCTCGGTGGTGTTGCCGCTGGAGCGCGAATTGTTCACGTTCGCAAAGCAGGTCGCCACCCTGGACCAGCTGAGCCAGGGGCGCCTCGTGCTCGGCGTGGGGGTCGGAATGCGCGCGGAGCTGGAGACGAGCAGTCCGATCGCGTGGCGGGACCGGTACCGGGCGCTGGCCGACATGGTCGCCGCGCTGAAGAAGCTGTGGACCGACGACGAAGCCGAACACCACGGAGAATTCTACGAATTCGAGCCGGTCTGGTCCCAGCCCAAGCCGTTTCAGCGACCGAACCCACCGCTGTTGGCAGCCACCACCGGCCCGAAGGCGACACGCGAGTGTCTGGCCTGGGCCGACGGCTGGCTGCCCGGAGATGCGGCGTTCCGCGATCTTGCGGCGGCGCTGGCCGACTACCGGCATGCGGCCGAGGACGCGGGCCGCGACCCGGCGACGCTGGACCTGACGGTCATGGCCTGGGGCGACCCGAAACCCGAGCGGCTCAAGCGGTACCGGGATCTCGGCTTCAACCGGGCCGTGCTGGGCGGCGGCCGCCGCGACGGCGACGACCCGTCGACGACGCTGGACTACCTGGACCGCTACGCGCGTGTCGTCGACGAACTCCGTTGACCGCCAACCTGATAGACCACACCAGAAAGGACGTGCATGTGAACGACAGATTCTCGATGGAGGGACGGGTCGCCGTCATCACCGGCGGCGGAACCGGCATCGGCCGCGGTTCGGCACTGACACTGGCCCAGCGCGGCGCCGACATCGTGCTCGCCGGCCGCCGGACCGAACCGCTGAAATCCACCGTCACCGAGATCGAGGCGCTCGGGCGCCGTGCGCTCGCCGTGCCGACGGACGTGACCCAGGCCGACGCATGCCGCGAGCTGGTCGCCACGACACTGGCCGAGTTCGGCCGCCTCGACGTGCTGGTGAACAATGCCGGCGGCGGTGAGACGAAGTCGATCATGAAGTGGACCGACGATGAATGGCAGCACGTCCTCGACCTGAACCTGTCCAGTGCCTGGTATCTGTCCCGCGCCGCGGTCGAGCCGATGATCAAGCAGGGCAAGGGGGCGATCGTCAACATCTCGTCGGGTGCCAGCCTGCTGGCCATGCCTCAGGCGGTGGCGTACGCCGCGGCCAAGGCCGGACTGAACAACCTGACCGGATCGATGGCGGCCGCCTGGACCCGCAAGGGCGTGCGGGTCAACGCGATCGCCTGCGGAGCGATTCGTACGCCGGGCCTCGAATCCGACGCTGCGCGCCAGGGTTTCGACATCGACATGATCGGCCAGACAAACGGTGCCGGGCGTGTCGGCGAACCCGACGAGATCGGCCACGGCGTGCTGTTCTTCGCCTCCGATGCCTCCAGCTTCTGCTCGGGCCAGACGCTGTACATGCACGGCGGCCCCGGTCCGGCGGGGGTGTGACATGGGTGTCAGTCATGTCGGTCTGCGCGTGCGCGACATCGACGCCTCGAAGCGGTTCTACGAAGCGCTCGGCTTCACCGAGGTGAAAAGGTTGACCATCCCCGACGAGATGGCAGCCGGGCTTCTTCCGCTCTCACCGCCGATCGGGTTCGAAGCCGCCTATCTGCAGCAGGATGACGGCTTCGTCCTGCAGCTGCTGACGTTCTCGGGGCACCCGGCACCCGATGAGCCCGAACGCGGCATGGTCGGTGCGGGCCTGACGCACCTGTCGATCGCCGTCGATGACATCGCCGCGGCACAGGCCGCGGTTACCTCCGCAGGCGGCACGATCGTCGCCGACCCCGGCGGCGGATTCGCCTGCATGGCACGCGATCCCGAGGGGCAGCTGATCGAGTTGGTGCACAACAAGGTGCGGCCGGTGCCGCCCGCCTGATCAGGCTAGAAATCGATCACCGCAGCCTCTTTGCGTTCGGTGATCGGGCGGGCCAGGCCCTGTTCGTCACAGATCCGCTGCAACCGGTCGACCGTTTCGTCCAGGCCCGGTCCGAGCGCCCGGCCGGGCGTGAAGGTCGCGGGCAGGTGACGCATGCCCTGGATGACGCCGATGGTGTCGTAGTGGACGGTGCCGTCCGGATCACACCGGTAGTCGGGCATACGGTCGAGCACCGCGCACAGCATGGATTTGAAGACCGTCCGGGCGACGTTGGAACCGATGCATCGGTGAACTCCGAGCCCGAAACTGAAGTGCCGGTTTGCCTTCCGGTCGAGTACGAGGTCATCGGGATCGTCGAACAGAGATGGGTCACGATTCGCCATCGCCCACGACAGCCACAGGCGCTCGCCCTCTTTCAGCGCGATGCCGTCAAGATCCATGTCCGCCGAGATCGTCCGGGCATCGCCCGGCGCGGGGGTGAAGTAGCGCAAGAACTCCTCGGTGGCCGGGTTGAGCAACGCCGCACGTTGCGTGCTGAGCCGCTCGCGTTGGTGGGTGTGCTCACCGAGCCACTCGAGTGCGTGTGCGGTCAGAGCCGTCGTGGTGTCGAAGCCTCCACCGATGAGCAGGTTGAGCATGCCGATGAGCTCGATATCGGGTGGCGCCTCACCGTCGATCCGTAACCGGGCCAGCGCGTCGATGATGCCCGGACGCGGGTTGTCGCGGATCTCGGCGAGATTGGTGAACAGGTCGACGCCCATCGCCATGTACAGCTCCCGAACGCGTTCTGCATCGGGTGAGTCCGGCGGGGTGTAGACCGACGCGTGTGCCGGTTCGTTGTACATCCGCCACTTGGCCAGTGGGACTCCCAGCATGGCCAGCGTCAACACCGCGGGCACGACATTCGCGAGGTCGTCGACGAAGTCGATGCGCCCCGACTCGATGTGGTCGTCCAGGCAGGCGCGTACCACCTCGTCGACGAATGGCTGCCACCGCTTGACCGCGGCCGGAGACAGGTAGGGGTTCAACGCGTCGCGGTAGTAGCGGTGCTCGGGGTCGTCCATTTCCAGCATGCCGCCGCGGAAATTGCCCGCATCGAGCATGGTCGGAATCGAGATGCCCTTGTAGCCGCGCCGCTCGTTGTGCACATCGTGGTCGTTGGACACGTGCGGGCACCGGGCCAGTTCGAAGACCTCGTGACCACCCGCGGCGACCCAGTGTCCGCCGTAGGTGCCGGTCCACGCGAGCGGGCATTTGCGATGCATCTCGTGGGTGATGTTCAGAAATTGGTTGCGGTACTCCGGTCGGTGGCGGTCGAAGTGGTACTCGCGCCGTGCGATCTCGTCGGTTGTACTCACAGCACCGCTCCTCCGTTGACTCCGATGACCTGACCGGTGACGTAACCCGCACCCTCCGAGCACAAGAACGCACAGGTGGCCGCCACGTCGTCGCCGGTGCCGAGGCGTCCGGCGGGAATGGCGCGTACCAGCATCTCGGCCGGCGGCAGCTTGTTGGCGCGTTGTTGTTCGCGCAACATCGGGGTGTCGATGACGAAGGGCGGGACGGTGTTGGCGGTGATTCCCCTCGCCGCATACTCCGCGGCGACCGTCTTGGTCATCGCGATGACCCCACCCTTGGTCGCCGAGTAGTGACCCTGACGGACGGCGCCGTTCTGACCCGCGGCCGACGAAATCGTCACGATCCGACCCCACTGCGATGCGACCATGTCGGGCAGCGCGGCCTGTATGCACAGGAAGGTGCCCGTCAGATTGACCGCGAGGTAGCGGTTCCACTCGTCGAGGGTGATCTCCTCGAACTTGGTGAACCCGGCCAACGCGGCACTGGTCACGAGAATTTCAGTCGGGCCCAACGACTTCCGTGCCGTCTCGAACGCCCGATGCACGGCTGCCTGATCGGACACGTCGGCACAGATACCGACCGCGTGGGCTCTCGCAGCCTGCAGATCGTCGGCGACCTGGAATGCGGAGTCACCGTTGACATCCAGCACCGCGACGGAATGCCCTGCCCGGGCGAGATGTTCGGCAATCGAGCGGCCCAGCCCCGAGCCGCCGCCGGTGACCACTGCCACGCGGTTCACGTCGTCCATCCCCTCGCCATAGCACTTCCTGCTGTACGAACGTACAACCTATGCAGTCGTATAGCAAGGTCAGCGGCGAGCGGTCGAGCCCTTCCGCGGCTTGCGACGCGCGGGCCGCGGTTCGATCGCGTCGAGGTATTTCTCGACCGCCTTGACGACCTCGGTGTGGGCGGCGTCGACGCCGACACCCTCTTCGAGGTTGAGGAATTTAGGGATTCCGGTGATCAGCAGGACGGCGGCGCCCAGCGACAGGTCGCCATCCAACCGGGTGCGAGCGCCGTACCGCTGTGCCAGCGCGTCGATCTGGATCTTGCGGACCCGGTTGGTGACCTCGGCGATCTCCGAGGCGATGGACTTCCGATGGTTGCCCAGGGCCATGAACTCGGTGATCAGTGCGCCGGTCGCCTCGTCCCAGCTGTACTCCCACAGGGCGTGCAACGGGTCCTCGGACCGCGTCTCGAGCGCCTTGCTCAGCACCGCGAGGTTGCGCTCGGAGTAGCGGCGGATCGCGGCGAGGAAGATGTCGTCGAGCGAGGGGAAGTAGTACTGCACCAGGCTCGCGGTGACGCCCGCTCGGGCGGCCAGCGCGCGGTAGCTCACGCTGGCATATCCCTCTTCGAGCATCATCTTCTCGACGGAGTCGAGCAGGGTGTCACGCGTCTTGGACGTCTCCGCGCCGACACGGCGGGGCGCTGCTGCCATCGTCACCTCTCAGATTGGCTGACGAACATTCTCGCACCCGTCGCGCCGCGGCCCTCAGCTGAACATGCCTCGATATCCGAACGCCGGATGTCGTGGGCTGATGTGGGGGTCGTCGGCGCCGAAGATCTTCTCCCGCAGAGTGCCGGGACGGTACTCGGCCTGCATCAGGCCCTTGTCCTGGAGCACCGGTACGACGTGGTCGAAGAACTCGTCGTAGCTCTCCGGCATCAGCATGTTCATGATCTGCACGCCGTCCGACCCGGCGGCCTGGAACTCGAGCAACCGGGTCGCGATGGTCTCCGGCGATCCGACCACCATCTGCGGCATCGACATCGTCGACAGGAAGTCGTGGATGGTCGGCGTTCCGCCGTCGGGCCACGCGTTGATCAACGAGAGAAACGCTCCGCGGATCCCCGGCATCTCGTCGATGAGATCGACCAGCGGTGTCGCCGGGTCGTACTGGCCCAGGTCCATGCCGCTCAGGCTGGCGAAGTACGCGGTCTGCGCCTCGGCGCTGCGCCACTGTTCCAGCTCCATCCATTTGCGGTTGGCCTCCTCGTCGGTGGAACCGACGACGAACATCAGCCCCTGCAGGAACAAGATGTCCGCTTCGGAGCGCCCGTGCTGGCGTGCCAATCCCCGCACGGTCGCGACCTGCTGGGCGATGGTCTCGGGGGTGAACGCCGACAGGAACATCAGTTCGGCGTGACGGGCTGCGAATTCGAGGCCCGCAGGCGAGCCGCCGGCTTGTGCCAGCAGTGGGACCCGTTGCGGCGACGGCTCCATCAGGTTGTAACCGCGAACGCTGTAGCGCTGTCCGACGTGATTGATCTCGTGCACCTTCGCCGGATCGGTGTAGACACCGCGTGCCGGGTCGTCGACCACCGCGCCGACGTCCCAGGACCCTTCCCACAGTTTGTAGGCGACGTCGACGTACTCCTTCGCCCACTCGTAACGGTCGTCGTGTGACATCCCGCCGGGCACGCCGAGATTGGCGAAAGCGCGTTCGTTGGCCGAGGTGACGATGTTCCAGCCGACCCGGCCGCCGCTGAGATGGTCGAGCGTCGAGACTTGTCTGGCGAACACGAACGGGTGCTGCTGGATCACCGAACTCGTGTAGAGAAACCCGATGTGCTCGGTCTCGCGTGCGAGCGCGGGGATCAGCATCGTGCAGTCGCCGATCGGCACGTTCATGGCCTGTTCGAAGACCACGTCGCCCGACCCGTTGTACTCGCCCTGCACACCGAGCGTGTCGGTGAAGAAGAACGCGTCGATCTTGGCGGCCTCAGCCTTGCGCGCCAGGTCCGTCCACAGGTCGAAGGTCTTGAAATCCCGGTTGCGGGCGCGCGGATGCCGCCAGCCACCGTGGAAGTTGTGACCGACCGAGTTCATCACGAGCAGGGTGAAGATCATGCGCTTGGCCATCGACTCGCTCCTTCTTCGTCCCTATACGACCGTACAGCCGATGCTATATGCTCGTACAAACTTTCCGAGGAGAAACGGTGTGAGCGACCTTTACTACGACCCCTGGGACGTCGCAATCGATCTCGACCCCTATCCGACGTACCGCAGGCTGCGCGACGAGGCTCCGCTGTATCACAATGAGCGCCACGGCTTCTGGGCCGTCAGCCGCTACGACGACGTGGACGCCGCGTTGCGGGACACGGCGCGGCTCAGCTCGGCCAAAGGCGACATTCTCGAGGTCGTCATGGTCGACCCGGTGATGCCGCCGGGTGTGTTCATCAACGAGGACCCGCCGCTGCACACCATCCACCGCGCGATCGTGTCCCGGGCCTTCACACCCAAGCGGATCAGGGCGGTCGAGGAGAAGGTCCGGGCCTTCTGCGTCGCGTGTCTGGACCCGTTGATCGATGGCGACCGTTTCGACTTCGTGGTCGACCTCGGCGCCGAACTGCCCATGAAGACCATCGGCATGCTGGTCGGTATCCCCGACGCCGAACAACCGGCGGTCCGGGCCCACGCCCACGAGACGCTGCGCAACGAGCCGGGCAAGCCGTTGCCGGTGGACAAGGACCACTACTTCGACGGAGACATGTTCGCCGATTACGTTGCGTGGCGCGAGGACAACCCGTCCGACGACCTGATCACCGAACTGCTCAACGTGGAGTTCACCGATGAGACGGGCGCCGTCCGCGGGCTCACCAAAGAGGAGATCGTCGTTTTTCTGGCCGTCGTGGCCGGTGCGGGTGTCGAGACGACCGGCCGGCTGTTCGGCTGGATGGGCAAGGTGCTCGCCGAACATCCGGCTCAGCGCAAGGAGCTGGCCGCCGACCTGTCCCTGGTGCCGGGCGCCATCGAAGAACTGTTGCGCTACGAGCCGCCGGGTCCGCACGTCGCGCGCTACGTCGCCACCGAGGACGTGCAGTTCCAGGGACGAACCGTGCCCGCGGGCAGCGCGCTGTTGATGATGCTGGCGTCGGCCAATCGCGACGAGCGCCACTTCGCCGACCCCGACCGCTTCGACATCCACCGCAAGCCCGGCGGGCATTTGACCTTCGGCCGTGGGGCGCACTTCTGCGTCGGCGCACCGTTGGCCCGGTTGGAGGGCCGGATCGCGTTGGAGGAAGTGCTCAAGCGTTGGCCCGAATGGGACATCGACCTTGAGAACGCCCGCCGCTCACGGTCTTCCACCGTGCGCGGGTGGGACACCATGCCGGCGGTCGTCAGCCGTCGATGATCCGGTCGGCGGCCCGCCAAGCCATCGCCATGATCGGCCCGTTGAGGTTGCCCGCCACCATGGTCGGCAACACGGAGCAGTCGACGACCCGCAAATCGTCGACTCCGCGGACGCGCAACTCGTTGTCGACCACGTCGTCGTCGCCGGGGCCCATCGCGCACGTACCGATGGCGTGGTAGCCGCAGTATCCACCCTCGAGGGCGGCATCGACGAGTTCATCGTCGCTGCACACCTGGGGACCGGGGTACGTCTCGTGGCTGATCCGCTCGGCGATCGGCGACTGTTCGAAGATGGTGCGCATCCGGCGCAGCAGACGCACCGTCGTGTCCCGGTCCCCGGGGCTGGACAGGTAATTGGGGTCGATCCGCAGCGCAGTGTCGGGCCGGTTCGAGGTGATCTCCACGCTTCCTTGTGACGTCGGGCGCAGCACCATGCCGAGGCAGGAGATGCCGGGCTCACGTTCGATGCTCACCGGTTCGCCGCTGGTGTTGTAGGGCGGAAGCGTCCATGGGCCCATCATGATCTGGCCGTCGACGCGGTCGGCGTCCTCATGTGACTTGGCGAACGCCACGATGTCGAACGACGGTGCGGCCAGCGGGCCCTTCCGGCTCGCCAGGTATTTCATGCCGGAGATGGCCTGGCCGACGTTGCTCGAGAGCAACTTGTTGTACCCGAGGTCCTCCTTCAGCCTGAACCGCAATGCCGCACAGCGGTGTTCGCGCATCCGGCGGCCGACGTTGTCCCGGTCGAGGACGACGGGCACGCCCGCGGCCTTCAAGACCTCCCGCGGGCCGATCCCGGACAGCTGAAGCAGTCGTGGGCTATTGAGGCTGCCGAGCGAAAGGATGACTTCTCGGCGGGCCCGGACCTCGGCGGCGCCGCGCGGACCGTGGATCACCAATCCGACCGCCCTGCCGTTCTCGATCAGGATACGGCGGGCGACGGTGTTGGTTGCGACGGTCAGATTCGACCGCCGCAGAGCCGGTTTCAGGAATGCACGGGCCGCACTCACCCGCCGCCCGTCGCGGATGGTGGAGGTGGCGTACCCGACCCGCTCGGCGTCGGACTCGTTTATGTCTTGGACCCTGCCGAAACCTGCACGGGTGGTCGCCGTGATCATCTCTTCGCACAACGGATCGGGGTTCTTGGGCACCGAGATGTGCAGTGGGCCACCGGTGCCGCGGGTGGGGGAGGCGCCGAACTCGTTGTGCTCGAGGGCTTTGAAGATCGGCAACATGTCGTCCCAACCCCAGCCCTTGTTGCCGAGCCGTTCGAGGTGATCGTAATCGGCGCGGTTGCCCCGGTTGTAGATCATCCCGTTGATCGAACTGGAGCCGCCGAGCACCTTGCCGCGCATCCACTGTTCACTATGGCGGTCCGGGCCGAAGGGGGTGGTGGTGTAGTGCCACATGTACTTCTCGTTCTCGAACAGCATCCCGGAGCCCTTGGGAATCCGAAGCAACGGATGGCGGTCCGGACCGCCGGCCTCGACGAGTAGCACCGAGACTCGGGGATCGGCTGACAATCGGTTGGCGAGAACGCATCCGGCCGATCCGGCCCCGGCGACGATGTAGTCGTACGTGGTCATTCTGGTCCTTCCGAGCCCGGGTCGAACTGATCCGCTGTACGAGCGTACAGTACAGCCTCGAAGTCGATCCGACGTTCGAGGAGAGTGATCAGGTGAGCGGAACCGTCGCGGTGGTGACAGGGGCCAGCCGCGGTGCAGGCGCGGGTATCGCACGCGCACTGGGTAGCCACGGGTGCACTGTCTACGTCACGGGGCGAACCCAGAACGGCGGCAACGCAGAGGGTTCGCGGTTGTCGGGCACGATCGACGAGACCGCGCAGGCGGTCACCGACGCGGGCGGCAAGGGTATTGCCGTGCGCGTCGACCACGGCGACGACGATCAGGTCAAGGCGCTGTTCGATCGGATCGCCCGCGAGCAGGGGCGCGTCGACATCCTGGTGAACAACGCGGCGCTGATCCGCGACGAGATGATGGGCCGCACGAAGTTCTGGGAAGAACCGCTGAATGTCATCGACACCCTCGACGTCGGGCTGCGCAGCAGCTATGTCGCAACCGTCTATGCCGCGCCGCTGATGCTTCCCCAGCGCAGCGGCCTGGTCGCGTTCACGTCGTCGTCGGGCGCCGCGCATTACGCGTTCGGGCCGGCGTACGGAGTGCCGAAGGCCGGTACCGACAAGATGGCCGCTGACATGGCTTTCGACTTCCGGGAATTCGGGATTGCCGCGGTGTCCATTTGGATGGGTTCGCTGTTGACCGAGCGGGTCCGCGGGATCATCGCGAGCAACCCCGAGAAGTTCGGGCACATCACCGATACCGCCGAAACACCCGAGCTGACCGGGCATGTCATCTGGGCGCTGTATCGCGATCCGGATCTATCGGAGGTGAGCGGCCAAACGCTCATCGGGGCGGAGTTGGCGGTCAAGTACGGCATCAAAGACGACGGCGATCGTCAGCCACCGTCATACCGCGACATGTTCGACGTTCACCCGGCCAAGCAGTATCCGCACGTCATGCGGTGATTTGCGCACGCTGGCGGAGGTGTGAGCGTGCGCGAACCGCCGAAATTTCGCGGCGCGTCGTGTGCAGACATGCACGCTCGCGGGTATTCGGTACAAACGTGCAACCACCCGCGAGGAGGCCACGATGGCAAAGGATCACGGTTCCAGTGTCAAGAACGACAAACAGTACGAAGGCCTGCGCAAGAAGGGCATGAGCAAGTCGCGTGCGGCGGCCATCGCGAACACGCCCGATGCGTCGAAGAAGGGCGGCAAGAAATCTGGCGGATCCAAGAAGAGCTGACGATGACTTTCGGCCGCTGAGTCGGTCATAACCTGCGAGTGCCACCACCACCGCAGGAGGAACATCGGATGTCCGTCCCGACTCAACCGGCCGCCCTACCGCCCGTCGTCGATCAGGCGACCTGGCGCGCCGCCCTCGACGACCTGCGCCGCCGCGAGAAGGCGGCGACACGCGAACTGGACGCCATAGCCGCCCAGCGCAGACGGCTGCCCATGGTCCGCATGCCCGATTACACGTTGATCGGGGAGAACGGGCCGGTCCGGCTCGCCGACGTGTTCGAGGGGCGCTCCCAGCTGATCGTCTACAACCACATGTGGACCGACGGCGCGCAGTGGCAGTGCGGCGGCTGCACCGGGTTCACCTCGCAGTTCACTCGGCTGGAATTCCTCGACAACTACGACGCCCGCTTCGTCGTCGTCACCAACGGCCCGATCGAAGAGGTGCTGGCCTACCGCACCAAGGTCGGCAACCGGATGGACTGGTACTCGTCGTCGGAGAGTTCGTTCGGGGCCGACGTCGACGCCGCGCCCGGTGAAGGCTTCGCGGTGAACGTGTTCCTGCGAGACGGTGACACCGTTTACCGGACCTGGCACACCAACGGTCGCGGCACAGAACAACTCAGCCACTCGTTCGCGCTCATCGACCTCCTGCCGTGGGGCCGCCAGGAGGAGTGGCAGGATTCGCCGGAGGGTTGGCCGCAGCGGCCGACGTATTCGGGCTGGCTGGATTCGCCCGACATCGCGCGAGCGTACGGTCCGGGCTGAAACTCTCCAGGCATTGCTGATGCGCGACTGCCCACCTCTCAGCGAATAATTCGCTGACAACGAAAGTTTCGCTGTTAGGCGGGCACTAGCCCAACGGTCTCCCGACCGGCTGTTGCCGCGACCGCCCGCGTTCATGGTCGGCGCGACGGTGGCATCCTGGCTTCATGGGGTTGGTATGGGCCTGATCATCCGCCTGCTCGAGCTGCTGATCGTGCTCGTTCCGCTCGCCGGCGTGCTCTACGGGGGGTGGCGGGCGCTGACGGCGGCGCGCGCACGCCAGGACGCCGGCCGTGAGCAATCCGCCGACACGGCCCCGCAGCCCGCGAGCGGAACGGCGATGCAGTGGCAGGCGATCGCGCGTGCGGTGAAGGCGCACGACCGCACCGACACCCATTGGCTCGGATACGAGCTCGACGTCGCGAAGCTGCTCGACTATCCGCTGATGACCGACATGCGCGACCCGCTGACCGAGCGGTTCCATCGGACCAAGTTGCGCGCGGACTTGTTGCGTCCGGGCAAGGCCGAGGATCTCGTCGACGACGTCGAAGCGGCGCGCGAGTACGTCGACGCCGTCACCGACTACGTCACCGCGTTCGAGGCCGCCGAGATCGAGGCGCTCCGTCGTCGGCGCAGCGATTTCTCCGCACAGGACCAGCAGCGCATCGCCCGCGCCCAGAGCATGTTGCGCGTCGCGACCGACACCGCGGCCACTCCGCAGGAACGCGAACGCGGCTATGAGCTCGCCCGCCGTGAACTCGAGGGCCTGGTGGTGCTGCCCGAGCGGGCCCGCGTCGCGATCGAGCGCGGTATCGCCGGCGAACTCGGCGGCTGACGCACCCGGCCGTTCACACGCCCCGTCGCAGGAATTCGGCGAGCACCGCGGCCATATCCGGAATCGCTCGCCGCGCAATGACTTCGTAGCCGTGCGTGCTGAGTGTGGGCAGGCACAGCAGACCGGCCCGCGGGGTGAGCCCGCTGGCCTTCGCGTGCGAAGCGTCGGATTCGAACGCGCCGAGCACTGCGGGCTGAGGTGCCAAGCCCAGGTCGGTAGCGGCCTCGAGGAGCGCATCGGCCACCGACTTGTCGTAGATGGTCTCGGCGTCGCTGTACGCCACGATCGGGCCGCCGCTGCAGGAGGTCCCGTACTCGGCTTCGGTCGGACCGACCTCCAACGCCAGGGTCAGGTCACCGGGCAGCGTCCGGCTGGCGTAGGAGCCCCCGACACCGCCGACCTCCTCTGCGGTCGTGAACACCAGGTAGGTGTCGCGCGCCGGGCGCCCGTCGCTGGGAGCCAGCCGGCCGGCCACATCGAGCAGTGCGGTCGCCGCAGCGCGGTCGTCCATGAAGTAGCACCCGAGATAGTCGGGGCCGACGTCGATGAGCGTGCGCTTGCTTCGGTGGACGCATGCGCGCGTACCCGCTCTGATGCCCGCCTCGGCCAGCTCCTCGGGAGTGTGGCCGGTGAAGACGTAGACGTGAAGCCAGTCGAGCGCCTGATCACCCTGGTCCGGTTTGGTCTCCCAGATCTGCTGACTCTCCTTGGTGGTGTGCTCGGAGCCCAGGGTGAGCACGCCGCACACCGTCCGCTGGTCACCGAGCAACGCGACCGGCCCGAGGCCGAAGTTGCCCGGATACATCGTGCCCAGCGGTGTCATGTGCAGGGTGCCGTCGGACTCGATCCGCTTGACGAGCATCGACAGCTCGTCCAGGTGGGCCATCACCCGAGCCGGCTGGGCCTCGCGGTCCTCACCGCGGAGCAGGCCGATCAGATTGCCTGCCTCGTCGACCCACATCTCGTCGACGTGCGGCTCCAACTCGCGGCGGCACACCTCGCGCACGTCATCTTCCTGACCGCAGGGGCAGTACGCGTGGAGCAGTTCTTGCAGCAGGTCACGGCGCAGGGTTTCGTCGGGCATAGATCTTGAATTGCCGACACCGCGTCGGCCTAACCTTCGGCAGACCGGTCGAAGTGCGTCAGGCCACCGGCGGATGCGGATACGGCGGCGGGACCGGCACGCACAACCCCGTGCTGGTGTCCAAGGCCTTTCCGTCGACGCAGAACGATGCGCAACCGTAGATGACGCCCGTCTGCCCCGGTGGGCAGCAACAGTTGCCCGGCTGGGCGGAGGCGACGACGGGGGACACCGGTACGGCCAGTGCAGCCGCGAAGAGCCCCGCGATCAGTGACCGTCGCAAAGTCATGAGGGCAGTCTAAGTGCGTGGCTCAGGTCCCACAGAAGGTTCGGTACTTCCCGAAATCCTCGGGCGCGGGCTCGGCGTACCGCTTCAGACCGGGACGCTCGTCATACGGCGCGGTCACGGCGTCCAGCAATTGGTACAGCGGGTCGAGATCCCCTGCGGTCGCGGCGGTCAGCGACTCCTCGACCAGATGGTTGCGAGGGATGTAGATCGGGTTGGCACGATCCATCACCGTCGCGTCGGGCCGCAACGCGTGCCACCGCGACAGCCACTCGTCGAACGCGGCGAGATCGAGGAACAGGCCACGCGCGGGTTCGTCGTCGCCGCGGGCCGCATGCCCGAGGTGGCGGAAGAACGACGTGAAGTCGACGTGGCTCTGATGCAACTGTGTGATCAGGTCGTTCATCAACGGCACCGCGATCTCCTCCGGGGTGTCCGTCAGCCCCAGTTTGGCGCACATGCCCGCAGACAACGCGTCCTGGAACTTGGGCGCGAAACCACCCAGGCTGCCCTCGGCGATCGCGATCGCCTGCTGTTGGTCGTCGGCGAACAACGGCAGCAGCGCCTCGGCCAACCGGGCCAGGTTCCACACCGCGATCGCCGGCTGGTTGCCGTAGGCGTAGCGGCCCCACGAGTCGATCGAGCTGAACACCGTCTCGGGGTCGTAGGCCTCCATGAACGCGCAGGGCCCGTAGTCGATGGTCTCTCCGGAGATCGTCATGTTGTCGGTGTTCATCACACCGTGGACGAAGCCGACCAGCATCCACTTGGCGATCAGCGTCGCCTGCACCGCGATCACCGACTCCAACAACGCGACATAAGGATTGCCCGCACCGGCGGCTTCGGGGTGGTGCCGTTCGATCGCGTGGTCGGCCAGGCGCCGCAGCATATCGACGTCGCCGGTGTTCGCGGCGTACTGGAAGGTGCCGACACGCAGATGGCTGCTGGCCACCCGCGACAGCACCGCACCGGGTAGCGGCGTCTCGCGTTGCACCTGGCGGCCCGTCGCGACCACGGCCAGCGAGCGGGTGGTCGGAATCCCCAGCGCGTGCATCGCCTCGCTGACGATGTACTCGCGCAGCATCGGGCCGACGGCAGCCAACCCGTCGCCGCCGCGGGCGAACGGCGTCGCGCCGGACCCCTTCAGATGCAGGTCGCGAAGCTCGCCGGAGGTCGTCGTGAGTTCGCCGAGCAGGAGCGCGCGGCCGTCACCCAGCCGGGGGACATATCCGCCGAACTGGTGACCGGCATAGGCCTGCGCGACCGGGTTCGCACCGTCGGGAATCTGCGTGCCGACCAGCAGCTGCAGGCCGTCGGCGCTGCGCAGCCACTCGGCGTCGATGCCGAGTTCGGCCGCCAGCGGTTCGTTGAGGACGAGCAGCCGCGGGTCGGGCGCCGATTCGGCCTGCCAGCGGACCGCCAGCTCGGGTAGGTCGCGCGCGTAGCGGTCGGCGAAGGTGACGGCGGTCGGTGCGGTGCTCACCCTTTCCACAGTACGAGCGGCACCGGCGCCTCAGCCGACGGCGAAACGCTCCGGAGTTGCCAACAGGGAACCCCACTCGGCGAGCACCGCGGCCCGCGCCGCCGCATTCAGGCAGTCCGCTTTACCGCCCGCGGCCGTGACGAGCGCGTCGGCGAGGGTGAACAGCGGCACCTGATGCTGTTGCGCCGCGCGGACGATCTCGCGGAAAGCGTCGTCGACCGTGCAGTGGCGAAGCGCGATGAGAACACCTTCCGCGGTGTCCAGGCATTGTCGTCCGGGTGTCATGGCTCCGTTGATACCGATGCCGGCCGGTAGTCAGGTGGTCAAACGCTGGGAAACAGCTGCGAGCTATCGAGCGGCGGAGCCGGAACGGGTCTGGACGGCGCTGTCTGTATGGTGAGGCTTCCTGGCGAGCGCGGATAGTGGTCAGAGAGGACCTGCCGCGCGCGGGGAGTAACCGTCTGATGAGGAGCAGCCCGGTGACGCTGAACACCATCGCGCTCGAGCTCGTGCCGCCGAACGTCGAGCGTGGGCACGAGCAGGCGTTGGAAGATGCGCAGAAGGTGCTGCGATGCTCCGCGGAAACGGGTCTCGACGGCCGCATCCGCCACGTGATGATCCCCGGCATGATCGAGGAGGACGACGACCGTCCCATCGAGATGAAGCCCAAGATGGACGTGCTGGACTTCTGGGCGATCATCACCCCCGAGCTGTCCGGGATGAACGGGCTGTGCACCCAGGTCACCGCGTTCATGGACGAACCGACGTTGCGCCGGCGGCTGACCGACCTGTCCGGCGCCGGGTTCGACGGCATCGCGTTCGTCGGGGTTCCGCGCACGATGAGCGACGGCGAGGGCACCGGAGTCGCCCCGACCGACGCACTGTCGATCTACTCCGACGTGGTGCCCAACCGGGGCGCGATCCTCATCCCCACCCGCGACGGTGAGCAGGGCCGGTTCCGTTTCAAGTGCGATCAGGGCGCCACCTACGGGATGACCCAGTTGCTCTACTCCGACGCGATCGTCGGGTTCTTGCGTGACTTCACCGAGGAGACCGACCACCGCCCGGAGATCCTGCTGTCCTTCGGATTCGTGCCGAAGATGGAGAGCAAGGTCGGCCTGATCAACTGGCTGATCCAGGACCCGGGCAACCCGGCCGTCGCCGCCGAGCAGGAGTTCGTCAAGAAGCTCGCCGCCACCGAGCCGGGGGAGAAGCGCAAGCTGATGGTCGACCTGTACAAGCGGGTCATCGACGGAGTCGGCGACCTCGGTTTCCCGCTCAGCATCCACCTCGAGGCCACCTACGGCGTGTCGGTTCCGGCGTTCGAGACGTTCGCCGAGATGCTCGACTACTGGGCGCCCGACAAGCCCTGACGGTTAGGGCCTCCGGACAGCGGGAAGGCCTGACCACGTGGTGGGCAGTCTGTTATCCCGCGCCCTGCACGCGTTCCATCACGTGCGGCTCGATCGCGAGACCGCTCTGGCGCTGCTGAAAGCTGCCATCGCATGCACGGTCGCGTGGCTCCTGGCGACCAGGGTGTTCGGTTCCTCGCACGCCACCTTCGCCGCATTCTCCGCCCTGATGCTGGTCGAGATCACGATCGCCGACTCGATCGCGAAGGCCGTTCGGTACACGGCCGCGATGCTTGCCGGCATCGGTCTGGCGGGGGCGGCGGTGTGGGTGTGGGGTGTGGTGGTGTGGCTGTTCCCGGCCATGCTCGTCGTGGCGCTGGTGATCGGGCGGTGGCATCGGCTGGGCAGCCAGGGGATCAACGTCGCGGTGGCGGCGATCTTCGCCTACGGCGCCTTCGCACTGCCTTCCGGTGATGCGTCGGCCGGCAGCCCGCTCCCGTCGATCGCGGGCATGGTGCTGCTGGGCGCCTCGGTGGCGCTCGTGGTGACGCTGGTCATCGCGCCGCCGTTGCGCTATCGCAGCGCGCGGTACGCCGTCGAATCGGTCAGCGGTTCGATGGTCGACCTGCTGACGGACATGGCCGACGGGCTGGCGGACGGCGACATGAGCCAGGAGGTCGTGCGGGACTGGCGGTGGCGCGCTGACATTTTGCCGAACAAGGCGGCGCAGGCCCGTCACACCCTCGACCACGCCGTGCGCACCACGAAGCTCAACGTGCGCCGGCTGGTGGTCCACCCGGGCACCGCGATGGCGGAGCAGCGCGTGACGATCAACGCGCTCGAGCGGATCGGCGAAGAGTTGCGATGGGTGGCCACGGGGATCGCCCGTGCCGTCGCGCGGGAGGAGTCGGAGGCTCAGCACGACGAGTTCCTTCGTCGCTACGGCACGCTGCTGACGGCCGTGCGGGCAGCCGCTGGGTGACGAGGCCCGCCGGTGCCGCGCTGCGTTCGACGAACTGACCGCGCATGTCGCGAGCCGTGAACTCGACCGCCCAACCCAGTGGGCGATCTTCGGCGGGCTGTACACCGACGCCGAGCGCTTGTGCGACGAGATCGACTCCGCCCGTGAGGCTTACGCGACCCCCGGACGCGGCCGCACGGTGCGGCCCGCGTAGGACCGCACCGCGCCCCCGTTGCGTCACGACGCCTGACGCGTCGGCGTGATCGTCAGCTGCTGCACGTTGACCCGCGCCGGTTGGGCGACCAGGAAATCGATCGCCGCGGCGACGTCGGCGGGGTCCAGCCACTCGATGTGGTCACGGGTGCCGTCCAACCACTCCGTGGCTCCGGCATCGGTGACGTGGCCCTGCAGCTCGGTTTCGACGATGCCGGGCTCGATGGCCGAGACCCGCACGTTCTTGGCGCCGAGTTCGGCCCGCAGCGTGCGGGACATGTGCGTCACGAACGCCTTCGTGCCCGAATACACCGCGAAGTTCGGGAAGATGTTCTGCGCGCCGATCGACGAGGTGTTGATCAGGTCGGCGACGCCCTTGTCTTCGGCCGCCTTCACCAGTTGGGGAACGAACGAGCCGATCGTGTTCATCAACCCGGCGACATTGAGATCGATTTGCTGCTGCCACTGGTCGAAGCGCTGTTCGTCGATCGGCGATGGCAGCATGACTCCGGCGTTGTTGAACAGCACATCGACCGTGCCGAGTTCGTCGGACACCCGCTCGGCGGCGGCATGCGCCCGTGCAGTGGGTCCGGCCGGGCATCCGCCGGTTACTCGAGACGCTCGACGATGTGACACCGGCATTCGTGTTCGGCCGCCGGATGGACATGTTGGCAGCCAACCGGTTGGCGCGGGCGTTGATCGGCGACTTCGAGGCCCTCTCCCCGCGCGAGCGAAACCTGTTGCGGTTCGCCTTCCTCGACGAATCCGCCCGCGAGCTCTACACCGACTGGGAAGAGGTGGCACGCGACAACGTCGCGATCCTGCGCCTGGACGCCGGGAGGCATCCCGACGATCCGCTGCTGACCGAACTGGTCGGGGGAGCTGGCCGTCAAGAGCGACGAGTTCCGCCGGTGGTGGGCCGACCACAACGTCCGCGAACGCACGCACGGGATCAAGCGCTACCACCACCCGTTGGTCGGCGATCTGACGATCAACTACGAGAGCGTCGCCGTGCTCGGCGACCCAGAACAGACGTTGTGCCTCTACACCGCCGAGCCCGGGTCGCCTTCGGAGAACGCGCTTCGCCTGTTGGCCAACTGGACGGGCACCCCGTCGACGGCAGACCGCGACGCCGACCTGCCGACCTCCTGACCGGACGCCTATCCTGGCCGGAGTGTCGGGCCCCTCTGTCGCTGAGCTTCGCAATCGCATCGACGGGCTGACGATTCGCGATGCGGCCCGGTTCGGCAGGCGGCTTCGCCAAATGCGCGGCGCCCCGGTAGAGAAAGTCGCCAAACTCGCCGAGCAGATCGCCGCGGCGGAAGCGGTTGTCGCGACCCGCCTCGCCGCGGTGCCGACGATCACCTATCCCGAGCTGCCGGTCAGTGAGCGCCGCGACGAGATCGCCAGGGCGATCAACGAGCACCAGGTGGTGATCGTCGCCGGTGAAACCGGTTCCGGAAAGACGACCCAGCTGCCCAAGATCTGCCTCGACATCGGCCGCGGCGTACGCGGCACGATCGGGCACACCCAACCGCGACGCCTGGCCGCCCGCACCGTCGCCCAGCGCATCGCCGACGAGGTGGGCAGCCCGCTCGGCGACACGATCGGCTACACGGTGCGCTTCACCGACCAGGCCGGCGACCGCACCCTGGTCAAGCTGATGACCGACGGCATCCTGCTCGCCGATATCCAGCGGGACCGCCGGCTGCTGCGCTACGACACGCTGATCCTCGACGAGGCGCACGAGCGCAGCCTCAACATCGACTTCCTGCTCGGCTATCTGCGCGAGTTGCTGCCCCGCCGACCCGATCTCAAGGTCATCGTCACCTCCGCGACGATCGAACCGGAGCGCTTCGCTGAGCATTTCGGCACCGTCGGCGGCCCAGCACCCATCGTCGAGGTGTCCGGGCGCACCTATCCGGTCGAGATCCGTTACCGCCCTTTGGAAGTCGCTGTCCCCGCCGACGACGCCGATGACCCCGACGATCCCGACCACGAGGTGGTCCGCACGCAGATGCGCGACCAGACCGAGGCGATCGTCGACGCCATCGCCGAGTTGGAGGCCGAGCTGCCCGGCGACGTGCTGGTGTTCCTGTCCGGCGAACGCGAAATCCGTGACCTCCGTGAAGTATTGGCCGGCGTTGTCGATGAGCGCACTGAAGTGCTGCCCCTGTACGCGCGGTTGCCGACGGCCGACCAGCAACGGGTGTTCGCGCCCCGCCACACCGGGCGCCGCATCGTGCTCGCGACCAACGTCGCCGAGACGTCGCTCACGGTGCCCGGCATCCGCTACGTCGTCGACCCGGGCACCGCCCGCATCTCCCGCTACAGCCGCCGAACCAAGGTGCAGCGGCTCCCGATCGAGCCGATCTCCCAAGCATCGGCGGCGCAGCGGGCCGGGCGGTCCGGGCGCACCGCACCGGGGGTGTGCATCCGGCTGTACTCCGAGGAGGACTTCGCGGCGCGACCGCGCTACACCGAGCCCGAGATCCTGCGGACCAACCTGGCGTCGGTGATTCTGCAGATGGCGGCGCTCGGGTTGGGTGAGATCGAGACCTTTCCTTTTCTGGACCCGCCGGACCGGCGCAGCATCCGCGACGGCGTGCAGCTGTTGCAGGAACTCGGCGCGTTCGACGCCGACGGCGCGATCACCGATGTCGGGCGCAGGCTCGCGCAGCTTCCGGTCGACCCGCGTCTGGGCCGCATGATCCTGCAGGCCGACACCGAGGGTTGCGTGCGGGAGATCCTGGTGCTGGCCGCGGCGCTGTCGATCCCCGACCCTCGGGAGCGCCCCGCCGACCGCGAGGACGCCGCGCGGCAGAAGCACGCCAGGTTCGCCGACGAGCATTCGGATTTCGTGTCTTACCTCAACCTCTGGAGATACCTGGGTGAGCAGCGCAAAGAACTGTCGGGCAATGCTTTTCGCCGGATGTGCCGTGACGAGTTCCTGCACTATCTGCGGATCCGGGAGTGGCAGGATCTCACCGGGCAGCTGCGCAGCATCGCGCGCGACCTCGGAATCAGGGAGTCCGACGAACCCGCCGACCCGGCAAGCGTGCACGCCGCGCTGTTGGCCGGGCTGCTGTCGCATATCGGGCTGCGTGACGGCGATGGCCGCGAATATCAGGGCGCGCGCAACTCGAAGTTCGTCCTGGCGCCCGGTTCGGCGCTGACGAAACGCCCGCCGCGATGGATCGTCGTCGCCGACCTCGTCGAAACCAGCAGGCTGTTCGGCCGCATCGGGGCCCGCATCCAACCTGAAGTGGTCGAGCGCATCGCGGGCGATCTCGTGGCGCGCACCTACAGCGAACCGCACTGGGACGCGCGGCGCGGTGCGGTGATGGCCTACGAGCGGGTGACCCTGTATGGGCTGCCGCTGGTTCCCCGTCGACGGGTCGGCTATTCACAGGTCGAACCGGACCTGGCGCGCGAGTTGTTCATCCGGCACGCGTTGGTCGAGGGCGACTGGCAGACGCGGCATCACTTCTTCCGCGACAACGCCCGGCTGCGCGAGGAGCTCGAGGAACTGGAGGAGAAGGCCCGCCGCCGCGACCTGCTGGTCGGCGATGAGGAGATTTTCGCGTTCTACAACGCCCGCATCCCGTCGGATGTGGTGTCCGCGAGGCATTTCGACGCGTGGTGGAAGAAGCAGCGCCACGTCACGCCTGAGCTGCTCACGTTCACCCGCGACGATCTGCTGCGTACCGAGGACGCGGCCGATGGCCAGCCGGACGCGTGGCGGGCCGGCGATCTGGCGCTGCCGCTGAGTTACCGCTTCGAGCCGGGCGCCGAGGACGACGGTGTGACGGTGCACGTACCCGTGGAGGTGCTGGCCCGGCTCGGCGGTGACGAGTTCGCCTGGCAGGTACCCGCGCTGCGCGAGGAGCTGATCACCGCGCTGATCCGCTCCCTGCCGAAAGCGCTGCGGCGCAACTTCGTTCCCGCACCGGACACGGCGCGCGCGGTGCTGGCCGCGATCACTCCGGGCGCCGAACCACTGCTCGAGGCCGTGCAGCGCGAACTGAACCGCCGCACCGGTGTGCTGGTGCCGATCGACGCGTTCGACCTCGACAAGCTGCCGTCGCATCTGCGGGTCACTTTCGCCGTCGAGGGCGCCGACGGCACCGAGCTGGCGCGCGGTAAGGACCTCGATGCGTTGCAGCATGAACTCGCCGCGCCGGTGCGGCGCGCGGTCGCCGATGCGGTGGCAGGCGGCCTGGACCGCACCGGATTGCGGACGTGGCCCGAGGATCTCGACGAGGTGCCGCGGAGCGTCGAGCGCACCGTCGGCGGCCACACCGTGCGTGGATATCCGGCGCTGGTCGACACGGGAGACGCCGTCGACCTGCATGTGTTCCCGACCGCCGCCGAACAACAGGCGTCGATGGGGCCCGGCACCCGCAGGCTGTTGCGCCTCGCGGTGCCCTCACCCGTGAAAGCCGTTGAGCGGCAATTGCAGCCGCGCACCAAGCTCATGCTCGGCGCCAATCCTGACGGATCTCTGCAGGCGCTGCTCGAGGACTGCGCCGACGCCGCGACCGATCTGCTCGCGCCCGCTCCGGCGTGGACACGCGAGGAGTTCACCGCGCTGCGCAACCGCGTCGCCGCCGACCTGGTGCCGACGACCGCGGGAATCGTCACCCGCGTGGAGAAGGCGCTCGCGGCGGCGCATGACGTCGAGGTGGCCCTACCGACGGCGCCGTCCGCCGCGCAGGCCGACGCGATCGCCGATATCCGCGCACAACTGGCCCGGTTGTTGCCACGCGGCTTCGTCGCCGCCACCGGAGCCGCTCACCTGGCCGATCTGAACCGCTATCTCCTGGCCATGAGCAAGCGCTTGGAACGGCTGCCGCACGGACCTGCCGCCGACCGCGAGCGGATGGACCGCGTGCATGCCGTGGAGGACGCGTACGACGAGCTGGTCCGCGCGTTGTCGCCCGCGCGCGCCGCCGGTGCCGACATCCGCGACATCGGCCGGCAGATCGAGGAGCTACGCGTCAGCCTGTGGGCGCAGCAGTTGGGCACTCCGCGCCCGGTCAGCGAGCAGCGCATCTACCGCGCGATCGACGCGGCGCTGATCCGCTGAGCCCTATAGCCGCACGCGACGCCCGCCCATCCGGTAGGCATTAACCCTATGTATGCCTCGCTGGTCCGGAGCGCGGCGGCCGTCCTGCTCACGGTCGCGACGGTGTCGTGTGGTGGCCCGTCACCGACCGCCCAGAGCGACACACCCACCCCGTCCGGTCCTGCGCCGGTCATCAAACCAGTTGTGCTCGAGCAGATTCCACACGATGTCACGGCGTGGACGCAGGGGTTCGAGTTCGACGGGGGCTCCCTATACGAGGGCACGGGCATCGCGGGAAGGTCGCAGCTGCGCGAGCTCGACCCCGCCACCGGCGCCGTGCGGCGCGCCGCACCGGCCCCGAACAACTACTACGGCGAGGGCATCACCGTCGTCGGCGACCGCATCTGGGAGCTGACGTGGCGCGACGGGGTGGCCGTCGAATGGGACAGGGCCACCCTGACCCCGGTGCGGGAGGCGGCGGTCGACGGGGAGGGCTGGGGTCTGTGCCACGACGGTGACCGGCTGGTCCGCAGCGACGGCACCGACCGGCTGCGCTTCCACGACCCGGCGACCTTCGCCGAGACAGGCTCGGTGGCCGTCACTCGCGACGACGAGCCGCTGCGCAACCTCAACGAGCTGGAGTGCGTCGACGGCCAGGTGTGGGCCAACGTGTGGCACTCCGACGAAATCGTGCGCATCGACCCGGCGACGGGGCGGGTCGACGCCGTCGTCGACGCCGCCGGATTGTGGCCCGGTCAGGGCGAGGACTCCGAGAAGGTGCTCAACGGCATCGCGCACGTCGACGGCGACGAATACCTGCTGACCGGCAAGTTCTGGCCGTCCATGTACCGGGTTCGGCTCGACCCGCCGAGCTGAGGGTTTGCGCCACGGCTGAACCGTCAACGTAGCGGTCATGACCGCTCTCGACACCACCAGGGACGCGACGAGGCTTGTCGCGGGGCCCATCGCCGGCGCTTATCGACGCACCGGCGCCGATCTGCCCTTCAGCGACCCGCTGACCTCGCACGGCACCGAGATGGAGGGCTGGTTCTGGCGCCTGACCGACGCCGCGTCGGGACGCGTCGTGGTGGCGTTGTTCAGCGTGAACAAGCATCCCGACGGCGACTGGGCGACCACCGCGGTGGCTTTGCACCCGGGCGAGCGGGTGTACAGCGCGGCGCTGGACGGTGCCCGTGCCGGGGCGGAGCCGTTTCGGCTCGACGCGGACGACGGACGGTTTCACGCGACCTACGACCGGCTACGCGCCGACCTCCCCGGCGTGCGCGTCGACATGAGGTTCGACGACCCGGTCCGCTGGCCCAAGGCGCTGGCCGGCGGCGGGCTCGCCTCGGTCGTCCCCTTCCTCAACCAGTACTGGCATCCCTACCGGCTCGGCGGATCCGCCAGCGGCACCGTGGAATTCGACGGTGAGCGCTGGCAGTTCGACCGCGCCAAGCTCTACACCGAACGCAACTGGGGTGCTGGGTTCCCGCAGCGGTGGTGGTGGGGGCAGGCACACGACTTCGGCGACGCCGACGTCTCGGTGGCGTTCTCGGGAGGGCTGCTCGCGCTCGGACCGCTCAAACAGGACGTGGCAGGCGTCGTGGTACGGCTCGGAAACAAGGTGCTGCGGTTGACCCCGCCGACGGCCTGGGTGCGCTCGGACATCGGCGAGGGTACGTGGACCCTGCGGGCGATGTCGCTTCGGTACCAGATCGAATTGCACGGCGACGGAACGCATCTCGAGCCGCACGTGCTTCCGGTGCCACTGCCCGCCGAGCGGCGCAACGTCGACACCGACTTCGAACACCTCGCCGGCAGGTTGCGCTGTGTGGTCAAGGATTTCGGTCGGGTGATCTTCGACGGCGAATCCGAGATCGCGGGTCTGGAGGTCGGCAGCCTGCCCGGTGGCTAGGGTGACCGAATGCGACTCGGCAGGATCGGCGGGCGGTGACCCGCCCGCGGGTGGTCGTCGCGGGCCTCGGCGACAGCGGTGTGCTGACCGCGATCAAGCTTGCGCGGCACGCCGACGTCGTCGGTGTCTCCGCCAAACCGGGGCTGCTCAGCGGCCAGGAACTCGGCATGCGCATCAGCAGGCCGCAGGACTGGGCTCGCTACAACTGGATTGGGTTCCACCGGTTCCGCGGACTCGACCACGTTCGCACCGTGCACGGCACACTGACCGGGCTCGACCCGTCGGCGCAGAAAGTGCTCGTCGAGACCGCCGACGGCGGTGCGGTCGCCGAACCCTATGACGCGCTGGTGATTTCGACGGGCGTCAGCAACGGCTTCTGGCGGCGACCGCATCTGCAGACGGCCGACGAGATCACCACCGAACTCGGTACGGCGCACCAGCGGCTGGCGTCCGCGCGGTCGGTGATCATCATCGGCGGGGGCGCCGCGGCCGTCAGCAGCGCGGCCAACCTGGCCAAGGCGTGGCCCGACAAGCGCGTCGACCTCTACTTCCCTTCCGAGCGCGCGCTCGTGCACCACCACCCGCGGGTGTGGCAGCGGATCAGCCGTCAACTGGCCGGGCTCGGCGTGGGCCTGCATGCGTGCCACCGCGCGGTGCTCCCGGACGGGTTCGGCTGCGACGAGATCACCGACGCACCCGTGCAGTGGAGCACCGGGCAGCCGGCGTCGTCGGCCGACGCGGTGCTGTGGGCCATCGGCCGGGTCTCGCCCAATACCCAGTGGCTGCCGCCCGAGTTTCTCGACGAGCAGGGTTTCGTGCGCGTCACCCCCGAACTCCGCGTGCCCGGGGCCACCGGGGTATTCGCGGTCGGCGACGTCGCGGCGACCGACCCGCTGCGAAGCTCGGCCCGCAACCGCGCCGACGGGCTACTCGCCCACAACATCCGCGCCCACTTCGCAGGCAAACCGCTGCGCGCCTATCGGCCCGCGAGCCGGCGGTGGGGTTCGGTGCTCGGCCCGCAGGCCGACGGCCTCGAGGTGTTCACGCCGAAGGGTCAGGCGTTCCGCTTCCCCGGGTGGTCGATCGATCGCGTGCTGATGCCGTGGATCGTCTGGCGCGGTTTCTACCGCGGCGTGCGGCCGGAGTCTGCGTCGCGAAACTGAAGATGTGCATCACTTTTCGCGAGCCGTCGAGCAGAAGCTCAGTCTCGCGGCAGTTCCGCCGCGATCGTGTCCAGCAGGGCACCGTAGCGGTTGGCCTCGCGGTGCGGGCCGGGCTTGCCGCTGCTGATCACCCCCGCGGCGAGCCGACGCTGCGGATCCGCCCACACGGCGATGTTGGTCAGCCCCGTGTGCCCGAATGCGGCGGGGGCACCGCGACCGAACGGCCCGAACCGTTTCGACCCGAGCATGAAGCCGGTGCCCCAGCGCAGCGGGGCCAGCCCGACCGCGACGTCGGGGCGCAGCCGCCGGGCCTCCGCGGTCGCGTTGCGCAGCGTCTCGGGTGCAACGACGCGCACACCGTCGAGTTCGCCGCCGCGGCGCAGCATTTCGGCGAATCGCGACAGCTCGAAGGCCGTGGAGACCGTGTTCGATGACGGCAGCACGCTGGTGAGGTACTGCGGGCTGTTCGAGAACGGGATGATCTTGTACAGCGAACCGCCGACCGCCAAACGGAACACCGTGGCGGCGGGCTGGGGCAGCTCCTTGCCGGTGGCGTGGCTCGGTGCGACCAACGGAACATCCTGCGGCGCAACGCCGTAATTCGTCCACCGAAAGCCCAGTGGTTCGAGGATCTCGGTGGCCAGGATGTCGCGGATATTGCGTCCGGCCGCCGCACCGACGATCTCGCGGATCAACGGTCCCCAGGTCAGCCCGTGGTAGATGTGCACGAGGCCCGGCCGATACAGCGGTTTGAGTTCGCCGAGCTTCTCCCGGGTGTACTCGCTGTCGTCCATGCGGCGCAGATCCGGTCGCGGGCCGGTGTGGATCGGGATGCCCGCACTGTGGGTCATCACGTGCCGGATCGTGGTGCGGTGCTTGCCATGGCTGGTGTAGCCGGGCAGGTACTCGCAGACGCGGTCGTCGAGAGAGAAGACGCCCCGCTCGACGAGCATGTGCACGACCGTCGTCGTGATCGCCTTGGCCGCCGAGTACGCGCAGAACGGTGTTTCGGTGGTGACGGGGACCTTCTCCGCATCGAGGGGGTCGGAGGGACCGTTGCCCCATCCGTGCCCGATCGCGCGGTTCAGCACGACCGTGCCGTTGTGGCGCAGGCACACCTGGATCGCGGGGTGCATCCCCGCCGCATACCAGTGGCGGGCGGCCTGCCAGATGCGCTCGATCGCCGCAGGGTCGACGTCGGAGTGGTCCTCCTCGCCGACCGCGGTCACGGCGTCGAGATCGTCGGGCACCCGTATCCTGCCGTCGGCTGCCGTCATTCGGCCGTCCTGTGCAGGGTCGCGCCGAGATGATGTTGCAGGGGCAGGCCCATCGCCGCCATCCGCAACGAGTAGACCAGTTCGTCGCCGTCGACCCGGATCGAACGGCCGAGCGCGGCAACGTTTTTCGCGGTAGAAGTGAGGCCGATCGAGGTCGCGGTCAGTTCGAGCTCGATGACCGCGCGCTCGACCACGAGGGTGCCCTCCTCGATCTCGGTGATCCCGTTCGGATGGGCCAACACCCATTCCGCGCGGCCGTGCGACGGCATCCGCAGAAAGCCCGTCTCGGCGTGCAGGGGCCGACCATCGTCGGCGGCGGTCGCCTGGCGGTATGTCAGGAACGGTTTGCCGACGTGGTCGAACGCGATCTGCTCGGTGTAATTGAACGGTTCGATCGTCGGATATTCGCCCGCGCCGCGGCCGGACCAGACGCCCAGCAGTGGGCGCAGCACGGCGATGTCGGGGTGGAGTTCGACCACACCGCCAGGCTAGCGGGGGCCGCCGCTCAGGATTCCCTTGCCGATGAACGACCCGAGTTGGCTCAGCAGGTCGGTGGGGGAGGCCTGCGGCGGCGGCGCGGCGTTCGTCTGCTGCCACGGCTGGCAATCTCGCGTGGTGAATGCGGTGTCGGTCGCCTCGATGCGCACCACCTGGGGCTTCTTGGTGAGCGCATTGTCGGGGACCTGGTCGTTGTTGTCCCGCTTCCAGTAGCAGGCGCCGCCGTCGACGGGACCCGCCGACGAGTACGTACCCGGCAGAATTTCGGTGCCGACCTTGTAGGTGCCGTCCTTGTCGATGGAGGTCAGCGGCCCGGCGGGGGGCGGTCCCGGCTCAGTGGACGGGCCCGGCGCAGCCGACGGTCCCGGGGCCCCCGGATCGGGATGGTGCGGCTCGTCCGGTTGGGCCTGCGCGACACCCAGCCCGCCGAGGGCGAGGAGCGCCGTCGCGGCAACGGCGGCCAGTCGCGGCAAAGTCATGCGAGCCAGTCTAAACGGACAGCGGGCCTGGGAAAGAAAAAACCCGTCGCCGCAGCGGGGAGCTGCGGCGACGGGCTCTGTTCAACGGAGTCGACCGGACTCAGCCGGCCATGAACTCGTCGTAGGCCGACGCCAACTCCGGCGGCAGCGCCGAGATGTTGCAGGTGCGCTGCACGTCGCCGATCGGCGCGAGGATGCCACGCAGGTCGTAGTACTCCTGCGGGTTGGCGTTGAAGTACCCGCGCAGGGTGGCCGACGCTTCGTTGCGAGGCTGGCCGAACGCGGTGGTCACGGCCTGGTTGGCACCCGGATGGCTGTCCAGGTACGTACGGGCCGCACCCGTCACATTGCTGACGGTGCCGGACACGGCGCTTGCGCTGCAGTCCGGTGCGGCTATCGCCGACGGCGCGGCGATGGTTGCTGCGGCCAGGCCGCCGAGCAGGCTGGCGGCACAGGCGCCGGCGATCTGCCGGCGCGCGGCGATACCACGGATTTTCATATCGTTTCTTTCCTTCATTGCGTTTGTCGCTGTTTCCCCCGTCCCCGAAAACCAAGGTACCCATGGCAAATGCGGACAAACGCCGCAGCGAGACGCGGAATCGAACCACACGCAGGCGTTACACCGCAGCGGCGTGATCTGTACCGCAATTTCGGCCGAATTCGATAAGCGTGCAACCAGAAATTTCAAGAACTCTGAGAATTAGCTGGCGATCTTTAATTGATCGTGATCTGCATGGTGACCGAATTGTTATCCGCGCCTATGGGCGCAGGCGCCGAACATGAGCCTGAACATATGGTGGTCCTCGTGAAGTTGGACCTGCTGAGCCCCGGTGTCGAAGTCGGCCTCGTCACCACGAACCGAGACGAGATGGTCGCCTTCTACGAAGGGTTCCTCGAACTCGAACCCCAAGGCGAGATCGAGTTCCCCGGCGGTTCGCAGCGGCGGTACTCACTGGGGGGCAGCGTGGTCAAGCTGGTGACTTACGAGACACCGCCGCCGCAACCGGTTGCTTCCGGAGGTGGCAGGGCGCAGGCCGGGATCCGGTACTTCACGGTGGGGGTGAAGAACCTGCGCGGCATCGCCGAGGAATTCGCCGCCTCCGGGTACGACGTCGTCGAACCGCTGACCGAGTTCGCGCCGGTGCCGGGTATGGGCTGGATGTTCGTCGCCGACCCGGACGGCAACTGGATCGAAATGTTCGGAACGCTGTGACCGGCTTCCAACCCGCGCCGACCCCGCCCGGGGCGCCGACGTGCTACCGGCACCCCGACAGGGTGACCTATGTCCGCTGCGCGCGGTGCAACCGCTACATCTGCGCCGAATGCATGCGTGACGCGGCGGTCGGACATCAGTGCGTGGAGTGCGTGAACGCCGGCGCTCAACAAGTGCGCCCGGTGGGGACGCAGTTCGGCGGGGTGCCAACGGACAAGCCGATGGTCACCTACGTGTTGATTGCCGCGAACGTGGTGATGTTCGCGCTGCAGATGGCGGTTCCCGGTCTGCAGCGCGAACTCGTGCTGCAGTCCTTCGCCGTCGCTGATGGAGAGCTGTACCGCCTGCTGACGTCGGCGTTCCTGCACTACGGGCCCGCCCACATCCTGCTCAACATGTGGGCCCTCTACGTCGTCGGCCCCCCGCTGGAGGCGGCGCTGGGCCGGTTGCGGTTCTCGGCCCTGTACCTGTTGAGCGCGCTCGGCGGATCCGTGCTCGTCTACCTGCTGTCCTCGCCGGTCGCGCAGACCGCGGGGGCGTCGGGCGCGGTGTTCGGGCTCTTCGGGGCCATATTCGTGGTGGGCAAGCGGTTGAACATGGACGTGCGGTGGGTGGGCGCGATCATCGCGATCAACCTGGCGTTCACGTTCATCATCCCGCTGGTGAGCTCGCAGAACATCAGCTGGCAGGGCCACATCGGGGGACTCGTCACGGGCGCCGCGATCGCGACGGCCTACGTGTACGCGCCGCGTGGCTCGCGCAATATGGTCCAGGCCGGGGCCAGCGCGGCGGCTCTGGTGATCTTCGCGGCCCTGATCTGGTGGCGTACCGCCGATCTGCTGGCGTCCCTCGGTCTGGCCTGAACCCGCTACAGCTCGATGCGGGAGCCGACGATCACGGTGCGGTCGAGCGGCAGGCCGAAGTGCGCCGCGGCGTCGGCGGTGATGTGCGATGTCGCGATGAACAGCCGTTTGCGCCACGGCGCCATGGTCGGGGCGTCGCCGGGAGAAATCTCGAGCTTGGACAGGAAGTAGGACGCGGTGGCCAGGTCGACCGGTCCCTCGGTGTCCGCAGGGTCGAGCAGGGCCAGGGCCCGCGGCACGTTGGGCCGTTCCATGTAACCGAACCGCGCGACGACGTGGACGATCCCGTCCCGGGTGTAGCCGAGGTCGTCGTGCGTCATCCTCTCGGCGTCGGGCACCCGCGGCACGGTCTCGGTCTCGACGGAGACGATCAGCACGTGCTCGGCGAGGACGCGGTTGTGTTCGACGTTGGTCCGCATGGCCAGCGGTGCGGTGTGCATGCTGCGGTTCAGGAACACGGCGGTGACCGGTATGCGGATCAGCGGCGGTTCGCGGTTCGGCAGGTCGGCGACGAATTCACGTAACGGGCCTTCGGCACGTTCCCGTGCGGCGGTGATGACCGCCCGGCCGCGCTGCCAGGTGGTCATCACCGTGAAGGCCGCCACGGCGATGGTCAGCGGCAACCACGCGCCGTGCACCAGCTTGGTGAGGTTGGCGCCGAAGAACATCAGGTCGACCACCAGCAGCGCGCCGGCGCCGGGCAGCACCGCCCACAGCGGCCACCGCCACCGCGTGCGCGCGTAGTAGAAGAACAGCGTCGTGGTGATCGTGATGGTGCCCGTCACCGCCATTCCGAACGCGTAGGCCAGCGACGCCGAACTGCGGAAGGCGAACACCAGGATCAGCACTCCCAGTAGCAGGGCGCCGTTGATCCAGGGGACGTAGATCTGCCCGATGGTGGACGCCGAGGTGTGCTCGATGCGCAGCCGCGGCAGGTAACCGAGGCGGGCGGCCTGTGAGGTCACCGAGAACGCGCCCGTGATGACGGCTTGCGAGGCGATCACCGTCGCGGCGGTGGCCAACAGCACCAACGGAATTCGCGCCCACTCCGGTGCCAGCAGGAAGAACGGGGCGGCCACCGTCGACTCGTCGCCCAGCACCAGCGCGCCCTGACCGAAGTAGCTCAGTGTGCACGCGGGCAGGACAAGGCCGAGCCACCCGAAAGTGATTGCCCGCCTGCCGAAGTGGCCCATATCGGCGTAGAGCGCCTCGGCGCCCGTCACCGCCAGCACGATCGCCGCCAGCGCGAAGAACCCGATGTGGAAGTGTTCGGTGATGAAAGTCAGGGCGTACGTCGGCGACAACGCCTTGAGGATCTCCGGATGCCCGGCGATGCCGCGTACCCCGCACAACCCGATCGAGACGAACCACACGATCATCACCGGGCCGAAGAACCGCCCGATGGTCGCGGTGCCGCGGCGCTGCACCGAGAACAGCGCGACGATGATCACCGCGGTGACTGGAACGACGAAGTCCGCCAGCTGCGGGTCGATCACCTTGAGGCCCTCGACCGCGGACAGCACCGAGATCGCGGGCGTGATCATGCTGTCGCCGAAGAACAGCGCGGCGCCGAACAGACCCAATGCGGCCAGCGTCGCCGTCACCCGTCGTCCGCGCCGGCCGGTCCACCGGCGCAACAGCGTGATCAGCGCCATGATCCCGCCCTCGCCGTGGTTGTCGGCCCGCATCACCAGCGTCACGTAGGTGAGCGTCACGATGATCATCACCGACCAGAAGATCAGTGAGACGACGCCGTAGACGTGGCTGTGCGCGACGGGTACCGGATGCGGATCGTGCGGATTGAACACGGTCTGGATGGTGTAGATCGGGCTGGTGCCGATATCGCCGAACACGATCCCGAGCGCGGCGATCACCACGGCAGGGCGCAGCGACGTGGTATCCGGCCCTGCCCGCATCCGATGATCATGGCCCGAGTGGGGACCGGTTCGCGGCCCTTCTTCACGGATGGGCACGCACCCGCGTGGTTTTGGGAGGATGAGGTCGTGGCCGACGACGCGCTCGACGAACTGTATGCCGCCAAGCTCGAGGACTTCACCGCGCTGCGCACCAGGCTCGCGGGTGAGGCGAAAAAACGTGGCGACACGGAGGCGGCCAAGCGGATCTCCGCAGCGCGCAAACCCACGACCGCTGCATGGGTGGTCAACCGGCTCGCGCTCGGCGACGACGATGTCAAGCAACGCCTGAAGAGTCTCGGTCAACGGTTGCGCGACGCACACGCGGCGATGGACGGTGAGCGGATCCGGGAGCTGTCCACCGAACAGCGCCGGCTGGTCAACGATCTGACCCGTACCGCGTTCGAGGAGGCTGAGCTCAAAAGCCCGACGGGAGCGCTGCGCGACGACGTCACCGGCACGCTGCAGGCCGCTGTCGCCGACCCCGATGTGGCGGATCGGCTCGGCCGGTTGACCAAGGCCGAGGAGTGGTCCGGATTCGGCGAGTTCGGAGACACCGCAATCGTTTTCAGTGCGACCACGAAACGTAAACCGAAGCACGAACCCAAGCCCGAGCCCGCAGAGCCGAGCGACGATGGACGCGACGGCAAGGACGCGGAGGCGCGCAGACAACGGCAGCAGGCCCGCGCCGAACTGGCCGCCGCCGAGCGCACGAAGGCCGAAGCCGACGACGCACTGTCCGAACTGCAGTCCGACCTGGCGGCCGCCCGTCTGCGGCACCAGGACGCCCGACGCCGATTGCAGGAAGCCGAGCAAGGACTGGCCGCGGCCGGGGACGCTTACGACAAGGCTAAGCAGGCCGGCCGGGACGCCGCCGCCGCGGTGAAGGAGGCCAAGACACGCCTGAGTCGCGTTAAGTGATTGCGCGGCAACTGATCTCCATACTGTCGCTCTCCCGCGCCGGGATCGGGACGCTGACGTAGCCGTTGGCCGGGTCACGGACGTAGTCGAGGTAGGGGACCAGTTCGTCCATCGACGTGTTGTCCGCGACGACCAGCGCACCCGGCGTCAGGCGCGGTTCCAGAAGCTCGAGCACCGGGACGTACAACTCCTTCCATCCGTCCAGAAGGACGAAATCGACTGTGCCGGCCAGGGTTTGCAGGGTATGCAGCGCATCGCCGGCGAGCACCGTGATCACGTCGTCGAGACCGATGTCGACGAACGTCTTGGTCGCGGCGGCGACCTTGGCGGCGCTCAGCTCGGTGGTTACCACGCGGCCCCTGCCGTTGTCCCGCACCGCCGCGGCCAGGTGGATCGCGGAGAGGCCGAGGGACATGCCGAACTCGACGACGGTGGCGGGTCTACTCGCCCGCACCAGCGCGTACAGCAATCGGCCGGCTTCCGGCGTCACCGGTAGGTAGAACTCACTGAGAGCGTCGGCGCGCTCCTGCGGGGTGGCCTCCGACAGGCGGGCGAAGTCGGCGCGCCGGAGTGCTTCCATCTGATACCGCGCTTCGGCGTACATCCGGTCGATCGCCCCGGCAACGCGGGACTCGTGCAGTGTGATGGTCATAGTTGTCGAACGTATCGGGCCGACGGCCATTCGTGTCAGGATGACCACAGAGCCATGGGCACAACCGGCACGTCGACGCGGCGCGTGATCGCGGTGATCGCGCTCATGGTGCTTGCCGCCTGGGCACTGCGCGGCTACGTTCCCGGCGTCGAGCGAACCGCCGAACAGGTGGAGCAACGCCAGAGCAATCCGCTGGCGCTGGCGGCGGTCATCGTGCTGCTGTGCGCGGCGGTGGCGATCATCGGATTCGCGGTCATCGTGCGGATGCGGGACAAGCGGCCGCTCCCAGCGCCGGCCGGGAGTCTGCCTCGGGACCGACGGCCCGGCGACCGGCCATCGTGGCGGTTCACGCTTGTCGCGCTGGCGGTGCTCATCGGGTTGGTGCTTCTGGTCGCGCTGCTGGCGCGGCTTTCGCTACCGGTGCCAACCGAAGAGGCGCCGCCGGCCGTCACACCCGACGCTCCTGTTTCCGGCGATCCCGGCGATCCCGTCCCGCCGCGTCCCGTCGAGGACGATGCCGCCGACGGCAACGTCGTGAACTACCTGATACCCCCGATGCTCCTGCTGATGGCGCTGATCGTCGTCGGAACGGCGGTCGCATCGCGGCGACAGGCGCGCCCCCCGACCCCATCCCCCTTCGTCGAGGCTCTCGACGAGCCGGCGACACCGGCGAGCGCGGCATCGCTCGCCAGGGCCGCCGAGGTCGGGCTCGCCGAGATCGGCGACCTGAGCCGCGAACCGCGGGAAGCGATCATCGCCTGCTACGCCGCGATGGAACGCGAACTGACGCGGGTTCCCGGGGCGGCGCCGCAGGCATACGACACCCCGACCGAGGTACTCGCGCGTGCGGTCGCCAGCGGGGCCTTGCGTTCCGACAGCGCCACCGAACTGGTCGAGTTGTTCGAGGAGGCGCGGTTCTCGCCGCACGTGATGAGCGAGCAGCACCGCGACGCCGCGGTGCGGGTGCTCAACCGGGTGCTGACCGAACTACCCCAACGCATGTCTGGTGTGTCAACGTGAGAAGGATTGCGGCAGCAGCGTTTCTGTTTGTGGCAGGCGCGGAACTGATCGCGGTCGCCAGCCGTGACCGTGAGCTGATCCTGGTCGTTTCCGGCGTCGCGCTGGCGCTGGCGTTACTGGGTCTGCGGTGGCAGCTGGCCCGGGAGGCTGAAACCAGTGAGGTCCAAACAACTTCCGACGATGCCGCAGAGTCGCTGCGCCGCTGGCGCTCACGCACCGAGACGCTGATCAACCGTGCCGAGGCCACCCGCACCGACTGGGACCGGCACCTGCGGCCGATGCTCGCGCGGCAGTTCGAGCTGGCGACCGGCCAACGTCGCACCCGTAACGGCACCGCCTACCACGCCACCGGCGAGATGCTGTTCGGCCCGGAACTGTGGGGTTGGGTCAACCCCGAGAATGTCGCCAAACGCGGGGCGGACGAACCCGGACCCGGCCGGGTGACGCTCGATGAGATCCTGCAACGGTTGGAGCGGGTATGACCACGGGACTGCCTGCGGCGGCCACCACCGCCAACTGCGAAGCGGTGCTCGACGAGATCGGGCGGGTGGTGGTCGGTAAACGCGGTGCGCTGTCGCTGATCCTGACGACCGTGCTGGCAGGCGGACACGTTCTGATCGAGGACCTGCCGGGCCTGGGTAAGACGCTCATTGCGAGGTCCTTCGCCGCGGCGCTCGGGCTGGAGTTCAAGCGCGTGCAGTTCACCCCCGACCTGCTGCCCGCCGATCTGCTCGGCTCGACGGTGTACGACATGCAGTCGGGCCGTTTCGAATTCCGCCGCGGCCCAATCTTCACCAATCTGCTGCTCGCCGACGAGATCAACCGCACACCACCCAAAACACAGGCCGCGCTGCTCGAAGCGATGGCGGAGAGCCAGGTGAGCATCGACGGCGCGACGCACCCGCTGCCCGCCCCGTTCATCGTGCTGGCGACCGACAATCCGATCGAATACGAGGGCACCTATCCGCTGCCCGAGGCTCAGCTCGACCGCTTCACGATCCGGCTCGAACTGCGGTATCTCTCCGAACAGGAAGAGGTGTCGATGTTGCGCCGCCGCCTCGACCGCGGCTCGGCCGAACCGACGGTCGCCCGGGTGGTGGACGCGCACGATCTCGTCGCGATGCGGGAGTCGGTCGAACAGGTCACCGTGCACGACGACGTGCTGCGCTATGTGGTGTCGTTGGCCGCCGCCACCCGGAACCACCCGCAGATCGCCGTCGGCGCCAGTCCCCGCGCCGAACTCGATCTCGTCCAGCTGGCCCGCGCCCGCGCACTGCTGCAGGGACGTGACTACGTCGTGCCCGAGGATGTGAAATCGCTTGCCGTTCCGGCAGTTGCGCACCGGATCACGTTGCGGCCGGAAATGTGGGTGCGACGAGTCCGGGGCAGCGATGTGGTCGACGAGCTACTGCGGCGGCTACCGGTGCCGCGTACCGACCCGTGACCGAAAACCGCTGCACCGAGGCCGAGTTACGCTGGCGCGCTTCACCTCTGGCCCAGGCGCTGCTGACCTGTGCGGCGGTCGCCATGGCTGTGGCGGTTCTCGGGTCACGTTGGGAGCTCATCGCGTTCGCCGCACCACTGATCGGAGTGCTGTGCTCGGTCGCGTGGCAGCGAGAGGTTCCCACGGTGCGCGTGTGCGCCGAGCCCGGCATCCACCGCTGCTTCGAAGGCGAGCCGGCGCGCGTCACGATCTGGGTGGAGGCAGATGGCGAGACGGCGAAACTGCTGAGCGGCACCGTCTCTGGGATGACACTCGAGGTCGCCGAGGCGGGAAGGGCGAGACAAACGGTGGTGGCGACAGCGCAACGCTGGGGCCGCTATCCGCTGCAGGCACACTTGACGGTCGCTGCGCGCGGCGGTCTGGTCGAGGGGATCGGGAAGGTCGACGTCGCCGACGTCTTCGTGTTCCCGATGGCGCCGCCACAGTCGACGGCGGTCCCGCGCACCGAACTGCTCGACCGGCTCGGCACCCACCTGACCCGCCACATCGGCCCCGGTGTCGAGTACGCCGACGTTCGCCGATACGTGCCGGGAGATCAACTGCGAACGGTGAACTGGGCTGTCAGCGCGCGTAGGGGAAGCCTGCACGTCACCGAACGGTTGACCGACCGCGCCGTTGACGTGGTCGTGCTGATCGACAACTACCCCCAGCCAGCGGGGCCGGCGACCGAGGCCGCCGAACGCACGGCGCGCGGTGTGGTGCAGGTGGTACAGAGCGCTTTGCGCAGCGGCGACCGGGCCGGGATCGTCGCGCTCGGCGACCGGCACCCGCGGTGGCTGAGCGCGGACATCGGCCGACGGCAGTTCTACCGGGTGCTCGACGCGATGCTCGGTGTCAGCGGTGGTTACGACACCACGTCGGGGACTCTGGCGCCGCGCGCGGCGGTGCCGCCGGGTGCGATCGTCGTCGCGTTCTCCACGATGCTCGACACCGAGTTCGCGCTGGCGCTGATCGATCTGTGCAAGCGTGGCCACACCGTCGTGGCGGTGGACGTCCTGCAGGGTGCGCCGTTCGAGGAGGGGTGTGACGCGTTGGTGGCGCGGATGTGGGCGCTGCAACGCTCTTTCATGTATCGAGACATGGGCACCGTTGGCGTCGACATCGTGGCGTGGCGCGAGGGTGACACGCTCGACCAGGCCATGCAGCTGGTGCCCCAGCACCGCCGACCGGTCCGGAGGCGACGGTGAATCGCGCGCTGTCGACGGGGTTCGGTTTCGTCATGGTGGCTGCGGCCGCGCTATCCGCTGACGATATTGCGCTGGTGGTGTGTGGCGTTGCCGTGGTTATGGTGCTGCTGGGCAATGTGTTTGGGCTAGCTGCCACGGTGGCGGTGCTGTTGGCCGCTGCGGCGATCGTGGTGGCATCGGCGAGTCCGGTGTTGGCGGCACTGTGCGGTTTGTCGGGTGCGGCGTATCTGGTGTTGCGGCATACCAGCGATGTCACCGTGCCGACTGTCGTGGGGGCACTGGGGTTTACAGGTATCGCCTTAACGGCGGTACTACTCTCACCGGAGTTGCCGTGGTTGCCGTTGACGGCGCCGCTCGCGGTGTTGGCGGTTGTGGTGCTCGCGACGCGGCCGTTCTGGCTGAGCGCCTCGGGGCGGTGAACCCCGCGCCACTCGACGCAGATGCGTGTCTACGCGCGCATTTCAATGAGTTGACGTGTCAGATTCTGGTGCATCAGGACATCGGTGACAGTTCTGCCTCTGAGTTCAAGTGGTGGCTGTCAATGAAGCCTCAAGCACGTCCTTTTCCACTGCGGTGCTGGCACGCATTTTCGTAGAGTCCGCCAACGTGTCAGACCCCGGTGGCATACTCGAACACATGTTCGAGTCGGAGTTCGCGGGTGCTGACGACGCGGTCGTGGTGGCTGCGATCGAGGAGTGTGCGCGCACCGAGGCGGTGTGGGCGGCGCGGCGGTTGGCCGCGGTGGCGGAGTTGACCGCGCGCTACACCGAACCCGATGAGGACCGTGATCATTTCGCCGTGGATGGGTGGCGGATGGCCTCGGCGGAGATCTCGGCGGCGATGGGGGTGGGGGATCGGGCCGCTTCGGGCCAGATGTGTATCGCGATGGCCTTGCGTGAGCGGCTCCCCAAGGTCGCAGCGCTGTTTGTGCGGGGGCAGTTGAGTGCGGGGCTGGTGTCCACGATCACCTGGCGCACCCAGCTGATCGTGGATTCGGCGGTCGCTGCGCGCGTGGATGCCGCGATCGCCGAGCGTGCGGCCACGTGGGGGGTGTTGTCGGTGGCGCGGTTGGAAGCCGCCATTGATGCGGTGGTCGATCAGTACGATCCCGACGCGCGGCGGCGCTTGCGTCAGGCCGCCCAGAACCGTGATGTGCGGGTGGGCAAGCGCGATGACGTGACCGGCACGATGTCGTTGTGGGGCCGGTTGAGCACCACTGATGGGGTGCTGCTGGAGCGTCGGTTGGCGCAGATGATCAGCCAGGTGTGCCCCGATGATCCGCGCACCCTCGGGCAGCGCCGCTCTGAAGCGCTGGGAGCCATCGCCGCGGGTGCCCAAGGACTGCCGTGCCGGTGCGGCAGCCCGCAATGTCCCTCGGCCGGGGCGTGTCATTCCATCTGTGTAAGTCCGGGGTGGTCCAAGATCGGACCGCCG
>NZ_BCTA01000095.1 GCF_001570485.1 Mycolicibacterium novocastrense
GGTGGACCGGTTCGATCTCCTGGTTCCGGGAGCGGGTCCGGGCGATCCGCCCGGAGTACCTGCCGGCTGATCCGGTCGACCGCCTCGAGCATCCGCCGGGACGGGTGGTGCAGTGCGACTTGTGGTTCCCGGCGCCCAAGATTGCGGTCGGTTTCGGCCAGGAGACGATGCTGCCGGTGCTGGTGATGGTGGCAGCGTTCTCCCGCTTCATCGCCGCGGTGATGCTGCCCTCACGCCAAACCATGGACCTGGTGGCCGGGATGTGGCAGCTGCTTTCGCAGAACTTCACCGCGATACCGCACGAGTTGTGGTGGGACAACGAGGCCGGGATCGGACGGCGCGGCCGGTTGACTGAGTCGGTCACGGCGTTGATGGGCACGCTGGGGTCGCGGCTGGTGCAACTCAAACCCTATGACCCCGAATCCAAGGGCATGGTCGAGCGAGCCAACCGATATCTGGAGACGTCGTTTCTGCCCGGCCGCAGCTTCGTCTCACCGCAGGATTTCAACAGTCAACTCGACCAATGGCTTGCGACTGCCAACGCGCGTCGGGTGCGGGTCCTCGATGGTCGCCCGGTCGACT
>NZ_BCTA01000096.1 GCF_001570485.1 Mycolicibacterium novocastrense
GGGGGTGCGAACGGATCGGCCGGCGGGGGCGGCGGCGGGGGTGCGAACGGGTCACCCGGCGGCGGAGGCGGCGGAGGCGCGAACGGAGCGGCCGGCGGAGCGGGCTCGTGCCCGGCCATCATCACCACCGGCGCGGACGGGGCACCCGGGACCATCGGCTGCTCAGGGGGAACGGGCAGGAACATGTGGTTGGTGAACTGGTCCTGGTAGGCGCCGCCGCCACCGACCTTCACGCCGCCGCCCTCACCGGAGGAGACCGGCGTGCCGTCGGGCAGGGTGGCCGCGGTATGGCCGCTGTTCCAGCCGACCACCAGCGCACCGGGCTGGGTGCCGTACTGGAACCCGCGCTCGAGCAGGGCGCTCTCGATGTTTCCGGTGTTGAACCGGTCGCCGTAGACGGGCCGACCGGTCGCTGCATTCGTCACCCAAGACACCAGGCCGGAGCAGTCCGTACCGGCAGGGGAGTCCCCGCCGGAGACGTACGGCGTGCCGGACACCTGGTTTACAAGCGTCAAAAGCGTGGCAATAGCAAACACGCGGTCGGACGCTACAAGTTTGCGGACAAGGCCACCAAATTCTGTGATGGCCTTCACAGCCTGCGGTTTCTATTGCCTACTTCACGAATAGCATTGTGGATTCAAGCTTTTGACATCACCTCAGCAACGTCGATTACCACCGGTCGAATTTGGCGGTGCAGCAATCGAATTGCCGCGGCGATACCGCATCAATATCTGAATCCCGTTGGCCTTCAGTCGATCTGTTGCACATGGCGGGGGTTGCACCAGAAGGCTCAGCCGAGCGCCAGCAGCAACGGAACCGTCTGTTCAGCGAAGGTGAGCGAGCCATGGTGTCCGATCAGCGACGATTCCAGGGGCTCGATGGTGCGTCGGACGATCGCCGCCGTGCCGCGGGCGGCGGCCACGACATCGCCGATCCGGGGGCGGACCTCGTCGCTGACCTGCGGTCCGAACCAGCCGGCCTCGATCGCCTCGTCTCGCGAGAGCACCCACGCCCGCTCACCCAGCACGGACCGCCATGCGTCGAGCACGTCGGCCTTTGAACCGTCCTCTATATAGACGTGGCGGGCCCGGGCCTCTCCGGCGACCGCCTCCACACCGTCGAGCAGCGCGGGAATGGCGTCGACGTCGATCGTCTCGTTCGGGGAGACCTCGACCATCCCGTGATCGGCCACCACGGCCAGCAGGCCGCCGGGCGGCAGCGACTCGACCACCGATTCGATGAGCGTGTCGATCTGGCGCAACTGCATGCGCCATTGCGTCGACCCCGGGCCGTACAGGTGGCCCAGCATGTCGAGTTCGGCGTGGTACCCGTAGCAGAATCCGCCCTCGGACAAGGTCGTCCGCACCGCCGCCGCCAGGTCGCCGAGCGCATGAACGCCCACGTAGCGCCCGCCGCGAAGCACGGCGCGGGTGAGACCGGAGCCGGTGAACTCGGCGCCTGAGATGACGCTGACGGCGACACCCGCCGAAGTTGCCTGCTCGAAGGTGGTCGGCAGTGGTTGCACCTGTTCGGGAATGACGGTGCCGCGAAGATCCTGGCCCCACGGGTGCGGGCGCCATCGCAAGGCGTTGATGACGCCGGCGTCCGGCACTCTGAAGGAGTAGCCGACGAACCCGTGCTCACCGGAACGGCGCCCGGTGCCGACCGCCGCCAACCCCGCTGCGGTGGTCGACGGGAAGCCGACGGTCAACGTTTTGCCCCGAAGCGATGCCATCGCCGGTGCGTCGGCGGCGTACCGATCGAGAAGTTCGGCGCCCAAACCGTCGATCAGCAGGACACAGGCCCCGGCGAGGTCATCGGCGAGCCCGAGGGAATTCTCGAAGCCGCCGGCGCCCATCGCCGACAGGACCGAGGGCACCACATCGGCCAGATGGGGCAGGGCGGGATCCGGTGCGGGCAGGTCCACGAGCCGAGCCTGCCACACAGGTCGCCCGCGTTTCATTGCGAGCGCAAAGAACCAGCTCAGCGGCCCTTTACCGGTTCTTGACCGCATGTTGAATCGGCTCTCAGACGATCGCAATGTGATTACGCTTCAACAGGTGGAACTGGGGGTTCTGGGACCTCTCCAGGTCCGGCAGTATGGGCTGCCGGTCGCCATCCCCGGCGCCAAGCCGCGGGCCGTCCTCACGATGCTCGGGCTGCACGGTGGTTCGGTCGTGTCGGCCGCCGCCCTCGTGGCGCTGCTCTGGGGAGACGACCCGCCGCGGACCGCGACCAAGGCATTGCAGACCCACATCTCGTCGCTGCGTCGCGCGTTGGGAGACGGCTTCGTGTTGACGGAGGGCTCGGGCTGGACCCTGAGCACCACCGAGATCGACGCCATCCACTACAAGAGCGCCGCCAGACTCGGGCGCAAGGCCCTCGCCGCAGGCGACCCGACCCGAGCGGTGACTCTGTTCGACCAGGCGCTCGCCCTGTGGCGGGGTATTCCCGAGCTTCCGGACAGCTCGCGCGGGTCATCGGAGAAGACGCGTTGGCTCGAAGGTCACGCCGCCCTGGTGGAGGACCGGGCCGACGCCCTGCTCGCGACGGGTCGCGCCGCGGAGATCGTGGGAGAACTCGAGTCAGCGATCGCCGAAGCGCCTCTGCGCGAACGTCGTTGGGGCCACCTGATGCTCGCGCTCTACCGGGCCGGACGCCAGGGTGAGGCGTTGGGCGCTTACAAGCGGGCGCGCTCACTGCTGGTTGACGAGTTGGGTGTCGAACCGGGACCGGAGTTGCGGCGGCTGGAGGCGGCGATCGTCGCGCAGGACGCCGCGCTGGAAGTGCCTCAGTCACAGCAGCTTACGACGGTCACACGAGCGGTCACGTTCCTGCTGACCGATATCGAGGGGTCGACGGCGGCGTGGGAGGCCGACGCCGACGCCATGGCGGTGGCGCTCGCCCGCCATGACGAGATCGTCGAACAGGTCGTCACGTCGCGCGGCGGACGGCTCGTCAAGACTCGCGGGGAAGGGGATGCGACGTTCTCCGTGTTCGACCGGCCGTCGGCGGCTGCCGCCGCGGCGATCGAACTGCAGGGGGCGGTCGCTCACGAGGATTGGCGGCTCGCGGAGCCGATGCGGATCCGGGTGGCACTGCACACCGGAGAAGTGGAGTTCCGCGACGGGGATTACTTCGGCAGAGCGGTCAACCGCGCCGCCCGACTGCGTTCCCTCGCGGTAGGCGGTCAGATCCTGTGTTCCGGAGCGACCGCCGAACTGGTCATCGACTCGCTCCCGGATGACGTCGTGCTCGCCGACCTAGGGACGCGCCGACTGCGCAACCTTCCTCGACCGGAGCATGTGTTCGAACTGCGCATGGAGACCGCGGACGATCCCAGCCCGCCCACCGCGGAGGCGCCGATGGTGCGGCCGGCGCTGCCTGCGGTGCTCGTCGGCCCGGGACCGTTCGTCGGCCGCGGCCGCGAACTGGAGCGACTCGTGTCGGCCTGGCAGTCCACCTTGGCGGCCGGCACGCGCGCCGTCCTGATCGCCGGCGAGCCGGGCGTGGGCAAGACGCGGTTGGCCGGCGAATGGTCGCGCCAAGCCTACGAGCAGGGCGCGGTCGTCCTGTATGGCCGGTGCGACGAGGACCTCGGCGCACCGTATCAGCCGTTTGCGGAAGCGTTGCGCTCGTTGGTGTCCTGCGTCGATTCCAACCGACTGCGCAATGTGCGCGGTGTCGAAGCGCTGCTGCCGCTGGTGCCCGGCCTGGCCGATGCGTTGCCCGACGTGACCGCGCCGCCGCGGGCCGATCCGGACACCGAGCGGTACGCGATGTTCGACGCGGTGGTCGCACTTTTGGGCGCTGCCTCCGCGACCGCTCCCGTCGTGCTGATCCTTGATGACCTCCACTGGGCGGCCAAACCGACGTTGTTGCTGCTGCGGCACCTGCTGCGTTTCGGTGAAGAGGCCCGAGTGCAGATCGTCGGGACGTACCGCAGCACCGATCTCGACCGCTCTCACCCGCTGGCCGCGATGCTCGCCGACCTTCACCGCGACGGCACCGCCACCCGGCTGCAGCTGTCGGGTCTCGACGAGGGTGACGTCACCGCCTATGTCGCCGAAGCCGGTTACGACGACGAAGAACTCGGTCGGGCGCTGGCGACGGTCACGGGTGGCAATCCGTTCTTCCTGATCGAGGCGTTGCGCCACGTGGAGGAAAGCGGGGGCCGGTGGGATCCGAGCACTCTGCCGCAGGGCGTTCGAGAAGCGGTGAGCCGCAGGCTGTCCCGGCTGACGGCCGAGACGAACAAGGCGCTGGCGGCGGCCGCGGTGGTCGGGAGCCGGTTCGCGTTGACGCTCGTCGAGCGGGTGGTCGGTGAAGACCTCGTGGACGCGTTCGACGAGGCCGGTAAGGCCGGCATCGTCATCGAAGAGCCCGGGGGCCGGTACCGGTTCAATCACGCGCTTGTGCGGCAGTCACTGCTTGCCGAGCTTCCCTCTGTGCGGCGCATGCGGCTACACCAGCGCATCGCCGGGACGCTCGAAGCCGAACCGGGTGACGACGACGAGCTGGTCGCCGAGCTGGCCTACCACTACTTCGAATGTGCCTGGGCGGGAAACGCTGCCAAAGCGGTCGAGTACTGTCGGCGCGCGGCCGACCAGGCGATGTCTCGGGTGGCCTATGAAGGCGCGGCCGATCTCTATGACCGTGCGCTCCATGCGCTCGAGGAATTGGACGACGAGCTTCCCGACCGCGATGATCTGCAGGCCGAATTGCTGATCGCCCACTGTGAGGCGCTGCTGGCAGCCGGCGATGTGACGTCGGCGAAGGTTGCGGTGATGCAATTACGGGATGTTGCAGGGGATTCCGGCCGTCTCGGTGCCTGGGGGACCTGCTTTGACGGCGAGCTCTCCATGCTCACCGATCCTGAACGGCTGGACGAAATCGAATCCGCGGTAGGTGTGGCCGCCCAACAGTTGGGCGCTCTCGACGACGCGGCGGGGGAGGCCAAGGCGCACACCGTCCGGGCCGGGTGTTTGGCGCGTCTGGGCCGAATCGGCGATTGTGAAACGGCTTTGGACCAGGCACTCACCGCGGCACGGCGGGCACGTGAGCACGGCCGAGTGAACGCCGTGCTTGCCGGGGCGCCGCTGGCGGCGTTGTGGGGGCCGAATCCCGTTCCTCGCGCCGGTGGACGATGTCTGGATGTGGTGCGGTTGCTCCGCATCACGACCGGTTCACCGCTTGTGGAGGCGACATCGACACGGTGTCAGGCCGTGCTGGATGCGTTCCGGGGGCGGGCCACCGAGGGTCGGCGGCTGATCGAGTCGGCGAGGCGCGCGCTGACCGAACTCGGTCTGCGTCATGCACTTCTGGAGGTGGATCAGTTCGCGGGCATCATCGAGTTGGTCGCCGATGATGCGGCGGCCGCCGAACCGTATCTGCGTCGGGCCTACGAGGGTTTCCGGCGCATGGGTCTCGACACCGACACCGCGGACACCGCGGCGTTGTTGGCGCGGGCCTGTCTGGCGTTGGACCGGGACGCGGAGGCGGACGAAATGTGCGCGGTGAGCGAGCGTCTCGCGGGTCACGGGTCGAAGGCTTCGATTGCATGGCGGTCGGTCAGGGCGCAGCTGCTGGCGCGCGCCGGCGTGCATGATCGAGCCAAGCAGGTTGCGGAAGAGGCGGTGAGCCTGGCTGCGGCGACGGATGCATTGGTGGATCACGGCGATGCCTGCCTGGCGCTTGCAACGGTGTTGCGAATAGCCGGTGATAGGGCAGGCATGCGCGCCGCGGCAGAGCAGGCGATTGCGCTGTACGAGCGGAAAGGAGCTGCAGCACTCGCGGAGAAGGCGCGTCGAGTCCTTGGTGCACGCAGCGAACCGCCCACGCCCGCCGATCAGGTTTCGCGGGCCGAGCCCGAGAATGCGTGCGTGCGGATTATCCGCCGGTTGGCCGCAGCGGCCGATCGCCAAGCTTGGGAAGAGTACCGGAGCCTGTACGCGCCGGACGTCACCGTCGAGAGCAGGCGGAAGATGGTCGGCTTCACCAAAGAAGACTTGGCGGTCGGGGATTGGCCGCGTCTAGCCGAGCGCGTCGCGGATTCCGAGACGGTGCGACACCGTCACAGTGTCATCGCGGTGCGGGGCGAGCGGTTGGCACTCTGCCGACTCACCATAGGCGGCACAGAGGTACGGCCAGACGCGCCGCAGGAAGACGTTCTTGAGCTCTACGCCCTCGACAATGAAGGTCGGATCGCCCGCCGGGTCTGGTTCGACGCCGAAGACCTCGACACCGCCCTCGCGGAGTTGGACGCAGCGAGTCAAGGATTGGCGCCGCAGCTTCGTGAACTGCTCGAGAATGGCGCAACCCGTGCGGACGAGAGGTTCAACGCACTGTTCGCGGCGCGGCGCTGGGACGATATCGCCGCGCTGCTCACTGAAGATCTACGGATCGTGGATCATCGTCCCGGACTGCGCCGCGAAAGCAACGATCGCGCCACCGAACTCGCGGAAGTGCGAGCAATCGCCGAGCTTGGAACGAAGAGCATGACCTCTCAGGTCATCGCGATCCGCGGGAATCGCCTTGCGCTCGTTCGCACCCTCTATACGGGTCGGGACATGCGGCCCGAAGCGTTTCACACCGAGTTGCTTCGTATAGTCGAAATCAGCGACGAAGAACGTTTGGTGGCGTACATCGCTTTCGACCCCGACGATTTCGACGCCGCCATCGGTGAACTCGACGCTCGGTACCTCGCCGGCGAAGCAGCACCGTTTGCGGACACATGGTCGGTGGTTGCAGGCGTCTTCGCAAGCCTTGCGCGTCACGAAGTCCCCCCGTCGACGCAAGATTTCCTGAGCATCGACCACCGGCCTGGGACACCGCTCGCGCACACCGACCTTCGGACGGTGGTCGCTAACATCTGGGATGTAACGCCAGATCTTCAGAGTCACATCGAAACAGTGCATCGACTGGACCATCATGGCGCACTCTGCACGCAGGTCTCACGTGGAAGGACAGCTGAAGGTTTCCCTGCTGAATGGCGGATGCTCAACCTGACTACGGTCGACGGCTCGCTGGTGAGCGGATGTGAGCTCTTCGATGAGACCGACTTGGACGTCGCGATCGCACGATTTGAAGAGCTTCGTCGACCGGAAAGGCAACTCGAGAACGCCGCTAGCAGAGCGGCTGAGCAATTCCTAGCGCATTTCCAGGCGGACGACTGGAAAGCCATGTCGGAGTTGTTCGCCGAAACCTACTTATTGGACGACCGCCGTCGAATTATCAGTTCGGGGATACGCCACGGTCATGACCACGCGATCGAAGACCTCCGCGCGGTCGTCGACGTGGGATTGTGGGCGGAGCTGTCGACGAGCACGATCGCGACGCGAGGCGGGCGGCTCGTGCTGTTGCATCTCCACGCCGCAGGCCCCGATCCGGGGGCGAGCCAATCCGACCTCCTCCAGGTCGTAGAGGTTGACAACGACGGACGGTTTTCAGCGGTGGTTGTGTTCGATGTCAATGACATCGACACTGCCTTCGATGAGCTCGAACGCCGTTACCTCTCAGGCGAAGCGGCCACTCACACACAAGCATGGTCGGTCATCGCGGGTGCTTACGCCGCTGTGCTGCGCCATGAACTGCCGCGGACGACACCCGATTGGGTCAATGTTGACCACCGCCGGGTGACTTCGTTCGCGCCGAATGAGTTGGAGCCGTTCTTGAAGGCGACGTGGGACGTCCTCGAGAATGACATCAAAATCTACGTCCAGGCCGTGCATCGGCTGACTGACCTCGGCGCTGTCGTCACCCGGGTCATTAAGGGAACGTCGCGTGAAGGATTCACCGCAGAGTGGCGCGAGATCGGGCTGTCGACCGTCGACCGTGACCGGATCAACCGGTCGGAAATCTTCGACGAGACCGATCTCGACGTCGCCCTCGCTCGATTCGACGAGCTTGAACGACCATCGGCTTTGAAGAACGTGGCGAGCGACGTTATAAACCGCTATTGCGCATCGTTCGACGCGCGGGATTGGGCCACGATGGCGGAGACCCTGGCGGAAGACGTCATCACAGACGATCGACGACGAGTCGTGAATGCCGGTGTCCGCCGAGGCCGAGACGTGCACATCGCGGACATGCGAGCCACCGCCGAGGTCAGTGGCGCACGAGTATCGTCGACGGTCCTTGCAATCCGCGGCGAACGGCTCGTCCTTAATCGCGTTCGTGTGATCAATCGAAACGAGTCGCGTGATGACGTCAGCGCCCAGATGCTCAGTGTCACCGAGATCAACCCGGACAAGCGAGCCACGGCAGTGGTGGCCTTCGACGACGACAACTTCGACGGCGCCTTCCAAGAACTCGATGCTCGCTACCTGGCCGGGGAAGCCTCCGATAATGCGCAGACCTGGTCGGCCGTCGTCGAATCATTCGCTGCCGTTAACCGCGGCGTTGTCCCTGAAGTCGCGCCAGGCTGCATCAACCTCGATCACCGGTGCGCGGTCGCTTTCGCGCCGGGTGAAATCGGTTCGTACACCGTCGCTGCTCAGGCCAACACTCCCGATTTCAATACCTACATCGAGGCGGTACATCGCCTGGACGTCCGTGGAGCTGTCGTGTCGTACGTCGCCAAAGGTACGTCCGCTCAGGGCTTTCAGGCTGAGTGGCGAGGTGTCAGCCTGTCGATAGTTGATGGGAGACTCGTCAACCGGGTCGAGCTGTTCGACGAACCGGATCTCGAGGTGGCGCTCGCACAGTTCGACGAGCTCAACTGTCCTGCTGCGACCTACCTCGAGAACACGGCGAGCCGAGCCGTCGAACGCTTCCAGACGTGCTTTGCCAATCGTGACTGGGAGGCTATGGCAGAAGTACTGGCCGATGACGTCGCGGCAGTAGATCACCGCCCTGTAATGGGTGCAGGTCTGCGATTCGGGCGGGCCCTCAATATCGGCGACTGGCAGTCGGTAGCCGAGGTAGGTTTCACCACCGTCACATCGACCATGATCGCCACACGAGGCGAGCGTCTGACCATGGGGCGCTTCCATATCTCGACCGGCGACAACACGTACCACAATGATGTGCTCGGCATAGTTGAGATCGACGCTTTCGATCGGATCGCGACGTGTCTCATGTTCGATGACACCGACATGGACGCTGCATTCCAAGAACTCGAATCGCGTTATCTCGCTGGCGAAGCCGCCTCGTACGCGCGCACGTGGTCGGTTATCCTCACGAGCTACGAGAAATATGACCGGCATGAGCTTCCGCCCACGACGCCGGATTGGGCGAATATCGACCACCGGCGCGTAACTACAATGCCGGCAGGTGAATTGCTCGAGCATTCGCAAGCGACTTGGGATGTCACGCCCGATGCCAAGATCTACTTCGAGAGGGTGCACCGGCTCAATGATGTCGGAGCAGTTTTTACGCAGGTCGTAAGCGGCACCTCTCAAGAGGGATTTGAAGCCGAATGGCGGATGGTCGATCTCGTGATGATTGAAGGCGACCTCATCTGCCGGTGCGAGATATTCGACGACAGCGACCTCGACATCGCGCTTGCCCGCTTCGATGAACTGACCCCTCCAGCTCGACCCGTCAACGTCGCATACCAGATGGTCGAGCGCCTGTGGAGCTGCTTCGCCAAGCGGGACTGGTCGGCGACAGGGGAGTTATTGGCACCTGACGTGCGTGCCGAGGACAGAAGACGCATCGTCAATGACGGGCTGCGCCAAGGCCGTGAGGCTTTCGTCGCCAACATGCGGGCAGTCGCCGAAGTGGGAATCGACGATGTCACCTCCGCGGTGGTAGCGACACGCGGTGAGCGTCTCGTCCTCGCCCGCGTCCGCGCCGAACGCTTCCACAGCGACGTCCTGAACCTCCTCGAGCTGGACGCGGCGCAAACGTTCATTACATCCACCGTGGTGTTCGATATGGAGGACCTGGACGCCGCGTTCACCGAGCTCGACGCACGGTACGGAGCCGGCGAGGCGGCGGCCCATGGTCGCACGTGGACGATGCTCGCGAACGCCATCGCCGCGTTCAATAGGCACGAACTGCCGACGACGACACCCGATTGGGTCAACATCGACCACCGGAGCGGTACCTCGATCGCGCCGGGCCAACTGTTCCCTTATGTACGCACCTCATGGGAGTTGGCTCCAGACATCACCAATTACATCGAAGCCGTGCATAGGTTGAACGACTTTGGTGCCATCGTCACGCGAGTGGCGACGGGCACCTCGCAGGAAGGCTTCAACGCCGAGTGGCGCGTCATCACCCTCGCGACTTTCGACGGTGATCTGCTTAGTCGGGTCGAGCTGTTCGACGAAACAGACCTGGACGCAGCCCTCGCTCGATTCGAGGAGCTCCGTCCGCCGACCCCAGTATCGACAAACGTTGCGACGAAAGTAGATCAGCGCTCCCTAACAAGATTGGAGAATGGAGCCACCCGCGCATTAGCGAATCTGTGGGTGTGCTTCGACGCGCAAGATTGGGACGCCGTACAAGCAGCGATGGCTGAGGACTTCGCGTCCTACGATCGCCGCCAGGTCGTCAACGCCGGCGTGAGGCGTGGTCGGGCAATCCATATCGAAAACATGCGGTCGGTTGGCGAGGTTGGCTTCAAGAACGCGGGGTCGCCCGCCATCGCGACCAGGGGCGAGCGCCTCGCGTTATGCCGGAGTCGTTTCACTGCAGGTCAGGGACCGCGCGGCGAGATCGTCGCCGAGGCACTCATGATCATCGAGACCGACGCCGCGAATCGGCTGGTCTCGAATACCGTCTTCGACCTCGATGCCCTCAACGAAGCGTTCGCGGAGCTTGACGCGAAATACGCTGCGGGAGAGGCGATGCCACACGCACAAACCTGGTCGGTCGTAACACGCGCCTACGCCGCGCTCAATCGGCAAGAGCAGTTCGAACGGGATTGGATCTACACCGACCATCGACGCGGCACACCGTTCGCATCCACGTCCTCTGCCACCTCCGCGCATCCCGACGTATGGGACGTGACACCCGACCTGAACGCTCATATCGAAGTCGTGCATCGACTCACTGAGGCAGCGGTGCTCGTAACGTCGGTCGTGGGCGGTTCATCGCAAGACGGCTTCGAGGCCGAGTGGCGATTCGTCCAGCTTCTGACGGTGGCAAGAGACCGGATCAAGCGGTGTGAGTTGTTCGACGAGACCGATATCGATACCGCCATCGCGAGGTTCAATGAACTTTGTGCGTCTCCCACTCATCTCGATAACGCCGCGGTTCGGGTGCGGGCCAGAGTCGCCGATGCATACAACCGTCGAGATACGGAAACCTTCGCCGCAGGTGCCGTCGGACGCTATGAGGACCGTCGTCGAGGCTTGCATGACGAGGGAATAACCGATGCGAAATACGCGCTCGCGGTTCTTTCCGAAACACCGGCCAGCTGGAAGCTGAGTATTGAACCGGTCGCTGTCAGGGGTGATCGCCTAGCGCTGACCCGGGAAGCATTCCGCGACACCAACGATTCGGCACTGCCGATAACAGTCGAGTTGATCGTGCTGACCGAAGTCGCCGACGAGGAAGCAGACCTACACACAGTATTCTTCGACTCCGATGATGCCGATGCCGCCTTCAAGGAGCTTGACCGTAGATTTGTCGCCGGCGAAGCCGCGCCGTATTCGCACACATGGTCGGCGATTGCGGAGTCGTACGCCGCCTTCAATCGCAGGAAAATCCCTTCGGCGGAACCCGCCTGGGTCGATCACCGGTTGCTTGCCACAATCCAGTCGGGCGACCTGATCGCAAACGTGGGTGCCGCTTGGGACCTCGTGCCGGACATCAAGGCTCACATAGCGACTGTGCATCGGCTCAGCGAACTGGGGGCCGTCATCGACATACTGGTCAGGGGGAGCTCCCGAGAAGGTTTCGATGCCGAATACCACGAGATAGCGGTCGTGACGGTCCGTGAAAACACTCCCGACCGCTTTGAGATGTTCGACGCGGACAACCTCGACGCCGCCTTCGCGCGCTTAGACGAACTCAGTCGAGAGCCGCGGATTGAGAATGCGGCGACGCGGTTCTGGACTGTGGTGGTGGACGCCTTCAACCGGCGCGATGTCGAGACAGTGCTGAACCTGCTCAGCGATGACGGATGCCAGGAAGACCGCCGAATCGGATTGCGTGCCAAGTTCAGGGGCGCTGAGCGACGACGAGCCGTAGAAGCAATGTTCACTACCGCGCCTGCCAGCTGGCGCATTGAAGTCGAGCCGATCGCTGTTCGAGGATCGCTTCTCGCTCTCATGCGGCAGCGTTACCGTGACTCAGCCAGCACTGACCACCAAGTTGTGGTCGAACTGCTGTCCGTCACGGAAATGCGCGACAACACGGTGGTACACGACACGGTCGACTTCGATGCTGATGACATATCGAGTGCCATGCGAGAACTCGAATCACGTTATGTCGCCGGCGAAGCCGCACCCTTTACCAAAACGTGGTCGCTCGTCGTCCGAACCTATGACGCGTTCAACCGACACAAACTGTCTCCGACCACCGAGGGCTGGGTGAACATCGACCACCGACCGGTCATTGCCTCTGCGCCAGGCGACGTGCACGCATATGTCCGCGAGTCGTGGGAGGTCGCGTCCGATATCAGCACCCGGATCGAAGCCGTACACCGACTGAGCGGCATCGGAGCCGTCTTCACTCATGCCGAAAGCGGCACTTCGCGCGAGGGCTTCGTCGCGGAGTGGCGTGAGGTGACACTCCTGACGTTTGACGGTGATGCGATCACGCGCTGTGAGATCTTCAGCGAGGATGACCTGGACGCTGCACTCGCGCGATTCGACGAACTGAGCCAGCGTGCACCGCGCATCGAAAACGCCGCGACCCGGATGTGGGAGCGTCTCGCCGACGCCTTCAATCACCGCGACATCGACGAATTTCTCACGCTCACTTCGCCCGACGGACGAATCGATGACCGTCGAAAAGGCTTGCAAGCCATGCATGATCCATCAGACCGCAGACGGGCTGCACAGGCGCTCTTCGAGGCACCGCGGACGTGGCGGCTGAACGTCGACCATATCGCGATCAGAGGGTCGCGACTGTCCCTAGCCCATCAGATCTATCGCGACACCCGCGATGACAGCCAACCAGTCACCATAGAACATCTGGCAGTCGTCGAGATCAACGACGATGGCTTGATGCACGACTTCGTCAACTTCGATAGCGACGACCTCGACGCCGCCTTCGAAGAACTCGAAACCCGTTATCTTGCTAGCGAAGCAGCGGCACACGCTGGCACATGGTCAGCGATCGCCGACGGCTACGCCGTCTTCAACCGGCGAGAGTTGTTCCGGACCACCCCGGACTGGGTGAACATCGACCACAGGCGTGGAGGCACCGCATTCGCACCCGGCGAACAGAGCGCATTGATCCTTGCCACATGGGATGTGGTCCGGAAGATTCATGTGTACCCCGAGGTGATCCACAGATTGGACACGCTCGGAGCAGTTTTCACACAGATTGTGCAAGCGACATCCCAAGAGGGTTTCGACGGTGAATGGCGTGAGATCACGCTCCTGACGGTCACGGGTGACGCCATCAGCCGCTGCGAAGTGTTCGACGAAGCCGACTTGGACGCCGCTCTCGCGCGGTTCGACGAGCTCAATCGGGCGACCCATCGACTTGACAATGCGGCGACGCGAACGCGTGCGCGCTTGGTTGACGCGTTCGCTCACCGCGATCTCGACACCTTTTCTTGCTTGTTGACCCCAGATGGACGGTATGACGACCGCCGTAAAGGACTGCGCGACACTGGCTCGCTCAAAGAGGAGTTCGTTCCGACCATGCTGTCCGAAGCACCTGCGAGTTGGCAGTGGACCGACGAACCGATCGCCATCCGCGGACAGCGCTTGGCGCTGTGCCGTGACTGGTTCCGCGACACCAACGCGCCCGGCCATCCCGTCACCGTCGACGATCTATCGCTTACCGAAATCACCGAGGAAGGGTTGGTCTGCCACTCAGTGATTTTCGATAGCGACGACCTCGACGCCGCGATGCGAGAACTGGACGCCCGCTGGACTGCTTCGGGGGAGGTGGCGCATTCGGACATCATCGAAGCACATCGAAGAAATCTCGAGATGACCAACCGCCACGACTGGGATGCGCTTACCGCTGTGTGCGCGGGTGCTAGCTATATCAATCATCGGCAGCTCGGAAGCAGCACCGCCGACTACATCGCGTCAATCCGGACCCTGGCGTCGCTTGCACCAGATCTCTCAATCGAGTCGGCAGAAATACTCGCCTACTCGGAGCTCGGCGTCGCGACTCATGTCGTGGTGAGGGGGACGTCCACCGCCGGCCTTGCGATCGAGGTTCCGTTCCTACTGATCAATCTCTGGCACGGAGATCACGTCACGCACATCGAGGCCTTCGACCTCGAGGACCGCGACCACGCCCTGGAACGTTTCAAGGAACTCAACGAGTCCGGTTAGCCCTCGGTACACGCCGAACATGCGGTAAGCGCGAAGTTCGGCGCCGATCTTCGGCCTGAGCGCGGCTTGGCGAAGAGAAGCCGCGCTGACCGTTGACACGCAGCCGTGCGGCTGCCTATTGTCGAACATGCAGCCAGACGGCTGCATAACCCAGGCGGCAGGATGGACGACGTATTCAAGGCACTGGCCGATCCGAATCGGCGTCTGCTCCTCGACAGCCTCAACGATCGCAACGGGCAGACCCTGCGCGATCTGTGCTCGCGGCTGTCGATGGCTCGCCAGTCGGTGAGCAAGCACCTCGCCGTGCTGGAAGCCGCCAATCTCATCACCACCGTGTGGCGGGGGCGCGAGAAGCTGCACTACCTCAACGCAGAACCGATCAACGCGATCGCCGACCGCTGGATCCACCAATACAACCGCGCGCGGGTGCAGACGCTCGCGGACCTCAAGACTGCATTGGAGGCCCACCCGATGAGCAGCAGTGAATTCGTTTACGTCACGTATATCCGCACCACCCCCGAACGGCTGTGGCAGGCCATCACCGACCCGGCGTTCTCCAACCGGTACATGGGCCATGCACTGGTGTCGGACTTCAAGAAAGGCTCGGAGTACGTGTGGTCCGACTGCAGCGGTCTGGAGATCACGGATCCCGAGCAGGTGATCCTCGAGTCGGAGCCGTATCGGCGGCTCGCGTTCACCTTCCACACCTTCGTGCCCGAACTGACGACGCTAGGACTGGATGAGGACGTCGTCGAGAAGGCCGCGTCCGAACGGCGGTCCAAAGTCACCTTCGACATCGAACCGGTCGAGGACGGCCAGGTGAAGCTGACCGTCATACATGACGACTTCCCGCCGGAAAGTACTGTGCGCGATCTGATCTCCGGTGGGTGGCCGTGGAAGCTGGCCAACCTGAAGAGCGCATTGGAGGCAACCTCATGACGACGATGAACACGCCACCGACAGTTTCCGCAGCAGAGTGGGACGCTGCTTGGCAAGAGATGGTGGCCAAGGAGAAGGACCTCATGCGGGCCCGCGACGCCCTAGCCGCACAGCGCCGACGGATGCCGTGGATGGCCGTCGACAATGCCTACACCTTCGACGGCCCCCAGGGCAAGGTCAGCTTGCTCGACCTGTTCGACGGCCGTCGCCAGCTGCTCGTGTACCGCGCTTTCATCGAACCCGGAACGGGCGACGGCGACGTCCCCGGGCATCCGGGATGGCCCGAACACGGCTGTGTCGGCTGCTCCTTGATGGCTGACCACGTGCCGAACCTTGCCCATCTCAACGCCCGCGACACCACACTCGTATACGTCTCGCGGGCAACACAACCCGACCTGCAGCGGATGAAGACAAAGATGGGCTGGGGCCATATCCCCTGGTACACCATCACCGACGACTTCGACCAAGATTTCGGCGTCAAGGACTGGCACGGCACCAACGTCTTCATCCGCGACGACGAAAACCGCGTCTACCGCACCTATTTCATCAACGGTCGCGGCGATGAGGCGTTCGTCAACACCTGGAATCTGCTCGACGTGACGCCCCTCGGCCGGCAGGAGACCTGGGAGGATTCACCCGAGGGCTATCCGCAGGGTCCGCCCTACGAGTGGTGGAGTTGGCACGACACCTACGACCAAACGCCGTAGCGCGACACCGTTTGTGAAACCACCGACGAAATCCTTTCGCGGATTCATACGGTCAGTGCAACATCTGTTGTGATTGGAGTTGCGCTATGCCGAGTCCGTTCGGAGTTTCGGTTCGTCGAGATTTCTTTGATCGTGTGTGTCTGGGATCGACTGTTGGAGATGCCGCCCGGGGTGCGGGTGTGTCATACAACACCGGGTGGCTGTGGTGGCGCGATGCTGGTGCGATGACACTACGTAAGGGTCGCGGAAGTGGTGGGCTGGCTAATCCGGGGAATTTGTTGCGTCCGGGTGGATTCGGCGCCGACCTCAGTTTGGACGAACGCGTCAAGATCATGCGCGGTCTTGATGCCCACCTCACCCAGGCCGAGATCGCGCGCCGAATCGGTCGGGGCCGCTGGACGGTCAGTCGCGAAATCGCTCGCAATAAGAACCCCGACGGGGATTACCACGCCTTGATGGCCCATGCCCGCGCAGCCGAACGCGCGCGGCGGCCTAAGGCGTTCAAGCTCAAAGACAATCCGTTGTGCGCCCAGATTGAGGGCTGGATGGATATCGGTTGGAGTCCCGGGCTGATCGCCGATGTATTGGCCCGCGACTACCCCGATGACAAGCTGATGAGGGTGAGCCACGAGACGATCTATCGCTGCCTGTATGTGCAGGCTAGGGGTAGTTTGCGCGCTGATCTGCACCAACGGCTGTCTACCCGGCGGGCCAAGCGCAAGCCACGCGACCGCACCGACAATCGTCGCGGGGTCTACAGCAGTGGTGAGGAATTCAAAATCAGCGATCGTCCGGCCGAGGCTACTGACCGCGCAGTGCCCGGCCACTGGGAAGGCGATCTGATACTGGGGCCCGGGGGCACGAGTGCGGTCGGGACCCTGGTCGAGCGGTCCACCCGGTTCACCATGCTCTTGCACCTGCCCGGCGATCACACCGCCGAAACGGTAGCCACGGCGATGATCAAGGCGATGAGTGAGTTGCCCGAGGATCTGCGTCGGTCGATCACCTGGGACCGCGGCAGCGAGATGTCCAAGTGGCGTGACATCCAGCTCCAGCTCAACACCCCGGTCTACTTCTGCAACCCCCACTCACCCTGGCAGCGCGGAACCAATGAGAACACCAACCGACTGCTGCGATTCTGGTTCGAAAAAGGCAGCGACCTAAGCGGTTACACCAAGGCCGATCTCAAACGCATACAAGATCTCCTCAACCGCCGGCCCAGACCGACCCTCGATCTCGACACACCGGCCCAGCGGTTAGCCGCACTCCTCGACCAAGCCGCCGCCTAAACGTTGCACTCACCGGTTGACAATGCCTTTGAAAAGCGTCGGTAGATTCACAAACGAGACCCGCCGAGCGGCCGGCCAAAGCAGAAGCCGACTACGACGGCACGGTCGCCAGCGCTTGCGCCACGCAGTCGGCCCACGAACGCGAGTCCACGCTCATCCATGCCGTCTCGCCACCGAATGCACTCGAGATCACCAGATCTGGGGCAACGGTGCCCAGTAGTTCCACACTTTCGCGCAGCTGCGCTGCATCACCGCGGCCCGGCACCAAGAAGGTCGCCCACGTTCCTGAGGCCGTGGGGAACATGGTGTCGCCCGTGAACAGGTATCGCTCACCGGTCACGCCCGTTACGAGATAGCTTGTGCTGCCTGATGAATGACCCGGCGTGGGTAGCGCCTCGACACCGTTGGCGTCGACATGTCGCACACGACCGATGGCCACGTCGACACGCGCATGCTCTGCAATGGCGCCGACCTCGGCCTCCGGTACGTGCAGCCCGCGACCGAACCGCTCTTCGATCCGCTTCAGGTTCGGCCCGGCCTCGTCGAGATGCGACAGGTACTGCGCGCTGACGCCGCCGAGCGCGTCGATCGCGTCGAAGTCCGCCTCCGTGGCGGGGCTGTAGAACAGCACGTTGCCACGCGGGCCTCGCCACAGATACGCGTGCGTGGTGAGGCCGGGGAATGGCGTGTCCATCCGGGTCTGCCAGAGATCGTCCCGAATCCGGGTCAACTGCGTCGTGGAAGTAGTCATGACTCGACTCTGCGACCTGAACCATTGTTGAGGTCAAGCGATTCTTCACCGAACTTCGCATCCGAGTGCCACCATCGAACGATGGCGCGCCCACACATCGCCGCACTCGCGGTGACCCTGACAACCGCAGCGTCGATCGCCGTCGCTCCAGACGCAGAGGCGGTCTGCTACTCGGCCGACTGCGTGCCCAATGTCGCCCGCAACGTCGTCGAGGGAACGCCCTGTAAGCCCGGCAAGTATTTCAACTACGGGCTTGGTCCCGACGGCGCTACCTTCGTCTGCAACAGGGTGGGCGTGTGGACACCCGCCGGGCCGCTCATCGGTATCTACAACGTCGCGATGGACTGCATGCAACAGAACGCGTCGGCCCAAGGCTCCGACGGCGTGGCGTTCGTGTGTACCGACATGGGGGGCGGCCACCTGCGATGGGCCCATCGCATCGACACCGCCGAGTGATCAAAGCACCGCAGCGATCCGCGCCGCCACATCCACAGCAACCGACAACGACGCCTCATCGGTCGCGGCCGAATAGCGGTCGGCCGCAGGGTCGTACGTCGCACCCGCGATCGACCCGTGGTCGGCCTCCAATAGGACGCACGAGACGGGCCAACCGTTGCGCTCGAGTGTCGAGGCGAACTCCTCGCTGGCCGACGGAGGTATCACGTCGTCGCGCGCGCCGTGCAACAGTGTGAACCGCACCGGATCGCCGTCCAGCGACGTGGGCAGCGGCGACCCGCTGATCGGGTCGGGAACCATGAATGCCCCTGCCAGGCATACGGTGTGGGCCACCTCGAACTGTCGCGCGTGGATTGTCAGTCCGGCCGCCGCCAGGCCACCCATCGACCAGCCGACGACAACCAGGGGCCCGTCGCCGGCGTGCTTCCGTGCATGTGACGCCGACGCCAGCAGGTCACTACGCCCACGGTCGTCGGCGTGCGAATCCCAATCGGCCAGCACCACCGACAGCCCGTGCCCGTGCACCCGTTCGGCCAACGGCCGCATCGCGGTGCGTGAATCGGTCTGCGCGCCGTGCCACATCAGGACGGTGGGTTGCGAGGGGTCGCCGTAGACGTCTGCGGACCGGCCGGGGGAGTACTCGACGGTGTGCACGGCTCTGGAGTTCCCCGGTGACCGCGGAACCAACCGTCAACGCGCGTACTTGTCGACGAATCGGCGCAGGATGCTCTGCGGATAACGGACATCCCATTGGCGGACAGCCTCTTTCAAGACTTCCGCGGATTCCGGTGGGAAGTAGCCGTAATCCTTGTAGACGTCGATCCGGGTGATCAGGCCGTCGAGATCGAGTTCCGGGTGAAACTGCGTGGCGTACACGTGTCGCCCCACCCGGAACGCCTGCACCGGGCAGTCCGGCGATGACGCGAGGCGTTCGACGCCGGGCGGTAGGGAGGTCGCGCCTTCGCGATGTCCTCCGTAGGCGTCGAACACGTCGGGCACCTCGGCGAACAGTTCGTCGTCGCGGCCCGCGGAGGTGACGGTGACGGTGAGCCCACCGACCGGCTCGGGATGTGTGCGGTCAACCGTGGCGCCGACGACGGTCCCGAGCGTGCCGACGCCGTAACAGCAGCCGAGGAACGGAAAATCGCGGTCGACGATGCGTCCGATGAGTTCGAGTAACTCCGACTCGACCCGCCGCTGCGTCGCCGACTTCATCTCCACGGCATCGCTGACGTTGTAGGGCCCACCGCCGAGGATGATGCCCGACCAATCGTCGAGGTCGATGTCTCCCAACGGTTCATGGGTCAACCGGATGCGCCGCATGCCGGTGGTGTCGAGGCCGGCGAATCGCATCATCGCCCGGTATTCGTCGTCGGCGGCTTCATCCTCCCCGCGAATCGACAGCAGCAGAAAGGGCGCCGAACGCGCAACACCCCGCGAGCCCGGTGAGCCCGCGGGGTGCCGCATGTCGTTACCGACGATTAATCGAGGTCGAACCGATCGTTGTTCATCACCTTGACCCAGGCAGCGACGAAGTCCTCGACGAACTTGTCCTTGCTGTCGTCCTGCGCGTAGACCTCGGCGATGCCGCGCAGCACCGAGTTCGAGCCGAACACCAGGTCGTTGACGGTGGCAGTCCACTTGAGCTGACCGGTCGCGCGGTCGACACCCTCGTAGACGTTCTCCGCCGCACCCGACTTCCACTCCGTGCCCATGTCGAGCAGGTTCGTGAAGAAGTCGTTGCTCAGCACGCCCGGCTTGTCGGTGAACACGCCGTGCTTGCTGCCGCCGTGGTTGACGTTCAGCACCCGCAGACCGCCGATCAGCACCGCGAATTCCGGAGCGGTCAGGTCGAGCATGTAGGCCCGCTCGACCAGGAGCTGCTCCAGCGGAGCCTTCTCGCCCGCCCGCGCGAAGTTACGGAAGCCGTCCGCCCGCGGTTCGAGCACCGCGAAGGACTCGACGTCGGTCTGCTCCTGCGAGGCGTCGGTACGGCCCGGCGCGAAGTGCACGTTGATCTCGTAACCGCCGTCGCGCGCGGCCTTCTCGACCGCCGCCGAGCCGCCCAGCACGATGATGTCGGCCAGCGAGATCTTCTTGCCGCCGCTCGCCGAGCTGTTGAACTCCTGCTGGATGCGCTCGAGCACCGGAAGCACCTGCGCCAACTCGGCGGGTTCGTTCGCCTCCCAGTTCTTCTGCGGCTCAAGCCGAATCCGCGCGCCGTTGGCGCCACCGCGCTTGTCGGTGCCGCGGAAGCTCGACGCCGACGACCATGCGGTCTTGATCAGCTGTTGCACGGTCAGGCCCGAGTCGAGCAGCTTGCTCTTGAGCTGGGCGATGTCCTGCTCGTCGACCAGCTCGTGGTCCACTGCAGGCACCGGGTCCTGCCAGATCTCCTGCTCGGGGATCCACGGCCCGAGGTAGCGGCTCACCGGGCCCATGTCGCGGTGCATCAACTTGAACCACGCCTTGGCGAAGGCCTCGTCCATTTCCTCGGGATGGTCGAGCCAACGGCGAGTGATCGCGCCGTAGATCGGATCTTCGCGCATCGAGATGTCGGTGACGAGCATCGTCGGCTTGCGCGGAGGTCCGCCGAACGGATCGGGGATGATCGCCTCGGCGTCCTTGGCCTCGAATTGCCAAGCGCCCCCGGGGCTCTTGGTCAATTCGTACTCGTAGCCGTACAGGTTCTGCAGGTAGCCGTTGCCCCACTCCGTCGGGGTCGGCGTCCAGACCACCTCGAGCCCACTGGTGATGGTGTCAGGGCCCTTACCCGAGGCGAACGCGCACTTCCACCCGAGGCCCTGCTGCTCGATCGGCGCGGCCTCCGGTTCCGGCCCGACCAGGTCACCGTCGCCGGCGCCGTGCGTCTTGCCGAGAGTGTGGCCGCCGACGATCAGCGCCGCGGTCTCCTCGTCGTTCATCGCCATCCGACCGAAGGTCTCGCGGATGTCGTGCGCGGCCGCCAACGGATCCGGCTTGCCCTCGGGGCCTTCGGGATTGACGTAGATCAGACCCATGGTGGTCGCGCCGAACGGCTCGGCCAGCTTGCGGTCCGACTCGTTGGTCCCGCCGTAGCGCTGGTCGGTGCCCAGCCAGGTGTCCTCCTGGCCCCAGAGCATCTCCTCGGGCTCCCAGATGTCTTCGCGACCGAACGCGAAGCCCTTCGTCTTGAATCCCGAGACTTCGAGCGAGGCGTTTCCGGCGTACGCGATGAGGTCGGCCCAGGAGATCTTGTTGCCGTACTTCTGCTTGATCGGCCACAGCAGACGCCGGGCCTTGTCCAGCTGAGCGTTGTCCGGCCAGCTGTTGAGCGGCGCGAAGCGCTGTGCGCCCTGACCCGCACCGCCGCGCCCGTCGAAGATCCGGTAGGTGCCCGCGGCATGCCAGCTCATGCGGACGAACAGGCCGGCGTAGCTGCCGTAGTCGGCCGGCCACCAATCCTGCGAGGTGGTGATCAGCCTGTGGACATCGGCCTTGAAGGCCTCGAGGTCGAGCTTCTTGAACTCCTCGGCGTAATTGAAGTCCTGGCCGAGTGGATTGCCCTTCTCGTTCTGCTTGTGCAGCACCGACACGTCGACCTGGTTGGGCCACCAGTCCCGGTTCGTCAGCGGAGCGTGCGACTTCGGCTTCGGCGAATCGATAGCCGGGTTCTCGCTCTCGCTGTGGCTGGCTGTCTTGGAATCATCATGAGGCGGGCGAGCGTCGGACGTATCAGATGACACAGCGTTCCTTCCGGTGGGTTGATTGGGCTGTGATCACGGTTGTGATCGGGAAACCTGCGATACCAAGCACTCTGGGCACAAGCCCCAATAGATGACCTCGGCCTCGTCGAGCACGAATCCGTCCAGCGCGCCCTCCGGATCCGACGGCGTCAAGCAGGGCGCTGCACCGACGGCGCAGTCGATGTCGGCGATGACGCCACATGACCGGCATACGACGTGATGGTGGTTGTCGCCGACGCGCGACTCGTAGCGGGCGACCGAACCGGAAGGCTGGATCTTGCGCACCAGACCCGCGCTCGTGAGCGCGGCGAGCACGTCGTACACGGCTTGTCGTGAGACGTCGGGAAGGGCGCGACGCACCGCGCCGAAAATCGATTCGGTATCGGCGTGGGGGTTGCCGTAAACCGCCTCCAGCACCGCGAGCCGCGGGCGGGTCACGCGGAGATCGGCGGCGCGTAGCCGCTCCGCGTAGTCGGGTGTGGGGGACACGCTGCCAATATGCTCTGTTTTCTGGAATCAGTCAAGAGTTGCTTCGGGGTTGGCTCATCGGCGTGTCGTAGAACTTTCCACCGACGTTGCTGTCGTCGCCGAAGTGCCTCGTTACCAACGATTTCGAACGTCGCACGCCGCGCTGCTTGCGCTTTTCGGGCATGAGCCACGGCGGGTCTCGCTGTTACCCTTCGGTGGCTGCCGGGGTCTGTGGTCAGGGGAGTGGACCAACCCGGTGGGTGGCTATGAGGCGAGACCCGAACGAAACGCTACGGACATCCGCGAAGAGAGTGTTGTGCGCACCGGAGAAATCAAGGCCCTTTCCGGCCTGCGCATCGTCGCCGCCCTATGGGTGGTGCTCTTTCACTTTCGGCCACTGCTGGAGCAGTCGGTGCCGGGGTTCCGCTCGGCGTTCGCCCCACTGCTGAATTGCGGCGCCCAGGGCGTCGACCTGTTCTTCATGCTCAGCGGGTTCGTGTTGACGTGGAACTATCTCGACCGCATGGGGCCCTCGTTCGAGTGGCGAGCCACGCTGCGCTTCCTGTGGCTTCGGCTGGCCCGCGTCTGGCCCGTCTACCTGGTGACGATGCATCTGGCGGCCCTGTGGATCATCTTCACCCTGCAGGTCGGCCGTGTGCCCTCACCGGCGGCCGAGACGTTGACGGCGACGAACTATCTGCGCCAGGCGCTGATGGTCCAACTGTGGTTCGTGCCCTATTTCGACGGCTCCAGCTGGGACGGGCCCGCCTGGTCGATCAGCGCGGAGTGGCTGGCCTATCTGCTTTTCGGCGGTCTGATCGTGGTGATCTTCCGCATCGCTCGGTCGACGCGGGCGCGGGGCCTGATCGCACTGGCCTTCGTCGCCGTGATGCCGCCGATCCTGCTTCTGCTGGCGTCCGGGCAGTTCTACACCCCGTGGAGTTGGCTACCGCGGATCGTCATGCAGTTCACCGCGGGCGCCCTGATCGCTGCGGCGGTGCGCAAGCTCGACCCCAGCGATCAGGCTCGACGCGCCGCCGGGTACGCCGCGCTCCTCCTCGGCGTCGTGATCGTCACGATCCTCTACCGACTCGACGCACATCCGCTGCCCAAGATCGTCGACAGCGCCGGCCTGGTCGATGTGCTTTTCGTGCCGCTGCTGTTCAGCCTGGCCATCGGCGCCGGGTCGCTGCCCTGGCTTCTCTCGCGGGGGCCCGTCGTCTACCTCGGGCATGTGTCGTTCAGCCTGTACATGGTTCATGAGCTGGTGCACACCACCTGGGATTGGATGGTGCAGCAATTCGGGCTGCGGCTGTCATCGGACTTCACGGGCAAGCTCATAATGGTTGCCTTGCTTGGCACCGCGCTGATCGGCGCGGTCATGCTGTACCACTTTGTCGAGGAGCCCGCCCGTAAATGGATGCGCAGCATGATGAACGGCCCCGCCGCTTCGACCCCGGACGCGGCCGGCAAGCTGCACACCGTGTCCCGCCCGCGCGAACGCTCCGAGGTGATGACCGCCCGCGCCGGGTGACGATGCTTCTCCCGCGCGTGTCCACACGGCCTTACACCGGCGCGCTGAGAAGCGCCCTGACCATCGCGGTGGCAATCGCCATCCTCGTGGTCACCGGCTGTCAACACCTGAAACCGACGGAGCACAAAGAGATCGACGCGCTCAGCTTCGCGCTCAACCGCATCGCGGTGATCGGCGACTCGTACACGACCGGCGGACCCGAAGGCGGGCTCGGCGAGAAATCGTGGACCACCCAGGCCTGGCAGATCCTGGCTCAGCAGGGACTGTCCACCACGGCCGTCGTCGGCGCCGAAGGCGGAGCCGGCTACGGCACCCGGGGTAACCGGGGCAGCCTCTTCGAGGATCTGACCGCCGCGACGGTCACACCCGATGACACGCTGGTGGTGTTCTACGGTTCGCGCAACGATCAGAACGTCGACCCCACCCAGTTGTCGGTCCTGGTCTACGGCACGTTCCAATTGGCGCGGCGCATCGCGCCGTCCGCGCTCTTCCTCGTGATCGGGCCGCCGTGGCCGACGGCTGACGTCCCCGCGACCGTGGTACGCATCCGCGACACCCTCAAATACCAGGCGGAACTTGCGGGCGCGACGTTCGTCGACCCGATCGCGGCCCGGTGGTTCGTCGACCGGCCCGAGCTGATCGGCCCCGACGGCGTGCACCCCACCGACGCCGGTCACACCTACATGGCCGAAAAGATTGCGCCATTGATCGGCGCGCAACTGCCGCGGCGGGTCTGATCCGTCCTATCGTTGCTGATCGTGCGACTCGGTGGACGCCTGTACCAGCTGCTGACCCGGGTGATGTCGCTGCGCATCATCGTGATCGTCGCGGCATTGTCGGTGGTCGCGCTGGTGATCACGCTGGGCGCGTGGGTGTGGTTCGGCGTCACCAACGACCAGTACAGCCAACTGGACCGTCGTCTGGACTCGGTGAGCAGCCTCGGCGACATCAGTGAGCTGCTGCGCACCGCGCAACAGGCCGACGTGAACCCGCCCATCCCGGACGGCGGCCTGGTGCGCACCGCCCGCGTCGACGGCATCACGGTCTCCATCCCGGAGAACATCGTGCTGCCGGAGTTCCCGGTCGGTTACGCCGACACCACCATCGACGGTGTCGAATACCGGGTCCGGACGTTCACCGCCGGCGGGGCCTTGATCGCCATCGGGGCGCCACTGGCCGAGACCCAACGCCGCATCGACGAACTGCACCGGCGGGTGCTTCTGATCTGCGGCGGTGTCATCGTCGGCACCGTGCTGGTCGGCTGGGTCATGTGGTCGATCATGATCAACCCGTTCCGCCTGCTGGCCCAGCAGGCGCGCGCGATCAACGCCCAGTCCAAACCCGAAGAGGTTCAGGTGCGCGGCGTGCAGGAGGCCGTCGAGATCGCCGAAGCCGTCGAGGGGATGCTCGCCCGTATCGGCGACGAACAGCAGCGCACGCGAGCGGCGCTGGAGTCGGCACGAGACTTCGCCGCGGTGGCCTCACATGAACTTCGCACGCCCCTGACCGCGATGCGCACCAACCTCGAGGTCCTCTCCACGCTTCAGATGCGGGACGAGCAACGCCAGGAGGTGATCGCCGACGTCATGCGCACCCAGAGCCGGATCGAGGCGACCCTGACCGCGTTGGAGCGGCTCGCACAGGGCGAACTGACCACCGTCGACGACTTCGTCCCCGTCGACATCACCGAACTGCTGGACCGGGCCGCACACGACGCGATGCGCAACTATCCCGGCCTCAAGGTGTCGCTGTCGTCGTCGACGACGGTGCTCATGGTCGGTTTGCCCGCCGGGCTGCGGCTCGTCGTCGACAACGCGATCACCAACGCGATCAAGCATGGCGACGCCACCGAAATCCGTTTGGGCGCAGTCGCTTCCGGTGAAGGCGTTCAGATCACCGTCGACGACAACGGTTCCGGGATACCCGAGGACGAACGCGCCGCGGTGTTCGAGCGGTTCTCCCGCGGGTCGACGGCAGCGCGATCCGGTTCGGGACTGGGGCTGGCGCTGGTGGCTCAGCAGGCCGAGTTGCACGGGGGCACCGCGGCGATGGAGGCCAGCCCGCTCGGCGGGGCCCGGTTGGTGTTACGCCTGCCCGCGCCGAGCTGAGCTGGCTACGATCCGAAGATGGCCAAGCTCGAGATGTCGCGTCAGCTCGCATTGAGCCCGCAGGAGGCGTGGGAGCATGTATCGGACCTCAACGCGCTGGCGGACTGGATGGTCATGCACGAAGGTTGGCGCGGCGAGCTGCCAGACGAGCTGACGGTCGGCACCACGATCGTGGGCGTCGCGGGGGCCAAGGGGTTGCGCAACCGCGTCACGTGGACCATCCAGAAGTTCGACCCGCCCAAGCTGATCGAGGTCACCGGAAAAGGCGTCGGCGGCACCAGGTACGGGCTCACGATGACGGTCGCGCCGACCGAAACCGGTTCGGCGTTCACCCTCACGATGAATCTCGGGGGCGCGCCACTGTTCGGGCCCATCGGCGCGACGGCGGCCCGCGCCGTCAAGGGCGACATCGAACGTTCCATCCGCAAATTCGAAGAGCTCTACGCCTGACCGCGCGGGCCCGCCACGCCGCGTCGCCTTACGCGGTTGATCGTGATCGCAGCGGGTACCACCCCTCGCGTGTCGCAGACCATGGAAATCACCGTTCTGGACCCCCGCACCGGCGACGAAGTCAGCAAGATCCCGATCACCGATCCCTCGAGCTGCGCCCAAGCCGTGGCTCGAGCGCGTGCCGCCGCGCCGGGGTGGGCGCGTACCCCCGCCGCCGAACGCGCGGCTGCGTTGACCAAGGCGGCCGCAGCGGTCCGCGCCGCGGCCGAGGAACTGGCCGAGCTCAACGAACGTGAGACCGGCAAGCTCCGCGACGACGCATTGGGCGGAGTCGACGCGGGCGCGGGCACGCTGGTGCAGTACGCCGAGCTCGGACCGCTGCATCGCGGCCGCAGCCTGCACGGCTCCTGGTCGGCGACCGATCTGATGGTTCCCGAACCGCGCGGCGTCGTCGCGGTTCTCACCCCGTGGAACGATCCGGTGGCCGTCGCGGCCAACCTCCTGGGCGCGGCGTTGGTGACGGGAAACACGGTGGTACACAAGCCAAGTGAGCGGTGCCCAGCGACCGGTCGGCGGTTCGCCGAACTGTTGGCCGGGCAGCTTCCCGACGGTGTGCTCGAGATCCTCGACGGTGACGGATCTGTCGGCGCCCACCTGGCCTCGGCGGCCGACGTCGACGTGGTGGCGCACGTAGGCAGTAGCGCGACCGGCCGGTCGATCGCGCGAGTATGCGCGGAGCGCGGGGCCAAGACCGTGCTGGAAAACGGTGGCAACGACGCGCTGATCGTCGACGCGGGTGTGGATCCGCGGTGGGCGGCCGAGCAGGCGGCGCTGGGTGCCTTCGCCAACGCCGGGCAGATCTGTGTTTCGGTGGAGCGGGTCTTCGTGGTCGAGTCGCTGGCCGAGGCGTTCCTCGACGAGTTGGCATCGGAAGCGCGAGCGTGGGACGACCGGATCGGGCCGTTGGTCGACGGGCGTCAGCGGGACGTGGTGCAAGCGCAGGTCGCGGACGCGGTGGCCAACGGCGCACGGGTTCTGGCGGGCGGCGCGCCTCGGCCGGGTCCCGGTGCGTTCTATCCGCCGACCGTATTGGCGGACTGCACTCCGGAGATGTTGGTGTTTCGCGAGGAGACCTTTGGTCCGGTGGCGCCGGTGCGAGTGGTTCCGGACTTCGACTCCGCGGTGCGGGAAGCGGCCGACGACCGGTACGGGTTGGCTGCGACCGTGCTGACCGCCGACATGGCGCACGCGCAGGAGGCCTGGCGTGCCCTGCCGGTCGGCACGGTGAAAATCAACGACGTCTTCGGCGGAGCGCCCGGTGGGGCGTCACAGCCGCGTCGCGCGAGCGGCAACGGCTTCGGGTTCGGCCCGGAACTGCTCGACGAAATGACCGAGATGAAGGTCGTACACATCGCGCCGCCGGGCAGCTGAGCGCCACCCTGGCTGCCCACCTCTCAGCGAAACTTTCGCTCCCAGCGAATTTTTCGCTGAGAGGCGGGCACTGCGCGGATCACCCTCGCGAGACGTCAGCGGTCCACACGCCCGCGCGCACGGCATACGCAGCAGGCGCGCACGGCATACGCCGGCAGCCGCGCACGACGTACGCAGCAGACGCCTTAGTCCTCCTTGCGGATCAACCGGCCCAAGGCCTCCCGGTCGGGATTCAGCAGTTCCTCGATCCGCTGCTGGTTGATGTCGGCCACGATGATCTCGCCGACCTCCTGGTACACGTCGGTGAAGATGCCGTGCGACTTCATCTTCTCGGTCTGATAGATGTTGTCCTCGGTCGGCGTGACGTAGTACATGATCTCGGGCTTGAACCGGTGGATCAGCCATAGGTGGACCACGCTCATCAACCGCTTCTGGCGCAGCTTCTCGGCGAACGTGTTCTGGTCGCGCACCGTCAAGATGCTGCGCCCGTGCCGGTCCTTGATCGGGTCGACGATCACGTTGGCCAGTTTCTCGTCCTCACCGTCGCGCTCACCGAAGATGCCCAACTCGAGCACGTCTGACCCCGGCCGCGTCGGGCGCAGTTGCACCCGCAGCTTCTCGTCGAGTTTGTAGTGCTCGCCCCACATCGCCAGCCACTCCTCGAGCAGCTTCTTCGGCACCTCGGTCTGCACGAGATGCTGGTGCTGGGTCGAGCCCTTGCCCATCGCTTTGGTGGTCGCCAGGCGGCCCGACGACGCGGCGAGCGCGGCGTCGCTGCGCGGCCCGCCGACAAGCGTTTGCGGTGTGCGATAAGGCGATTCGACCAGGCGCATCTTGCGCTGCAGTCGCGCCAGTGCGAGCATGCCGTCCTGGCGCAACGCGGTGGCGAACTCCTCGGACGCGACACCGTCGACCTGATGACCGCCGTAGGTGATGAAGTTGAAGACGAACCCCATCTTTCCGAGTTCCTCGGGGAAGGCCCGCATCTCGTCGTCGGTCATGCCGGTGGTGTCCCAGTTGAACGAGGGGGACAGGTTGTAGGCCAGCATCTTCTCGGGGAACTCGGCGTGAATCGCCTCGGCGAACTCGCGCGCATCGGCCAGATCGGCGGTCTTGGTCTCCATCCAGAGGATGTCGGCGAACGGTGCGGCGGCAAGCGATTTCGTGATCGCATACGGGATCCCGCCGCGAACCTGGTAGTAGCCCTCCGGGGTCTTGGCCAGCTCGCAGTCCCAGCCGACGGCCGCCCCGATCTCCCTGGCCTTCTCACGCGCGGTGTACAGCGGCGCGCGCTCGGCGAACGCACGCCACTCCGCGACGCTCATGTCGAGTTGTTCGCCCTCGCTCTCGCGGAACTCGAGCAGCTCGGCGACCGCCTCGCCGTAGGTCATCAGGCCGGCATCGACCTGCCAGGCGTCGACAGCCTTCGATTCGACCCGGTCGAAGATCGCGTCGATCTCGCCGTCGGGGCGATCCTGGTACTCCGAGGCGGCCTCGGCGACCGCGTCGCCGATGCCGTGGTGGTCGAGCCAGGCGTTGGCGGTGGCGTACTCGCCTTCGGGCAGCGCGTAGAGCAGATGTCCGTTGAGTTCGGTGACGCCCGCCTCGTAGAAGCGCCGCATCATCGCCAGGTAGCACGACTTGTACGACGGCACCTTGAGGTTGGTCACGCCGAGCAGGAACGGTTGGTCGCGCTCGTCGGCGCGGCTGTCGATCAGGTTGGCCGCCTCGGCGTCGGTGCGGGCCACGATGATGCCGGGGACCCGCATGATGTCGAGCTGGAAGCGCGCGGTGTTGAGCCGTTTGATCTGTTCGTCGGACGGCACCAGCACCTTGCCGCCCTGGTGGCCGCACTTCTTGGTGCCCGGCCGCTGGTCCTCGATGTGGTAGCCGGGTACTCCGGCCTCGACGAACCGGCGAATCAGGTTGCGCACGTGGGGATCTCCGCCGTGGCCGGTGTCGGCGTCGGCGATGATGAACGGGCGGAAGTCGACGGCGGGTGTCGCGGCGCGTTGTTCTTCGGACATCTGCAGCCGCAGGTACTGCTGGTTGCGGTCGGCGGTGAGCAACGCCCGCACCAGGCCGGCGGCCTCCTCGGGCACCTGGCTAAGCGGGTAGCTGGCCAGGTCGGGTCCGGGGTCTTCGGTGGTTGACCCCTTGGCGGACGTCGCCCAGCCGCCGAGGTAGATGCCCTCGATGCCCATCCGCTTCATCGTCACGGCCTGGCCCGGCGAGTACGGGCCGAAGGTGGTGATGCTCTTCTTCTGCGCGAACAGTTCGCGCAGGCGCTCGTAGAACGCCGTGGCGGCCTCGCGCGCCACGATGTAGTCGGAGGGAATCGTGCCGCGTTGTTCGGCGACCTGACGGGCCGAGTAGAGGCGGATGATCCCGTCGAATCTCGGGCTGTCGAAGTACCGCTGCGTGGCAGCGACCTCCTGGTCGAACGGGGTCGAAGGCGCGGCGTCCGTTTCGATGATGGCCATGTACCCACAGTACGACCCGGTTCTTGCCGGGGATGGCGTTATCAGCAGGGTGAAGCCCTTACGTCGACGCCTCGAAGGTGTCGACGACGTGCTCGGCGATCGCCAGCGCTGAGGTCGCCGCCGGTGATGGCGCATTGCGCAGCACCACGACGCGACCGCGGACGCTGATCCGGAAGTCGTCGACCAGACCGCCGTCGGGGTCCAGGGCCTGGGCCCGCACGCCGGCGGTGCCGGGCACCACGTCCTCGTCGCGCAGGGACGGCACGTAGGCCCTGGCGGCGGTGATGAATCGCCGCCGTGACAGTGATCCGAACACCTCGCGGACACCCGTGCGCCAGTGTCGGCGGGCGAACCGCCAGAACGCCGGCGTCGAGGCGATCCCGGCCAGATCGCGCGGTGAGACCGTGCCCCAGGAATAGCCCTCGCGCGCCAGCGCCAGCACCGCGTTGGGCCCGATGAGCACCTCACCGTCCACGCGCGGGGTGAGGTGGACACCCAGGAACGGATAGCGCGGGTCGGGCACGGGATAGACCAGACCGTTGACGAGATCGCGGCGGTGCGGTTTCAGCGCGTAGTACTCGCCCCGGAACGGCATGATCACCGGATTGGGGCCGTCCCCGGCCATCTCGGCGAGCCGGTCGCTGTGCAGACCACCGCACACGACCGCCCGGTCGAATCGCGCCTTCTCACCGTCTCCGGCGGTGCGGGCGCTGACCACCACTTCGATTTCACCGGCCCGCAATCCCGTCACCTCGTGTCCGAGAAGGACTTTCGCACCGGCCGCCACAGCGTCGGCGGCAAGCTCCCTGGTCACCTCCGCGAAGTCGACGATCGAGGTCGACGGGGAGTGCAGTGCCGCGATGCCGCGCACATGGGGCTCGAGTTCGTGCAGTTCCTCGGGCCCGATGATCCGCACCCCTGGGACGCCGTTCGCCAACGCCCGCCGCTCGATGTCGGCGAGCCTCGCCTTCTCCTCGTCGGTGAGCGCGACGAGGACCTTGCCGCAGACGATCCGACGGATCCCACGCTCGGCGCAGAACTCTTCGAGCAAACCGACCCCGCGACGACAGAGCACGGCCTTCTGTGAGCCGGGTTGGTAGTACAAACCGGCATGCACGACCCCGCTGTTGCGGCCGGTCTGATGCGATGCGAGACGGTCTTCCTTCTCGAAGAGCGTGACATCGGATTCGGGGCGACGCCGCACGATCTCACGGGCCACCGCGACACCGAGGATGCCGCCGCCGACCACTGCGACCCGTTCGGTCATCGGCCGACCCCGCAACAGAAGGAGGTAATCACCGTTCGGTTACGGTACTGCATCTCATTGGCCTTGGGCCAGGCGCGAATTGGCATTACGAGCAAACGAACCGGTACAAGTGATACAGCGCCATCGGTATGCGCGCAGTCGAGAAAGAGCAACGAACCATGAGACGCATCTACGCCTTGGTGATCGGCGTCGCCCTGTTGGTGACCCTTCCTGGGGTGGCGGCCGCCGCGCCGACGCGGTCCGCTGTCAACCAGCAGGCGGTCGACCAGGTCATCGCCCGCGGCCTGTCGCAGCGCGGCGTTCCCTTCTCCTACGGCGGAGGAGACGCGAACGGGCCGACGAAGGGCAGCGGCACGGCCGAGAACGTCGCCGGGCTCGACCGCGAAGGCCACATCGTGGGCCTTGATCCCGCGCTCAGCACCGTCGGTTTCGACGCGTCCGGCCTCATGGTCTATTCGTTCGCCGGTATCGGGGTCAAGCTGCCGCGGTCCTCGGGCGCGCAGTACAACGTCGGGCAGAAGGTGTTGCCGTCCGAGGCGCTGCCCGGAGACATGATCTTCTACGGCCCCAACGGGAATCAGAGCGTGGCACTGTTTTTGGGCAACGGTCAGATGCTGGAGGCCACCGAATCGGGTGTGGCGACGTCGCCGGTGCGGACCAACAACATGGCGCCGTATCTGGTTCGCATCATCAAGTGACGTCACTGAAGCCCTGACGCGGTCAGCACGCCGACCAGGCCGGTTCCCGCCTCGGCGACCACCTCGCCGACGGAGCACATCGGCAACCGGCTACCCGGTGCGATGTTGAGCGCGGTGACGTGCACGGCCGAAGTGTATGTGCGGCGCGACGATCGCTGATAAAGAGGACTGATGACGTCGACATTGGATGCCGCCGAGGGAATCGCCGGACGAGTGCGCACCTTGCGCCAGATCGTGCAGTCGGAGGCCGGTGAGTCGGAGCGGCTGCGCACGCTGAGCCCGGCCGTCGTCGAAGCGATGTGGGACACCGGCCTGATGACGGCGTTCAACCCCGCGTCCGCCGGCGGCAGCGAACCGTCGTTCGCCGAGATGATCGAGACCTGGATCGAGATGGCCTGGCAGGACGGATCGTTCGGCTGGGTCGGTATCGCCAACCTGCCGTCGTCGTTCGCCGCGGCCGCGTACTTGCCGGACGCTGGATTCGCCGAGGTGTTCACCGCGCATGACAACCGGGTCACGATGGGCGGGCAGTTCTTCCCGAACGGTCAAGGCACCGCCGTCCCCGGTGGGTACCGGCTGACCGGGTCGTGGAGCTTTGGTTCGGGGATCGGGCATTCGCAGTATGTCGCCGCGGGCTTCCTGCCGATGGACGGGACCGAGATGCGTTGGGTCAGCGAAGGTGTGCCGGACATGCAGATCGCCATCCTGCCGCGTGAACAGGTCAGCTTCAACGACGGTTGGCACGTGCAGGGCCTCAAGGGGACGGGCTCCTACGACTACAGCGTCGAAGACGTGTTCGTGCCCGCCGAGCGCACATTCGCGTTGTTCACCCGCGAGCCGCTGCGCGGATCGTCGCCCGCGACGCGGATGGGCATGATGCCCGTCACCGCAGCCGGGCATGCGTCGTGGGCGCTCGGCGTCGCCAAGAGCATGCTCGACGACGTCGAGGAGCTGGCCGCCACGAAGTTCCGGATGAGCGATATGGCGTCGCTGGCCAGTCGCCCGACGTTCCAGAAGGGGCTGGCCCATCACGTGGCGGCCTGGCGGGCGGCGCGGCTGCTGGTGCTCGACGCGTTTGCGACCGCTGAAGCCAGTGTGGCGGCGGGGGAGGACCTCACCCCGGCCCTGCGCGCGGACATGAGAGTCGCTGCCGTGTACGCCACCGACGTGGCGCGCCAGTGTGCGGAGTGGGCACATCTGGTCGCGGGCACCAGCTCGATCCGCGAGGGCAGCCGCCTGGAACGCGCGTTCCGCGACATGTACACCGGTACCCAGCACGCGTTCATCAGCGAGAAGGTGGCGATCGACGCGGCTCAGGTCTGGCTGGGCATCATCGACGACCAGTTCGGCCTCTGATCACCCCGTGCGGGCCACGAATTCGGCGATGATGCGGCCGAGTTCGTCGCCCCGTCCGGCGTTCGCAGGACACCCGGCTCGGTCACCGGACGACCGACTCGAGGACACCCTCGACGATCATCGTGCCCAGCGTCTTGCGGTCGAACTTTCCGCTGGGCAGGATCGGGATCTGCTCGCTGGAGGCCAGCACCCAGCGGGTCGGCACCTTGTACGCCGACAGGTGCGTGCGGGCATGGGCGGCCAACGTGTCGACGTCCACGCCGGCGGCGGCGGGCACGACCACCGCGCACACCTGCTCCCCGCGGCGGGGGTCGTCGATGCCGAGCACGAGACACTGTGCCACGTCGGGGGATTCCTCGAGGACCGCCTGGACTTCGAGCGGTGAGACGTTCGCGCCGGCGGCCTTGATCATGTCGGTCGTCCGGCCGACGTAGAACAGCCGCGGGTCGCCGGGTCTGCGGTAGACGCGGTCACCGGTGTGGTACCAACCGTTTTCGTCGAACGTCTCCCACCGTTCGCGCTTGTTGTAGCCGGCCATCACGCCGATGCCGCGGATCAGCAGTTCGCCGACCTGCCCGTCGGGGACGGGTGTCCCGTCGTCGTCGACGATGCACATGTCGGTGTAGGCGAACCCGCCGGCGGTCTCGGACATGGTGCGGTGGACGGGATATCCGTCGGGTACGTCGACCATCGCGATGTCCAGCGGGCCGTCGCGCAGCATCGGCGCGCAGGACAGATCGCGGTCGGAAAAGCTCGGATGCTCCCGGAGCCGCTGGGTGAACGCGGGCCATCCGACGACACCGGCGGCCCGTTCGCGCTCGATCAGATCGAGTGCCCCCTCGGGGTCCAGACGCGGCATGACGAGCACGGTGACGGGTTCGTGCAGCGCACCGGTCGCCGCGAGCAACCCACCGACCCAGAAGAACGGCATCGCGCACAGAATCCGCACCGCGCCTTCGCTTTTGGATACAGCACGGATCGCGTTCGGCCATGTCGAGGTCTGCCGCACGAGGGTGCCGTGCGTGTGCATGACCCCTTTCGGGTCCGCGGTCGACCCCGAGGTGTGGATGACGACGGCCAAATCGGCGGGGGAGACCTCGGCCTCTGCGGCGGACAGCAGCGCGTCCGGTTGGCCGCCGGCGTCACCGTCCCACGGAGTGGCCCAGGCGGGAACCGGGCCGTCGACGAACACGATCCGACGCAGGTACGGTGCGCCCGTCATCGCCAACCGCCCGTCCTGCTGGGTCGTGAGCTCCCGCCAGGCCGCTTCGAATCGGTCGGCGACATCGATGCTCAGCACGCGACTCGGGGCGATGATCAGCGCGATGTCGGCCAGCCGCGCGACTTTAGCGATCTCCGCCGGCGCGTAGAGCGTGCTCAGCGGCACGACCAGCGCGCCGATGCGGGAGGCGGCCAACCACCACAACACCCAGTCCACCCCGTTGGGGAAGAACAGGCCGATGCGGGTTCCCTTACCGACACCTTCACCCAGAAGCCACCGCGCTATGCGCGCCGAGCGCTCATGAGCCTCGCGGTAGGTGAGGCGATCCGTCGGAGTGACCAGATAGGTGTGGTCGCCGAACTCGTGGCACGCGCGGGCCAGGAGCGCGGGCACGGTCGGTCGCGGCTGCTGCGTCACCCCGCGATTGTCTCCGACGCGTACTGGGCGACCGCACGAGGCGGTCGCCCAGTAACGTCAGCGGGACTCAGGCGCCCAGCGTGGCTTGGATGTCGCCCTTCATCGCGGCCAGCTGCGAACCCCAGTAGCCCCATCCGTGGGTGCCATTGGCGGGGAAGTTGAACGTGCCGTTGCCTCCGCCGGCTGCTTCGTAGGCCTGCTGGAAGTTCTTGTTGCTGTCCAGCGTGATGGTCTCGAGGAACTGGCCGGCGATGTCGCCGCCGCCGCCGAGTTCGGACGGGACGCCGTTGCCGCAGTACACCCAGATGCGGGTGCCGTTGGCCACCAGCTTGCCGACGTTGACCGTCGGGTCGTTGCGCTTCCAGGCCGAGCTGCCGGGTGGGCCCCACATCGCCGTGGCGCTGAAGCCGCCCGAGTCGCGCATCGCGACGCCGACCAACAGCGGCCAGATGCCGTCGGAGAGGTTGAGGAAGCCCGACAGCGAGGCGGCGTAGCGGAACTGACCCGGGTGGTAGGCGGCCAGGATCAGCGCAGCGCTACCCGACATGGACAAGCCGACCACCGCGTTGCCGCTGGGTGAGATGCCCTTGTTGGCAGCCAGATACGCGGGCAGTTCGGAGGTCAGGAAGGTCTCCCACTGGTAGGTGTGGGTGCCGCCGTTGCCGACCGCGGGTCCCTGCCAGTTGGTGTAGAAGCTGGACATGCCGCCGACCGGCATCACGACCGACAGACCGGACTCGAAGTAGTTCTCGAACGCGGCGGTTTCGATGTCCCAGCCACTGTTGTCGTCGCGCGCCCGCAGGCCGTCGAGCAGATAGACCGCGTGCGGGCCACCGCCCTGGAACTTGACCGGGATGTCGCGGCCCATGGCGGCCGACGGGACCATGAGGGTCTCGACCGGAAGGCCCGGCCGTGAGTATGCCGCGGCGGTGGACGTTCCACCCGCCACCGCGACCAGGCCCGGTATGAGCAGGGCCGCCAGCGCGCCGGCCATCATGCGGCGCGCCCAACTGTGTCGCATTGTCATCGCTCTTGAACTTTCCTGGTCGAGGGATACCGCCGAGCGGTCGTCGCGGTGGACGTACCGGAGCCGGGTCGGGCTGCCGGTCAGGCGCTGCTGCTTCACACCTGCCGCGATACTTCGGGCGCCCGCCGCGCGTAGCCGCTGCTGACGGTTATGTCGACACCGAGGGCGGTCCCGTTACCGGAGAGTGGGCGGCGTCACCGTTGCGCCGGAGGGCCGCAAGGGCCTATTTGCCGTTGGTCGGCAGGCGTTTGCGCACGTAGGTTTTGAGCTCGGCGGACAACGCGTCGGCTGCGAGCAGCTCTGGAAGCAAGGAAGCGTCAGACATCCTGGCGCGGAACGCCAACTCGACGGTCACGTCATGGTCGGGGCGGTGCTCGACGGAGATCTCGTCGCCCGGGCCCACCGTCCCCGGTGAGATGACGCGAAGATAGGCACCGGGTTTGGCGGCCGCGGTGAAGGTCTTCATCCAGCGGTCGATTTGCAGGAACGCCGCGAAGGTGCGGCACGGCGTGCGCGGAGCCGAGACTTCGAGCAGCAGACCGTCGGTGCCGACGCTCCAGCGTTCACCGATGCGCGCCTGTGTCACGTCGACGTTCGTGGTGGTGAGGTTCTCGCCGAACATCCCGTTGGTCAACCGGCGATCGAGTCGAGTTTCCCAGTCGTCGAGGTCTTCTCGCGCATATACGTAGACCGCTTGATCGTCACCGCCGTGCAGCTTGGTATGGCCGATGGTGTCGCCGACGAGTCCGCTACCCAGACCGCCGCGCATCGGACCCGGCGCGCGCACCGCGACCCGGTCCGGTACGGCGACCTTGTCGATACCCGTTGACCTCGACGGCGCGTCGGGATTGATCCGCACTCGCGCAACATTGACCGACAGCACTTCTGCCACCCGGACAGGTTAACGACGGAGTGGGCCGCCCGCCTCGCAGGATTTCTCGCCTGCAGTTGCACTCAAACCCTTCCACGGCACTACTACCGAGCGTAGTATTCGCGGAGCCGGTGTCGACGACGGAATGGTGTAACCGTGAAGTGGAGTTTCGCCCAGGTAGGCCTGCTGATCATCGCGATTTTCCACGTCGTCCAGGCGGTCATCGGCTTTATCGTCGAGCCGAGTTTCGCGACGGGCCCGGGCGCACCGACCGCGCAGGTTCTCGGGATGGACTACAACGGATGGCACGCTGTCGCCGGGCTGGCCCTGTTCGGCCCGGGACTGGTGTTCGCGTTGCGCAAGTCGTGGGCGGTGTTGTATCTGCTCGTCGCAGCGGTGGCGGGCGCGTTGCCAGGCATCTGGGCGTTCTTCTCACACCAGGTGGCGTACGTGTTCACGTTCCCCAACAACATCACCGACGCGGTGGTGCACCTGGTGACCGCCGCGGTGATGCTGGCGGTGGCCGGTATTCAGATCCGCATGGACGGCGGATTGCAGAACTCGCTTGCCGACCTGCGTAAGGGGTCGTGACCCGGGCCGCCGCCTCCGCTAGTGTGCGCTCAGATCGTCAAAAGTCGTGATACGGCGTGGATTTGCGATCTGAATGCACACTAGACGCGCCGGCTACTCGGCGTCGTCCTTGTCGTCGGCCGAGGGGATCCCCTCGGGCGGTGGCGTCGAATAAGCGGGAGTTGTTGGCGGGACCCCTTGCTCTGCGCCCTCACCCTGATCCGCGTCGTCCGAGGCCTGTTCGGGTGAGCTCATCATTTCTCTCCTAGTCCACGATCGTCTCGCCGAGCGATACCCGTACCCATGGTGAAGAAAACCGGATAGTTGGGTTCGGTAGCCGAACGTCTCTCGTGTACTTGCCCCGAGGACGCGCATCGGGCGCCGCACCGAGCAAGAGGACGAAACATGAACACAACGCACACCTCGAAGCGGATCCTCGGCGCGGCAATGATGTCGTTCACGATCGCCGCCGTCGGGTTCGGATCCGCAGCGGGCACGGCCCAAGCACTGCCCGGTGGGCCGGCGCCGCAGCAAGCCTGGCCCGGTGGGTCGGCGCCGCTGCAGGCGTGGCCCGGATGCCCGGATGCCAATCCGTCGGGACCCTGCCGCTGGTGCCCTGGTGATCCGCCGGTGCAGACCGGAAACCTGCGGGTGAATCCGGTGGTATGGGACAACTCCGTATGCCACACCTATTGGTACGTCTACCACGGGCAGGGCAACGTCGCGCAGAACATCTTCGAAGGCGAGGCGCCACCGCCGCCGCCACCGCCGCCGCCCGGCTTCACGCCACCCCTCCCGCCGGGCTGGTGCTGGTCGCTGTTCCTCCCCGGGCCGTGCCCTCAGGGCTGATTTCGCCGGAGCTAATATCGGCCGATGGGTGAGCCGCAGCTGACTGATGACGGCCACTTCATCGTCATCAACGGTCGCCGGTGGCGCGCCACCGATCCGGCCATACCCGAGGATCGGCGGGCCGAGCTGACCCGCATACTCATGGCATGGCGCCGAGAAGTGCGCCGCGCCAAGGGAACTGGCGGCGAAGGGGCCGCACGTGCCGGTGTGCACGCAGCCAAGGTCGCATTGGGTGAGCGGGGTTCGCCGCCATGGTGGGAGCAGACCGACGAACAGCGTCGCCAGCGATATCAGGCCGACGTAGCCTCGCCCGAAGAGGACTGACCTCGCGCGTCAGACGCACCGCGCTGGCTGTCGGGCCGGCCGGTGCAGCCATGTCTTTGTTGCCCAGATGGAGAAGCTGAATTCGCTTCTCCGACACCATGGGTAGCTATCGTCAGTTGGCATGCAGGGCTGGACCGCCGCCGCGGCCTTCGGACGCTCGGACTGCGAACGCCTCGACGTTGGCCTGCTCGCTCAGCCCGTCCTGGCCCTCACCAGCCTGGCGTACGTCGCTGTGGGGGTAGCCGTCCTGTGCTGGGCCCTGCGCGGTAGAGCGCTGTTGGCGGGAACCGCAGGGGTGGCGCTCATCGCCGTCGGCTTGGGCAGCTTTGTCTTCCACGGGCCCCAACCGCCGTGGGCCGGCCCGGTCCACGACTGGCCCATCATCATTTTGGCGGTGGTGTGCGTGATCGGTGTGGCCCGCACCGCGCGAGCGCGGCGGTCGGCGTGGGTCGCGGCCGCGGCGGTCTTCGCGCTCGGCCTGGCCGCTTATGCCGCTGGGCGCACGGGCTCGCCGCTGTGCCGGCCCGACAGCCTGTGGCAGTACCACGGCGTCTGGCATGTGTTGTCGGGTGCCGCAGCGGGATTAGCCGCCTGGGCCATGGTGCCCGCACGTCAGTATCGTTCACGTCGATGCCGTTAGATCCAACGCCGCGAGGCCGCGTCCGCCGCGGCCTACGCAATGCGCTGCGCGGCCCCCGCGATCCGGCGCCCGTCGCGGGTCAGCGGCGACGCCGTTCCGACGGGATGGGTGATCTGCACACCCGCAAGGTGCTCGATCTGACGATCCGCCTCGCCGAGGTGATGCTGTCTTCGGGCTCGGGCACCGCCGACGTCGTCGCCACCGCCCAGGACGTCGCCCAGGCCTACCGACTGACCGACTGCGTCGTCGACATCTTCGTCACCACCGTCATCGTGTCCGCGCTGCCGACCGCGGACAGCCCACCCGTCACCATCGTTCGCGCCGTCAACAACCGGTCGACGGACTACACCCGGCTGGGGGAACTCGACCGGCTGGTTCAGCGGATCACCTCCGGCGGTGTGACGGTCGATCAAGCACACGATGCGATGGACGAGTTGACCGAACGGCCGCATCCCTATCCACGGTGGCTGGCGACCGCGGGCTGGGCGGGTTTCGCGCTCGGCATCGCGATGCTGCTCGGCGGCGGCTGGTTGACCTGCATCCTGGCCGCGCTCACGTCGGGGGTCATCGACCAGGTGGGGCGCCGACTCAATCGCGTGGGTACGCCGTTCTTCTTCCAACATGTCGCGGGCGCGGCCATCGCGACCTCGGTCGCCGTGGCGGCCTTCCTGTATGCCGATATCGGACCGACGGTCATGGTGGCCACCGGCATCGTGGTGCTGTTGTCGGGATTGACCTTCGTCGGCGCGATGCAGGATGCGGTGACGGGCTACATGCTGACCGCGCTGGCCCGGCTCGGGGAAGCGGTGTTGCTGACGGCGGGCATCGTCGTGGGCATTCTCGCGGGCCTGCAGATCGCCCAGATCGCCGGCGTCACCATCTCGCTGCACGTCGATGCGACCGAATCGTTCGTCGCACCGAACGGGGCGGTACGGATCGCGCTTGCGGTGTTCGGCGCGGCGCTGGCGGGCGCCTGCCTGACGGTGGCGAGCTATGCGCCGATGCGGGCCATCCTGACCGCCGGGCTCGTGGCCGGGCTCGCCGAGGCGGTCCTGATCGCCCTGGGCAACGCCGGGTTCGGTCAGGTGTTCGCGAGCGGTGCCGCCGCGGTTGGCGTCGGTCTCGTCGCCACGCTGATCTCCATCCGTCGGCAAGCGCCGGCCTTGGTGACGGCCACTGCGGGCATCATGCCGATGCTTCCGGGTCTGGCGGTGTTTCGCGCGGTGTTCTCCTTTGCCGTCGACGGCAACTTCGACAACGGCATCCGTCAGATGATGTCGGCGATCGCGATCGCGCTGGCCTTGGGCAGTGGCGTGGTGCTCGGTGAGTTCATCGGCTCACCGCTGCGCTTCCGCGCCGGCCGGATCGGCGACTTCCTCCGCAAGGAAGGACCACCGGGGCTGCGTCGTGCGGTGGGCCGCGTTGTGCATCTGCAGCCGGCCGACGATCAGCCGGCCGAGATGGTCCCGCGGACGCGAAGCGTCGCGCTGCAACCTGAGCCGTCCGGTGAAACGCGAGACGATGCCGAGAACGACGACACGGAGCGCGACGAGAGCCGTGAGCAGCAGTAGGCGCGGACACGCCCTGGGTTTGGCCGCAGCAAATGCAGGCTATAAATTCGAAGCATCAGTAAGTGACTAGCGCTGGAGGCATGCTCATGAGGTTTCGCAAGACCACGCTGGCTGCCATCGCGGGCGGCTTGACCGCGACGACTCTAGGGCTGAGCACTCCGGCAAGCGCGCAGCCGTCTCCACCGCCGCCCCCTCCGCCACCCGCCCTGGCCGCTGAAATACCGCCGCCTCCGCCTCCGCCGGGTATGGCTCCACCGCCGGCCAGGCCGATGGCCGGGGAACCGGTGCCGGCATGGGCGCCGCGGAAGCCCGCCGAGTTCTGGCTCGGCGAGCCCGTCGTGTGGCACTCGGGGTGGGGCGGACGCTGGGGCGTGTGGAAGAACGGCGCCTTCATCCACTTGTCGAAGAACCCGGTCACCGCCGGCGGCTGACCGTGGCGGTCAGCTCGAGGCGTCGAGGATCTTGATCGCGAAAATCAACGAGTCGCCGGGTTGGATTCCCGCGGCGGGCTGACCCTCGGGATACCCGTCGGCGGACGTCATCGCCACGGCGACCGTCGAACCGACCTTCTGCCCGGCGATGGCCTTCTGGAAGCCCGGCACAACTCCGTCGAGCGGGAAATCGACTGGCATACCCCGCTCGTAGCTGTTGTCGAACACGGACCCGTCGCGACCGTTGACCCCCATGTAGCAGACGAAGACCGTGGCGGTCTCGGAGACGACCGGACCGTCACCGGGCTTCAGCGTGTGTACCTGGGTCTCGGACACGCTGAACGGCGGTTGCACGTTGATCAGCGGCGCCGTTGAGTCGGTCGATCCGGTGACGGCGACGCTTCCGGTGTCGCCGTTGAGCGTCCACTCCGGTGCGCCGCCGATCTGTGGCGGCGCCGTCGGGCACATGGCGCTGGCGGGATCGCCGGTCTCCACCGCTGGGGGGATGAACTCGTCGGCCAGCGAGGACGTGCTCGTCGGTGAGGTCGTGTCGGTCGATGAAGCTTCCGTGTCGGAGCCGCAGGCGGAGAGAGCCAGAACCATCGATGCGGTGCAGGCGATCAGCCCGACAGGAAGAGACACACGCGAGGAATTCACGGTCGCCACGCTACAGACAGTGGCGCCAGCGGTGTGCCGGTGGGCTGAGAGGCCGCGAGTGTGAGTTCCGATACGGCTGGCACGGCGGGTCGCGGATGAAATCGCACTATCGGCCGCGCTGTGTGCGACGGTTGCGGGGAACAGCCTGCCGAAGAGGGGCGCGATGGCGAGGCACGAAGCGGTGGTGTGCGGGGCGAGCATGGGTGGACTGCTCGCTGCGAGAGTGCTGGCAGACGCGTACGACTCGGTCACCGTCGTCGAGCGCGACGAACTGCCCGCCGACGCATCGCAGCGGGCGGGCGTGCCTCAGGGCCATCACCTGCACATGATGACGAGTGCGGGGTTGAAGATCCTCGACGAGATGTTGCCCAGGGTAATCAAGGAGTTGAGAGCGGCCGGCGCACCGATCATCGACACCCGCAACCTGTCGGCGGTATACGTCGAGGTCCGTGGGCATGCGCTGTGTCGAACGGGCGCATTGGCCGACCCCGATGCCATGCCTGTCCAGCCGGTCAGTCGACCGCTGCTGGAATTCGTTGTTCGCGAACGGGTTTGCGCGCTACCCAATGTCAAAGTGCTGGAGGGGCACGATGTCGTCGAGCCCGTACTGAGCGATCGCGCGGTAACCGGCGTTCGTATCGGTGACCGCAGCGGTGCCCGACAGTGGACCGTGCCAGCCGATCTGGTGGTAGACGCGACAGGCCGCTCGGCCCGTACACCGGCTTTCCTTGCGGCGCATGGCTTCACACGTCCGGCCGAGCGGTCGTATCGCGTGCAGCTCTGTTACGCCAGCCAGCTGTTTCGAATTGCGCCGGGGGCGCTGGACGACAAGGTGGTCTTCGTCAGCCCGACACTGGAACGCCCGACCGGCGTCGGCATGCTCGCCTACGAAAACGACACGATGATCGTGACGCTGATAGGCGTCGCCGGACATCGGCTTCCCACCGAACTGCCGGCGGTGTTGGCCGCCGTGGCCGAATGCGTACCGCCGGAAATCAGCGCAGCACTCGCCGACGCCGAGCCGCTGGGGGAGACGCATCACCGCCACTTCCCGACCAGCGTGTGGCGTCGCTATGACAAGCTGTCCTCGTTTCCCCAGGGGCTGTTGGCGATTGGGGACGCGGTGTGCAGCTTGAACCCGATGTACGGCCAAGGGATGACCTCGGCGCTGATGCAGGCTCGCAGCCTTCGACAGTTCCTTGCCTTCGACGGTGAACCCTCGAGCCAGGTCTATTTTGGCGATGTCGCACGGCGGGTCGCGCCGTTGTGGTGGGCCAACCGGCTCAACGACTTCGGCTTCACCCCCGCGAGCGGATGGAGGTCGTTCCCGCAGCGAGTGTTCAACCGCTACACCACCGCCTATATGGCTGCCGCGTCGACAGACATGGCGCTCACGGAAACGTTCCTCAGGGTGCTGCAGGGGGTAGACCCGGGAACGAGGCTGATGCGCCCCGGACACGTGGCGCGGGTCATCACCAGCGGCAGGCGCGCCGGTCAGTAGTCCCATGCGGTCGGCACGCACCGGAAGACATCGCCGGCGGTCGCGACTCGACACACCGATGGGAACGGCAGATGAGTGGCGACCAGGGACTCACCGGTCGCGGCCAGCTCCCGCAGAAGCTCGATCCGTACCCGGGCCGACTCTTCTGGATCGTGCTCGAACCCGTTGTGCCACTCGGGGTTATCGAATCCAGGTGCGAAGACGGCGTCGCCGGCGAACGTCAACCGGTCACCTCCGGAGTCGAGGCGGACGATGGCGTGGCCCGGGGTGTGGCCTCCGGTACGAGCGACGAGCACCCCCGGCGCCAGTTCGTACTCCGTCTCGAAGGTCCGCATGTGGCCGCGGTACTCGTCGAGGAACCGCGAGGCTATCGACCGGAGCGCATCGGGAACCGGGGCCGGCATGTCGGTGTGGGAGAAGTCGGGTGCTTCCCAGAACTCTGCCTCAGCGGCCGCAACATGGACCCGAAGGTCAGGGCGTAGCCGTTCCTTCAGCCCCTTCGTGAGCAGCCCGCCGACGTGGTCCATATGCAGGTGGGTGAGCACCACGTCGGTCACCGCCGAGGGATCGATACCGGCGGCCTCCAAACGATGGACTGTCTGCCCGGCCCGCGGGAAATCCGGGAACTCCACGCCAAGCCCGGCGTCGACCAGGATGGTCCGCTCACCGGTGCGCACCACGACCACGTTGAGCGGCCAATCGAGCACGTCTCTGGGAAGGAACCGGTCGTCGAGCCAACTCCCGAACTCGGTCGGGTCGGCATTGGTCGCCATCGTCCGGGCCGTGATCGGTAGCACCCCATCGCTGATCACCAGCACCTCGATGTCACCGACCTGCACCGCGTACCGCGACGGAACCAACTCGTCGAGGGTCGTCGAACCCAAATCCGAGATGCTGTCCACGCTCATGGCTGTCCTCCTGAGGGCCTTACCGGATATCACTTGTCATCTCTGGAGAACGCCTTCAGCTGACGCGATTTATCCAGTCGGTGGCGCGCAACCTTTGTCGTGCCCGAAACCGTTCGACTGCCGGTGTGCCGGTTACATGTAGGAGTCGTGACGTCGACAGCGGATCGCCACGGTCGCGCGCACCTTCGGATGGCGGGCGACCTGGACGACCGCGGTCATGGTGACGGCCGCTCGGTTGCTCGGGGCGGTCTGCCTCAGCGTTTGTGACCGGTCGCGCTACAGGTGATCTCAGCGCGGTGCGGTGACCACGAGTTCGTGATCTCCGGCCGCCCAGGCGGATTCGAACACGTCGGTGGTCACGTGCTCGCCCTTGGTGTCGTCGCCGCCGCTGTCGCCGAGGTAGACGGCGTCGTTGTCGTAATCGATGGCGGCGACGGTGACCAGGTGACCGCATCCCGTCCGATCGCCGTCACCATCCCAGATGGTGTTGGAATTCACGCACACAATCGCCTGCCGTCCGTCACCCAAATAGTCCGCCAACGCGTCCATTCCGGTGGCGAGGCCACCCTTGGCGGCGGTGTCGTCGTTGGTGTAGTCGGCTTTGATTCCGTAGTGCTTGAGCAGGAGCAGAAGGTCGGTCGTGCAGGTGCCGTGTCCGACACCGCCGTCACTGGGGTCGATGCTCTCGTCATACACCGGTTCACCCGGGTCGCATTCGCTCGGAGTCTTGGCCGCGAGATCGATGATTTCCCGTTCGGTGGGCGGTGCTCCGGTGATCTCGCCGACCACCATGCGGGTGGCCATCAACCCGCAGTCGCTTTCGGTCTGTTGCTCCCAGTAGTGGAGGGCGGCCGCAGGATCTCCATAGACGCCGCCGGTGATCTCGGGTTGGCCATCGCCGTCCTCGTCTTTGACGATCGGTTGACCCTGTTGGTCTTCTGGTTTCGCCTCGGCTTGTTGAGCCGTCGTTGATTCGTCGGCTGTGGCCACCGGCGAGTCGTCGGGCTCTGTGCCTCCACCGCAGGCGGCCCCGGCAACGATGGTCAGACTGGCGATTACGGTTGCGGCGAAGGCCTTCCGGCTTCTTTCGCTTCGCTGGCGAAGTGGCACCTCGCGAAGTTAGCAGACGCCTGTGGGTTTCCTGGGCATTATTGACGCGCCTGTCGCGGACCTCGAGGGAACCCTCCGCAAACTGCAACGACCTCATAGATCCGGGCGCACCCCGCGGGAGAGGTGGAAATCATCACGCGGTGCCGCGCGGTGGTTACCGATCGTCCATCGACAGCGCGGCCATCCGTAAATAGAGGATCGCTGGGCCAAGCCATCGAGCGACGAAGCCACGCAGTGCGGCGCCCTCGCGGATCGGCTGCCCAGGATCGGGCAGCGTGGATTGCACTGTGCACAAGGTCATTTCGGCGAATTCTTCGAGAGCGGTGCTGTCGAAGCCGTGAAGCTGCCAATCGACGTCGAGCTGATGGAAGAAAGACAGGCAGAATGACTTCGCCGTGTCGGAGGCCAACGAGGTGATCGCTTCGCCGTCCTGTCGCCGGGCCAGTCGGCCCTCCAGCTGAGGATCGCCGTGACCGGGTCGTTGACACCCCTGACGTGATCGACGACCTGATCGATGAAACCATCCACGGCACGCATCGCGCTGGCGATGAGTAACGCGTCAGCATTGGGAAGTAGCGGTACACCGTTCGCCATGTCGCAGGGCTGGTGACCCGTTTCTGGGCTACCACGCCCCCTCGATAAGGTGCCTCCGGCCATTGACTCAACAGGCTTGTCGGCAACCTTGCGGAAGTCGCCTCGATATTCGGTCGCGGGCGGAGAATCGATTTATGTCCACTGCGATTTGGATTGTGGTTGCGGTATTCGCGGTCGGGGCTGTCGCCGGTGGGTTACTGCGGATCCGCGCCTGGTTGCAGAAGCCCGCACCACCGGAGGTGATCGAAGCCGCGCACCGTGACGACGAAGAAGGAGACTGACGGTCACGACTCAAGTAAATCGGTGGGCTTACCAATGTCGTTGTGCCCCGAGGACCGGGAGGCGCAGCCTGAATGCTCTTTGGCCTGCCGGCTTGTCAAACTCACGAACCGCCAGGATTAACATCGTTACATGTAACGTTCCGGCATGGCTGCGAGGGGAGAGGGTCAGCGAGTGTCGCGCGCGGATGCGAGAAGTGGGCCTGCGGCCGCTACAGGTCTGGTGCCGGGGGGCGCAGTCGAATACGGCGAAACTTTTCTGGTGACACGCTCTGTTCGCAGTCGTCGGGGGAGTGGCTGTCCGAGACCGGCGTGAACGCCGTGGTTTCTGCCGCGGTATGAGCAGTGCGACCGAACTAATTTAGTATCGCCCGCGCTGCGCGCTCTGCGATCAGCATGACCGGGGCGTTGGTGTTCCCGGAAGTGATGGTGGGCATCGCCGAAGCATCGGCCACCCGCAGGCCCGCGATGCCAAACACGCGACAGTCGGTGTCGAGCACCGTGGCGGCCGACCGTGGGATACCGCGTGCATCAAAGGCACCCATCGCGCAGGTGCCCACCGGATGGAAGATGGTGGTGCCCAATTCACGTGCGGCCGTCAGGAGGTCTTCGTCGCTGACCAGTTGCGAGCCGGGAAGCATTTCTTCCGGACAGTAGCGGGCTAGAGGAGGGGCGGCCATGATGTGCCTCGTCATCCGAAGGCCGCGCACGGCGACTTCACAGTCAGCATCAGTGGACAGGTAGTTGCAGCTGATCTTCGGGTGGGTCAGCGGATCTGCATCGACCAGACGCACGTGGCCCCGCGAGGTGGGTCGCAGGTTGCAGACCGAGGGAGTGATGGCGCCGAAGGGGTGCAGGGGTTCCCCGAATTTCGGCAACGACAACGGCTGCACATGCCACTCCATATCCGGGCTGGCCGACGCGGGGTCACTCTTGGCGAAAGCCCCCAGTGTGGACGGCGGCATCGTCAACGGCCCTGATCGCAGCAGCAGGTACTGAATTCCCATGCCCGCCCGGGTGATCCAATTTCGGTACAGCGTGTTGACGGTTCGCGCACCCCGAACGCGGTAGACCGTTCGAAGCTGCAGATGGTCTTGGAGGTTTCCGCCGACTCCTGGCAGATCAACAACCACCGGCACGTGATGCTGGGTGAGCAAACCGGCCGGGCCCAACCCCGAGACCTGCATCAGGTGAGGGGAGCCGATCGCACCGGCGCTCAGAATCACCTCTCGGCGGGCCCGGGCGTCGACGATCTGGCCGTCTTTGAGCAGCCGCACGCCCGTAACCCGGTTCCGGGCCGTGGTCCAGGCGCCGCGACGCTGATCCTCGCGGACCTGATCGTCCATCAGCAACTGTAGAGCCTGAGTCTTCGTGTAGACGGTGAGATTGGGGCGGTGAGTGACGGGGTGTAGGAAGGCATCGGCCATCGACCATCGCCGGCCGCGTCGTTGATTGACATGAAAGTAGGCGCTCCCGGAGTTGTCACCCCGGTTGAACTCGTCGATGGGCTCGATACCCACCTCGGCAGCGGCAGCCTGCCAGGCGTCAAGAATCTTCCAGCGCACACGCGGCCGCTCGACCCGGATCTCGCCTGTAGCGCCGTGCCAGTCGTCGGCTCCGCCGAAGTAGTTTTCCAACTCTTTGTAGATCGCCAGTGTCTCGCCGGGACGATCTGGGCCGCCCCAAAGCCAGCGCTCGTCTCCGGTGGCTTGCGCCCACAACTCGAAATCGCTTGCTTGCCCGCGCATGTGAATCATGGCGTTGATCGACGAGCAACCGCCAATCACGCGGCCGCGTGCGTAGATGATGCTGCGGCCGGCCAGGCCCGGATCGGGTTCGGTGGTGAAGCACCAGTCGGTGCGGGGGTTGGCAATGGTGTACAGATAGCCGACCGGCACCTTGAGCCAGAACCAGTCGTCTTTGCCGCCGGCCTCGACCAACAGCACGCGGTGATCAGGGTTGGCGCTGAGCCGGTTGGCGAGCAGACAGCCCGCGCTGCCCGCTCCCACGATGATGTAGTCGTATTCGGCCACGGGTCATAGTGTGCGTGATGACGGGGCCCGGCAGGCGCATTACCCCAACCTCGGAGTTGAGTTCGCACACCTTGGGCGGCTATCGCGTTATGCGGCAATAACTATGGCACTGCGAGCAATCGAGCATGACCGGTTGTGTGATCTGACGGGCCCACTGGTGTAACAGCCTGGGGTGGGGCGAATCGCTCACAGCTCAGGGAGGTTATGAGGGCTTGCCTTCGGCGGGACGGTCGGTCTCGGCCAGGTGGTCCAGGACTCGTTCGTTGAGCGTGGCGAGCATGTCGAGCTCGGCCGGGGTGAAGAGATCGATGAAGTTCCGACGGACGTCCTCCACGTGCCCGGGGGCCGCCTTCTCGATGGCGGCGCGGCCGGCGGGCAGAAGGCGGACCATGGTGCTGCGGGCGTCGTCGGGGTTGGGCTCGCGGCTGATAAGTCCGTCGGCCTGCATACGCCGCAACTGGTGGGAGAGACGGCTTTTCTCCCAACTCAGGGCTTCGCCCAGGTCGCGGGCGGACATGCGGTCCCCGTCGTGGCCCGAGAGCGCGGCCAGGACCTCGTAGTCGGCCCCGGATAGGCCCGATTTCTTCTGCAGGTTCCGGATCAGTCGGAGCTCGATTTGTTGATGCGAGTAGATGAAGGCACGCCAAGCGCGGTCTTCACGGGCGTTCAGCCAGTTCGGTTTCATCGACCTTCATCCTACCCAATTGGTTGACGCGTCAGCCAAAGTTACATAAGGTTGAGACATCAACCTTTTTGCTTGTCAACCGAGACGGAATATCTCATGATCAGAATCAGCATCATCGGCGTGGGGAATATGGCCAGAGCGTTGGCCGAACGGGCGCTCGCGGGCGGTAACGCAGTCGAAATCATCGGCCGTGATCCGGTGAAAACGAGGGAACTGGCTGCCGCGCTCGACGGCGCGGCGGTCGGGACGGCCGGAGCCGTCCCGGCAGGGGACATCGTTGTCCTCGCCATGCCGCACGCCAGCGCGAAGGCGGTGGTCAGCGAGTACGGGGCCGCGCTACAGGGCAAGGTCATCGTCGACATCACCAACCCCGTCACCCCCGACTTCACAGGCTTTATCACTCCCGAGGGCAGTTCCGGCGCGCAGGAGATCGCCAAGGCCGCCCCCGCCGGCGCGCACGTCGTCAAAGCGTTCAACACCCTTTTCTCCAACGTCCTGGCGGCCGACTCAGTCGAGGGTCGCCGGTTGGACGTCTTCATCGCCGGCGATGACACGCAGGCAAAGGCACGCGTGTCGGAGTTCGTGGAGAGCCTGGGATTGCGCCCGATGGACGCCGGGCAGCTGCCAATGGCACGGACATTGGAGAACGTCGCCCTGATGCAGCTGGGCCTCATGACCCACTCCGTCAAGCACACCAACTTCGCCCTCGGCGTCAGCATCCTCGGCTGATCGCACCCGCACCAGCCTTCCTACCCACCCTCAGAAGGGCAGTCACATGCGCGTTTTCGTCACTGGCGGGACCGGCCATTCCGGTTCATACATCATCCCCGAACTCATCGCCGCCGGGCACCAGGTCACCGGCCTGGCCCGGTCGGACGCAGCCGCGGCGACCCTCACCGCGCTCGGCGCGAAGGTGCGGCGCGGCAGCCTCGAGGATCTCGACGGGCTCAAGAAGGCGGCCGAAGACTCCGACGGCGTCATCCACGTCGCGCACCGGCAAGACCTCCTTCCCTCCGGTGGCATCGACGCCGTGACCGCCGCGGAGGTCCCAGTCATCCTCGCGTACGGCGAGGCCCTCGCAGGAACCGGAAAGCCACTGGTCGCGGCGGGCAGTATGGCCGCGCCCGGAAACCTGGGCCGACCGGTCACCGAGGAGGACCCGGCACTTCCCGGCGGCGACGAGCACAAAGGCACCCTGCGGTTCCGCAACGCCGTGGAGACTGCTGTCGTCGGCCTGGCCGAGCGGGGAGTGCGGTCGTCGATCGTGCGACTTCCCACCATCGCGCACAGCACGACCGATCGCGCAGGATTCCTCCCAGGGCTGATCGCGCTCGCGCAGGAGAAGGGCTACGCCGGCTACCCCGGAGATGGCGAGAACCTCTGGGGCGCAGTGCACATTCGCGATGTCGCCTCCTTGTTTCGCTTGGCGCTGGAGAAGGGTTCGGCCGGCAATCGTTGGCACGCGGTCGCGGACGGGAGCATCCCGTTCCGCGAGATCGCCGAGGCCATCGGTAGCCGCCTAGGCCTGCCCACCGTCAGTGTGCCCGTCGACGTGCTGATGCTGCCGGCCTACTTCGGGATGTTCACGATTCTGGTCACGATGTCCGTGCCAGCGTCCAACGTCATCACGCGCCGAACCCTTGGCTGGGAACCCGTTGAGCCCAGCCTGCTCGCCGATTTGGACAACGGCAATTACTTCTCAGGCCGGCTGACGGCCTAAGCGCGTCAACAGAATTTGCCTAGGAAGAGTAGCCGTGAGCATGCTCGCCCCTCACCGCGACACCTTGAAGTGCTTCGTCGACTGCATTCACGGCGGCGCAGACGAAAATACCCTCACCCATCTGCTTGCCGAGGGTGTGGTGCTGCACGGCCCGTTCGCCGATGAGCTAATCACCGGCCGCAAGGCCGCCGTAAAGACCATCAAGACGGTCAACAGACTGTCGTCCGATGACACCTACCTGGAGGTCCTCAGCGGCGAGACCCACCACGCCGCGCACTTCCGGTTGCAAGTCGGGGATGCCGCAGTCAACGGCATCTTCTTCGTCCTGCTCGACGCGAACGGCAAGATCGCCGAAGTGAGCATCTTCTACCGCACGCTGCAGTCGGGCGTCGCTCTGCAGCGGAACCTCGCAGATGCCATTGGCATGCAGCCCTGGGAACTGCGCACGGATGGGGGTGAGGCCGTTTCCACTGAACATCGGGTGGCGCAACAGGTTTGCGATCCCACGGATTACTAGCCACACACGTACGCATCAACTCAGATCGGTGTAAGTAACACCGACACAATCGAATGAATGGAGACATCGTGGGAAAGCTCGATGGCAAGGTCGCGGTAATCACCGGCGCGACAAGTGGTATGGGGCTGGCTGGTGCCAAGTTGTTCGTAGACGAGGGAGCCCACGTCTTCATTTCGGGCCGACGGAAGGACGCGGTGGACCTCGCGGTCGAACAAATCGGACGGAATGTGACAGGCGTGCAGGGAGATTCGTCCGACCTAGACGATCTGAACCGGCTGTTCGACACGGTCGAACGGGAAAAGGGTGCGATCGATGTGCTGTGGGCAAGTGCCGGCACGGGGGAGCAGAGCAGGCTCGGCGAAACCACCGAAGAGCAGTTCGATGCTGCCTTCTGGCTGAACGCGCGTGGCACATTCTTCACGGTCCAGAAGGAAGTTCTCAGCGGCAAGACGCACCACGCCGCGTACTTCCGGCTGGAGATTGAAGGCACCGTGGTCGACGGGATGGACTACATGCTGCTCGACGAGGACGGCAGGATCGCCGAGGTGACCATCTGGTGGCGCCCGTTGCCGACCGGCGTCCAGATGCAAAGTCATCTCGCTCGTCTCCTGGGCATGCCGTCCTGGAAACTGCTTACAGATGGGGAAATTCGCGCATCGAGTTAGCCGCTTCAGGCCGTTGGCCTCAAGCCTTTGGTCGAATCATCTGCAGGCACCAGGCGAGTAGCCTAACTTGACATAATGTGGCTTATCGGCGTTTGAATAACCAGGTCGGATGTGGATGCCGGAGTGCATGGCTCGGCCACGACCGGCGGGCACCAGAACTCGACCCGTTCACGCCACGCGCTCCGCCCGCCGACTCCCTTAACGGGTTGATTCCGTGCATCAGGTAGGTGCGATCAACCCGTTAGTGACGTCGCCACCAAGGCAGCCATCAACTAAGTCACTCCGCGGCGTCGACCGCCGGTCCGACTGACATCGACGGCCCCCGGCTTCCCGGCTAGCGCACATCATTTCGTCACTGTGACGAAATGCTACGGTGTCGCTGCGCCCCGTAAGACGCTCACTACGAGTCGGTTTCGGCACTACGACGGATTTGTCCGTTCTCATTGATTCTGGGGCATTCTCATTGAATCTGGGGTAAGTGCGTGTCTTTCTCATTGAATCTGGGGCACGAGGCTTAGCGTTTATGTGTGCTGACGTCGGCTGTTTCGGCTGGGCCAGGTGTAGCGAGTGCAGTGGACTTGGAGTTCAACACCCGCGAGGGATGCACGCGGCAATCGCTGGACCGATGTGCTGCAACCCGGTTTGAGTTGGACTGTTCACCAGTGCGGAATTTCCCCTCGTTTCGAGGTCAGCGTAACTTTCCCGGGCTGTGGTGGTTCGCCACAACCGGCGCACATGTAGGTCACGAGTCCTGGGTAGAACGTGACCAGTTGATGGCGTTGGATGCCGATCCGGATGTTGTTGGTGTTCTGTCGCAACCATTTTGGATTCATTGGCGTGACGGCACGCGGCATGCTCCTGACTACTTCGTGCGGCGCCGCGATGGATCTGTCGTCGTAGTCGACGTTCGTGAGGACGACCGGATCTCTGACGCTGATCGGGACGTGTTCGATCGGTCTGCCGCCACGTGCGCGATGGTCGGTTGGGATTACCTGCGTGTCGGTTCCCTCGATCCAGTGCTGCGGGCGAATCTACGTTGGTTGTCGGGTTATCGGCATCCGCGAGTATTGAAGATCGGTTTGGCTGATCAACTGGCGGAGGTCTTCGCTCGGGTCCGTCCGTTGATGGCTGGTGTGCACGCGGTCGGGACTCCTTTGGTGGTGCTGCCCGTACTGTTTCATCTGCTCTGGCACGGCCGTTTAGTTGCCGATCTGCAAGGAGCGGCACTTGGCGACGACACGGCGATTGGCCTCGGGACCGGGTGGTGACCTGACGTGCGAACGGGTGTCGTCCGAGAGGGAGACGAAATCCGTTTATCAGCAGGTGTTTTCACCGTCGTAACCCTGTCGGGCGGATCAGCTCGACTGGTTGACGCTGTCGGCGAGCAGATTGTGGTGCCGCTCTCGCAGCTGATGGTTGATCCGGCATTGGAATTGGTGTCGGGGTCGCGACCGCCACTGTGTTCTGAGGAAATGCTGGCTGGCATTCCCGAGGCAGCCGTCGAGCAAGCACGGTGGTGGGAGCGCCACATCGTGGAGATCCTCAGCGGCCGCCCGCCTGGGACGGCCGCGGGCATTCGTCCCCGCCCAGAGTTCGACACGGCGAAACGATCTCTGCGGCAGCGTGAGCTGGCCAAGTTGGACGAGCTGCGTGCCGCCGGCCACGACGTGAGTCGGAATGCGTTGCAGCGTCGCCGATTTGCCTACGAACGGGACGGGCTCCTGGGAGTGGTTGACGGGCGCCATAATCGGCGGCGCGCGGTATTCGGCCGTGTGGACGACCGTGTCGTCGCCGCGGTGCGGGATGCGATCGAGGGCGAGACCGACCTGTCAACGGGAACGGTGCAGCGTCTGCAACGGCGGGTCGCCAAGACGCTGGTGGCCACCTATGGTGCCGACGACGCGCCCGCGATGCCGTCGCAGCCCACCTTCTACCGGCTGGTCAAGCGCCTCGCGGAAGGACGGCACACGTTCGGGTCAGCACGGACGCGGCGATCGCTGTCCAAGCAGCCCGATGGCCCATTCGGGTCGATCACCGTGGTGCGCCCCGGCGAGATGGTGGAAATCGATTCAACCCTTCTGGATGTACGGGTAGTGCTCGATGACGGCATGGTAGACCGAGTCGAGCTGACTGCGATGGTCGACAACGCTACGCGGTCCATCCCGGCCGCGGTGCTGCGACCGACGACCAAAGCAGTGGACGCGTCACTGCTCTTGGCGCGGGCATTGACGCCCGAACCGATGCGCCCGGGATGGGCCGATGCGCTGCGGATGTCCCGGTCGGTACTTCCGCACCACAGCCTGACCAGTGTCGATCAGCGCCTGGCCGATGCTGCGGCCAGGCCGGTGATCGCTCCCGAGACGATCGTCTGCGATCACGGGAAAGCGTATCTGTCCCAAACATTTCGGCAAGCGTGCTGCACATTGGGGATCAATCTGCAGCCGGCTCATCCCGACTGCCCGACCGATAAGCCGAAGATCGAGCGGACATTGCAGTCGGTGGGCACCCTGTTCGCACAGTACGTGGCCGGTTACGTCGGTTCATCGGTGGAGCGGCGTGGGAAAAACGCCGAGGACGACGCGGTGTGGTCGATGATTGAGCTGCAGGCGCTGCTGGACGAGTGGATCATCGCGGTGTGGCAGAACCGCCCCCACGATGGCCTGCGGGATCCGGTGACGCCGGGGAAAGCGTTGTCTCCCAACGAGAAATACACTGCCCTCGTTGAGGTGGCTGGCTATGTACCGGTCCCACTGGACGCCGACGACTATATCGAATTGCTTCCCGTGCAGTGGCGCACAATCAACAGTTACGGGGTCCGGATCAACCATCGCACCTATGACGCCAAGGCGCTCAACCCATACCGGCGCCAGCATTCCGGGGTCGATGCCCGTAACGGACAGTGGGAAGTGCACTACGACCCGTATGACGTGTCGAGGATTTGGGTGCGCAATCACCACGAAGACGGATGGCTGGCCGCGACGTGGACGCACCTTCGGTCCTCGCCGGTGCCGTTCGGCGAGACACTGTGGCGCCACGCCCGCTCCGTAGCCGACCGCAGAGGGGCCCAGAAGACCCAGGAAGCGGAGATTGCGGCCATCGCGGAGGACTTGCTGGACCGCGCCGCCGCTGGGCCGCAGCAGCAGACGAAAGCCGAGCGCCGAGTGACTGGACGGACCAGCGCCGCGAGCGCCGGCCGGGACTGGCCGGACCCGACGGAATCATCCGAACATCATGGCCCGTCACCGTCGGAACGGGCCGCCGACAACGAGACTTTCGACGATGACGGCGAGATGGCGGAGGTCATACCCCTGCCGGTGTTTGATGCACGCAAGGAGGCCCAAACGTGGCGACTGTGACCGAGATTGCGGCGGTGGGTCAGTTAGAGGATCGCCGCCAGCCGACCACGACGCTGGAGGGCTGGCGGCGTTTTGTTGATGCCGATCCGCCGGAGTTCACGTTGCTCGCCGACGACGAGTGGGCCAGCCTCGGTGAGGACGAGCGGACGGCCTACAACGAGGCCCGGGTTGCGCATCATTCGGAGCTGGTGGTGGTCACCACGTCGGCGATCGAAGCGATCACCCATCAGGGCCGGCTGTTGACATTGCTCAACCAGCGCGAGATCGGGGCCCGGCGCGGGCTGATCATCTCCGGCGGGGCAGCGACGGGGAAAACTACGGCGATCAAGCAACTGGGTCGGTTTCACGAATTGCGCACCCGTGCACGGTTTCCCGGCGATGAGAGCCGGATTCCGGTGGTGTATGTGACGGCCCCGCCGAAAGGGTCGCCCCGCAAGTTGGCGATGGAGTTCGCACGGTTTCTGGGGCTTCCCACGCTCAATCAGCGGATGAACGTGACCGATATTTCCGATGCCGTGTGCCAGGTGCTCATCGATGCCCGTACCGACATCGTGGTGGTCGATGAAATCCACAACCTCAACCTCGACACCCGCGCCGGCGAAGAACTGTCCGACCACCTCAAATACTTCACCGAGCATCTGCCTGCGACATTCGTTTACGCCGGGATCGAAGTGGAACGCTCGGGGCTGTTCACCGGCACGCGGGGACGGCAGTTGGCCGGCCGTTGCGGGGTGATCCACACCAGCGCATTCCCCGACGCCAAGGAGTGGCGACAACTCGTCGCCGCCATGGAAGGTACCTTGCGTCTGCATCGACACGAACCGGGAAGCCTTGTCGCCCAGGCCCGTTACCTGCACCGCCGCACCGGCGGGATGATCGGCAGCCTGGCCCACTTGATCCGGGCTTCAGCAATCCAAGCGATGCTCGACGGCACCGAGCACATCACCCGCGAGGCCATGGACGATATTTTGATCGACTACGCCGCCCACACGGCCGCGGCCCGCACGGCCAGCTGACGTGGCAACTGTCAGGCCGTGGCCGCGCGGACCACGCCAGCGGCTCCCGCGAACGATCGCACCGTTCCGTTGGGAAGCCGTATCGTCCTACATCGACAGGCTGGCCCGCGCCAACCATATCGGCGTCTCCACACTGCGCGGCCATGTCGCCGAATCATGCGCAGCCCGGCCGCGACCGGACTGGTTGGCCGTCGTCAGCGGCCAACCTGAGCAGGTAATCCGGTCCCGTCTCTGCGGGCTTGCTGGCGACCCCACCGCGCTCAAGCAATATCTCCGCCGCCCTTTGTGTCAAAGATGTATGGCACGCAAGGGAATACACGAACCCGTCTACTGCTACCTGCCTGCACATGTCTCCGTATGCCACCGTCACCGACGCTGGATCGGTTCACCAACGCGCGTTCTTGACGACCAGGTGGATCTTCGTGACCGGCCCACGGTGCTCAGTGCCGGGCGCACGCATCGGCGCTTGGCCCGTCAGTATTCAGAGGTCGACCTTCATGACGCCTTGGGCGACGCCCGCCACATCCTGGTCTTCTGGGCTCACGCAGAGCGTCACGTGGCGGCGGGGATTCTGCAGAATGGCCTAGAAGCGCACGTGGTGGCCTACCCCGATGTGATCGCCGTAGCCGCAACATTGCTCACAGCTCGCCCTCGGGTTGAACAGCCCAGGACGCCAACGGAACCCGCCTGGCCGACGCTACTGCTCGACCGCATCAACGAACGCACCGGCGCCCACCATGCCGACGCCACCCCCGTCGAGCAATGGGCGCAGTACCGACGCCTATTCGCCACTGCCGTATTGACGACACGCTCAGACGGCGCAGAACTGGCGTGTCGCGCTTAGGGGTCGGCAGTCTTGAATGTGCCTTATCAGTAAGGCACTTGTGGTGTGCATCTGACTGTGTCCGACGGTTGTATCTATCGGCTTTCTAATCGTTAGGGACAGTGGTATCTGGCTGGGTGTATCGGCCGGTGAATCATCACCGGCGGCGCTGCTTGCCGGTGATTGGCCGGCGGTGGGTGGTCCAGTACGCGGCCACCGCGCTGACCACCACAGCGAAGGCGGCAATGACGCTGGCCGGGAGGGCGTGGTCCTGCAGCCATCCGGTCGCGGTGGCCGACCAGCCGGTGAGCAGGTTGCCGCCGCTGGCGGTGTGCCCGGTGGCCGCGGGCAGCCAGTACCACGCGAGGTAGGCGCCGGTGGCGATGAGGACAACGGCGGTGACGCGGGTCCCGTGGCGGGCGAGGATACCCAGATGCCGGGTCAGGGCCGTGCCGGCGATGGCGGTGCCGACGCTGACCAGCATCAAGATGGTGGCGGCACCGGCTGTGTATGCGGTGAACACTGCCAGCAGACCGCCCCATCCGCTGGTGGCCTGGGCCTGGGCGATCACCGCGAGCAGTACCCCGAAGGTGCAGGACAGTGACGCCAGGGCGTAGCCGATTCCGGCCGCGAGCACACCACCGGCTGTTGGGGAGTCCGGCCGATGACGCGTCCGGGCAGGCATACGCAGACCGATGGTGCGGCCGGTGAGCATGAAGCCGCCCAAGATGGCCAGGGTGAGCCCGATCGTGATCCCGAGCCAGGGAGCAGCCGTCACCAGGGTCCGGGCACCGGCACTGATCGCGATACCGGCGAGGGTGAGGGTGCCGGTGAACCCGATGGTCAGGACGGCCCCGGTGCGCAGTGCCCGGGCCAGCCGCACGAGCACCGCATCGGTGCCGCCGGTGGCGATGGTGCCGGTGATCCACGCCGGTAGCAGCGCGAACCCGCAGGGGTTGACCGGGGCGAGCATGCCAGCGGTAAACGCGAGCGCGAGCAGGTTCACCGTGCGGCGCTGCTGCCGAGGGCGGCCAGGATCTGATCCTGGGACGGGGCGTGGCCGCGGTAGCTGATCTGCCCGGACGGGTCGATGACGAGGGCGGTGGTCGGCGCGGTCACCTGGTAGCGGCTGGTCAGGGCCCCGTTAGTATCGACGACCGCGGGCAGGCTGGTGCCGCCGATCTGGTCCAGGAAGTGGCGAACATCGGCGGGTTTCTCGGTGGGGACGATGTCGACGGCTAGGAACTTGGCGCTGCCTCCGGCTTTCTCCACGGCCGCCCGAGCAGCGGCCAGGGATTTACCGCCGCCGACGCATTCGCCGCACCCGTAGGAGAAGAACAGGATCGCGGTCGGGGCGGCAGCGGGCAGTTCGACGGTTTTGCCGTCCACCGTGGTCAGTGTCGCCGCCGTCGCCTGGGTTGTGGCGTTGGCGTGTGGCGGTGAGGTCGGATTGCTGGTTGTGGCCGATTGGCCGCACGCGGTCAGCGCGCCCGCTGCCAGCATCACAGCCGTAACGCCCGCCCACCTGTGGGGTGTAAACGAACGCGTTTCAGACATTGTCGATGCTTCCTTTCGTCAGGTCGTCGAGCGTGTGCGTCGCGGGTGAATGGCTGTCGGCGGGACAGCAGTGATCGCCGCGTTGACCGCGGCGGGCGAAGGCGACCACAGCCGCCAGCAGCAGCGCGACGGCTGCCCCGATGACCCATGGATTCTCGAGCAGTCCACACACGGCGGCGAGCGCGCCGCCGGCGATCAGGACTGGCGCGGCGCAACACAGGGCCGTCACCAGCACCGCTGCCGCACCCAGCAGCACGGGATTTCTTCGTGGACGTTGATTCATTGATTTCTCCTCATCAGGTTGGGTGCGGCTGGTCAGCTGCAGCAGCCGGGGTGGGCAGTTGGCGGGGTATGGAGCTGGGTAAGGATTTGTGTGGTCAGGGCTGCGCCGAGTTGGTGGGCCTCAGCGACGCTGACGATCTGACCTTCGGGGTGCTCGGCGAGCCACGGCGCGGCGTCCTGCGCGCAGGTGAAGTAGTGCACCTGGTTGCAGAATGAGGACCGGATCGAGGTGAGGTCGTCGGGGTTGACCAGCGAGACCACCGCGGTCTCGGGCTGCACGCTGGTGACACCGTTTTCGCCGACCGAGACCCTGATCGGGTGCCCGCTGACGGGTGATTCGGATTCGATGCTGGCGGGCCGGTCCAGGATGGTGGGAAAGATGAGGGTGTCCAGGGCGCACCAGGTGTAGAGCTCTTGGCCGGCCACGGTGAATCGGTGGCGGGTCGGGCGCAGGGTCAGGCCCTGGCCGACGATGCGGCCCTGCTCGTCGTATTCGGTGTCGGGTACCGCGGCCAGACGCCGGGTCACCTCGTCAACCGGGAGGCCGACGGCCGCGGCGAGCGCCTCCACGGTGACCGGCTCGCCGGCGGCGAGCAGCCGCAGCAACGGCACCAGCATCGTCGGGTCGAGCCCGGACTCTTCCGGAATGGTCAGGCGGTCAAGGAAATTGGGCATCAGGAACCTTTCGAGTGAGCCATGCGTCAGGATGCGCAGCAGGACAGTCGGGACATATCGGCGCTGAAGGACTGGGCGGCGATTTTGATGCCTTCGGCCATGGTCAGATACGGGGCCCAGGACCCGGCGACCTGGTCGACGGTCATCGCGGCGTCGAGGATGTAGACCGCGGCGGCGGCGATCTCGCCAGCATCCTTGGCGACGGCGGTGATGCCGTGGATGCGGCCGGTGCCGGCGTCGGCGACGAGTTTGATGAAACCGCGGGTGTCTCGGTTGACCACCGCACGCGGCACATGTTTTAGCGGCAGCACCCGGCAGTCGCACCGTGTCCCGGCGGCGAGGAGCTCGGCCTCGGTCGTCCCGGCCGCACCGACCGCGGGGCTGGTGAACGTCACGCGGGGCAGATGGCGGTAGTCGACCCTGCGGCCGGCGTCGGTGAAGATGTTGTCGGCGACCATCGCGCCGTGATGGGCGGCGACGTAGACGAACTCGCGGTGCCCGGTCACGTCGCCGGCCGCCCAGATCCGTGGGTTCGACGACTGCAGCCCGTCGCTCACCACGACCTCGTTGTTCTCGCCGGTTTTGACCTGCACCGCTTCGAGATTCAGGCCGTCGGTGTTCGGACGGCGGCCGGTGGCGACGAGGACTTTCGCGGCACGGAACTGCTGCGTTCCGCCGGTGATGGTCGCGGTGACCGTGACCTGATCGTCGGCCTGCTCGACCTCGCTCACCGTGGCGCGGCGCACCACCCGGATGCCGTCGTCGGCGAACACCTCCAGCAGCGCCATGCCGACTTCCGGCTCTTCCTTCGATGCCAGCGTGGAGCGGACCAGCACCGTCACCGTTGACCCGAGCCGGGCGAACAGTTGCGCCTGCTCCAACGCGACGTAGCCGCCGCCGATCACCAGCAGCGACTCCGGGACCTCGGTGACTTCCATCGCGGTGGTCGAGGTCAGGTAGGCGACGCCCTCGAATGCGGGCGGGATGACTGGGTTCGCGCCGGTGGCGATCAGGTAGTGCTCGGCCTCGATGGTGGCATCGCCGACCTCGATGACGGGCGCGTCCGGGGTTCCGGCGAACCGCGCTTGGCCCTGAATGCGCTGCCAGCCATACGATTCGGCCACGTTGAGGTACTTCTCTGAGCGCAGCGACTCCACCAGATCGTGCGTGCCGGCGATCAGGGCCGCCATGTCCACCGGGCCGGCCGTGGTGGCGATCCCCGGGAACCGGGCAGTGTCGGCTGCGGTATGCCGGGCCTCGGCCGCTGCGATCAGGGCCTTTGACGGCACGCAGCCGGTGTTGACACACGTGCCACCGAAGATGCCGCGCTCGATCATGACGACGGACTTGCCGAGCGCGGTAGCGCGGATCGCCGCGGCCATCGCCGCGCCGCCGGAACCGATGACCGCGAGGTCCAATCCCTGACTCATGCACCCATCCTTGACCTTCAAGTAGGCTTGAAGGTCAAGTGTTCTGAGGAGACATCGTGAGAATCGGGAAGCTCGCCGAGGCGACCGGGGCCACCACCGCGACGCTGCGCTACTACGAAGACGAAGGCCTGCTCCCGCCCGCCGAACGTTCCCCGGCGGGGTATCGCGACTATGCCGCCGACACGATCGCCCGGGTCGGCTTCATCCGACGGGGACAGGCCGCCGGGTTCAGCCTCGCCCAGATTCGGCAGATCCTCGACATCCGTGACAGCGGCCACGCGCCGTGCACGCACGTGCGCGACCTGCTCGACATCCGACTGACCGACCTCGACGAGCAGATCAGCGCACTGGTGGCACTGCGCGAGACCATCGCCCGGCTGCGGCAGGGCGCCGAAAGCGTCGACCCGGAATCATGCAGCGCCGATGACGTATGTCGATACCTCTAGGAGCCACCTCCGTGGCACCGGAGGCATGTATTTCGTCAAGTCCGTTGACCCCGGCAGTCGTCATGAATTTCCGCCCCACTGGAGGTCGTTGGTGCGCGGGAGCGCGGGGCCTGCTGAGCAGTAGGCTCACCCGATGCGGTGGGATTTCACTCGAAGCTGGTCGCATTGGCCGTGCTGAGCCCAGCCACACTCGTTCAGGCGATCGCCACCTTCGCCATCACCAATATCGACGACATCGTGGTCCTCGCGGTGATGTTCGGCCAGGCGCCCGGTCATCGTGGCGCAGCCATCCGAGTGACCGCCGGTCAGTACCTCGGCTTCACCGCCATCTTGGCAGTTTCGGTCGGCGGCGCACTCCTGGGTGCCACGCTGCTTCCTCCAGCCGCACTGCCGTACTTCGGGCTGCTGCCCATCGTGTTGGGGCTGCGGGCGGCATGGCTGGCCTGGCGGGATCGCCGCACCCAACCGGCGCCGACCGATGATCCCGCAACACTGTTGACGCCTGGCACCTGGCAGGTCGCAGTCATCACCTTCGCCAACGGCGGCGACAACATCGGCGTGTACGTTCCGATCTTCGCCGTCTCAACGATCGCCACCATCGGTGTTTACATCATCGTGTTCCTCATCGGTGTGGCCATCTGGTGCGCGGCCGGCCGATATTTCGCCTCCCACCCGATCATCGCCAAAGCACTCTCACGCTGGGGCCACATCGTTCTGCCCGTTGCACTGATCACAATCGGGGCCCTCATCCTCATCAAAGGCGGAGCGTTCGCCCTCTAGCTCGGAGCAACTTCACCACTCAGGGCCAGGAGGCGCTCCTGCATCGGCATGTGTTGGCGTTCAACCACTTTGGTGATGTCCCGGCCCGTATCCGCTATGACAATCTAAAACGGGCGGTGGCCAAGGTGCTCAAAGGCCGCAGCCGGCACCCGAACTACCAACACGAGCGAGCGCACCACAGAATCATGATCGTGTGTCACGAGAGACACGATCACAGTAGTTATACCGAAGACGTACCCGAGCCAACGGAATCGACAGGAGACCATTCCGGCTACCCTGCTGCGCTCGCAGCCGGGCGCGGAAGCAGGGTTGCCCCAGATTCAATGAGAACGGACAGGATTGAGGTGCTCTCGTAGCGCCGGGCATTGGCTCTCGAAGAAGTGACGAGCAACCCAGCCTTGGGTGCGGACAGATCGAAACCATGGAAGGCGCCTGGCACAGTTTCCGACCACACCACCCGACACGTCGCCGGTCCCCCGCTTCGCTTCCCGGCCGACGATATTTTCGTCACGTGACAAATAGCGCGCTCCCCGGCGGCGCCGCCCTGTCCATCGGGCGAATCGTTCATGGCAAAGACCGGACAACCCGGTCACTGTGCGGGATCGTTGTCACATGAGCCCCAAGGTTCCCACCCCGAAAGAAATCAGAGAGGCCGCACAGGCGGCCGCTGAGACCGCTCAAACGGTCGCCACCGAGGCGATGCGCATCCCGCCCGCATCGCTCCAGATGATGGCCCAAGTACCGGATCTCATCGAGAACATGGCCGCGGCCACGGAGCGTCTCAATGCGGCGATCGACCGCGCGGAACGCTATCTCGCACTGGCCGATCCGATGATCCGGACCATGGACGCGATCGTGCCGCAACTCGAGGCGCTGATTGCCACCGGCAACGACGTCTACAACGCCGTCGGCCGAATCCCCGGCGTTGCGACAGTGGGCCGGTTCGCGTCTCGAACGTCGACCCAGCCGTCAGACAAGAAGCCTTCCGGCGGACGCACCCGCAAGAAGCCCTGACAACGCCGCACCGCCGGTCACTCGTAGTTGATCTCACCCCGCGGGAACGGCCGCCCTCGAAAGTCGATCTGCGCGGCCGGGTTCGCGACCGCGGTCACCATGCCGGATCCGAATGGACCCCGCCGGTCGAACAGCGTCGCCGTGCCGACAGAGATTCCGTCGGCGACCCAATGCGAATCACCCTGCACCATGATCCAGTCGTCGAGCGGCAAGCGCGACAACGCCACCGTGAGGTCACCGTTGATATAGCCGATTCCCTCGGTGCCCAGGTTGGTCACCAGACTCGTCGACTCTGATACATTGACCGCCCTGACGAACGGTGAGACCGGTTCTCCAGCAACGATGTTCGGGCTCGTATAGAAGAACTGCTTTCGGGAAGTGTTCTGATGAGCCTCCGGCGATCGCGTCCAACCGCCCTCATCGCTACCGATGAACGGTACGAGTTCCCCATCCGGAGTCGGCAACTGCGGCGTATCGACCGGCGCGGTCCACTCCTCCCCGGGCGGCGCGACCGATCGTCGGTATTGCACCAGCGTGGCACGTGCGACCGGCCGACCGTCCTGCACCACTTCACATTCCGCGTTCCGCACCCGGCGGCCGTCACGAATCACCCGGACCTCGACGGTCGTCGGTAGGTTGCGCGCCGCCCGAAACAGGTCGACGGTAATTCGCGTCGGCATGAACTCCGGAGAACCGCAATCCTTCTCGAGCGCCTGCGCGGCCAACCCGACGATGGCCGGGCCATTGAGGTGATCGCTGCCCCAGTGGCTCTGGGCGAAGATCGACGGCATGAATGCGCCGTCTGCCGTCGGCGTGAAATACGCGGGATCAGTGCTCATCTGCGGATCCTCGCACAAGGCTTCGGGCGCGCCTCAGCTAGCCTCGATCTTTCGTGAGTGAGGCAGTGACTGGTCGCTGGGGTTGTTGTCGTGTCGGTATTTCTTGGGCCATGGGTGGCCACCGGCGCTGT
>NZ_BCTA01000097.1:0-368 GCF_001570485.1 Mycolicibacterium novocastrense
CGACGCGACTCAGCGACCGCCACCGGATCCGGTTGCGCGGTCCTGTCGGTTGAGCGCGTGCAACCCGCCAACACCATCCCAGCCGCAGCGGTGGCCCCTAGAAACCGCCGTCTGCTCAAACCGCCGCCCGATGCCACGAGGTCACTCATCACACGCTGCATTCCCGGCGACCGGGCCCAAACCCACCTGGCACCCACCGCAAGTCCACTAGTACCACATCATGTCGGATCCGGTCTCCTTCCCGTCTTCACCGTGCGCTCGGGTACCCACCGAATTGATGAAGAGGATGTGAAGATTCGTTAAAGACGCCATCGGCGTTCAATACACGACTGGATGATAGACGTAGAGCGCTGTTGTCGTGGGTGCCC
>NZ_BCTA01000097.1:433-7380 GCF_001570485.1 Mycolicibacterium novocastrense
GTTGGTCCTATCGATGACCATGTGGCAAACGTTTGGCATTGCAAACGAACGATGTTGTGCTCGAGCACTATCCATTATTCCGCGAACATGTGGGTCACTGTGAACAGCCCACCCGCATCCTGAATGTCGCGACACTCGTAGCAGCGTTGGGAGGCTGCCGGCGACCATCGGGTCGGACACCTCACCCGACCACCGTCCGCAACCGGCCTGCCCGCACCAGGCCGCTTACACAGTCTCCCCACTGTTGATGGCACCCGGTGCGCGCCAGCCACATACCGGCTCCAGGCACAGCGCTCGACGCCCAAAAACTCATCGAGTCTTTAACGCCGATCGGGTCTTCAACGAATCTTCATAGGAACTCGATCGATTCGGTGCATATCGCGGCGCACGGTTGAAGTCGGGTAGAGGAGATCGAACCCGACATTAAGCCGGCACTGGCAAGTGCTCGCTTACATCAGATGGCTGGAACGCTAGCCAACGATCACTGACAGGATCCGCTCGTGACGGTCAAGATCAACGTTATGGCAGGTGCAGCCGCCGCTGCCGTTGCGGCAAGTGCCCTGTTCTCTTTGCCGGGAATTGCGTCGGCCGCGGCCCACCTGGAGGGCCAAACCTACGCCGAGGTCACGGGGGTCATCGCGCAGGAGGGCGGCACGGCAATCATCGCGACCCGGGTCGGCGACAGGCTTCCCCTGAGCAAGTGCATCGTCACTGGCGTTTCGAAATCGACATTCGTGAGACCTCCGGTCGTCCAGGCTGTCCCTGGCCGTGACGGGCGGTACGGACGTCAAGGAGTCCGCTACCGAGTGGTCTCCAACGAATACCGGCTTAGCCTGAACTGTAATGCCCCCGCTGCGACAGCCAACACCCCGGGCAACTCGGCGGCAAGCCCTGAAGGCCGGGAAGCCAAGAGAGAGCAGCAAGCTCAGGAATGAAGACGTACTGCGGAAGGTCGGCATTGGTGCAGGCAGGCAGAAAACGAACACGCTGAATGGTTTCCTCGTCGAATGTGAGGTGGATAACTAATACACGGACCCCAGGCGCGGCGACACCACTATCCTGGGTAACCGCGTTAGCCCGCAGCATCACCAGACGAGGGCTGACACTCACGTCGAACTGGTTCAAAGTTCTTGGCGCGAAGCCGGGCCGGAACGGACGACCAAGACTGGGGCCGGTCGGAAGCGCCAATGCGCGGAGGACACTGGGGCAAGCTGTGCCCCGCCGACGCACTGGCCGACGGGGCAATCTCCCTGGGGAGGCCGACCGCCCAGCCACCCAGAGAAACGCGCAGCTCGCTTCCTGATGCCGTTGGCGCTGGCCGACAAGGTCCATATTGCCGAGCCGCGGATCGCGTCCGGGTCGGCGAAACTGGCCACGCTCATTGCGGGGATGTGCGCTGGGGCCGACAGCATCGACGACATCGATGTGCGGGTGGCATGAAGACCGTGTTCGGTGGCGAATACGCCCCGTCGACGGTGGGAACGTTGTTGCGGAAGTTCACCTTCGGTCACGCCCGGCAACACGAGTCGGTGCTGCGCAACCATTTGGTGGCGTTGTGCGGGCGAGTCGAGTTGATGCCCGGGGCCGATGGGCAGGTGTTTCATCGACATCGACTCGCTGCTGCGCCCGGTCTACGGTCACGCCAAGCAAGGCGTTTCTTACGGACACAGCAAGATCGCCGGCAAGCAGATCCTGCGCAAAGGTCTCTCGCCGTTGGCAGCCACGACAAGCACCGCAGGCGTCGCGCCGGTGAGCGCCGAGATGCGGTTGCGCGCCGGAAAGACCGGCTCGGGAAAGGGCGCCGGGCGGATGGTCGCCTCCGCGATCAGCACCGCCCGCGCCGCGGGAGCCAGCAGACATCGACGTGGCCGGCGCGATCCAAACCTATCTGCTGGCTGAGCGCCCCGAGACCGACGCTGATGCACTATTCGTGGTCGCCAAAGGTGCCCACCGCGGACAGCCACTGACCCGGCGGGAACTGCGTACCGTGTTCCGCTATCACCGCGAGCGCTCCGGCGTCGCCGCGGGCCACCCCCACGCATTGCGGCATACGTTCGGGACCGCGCTGGCCGAGGCGGGAGTCGACCTGTCGGTGATTCAGGCGCTGATGGGTCAAGATCATGTCGACTCCGCTGCCGCCTACATCCATTTGGCCTCATCGTTTTTGCGGGCGGAGTTCGATGCCGCCCGCGCTCGGCTACGCGCCCGCCCCTGAGGCCGACCTGCTCGCCGCCTACGCCGAGCATTGCGACCGGCTCGGGTTGATTAGTGTGAACCTTGGTCCGGCCGCGCGCACGTTCCTGCGGCACTGGCCCGACCCGCAGCGGTGGGCCGGCGAGCCGCTCCAGACGCGGTTGGCGATGTCTGATCTCACCCGGTCGTTCGTGATGTACTTGATGCTGGCCGGGCATCTGCGGCCGGGTTATGACTACCTGATCCGCCGCAAGCTGCGCGTGTTCTGGTGTCACCTGCCACCGGGACCGTTGGGAGGACCTGGCCAGATTCCTCGCCGCCGCCGAACTCGGTTTCACCGAACACACCCGCAGCGCCACCGCATCCCAGGTGATCGGCCGACTACTCATCCAGAGCGGAAAGCGACTCGATACATTACCGACAACAACTTCGACGACTTGTTGGCTGCCAGCGCGGCGCGACATGGCCGAGAAAGGCCAGCCGCCATTACAGCAGCGCGGCGCACACTGCCCCAAGTGATGTTCCATCTCGGCGTATTCGCCGAGCAGCCGGTGAACGCAACCAGCCTGCTACGGCAAAGCTTTGCCGAGCGTATGCGGGATGCCACCCCCGCCCTGCGGGACTCGTTGGTGGCCGACCTCGACCGGCTCACCGCCACCCATACCCGCAGCACCGTCACCGGCACCGCGAGCCGACTCAACCACTTCGCCGCGCACTTGGCCGCGATCGACCCAGCATGCAGCCGGGTCCTCGACGTCGGCTCCGCTGCGATACCAGCCCCAGCGGGTGTGCACGGCAAAGCTGTGCCGGTTATGTGGATTCCGCATAACGGCATCAGGTGGACGGCCGGGTTATGCGCCCGGTCGGATCGTTTCTGGTGGCTAGGGGTTGCTGCGGATGTCCGCATAGCACGGGCGCGGCGTCAACGGCCCAGCGAGTCGAACCAGCCGATCAACGCCGCATCCGAGGTCCAGTCCGGCAGCACGTCCGGGGTCGGTGGCTAGGCGTTCTCGATCGCTTTGCATTTGGTCTCGGCGTCGGCGCGGGCGTAGATCTCGGTAGTGGACACGTCGGCGTGGCCGAGCAGGTCGCGAATGTAGTTCAGGTTGACGCCGGCCTGGATCAGGTGCATCGCCCGGCTGCGCCGCAGGGTGTGGGGCGTGACCGACAGTCCGGGCGCCCAGCCCGGTCGTCGGCCCGGACGGCTCGCACGTGGCGGGCGAGGATCTTGGCGATGCCGGATCTGGTCAGTCTGGAGTGGTTGGGCCCGTGGAATAGCGGGTCGGTGTCGGCGCCGAGCCCGGGGTGCGGTTTGCGGTGCTCGAGGTAGTCGGCGATGAGCCCGGCGGTCGGGCCCATCAGGGGCACGTATCGGATCGTGGAATCCTTCCCGTGGATCGTCACGGTGACCGGGTTGGCGGGGCGGATGTCGGCAACGTTGAGGTCGCAGACTTCTTGTGCGCGGGCGGCGGTGTCGTAGGCCAGGGCGAGCAGCACGGTGTCGCGGATGGCGCGTGTACTGGCGGTGCCGGGCTGGGCGAGCAGTACCTTGATCTCGTCGCCGGTCAGGTGTCCCGCATCCGGGGCGGGGGTCTTCTTCCGCCGGATCGCCAGGATCTGGGTGATTTGGTCGAGCCGGTCGGGCTGCTCGACGGCGGTGTAGCGGCAAAACGACTTGATCACCGCCAGGCGCTGGTTGCGGGTGGCTGCCGAGCAGTTGCGCTCGGTTTCCAGCCAGTCCAGGAACCGCAGGATGTGGGGCCGGTCGATGTCGGCGAGGCGCAGTTTCTCTGGAGGTATGCGCTCTGCGGTTTTGAACCAGATCAGCAGGAGTTTGATCGCGTCCCGGTAGGAGGCGATGGTTCTCGGCGAGGCCGCGCGTTCCCCGGCCAGGTGATCGGTGAAGAATTTCGCGAGCTGGCGCCCGGCCAGGTCCGGGGGCGGCGCCGGCCGCTGCTGCGGTGTCATGACTGGTCCTCGGCCGGTGCGGGGATGACGTAGCCGAACCGGATTTGATGGGCTATCACCTCGGGATAGGCATCGGCGGTCAGCCGCAGGTAGTACTGGGTGCCGCGCAGGTCGGCGTGGCCCAGGTAGCAGGCCAGGTAGGGCAACATCGCGGCCACATCGGTGCCGGCTTCGGCCCAGCGCCGCAGGTTGGCGACGGGGAATCCGTGACGCAGCGAGTGCCGATGCGGGCCGCCGGTGAAATGCGGGATTTCGGCGTCGGCCAAATAGCTGCGGAACCGGACGTAGACGCTCGCCTGGTTGATCGGGCTGCCCGGCGCCCTGCTGTAGAAGATGTGAGCGTCGGGTTCGGGCACCGGGTGCGCGGCCCCGATGTAGGAACCCACAGTCGCGGCCAGCCGGCGGGTGATCGGGATGGTCCTGACCGCACCGTTTTCGAGTCCCGGATCTTCAGCGTCCCGGACTGCGTGTCCACGTCCGAGACGGTCAGGTTCAGCGCCTCGGAGATGCGCAGCCCGGCGCCATACAGCACCCGAAACAACACCGGGTCGACCATCGCCTTGTTCGAATATGAGGACATCGGCTGGGAATCGATTACAGCGAACGATCGGCGCACCTCGTCGTCGGTGAACACTTAGGGCACCTGATGACGGGCACGGACCAGGGTTGCCGCGGCCGGCATGCAGGCCTGCCAGCCGGCGGCTTGGGCATGAGCGGCCAGTTGGCGCAGGACCAACTCGTTGCGCCGCAGGGTGCTCGGCCGCAGGTGACGGTCGTAGAGGAACCCCGTCGACCGCTTCTTTGGTGATCGGCCCGTCCGAATAGCCTTCCCTCCGGCAGTGGTCGGCGAATTGGCGCAGCACCCGTTCCGGGCTTTTTAACCGGTATCCGCCGGCGTGACGCACAACGACCAGGCCGGGCAGTGTCATTAGCCCACTGTTTGCATGGGATCGATCACCGTAGCGCAGCGGGTCCATGATGTGACGACCTCGTGGGTGGGATCGTCGATCACGTTGGGCTGCTGCGGCGGCTGTGTTAGCAGCAAGTCATGGCGACGGCAGTAGTCGTCGTTGTAGACAGTGTCGAAATAGCGCTGTGGCCCATCGGGGAAAACTGCGGCGATCGTCGTGTCAGTTGAGAAGGTGCGTGCCGCCCAACCCGCGACCAGCGCGACCGCGCCGACACTCCAACCGCCCGTTGCGTAATGGGTGCCCGCCAAGGTACGGCAGGTCCACACCGCCTCTGCCGGCGCCACCCAGTGCACCTCGTCGAATGCGGCGTAGTCGACGTTGCGTGGATAGATACTCGAGCCCAGCCCTCGCATCAGTCGGTTTGCGGCGGGTTGACCGAAAATCGTTGAGCCGATGGTGTCCACCCCGATCAGGTGCAAGTGCGGATTGAACTGGCGCAGTACCCGCGCGATGCCAGCGGAATGGCCCCCGGTTCCGACCGAGCACACCAGCACGTCGACCGTCCCCAGCTGAGCTTGGAGCTCCAAGGCCAGCGGCCGGTAGGCGTCGACGTTGTCGGGGTTGTTGTACTGGTCGGGCTGCCACGCCTCGAGGTCTTCGGCCAGTAGCTGCGCGACGCGGTCTTTGCGCGCCTGCTGCCATCCGCCCGTCGGGTGCGGCTCGGTGACCATTTCGACGTCGGCGCCGTAGGCCCGCAGCATCGACACGATGATGGGCTCCATACCCGGATCGGTCACCACGGTCACCGGATGGTGATACACGATGCTGGCCAACGCCAACCCTAAGCCCAGTGTGCCACTTGTGGATTCGACGATGCGCGCACCCGGACGCAAGTCTCCGCGTGCTCGGGCGCACTCCACCATGTGCATTGCGGGGCGGTCTTTTAAGCCACCGGGATTGATGCCTTCGAGCTTGGCCCAAAATCCGCGGTCCGCGCTGCTGAACGGCTCAGAAACCCGCAGTACCGGTGTGCGGCCGACTAGGTTGTCCGGTCGTTCGTAGCGGCCCAATCCGCGGTACTGCGCCGCATGTAGTTCGGGCGCATGGATAGACAAGGGATGACTCATGTGATCGTCGCTTCTCCATCGATCGGGGACGAGCCTCGGGGGCCGTCCGCTCGGGTCTTATCGACCGGGTCAATCGACATGTCGCCCGTCGCCACACCCAAGTTGCGGGTATTCCGGTCGCTGGAAAAGGCGCCAAACCATGCGACCGCCGTCGCGACCACAGCCGTCCAGGATGCGGCCAACGTGCCGCTAGCCACCAGCCAGCTCTCCCAACCCCAGTACGGCACCATGTATCGACCCGGCCTTCCTTTCGATCTCCAAGGTGCCCGCCCACGTCCGCTGATTCAGTGGAGGTTTTGTGAAGATTTGCTCAAGACCTGATCGGCTGGCGCCAGTGTGCCGCGGGCGAGCCCAGTGTCGGTGTAACTGGTAGCTGTTCACGGGCACTATGGACGCTATGGATGGCACGTCAACTCAGGGAGGTCTGGGCGCGCCGGGCTACCGAGCCTTGATCGTCGACGACGAGGCGGCACTCGCCGAAGTGGTGGCCAGTTATCTGCAGCGCGAACAGTTCGAAACCCGCACCGCCGTTGACGGCTCGCAAGCGGTGGCTCTGGCGCGTGAGTTTGATCCCGACGTGGTGGTGCTCGACGTGGGGTTGCCCGGTGCCGACGGGTTGGAGGTGTGCCGGCAGCTGCGCAGCTTCTCTGATGCATACGTGGTGATGCTTACCGCCCGTGACACGGAAATGGACACCATCGTAGGGCTGACCGTCGGCGCCGACGACTACATCACCAAGCCGTTCAGT
>NZ_BCTA01000098.1 GCF_001570485.1 Mycolicibacterium novocastrense
CGACGCGACTCAGCGACCGCCACCGGATCCGGTTGCGCGGTCCTGTCGGTTGAGCGCGTGCAACCCGCCAACACCATCCCAGCCGCAGCGGTGACCCCCAGAAACCGCCGTCTGCTCAAACCGCCGCCCGACGCCACGAACTCGCTCATCACACGCTGGCTTCCCGGAGCCCGGGTTCACACTCATTTGGGCGTCCACCGCCCGCCCACCGGTACCACATCATGTCTATCCGGTCTCCTTCCCGTCTTCACCGTGCGCTCGGGTACCCACCGAATTGATGAAGGGGATATGAAGATTCGTTAAAGACGCCATCGGTTCAATACACCGCTGAATGATGGAAGTAGAGCGCCGCTGCCACCGATGCCACGATGTCTAGCCTCTTGGCGCCAGCACCCCGGACCTGGCGCCAAGCTGCCAATGCGCTGTTCGATGCGGACCATGTGGCACGCGTTTGGCGCCGCAAACCAACGATGGTGTGCTGGCGCACGATCCGGTTATCCGCGAGCGTGCAGGCCACTGTGCACAACTCACCGGCATCCTAAAATGTCGGGAACACTCGTAGCAGCGTTGGGAGGCTGCCGGCGACCACCGAGTCGAACGCCCCACCCGACCACCCGCACCAGGCCGCTGGCACGGCCTACCCAGCCGTTGATGATCGGCTGCGCGCCAAGCACATATCGGGCTCCGGCGCAGAGGCGCTCGACCTCCACTATCTGATTGAGCCTGCACCACCGATCAGGTCTTCAACCAATCTTCGCAGGATCTCAATCGATTCGGTGCATATCGCGGCGCACGGTTGAAGTCGGGTAGAGGAAATCGAACCCGACATCGAGGGGGTACTGGAAGGGGCTCGCTTGCACCAGATGGCTGGAACGCTAGCCAACGATCATCGACAGGATCCGCCCACCATGACCAAGATCATCGTCACGGCAGGCGCCATCGCCGCTACCGTTGCGGCAATTGCCCTGTTCTCGTTGCCGGGTATTGCATCGGCTGCGCCTGACCTGGTGGGCCAAACCTACGCCGAGGCCACGAACGCCATCGCGCAGCAGGGTGGCACGGCAATCATCGCGTCACGGGTCGGCGCCAAGCTTCCCCTCAGCAAGTGCATCGTCACTGGCGTTTCTCAATCGACATTCGTGAGACCTCCGTTCGTCCAGGCTGTCCCTGGCCGTGATGGGCGGTACGCACGTCAAGGAGTCCGCTACCGAGTGGTCTCCAACGAATACCGGCTCAGCTTGAACTGCAATGCCGCCGTTGCTACCGCGAACACCCCGGGAAACTCGGCGGCAAGCCCTGAGGGCCGGGAAGCCAAGAGAGAGCAGGAAGTCCAGGAATGGAGACGTACCGCCAAAGGTCAGCAGTGGTGCAAGCAGGCAGAAAAAGAGCACCCTGAATGGTTTCCCCTCGTCGGATGCCAGGCGGATAATTAATACACGGTCCCGAGGCGCGGCGACATCAGTATCCCGGGTGACCACGTTGGCGAACAGCATCACCAGACGCGCGCTGACACTTCACATTGAATGAGGTCCACCTGCTTCAAAATCCTTGGCACCAAGCCACGCCGGAATGGACGACCCAGACTTGCGGCGGGCGAAGCGGCAATCCGCGCAGGACACAGGCGCAAGCTGCGCCCCGCCGACGCACTGGCCGGCGCGGCAATCTCCCTGAGAAGGCAGGCCGGCCAGCCACTCAACCAGCGCGCAGCTCGCTTCATGATGTCATTGGCATGCCCGACTTTTCGGCCCATCCATGCGAGGACTACGACCAGTGGCGATTCGGGGGCCGAACCCTCGACTGGCCGATTCAGGGAAGATGTGGTGGCCCGCCCCCAGGACCGGTTTGAACATTAGGGCCGCCTGGCGCACGAGGGGGAAGGTGAATCTGTGTGCATGTTCGGGCGAAGTGCACTGGTGCGTGGGAAGCCAAAGCCGGCGGAGCGTGACCGCTGCCGTAAGGACTAGCACTCCGAAGAGCGGAAGGAATTCCGATGCTGCCTCGACTCAACTACTTGTTCTTCGTCGCACGACGGCGGCCAGCGACGAATCGTCGCCGCTCCAGCAGAATCGACAGTAGCCCCACTGGCTGACGAATTAGGGCCGAAAGTCCCTACGCGACGCGATGGCTGGTCAATGCTGTCGACAGGGCTGCTAACCGCCCCAATGCTGCCGGAGGTACCAATATGTCTGAGTTCAACGAGACCATGAAGACCGCGGCTTTCATGCGCTCTCGGGTTGGTGAGCCGGCCGGTCGGTCAGTTCGACTCCGCAATCGTCTCAACGGCGAAACCTCACCCGCTTGGACACTGCCGTAATAGGCCGCCCACTCACTCGCCTCGTCATCACGGCGTTGCCATACCTGACAGCAGCCGCGCCCGGCTGCGGGTCCAGGGATCTTTTCGCAAGGCACCTACTCAAGAAGGGAAATGCGCATCAAGCGGAGCAGGGGTTCGCAGAAAGGTGCCGCGTCATCAGCGTCAACGATGCCGCGACACCAGCGCGTCAGAGTCGCGACCGAACCTCGCGTAGTCTCCCACCATGCCGATTAGTCCCGTGTCGGCATCGGATCGATCACCGTGGCGCAGCGGGTCCATGACGTGACGACCTCCTGGGTGGGATCGTCGATCACGTTGGGCTGCTGCGGCGGCTGTGTTAGCAGCAAGTCATGGCGACGGCAGTAGTCGTCGTTGTAGACAGTGTCGAAATAGCGTTGTGGCCCATCGGGGAAAACCGCGGCGATCGTCGTGTCAGTTGAGAAGGTGCGTGCCGCCCAACCCGCGACCAGCGCGACCGCGCCTACACTCCAACCGCCCGTTGCGTAATGGGTGGCCGCCAAGGTACGGCAGGCCCACACCGCCTCTGCCGGCGCCACCCAGTGCACCTCGTCGAATGCGGCGTAGTCGACGTTGCGTGGATAGATACTCGAGCCCAGCCCTCGCATCAGCCGGTTCGCGGCGGGTTGACCGAAAATCGTTGAGCCGATGGTGTCCACCCCGATCAGGTGTAAGTGCGGATTGAACTGACGCAGTACCCGCGCGATGCCAGCGGAATGGCCTCCGGTTCCGACCGAGCACACCAGCACGTCGACCGTGCCCAGCTGAGCTTGGAGCTCCAGGGCCAGCGGCCGGTAGGCGTCGACGTTGTCGGGGTTGTTGTACTGGTCGGGACACCAGGCCTCGAGGTCTTCGGCCAGTAGCTGCGCGACGCGGTCTTTGCGCGCCTGCTGCCATCCGCCCGTCGGGTGCGGCTCGGTGACCATGTCGACGTCGGCGCCGTAGGCCCGCAGCATCGACACGATGATGGGCTCCATACCCGGATCGGTCACCACGGTCACCGGATGGTGATACACGATGCCGGCCAACGCCAACCCTAAGCCCAGTGTGCCACTTGTGGATTCGACGATGCGCGCCCCCGGACGCAGGTTCCCGCGTGCTCGGGCGCACTCCACCATGTGCATTGCGGGGCGGTCTTTTAAGCCACCGGGATTGATGCCTTCGAGCTTGGCCCAAAATCCGCGGTCCGCGCTGCTGAAGGGCTCAGAAACCCGCAGCACCGGCGTGCGACCCACTAGGTTCTCGGGTCGTTCGTAGCGGCCTAATCCGCGGTACCGCATCGCGTGCAGTTCGGGCGCATGGATAGACAAGGGATGACTCATGTGATCGTCGCTTCTCCATCGATCGGGGACGAGCCTGGGGGCCCGTCCGCTCGGGTCGTATCGGCCGAGTCAATCGACATGTCGCCCGTCGCCACACCCTCGCCGCGGGTATCCCGGTCGCTGGAAAAGGCACCAAACCACGCGACCGCCGTTGCGACGACAGCGGTCCAGGATGCGGCTAGTGCGCCGGCCGCCAGCCAGCTCTCCCAACCCCAGTACGGCAACATGAATCGACTCGGCCTCCTTCCGGACTCCAAGGTGCCCGTCGACGTCCGCTGATTCAGTGGAGGTTTTGTGAAGATTTGCTCAAGACCCGATCGGCTGGCACCAGTGTGCCGCGGGCGAGCCCAGTGTCGGTGTAACTGGTAGCTGTTCACGGGCACTATGGACGCTATGGATGGCACGTCAACTCAGGGAGGTCTGGGCGCGCCGGGCTACCGAGCCTTGATCGTCGACGATGAGGCGGCGCTCGCCGAAGTGGTGGCCAGTTATCTCCAGCGCGAACAGTTTGAAACCCGCACCGCCGTTGACGGCTCGCAAGCGGTGGCTCTGGCCCGCGAGTTTGATCCCGACGTGGTGGTGCTCGACCTGGGGTTGCCCGGCGCCGACGGGTTGGAGGTGTGCCGGCAGCTGCGCAGCTTCTCCGATGCCTACGTGGTGATGCTTACCGCCCGTGACACGGAAATGGACACCATCGTAGGGCTGACCGTCGGCGCCGACGACTACATCACCAAGCCGTTCAGT
>NZ_BCTA01000099.1 GCF_001570485.1 Mycolicibacterium novocastrense
CACCGAGGAGATCCTGGCCGGGGTCTACGCCCAAGTCCTTGGACTGGAGCGAGTCGGCGTCGACGAATCCTTCTTCGAACTCGGCGGCGATTCCATCCTGTCTATGCAGGTCGTGTCCCGCGCCGCATTCGGTGGAGTGATCGTGAAACCCCGCGACGTCTTCGTCGAGCAGACAGTGTCTCGGTTGGCCCGCGTGGCGCGGGTGGCCTGGGTGGTGGTCCGTGACGGTGATGAGGTCGGCCCCGACAAGGTTGAAGCCACCCCGATCATGCGGTGGCTTCAGCAAGCGGATGGCGCAGTTGATCAGTTCAACCAGACGGTGGTGGTGCACGCCCCCGCGGGTGTGACCGAGGCCGATGTGGTGGTGGTACTGCAGGCATTGCTGGATCGACATCCCATGCTGCGGGCCCGCATCGACGATGAATATTATCGCGGGGCCCCGTGGACATTCGCGGTGCCCGAGGCCGGATCGGTGAACGCCGGTGGGTGCCTGCAGGCGGTCGACGTGCTGTCCGACGCGGCGGTGGTGGAGGCCCGTTCGCGCTTGAACCCGTTGGCAGGTGCGATGGTAAGCGCGGTGTGGGCAGCCGAGACGAATCAACTGGCCTTGGTGGTCCATCACCTGGCGGTCGACGGTGTGTCGTGGCGAATCTTGTTGGAAGACTTGAACATTGCCTGGGCTCAGCACCGCAGCGGGCAGCCGATCGAGTTGTCGGCGGGCGGAACATCGTTCGCCCGTTGGGCGCGGCTGCTCGAGGAACACGCGCACGACCCTGCTGTGGTCGCCCAGGCCGAGGTGTGGCGGCGTGTCGCCGCGACCCCTGCGGCGTTGCCGGCGGTGGAGCCGGGGGTGGATACCTTCGCCAACGCCGGGCAGCTCTCAACGCAGTTGGATCCCGAGACCACGCGAATGCTGCTCGGCGAGGTGCCAGCGGCCTTCCATGCCGGCGTGCAGGACATTCTGCTGATCGCGTTCGGCCTCGCGGTTTCGGAGTTCCTCGCCAGTGGCGCTGCGCCCGTCGGCATCGACGTCGAGGGGCACGGCCGCGCCGACGAATTGGCCGATGATGTCGACTTGTCGCGCACGGTGGGCTGGTTCACCACCAAGTATCCGGTGTCGTTGACCGTTGGTGGTTTGTCGTGGGCACGGGTGATCGCCGGTGACCCCGCGCTCGGCTCGGTCATCAAGTCCGCCAAAGAGGACCTGCGCGCCATGCCCGACGGCCTGACGTACGGGGTGTTGCGCTATTTGAACTCCGATGTCGACCTGGACGGGCCAGACCCTCGAATCGGGTTCAACTACCTCGGACGCCTAGGTGCTGCCGCCGGTGAACTGTCGGATGAGTTCTGGCGTGTCAGCCCTGACAGCGGCGCTGTCGCCCGCGCCAGCCTGGACATTCCGTTGACGCTTCCGCACACGATCGATCTGAACGCCAGCACGGCCGACACCGAGTCGGGTCCGCAGTTGCACGCCAACTGGACGTGGGCGCCCTCGGCGGTCGAGGAGGGTCAGGTCAGCCGGCTGGGCCGACTGTGGTTCGAGGCGCTGGCCGGCATCTGCGCACACGTGCGACGCGGTGGGGCGGGCCTGACTCCGTCCGACATCACTCCGGTTCGGCTGAGTCAGCAGCAGGTCGACGAACTGGAACAGAGATACCGCATCGCGGATGTGTTGCCGTTGACCCCGCTGCAGCAGGGCCTGCTGTTCCACGCCGACGCGGCCCAAGCCGCCGGTGACGACGTGTATGCGGTGCAGTTGGTGCTCACCGTTGCCGGTCCGCTCGACCAGTACCGGCTGCATGAGGCGGTGCGTACGGTGGTGCGTCGCCATCCGAATTTGGCCGCCCGGTTCAACGAGCAGTTCGACCAGCCGGTGCAGATCATCCCGCGTGATGCTGAGGCAGGGTGGCGGTATGTCGAGCTCGCCACCGATGCCGACGAGCAGGCACAGCACGTTCACGCAGCCGAACGGGAGGCGGTGTTCGACCTCGCCGAGAGTCCAGCGTTCCGGGTCGCTCTGATCCGCACCGCAGCGGACCGGCACCAGATCGTGATCACCAGCCACCACATCCTGATGGACGGTTGGTCGCTGTCGATCGTGCTCCAGGAGATGTTCGTCAGTTACTACGGGCAGCGGCTGCCGGCTGCGGTGCCGTACCGGCGGTTCTTCACCTGGCTGGCTGACCGCGACCACGACGCCGCCCAGACAGCGTGGCGCCGAGTCTTGGACGGCTTCGCCACTCCGACTTTGGTCGCTGCACCGGACCGGCTGGGTATCGGGCCGCGGGATACTCGAACGTTCTGGTTACCGCAGGTTGCGACCGGTGCGGTCAGCGAACTGGCGCGAACACATCGCACCACGGTCAGCACTGTGTTGCAGGGCGCCTGGGCGCTACTGCTGACCTCGTTGACCGGCCAGCACGACGTGGCGTTCGGCGTGACGGTGTCGGGTCGGCCCACAGAGGTGCCAGGTGCTGAGTCGATGGTGGGCCTGATGATCAACACCGTGCCGATGCGGGCGAACACCTCGGCGGAGACCACCGTCGCCGATCTGCTCGAACAGCTGCAGAGCAACTACAACGACACCTTCGAACACCAGCACATGGCGCTGCGCGACATCCACCGGCTCACCGGGCACCGCCAATTGTTCGACACCGTCTTCGTTTACGAGAACTACCCGTCCAACACCGCGGCACTCTCGAGCGCCGACGACCTGGGCATCGTCGACGTCTCCAACCGCGACTTCTACCACTACCCACTCGCGGTTCAAGCGGTACCCGGTCGTGAACTGGAACTGCGCGTTCAGTTCCGCACGGATGTGTTCGACGCTGCAGACATCGAATCGCTCGTCGAACGCTTCGAGTGGGTGCTGTCGGCCATGATCACCGATCCCACACGACAGCTGTCGACGATGAATCTGGTTGACGGACAAGACAGGGCCCGAACGGATTCGGTTCCGCTACCCGAAACCCACAGCACCGGTGCTGCCGATCGAGCGCCGGCTACCGTGACCGAGCGCGTAGTGGCCGGCGTTTTCGCCCATGTACTGGAAACAGACCACGTGGGCATCGACGATTCGTTCTTCGATCTGGGCGGAGATTCGCTTTCGGCGATGCGCGCAATCGCCGCGATCAACGCCGCCCTCGACAGCCGGCTCGCAGTCACTGCGCTGTTCGACGCTCCGTCGGTCAGGACCTTGAGCCAGCGGTTGACGGCCCAGTAGACGCGGACGTCCGCGCGACCGTCACCATACGTACGGCACCAGGCGGTGGCGAACCTTCTCGGTGTACTCGCGGTATCCGTCCAGCTCCGCCCTCAGCATGTTCTCCTCGTCGCGGATGCGGAAGGTGAGGATGGCCACGCCGACTATGACGAAGACGAGCCCGACGTAGGAGCCCAGCGCCAGCGGTATGCCGACCATCAGGATCACGTTGCCGCTGTACATGGGGTGCCGCACAATCCCGTAAAGACCTGTCGAGATGACGGTCTGGCCTTCCTCGACGCGAACGGTCGCAGCCGCATGGCTGTTTTGGATGACCACCAGCATCATCACCGTGACGCCGACGGCTACCAGAATGATGCCCAATATGCAGATCGACGTGGGCACCGAGGACCAGCTAAAGCGATGGTCGAGTGCGCTGACTGCCAACATCGACGCGAGAGTCATCCACGATCCGGCCATGACGAACTTCTGGGTCCTGCGCGATTCCGCCGCTGGACCCCCACGCATCCGCCGCTCGAGCGCGACCGGATTCGTTCGCATCAGGTAGATGCTGGGAATCCACCCCGAGAGGGCGAACACAACGAGGAAAACCCACGCTTGCCAGTAGTCGAAGGTGCCTGCCGCCAGGAACAGGATCAGTCCGAACGTGACAGGTTCGACTAGACCGAACGCCAACATCTTAGGAGTGGTCTTCAACGATTCCCCTTCTGGTCCCTGGGCTTCCGGCGAACCGGTCGGCCCGCAGCGCACGTTTGTAAAGTACCGTCCGCCACGGCGACTGGTACGCGAACGGGTCGCACGTCGGACAGCCGCCATGACCACGGCCGGTAACCGATCACCCGGGCACTGGTCACGATCCGCTCGATATCATCTGCGGGTATCGAAAAGCCGGGGATTGTGTCGATCGGAGGCGCATGACTGCACGAGTCGAGGAGTTGGAGTTCCAGGCAGAGGCCCGCCAACTCCTGGAATTGCTGATCCACTCGGTGTACTCCAACAAGGATTCGTTCCTGCGGGAGTTGATTTCGAATTCGTCCGACGCGCTCGACAAGCTGCGGCTGGAGGCGCTGCGCAACAAGGACCTGGACGTCGACACCGCCGATCTGCACATCGAGATCGTCCCGGACAAAGAGGCACGCACCCTGACCGTCCGCGACAACGGCATTGGCATGACTCACGACGAGGTCGTCGAACTCATCGGCACGCTCGCCAAGTCGGGCACCGGCCAACTCCGCCAGCAGTTGCGCGAGGCCAAGAACGCGGCCGCCGCCGAGGAACTGATCGGCCAGTTCGGGATCGGTTTCTACTCGACGTTCATGGTCGCCGACAAGGTCGAGCTGCTCACCCGCAAGGCCGGCGAGAGCCAGGCCACCCGGTGGGTCTCCAGCGGTGAGGCCACCTACACCATCGAAACCGTCGAGAACGCGCCCCAAGGCACCTCGGTCACCCTGCACCTCAAGCCCGAGGACGCCGAGGACCAGCTGCACGATTACACCTCGGAGTGGAAGATCCGGGAACTGGTCAAGAAGTACTCCGACTTCATCGCCTGGCCCATCCGGATGGACGTCGAGCGCCGCACCCCGCCGAGAGAAGAGGGCGGCTCCGAAACTGGTCAGGAGACCGTCACCGTCGAGACGCAGACCCTCAACTCGATGAAGGCGCTGTGGGCCAAGTCCAAGGACGAGGTTTCCGACGAGGAATACAAGGAGTTCTACAAGCACATCGCCCACGCCTGGGACGACCCCCTCGAGGTGATCGCGATGAAGGCCGAGGGCACTTTCGAGTACCAGGCCCTGCTGTTCATCCCGTCGCAAGCGCCGTTCGACCTGTTCACCCGCGACGCCAAGGTCGGTATCCAGCTCTACGTGCGGCGCGTGTTCATCATGGGCGACTGCGAAGACCTCATGCCCATGTACCTGCGCTTCGTCAAGGGTGTCGTCGATGCACAGGACATGTCGCTCAACGTCTCTCGCGAAATCCTCCAGCAGGACCGGCAAGTCACCGCGATCCGCCGGCGGCTGACCAAGAAGGTCCTGTCGACGATCCAGGAGTTGCAGTCCGAGCGGCCGGACGACTACCGCACGTTCTGGACCCACTTCGGGTCCGTCGTCAAAGAGGGTCTGATGTCGGACTTCGACAACCGCGACACCCTGCTGCGGATCTCGTCGTTCGCCTCCACCCACAGCGACGACGAACCCACCACCCTCGCCCAATATGTCGAGCGCATGAAGGACGGTCAGGAGCAGATCTTCTACGCAACCGGACAGTCCCGCGAGCAACTCCTCAAGTCGCCCCATCTGGAGGCGTTCAAAGCCAAGGGTTACGAGGTGCTGCTGCTCACCGACCCGGTTGACGAGATCTGGGTTGGCTCGGTGTCCGACTTCGATGGGAAGCCACTGCAGTCCGTCGCGCGCGGCGAGGTCGACCTCGACTCGGACGAGGAGAAGAGCGACGCCGAACGCGAGGAACAGCAGAAGGAGTTCGCCGAACTGCTCGACTGGTTGAAGGAGACCCTGAGCGAGCACGTCTCGGAGGTCCGGCTCTCCACGCGTCTGACTGATTCGCCGGCGTGCCTGATCACGCCGACCTTCGGCATCACACCCGCGCTCGCCCGCATGTACCGCGCCTCCGGGCAGACGGTGCCGGTCAGCAAGCGGATCCTCGAACTCAACCCCAAGCATGCGCTCGTCGTGGGTCTTCGACAGGCGCACAAGGATCGCGGCGATGAGGCCGGGATGAACGATACCGCCGAATTGCTCTATGGGACGGCGCTTCTGGCCGAAGGCGACCTACCCGACGACCCGGCCAAGTTCGCCGGGCTCATCGCCGAGCGGCTCGCCCGCACCGTGTAAGCGAGTCGCCGAACCTGGGTACCCCCTATGTGCCCTGGTCAGCGGCCGCGGGAAGCCGTTGACCTCATCTATTGTTGAGGTTCTACGGTGATTTCATGAGCATGGAAACGGTCGCGCGGCAGGCGCTCTACCGGCAGTCGCATGCCCGCGGCGGTGACCTGCGGTCGCTGCTGAACGCGGCGTTACTGCGTCGCATCTGGCGCTTCGCCGGGCGCCACCATCCTCGGCTGCGCGCGTTCGTCGCCGTCAGCGTCGTCGCGGCACTCCTCGGCGTCGCCACCCCCGTGCTGGCGGGTAAGGTCGTCGACGCGATCACAGCAGGGTCGCGCGGCACGGTGCTTCTGCTGGCGGCCGTCATCGCTGCGGTGGCCGTCGCCGAGACCGGCGCCTCCCTCGTGACGAGGTGGCTGTCGTCGACGATCGGCGAGGGCTTGATCCTCGACCTGCGCACCGCAGTGTTCGACCACGTGCAACGGATGCCGGTCGCCTTCTTCACCCGCACCCGAACCGGCGCATTGGTCAGCCGGCTCGGCAACGACGTCATGGGCGCGCAGCGGGCCTTCTCCGACACGCTGTCGGGTGTGGTGTCCAACCTCGTGACGCTCACGCTGACGTTGGTGGTGATGCTGTCGATCTCCTGGCAGGTCACCCTGCTCTCGCTGGTGCTCGTGCCGCTGTTCATCGTTCCGGCCCGCCGGATCGGCCGCACCATGGCCCGGCTGTCGCGCGAGGCCGCCGCCCACAACGCGACCATGAACACCCAGATGACCGAACGGTTCTCGGCGCCCGGCGCGACGCTGGTCAAGCTGTTCGGCAATCCCGCGACAGAATCTCGCGAGTTCGCCGTGCGCGCGGGGCGCGTCCGCGACATCGGCGTGAAAACCGCGATGCTGCAGTCGGTCTTCATGAACTCGCTGACGTTCATGTCGGCCCTTGCGCTCGCGCTGGTCTACGGGCTCGGCGGTGCCCTCGCGATCGGGGGCCACCTGCAGGCCGGCGCGATCGTGTCGCTGGCCCTGTTGCTGACCCGGCTCTATGCTCCGCTGACCGCACTGGCCAACGCGCACGTCGAGATCGCCACCGCCCTGGTGTCCTTCGAGCGGGTCTTCGAGGTGCTCGACCTCGAACCGCTCATCGCCGAGAAGGCGGACGCCGTCCCCGTGCCCGCCGGCCCGGTGGCGGTGCAGTTCGACAACGTGCGCTTCTCCTACCCGTCGGCGGACAAGGTGTCGCTGGCCTCACTGGAGGAGGTCGCCGAACTCGACATCCGCGGCGGTGACGAAGTGCTGCACGGCATCTCGTTCACGGCGCAACCCGGTCAGATGGTGGCGCTGGTCGGCTCGTCCGGCGCCGGCAAGTCGACGATCGCCTCGCTTCTCGCCCGGCTCTACGACGTCGACTCCGGTGCGGTGACGTTCAACGGCGTCGACGTCCGCGACGTGTCCTTCGCGTCGCTCAAGGAGACGGTCGGCGTGGTCACCCAAGACGGCCACCTGTTCCACGAGTCGATCCGGGCCAACCTCACGCTGGCGGCATCCGATGCCACCGATGACGAACTGTGGGAGGCACTCGACCGCGCCCGGCTGGCCGACGTGGTCGCCGAGATGCCCGACGGTCTCGACACCGTGGTCGGCGAGCGGGGATATCGCCTGTCCGGCGGGCAGCGCCAGCGGTTGACGATCGCGCGCCTGCTGCTGGGCCGATCACGGGTCGTCGTGCTCGACGAGGCCACCGCCTCGCTGGACTCCGAATCGGAGGCTGCCGTTCAGCAGGCGCTCACCGAGGCGCTCGCCGGCCGGACGTCCATCGTGATCGCGCACCGGTTGTCCACCGTCCGTGCCGCCGATCTCCTCCTAGTCGTCGAGGACGGCCGCATCGTCGAGCGCGGCACGCACTTCGAACTTCTCGCCAACCGGGGCCGCTACGCCGAGTTGTACGAAACCCAGTTCGGAGCCCAGGAAACGGCCGCCGCGTGATTCGAACTATCGCGAAACTGCATTGGCGCAGGCGTCCACTCGACATTTCCCTGCTGGAATGCCGTTTCGGCGCACGAGGTTATCCGGTCGCCCCGCATGGGAAGATGGCCTAAGTGGTCGCTCCCGAAATCCAGGCCCTGCGCTCAGCGCCGGCCATCGCCCCGCCACCGCAACGCCGACGCGCGAGCTCGGACCTGTGGCGGATGCTGCCGTACCTGATGCCGTACCGGGCGCGCTGGATCGCGATGGTCACCGTCGCGATCGCCAGCCTCGCCGCCACCGTGTCGATCCCGCTGATGACCAAGGCCGTCATCGACGGTCCGGTGCGCCACCAGGACCAGCAGGGCCTGTGGCTGCTCGGCACCGCCGCGATGGGCGTCGGCATCACCGAGGCGGTCCTGTGGTTCATCCGCCGTTGGCTGGCGGCGCGCGCCACCATGGGCGTCGAGGCCGACATCCGCAAGGATCTCTACGCCCGGCTGCAGGTGCTGCCGATGAGCTTCCACGGGCGCTGGCAGTCCGGCCAGCTGCTCTCGCGAATCATGAACGACCTCAGCACTATTCGTCGCTTCATGTCTTTCGGTCTGCTCTTCCTTCTGCTCAACGGACTGCAGATCACCGTTGTGACGGCCATCCTGCTGACGATGTACTGGCCGCTGGGCGTGATCGTGCTGGTGTCGATCGTGCCGATCACACTGACCGTCCTGCACTTCCAACAGGAGTACACCCGGTTGTCGCGGCTGGCGCAGGATCAGGCGGGCCACGTCGCCACCCACGTCGAGGAGTCCGCGCTCGGGCTGCGGGTGGTGAAATCCTTCGGGCGCGAGGACTACGTCTACGACCGGTTCGACGAACAACTCTCCGATCTCTATGAAACGCAGATCGATCGCGTGTCGGTCTCGGCGAAGTTCTGGACGCTGCTCGAAGTCATCCCGAACCTGACCTTGATCGTGGTGCTCGGTTTCGGCGCCTACGCCGCCGGTGAAGGTCACGTCACCCTTGGCACCCTGGTCGCATTCATCACGATGATGCTGTCGCTGGTCTGGCCCATCGCCTCCCTGGGCTTTCTGTTGTCGATGACGCAGGAGTCGTTCACCGCCGCGAACCGGATCACCGAGATCTTCGATACGGCAATCGATATCGCCGACGGTCCCGTGGATGAACCGCCGAGCGGTGGACGCCTGGAACTCGTCGACGTCGGATTCCGATTCCCCGACTCGGACGATTTCGCTCTGCGCCATGTCACCCTCACCGTTGAGCCGGGGGAGACGCTCGCGCTCGTCGGGCCGACGGGATCGGGAAAGTCGGTGCTGGCCGCACTGCTGTCCCGGTTGTACGACGTGACCGAGGGATCCATCCGCATCGACGGCCGCGACATCCGCGAACTCACCCTGTCGGCGCTGCGTGAAACGGTGGCCACGGCCTTCGAGGACCCGACGCTGTTCTCCATGTCGGTCGCCGAGAACCTGAAGCTCGGACGCGCCCCCGAAAACCCAGCCTCCGATGACGAGCTGGCCGAAGCGATCGACGTCGCGGCCGCCCACTTCGTCTACGACCTGCCGTTCGGCCTCGAAACCCGCATCGGCGAACAGGGCATGAGCCTGTCCGGTGGGCAGCGGCAGCGGCTGTCGCTGGCGCGGGCGATCCTGGCGGCGCCCAAGATCCTCGTGCTCGACGACACGTTGTCCGCGCTCGACGTTCACACCGAAGCGGTGGTCGAGGAGGCGCTGCGCCGCGTGCTGCACTCCGTCACGGGAATTGTTGTGGCGCACCGCGCGTCGACGGTGCTGCTCGCCGACAAGGTGGCCCTGTTGGAGGACGGCACCATCACCCGCGTCGGCACGCACGCCGAACTGCTGGCGCGGGTGCCGCAGTACCGCTACCTGCTGGCCGCCGATGACGAACTCGACGACGGCACCGAGCGCGCGTGCGCGTGGGAGGACGATCGGGACCGCAGCCGCCTCGACCACGCCGTGGAGGAGCAGGAGGCGCTGCACCGCGACCCTGCGCAGCGACGCTTCGCCGCCTCGGAGGCCGAACGCCGATGACCGCCACCGACACCCCTGATACCGCGACATCAGAATGGCGCGGCAAGTTCGAAGAACAACACGACGACCTCCCGATCGACGAGACCCTCGACCGCCGCCGCGAAGCCCGCTCGCTTCTCGGCGACCTGCTGCGCCCCTACCGCTTCACCGTGGCGCTGCTCGCCCTCGTCGTGGTCGTGGAAAACGCGGCCCGCCTGTCGGTTCCGATCCTCGTGCAGCGCGGCATCGACCGGGGCATCCCGCCGATCGTCGACGGCGGCCCGGCCCACACGCTGCTGATGATCGTCGGCACCCTCGCCCTCGTCGTCGCGGTCCAGGCCACCAGCAGAATGTTCTTCCTCCGCCGCTCCGGGCGCATCGGCCAGAAAGTGCTCCTGGAGCTGCGCCGCAGGGTGTTTCGGCACTTTCAGCGCCTGGACATCGCCCTCCACGACCGGTACACCTCGGGCAGGGTGGTGAGCCGATCCACGAACGACGTCGAAGCCATCCAGGACATGCTCGAGACCGGCTTCGACAGCCTGGTCACCGCGGTGCTCACGCTGTTCGGGACCGCGATCCTGCTCGTGGTGCTCGACTGGCGGCTCGGCTTGATGTGCCTGGGCGCCTTCCCGCTGTTGATCGGGCTGGTGTGGTGGTTCCGCAACGAGTCCGCGAGAACATATCGCCGCGTGCGCGAGAGCGCCGCGCTGGTGATCGTGCAGTTCGTCGAGACGATGACGGGTATCAAGGCCGTGCAGGCCTATCGCCGGGAACCGCGCAACCAGCAGATTTTCGAAGACATTGCCGACCGCTACAAGGCCGACAACGAGCGCACATTCCAACTGCTCGCGATCTTCATGCCCGGTGTCAAGCTCGTCGGCAACCTCACCACCGGTGTGGTGTTGCTTTACGGCGGCTACCGAGTCCTCAACGGTGAGATGACGATCGGCACGCTGACAGCCTTCCTGCTGTACCTGCGGATGTTCTTCGAGCCGATGCAGGAGATCTCGCAGTTCTTCAACACCTTCCAATCGGCGGCCTCGGCACTCGAGAAGCTCGCGGGCGTGCTCGCCCAGCGGCCGGGCATCAAGGACCCGGAGCGCCCCGTCGCGCTGACCGATGTGCGCGGCGAGATCGCCTTCCGCGACGTCCGATTCGAGTACGTCGCCGACCGCGCCGTCCTGCCGGGGTTGACGCTCGAAGTGCCGGCCGGCCAGACCGTCGCGCTGGTCGGTACCACCGGCGCGGGCAAGACCACGATCGCCAAGCTGATCGCGCGGTTCTACGACCCGGTATCCGGCTCGGTGACACTCGACGGCGTTGACTTGCGCGACCTTTCGCAGAGCGACCTACGCCGCCATGTCGTGATGGTCACCCAGGAGAACTTCATGTTCGACGGGACCATCGCCGACAACATCCGGTTCGGCCGGCCCGACGCGACCGACGCCGAGGTCGCCGCGGCGGCCGAGGCCGTCGGCGCCGGCCGTTTCATTGCGGCGTTGCCCGACGGTTACGACACCGACGTCGCCAAACGTGGCGGTCGGCTCTCGGCGGGTCAGCGGCAACTCGTCGCGTTCGCGCGGGCGTTCCTCGCCGACCCCGCGGTGCTGATCCTCGACGAGGCGACGTCATCGCTGGACATCCCCAGCGAGCGCATGGTGCAGCGAGCGCTCGAGACTGTGCTCGCCGACCGGACGGCCTTGGTCATCGCGCACCGGTTGTCGACGGTGCAGGTCGCCGACCGGGTGCTGGTGCTCGAGCACGGCCGCATCGTCGAGGACGGTGCGCCAACGGATCTGATCGCCCGCGGCGACGGCCACTATGCCGCACTACACCGCGCCTGGGTCGAGTCGCTGGCCTGAGACCCGCCGCCGAAACTGAAGATATCCGCGAGATCGGCGCGCGAAACTTCGCGCACAAGTTCAGTTTCGCCGGAGTCAGGCCTGCGCCAGCAGCGCTTTGAGTTTCTCGTTGACCGCCGGCAATTCTGACGTGAGCATCGAGATGATCCGGTCGCGCGCACGCTCGCTGACGTTGGCGGTCACATGGTGCAACGCGTTGAGGCGCGCCGCGTCGACCCACGCCATCATGTCCGGGTCGGAGAACCACTGCAGTTGATTCTGGTTGAAGATCAACATCATCCGCAGCCAGTCGGTCGGTACATGCGGGTAGGGCACCGGCCGGCACAATGCGTTGCGGGCGTCGTCGTGGGGGTACGCCGTTTCGACGTGAGCGATGACGGCCGCGCTGAACGCCGGCTGACAGGTGCGCACCGTTTGCAGGGCGATGTGGTTGCCGTCGAAGATCGTCGTCACCGGCTCCTTGCCCAAACCATCTGCACTGCAGTCGATGTAGAGCACCGATCCGTCGATGTCGCGGACGCCGGCGTCCAACGTGATCCGGCCCGGCTCGATCGCCTGGACGTGGCCCATCCGCACGACGTCGGTGATGCGGCGCAGTTCGGATAGCTCGGCCTGCGACAGGATCGCGCACCGGTACATGGTCGGTTCGACGGACCGGTCGATGCGTTGCAGGCAGCCCTTGTCCTCGAGCCGGGTGAACAGGTCAGGAAGCGACTCCGCCTCGCGCACCGCAGCCAATTGATTGGCGAAGTCGCCGATCGTGTGCTTCGCGAACTGCCGTCCGGGCTGGATGGCCGCCCGGTCCAGCACCCATGACTCGCGGGGCTTGATCCACGTGATTCGCTCCGGTGCGACGCCGTGCCGAAGGAGCCACAGGCATGAGTCCATCGCCGTCTTCCCCGCTCCCACAATGACATAGCGGTCACGCGGATCGGGGAGGCGCGGCAGGCTATTGGGCGGCACGACGTGGACGCCGTCGGCGACGGTGTAGGTCGGGCGTCGCATCGACGGGACGACAACCTCCACCCGCGTGGTCACCACCCGCCGTGCGGTCACCTCGATGTCCTCGCCGCCGAACGTGCGCACCCGCCCGTCGCCGAGGTACTCGCTCATCGGCAGGTACGTCACCCGGCCGGTCGGCAGCAGGTGCTGGGTCATCACCGCATCGAAGTACGCGCACACCTCGGCGCCACTGGCCAACTCGTAATAGCCTGCGTTGAGCCCGAATTGGTCGACGGTGTCACTGCCCAGCCCACGGGAGTTCACCCCGTAGTAGGCCGACGGTTGGTGCAGCCGCACGAACGGGTACGCCGTCGTCCAGTGCCCGCCGGGCTGGTCGTTGCGGTCGACGACCACGACCGTTGCATCCGATTCCTGGACCAGCGTGTCGGTGAACGCGAGCCCCATCGCGCCCGCACCCACGACGAGGTAGTCGGCCTGCAGTGTCCGCCCCATTTATCGCACGCTAGCGAAGAACTTCGCGACGTCGTCGACGTACAGGTCGGGCTGCTCGAACGCCGCGAAGTGACCACCGCGCGGCATCGTCGTCCAGTGGGTGATGTTGTATCCGTTCTCGCACCAACTGCGCGGGGCTTGCAGGATCTCCTTGGGGAAGGACGCGACACCGGTCGGGAGCTCGACCCGATCGAATCCGCCGAACGCGTTGAAACTCTCCCAGTACAGGCGGGCCGACGACGCGCCCGATGCGGTCAGCCAGTACAACATCACGTTGTCGAGCAGTTCGTCTCTGGTCAGCACGTTCTCTGGATGGCCGTCGCAGTCCATCCACGACCAGAACTTCTCCACGATCCATGCGAGTTGCCCGGCCGGGGAGTCGACGAGCCCGTAGCCGAGGGTCTGCGGCCGAGTGGACTGTTGTTTGGAATAGCCCGAGTCCCACTTCTGGTAGTAGGAGCCGCGTTCCAGCGCCCGCTGCTCCTCCTCGGTCGGATTCTCGAGCTTGCCCGGCGGAAATCCGAGCGGCATGTTCAGGTGGATGGCCGTACAGCGGCCTTCGTTGCGGCCAATCTGCGTGGTGACCGCGGCACCCCAGTCTCCGCCCTGCGCGCCGAACCGCTCATAGCCCAGCGCGCCCATCAGGGTGTCCCAGGCCGAGGCGATCCTCTCGATGCCCCAGCCCGTCGCGGTGGGCTTCGCGGAGAAGCCGTAACCCGGCAGCGACGGGCAGACCACGTCGAAGCCGCGTTCGGTGAGCGGTTCGATCACCTTGTGGAACTCGACGACCGAGCCCGGCCAGCCATGGGTGATCAACAACGGAAACGCGTCGGGGCGCGACGAGCGCTGATGGATGAAGTGGATGTCCAGGCCGTCGATCTCGGTGGTGTAGTGGTCGAACCGGTTCAACGCCTCTTCCCGGGCCCGCCAGTCGTATTCTTCGGCCCAGTACCCGGCCAGTTCGCGGGTGTAGTCCAGCGGGATTCCCTGACTCCAGTCGTCGACGCATTCGGCCTCGGGCCATCGCGTGCGGGCCAGCCGCCCCTTCAAATCTTCGAGATCTGCGTCGGGAACTGCGATGCGGAACGGGCGGATCGCTGCCATGTCCGGATCTTGTCACGGGATGAATTCCGGCGTCGGCGGGAGTCGATATCTGTATGGCGGCGATGGCAACAGTGGGACGGCGGGCGTGCGCCGTGCTCGCGGCCGGCTCGGCCTGCCTACACGCGACGATGCTCGGCCACGCGGAAACCCCGTTCGCGGCGACCCTGATGGCGGCAATGGTCGCGGCATGCCTGTACTGCGCGCGTGACCTGTGGCGCGACGGACGCCAGCGCACGTGGTTAGCCGTCGCACTGATGAACCTGGCGATGATCGCACTGCACCTGCCCGCGCCCGGCCACCACCACGGCGCAGCGCCGACCACCGCGCCGTCAACCGTCATGGCACTGGCCACCGTGGTCGCCATGGCCGAGGCGACCGTCGCCGCGGCCGTGCTGTACGTACACAGCCGCGGCCGGGCGGTGGACGGCCCGTGATAATCGGCGGTGATGTGGACCCCGACGCTTATCCTGATCGCCGCCACCACGCTGCTGGCCTGTGTCGTGTTCGGCGGAGGCCTCTACGAGACCATCGTCGTCGACCCCGCCTGGCCGAAGCGTCCCGGCATCATCCAGGCACACAACGGTGGGCTCTCGCGCCGGCGGTTCTGGATCCCGGCGCACACCGCCTTCGAGGTGCTGCTCATCCTCGCGCTCATCGGCTCTTGGTCTCACCCCGACGTGCGCACCGCGCTGCTGGTGGCGCTGGCCAGCCACGCGGTGATGCGCGTGTGGTCGCTGGTCGACTTCGTCCCGAAGGCCGTGGTGTTCGAGAAGTGCGATCCGGCCGAGGTAGACGAGGCCGCGGCGGTGCGCTGGATCCGGCGCAGCCGGCTGCGATTACCGCTGGACCTCGTCACCTGCATCGCGATGCTTGTCGCGCTGGCGGTCGCATAAATGGGCTATCAGCGGGCATAGCTAGGGCCATGAGTGAGGACGCCGGCCGCGCGCCGCAGGAGAACCCGCAGAAGGACCGCTCGGACTGGGTCACCGGTGACGAGCCGATGACCGGTCCGCAGCGCAGCTACTTGACGACGCTGGCGCAGGAGGCAGGGGAGCAGGTCCCAGAGAATCTGACCAAGGCTCAGGCCTCCGAGATGATCGACCGGCTGCAACAACAGACAGGACGGAACCAATCATGATCTCGGCCCAGGATGTACGCGCTCTGCTGAAGTCCGAAGAGAAGAATGCCGTACTGGTCGTCATCGAGGGCCGGGTCGAGGTGATCGGCGCGGGCCGGCTCGCATCGGCCGACTACCGCGGCGCCCTCGAGGTGGTGGCCCGCGACGACCTAGTGCAGCGCCTCGGCGACTCGCCGTCCGACCGCGAAATCGAAGAGCAGGCAGCACAACTCGATACCGCGGTCTCCGAGTTGGGTGGTTGACTCACAGGCCGATTCCCCGGTAGCGCGCCAGCCGTGCCTGCAACCGTTGCTCGCCCGGAACGGCGCGCAGCCCGTGCAGTTCGTTGGCGACGACGGCCGACAACCGCTGCGTGAACTGCAGCGGTTCGTCGGCGGCATCGGGGTTTTCGGGCACGACCACGTCGACGATGCCGTTGCGCAACAGGTCCGCAGACCGAATACCCTGCGCCGCCGCCAGTTCCGGGGCGTGGTCGAGATCGCGGAACACGATCGCGCTGGCTCCCTCCGGCGGAAGCGGCGCCAGCCAGCCGTGCAGCGCCGCCAACACCCGGTCGGCGGGCACCATCGCCAGCGCCGGCCCGCCGCTGCCCTGACCCAACAGCACCGACACCGTCGGAGTGTCCAGGGTGACCAGTTCGGCCAGGCAGCGCGCGATCTCGCCGGCCAGCCCACCCTGCTCGGCCTCGACGGTCAACGCCGGGCCCGCCGTGTCGATCACGAGCACCAGCGGCAGCTGCAGACCTTCGGCCAACGCCATACCCCGCCGCGCCTCACGCAGCGCCGCAGGCCCGACCATTCCGCCGACCACGCGTTGTTGTCCGAGCACCACCGCGGGCTGCCCGCCGAACCGGGCCAGCGCCAACAGCGTCGTCGCCGCCTCGCCCTGCCCGGTGCCCGACAACAGCACCCGCTCGGTCGTCCCGTGCCGCAACAGATATCCCACGCCCGGGCGGTCCGGCCGCCGCGAGGCCTCCACCGACTCCCACGCCGGCACGTCGGGCAGCGGCCCGAGTTCGGGCCCAGACGGCGGCGAGCCCGGCGGATCGGCGACGACGGTCAGCGTCCGGTTCAGCGTCGCGCGCAACGCATCGAGCGGCACCACGCCGTCGATGACGCCGTGGCGGTGCAGGTTCTCGGCGGTCTGGATGCCTTCGGGGAACGGCTCGCCGTAGAGGTGTTCGTACACCCGCGGGCCGAGGAAGCCGATCAGCGCACCGGGCTCGGCGCCGGTCACATGCCCCAGCGATCCCCACGACGCGAACACCCCGCCGGTTGTGGGATGCCGCAGGTACACCAGGTACGGCAGATGCGCGCGCTTGTGCAGCTCGACGGCGGCGGCGATCTTGACCATCTGCAGGAACGCGACGGTGCCCTCCTGCATCCGCGTGCCGCCCGAACTGGGTGAGGCCAGCAGCGGCAGCCGTTCTGCCGTCGCGCGTTGTACCGCCGCGGTGATCCGCTCGGCCGCCGCCACCCCGATCGAGCCGGCCAGGAAGTCGAACTCGCACAGCACCAGCGCGACGCGGCGGCCGAACACGGTCCCTTCGCCGGTCACCACCGACTCGTCCAGACCGGTCTTGGCGGCCGCGGCGGCCAACGCCCGCCGGTAGTCGCCGTCGGCCCCGACATCGAGCGGAGGGCCGTCCCAACTGCGGAACGACCCGGCGTCGAGCACGGCATCCCGCACCGCGAGGGCACCGATCCGGCTCACAGCAACAGGCTAGAGCGCTTTATATAGGCTCGCTCCCATGATTGGTGTGACCCGCGACGGCCACGTGATGACCCTGGAGATGCAGCGCCCCGAGCGCCGCAACGCGCTCAACGCCGAACTCGTCGACGGGCTTCGCGAAGCGATCGAGAAGGCCACCGCCGAGGACGTCCGCGCGATCGTGCTGACCGGGCAGGGCCACGTCTTCAGCTCCGGCGCCGACCTCTCGGGCGGCCAGGGGGTCGCCGACGAACTGCCCGACAAGGCCCGCGCGCTCAACCTGGCGATCGACGCCGCGCCCGTCCCCGTCATCGGCGCCATCAACGGACCCGCGATCGGCGCCGGGGTCATCCTGTCGATGATCTGCGACCTGCGCGTCGTCGCCCCCGAGGCGTACTTCCAGTTCCCGGTCGCGAAATACGGCATAGCCCTGGACAACTGGAGCATCCGACGGCTGACCTCGCTGGTCGGGGCGGGCCGGGCCCGGGGCATGCTGCTGGCCGCCGAGCGGCTCACCGCCGACGTCGCGCTGCAGACCGGGATGGCCAACCGCATCGGCACGCTTGAGGAAGCGCAGGCCTGGGCGCAGGAGATCGCGGGCTACGCGCCGCTGGCCCTGCAGCACGCCAAGCGGGTGCTCAACGACGACGGCGCGTACGAGGATCCCTGGCCCGCGCACAAGGATCTGTTCGACCGGGCGTGGGCGAGCCAGGACATCATCGAGGCTCAGGTTGCTCGCATTGAGAAGCGACCCCCGAGGTTCAAGGGGGCCTGATGATCCGGTCGGCGCTGCGCCTCGGCTTCGGCACGGCCTCACTGCTGGCCGGCGGATGGCTGGTACGCGCATTGCAGGGCGCACCCGCGGCGCTGGGCGCTTCGCCCACCGAGATCGAACGCGTCGCACGGCACTCCCCGAATTACCGCGACGGTGTGTTCGTCAACCTCGAACCGGCGTCGATGATGAGCATCGACGCCGAACAGCAGCGACTGCTGGTGCGCGAGCTGATCGGATCGCGCGGCGTCGCCAAACCGGACGGCAAGATTCCCGTCGTCACCCCGTCACCGACCGAGCTCGACTCGACGCACGTGTCGGCGTGCTGGTTCGGACATTCCTCGGCGCTGGTCGAACTCGACGGCTACCGCGTGCTGGCCGACCCCGTGTGGAGCCGCCGGTGCTCACCGTCTCAGACGGTCGGTCCCGAGCGGATGCACGAGGTGCCCGCTCCGCTCGAGGCGCTGGCCGCCGTCGACGCGATCATCGTCAGCCACGACCACTACGACCATCTCGACATGGACACGATCACCGGACTTGTCCGCACCCAGCGGGCACCGTTCGTCGTTCCGCTCGGCATCGGGGCGCACCTGCGCAAATGGGGGATACCGGAGAGCCGGATCGTCGAACTCGACTGGAACGAGAGCCACACCATCGGCGAGCTCACCCTGGTGTGCACCCCGGCGCGGCACTTCTCCGGTCGCCAGTTCACCCGCAACACCACGCTGTGGGCATCCTGGGTGATCATCGGCCCCCGGCACCGCGCCTTCTTCGGCGGCGACACCGGATACACCAAGAGCTTCGCCCAGATCGGCATGGACCACGGGCCGTTCGACATGACGCTGCTGCCCGTCGGCGCCTACCACCCGGCGTGGCCGGACATCCACATGAACCCCGAAGAGGCGGTCAAGGCGCACCTGGACGTCGCCGACGCCGACCGCGGGCTGCTGGTTCCGATCCACTGGGCCACCTTCCGGCTCGCGCCACACCCGTGGGCTGAACCGGTCGAGCGGCTGCTGCGGGCGGCCGACGCGGAGAAGGTGCAGATAGCGGTGCCCAAACCGGGGCAGCGGGTCCGGTTGGACGCGACACCGCCGCTCGACCCGTGGTGGCGGTTCTAGCCCCGCCTTCCAGCGCACACTTTTTGCCGACGCACTCGCGGTTCGAGTACCCCAACAGTGCGCTCGTCGGGTTACCGTTCAGCTCATGAAAGCACTGGCCAGGGTGGCTGTCGTCGGGTTGCTGCTCGTTGCGGGCTGCGGCGCCGACCGCCCCGAACCCGCCCCGCCGTCCCCGTCGGGCGCGCAGGGCGCGCAGGCCGACGTCCCGCCCCCACTGGTGCCCGCGATGCCCCTACCGGAGAACGCGGTCGACAACGCGGTGGCCGAACTCGACGGCATGGCCGAGGACCTGATGCGCAAGTCGGGAATCCCGGGTATGGCTGTCGCCGTCGTGCACGGCGGAAAGACCGTGTACGCCAAAGGGTTCGGCGTCAAGGACGCCACCAAGCCCGACGGGGACGAGAACCGGGTCGACCCCGACACGGTGTTCCAGCTCGCGTCGGTGTCGAAGTCGCTGGCGGCGACCGTGGTTGCCCACCAGGTCGGTGTGGGCGCCGTCAGCTGGGACACCCCGATCGTGTCCGAGCTGCCGTGGTTCGCGTTGTCCAATCCGGTGGTCACCTCGATGGTGACGGTCGGGGACATGATGTCGCACCGGTCCGGGCTGCCCGACCACGCCGGCGACATGCTCGAAGATCTTGGCTACGACCGTAGGCAGGTGTTGGAACGGTTGCGCCAGCTTCCGCTGGACCCGTTCCGGATCTCCTACGCCTACACCAACTTCGGGTATACGGCGGGCGCCGAGGCGGTCGCGGTCGGTGCGGGCAAGCCGTGGGAGGTGTTGGCCGACGAGGTGTTGTTCCGTCCGCTCGGCATGGGGCAGACCAGCTACCGGTTCACCGACTATCGGGCCCGACCCAACCGCGCGGTCGGCCACATCCACATGGACGAGCGCTACGAACCGGCGTTCGTCCGTGACGCCGACCCGGAAGCCCCGGCGGGCGGTGCGAGTTCGTCGGTCAATGACATGACCCGATGGCTGGCCATGGTGCTCGCCAACGGCAGCCATGACGGCAGACAGATCGTCGCCCCGAAGGCCCTGCTGCCCGCGCTCACCCCGCAGATCGTGTCGAGCCCGGCCACCGAACCCGCGGCCAGGTCGGGCTTCTACGGCTTCGGCTTCAACGTCAGCTCGACCTCGGCGGCGCGCATGGAGCTGAGCCATTCGGGCGCCTTCGAGCTCGGCGCCGGCACGACCTTCCTGATCCTGCCGTCGGCCGACGTCGCGATCGTCGCGCTCACCAACGCCACCCCTTCGGGTGTGCCCGAATCGCTGGCCGCGCAGTTCGCCGACCTGGTGCAGTTCGGCGAGGTGCGCGAGGACTGGTACGGCCTCTACAGCGGGGCGTTCGCCGATATGGAGAAGCCGGTCGGGTCCCTGGTCGGCAAGCAGCCGCCGGCCAACCCGGTACCCGCTGCGCCGCTCGCGTCGTACGTCGGCACCTACCGCAACGACTACTGGGGGCCCGCCCGGGTCATCGAACGCAACGGCGAGCTGCGGCTGGCGCTCGGCTCGAAGCTCGACGTGCCGCTCGAGCACTGGGACGGCAACACCTTCACGTTCTCCTTCGTCACCGAGAACGCGCCGCCGGGAACGGTTTCCACCGCGGTGTTCGATGGGGTCGACCGTGACAAGCTCATACTGGAGTACTACGACACGTTCAAGAAGGGCACGTTCGTCAAGTGACCGCCGCACCCGAAATCCAGGCCGCCGGGCTGACCGAAGCCGAGGTCGCCCAACGCATCGCCGACGGCAAGACCAACGACGTCCCGACGCGGGCGGCGCGCAGCGTATCCGACATCGTGCGGTCCAACGTGTTCACCCGCATCAACGCCATCCTCGGCGTGCTGCTGATCATCGTGCTGTCCACCGGCTCGATCATCAACGGCGCCTTCGGATTGCTGATCATCGCCAACAGCGGCATCGGCATCATCCAGGAACTGCGCGCCAAGCGGACGCTGGACAAGCTCGCGATCGTCGGTCAGACAAAACCGTTGGTGCGCAGGCAGACCGGTGCGGGCTCCGCTACCCAGCAGCTCAGTCCCAGCGAGATCGTCCTCGACGACATCATCGAACTCGGGCCCGGCGATCAGATCGTGGTCGACGGTGAGGTGGTCGAGGACACCAACCTCGAGGTCGACGAGTCACTGCTCACCGGGGAAGCCGATCCGATCGCGAAAGACGTTGGCGACCAAGTCATGTCGGGCAGCTTCGTCGTTGCGGGCAGCGGAGCCTACCGCGCCACCAAGGTCGGCCGGGAAGCGTACGCGGCCAAGCTTGCAGAGGAAGCCAGCAAGTTCACCCTGGTGAACTCCGAACTGCGCAGCGGCATCAACAAGATCCTGCAGTTCATCACGTACCTGTTGATCCCCGCCGGGTTGCTGACCATCTACACCCAGCTGTTCACCACCGAATCCGGTTGGAAGCGCTCAGTGTTGGCGATGGTGGGTGCGCTGGTGCCGATGGTGCCCGAAGGCCTGGTCCTGATGACGTCGATCGCGTTCGCGGTCGGCGTGATCCGGCTGGGCCGCAGACAGTGTCTGGTCAACGAGCTGCCCGCGATCGAAGGCCTGGCCCGCGTCGACGTCGTCTGCGCCGACAAGACCGGCACACTGACCGAGAACGGTATGCGCGTCTCGGATCTCGAGCGGCTCGACGAGGCTGGGCCCACGTGCGAGCTGGGGAACGTCGGAAACATCCTGGCGCAGCTCGCCGCCGACGACGCCCGCCCGAACGCGAGCATGCAGGCCATCGCCGAGGCGTACAAGATGCCCCCCGGCTGGACGGCGACGGCCACCGCGCCGTTCAAGTCCGCCACCAAGTGGAGCGGCGCGTCCTACGGCGAGCACGGCAACTGGGTGATCGGCGCCCCCGACGTGCTGTGCGCACCGGGCTCCCCGATCGCCGAACAGGCCGAACGGATCGGCTCCTCCGGGCTGCGGGTGCTGCTGTTGGGGGCCAGCGACCTGCCCGTCGACCACCCCGACGCTCCCGGGACCGTGACCCCCGCCGCGCTGGTCGTCCTCGAACAGCGCGTGCGGCCCGACGCGCGCGACACCCTCGATTACTTTGCCTCCCAGAAGGTCTCGATCAAGGTCATCTCCGGTGACAACGCGGTGTCCGTGGGGGCGGTCGCGGGCTCGCTGGGCCTGCACGGCGAGTGCATGGATGCCAGGAACCTGCCGGAGGTCACCGACCAGCTGGCCGATGCGCTGGAGTCGCACACCACCTTCGGCCGGGTCCGCCCCGACCAGAAGCGGGCGATGGTACACGCCCTGCAGTCCCGCGGGCACACGGTCGCCATGACCGGTGACGGGGTCAACGACGTACTCGCGCTCAAGGACGCCGACATCGGTGTCGCGATGGGGTCGGGCAGCTCGGCATCGCGCGCCGTGGCCCAGATCGTGTTGCTGGACAACAAGTTCGCGACGCTGCCGTATGTCGTCGGTGAGGGACGGCGGGTGATCGGCAACATCGAACGCGTCTCGAACCTGTTCTTGACCAAGACCGTGTACTCGGTGCTGCTGGCGACGTTCGTCGGCCTGGCCGGCCTGGCGTCGAAATTCTTCGGCACCGACCCGCTGCTGTTCCCGTTCCAGCCGATCCACGTCACGATCGCGGCGTGGTTCACGATCGGCATCCCGGCGTTCATCCTGTCGCTGGCGCCGAACAAGGAGCGCGCGCACCCCGGATTCGTGAAGCGCGTGATGACGGCGGCCCTGCCGTCGGGCCTGGTCATCGGTGTCGCGACGTTCGTCTCGTATCTGGCCGCGTACCAGGGTCGCGAAGCCACGGCCGTCGAGCAGACCCAGGCGTCGACCGCGGCGCTGATCACCCTGCTGGTCGGGGCGATCTGGGTTCTCGCGGTCGTGGCGCGGCCGTACGAGTGGTGGCGGGTCGCATTGGTCGTCGTCTCCGGGCTGGCCTACGTCCTGATCTTCTCCATACCGCTGGCGCAGGAGCTGTTCATGCTCGACATCTCCAACGCCAAGACGACGTCGATCGCGCTGGGAATCGGCGTGGTCGCCGCCGCCGCGATCGAGGTGATCTGGTGGGTGCAGGGCGCGGTGCTGGGAGAGCGACGTCGGCTGTGGCGTGCCGAGTAGCCTCTAGTGCATGGCATTTCTCGACAAGGTGAAGAATCTGCTGGCCCGCAACGCCGACAAGGTGGACACCGCGATCGACAAGGCCGGTGACATCGTCGACCGCAAGACGCAGGGCAAATACGCTCAGCACGTCGACAAGGTCCAGGACGCGGCGCGCAACTACGTGAACAAGGACAACCCGTCCGCGCAGGGCGCACCGCAGCAACCGCCCCAGGCTCCGCCGCAGCAGCAACCGCCCCAGGCGCCACCGCAGCAGCAGCCACCGCAGCCCTGAGCCATGGCCAAACTCTCCGTATCCGTCGACGTCCCCCTGCCGCCGGAGCAGGCCTGGTCGTGCGCATCCGACCTCGCCCGCTACAAGGAGTGGCTGAGCATCCACCGGGTGTGGCGCACCAAGCTGCCCGAAACGCTCGAGAAGGGCACGACGCTGGAGTCGATCGTCGAAGTCAAGGGCATGCCGAACCGGATCAAGTGGACCATCGTGCACTACCGTCCGCCGGAGGCGATGACGCTCAACGGCGACGGTAAGGGCGGCGTGAAGGTCAAGCTGATCGGCAAGGTGCGACCGGCCCAGAAGGAGCCCACCGGATCCACGGTCACGTTCGACGTGCATCTCGGCGGTCCCGCGCTGTTCGGTCCCATCGGCATGGTGGTCGCCGGAGCCCTCAGAAGCGATATCCAGGAGTCGCTGAACCGGTTCAAGTCGGTGTTCGCGCCGGCCCAGTAGGCGGGTCGGTTCTTCGCGTCAGAGCGAGCCGGCGGCCAGGGCGTACTCGCCGAACGGCCGGGCCGATGCCTCTCGGCCGAGGCGGCGCTTCTCGAGGCTGCTGTCGAGGAAGACGGTGGCTCTGGCGCCGACGAGGTGCAGCACCGCGAGAACTCCGGCCGTCAGCGCGACGGTCGAATGCCCGATGAGGAACGCGGCAAGGCAGGCAGTCGAGGCCAACAACGCCATCGCATGCAGAAGCAGCGCCAGCGTGGCCAACCCGTCGGCGGCGCAAGACCCGTCGGCGGTCGGCATGTGGTCGGTCATCGTCATCCTTCGGTAGAGCAGCCCGCTTGATACCCCGACGGAATCGGCTCCAAACCAAGATCATCTGTGATGACGGACACGGGTGCTACCGCGGCGCTGACCGCACCCGGTCGCGCAGCTCCCGCTTGAGCACCTTGCCGTAGCTGTTCTTGGGCAGTTCGTCGATGAACTCGTAGCGTTTCGGGCGCTTGAACCGGGCGATGCGGTCGAGCAGGTGCGCATCCAACTCGTCGGCCGACGCCGACCCGACGATGAACGCGACCACCACCTCGCCCCACTCCTCGTCCGGCGCGCCGACCACGCCGGCCTCGACGACACCTGGATGTTCGAGGAGCACTTCCTCGACCTCGCGGGGATAGATGTTGCTGCCGCCGCTGATCACGACGTCCTTCGACCGGTCGCGCAGCGTGAGCAGGCCGCGGTCGTCGAACGAGCCCATGTCGCCGGTGCGTAACCAGCCATCCTGCAGCGTCGCGGCGGTGGCCTCGGGGTTCTGCCAGTAGCCCGACATCACGACGTCGCCGCGGCAGACGATCTCGCCGATCTCGCCGACATCGGCGGGTGTTCCGTCGGCCCTGCGCACCGCCACGTCCACCCCGGAGCGCGCATAGCCGACGGATCCGAGAACGGCGTCGTCGGCGCCGACGTGATCGGCTCGGCGCAACCCGGTGATGGTCATCGGCGCTTCTCCCTGGCCGTACAGCTGCACGAAGACCGGACCGAACGCGGCCATCGCCTTCTTCAGGCTCTCGACGTACATCGGGCCGCCGCCGTAGACGATGGTCCGCAGGTTGGGCGGACGGGCGCGACCGGTCTGCACCAGGCGTTGCACCATGGTGGGCGCGAGGAACGCGCTGCACCCGGGATGACGCTCGCACAGGTCGAGGAACTCGCTCGGCTCGAACGCCCCCGACTCGGGGATCACCTGGCGCGCCGCGCGCAGCACGTACGGCGGAATGTAGAGCCCCGAACCGTGCGACATCGGCGCGCCGTGCACCAGGGCGCAGTTCTCGTCGGGAGAGTCGAAGTCGGCCAGGTGCGACACCGTCATCGCCATCAGGTTGCGGTGTGACAGCATCGCGCCCTTGGACTTGCCGGTCGTTCCGCTGGTGTAGAACAGCCAGGCCAAAGCCTCTGGATCGGTGGTCGGCGGTTCCGAAGGTTCTGCGCTGAAACAGGTTTCGTAGCCGTCGGTGCCCACGACCGTTATCGGGACCCCCGTCTCCGATTCGAGCGCTGACGCGATCTTCGGCGAGGCGAACACGTGCGCGGCACCGGAATCCTCGAGGATCTGCACCATCTCGCGCGGGTGCAGCTTGTAGTTGATGGGCACATACACACATTCGGTGGCCCACACCCCGAACATCAGCTCGATGATCTCCGGACAATTCTCGCTGGCGACCGCGATCCGGGTGCCGGGCGTACCGAGCGAGGCGGCCAGCCGCAGGGCTCGCTCCCGCAACTGCGCCCACGTTTGGTGTTGCCGCTCACCGTGATACACCGCACCACGGTCGCCGAAGCGGCTCGCGGCCTGATCGAGCAGCGCGAACAGATTCACTGCCGGGCCACCCATTCGGCGTTGAGCGCGAAGTCCGACAGGTACTTCGTCGAACTCCAACCCCCGTCGACGACGATTGTCTGCCCGTTGATGAAACTCGCACCCTCCGAACACAGGAAGGCCACCGTGCTGGCGATGTCGTTCACCTCGCCCAACCGCGGGTACGGGGTCATCTCGGTGTTGATCTTGCGGAACCGCTCATCTTCGAGTCGCGTCGCCACCATCGGCGTCAGCGTCACCCCGGGAGCCACTGCGTTACAGCGGATTCCCTGCGGGCCGTACTGGCATGCGATGTGCTGAGTCAGCGAGGTCAACCCGCCCTTGGCCGCGGAGTACGCGCCACCGCGCAGGCCGCCGACGACGGCGAAGGTCGACGTCACGTTGACGATCCCCGAGCCGGCCTCCATGTGAGTGATCACGTCGCGGGCCAGCCGGAACGGGGCCCGCAGCATCAATCCCAGGAAGTAGTCCAGGGATTCGTCGTCGGTCTCGTGCAACGGCTTGGGGCTGCCGACGCCGGCGTTGTTGACCAGGAAGTCGATCCGACCCCAACGGTCGAGCGCGGTCTGCACGATCCGCTGCGGAGCGTCGTCGGCGGTGAGGTCGACCGCAACCGTCGCGACGCGGTCGGGGTCACCGACGGCCTTCGTCAACCCGGCGAGCCTCGTCTCGTCGCGGCCGGTGCCCAGCACCGCCATGCCCGCCTCGGCCAGTTTGGTCGCACAACCGAAGCCGATGCCGCTGCTCGCCCCGGTCACGATCGCTACCTGAACCATTCTTGCTCCTCGCGTCCGCGGTCATATCAGCGCCGCTCGTATCCGATGCTTCAACACTTTTCCGGCGTCGTTCTTGGGCAACGACTCCCACACCGCCACCTGCTCGGGTGCCTTGAACCGCGCGACCCCGTGCTCCTCGAGCATCGTCCGCATGGCCGTGACATCCGGCGGCGGCTGGTCACCGGCCACCACGACGGCGCACGCGCGCTCACCGGTGCGCTCATCCGGCACACCGACGATCGCGATCTCCGCTATGCCCGGGTGTCCGATCAGGATGTCCTCGATCTCCTTGGGCGAGATGTTCTCCCCGTTGCGGATGATGATGTCCTTGGCGCGACCGGTGACGACGAGGAAGCCGTCGTCGACCCACCGGCCGAGGTCGCCGGTGCGGAAGTAGCCTTCGTCGTCGAAGGCGGTGGTCTCGTCTTCTGGGTGCAGGTAGCCGACGAGCATCTGCGGCCCGCGGGCGCGGATCTCGCCGTCGACGAGTTTGATGTCGGCGATCCCCGGTCTGCCGTCGGTGTCGGCGGCGTGGTCGGCGTCGTCCAACGAGCCGACTGTGGTCACCGGAACCTCGGTCGAACCGTAGACGCGCGACACCGCCGCGTTGTCGAAATATGCGGTAGCACTTCGGATCAGCGACGGCGGCACCGACGCGCCCCCGCAGATGAAGACCTTCAGTTCGGGTAGCCGCGTCCCGGCCCGCTCGGCCGCACCGAGCAATCCGTCGAGGAACGGCGTGGCCCCCGCCATGTGCGTGACCCGCTCGTCGAGCATCAACGCCACCGCGGCGTCGGGATCCCACCGTTGCATCAGCACGGCCGTACTGTCCAGCAGCAGGGGGCATTCGAACGCGTAGATCGACCCGCCGATGTGCGCGATCGGGGACGGCACCAGGAACGTGTCTCCGGGCGCCACGCGCCAATGCCGGCCGATCTGACGGATCAGCGCGTGGACCGAGTTGTGCGTGTGCAGCACGCCTTTCGGCCGGCCGGTGGTCCCCGACGTGTAGAGGATCATGCGCACCGTGTCCGCGTTCAACACCGGCAGCACGCCCGTGCCCCCGCCGCCCAGGAGTGATTCGAACGGTGTGTGATCGCCCGCGTCCCCCCGTACGACGACGACTTCGGGCGGGGCGGGCATCGCGCCGGTCACGCGGTCGAGCATTGCGACATAGTCGTGTTTGTTGAAGTCGGACGGCACGAAGACCGCACGGACGTCGGCGTCGCGGAGAATGAACGCCAGTTCGCGATCGCGCAGCGACGGCAGGATCGGGTTGACCACCATGCCGGCCAGCGTCGCCCCGTGGTAGACGACGGCGGCCTCGTGCCAGTTCGGCAGCATGAACGACACCACGCTGCCGGCGGGCATCCGCGACATCAACGCGTGTGCCAGTGCCACTGCCCGGTCGTGCAGTTCGCGGCAGGGGAGTCGGATGTCGCCGTCCACCAACACGGTTCGCTCGGGCGTCGAGGCGGCCGAGTCGCGCAGTGCGTCGGCCAGCGTGTCGTGCACCCACAGCCCGCGCCGGTAGGCGTCGGCGCTGCGCTTCTCGTCGACCCGCACGGCCTAACCCTTGATCCGGCGCATCGTCATCGAGTGCCGGTACCGCGACGAGGGATGGGTGTTGATGGTCACCTGCGCGACCTCGCCGTCGGAGGTCGTGTACGCGCGGCGCATCTCCAGGGCGGCGCTGCCGGCATCGACCTTGAGCGCGTTGGCGAGCTCGGGCGAGACGGTGATGGCCGCCATCTCCTGATGCACCTCGACGATGCTGACCCCGAACAGGTCCTCGATCAGCGGAAAGATGGGTCCCGAATGGCGTTGCAGCAGACGGCCGACCGCGGCGAAGGCCCGATTGATGTAGTACTCGGTGGTGCAGACCGGGGTGTCGCTGCCCACGGCCTGCCGGCACCCGCGGACCGCCAGCCACTGCGTACCGGTCTTCAACCCGGTGTGGTCGGCCAGGTCGTCGTCGACGGTGACCATCGCGTTGGACTCGATCGTGAGCTGGGCTCCCGCCGCGAACGCCAGCAGGTCGTCGATCGAAACCACGTCCTGGGCATAGGAATTGGAGGCGGGTCGGGGAACCACGAGGGTCCCGGCGCGTGGCCGCGACGCGATCAGGTTGTCCTCCCGCAGCCGCCGCAACGCCTCGCGGACGGTGTAGCGGCTGACCGCGAAGCGTTCGCACAGTTGTTGTTCGGTGGGAAGCTGCGAGCCGACGGGATAGATCCCGTCGACGATCTCCTTGCGCAGGGTCCGCGCCACCTGCAGGTAGCGATGGTCGGTGGGGCTGACGGTCATGTGCGCCGCAGCGCGAGCACGCTGCCCTCGCCGTCGGCCGACACATACAGTGTGCCGTCGGGGCCGACGGCGATACCCGCGAACGGTCCCTGCGGTCCGGAGAACGGCGGCATGCCCTTGAGCGGCTTGGGCTGCACACCCGGCGGCGGACCCACCGGCAGGTCCGACGCGATCGTGGTGCGCGCGTCGGTGGCCAGGTTCACCGCGACGACCTCCTTGGCGCCGGCGTCGACGATGTAGAGCACCCCGTCGGCGACCGCGATGCCCTGCGGCCGCTGCAGACCGTCGACCACCGTTTCCGTCGCGCCGCCGACGGCGACCACCCGTCCCGCCCCGGATTCGGCGACCAGCGGGCGACCGTCGGCGTCGAAGGCCACCCCGACCGGATCCCGCAGATCCGTCGCCAGCACCTCGGGACCGCCCGACCCCAGCGCGTGCACGCGTCCGGTGCCGAGCTCGGTGAACACGATCCGCTCATTCGGGCCGACCGCGACCCCGTAGAGCTGGTCGAAACCGTCAGCGAGATAGTCGGTCAAGCCATCGGCGGGGCGGTACCGACCGATCTGGCCACCGGAGGTGGACACCACGAACGCGCCGCCCGCAACAGGTGCCACCCCGCGGAGGAAGCCCGGGTAGCCGGGGGAGAACAGCATCCCGACAGTCTGCAGCGAGCCGTCATCGCCGACGATGTAGAAGTAGGTGCCGTCGGCGACGTAGAGCCGACCGTCCTCACCGAAGGCGAGATCCAGCGGCCAGTTCAACCCGCCGCCGAGCAATGTGCGGGTCTGACCCTCACCGACGATCTCGGTGATCTCCCCGGTGAAGTTCGAGACGAACAGCCGGTCTCCGACGAACGTCAGGTTGTCGATCCCCGGGTTCAGCTGGGCCAGAACGGTTTTCTCCCCGTTGCGGGGGTCGATGCGCAGCACCTGGCCACTGGCCACCTGTGTGGAGACCAGATAGCCCTGCGAATCGAACTTCACCGCATCGGGGACGCCGAGGTCGGCGGCCACCCGTTGCGGCTCACCGCCATTGGGGTCGATGCGCCAGATCTCGTTGGCCGTCATCAACGGGTAATAGAGCAGGCCGTCCGGACCCACCTCCATGGCGTTCGGTGAGGGCAGGTTCTCCAACAGAATCCGCTCGGCGCCCGTGCCGCGGTCCAGTTCCATCAGCCGCCCACCGTCGCGGCACTCGTTGACGAACAAGCGATCCTGATGCACGGTGATGCCGTTCGCGCACGGTAGGTCGTCGCGCAGCACCCGCGTGCGACCCGCGGCGTCACGCACGCTGACCCGTCCGTCCATCACCTCGGTCGCGAACAGGTTGCCGTCACCGTCGAAGGCGACGTCGTCGGGGGCGACGATGTCGCCGCCCTTGGCGCTGATGGTCTCGAGCTTCCCGGTGCCCAGATCCAGCGCGCTGATCTGGCTACCCGTCACCTGGGCGACGTAGACGCGCCCGTCCGGACCGGTGCGCAGACCGTTCGCACCGAACAGCCGGCTCGGCGCGGTGATCCGCTCGACTCGCCATCCGGGCGCGGCGGTCGGATTTCCGCCCGGATAGCGAGACTGCTGCAGGGACCCCGTCGCCGGTTGTGTCATGACCTGGCACGTTAGCAAACCCGCTTAGTCCAGACAATAGGCTCGGAAAGAAGTCACCCCGGCCTTGACGGGTCGATTCACGCTGGGGAATAGTGTTCTGCAACATGGAGAGCAACACTCGTTGTCCGGACAAATAGCATGGACGACCTCTTGAGGCTGGACGGCCGGATCGTCGTGGTCTCGGGTGCGGGCGGCGGCGGAATCGGCACCACCGTGACCCGGATGGCCGCCGAGGCCGGTGCCACGGTGGTGGCCGTCAGCCGGTCGAAAGAGAACCTCGACGAACACATCGGGCCGCTCGCCGATCAGGGCCTGCCGGTCATTGCGGTATCGGCCGACGCCTCCACCGACGAGGGCATCGCCACCGTGATGGAGCGGGTCCGTCGCACTGAGGGCGATCTCTACGGACTGGTGAACATCGCGGGCGGCGCGGCGCCGTCGACATGGATGCCGTCGACCCGGGTGACGCGCGAGGATTGGCGGGCGTTGTTCACCGCGAACCTCGAAACCGCGTTCTTCATGAGCCAGGCGGTATGCGCAGAACTGCGCGACCGTGGCCTGAAGGGTTCGGTCGTCTCGGTGTCGTCGATCAGCGGGATGAACACCGCGCCGTTCCACATCGCCTACGGCACGGCGAAGGCGGCGGTGGTCGCGATGACGCGCACCATGGCCGCGGAGTTGGCGCACGACGACATCCGTGTCAACGCGGTGGCGCCGGGGGTGACCGAGACCGCCGCGTCGCGCACTTACGTCGACGTCGACCCTGACCGGGATCGGCGCGCGATCGCGATGGGCAGGCGGGGTCGGCCCGAAGAACAGGCGGGGGCCATCCTGTTTCTGCTCTCGGACCTGTCGAGCTACATCACCGGGCAGACGATTCTCGTCGACGGTGGGCTCAACCTGAAGTGGACGCACCTGGGTGCCGACAACACGTCGCTGTTCTTGAAAGACGAAACCTTCCGCGCAGAGATCAGTCGGTTCTAAGGAGTTTGAGATGACCGATACGCAGGACCGTGAAGTAGAAGTGCCGGAGGAGCTTTCGGAGCCGTTGACGATCCCCGTCGAGGCGTACGTCTCGGAGGAGTACGCGCGCGCGGAGCGGGACAAGCTGTGGCGCAAGGTGTGGCAGCAGGTCGGTCGCGTCGAGGAACTGCCCGAGGTCGGCAGTTACCTGACCTACGACGTCCTCGACGACTCGATCATCGTCGTGCGCACGGGGGCGAACGAGTTTCGGGCGCACCACAACGTGTGCATGCACCGCGGCCGGCGCCTCGTCGACACTCCTGACGGGGAGAAGAACGCCGTCGGCCGTGCCCGCAAATCGTTCGTTTGCGGATTCCACGGCTGGACATACGGTCTCGACGGGGCGTGCACTCATATCCGCGAACAGGACGACTGGAAGGGCGCGCTCACTCCGGAGAACACCCACCTCGTTCCGGTCCGGGTCGACACCTGGGGCGGCTGGCTGTTCATCAACATGGATCCCGACTGCGAGCCCCTCGCCGACTATCTGTTCCCGGCCGCCAAGATCCTCGACCCGTTCGGGCTGGAGAACATGCGCTACAAGTGGCGCAAATGGCTGTATTTCGACTGCAACTGGAAGGTCGCGCTGGAGGCGTTCAACGAGACCTACCACGTGTTCACCACGCATCCGGAATTCAACAAGTTCGGTGAGTTCAAGGGGTGGGCCAAAGCGCAGGGCAGGCACAGCAACATCGGGTACGACGCGCCCAAGGACATGGAGGCCACCAAGTCCAAGATCCGGCTCGGCACCGGCGACGACCCCCGCGTCTCCACCGCGGAGATGCAGATGTACACGTGGGAGCAGACCAACGCGACGACCACCGAGACGCTGGTGAACGCGGCCAAGCGGCTCGTCGACGAACTGCCCGAGGGCACGCCTCCCGACAAGGTTCTCGAGCACTGGCTGGCCTCGGCACGCCGCGACGACGAGGCGCGCGGCGTCGTCTGGCCGACCATTCCGCCCGACATCCTCGGGCAGGCCGGTACGGCGTGGCAGGTCTTCCCGAACTTCCAGATCGGCCAGGGCCTGACGACCGCGCTGTGCTACAGCGCCAGGCCCCACCCGAGCTACGACCCCAACAAGTGCATCTTCGAAGTGGCGACCCTGGAGCTGTTCCCGAAGGACCAAGAGCCGCAGACACATTGGGAGTACACGCCCAAGGACAGCCCGAACTGGCTGTCGGTGCTGCCCCAGGACTTCTCGAACATGGCCGCCGTGCAGCAAGGCATGAAGTCGCTGGGCTTCCCGGGCACCAAACCCAACCCGTACCGCGAGCGCAGCACCGTGAACCTCCACTACCAGTTGTCCAAGTACATGGGCACCGGCGAACCGAAAGAGCTCTGAGCTATGACAATGTTCGACACCTGCGGGCCCACCGAGACGCCCGACGACATCGACATCGACGCGCTTCGGGAGAAGTACGCCCAGGAGCGGGCGAAACGGCTTCGGCCCGAGGGTTCCAAGCAGTACGTCGAGTTGACCGACGACTTCGCCGGCTACTACGAGGTGGACCCGTACACGCCCGTCGCACCCCGTGACCCGATCGTCGAGGACATCGACGTCGCGGTGCTCGGCGGCGGCTTCGGCGGGCTGCTGTCGGCGGCGCACCTGAAGAAGGCCGGTGTCGAGGACGTCCGCATCATCGAGCTGGGCGGCGACTTCGGCGGCGTCTGGTACTGGAATCGGTATCCCGGCATCCAGTGCGATAACGAGTCCTATTGCTACATACCGCTTCTGGAAGAGCTCGATTACATCCCGAGCAAGAAGTTCGCCGACGGCCCCGAGATCTACGAGCACTGCCGGCGCATCGGCAAACACTTCGGCCTCTACGACTCGGCGATCTTCTCCACCCAGGTGCGGGACATGCGCTGGGACGAGGAGATCAAGCGGTGGCGCCTGACCACCAACCGCGGCGACGACATCCGCGCACGGTTCGTGGTGCTGGCGTCGGGGCCGTTCCACCGGCCCAAGCTGCCCGGCATTCCGGGCATGAAGGACTTCAAGGGGCACAGCTTCCACTCGTCGCGGTGGGATTACGACTACACCGGCGGCGACTACACCGGCGGTATGGACAAGCTGGCCGACAAGCGTGTCGCGATCATCGGCACCGGCGCCACCAGCATCCAGGTGGTGCCTTTCCTGGCCCGAGATGCCAAGCACCTGTATGTCTTCCAGCGCACCCCGTCGACGGTCGACGTGCGTAACAACACGACCACCGATCCGGAATGGGTCAAGACCCTGCAGCCCGGATGGCAGAAGGAGCGCCAGCGCAACTTCCACTCGTGGACGTTCGAGGGCATGGCTCTGGGGCAGCCGGACCTGGTGTGCGACTTCTGGACCGAACTCGGTCGCAACACCGCGGCGCGGGTGCTCTCGCTCGAGGATCCCGCGTCGATGACGCCCGAACAGTTCATGGCGATCCGCGAGGAAGAGGACTACAAGATCATGGAGCGGCTGCGCCGCCGGATCGCCGAGATCGTCGAGGACGCCGACACCGCCGAGGCGCTCAAGCCGTACTACCGCTTCCTGTGCAAGCGGCCACTGTCCAACGACGACTATCTGCCCGCCTTCAACCGGCCCAACGTCACGTTGGTCGACGTGTCCGATTCCAAAGGTGTGGAACGGATCACGGAGAAGGGCATCGTCGCCAACGGTCAGGAGTACGAGGTCGACTGCATCATCTACGCCAGCGGCTTCGAGATCACCACCGAGATCAGCAGGCGCTATTCGATCGACGCGATCGAAGGACGCGACGGCGTATCGCTCTACGACTACTGGCACGACGGCTACAAGACCCTGCACGGCATGACAAGCCGCGGCTTCCCCAACCAGTTCTTCACCGGCTTCACCCAGGTCGGCATCTCGGCCAACATCGCGGCCAACTACGAACTGCAGGGCGAGCACATCGCCTACATCATCGCCGAGGCGCTGAAGCGGGGCGCGACCGTCGTCGAGCCGACGCCCGACGCCCAGGAGCAGTGGTGCCAGACCATTCGCGAAACCGCCGTCGACAACTCGGCTTTCGACGCCTCCTGCACTCCGGGCTACTACAACAACGAGGGTGGCGGTGGCGGGGAGGGCATCCGCTCACACCTCGGCGAACCCTACGGTCCGGGCTTCTACGCGTTCGGCGACCTGCTGAAGGAGTGGCGCGACAAGGGCGATCTCGATGGCCTGGTACTCGAGAAGTAGCGATGGATGAGCTGCGCTTCGACGGTCAAGTGGCCGTCGTCACCGGCGGCGGCAGGGGGCTGGGCCGCTCATACGCCTTGCTGCTGGCCCAGCGGGGCGCCAAGGTCGTCGTCAACGATCCGGGCGGCAGCCTGGCCGGTGAGGAATACGATCCGGTCCACCCGCCATCCGATCGACCGGGCCCCGCCGAAGAAGTGGTCCGCGAAATCACCTCTGCCGGAGGGGAAGCCGTGGCCAACACCGACTCGGTGGCCACCCCGGCCGGTGGACGGTCGATCGTCGAATCGGCCCTGGAGCACTACGGGCGCATCGACGTCCTGATCCACAACGCCGGCATCGTGCGCCGCGCTCCGCTCGCCGAGATGACGTATGACGACTTCGAAGCGGTGCTCGACGTTCACCTCCGCGGCGCGTTCCACGTTGTGCGCCCTGCCTTCCCGGCGATGTGCGACGCGGGCTACGGGCGCATCGTGTTGACGTCCTCGATCGGCGGCCTGTACGGCAATCACCAGGTCGCCAACTACGCGGTCGCCAAGGCCGGCGTCGTCGGGCTGTCCAACGTGGCCGCGATGGAGGGCGCCGCACACAGCGTCAAGAGCAACGTGATCGTGCCCGCCGCCGTGACCCGGATGGCCGAGGGCATCGACACGTCCGCGTATCCACCGATGGGCGCCGAGTTGGTCGCCCCCGCGGTGGGGTGGCTGGCGCACGAATCATGTTCGATCACAGGTGAAGCGCTGATCGCGCTGGCCGGCCGGATCGCTCGGGCCGCAGTCGTGGAGACGCCTGGGGTCTACCGGCCGTCGTGGTCGATCGAGGACGTCGGCGCGCAGATCGGTGCGATCCGCGACATGTCCGAACCGGTGGTGTTTCCCGTGGTGCCCGACGGGCACGGCGATCACATCAAGTACAGCTTCGCGATGGCGCAGAAGGGCGGTGTGCATGCCTAGCGGCCCGCTGACCGGCGTGCGTGTCGTCGACCTCACCGCGATGGTGATGGGTCCGTACTGCACCCAGATCATGGCGGACATGGGCGCCGACGTCATCAAAATCGAACCGCCGCAGGGGGATAACACCCGCTTCATCTCCGTGGGTCCCTCGCCGGGGATGAGTGGGGTGTTCGTCAACGTCAACCGTGGTAAGCGCAGCGTGGTGCTCGACCTGCAGACCGAACACGGAAAGGCGGCGATGCGCGCGCTCATCGAACGGTCCGACGTGTTCATCCACTCCATGCGCGCCAAGGCGGTCGCCAAGCTGGGCTTCGGCTACGACGACGTCGCGGCCATCAATCCCGCGATCGTCTACACCAACTGCTACGGCTATGGCCGCCGCGGACCCGACCGCGACCGCCCCGCCTACGACGACACCATCCAGGCCGAGGCCGGATTGCCCGCGGTGCAAAAGCAATTGACCGGAGAGGCCGATTTCGTCGGCACGATCATGGCCGACAAGGTCGGCGGGCTGACCGCCCTCTACGCGACGATGATGGCGCTGTTTCATCGCGAGCGCACCGGGGAGGGCCAGGAGGTCGAGGTCGCCATGTTCGAGACGATGGCGTCGTTCATGCTGGTCGAACATGCCAACGGCGCCATGTTCGACCCCCCGCTCGGTCCCGCCGTGTACCCGCGCACGGTCGCACCGAACCGCAGGCCGTATCGGACCAGCGACGGGTACATCGCCGCTCTGATCTACAACGACAAACATTGGAACGCGTTCATTGACGCTGTGCAGCCCGCGTGGAACAACGACAGCTACGCCACCCTCGAGAAGCGTGCGCACAACATCGATGTCGTGTACGGGCTGCTGGCCCAGACCATGACGGAACGCACCACCGCCGAATGGCTGGATCTGTTCGGGAAACTCGAGATTCCCGCCGCGCCGCTGAACACCCCCGACGCGCTGTTCGACAACGAACACCTGAACGCGGTCGGACTCTTCGAGACCGTCGAGACCGCGGACGGGCCGGTGCGCTTCCCCGGGGTGCCGACGTGGTTCTCCCGCACCCCCGGCAAGGTCGCGGGCCCCGCACCGACGCTGGGCGCCGACACCGACAGTGTTCTCCAAGAGCTCGGTGACCTGGGCCTGGCCGCGGCAGCGCCCGAGTCGGTGTCCGCGCCCGAGCCCGCTGGCACGCCTCAGCCGGCCGAGCCCCCTCCCGCCGAGACTGCGCTTTCTGACGGAAACGGGCCGAATCTGGTCAAAAACCGCAGTTTCGGCGCGTCGGAGGTGGGGTGAGAGTGGATTTCGCGATGGGCGCCAAGGCCGCGGAGTTACGCAATGAGCTGCGCGCACTGGTCAAAGAGCAGGTGCCCGAGAACTATCTGGGTGCGTTCACCGACGATCCCGCCGATTTGGAGATCGCACAACGGTTCTGCCGCATGCTGGCCGAACGCGAACTGCTGTGCCTGTCGTGGCCGAAGGAGTTCGGCGGTGGTGGGGCGTCGGTGTGGGAGCAGACGGTCGTGCGCGAGGAGATGTGGGCGCACCACGAACCGCGCGGCGCCCAGTACATGGGCGTCAACTGGGTCGGCCCGATCATCATGCGGCACGGCACCGAGGAGCAGCAGCGCACACACCTGCCGCCGATCGCGCGCGGCGAGGTCATCTGGTGTCAGGGCTTCTCTGAACCCGAGGCCGGCTCCGATCTGGCATCGCTGCGCACCACGGCCCGACGCGACGGTGAGGGCTGGCTGGTGAGCGGGCAGAAGATCTGGACCTCCTACGCGACGATGGCGCAGTGGTGCTTCCTGCTGGCCCGCACGTCGCGCGGTGAGAAGAAGCAGCAGGGCCTCACGATTTTCCTTGTCCCGATGGATGATCCGGCGATCCAGGTCCGCCCGATCCGCTGCATGATGGGCCCGCATCACCTCAACGAGGTGTTCTTCGACGACCTGCGGGTCACCGAGGCCGATGTGCTCGGGACGGTCGATGCGGGCTGGTCGGTGGTGCAGGACGTGATGGCCTTCGAGCGGGTGGGCATCGCCCGCTACGCACGCTGTGAACGACTGCTGGCCGCGGCGCCCACCGTGCTCGGCGACCGCTGGGACGACCTGCCCGCCGAATTGCGGGGGCGGTGGGTGCGGATGCTGACGCACTGTCGGCGTGCTCGGCTAATGGCGTACCGCGTGGTGTCGCTGCAGAGCAGCGGACGCATTCAGCCCGGTGACGCCGCGGCCTACCGGATCGCGGTCACCAAGCTCGACCAGGACAGCGCGGAAGTCCTGATGGACATCGCGGCAGAGGTGTCGCACGACGATCCCCGCGCCTCCTGGTTCCTCGGCGAGGTTGAGGACCACTGGAAGTACTCGCAGGCCTCCACCGTGTCGTCGGGCAGCATCGAAATGCAGCGCATCCTGCTGTCGCGGGCCATGCTGGCGGCGTCGAAATGAGCGAGATGATCCTCGACCTGTCCGATGACGCCAAAGAGTATGGGCGCGAGGCGCTTCGGGCATTCGAGGCGGCCGGCGGCGATGAGCTCGTCCAACAGGCCGAGGCCAAACCCGAGGCCCGTGAGTCGTTGGTCGGCGCGAGCCTCGCGGGGCTCGGCGCCTGGGAACTCGATGCGCGCAGCGACGCCGACGGCCTGGAAGCGGCCGCGGCGCTGTGCCGCAGCGCGGGATACTGGGCGCTGCCGTATCCGGTCGCGGAACGGCTGGCCGCCCCGACCGATCTGGACACCGACGGCCTGATCGTGGTGGCCGGCAACCGGCCCGCCGCAGCGGTGGCCGGGACCGAGAGCCGTTGGACGACAGTCACGCTGGACGGCACTCGCAGCACCGTGACCGAAATAGGTCCCGTCGGGCCGGGTTTCGTCTCCGAGTTGAAGACGGCCGTCGTCGACGACCAGGGTGCCGCGGATGTCGCACTCGGACTGGTACTGCCGTGCTGGACGCTGCTCGGCATGCTCGACCGGGCGATCGAGCTGACCGTCGCTCACGTCAGCCTGCGCAAGCAGTTCGGCCAGACGCTGTCGTCGTTTCAGGGTGTGCAGTTCCAGCTGACCGACGCCGAGGTCGAACGCAGCGGCCTCGACATCCTCGCCAAGTACGCGTTGTGGAGCATCGCCACCGCCCGGCCCGAGGCGCTCACCGACGCACTCGCACTGCGGTTGTCGGCGCTCGAAGCCGCCGAAGTCGTGTTCCGCGTATGCCACCAGTTGCACGGTGCGGTCGGCTTCTGTGACGAGACCACCCTGTCGTGGCTGTCCCGTTACAGCCAGCCGTTGCGACGGCTGCCTCTCGGGCTGTCGGCGACCCGCGATGCCTTGACCCGCGAGGCGGGCCGCGCAGGCCTGACGGGGTTGTACGCATGAAGGTCGCGGTGATCGGCACCGGCTTCGGCAAGCACGCCGCGGCCCCCGCGTACGCTGCAGCGGGCTTCGATGTGGAGGTCGTCAGCCCGCGCGACGACGCCGCGGTCAAAGCCGCGCTGGCCTCGGATGTCGACCTGATCTCCGTGCACTCCCCGCCGTTCCTGCACCTCGAGCACGTCACCGGCGCCATCGAACACGGGCATGCGGTGTTGTGCGATAAGCCATTCGGACGCAACGCCGACGAGGCGGCGCAGATGCGCGATATGGCCCGTGATGCGGGCGTCCTGCACTTCCTGAACTTCGAGTTCCGGTTCAACGAATCATGGTCACGGCTCAAGGAGCTGGCCGACGGCGGGTCGATCGGCACACCCAGGCACCTGCACTGGACGTTCTTCGGAAGCGGGCTGCGTGGCCGCAAACTCGGCTGGATCAACGACCGCGAACTCGGCGGCGGCTGGATCGGCGCCTACGGCTCCCATCTGATCGACTTCACCCGGTGGCTCTTCGGCAGCGAGATCACCGAATGCGGCGGCATCACCCGCATCGACGGATCGCCCGACCAGGCCACCGCCGAGGATGCCTACTCGGCATGGTTCGCAATGGCCAACGGCTGCACCGCCACTCACGACACCGGTTTCGCGGCCGCGGTGCCCACGCCGCCGTCGGTCACGCTGCTGGGCAGCGACGGCACCGTCGAACTGACCGCCGATACGACGCTGGTGGTGCGCCGGCCCAGCGCTGATCCCGAGACCACTGAATTCGCACCGCCGCCGCGGCGCTCACCCCCGCCTGCGCTCTCGGCGTTCTTCGGACACGTCGCCGAGGCGTTGCGCAGCGGGACTCAGATCACCCCGGGCTTCGACGACGGCCTGGCCGTCGCGCGCGTGATGGACCACCTGCGGGCCGGGGCGGTGTGCCTATGACCGCCGAGCTCGACCGGTTTCGGCAGATGGTGCGGCAGTGGTGCGTCGAGCACATCCCGCCAGACTGGCGCGAAACACAGACCGGCGCAACCGATGAGCAGTTCGTCGCCTTCCAGAAGCAGTGGTTCGCCGAACTGCACAGCGCCGGCTTCGCCGTCCCGCACTGGCCTGCCGAATGGGGCGGCGGAATGTCGGTGGCCGAACAGGTCGTGCTGTATCAGGAACTGGCCGCGCACGACGCCCCGCGACTGGTGCTCGCGTTCGTCGGCATCCACCACGCCGCGTCGACGCTGTTGGTCGCCGGCACCGAAGAACAGAGGCGACAGCACCTGCCTGCGATCCTCGACGGCGAGATCTGGGTGCAGGGCTTCTCCGAACCCGAGGCCGGCTCAGACCTGGCGAGCCTGCGCACCACCGCGCGCAAAGAGGGTGACTCGTACGTCGTCAACGGCCAGAAGCTGTGGGCGAGCGGAGGCAAGCACGCGGACTGGTGCCTGCTGCTGGCTCGCACCGACCCGGATGCGCCGAAGCGCGAGGGGATTTCGTACTTTCTGCTCGACATGAGCACTCCCGGCGTCGAGGTCCGTCCCATCCGCAATGCGATCGGCGACTCGCACTTCTGCGAGATATTCCTCAACGACGTGACGATCCCCGCAGCCAACCTGATCGGGGCGGAGAACGACGGCTGGCGGGTCGCCCAGGCCACTCTGGGCGCCGAGCGCGGCATGACGATGCTCGAACTCGCCGAGCGCCTCGGAAACGCGGGCTTTCGCTGGCTGGTCCGAAGCGCTCCCGTCGACGACCCGATCGTCGCCGACCGGCTGGCGCAGTTCGAAACCGAGATCACGGGCCTTCGGGCGCTGTGCCGAAAGGTGGTCGAGGACAACGAGAGAGGCACGGCCAGCCCGGCCGACGCCTCGATCGTCAAACTTTTCTACAGCAAACTACTTCAGCGCATGACCAACTTCGGCGCGGAAATCGGCGGGTTGACCGCCCACACCGAACTGGCCAAGCCGATGTCAAGTGGCTGGGAGTCGGGCGCGTGGGTGCTCGACTTCATCGGATCGTGGGAATGGACGATCCCCGGCGGTGCGAGCGAGATCCAGCGCACGATCATCGGCGAACGCGGACTGGACCTGCCACGGGAACCGAGCGCCGTCTGATGACCGACTTCACCGAATTCCACGACGAACTGCGCTCGGTGGCAGGCGATCTGCTCGCCAAGGACCGCAACCTCGAATGGCCGACGCTGATCGATGCCGGCTGGGTCGGGCTCGAGGTGCCCGAGCAGTTCGGCGGCGCGGGTGCGTCGTTCGCCGAGGTCGCGGTGATCTGCGAGGAGATCGGACGCGCCGCCGGCGACACCCACTTCCTCGGCAGCGCGGTGCTCGCCGCCGCAGCGCTGAACGCGGTGCGGCCCAGCGACACTCGCGACAATCTGCTCACCGAACTCGCCAACGGCGCGACCCGGATGACCGTCGCGCTGGAACCGCACGACTTCGTGCCCGACGCCGAGGGTGCGGACCGGGTGCTGATCGTCACCGACCGCGGCATCGCCGTGACCGCACAACAAGCCACGCCGCGCCCCGTCGTCGACGAGACGCGGTCGCTGGCGGCCGTGTCACCGGATACGGCGGGCGCCGAACTGTTGCCGTTCGCCGACGACACCGCCGTGCCACGCCTCCGCGACCGCGCCGCCGTGGCCATCGCCTGCGACAGCCTCGGTCTGAGCGAGGCCATGCTCACCGCCACCGTCGGATACGTGAAGGTGCGTCAGCAATTCGGCAGGGCCATCGGCTCGTTCCAGGCCGTCAAACACGCCTGCGCCGACATGCTCGTCAGCATCTCCGTGTCCCGCCAACTCGTCGGTGCCGCAGTGCAGGCCGTCGCCGAGGACGCACCGGATGCCGGAGTCGCCGTCTCCATGGCCAAGTCGTACGCCTGCGCGGCCGCGGTCGACATCGCCGGCAAGGCCATGCAATTGCACGGCGGCATCGGATACACGTGGGAGAGCGGCATCCACGTCTACCTCAAACGCGCCACCCTGAACCGATCACTGTTCGGCTCTCCGTCAGCACATCGCCAAGAACTAGCCAAGCGCTACCAGTAAAGGAGCTTCACATGGGTGTACCCGTATACAAGCGCATACTCGACCTGTTCGAGGCCGAGGGCGTCAACACGCTGTTCGGCATCCCCGACCCCAACTTCGTGCACATGTTCACCGAAGCCGACGCCCGCGGATGGTCGGTGGTCGCACCGCACCACGAGCTCAGCGCCGGGTTCATGGCCGAAGCGGCATCGCGGATGACGGGCACGCCGGGACTGTGCATCGGAACGCTGGGCCCGGGCATGGCCAACATCGCGGGCGCGATCCAGTGCGCACTCGTCGAGAATTCACCGGTGATCTTCCTCGGCGGGCAGCGCGCCCGCGTCACCGAGCGTCGGGTGCGTCGCGGTCGCATCCAATTCGTCCAGCAGGAACCGCTTTTCGAGGCTTCCGTCAAGTTCAGCAGCTCGATCGAGTACGCCGACCAGACCGACGAGATCATCCGCGAGGCGATCCGTCGATCCATGTCCGGTACCCCCGGCCCCAGCTACGTCGAGTACCCGTCTCACGTCATCCTCGAAGAACTCGACGTGCCGGATCCGTTGCCGCCGCACCGGTATCGCCTCGTCAATCAGGGCGCAGGCGAACGCGAGGTCGCCGAGGCGGTCAAACTGATCAAGGCGGCGAAGAACCCAATCCTGCTGGTGGGCCACGGAGTCCACACCTCGCGCACCCAGGAACAGGTCAGGCAGTTGGCCGAGCTGATGGCCTGCCCGGTGATCCAGACCTCGGGTGGCACGTCGTTCATCCCGGGCCTGCAGGACCGCACGTTCCCGTACCTGTTCTCCCCGGCGGCCAACGAGGCCGTCGAGAAGTCCGATCTGTGCGTGGCGCTGGGAACCGAGCTCGGTGAGCCCATGCACTACGGCCGGACCCAGCACTGGGCGGAGGGCGACGCCAACCGCAAATGGGTTCTCGTCGAACAGGATCCGACTGCGATCGGGGTGAACCGACCGATCGACGTGCCGCTGGTCGGCGATCTGCGCGGTGTGGTCCCGCAGCTGGTCGAGGCGCTGCGCGACAACCCGCGGACACCGTCGGCCGACTTCGAGGCACTGATCAAGGCAGACGCCGCCGAACTCGCCCGGGTGGCCGAAGAAGCGCCGAGCGGTCGCTCGCCGATTCACCCGGCCCGCTACGTCGTCGAGGCCACGAAGGCCTTCGACGAGTGCACCGAGGACGGCATCCTGGTCCGCGACGGCGGCGCGACGGTGATCTTCCAGTGGACCTACTCGCAGACCAAGCCACGCGACGTGATCTGGAACCAGAACTTCGGCCATCTCGGCACGGGCTTGCCGTACGCGGTCGGCGCATCGGTCGCCGAGGGCCGCAAACGCCCGGTCATGCTGCTCACCAGCGACTCGGCGTTCCTGTTCCACATCGCCGAACTCGAGACGGCGGTGCGGGAGAACCTGCCGCTGGTCTGCGTCGTCGGGGTCGACCATCAGTGGGGCCTGGAGGTCGGCGTCTACAAGCGCACGTTCGAACAGCCGTCGCCGCAACCCGGCGTGCACTGGAGCAAGGACGTCCGGCTCGACAAGGTCGCCGAGGGTTTCGGGTGCCACGGCGAGTACGTCGAGAAGGACGAGGAGATCGGCCCGGCGATCAAGCGGGCGTTCGCCAGTGGTAAGACCGCCGTCGTGCACGTCTGCATCGACCCGAAGGCCAACTCCGAGGAGATGCCTAAGTACGACCGATTCCGCACCTGGTATGCAGAAGGCACGCAGTAGGACCACGTAATAGAGAAGAGTAGAGCCATGCGTGAATATCTGAAGTTCTACATCGACGGCCAGTGGGTCGACCCGATCCGGCCCAACAGCCTCGAGGTCGACAACCCGACCACCGAACAGGTCTCCGGCAAGATCGCGATCGGTTCCGCGGCCGACGTCGACGTCGCGGTGCAGGCCGCCCGCCGGGCCTTCAACACCTGGTCACAGACCAGCCGCGACGAACGACTCGACCTGCTGCAGGCGATCATGGGCGAGTACCAGAAGCGCGCGGGCGACCTCGCCGACGCGGTCAACGAGGAGATGGGCGCGCCGGCGTCGCTGGCGGCCGGCCCGCAGGTCAACCTCGGGCTCGGCCACCTCGCCACGGCCATCGAGGTGCTGAAGAACTTCGAGTTCGAAGAGCAGCACGGCGCGACGCTCGTCGTGAAGGAGCCGATCGGGGTGTGCGGGTTGATCACGCCGTGGAACTGGCCGATCAACCAGATCGCCTGCAAGGTGTTCCCCGCGCTGGCCACGGGCTGCACGATGGTGCTCAAACCGTCGGAGGTCGCACCGTACTCGGGCCAGATCTTCACCGAAATCCTCGACTCGGCAGGCGTTCCCGCCGGGGTATACAACATGGTGTTCGGTGACGGGCCGGGCGTCGGAGCGGCACTGTCGGCCCATCCCGACATCGACATGGTGTCGTTCACCGGGTCGACGCGCGCGGGTGTCGACGTCGCCAAGAACGCGGCGCTGACCGTCAAGCGCGTCACCCAGGAACTCGGCGGTAAGAGCCCGAACATCGTCCTCGACGACGACGACTTCGCCAAGAGCGTGACCGCGGGTGTCTCGGTGATGATGATGAACAGCGGTCAGAGCTGTAACGCACCGTCGCGCATGCTGGTGCCGAATTCCCGCATGGACGAGGCGATCGCGATCGCCCGCGAGGTGGCGGGCGCGGTCAAGGTGGGCGACCCGGACGACAAGACCGCGATCGGACCGGTGGCCTCCAAGGCGCAGTTCGACAAGATCCAGGGCCTGATCCAGAAGGGCATCGACGAGGGCGCGACCGTCGCCGTCGGCGGCACCGGACGGCCGGACGGGCTCGACAAGGGCTACTACGTCAAGCCGACGGTGTTCGCGAACGTCACCAACGACATGACGATCGCCCGCGAGGAGATCTTCGGCCCGGTGCTGTGCATCCTCGGCTACGACGACCTCGATCAGGCGCTCGAGATCGCCAACGACACGGAATACGGTCTGGCGGGCTATGTTTCGGGCGCCGACCTGGAGAAGGCCCGCGCGGTGGCGCGGCGGATCCGGGCGGGCTCGGTGGCCATCAACCACGGCTTCGACATGGCCGCTCCGTTCGGCGGCTACAAGCGCAGCGGCAACGGGCGCGAGTGGGGCCACTTCGCGTTCGACGAGTTCCTGGAGATCAAGGCCGCGCTGGGCTACGCGCCGGAGGCCGCCGGATAGGGATGTCGGTGTCCAAACAGTCGCTATTCGACTGTTTGGACATCCGAATCGCAAGCGGTTCAGCGCGTATATCGTCACGTGGGTGACGGTACGAGGCGAGAAGTACGAATACGGCATCGATTTCGACCGCATCGCGGCGATCGACATCCACACCCACGTCGAGATCGACTGCCACGGCCACAAGGCCTACGTCGACGAGCTCGTCGAGGCGACCGAGAAATACTTCAAGATGCCACCGGGCGCCACGGCCGGTGTCGACGCGGTCGCCGACCTGTACCGGCAGCACAACACGGCCTCCGTCGTCTTCACCATCGACGCGCGCACGGCGATGCGCCACGTACCGAACTCGATCGAGGACCTCGTCGCCGGCGCCGCGCGCAACAACGACGTGCTGATCCCGTTCGGCAGCGTCGACCCGTGGCACGAGCGGCGCGCGGTGCACCGCGTGCACGAGCTCATCCGCGACTACGGGGTCAAGGGCTTCAAGTTCCATCCGAGCATGCAGGCGTTCGAACCCAACGACCGTCGCTTCTACCCGATCTACGAGGCGATCACCGAGGCCGGACTGCCCGCGTTGTTCCACACCGGGCAGACGGGGATGGGCTCGGGCCTGCCGGGCGGGCACCGCATCAAGCTGCGCTACTCCGATCCGATGCTGCTCGACGACGTCGCCGCCGACTTCCCGGATCTGACGATCGTGATGGCCCATCCCGCGGTGCCGTGGGTCGACTCGCAGATCGCGATCGCCACGCACAAGGCCAACGTGTACATCGACCTGTCCGGGTGGAGCCCGAAGTACTTCCCGCCGCAGCTGGTCCGCGCCATGAGCCGGCAACTGCGCACCAAGGTCCTGTTCGGCACCGACTTCCCGTACATCCAGATCGACCGGTGGCGTGCCGACTTCGACACCCTCGATATCGACCCGGCGGTGCAGTCGCTGATCTACAAGGAGAACGCGCTGCGGGTCCTGGGGGTCGCGCGCTAGTCCGATGAGTTTTCGGGCGGACGGCGGTCTGCACCGGTGACTGACCACTCACCGAGAAGGAGACCATTGTGCCCGTCCGCAATTCCGCCCCCGTGGGCGCCCCCACCTGGATCGACCTGGCGTCCTCCGACGTCGAACGCTCGCAAGCCTTCTACGGCGAGGTGTTCGGCTGGACGTTCGAGTCGGCGGGCCCCGAATACGGCGGCTATGTCACCGCGTCCAAGGACGGCAGGCCGATCGCCGGCCTGATGTTCAACGACCCGCAGTGGAACAGCCCGGACGGCTGGACCACCTACTTCCACACCACCGACGCCAACGCCACCCTCGACGCGGCGATCGCCGCGGGCGCGACGACGTGCGGAGCACCCGTGATGGAGGTCAAGGACAAGGGCTGGATGGGCATGCTGTCCGACCCCAGCGGCGCGTTCGTCGGGCTGTGGCAGCCGGGTGGGCACCGCGGATTCGAGGTCGTCAACGAGCACGGGGCACCGGTGTACTTCCAATGGACCGGGCGCGACTACGCCAGGTCGCAGCAGTTCTACCGCGACCTGTTCGGCTGGCAGCTCGAGACGGTGTCCGACACCGACGAATTCCGTTACAGCACGGCAAACTTCGACGGTGAGGCGTTGCTCGGCCTGATGGACGGCAGCGCCTTCCTCCCCGAGTCCGAGCCTTCGCACTGGAACTTCTTCCTGGGCGCCGACGACGTCGACAAGACCGTGCAGTTGGTCCTCGACAACGGCGGCGCCGTGATTCGCGGCGCCGAGGACACGCCGTACGGTCGGTTGGCCGCGGTGGCCGATTGCACCGGGGCGGCCTTCAACCTGTCCTCGCTGCGGTGAGCGAGCGTCAGGCGGTCATCAGGTAGTCGGTCCTGCCGACGAAGACGATGCTCGCCGGGTTCGGCGTGGTGGCCGCGTCGACGACGGCGTCGGCGAAGGTCATGTGGCTCATGTCGCCGGACACCACCGTGAGCTGCACGCCGGCCTGGCGGAACTCCGAACGCCTTGTCAGCAGGGCGGTTTCGCCGGCCCGCATGCTGGCCGCGACGGCCGTGTACCCCTTGGGCACCGCCTTGTCGGGGAAGAAGTGGGCCTGATGGCTGGTGACAAAGACGATCCGTCCGCCGACCGGCATCAGCGGTAGAGCCGCCAGGGCGAGCCGGCGTTGGGCGTCGCGGTTGAGGCGCATCGCGCAGTCGGGGTCCGCACCGGTGTCCAGCGCGTCCGACGAGTTGAGGATCAACGTGTCCAACCGACCGAAGCGCGATGCGATGCCGTCGATCACCTCCGCGGATTCGACCTCGTCGGAGATGTCGCGCGTCACGGCGACGTGGGTGTCGGCGCCGGCGAGCTGGCGCGCGACACGCGCGCCGAGGCCTCTCGAGCCGCCGGTGACCAGGACGATTCGTTCGGGTTGGTGATCCATGTCGGGCTCCTTCCGTCGCTGCGCGCCCGCGTGGCCCCAACCGTACACCTATTTCTAAGAAAAATAAGGTCTATCTAAGGTCACAATAAGGTAGCCGTCGGTCATGATGGTGGCGTGGAGTCGACCCGCATAGACCGGTGGTTGTGGTCGGTCCGGTTGGCGAAGACCAGGCCCGACGCCGCCGAGGCATGCCGGGGCGGGCACGTCCGGATCAACGGGCGGCCCGCCAAGCCGGCCACCCCGGTATCGCCCGGCGACGAGGTGCGGGCCCGCCTCGGGCAGACCACGCGCGTGGTGGAGGTGTTGCGGGTGATCCACAAGCGGGTGGGCGCGGCCGACGCGTCGACGTGTTATCTCGACCGGACACCCAAGCCTGCGGTCACCGAAGCGGTGCAATTCGCGGCCCGCGATCGCGGTGCGGGCCGACCGACCAAGCGCGATCGCCGGATGTTGGAGAGGCTGCGGGCTCGATGAAGTTCAGCCTGTCGGGGCTGCGAGCTCGAAGTCCGCGAAATCGAAACCCGGCACCACGACGCAGCTGACCAGGCTCGGCTCGTCGTCGCGGGGGCGGGCGCGCTGCCAGTGGCCCGGCGGCACGACGAACTGGGGCTGCTCGCCGGCGAGGATGTCGACCCCCAGTAGATGCGTTGTGGCGCGGTCCTGTTCGGGCCCGACCTCGAGCAGTAGCGGGCTGCCCGCGTGGAACAGCCACAGCTCGGCACTGCGCACGGTGTGCCATGCCGACTGCTGACCGGGCATCAGCAGGAAGAGGATCGCCGTACCGGCGCTGCGCGGGCCGGTGTAGTCCGGCGGCAGTGCGGACTGCGGCACCATCAGGTCACTGCGCCACGTCTCCCTGTACCACCCGCCCTCCGGATGGGGGGACAGGTCGAGGCGCTGCGCCCATTCCGGAAGATCGGTCATTCCAGTACCTGCCTTTTTCGTTTTGGACACTCCAGACTAGAGACCGGGGCGGTGCGATCCAGCCGGATAGGCTCGTGGCATGTCGCGAGTGCGCCCCGGATGGCTGGTCGCATTGTGCGGGGCGATCGTGTCGGTGAGCGCTTGGCTGCCGTGGCTGACCGCGAACGGCGGCCGGGTCAGCGCGATCGGCGGCATCTTCGGTGACCTCCCCACGCCGAAACCCGGATTCGGGGTGGGCCAGTTGATCGTGCTGCTGGCCTCGTTGCTGATCGTCGCGGGTGCGATGTCGGCCCGAGGATTCTCGGCTCGCATCGCATCGACTGCCGCGCTGGCCATTTCGGTGCTACTGGTGGTCCTCGCCGTGTGGTACTACCGGCTCTACGTGTACCCACCGGTGTCGGCCGGCTACGGGCTCTACCTCGGCGCCGCCGTCGCCGTGGTGGCGGTGGTCTTGTCGGTGTGGGCGATGGTGGCCGCGTGGGCGACGGTCGCCTAGGTGGCGTGAGCGGGTTCGTCGAGCCGGTCGTCCTGACCGGCGACCAATGGGTGGCGTTGGAACCGCTGCGCCGTGAACATATTTCGGAGATCGCGGCCGTCGCCGCCGACGGTGAACTCGGGCGCCTGTGGTTCACCGCGGCGCCCGCAGCCGACTCCGTCGAGCGATGGGTGGAGGCCAGACTGGCGGTGCAGGCGCCCGACACCGGTCTGACCTTCGTGGTGCGGCGCCACGACGGAACACTGGTCGGGTCGTCGAGCTACATGAACGTCGACGGCGCCAACCGGCGGCTCGAGATCGGCAACACCTGGTATGTCGCCTCGGCGCGGCGCACCGGCGTCAACTCCGAGACCAAGCTGCTGATGCTCGGCCATGCGTTCGACGAGTTGGGTTGTTTGGCAGTCGAATTCCGGACGCACTTCTTCAATATGGCCAGCCGTGCGGCGATCGAGCGCCTGGGTGCCAAACTCGACGGGATACTGCGCAGCCACCAGGTGCTGCCCGATGGTTCGCGCCGGGACACTGTGGTGTATTCGATTCTCGACGTCGAGTGGCCGGCTGTGCGCAACAACCTGCGGTACCGGTTGAGCCGTCACGCGTGACGTGCGGCCTCTTGGATGAGCTGAATCCGCGAGGCGCATCCGAGCTTGGCGTAGACATGGGTCAGATGTGTCTGCACGGTGCGCGGCGAGATGAACATCCGCTCGGCGATGGCCTTATTGCCCAGTCCGTCGACCGCGTGACGGACGACGTCCCGCTCGGTCGGCGTGAGCGACTCCCATCCGCTCGCGGGCCGTTTACGGTCGCCCCGCCCGCGTTGGGCGTAAGCGATGGCTTCCTCGGTCGACATGGCCGAACCCTCGGCCCAGATGGCGTTGAACACGCCTTCTCCCAGGGCTTCTCGGCACAGTGCAACCGCATCGTCGTATCCGATCGCGTACACGGGCCACCGAGCCACGCCCATCGCGCTTCGGCCCGCGGTGGCCGCGCCGAAGAGCCGGGCCGCGTGCCGGTGATTGCCATAGTCGGCCGCACAACGCCCGAGAGCTTCGAGCGCCTCGGGAACGCGCAGGAACGCACCGGTGACCAGAGCGAGCGCCAGGGCCTCGTGGGCGTCCCGCTCGGCTTGGTCGCGTTCGCCCTGGGCAAGCGCTACGTGAGCTCGCGCGACGAGCGCGTTCAGTTGGTAATTGCCGACCGTGAGGCCGACCGTTTCGTCGACCCACCGGCGTGCGGCGGCGACCTCACTGCACGCGAGCAGCGCCAGGGTCATCGGAGTGAGGGCTCGCACGTAGGGCATCTGCTCGGGAACGGTTTGTCCTATCGCCGCTTCGCACTCCGCCTTTGCCTCCGCGCCCCGGTCGGCGGCCAGGGCGGAAAGTGCCCAGGCAATGTGAATCTTGTCCTCATGGAAACCGCCCATCGCGATCGAGGTCTCGCGTGCTTCTTCGGATTTCGCCCGAGCCGCCGACGCCCTCCCCTCGAATGCGAACGAGTTGCTCTCGACCGTCAGTGCGAACAACTCGAGCATCGGTTCGCCGGCAGCGTGTGCCGCTTCGCCAAGTCCCCGGAGCACGTCGTCGGCTCCTGACACTCCGCCTTGCCAGCCCATCGCCGTCGCAAGCCAGATCCGGCAATGACGCGACACGAAGCCATCACCGATGGCGTCGGCGACGCGACGACCCTCTTCCGCTGCCAGTTGCGAGGCGATGGGCTGGCCGGCCACATTCGTGGCGACGGCCAGACAGCTGAGGAAATAGCACACCTTTGATCTGTCGCCGCTCCTGCGCGCGAGCTCGATCGCATCAGCCCAGTACGCCTGTGACACCTCCGGGTTGTAGTAGGCCAGCGCGCCGCAGGCGGCCAGGCAGCATGCGATCAGTCCTTGGTCGCCCAGGGCCCGGGCAGCTGCCAGCGCCTCCTGGCCGCGCTCCAAGCTTGCGACTTCGGCGGTCCAGCCGGTCAGAATGCTCCTGTCTGCGACGGCGCGCACCCAGACCGCTGGAGCGACGTCGTCGTCCCGATAGCGCTTGTCATTGAAAACGAGATCGAACGCGGCGATGCCTTCGCGCATCCTGCCGCGCGTCTCCCAGAGCCGCTGCAGAGCCGAGGTCATCTGCAAGGCGGGCTCGAACTCCCCGCTATCGATGCTCCAGGCATGCGCCGCGCGTAGATTCCCGGTCTCCCGCTCCGCCCATCCGATGAGTCCATCGTCGCCCTCCAGCCCAGTTGCCGTGGCGACGTAGTGGTCTCGATGCCGAGCCCGTATCAGGCTGGCTTCGCCTGATTCGGCAAGCTTTTCGAGCGCGTACTGGCGGACGGTCTCGAGCAGGCGATACCGCATGGTGGCCGCGTCTTCCTCGGCGGTGACGAGCGACTTGTCCACGAGCAGGGTGAGCTGGTCGAGGATCTGGAATTCCTCGGCTTCGCTGGTGGCCGCGACAGCGCGCGCAGCGTCGAGGTCGAATCCGTCCATGAATACGCCCAGCCGTCGAAGCAGGACCTGCTCCGGCTCGGTCAACAGCGCATGAGACCAATCAACGGAGGCCCGCAGGGTTTGTTGGCGCCGCATGGTGTTTCGGGCACCGCCGGTGAGGAGCCGGAACCTGTCGTTGAGGCTGTCCGCGATCTGGCGCAGTGACAATGCGCGAATCCGGGCCGCCGCCAACTCGATCGCGAGCGGCATCCCGTCGAGTCGACGGCAGATGTCCGTCATCAGTTGAAGGTCGTCGCCCGAGGCGTGGAACGTGGGCCGCGCCCGTTGGGCCCGGTCGGTGAACAGCGCGACGGCTTCGTTCTGCAACGACAGCGAGGGCACTCGCCAGGTGATCTCTCCGGACACCGCGATCGGTTCACGGCTGGTGGTGAGAATCGTCAACCGCGGGCAACTGCTCAGCAGTCGTGTGATCACGTCACCGCACGCGTCCAGGAGGTGTTCGCAGTTGTCCAGTAGGAGCAGGATTTCGCGGTCACCGATGAAGCGCTGCACCGTCTCAAGGGGGGACCGCCCGGGCTGGTCGGGCAGGCCGAGCGTGCGGGCGATCGTGATCGAGACGACCGCCGGATCGGCGATGGCTGCCAAGTCGACCCACCACAGGCCGTCGTCGAATTCTCCGGACGATGCATTCGCGGCCTCAATGGCGAGACGTGTCTTACCGGCACCACCCGCTCCTGTCAGGGTGACAAGGCGATTGTCGAGGAGCAGCCGGCATACTTCCTCCAGCTGTTGAGCGCGGCCGACGAAGCTGGTCAGTTGTGCCGGGAGATTTTGTGAGCGTGAGCTTTTGGCGGTGCGTAGCGGTGGAAAGTCGTTACGGATTGCGGGGTGACACAGCTGCACCACGCGTTCGGGCTTGGGTAGGTCGCGAACCGGATGCGTCCCGAGTTCGGCGAGCCATGCATCTACGGGTAAGCGGTCGGACACCAAATCGGTTGTCGTACCGGACAAGACGGTCTGCCCGCCGTGCGCAAGATCGCGGATCCGGGCGGTGCGGTTGATGGTGGGGCCGATGTAGTTGGCCTCGTCACGCAATTGCACTTCTCCGGTGTGCAAGCCGATACGCAGCCGGAGCGGTGTCAGTGCAGCGCGCTGTAGGTCAAGGGCGCATGCCACCGCGTCGCTTGCACGCCCGAACGCGATGACGAAGCTGTCACCTTCGCCCTGCTCGATGGGCCGGACGCCGCTGTGCGCGCCGATGACCTCGGCCAGCGTTCGATCAAGGTTGGCGAAGGCCGCCGTCATCTCATCGGGCTGGGTCTCCCAGAGCCGGGTGGATCCCTCGACGTCCGCCAGCAGCAGCGTCACCGTTCCGGTCGGTACCAGCTCGCTCACGCCCAAGTCGCTCCAGTTCAACGGCGCCGCGTCGATTCCAGTCATGCTAACCAGCGTGCGGCCGTCAGCACGGCGAAACATCGGCGCGGATGCGTAGATCTGTCGCAGAGGGGCGCGTAGACACGCCGAAACTGCGGCCAGATCGCAGGATCGGGTTGGAACGCGATCTGACCGCAGTCTCGAATGGGTGCGGCTAGCCGGCTTCGACGGTCGTGGTCTCGATCGACTTCTGGCCGCCGCCGTGGGCGACGTCGATCTTGCGCGGCTTGGCGCGTTCGGCCATCGGGATGGTCACGGACAGCACGCCGTTCTCGTAGGTGGCCGAAATCTTCGACGCGTCAATGCCTTCGCCGAGGGACAGCTGCCTGCGGTAGGTGCCGAAGAACCGTTCGTTGGCCAGCCACTGCACACCGTCATCCGAGCGTGCCGTGCGGTGTGCGGAGATGGTCAGCGTGCCGTTGTCGACGCTGACGTCCACCGAGCCGGGGTCCACGCCGGGCAGATCCGCGGTCAGCAGGTAGTGGTCGTCGACCTTGCACAGGTCCATCGGCATGAACCGGGGGGAACGATTTGATCCGGTCTGGTTCGTCAGCAGGCCCCGGGTCAGAGCATCAAGTTCGGTGAACGGATCAAAGCGAAGCACAGCAATCCACCTCCTATGCCACTCAGAGCCCGCCACCCTGGCGGGCAGCCAAATTACTGTGCGCACCTGTAAGTTTAGCACTCGACGCCAGAGAGTGCCAGAAAATTTTCAGGAGATTTCCACGGCCGAGACCTGTGCGCCGGCCAGCGGTCGGCCGCATCCGTCGCATGTGAAGACGGCGGTGAAGCGCTGCCCGCATGCGGTGTGGGTCAGCACGACCGCAGGCCCCTCGAGGTCGGTGAACCAGCGCTGAGCCCACTGCAAAGCCGACACCAGAATCGGGAACAGCGCACGGCCCTTCTCGGTCAGCTCGTACCGGGTGCCGACGTCGACGAGGACCCCGTTGGCGGTGAAGATGGCCAACCGGTCGGCGATCGATCCGGGCGGCGCGCCGAACTGAGCCTGGAAGTCGGTGAACCGCCGAACGCCGACGAATGCCGCTACCAGCAGCGCGAAGCCCCAGCGGTTCCCCATGACACTCATCGTCTGCGGAAACAGACCCGCAGACGATTGCTGATCGGCCGCCGAGCGCCTGCGCGTCATGGTGGTCGAGGGCACCGATCGCTCCCACGACCCACTCGGACCCCATTGAGCGACAACATCTTTGTCACCTGCGCTCTCGCCGCACGAACGGCACGTCACCATCGGGGTGAAATCGGCGCCGCATGCGGCATGGCGCATGGCGGGCAGCGGCTCGGCGTGGCCGGGCACCCAGCGACGCTCCCACTCCCAGATCGACAGCAACACCGGCCACAGCGACCGGCCGCGCCGCGTGCCGAGGTACTCGAAACGCGGTGGCCGGTCTTGGTATTGACGACGCTCGAGCAGTCCCGCATCCGTCAGCGTCCGAAGCCGCGCCGTCAGCACGGAGTTGGAGATCGGCAGGCGAGACTTGAAGTCACCGAACCGGGTCGCCCCCAGCAGCGACTGCTGCATGACGAGCAGCGTCCATTCGTCGCCGAGCAACCCGAGCATGCGGGCGACGGCGTTCGGCTCGGACACGGGCTCGGATGGGGGCACCTACAGGCCGATGGCCTCGGCCGCCGTATCGGTCTCCCGCCACCGTCGCAGCTCCGACCCCGGAGCCCACGTCGAGTGCGTTCCGCTGGAAATGCGTTCCGGCAGTGCCAGTTTGCACACCGGTCCGTCGTCGACGCTCGCCGCGTCGAACACCAGGCAGAAGGAGGCGTCGGCGATCATGTCGGTGGTGAGCGTGACCAGGTAGCCGTCGTCCTCGGCAGTGGCCCCCGAACGCGCCGCCATCGCGGTTTCGCTGCCGTACACCCCGTCGGGGAAGCTGAACCGCTGTTCGGCACCGGTCTGCAGATCGTGTTTGACCAGGCCGTCGAACAGGAACCAGCCCGGCCTGCCGGTGGCCGCGTACGTGTAGCGGTAGGGCAGCCCGGCGTAACCGCTGTTGATCATGCCGAATTCGGTGATGGAGTCCGTCAGCTGCTCCTCGGTGGTCTGCCCGGTGACGAGGTCGAACCGCCACCGGTGCAACCGAGTCTGCAGCCCGTCGAGGGAGAGGTACCGGAACATCTTCTGGTACACGTCGCCGGTGCCCACCGGTGTGGGATCGCCCTGGAAGAACCCGTCGAGGACGATTTCGTCGCCGTCTTCGTACGCGTTCGTGAAGTGCAGCACGAACGTCGGATCGGCCTCGAACCACCGGATGTCGGCGGCTCCTCCGCGGCGGGGGATCACGGCGAACCGCGACGGTATGTCCTGGTGGAATCCGGGAAAGTGGAGGTCGGCTTCGAGCAGCTCGGGATCCCAGAACATCGGAAAGTCGTTGAGGATCGCGTAGTTCTCGGTGAACGCCATATCGTGCGGCAGCCGAGGACCGGGAAGCGGTACGTCGGTGAGGTGGACGAGGTCGCCGCCCTCGTCGACGACGCCGTAGCGCATGTACGGGTCCTGTTTGCTGTACGAGAAGAACAACAGTTCGCCGGTGCGGTCGTCGACCTTCGGGTGCGCCGAGACGCCCCAGTCCGCGGGGAATCGGCCGTGCCAGTCCTCCTTGCCGAGGGTGTCGCCGGAGAACGGGTCGATGCGGTAAAGATCGCCGCACTGATAGTGACTGGTGAGCGCGACGCCGCGATGCACGATGACGTCGGTGCTCGACGCGTCCTTCATCAGGGTCCGCGCGCCCCAGCCATAGTCGCGCTTGGCCAACTCGATCGGCTCGGCCAGCCCCGGCCACAGCGGTCCGCCGGCATCGTTTTCGGCCAGCAGACCGTCGGTACGGACAAAGCGGTTGCGGTAGAACGCTTCGCCATCACGGAAGCCGACGATGTGCACCATGCCGTCACCATCGAAGGGGTGATAGAGCTTCAACGCCGGATGCAGCGGATTCTCGGTGTTGCGCAGGTAGACACCGTCCAGGTCGGACGGGATCTCGCCCTCGACCACCGCGAGGTCGTCGGCATTCCACTCCGTGTTCTGGGGACGCCAGGGTCCGGTGCGGTAGGGGTGGTCGTCGTCATCCGGAAGCGTCGAGAGGTACTTGCCGACGATCTCCACATTCGCGCTGCCCATGTCAGGCCCTCCCGCCGATGAAACTGGGGTCTCGGCGGTGCGACCGTCGATGACAGAGACGGTACTACAACTAAGAGAGTGACCTCCCGGGGATGGCCGAAGAGGGCGGCCCCGCCGGCTCCTGTCTGAACCGACGAGACCTCAGCGCGAGTAACGGTCGACCGTCACCCGAGCTTGAACCACGACATGCCCAATACCAAGAACGCCAAACAATCGTGTACACCGAAGCCCGAAGGGGAAGACTTCTGGCCATGACGCAGCCTCGTACGCATGAACTGGCTGAGCGGATGGCCGAGCTCGCACGGGCGTCTGCTCCGCCGCGCACGGTCGACGACGTGCTGAACGACGTCACAGCCACCGCGCGCGAGCTGATGCCCGGTGCGGACACGGTGGGCGTGCTGTTGATCGGTAGGGGAGGCAAGTTTGAATCGCTGGCCGGGACGTCAGAGCTACCCCACACACTCGACGAGATCCAGATGCAGTCCGGCGAGGGCCCTTGCGTCGAGGCCGCACTGAACGAATCGATTCTGCGAACCGATGACTTCCGCACGGAAGAGCGCTGGCCGCTATACGCCGCGGCCGCGGTCGAGCACGGTGTGTTCAGCGGTCTGTCGGTCAAGCTCTATACCGCCGATCGCAGCGCCGGAGCGCTCAACATGTTCGGCTTCAAACCGAACGCCTTCGATGCCGAGGACGAAACCATCGGCACGGTGCTGGCCGCACACGCCGCGGCGGCGATCCTGGCCAGCCGGGAAGGTGAACAGCTGAAGTCGGCGATGGCCACCCGGGATCGCATCGGTCAGGCCAAGGGCATCATCATGGAGCGCTACGGCGTCGACGAGATGCGGGCCTTCGAGATGCTCAAACAGCTCTCCCAGGACAGCAACGTCAAGCTCGCGGACGTCGCGCAGCGCGTCATCGACACGCGCAGCGGCGCCTGAACCGCGAGCCGTTCGATAAGTCACCAGTCGGATCCATCGGCAGTTGGTGACCTTCGACTCTTCGGTACGCCCCGCAAACCGTCGAGCATGGGGGGCGTGGCTTACTCGACGCCGGTCAGGAGGAGGAGATGAGCTCGACGGCAGCGAAGCCGGGTCCGCGCGGCATCGTGGTCGGAGTGGACGGATCTCCGCCGTCTCGGGTGGCGACCGACTGGGCCGCGCGTGACGCAGCGTTGCGGGGCGTGCCCTTGACCGTGGTCCATGTGCTGCCGTCGAACGGCGGATGGGTGGACCTGCCGACGTCCGGCGAGTTCGCCGTCGAGCGGCAGCGCCGCGGGACGGCGGTGATCAACGACGCTCTGGGGCTCGTGAGCGATGCCCTCGGCGCCGCGCCCGACATCGAGGTCAATCATCGCGTCCTCACCGGCGCCACGGTTCCCGAACTGGTCGACCTGTCCCAGAGCGCCGAGTTGATCGTCGTCGGCTGCCGTGGCCTGGGAGGTGTCAAGGGTCTGCTGCTCGGCTCGGTCAGCTCCGGTCTTGTGCATCACGCGCACTGCCCGGTGGCGGTGATCCATGACGAGGACCCCCTGATGGATCATCCGGCGACGGCTCCGGTGGTGGTCGGCATCGACGGCTCGCCCGCCTCGGAGCTGGCTACCGAGATCGCCTTCGACGAGGCCGATCGTCGCGGCGTGGGGCTGCTCGCCGTGCACGTATGGACGGGCAGCAGAGATCTCGGCGCACAGGAGAGCGGTACACGGCCGGAAGAGGAACTGGCGCAACGCCTTGCCGGCTGGAGCGAGCGCTATCCCGATGTCGTCGTTCAGCGCATCGTCGGCCCGGGTGATCCCGCCCGCCGGCTGCTCGAGGAATCCGAGCGCGCCCAACTCCTCGTGGTGGGCAGCCGCGGTCTCGGCGGCTTCTCCGGGATGTTGCTCGGCTCGGTGAGCTCGGCGGTCGCGCAGGCGGCACGCATGCCGGTCATCATCGCTCGGCGCTGACGCCCAGGGACTTTCGCCTCTACGCCGCAGCGCGCGACACGGGTCATGATGGCTTCACGGGCCAACGAATCCCGAAGACAGGAGTTTCCATGCGAACAGGTGCGGTGGTGGTCGGCGTGGACGGCAGCGATGCCGCGGGCAATGCCGCCCGATGGGCGGCAGCGGTGGCATCGAGATACAACACGTCGTTGCACATCGTGCATGCGCTACCGGCCGTCGGGCACAACCTGACGGACACCGTCGCCGCGATGCGAGCGGCCGTCCTCGCGCACCAGCGCGAAAATGCCGACGCCATTCTGCGCCGCGCAGAGGAGATCGTGCGCGCGCAGGAAACCGAACTCGAGGTGACGACTCTGTCCACCGATGTTCCCATCACCGAGGTGCTGGTGGAACTCGGCAAGAGCGCACGGATGATCGTTGTCGGCAACGATGAAGTCACCGCTGCGGGTGCACTGTTGCTGGGCTCGACGACACTGGCCGTCGCCACGCGCGCCGACTGCCCCGTTGTCGCGTGGCGAGGGTCAAACCTCGTGCCGACGGACGATCCGGTAGTCGTCGGGGTGGACGGGACTCCGTCGTCTCTGGCCGCCTTGGAGAACGCATTTGAATTCTGCGAACGGTTCAACGCGAAGTTGGCGGCCGTACGATCGACGTCGTCGCCGCTGCGCACGGTCGCCGCACGACTGCCGCTGCTGATCGACTGGGATGCGCTCGAGACGGCGGAGTGGGCGCAGCTGACGAATGACGTCGACCGATACAACCAGCGCTACCCACAGGTTTCGGCACCGTGTTTCGTCGAGCACGCCAAACCCGCTGCGGCACTCATCGATCGTTCTCACGCGGACGGCGCGCAGCTGCTGGTGGTCGGAAGCCATCGGAAGCCCGCGCTCACCAGCGCCATCCTGGGGTCGACCGCGTTGAATCTGTTGCAACACGCCACCGTTCCGGTCATGGTCTGCCGACCGAGCCGATGACGGGCAGGCCGTCTTTCGCGGTTAGGGTCTTCCGGCCCTGTTGCCCAGAGGGTGGCTGCGGGAGGGTTCAGATATGACGACCGCGTCGGTTACTGCGAGCACCCGCCGAGACCCGTTGACCGGCAACGGGAATCTCCACGCGGAGGTCCATGAGACACACACGGGGCTGGTTGCGCTCATCGGGGACCGCGCATACAAGACGAAGAAAGCGATCGTCACGGACTTCCTCGACTTCGGCACCCGCGAGCTTCGCGAGCAGGCGTGTCAACGCGAAGTGGCCCTGAATCGCAGGTTGGCGCCCGACAGCTATCTCGGTGTCGGCCACTTCGCCGCGCCGGGAGAGCCCGCCGAACCCGTCATCGTGATGCGTCGATATCCCGAATCCGCCCGGCTCGCCGCGCTCGTCCGCAACGGTGATGCCGTCCACGGATACCTCACCGCCATCGCGGACCGATTGGCGCGGTTCCACCGGGAGGCGCTACGAGGCCCCCAGATCGACGAACAGGCGACGGCTGCGGTGATCTCGGATCGCTGGCACCAGAATCTCGCTGAGCTGAGGCGATACGTCGACAGCGTCATCCCCGAGGCGACGCTTCGCGAGGTCACACGCCTGGCCGACCGGTACGTGGCCGGCCGTGACCAACTGTTCGCGCAGCGGATCGCGTCGGGCCGCGTCGTCGACGGTCACGGGGACCTGCTGACACAGGACATCTTCTGCACGCCTGACGGTCCGGTGCTGCTGGACTGCCTCGAATTCGATGATCGACTGCGCTACGTCGACGGTGTCGACGACGCCGCCTTCCTCGCGATGGACCTGGAGTTCCTCGGCCGCAAAGACCTCGCCGAGCACTTCTTCGACGAGTACCTGCGACGGGCCGACAACCCAGCACCGCGGTCCCTGAGGGAGTTCAGCGTCGCGTACCGCGCCGTGGTGCGGGCCAAGGTGGACTGCATCCGCGTCGATCAAGGGCACAGCGAAGCGGCGGCCGACGCGATACGCCATCTCGACATCGCTCTCGCCCACCTGAGATCGTGCACCGTCCGGTTGGTCATCGTCGGCGGCGGTCCGGGAACCGGCAAGACCACCGTCGCGCACGGCCTGGCAGAACAAGTGAACGCCCGGGTCATCTCCACCGACGCGGTGCGCCGCGAGCTACAACGGTCCGGCGTCATCGCCGGGCAGGTCGGCGAGCTGCACGAGGGACTGTATGCACCAGAGAACGTGCGCGCCGTCTATGACGAGGTGCTGCGTCGAGCCCGTGCGCTGCTGTCCACCGGTCAGACAGTTGTGCTCGACGGCACCTGGCGCGATGCGCAGCAACAGGAGAGGGCGTACCGACTGGCTACCGAGACCTCTTCGGCGCTAGTGCATTTCGTGTGTGCGCTCTCACCGTCGCAGGCCGCCCAACGGGTCGTGGCCAGAGGGCCGTCGAGTTCGGATGCGACACCACAGATCGCCGTCGCGCTCGGCGAGAACGCAGGCACGGGCCCATTCCACCGAATCGACACCGCTCATCCGCTTGAGGAATCGGTGAACGAGGCGCACCGGATATTTCAGCTGGCTGTCGGTGGGGGTCGTGATGACGGAGCAGTTGACGGCGCTTGACGCGATTCCCCGGTGCCGTCATTCGACATGACCGGCTTCGTCCTGATGAATTGCTTTGAACGGTGGCAGGATGCCCTTGCGCTGCGCCACCCCGATGTTGGCCATGACGTGCTCGAGCAACTCGTCGTAGGCGGAGCCGTCGATCAGAAGCTCGGCCGGCCCGTGATGTAACAGGTAGGCGTCCAGGCGCCGGTCGATCGGCCAGTCGACATAGATCGGTCCGGCGAATTCCGAGCGGAAGAAACCCCACACGATCGTGTCACGCCTCTCCTCGGTCTCCTCGTCGTGCTCGGTTGGGTTCATCTCATGGCCTTGGCGTCGGCTGGATCCATGCCCGCCTCACCTCAACCGTGCGGCTTCGAGTAGCAGCCGCCGCTCGGCTGCGGCGATGACCCGCCGGGTGGCATCAGCGGCATCGGGGTTGACCGATACCGACGTGATGCCCATCCGCACCAGGTATTCGGCGAATGCCGGGTTCGTGGACGGCGCCTGACCGCACAGTGACGAGGTGATGCCGTGTTTCCTTGCCGTGCCGATGATCTGGCCGATGGCATCGAGCACGGCGGGGTCGGATTCGTCGAACAACTCAGCGCACACATCGGAATCACGGTCCACCCCGAGCATCAGCTGAGTCAGATCGTTGCTTCCGATCGACACTCCGTCGATGCCCATCCCGATGAATTCGGGAAGCCAGTGCACGACCGAAGGCACCTCGGCCATCACCCAGCGGTGCAAACCCCGCTGCCGGCCGAGCGGACTCGCGTCGACGAGCTCGAGGCAAGCCTCGAGTTCCCATTTGGTGCGGACGAACGGGATCATCAGCCCGACATTGGGCGACCGCTCCCGCACCCGCGCCAGCGCCTCCAGTTCCAGCGCGAACAGGTCCGGCTCGTTCACATATCGGTAGCAGCCGCGATAGCCGATCATCGGGTTGTGTTCGATCGGCTCGTAGGTCTCGCCGCCCTTCAAGCCGCGGAATTCGTTGGTGCGGAAGTCCGTCGCCCGATAGATGACCGGCCTAGGTGCGAACGCTGCGGCGATTCGCCCGACAGACGCCCCCAACTGGTCCACAAGCGTGGCCTGCTCCCCGTGGGCGATGAGGTCACGGGGATGACGGCCGCCCAGCGCCTCGGTCAGCATGAACTCGGCGCGCAACAGCCCCACACCGTCAACCGGTTGTGCGGCAACGGTTTCGGCGGACTCGGGCATGGCCAGGTTGACGTAGACCTTCGTGCCGGTGGCTTCGCTCTGCGGTCGGCCCGGGGCACCCTGCTCAATCGCCGATGTCGTCGACGACGGCCGCACCCGGCCGGACACCACCTCGCCGCGGGCCCCGTCGACCGTGACCGTCGTACCGTCGTGGAGGTCTCTGGTCGCAGTCCGGGTCCCGACGACGCACGGCACGCTCAATTCGCGAGCCACGATTGCGGCGTGGCACGTCATGCCGCCGGTGTCGGTCACCAGCGCCGCGGCTCGGCGGATGGTGGGCAACCAGTCGGGATTGGTCATCTGCGCGACGAGGATCTCGCCCTCCTCCAACTTCGCGCCCTCGTCGGGTGACTCCAGCACCCGCACCTTTCCCGAGGCGAGTCCGGGTGCCGCGGCCAGGCCGCGGGCCAGCACCAGGTGCTTGTCTGCGGCGGCGGGAGTGGTGTGGCCCAGCGTGGTGATCGGCCGCGCCTGAACCAGATAGGTCTTACCCCCCGCGATCGCCCACTCGGTGTCCTGGGGGCAACCGTTGTGTCGCTCGGTCGCGATGGCCAGTTCGGCTATCGAGCGCAGTTCTTCGTCGGTCAGTACGCGGGCATCGGCCTGAGATTCGTCGAGGTCGACGACGGCATCGTGCCCGTCGTCGCCACGCACGATTTTGAAGGCCTTGTGGCCGAGTCGGACATCGAGGGGTTGGCGCGTCTCCTTGGAGACGATGTAGGTGTCGGGCTCGACCTCACCGGACACCACGACCTCGCCGAGACCGAACGCTCCCTCGATGACGACTCGGTCCTGGGCGCCGTTGCTGGGGTCGGCGGTGAATGCGACTCCGGCCTTTTCCGAATGGACCATCTCTTGTATGACGACCGCCATCGCCGGGTCACTGGTGAAGCCGCGGCTGGCGCGGTAGGTGATGACGCGCGGGCTGAACAGCGACATCCAACACCGCACCACCGCCTCCACCAGCGCCTCGTCGCCGGTGACGTTGGTGATGGTGGCGTTCATTCCCGCGAATGAGGCGTCCGCGCCGTCCTCGCCGGTGGCCGAGGATCGCACCGCGACCACCGCGCCCGGCCCCAAGCCGTGGTACGCCGACAGGATCAGCCGTCGCACCTCGTCGTCGGCACCGGCCTTGCGCACCAGGCCCTGCATGCGCTCGGAGAGCTCGGTGAGCATGGCGGTGTCGGCGACGGCGTCGAGCGCCTCTCGATGCAACGCGTTCAGCTCGGCTTCGACCCCGCCGGACCTCATGGACCGGCGGTAACAATCCCGCAGCAGAACGAATCCGGGTGGAACGGGCAGGTTGGCGGCGACCAACTCACCCATGTTGGCGCCCTTGCCTCCGGCCTCTTCGGCATCGGCGATCGTCAGCTCGGAGATATCGCGGATGAAGGTGAGATCGTCTCGAACGTCCATAGGGCTCATCCTGCTCCGGACGGCGTGTGGGACGTACCGTCGGAGGGCCACGACGGTGAGGACCAACGTCCCGATCGCGGAAGTGCTTAAGTCCCTAACCGGTTCGATGAGTGACTTCGGTCCCTTCCCCCCGGGACCGCTGAAGAGATCCGATGGGGACACGATCTCTTTCGGAGGAGGGGCGATGAAGCTTCCGGTGTTCGTTGACCCGCGCTATCACGACGCGGTGATCTTCGGCCTAGACGGCGTTGTGGCCGATACCGCCGAAACACCGGCTGACCGTTTGCCCCTGGCCGAGTCCACCGTCAAGTTGGTGCGCCAACTCAGGGCCGCCGATATCGCGACCGCGCTCGTCTCGTCGGGGGGCAATGGCAGCGCAGTCGCCCGGTCGGCAGCAGGCGACCTGTTCTCGATGTGCACTGATCCTTCCTCGACCCCGGCCCTCCAAGATTCTCAGGGCCGACACCGTGACGTCCTGCACCACGTGGCGCGAAGCCTCGGAGTAGCTCCGGCGCGCTGCGTCGTCGTCGACGACGACGTAGCGGGGGTGGCGGCGGGACGCGACGGCGGATTCGGACTGGTCGTCGGGGTGGACCCGGCCCGAGACGGTGCAGCGCTGCTTCGGGCCGGTGCCGATGTGGTGGTCGGCGATCTCGTCGAGGTGACGGTCCGCGACGGCTACCAACGCCTTTCCGCCACGGCCGACGCACTGCTGTCGTACAGCCAGATCGCACCCTTGGCCGACACCCGGCAACCAGCGGTACTCCTGGACTTCGACGGAACCATCTCCCAGATCGTCAACGATCCCGACGCGGCGACCCTGATCTCCGGAGCGGGTGAGATGTTGGCGTCCCTGGCCGCCAGCTGCCCGGTCGCGGTGATCAGCGGCCGGAGTCTGGACGACATCCGGTCGCGGGTCGGTGTTCCCGGCCTCTGGTACGCGGGCAGCCACGGATTCGAGCTCGTGGCCCCTGACGGCTCGCATCATCAGAATGAGGCTGGGGTACAAGCGATTCGCACGCTCGCCACTGCGACGGCAGAACTCCGTGAGCGGCTGACCGGTGTGGACGGGGTCATGATCGAGAACAAGCGGTTCTCGGTGGCCGTGCACTACCGCAACGTCAACCCCGAACAGGTTGACCGGGTGGTCGCCGCGGTACGGATAGTGGGGCAACACCACAAGTTTCGAATCGGCGGCGGGCGCAAGGTCATCGAACTCCGGCCCGACGTCGGATGGGACAAGGGTAAGACGCTGGAATGGATCCTCGATCAGGTCGACGGCTCGCGGCCGCTACTACCCATCTACATCGGTGACGATCTGACCGATGAAGATGCGTTCGACGCGGTGCGCCACAAGGGTATCGGCGTCGCGGTCCGCAGCGACGAATCGGGGGACAGGCGATCGGCGGCCCGGTTCACCCTGGAGGGGCCCGAGCACGTGTGTCGGTTCCTCGGCCGGCTCACCGACCAGTTGGCCGCAGAACGGGATACGGCCAATGATCCGTGGAAGTTGACGTTCGGCGGCTACGAAACAGCCGACGAGAAGCTGCGAGAAGCGCTGTGCACCATGGGTAACGGTTACATGGCCGTACGGGGCGCGGCACCGGAATGCGCTGCGGGGGAGTTCCACTACCCGGGGCTGTACGTCGCGGGTGTCTACAACCGCCTGACCGACGAGGTGGCGGGATCGGTGATCGACAACGAGAGCCTGGTGAACCTGCCGAACTGGCTGCCGGTGACCTTCCGCATCGACGACGGACCGTGGCTGGACATCGACGAGGTGGACGTCTCCTCGTACCTGGTCACGATCGACCTGCGCGGGGCAACGCTGTGGCGCGACTTCACGTTCACCGACCGGGCCGGGCGGACCACCCGGGTGTCGCAGAGCAGGTTCGTGGCCATGCACCTTCCCCACGCCGCCGCCGTCCAGACCACAGTGCGGGCCGACAACTGGTCCGGACGGCTCGAGTTTCGCACTCTGATCGACGGTGACGTCCAGAACCATGGAGTCGAGCGCTATCGCGAACTGTCGTCGCGCCACGTCAACGTCGTCCAAGCGCGCGAGATGTCCGAGGACTCAGTGTTGTTGGCGGTGCGGACCGTCGAATCGAATATCGAAGTCGCCATCGCAAAGCGCAGCACGGTGCGCGGCGAGAACGAAGGCCTCGAATCCGCCCGTCGCCTTGTCGACGATCCAATGCAGGTGGGACGTGAAATCGCCCTCGATGTCAGGGCGGGACAAGCGGTCACGCTCGAAGAGGTGGTGACGCTGTACACGAGCCGTGACCACGGAATCTCCGGTCCGGTTTCGGCCGCCGAACGTGAACTGCGCCGGATCGGTGGATACGCCGAACTCGAACGCGGACACCAACTGGCATGGGCGCACCTGTGGGAGCGATTCAACATCGAGATGGGTGCGGATGCGGACCTGCGTCGTATCGTGCGCCTGCACCAACTCCACCTGATGCAGACACTGTCTCCTTATACCGCCGACCTGGACGTCGGCGTCCCGGCTCGTGGGCTGCACGGTGAGGCATACCGGGGACACGTGTTCTGGGACGAGCTGTTCGTCTTCCCGGTGACGAACATGCGACTGCCCAAGGTCACCCGATCGCTGTTGATGTACCGCTACCGTCGCCTGCCCGAGGCTCGCCTGGCCGCCGCCGAGGCGGGTCATGCCGGTGCCATGTATCCGTGGCAGTCCGGAAGCGACGGACGTGAGGAAAGTCAACGGCTACACCTCAATCCCCGATCCGGCCGGTGGAACCCGGATGCGAGCGCTCGCGCTCACCACATCGGGCTTGCCATCGCCTACAACGTGTGGCAGCACTACGAGGTCACCGGCGACATCGGATTCCTGATCGACTACGGCGCCGAGATGCTCGCCGATATCGCGAGATTCTGGGTAAGCATGGCCGAATACGACCCGACCAGGCAACGCTATGTGATCTGCGGGGTCATCGGACCCGACGAATTCCATTCCGGTTATCCCGGAAGGGAATACGACGGGATCGACAACAACGCCTATACCAACGTCATGGCGGTCTGGGTGATCGTGAGGGCCCTGGAAGCCCTCGAACGGATCCCGCTGTATTACCGGCTCGCATTGCTGGAAACGCTCGGCATCAGCGACGCGGACCTCGCGCTCTGGGAAGATGTCAGCCGGCGGATGTTCGTGCCCTTCCACGACGGCGTGATCAGTCAATTCGAAGGCTACGAAAAACTCAAGGAACTCGACTGGGAGGGCTACCGCAGCCGGTACGACAACATGCAGCGGCTCGACCGCATCCTCGAGGCCGAGAACGACAGCGTCAACAACTATCGGGCATGCAAACAGGCCGATGCCCTCATGCTGTTCTATCTGCTGTCCGCCGACGAACTCTACGAGCTCTTCGACCGGCTCGGATACCGCTTCACTCCTGAGCAGATCCCGAGAACCATCGAGTACTACCGGGTGCGGACCTCGCACGGATCGACATTGAGCGCCGTCGTCCACGCGTGGGTATTGGCTCGGGGAAACCGGCATCAGGCGATGGAGTTCTTCCGGCAGGCGCTGGCTTCCGACATCGTCGACATCCAGCGCGGCACAACGGCCGAGGGCATCCACCTGGCCGCGATGGCGGGAAGCATCGACCTCCTGCAGCGGTGCTTCACCGGGCTGGAGATCCGGCGCGACCGCATCACGCTGGGGCCGTCGTGGCCGAAATCGCTTGGACACCTGGAGTTCACCTTCCGCTATCGGGGGCACCGGCTGCGACTGGGGGTCTTCGGCCGAAGCGCTACGCTGAGCGCCGAGCCCGGCGATGCCGCACCCGTGCTGGTGGAATGCCGTGGCGAGACGCACATCCTGCATGCCGGCGGCACCGTCGAATTCGACGAGCAACCGTCGGCGGCGAGCATGGCGTCTTCATCCAGCGTGGCCGGCTGTGCGTGACGGGTACGGTCACCCCATGCCCGAAGAGCCCCGGGCGGTTGCATTACCGCCCGATTTCGAGCCGACGGAGCACCGAGGGGCGCCCGAATCCTCTGCCGATGCCAAGCCGATGATCGTCACCCTGGCGATGAACCCGGCACTGGACGTGACCATCGATGCCGACATCGTGCGCCACACCGACAAGGTCCGGTGTGAAGGAGCCCGGTACGACCCGGGTGGCGGTGGTGTCAACGTGGCGCGCTTCGTCCGGGCTCTCGGCGAGTCGGTGACGGCGGTCTATCCCGCGGGAGGACCGACGGGCGCAATGGTTTCAGAACTGGTCGACCAAGCCGACGTCCCGGCACGACGCGTCCCGATCGCGAACGCCACGCGGGAGAGCTTCACGGTCAACGAACGCAGTACCGGAAACCAGTTCCGGTTCGTGTTCCCCGGCCCGCGCCTCGTCCCTGCCGAGCAGGATCGGTGCCTGGATGAGTTGGCATCGGCTGCGGCGTCGGCGGAATTCGTCGTCGCCAGCGGCAGTCTCCCACCTGGTGTGCCTGCGGACTTCTTCGAGCGGGTCGCAGGCCTCTGCCGAGAACTCGGTGTCCTGCTGATCCTCGACACGTGGGGCGGGGGACTGCGTCACGTGAAGTCGGGAGTGTTCGTGATGAAGCCCAGCGTGCGTGAACTCCGTGAATGCGTGGGACTTCCGCTCGAAACCGAATCCGAACAGCTGGCGGCCGCTCAGGGCCTCATCGAGCGCGGAGTCACACAGGCGGTCGTGGTTTCGCTGGGCGCGGAGGGAGCGCTGCTGGTGACACCTCATGACGGCTATCGATTCCCGCCCCTGCCCGTTCAGGCGGTCAGCAGCGTGGGGGCGGGTGATGCGATGGTCGCGGGTATGACGGTTGGCTTGACCCGCGCCTGGCCGCTCGTCGAGTCGGTGCGGTTCGGCATCGCCGCCGCCACCGCCAAGCTGCTGATGCCCGGAACGGCGGCCTGCACCCGCGCCGACGTCGAGCGGTTCTTCGAGGTAGTGCCCGAGCCCCTCCAGATCAGCGGTGAGAGCGAAGCGGTCCGCGACTGAATATCGGGGTGTTGTCCATCGCCGCGCGATGAATACCCCTGGCGTCAGCGGACATTCGCGCACCGGGGTAGCCGAGGCGCAGCCGGCTGTAGTCCGCGACGGTGGTGAAACCCGCCAAATGATGCCGTCGGCTCCGGCAGGTGCCCGCTCCCCGGAGCCGGCGTCACCGAGCTTGGTCGGTTTCGCGGGGACTTTCGTCTCTTCGCCGACCGCTACGCGGCTTGAAGCTTCACCACCAAGTTTGCGTGCGATCCACGCCGGACGCGTAGCATCGGCCCCTGCGGGATGGTGATCGTCGAACAGGAGCGGAACGGCAGAGCGGTGACCGACAGAGACCGGTCCGGGAGCGACGCCGGCGAGCGTCCGCTTCGGGAGACCTTGTCCCAGTTGCGACTTCGCGAGTTGCTCTCGGAAGTCCAGGACCGCGTCGAGGAGATCGTCGAAGGACGCGATCGCCTCGAGGGGTTACTCGACGCCATGCTCGTCGTGACGTCCGGGCTGGAACTGGACCGGACGCTCAAAACGATCGTTCACACCGCAATCGAGCTGGTCGACGCCCGTTATGGGGCGCTGGGCGTGCGCGGGCGTGGCCACGACCTCGTCGAGTTCGTCTACGAGGGCATCGATGACGAAACGCGGGCGGCGATCGGCCACCTGCCGGAGGGGCGCGGCGTCCTCGGGCTCCTGCTCGACGACCCGAAGACGATTCGGCTCGACAACATCGCGCACCACGCCGTGTCCGTTGGATTTCCGCCGAACCATCCCCCGATGGTCACCTTCCTCGGCGTGCCGATCCGAATCCGCGACGAGGTCTTCGGCAACCTCTACCTGACCGAGAAAGCGGGTGGCCAGCCGTTCAGCGAGGACGACGAGGTCCTCGTCCAGGCGCTCGCGGCGGCCGCCGGGATCGCCATCGAGAACGCCCGGCTCTACCAGCAGGCCAAGGACCGGCAGTCGTGGATCGAGGCCACCCGCGACATCGGCACCGAACTGCTGTCGGGCGCCGATCCGGCAAGGGTGTTCCGGTTGGTCGCCGAGAAATCACGTCAGCTCAGCGGAGCCACTCTGACCGCGGTGTTCGTTCCGGAGGACAGCGATTTGCCGCCGATGGAAGCGACCGAGCTCGTCGTCGCTGCAGCCGCGGGGGAGACCGCCCTGGATGTGGAGTCGGTTCCTGTCGTAGGCAGCCCTGTTGGCGAGGCGTTCACTGGGCGCACGCCGATGCGGTTCGACGGCCTGGGTCTCGGTGCGGGTGAAGGCGGAACGGCCCCCGCGCTCCTGTTACCGCTGCGCGCAGTCGATGACGTCGCGGGAGTTCTGGTTGCCCTCCGGCCTGTCGGGGCGCCGCCCTTCAGCGACGAGAACATGGACATGATGGCCGCGTTCGCCGATCAGGCGGCCTTGGCATGGCAGTCGGCGAGCACGCAACGGCAGATGCGAGAACTCGACATACTGACCGACCGGGACCGCATTGCCCGCGATCTGCACGACCATGTCATCCAGCGACTGTTCGCCGTCGGGCTGGCGTTGCAGGGGACGATCCCGCGGGCGCGCACCCCGGAGGTGCAGGAGCGGCTCACCGGCTGCGTCGACGACCTCCAGGAAGTCATCCAAGAGATCCGGACCGCGATCTTCGACCTGCACAACTCGCGACCGGGCGTCACCCTCCGACAGCGGCTCGACGAGGCGATCGATCAGTTCGCCGACCCGAACATGCGCACCACGACGAAATTCTCGGGTCCGCTGTCGGTCGTCAACGACAAACTCGCCGAGCACGCGGAAGCGGTGGTGCGCGAGGCGGTCAGCAACGCCGTGCGGCACGCGGACGCCACCGCGTTGCAGATCGGCGTGACCGTCGCAGACGATCTGCGTATCGAGGTCGTCGACAACGGTTGTGGTATCGCCGCCGACGTGAGGCCGAGCGGGTTGGCGAATCTGCGCGCCCGCGCCGAGGAGGTTGGTGGGCGGTTCATCGTCGAGGGCGCCGTCGGCGGCGGAACCATCCTGACGTGGTCCGCACCGCTGACCTGACGGTCGAATACCGCCTCTGAGCTGCGAAAATACAAAGTGCCCCCGGCAGGATTCGAACCTGCGACACCGGCTTTAGGAGAGCCGTGCTCTATCCCCTGAGCTACGAGGGCGGACCGCTGGGAGCTTACCGGCTGGCCGACCGCCGCGAATCAAACGTCACTGCCGGAGTCCGGCGTCGATTACGCTACTGTAAGTTCCGTAATTGCATGCGGCCGTCGCGGTCAGGAGGAGGTCTCGTGCGCAGTCGCTACGCGGGTACGCCGTTCACAACGCCCACCGCAGAGATCCAGCGGGCGCTCGAAGACGTCAGCGTCCCGACGCTGTTGCTCAGCCTCGTGCACATCACCGGTGACACCCGCTTCATCCGCGACTACGCCCAGGCCGGGTTGTTCCTCAACGAGGTCCAGGGCTTCATGTCCGAAGAGGACAAGGCCCGTGCGCGGGCCGAGGCGCTTGAGGTGATCACCGCCTACCGCGACCGCGGCTGCCCCGAACCCGTACCGCTGAGCGCGTCCGTCGTCAAACAGATGATGGATTGGGCCGCTTGCGAACCCGTCGGCGAGGAGTATCTGCCGCTTCTGACCGAGGAACTCGACCTCGACGGCGCCGATCCGCGCAAGCCCGAGCCCATCGATCCGGACGCGGCGGCAACGCTACCCGTGCTCGTCATCGGCTGCGGTGAGTCCGGACTGCTCGCTGCCATCCGGCTCAAGCAGGCCGGTCTGCCGTTCTCCGTGGTGGAGAAGAACGCCGGCCCCGGCGGAACCTGGTGGGAGAACAGCTATCCGGGGGCCCGTGTCGACGTAGCCAACCACTTCTACTGCTACAGCTTCGAACCCAGCAACAACTGGAGCCACTACTTCGCCGAGCAACCGGAGCTGCGGCAGTACTTCGTCGACGTGATGGACAAACACGGTATCAGCGAACACGTGCAGTGGGAGACCGAGGTGGTCTCGGCCGAATGGGACGACGCGTCGGGCACCTGGACCGTCGCCCTGCGCGCCAAGAACGGCCGTGTCTCGAGGGTCACCGTCCGCGCGATCATCAGCGCGGTCGGCCAACTCAACCGGCCGCAGGTGCCCGACATCGAGGGAGCGGACACGTTCGGCGGCCCCGCCTTTCACTCCGCCGCGTGGAACCACGGCGTCGACGTCACCGGCCGGCGTGTCGCGCTGATCGGCGCCGGGGCAAGCGGATTCCAGATCGCGCCCGCGATCGCCGACCGGGTCGAGCATCTCGACGTCTACCAGCGCACCGCCCAGTGGATGTTCCCGAATCCGATGTACCACAAGGAAGTCGGCGACGGCACCCGCTGGGCGATGGAACATCTGCCGTTCTACAGCCGCTGGTACCGCTTCCTGTTGTTGTGGCCGGGCGCCGACAAGGGTCTGGACGCCGCACGCGTCGATCCCGCCTATCAACAAGGCGATTACGCGGTTAGCGACATGAACGCCGCCGCGAGGATGATGTTCACCGACTGGATCACCACCCAGGTCGAGGGCGACGAAGAACTGCTCGCCAAGGTCCTGCCCGACTACCCCGCGACGGGTAAACGCACGCTGCAGGACGACGGCACCTGGTTGCACACCCTGCGCCGCGACAATGTCGAGTTGGTCCGAACGCCGATCGAGCGGATCACGCCGACGGGCGTGGTGACCGCCGACGGCCGCGAACGGCGCGCCGATGTCATCGTGTACGCCACGGGTTTTCGCGCCACCGAGGTGCTGTGGCCGCTGCGGATCACCGGCCGCGACGGCGACGGCAACCCGATCGATCTGCGCGACGTCTGGGGGGATCGGTCGTACGCGTACCGAGGGATCATGGTTCCGGGCTTCCCGAACTTCTTTCTCACCTACGGCCCCGGCACGCATCTGGCGCACGGCGGCAGCCTCATCTTCAACTCCGAATTGCAGATGCGCTACATCGGCCAGTGCCTGCGCGCCCTGGCCGACGGGGCGCACTCGATCGAACCGAAGGCCGACGCCACCGACGACTGGCGCCGCCGGTCACAGGAGGCGATCAAGCTGACGGTCTGGGCGCACCCGTCGATCAAGCATTCCTATTTCAAGAATGCCCGCGGCGAGATCCACACCGTCAGCCCGTGGAAGCTCTACGAGTACCACGACGCCGTGCGCGAACCGGAGTGGTCGGACTTCGTGGTGCGCTCGGCCGATACCGCTGCGGCGCAACCGTTATAGCTCGGCGATCACCTTGGCGAACGGCTCGGCATGCAGCTGCTGGACCGTGATGTAGCTGATGCCGTACGTCTCGCGGTAACCGCGCAGTGTGTCGGCGATCTCGCTCGTCGACCCCGACAGCACCGCGGGAGTCGCCAGCAGTTCCTCTTCTGACAGATGGGGCAGGAATCGTCGGGTGATCGACAGGTCGGGCTCACCCGAATCGTCGGTCGGCATGGCCGTGACGGCGAGGTTGAGCTCGAGGTCGTCGAACCGGTCGCCGGCCGCTTGGCGAACGAACGCGATCCGGTCGGCGAGCGGATCGCAGGTCGCGGTGATCGGGGCGCCGCCGGTCAGCCCGATGATGTCGGCGCGCTGCGCGGCCAGCGTCAACAGCTTGTCGCCGTTGCCCGCGATGAGGATCGGCACATCGGGTGCGTGCTCGGTCATGTGCTCGGTGACGTGGCGCAGCCAGTCCACGCGCTGGCCGGCCGTGGGATACGGCAGCTCGGCTTGTTCGAACTCCTCCTTGACGTAGCCGGCGCCCAGGCCGAGGTCGAAGCGCCCGCCGCTGAGGTCATGCAGCGTGGTCACCTCGCGCGCGAGCAGCGCGGGCCGGTAGAAGCCGGCGTTGAGCACGAACGTGCCCACGCGGAGCCGCGCGGTCGCCATCGCCATCGCCGTCATCATCGAGAACGGCGCGGTGGTGTAGAGGTGGTCGGCGACGTGGACGATGTCGTAGCCCATGTCCTCGGCGCGGCGCGCCCACTCCTGCACCGATTTCTGACGGCGCGCGGCCTGCAGTCCGACGCCGAACCGGAACGGTTTGGTCACGGATCGATCGTAGGAGGGTCGCAGGTCGACAAAGGATGTTTGGCGCACACACGCTCGGGGCAATAAATCTCACGCCGACTCCGACCCCCCGGAGTCCCACTAGCCGAAGGATTTGTTGCCCCGATCCGGCCCGTCGTGAACCATCCGACGGGCCGGATCAATATTTCTGCCCATGGCCACGCACCCCACGATCGGCGTCGAAGAAGAGTTCCTGCTCGTTGACCCCACGAGCGGGGAACCGGTCGCGCTCAACGAGGCCGTCGCCCGCGAGGCCGCCGGCCGTGGTGTGAAACTGCAACTCGAACTGACCACCTGCCAGGTCGAGACCACCAGCGAAGTGGTCGGCTCGACCCGCGAACTGCGCGACCAACTGCTGCGGCTGCGCCGGCTCTCCGCCGAGGCCGCGGACGCCGCCGGCGCACGGCTGCTGGCGGTCGGGCTGCCGCCCACGCTTCCGCGGGAGTTTCCGATCACCGACACCCCGCGGTACCGGGAGATCGGCGAGAAGTTCGGCATGATCGCTCACGAGCAGGGGATCTGCGGCTGCCACGTGCACGTGGCGGTGCCCAGCCGGGAAGCCGCGATCCGCGTCAGCAACCGCCTGCGACCATGGCTGCCCACCTTGCTGGCGTTGAGCGCGAACTCGGCGATCTACCGCAACTCCGACACCGGCTATGCCAGCTGGCGCAGCGTGCTGTGGGCGCGGTGGCCCAGTGCGGGCCCACCGCCGCACTTCGACTCCGTCGACGAGTACGACGCCGTCGTGTCGATGCTGCAACAGGCCGGCGCGATGCGTGACGACGGCATGGTCTATTGGGACGTGCGGCCGTCGAAGAACTTCCCGACGATCGAGGTGCGCGTCGCCGACGTGCCCGCGACGGTGGCCGAGACCGTGCTGCTGGCCGCGTTGACCCGGGCCGCGGTGATGACGGCGTTGCAGGACGAGCGGCGCGGCGAGCCGACGCCACCGCTCGCCGCGCATGCGCTCAAGGCCGCGTACTGGAAGTCCGCGCGCGACGGCCTCGACGGCGATGCGGTCGACCTGCTGGAGAGCCATCAGCGCGTGCCCGCCCGCGAGTTGCTGGACCGGCTCGTCGAGCACGTACGGCCCGCGCTCGAAGCCGTGGGTGACTACGACGTGGTGTTCGACGAGTTGCGCCGCGTCACCGAACAGGGCAACGGCGCCATCCGGCAGCGGCGGGCGTGGCAGCGCCGCCGGGACGTGCGCGATGTCCTGGCGGAGGCGGCCGAGGCGACGATGGCGGGCACCTAGGCCAGGGGGAGCTCGGCGAACGGCGCGCTGGTCGGCTCCGCCGAACCGCCCGGCGGTTCGATGGTGAAGGCCAGCGTGCTCGAGTCGCCGAGGTCGGGCAGCACGGCGGTGGTCGACGGGGCAACGGCCTGCGCGTCCATGGTGCCCGCGGGATGCGGGCCCTCGGCGTCGACGAGCCACATCTGGTAGACGGTGCCGGGTTGCGGCGGGGTGACGTTGTTCATCACCAGCACCCCGGCATCCTTCTCGCGGGAGAACACCACGGTTGCGGTGCCGCCGCCCGGAATCTCACCCGAGACGGTGCGCACATCGGGCGCTGCGAACACCTGCTCGGCGGTTGAGGGTGTGTCGGCCGGTCGCAGCGCGAGACCGACGCCCAGGGCGCCCGCGCCGACCACGACCACGGCGGCAGCGGCCAACGCGGCCTTCTGCCAGCGCGTCGGCCGCGGCCGCAACTGGCGTACCGGCTCGACTCGCCCGCCACCGACCTCGCCCAGCAGGCGCTCGCGAAGCTGCGGGGGCGGTTCGGTCGCGGTGGCCGCCGACACCACCGCCATGGCCTCGCGGACGTTGCGCACTTCCTCGGCGAACGCCTGCGCGACGGCGGGCGGAGCGGCCGCGAGGCGGCGGTCGACCCCCTCGCGTTCGGAGTCGGAGATCGCGTCCAGGGCGTAGGGCGCCGCGAGGGCGCCGAGGTCGGAATCCATGGGCTCGGTCATGCCATCCCCAAGCACTTGCGGAGACCGCGGAGGCCGTCGCGCATCCGCGATTTGATTGTGGCGAGATTCGCCGACAGTCGTTCGGAGACCTGGGCGTAGGTCAGCCCGTCGTAGTAGGCCAGCTGGATGCACTCGCGCTGGACGTCCGTGAGCGATCCCAGGCAGTTGGCGACCTGGCGGCGTTCGTCGCGCATGATCACCGAGTCGACGACGTGATCGGCGGGCGCTTCGACGGTGGTCGCGCCGTAGCGGTCCTCCCGCTGCGTCGCCGCCTGCTCGGACCGCACCCGGTCGACCGCGCGGCGGTGTGCGAGTGTCATCAGCCACGCCAGCGGGGAACCCGCCGAGGGGTCGTAACTTCCCGCGGTGCGCCACACCTGCAGGTAGACCTCCTGCGTCGTCTCCTCGCTGTACCCGGGATCGCGCAGCACCCGGGTCACCAGGCCGTACACCCGCGCACGGGTGCGATCGTAGAAGGTGGCGAATGCCTCGACGTCCTCCTCGGCAACCTGGCGAAGCAGTTCGTCGAGGTCCGTGGTCACCAGCGGTAGCCTAGCCACCTGCGTGGGCACCGTCATGAATATCGCGATCTGGCCACGTTGCCGGCGAAAGCCTCTGTCGGAGCGACAGTTTCGCCCACCACTTCGGTATCGCGCACCACGGGCACCCGCCGCAGCCACAGCGTGAGGTGCTGGAGCCGGTACTCCAGCGCGGTCATCAGCGGCGCGAGCGGGGCCTTCGCCTGCATCAGCAGCACCTCGGCGACGGCCGCGCGCCTGCGTGTGCCACGCACGGTGGCGATGAACGCCGGGCCGTTGCCGCGGTGCAGGGATACGGTCACGTTCACCTCGTCGTCGGGGTGCGGGGCGCGCACCAGGTAGTGGCCGTCGGCGCCGTTGAACGGCGACACCCGCAGCTTCTTCGGTGCCACCGACGTCCCGTCGGGGCTCGGCGGCAGCAGGTACGCATGCCGTTCACCGTGGCGGTTGTGCATCTCCATGACGATGTGGCGTACGACGCCCGCCGAGTCGTGGCACCAGTACAGCGTCACCGGGTTGAACGCGTAGCCGGCCACCCGGGCCTGCAGCAGCGCGGTGACCCGCCCGCCGCCCAGGTCGACGCCGCGGTCCCACAGGAACGCGTCGATGCGCTGCCGCAGCGAGTCCCCCGGCGCACCGTCGAGGTGGTCGCGGGCGTCGAAGCGCGCGAAGGGACGCAGCCACCACGGCACCCTGGGAAGCCGGTCGACGTCGACCAGCCAGCTGTATCCGTGATGCTCGAAATGGTGGTACACCGGCGCTCGACGCAGGTGCGCCGTCCGGGTGCGGTACAGGTACGAACCATCCACATAGCGGTATTCGGAGCCACACGCGAGGCGGATGGGTGCTCAGGTGGAGCGGAGTTCCCAGGAATGTGCGGTGGCGACGAGCCCGTGGATCAGTGCGGAGGTCGCGGGGGTCAGCCCGTCGTCACCCGGTAGCTGGCTGCGCGGGCTGATACCACGCACTCTCGGCGTCAACTCGAGTTGCGCACCGCCTCCGCGGACGCGGTTGACGGGATTGTCGGGGTGCAGCCCCCGTAGTTCCCGTGGGATCGCGTCGAGATCGGTGATGACTTGATAGCCGGGCACTTCGACCTGTTTGGCGAGGTGCTCGGCGAGTGCGCGGTTGCGGCCGCCGGCGAGCAACTGTGTGCTGCGACCGATGCGGCCGTACCCGTGCAGTGACACGGCGACGTCGACGTGGTCGAGGAACTCCGCGAGGCGCACGGACTCCCGCGCCAGGTACAGCGCCGAGGGCAGATGGTGCGGATAGTGGTCGGGATGGCGCACCGTGTACAGCGAGGCGCCCGCCGCGTCGGCGGCACGGTCGGCGATCACATCGGTCATCTGCTCGAGACCGCCGCCGTGGATGGCCAGAAAACCGAAGCGCGAGCGCAGGATTCGGTCTTCGACGATGCCTGGCTGCGCCAGGAGCTCTGAAAGCGACTGCGGGGCAGGGATATCCGAGTGGCCGGAGCGCCCGGGCCAGTGCGCTGGATCCCACCGCTTGAGGAAATCGACCCAGCGGGGTGGCAGGCCGTGGTGCAGGGCGCCGTCGATGATGCGCTCCAGGTAACCGGGCCGCGGCGGGCCCGGTTCGACGCGATGGTCGATGTACACCCATGCCTCGGCGGGCCCGTCGTCGGTGTGCACGGTGAGCCGGTCGCGGCGGTAACGCACTGGAACGCCTTCGGCGCTGTCGAGCACCGCCAGATCGCGGTCGTTGAGTTGCCACAGCACGCCGTGCACTTCGGAGCCGTGGAACGGTTCGACCGTGGCGACGCCGCGCTCGTTGATCAGCCAGTCGTGGTCGGTCAGCATCGCCGGCCGCGGGTGGGCCGCGTCGGGACACCGCAACGCCATCTGCGCGACGTTGAGGTTCGAGCCGTAGGCGAAGTAGGCGTGCATCAACCCGTCAGCGTCAGGTAGATCAACACCACGTTCAAAAGAGTAATCAGGCCGGCGATCACCCACCCGACAGCCGTCGTCACCCGGTGGTTGACGTCGGCGCCCATCAGAGTCCGGTCGCTGGTCAGCCGCACGAGCGGGATCAGCGCGAACGGTATCCCGAACGACAGCACCACCTGTGACAACACCAGCGCCCGGCTGGGATCCAGGCCGATCGCCAGAACCGCCAGCGCGGGCAACAGCGTGATGAGGCGGCGCAGCACCAGCGGAACGGAGCGGTGCAGCAGGCCCTGCATGATCATCGCTCCGGCGTACGCGCCCACTGACGACGACGCCAACCCCGAGGCGAGCAGGCCGATCGCGAACAGCAGCGCGATCGTCGGCCCCAGGGTCTCGCCCACCGCGGCGTGCGCGCCCTCGATCGAATCGGTGTTGTCCTGACCCCGCAGGTTCGTCGCGGCCACCAACACCATCGACAGGTTGACCGCGCCGGCGATCACCATCGCGATGCCGACGTCCCAGCGCGTGATCCTCAGCAGCAACCGCCGCATCGGCCCGGGTTCGGGGTGGCCGTGCCGGTCCCGGGCCAGCCCCGAATGCAGATACACCGCGTGCGGCATCACGGTCGCGCCCAGCATCGCCGCCGCGATCAGCACGCTCTCGGTGCCCGCGAATCTGGGCACCAGCCCCGCCGCCGCCTCGTCGAGCGGAGGAGGAGCGACGAACAGGCTGGCGAGGAAACCGACCGCGATGACCGCCAGCAGTCCGGTGATGACACGTTCGAACGAGTTCTGGCCGTGACGGTCCTTGACCATCAGCAACACCAGCGAGACGACGCCGGTGATGATGCCGCCGGTCAGCAGCGGGAGGTCGAACAGCAAGTACAGCGCGATCGCACCACCCACGACCTCAGCGAGATCGGTTGCCATCGCGACCATTTCGGCTTGCAGCCAGTAGGTCAGCCGGGTGCGGCGGCGCATCCGGCCACCGACCGCCTCCGGCAGCGACATGCCGGTCACCAGGCCGAGCTTGGCCGAGAGGTACTGCACGATGCAGGCCATCGCGTTGGCCGCCACGATCACCCAGATCAGCAGGAAGCCGAACTGGGCGCCGGCGCTGACGTTGGCGGCGACGTTGCCGGGGTCGACGTAGGCGATGGCAGCCACGAACGCCGGTCCGAGCAGCAGCCAGTTGCGGCGCGCCTTCACCTCGGTGCCCTGGCCCACCCCACCCCTTTCTATCCGGAACTGCGAATAGAAAAGTTAGGGTAGCCGAAACCCCGGGCGTCAGTGGCGGGTGGGGCTACTTGTGCCCGCCGCCGAGCCCGATGATGAGGCCGCCGCCCCATGGCCAGCCCCAGTACGGGCTGGTCTGCACCGACGGTGACGTGACGATCTGCGAGCTTCCGTTGGTCTGGCACTGCGTGGTGTTGGGGCCGATGCTGGTGCACTGCGGCGCGGCGCCGGCGACGGGTGCGACGAGTGTCAGCACACCGATGACGCCTGCCGCGAGAGTCGCTGTGAGATAACGAGATCGGGCCTTCATGATCGGCCTCCTCGGCCAGGGGCACTTCTGGTCAGCGGTCACGCCTGGAGCGAGCGCTGCGAAAACGTTGTGAGTCAGTCCCGCACGATCACGGGAAGAAGAAGCCGTCGCCCTCCCACATGCTGCCCCAAGGGCCGACATACTCCTGCTCGGCGGGAGTCGCGTTGATGGAGACGTTGCCCGGCGTCACGCACTCGGTGGTGGATCCGCCGATGGCCTGGGCGCCGCCGGTGTCGACGCACTGCGGCAGGGTGGGGTTCGGGTTCGGAGCCGGTTCGGCAACGGCCGGCGCGGCCGCAGCGAGCGCCGCGGCGATGCCGCCGGCAGCGATCACCGGTGCGAGATGACGAAGTGTGGTCCGCATAGGCACGTCCTCGATTCTGATCGACCCCCGGCTTTAACGCACAGCGTACAACCCTTTTCCGGTGATCAGCGGCAAGTCGAGTGTGGTGCGGATACCCGGCGGCGCGGCCACGACCGCGGGGATCGCGTTGACGACGCGGGCGGCCGTCGCGACGAGTCCGGCATGGTTGTGGTCACCGTTTGGGCTGCTCAGACACAGGTCGACCGTGTATGACGGTTCGCCGGTGATCTCGATGCGGTACGAGCCACCTTCCTGGGCGGGCTGCGGCCAGTCCGGGTGGAGGTCGTCGCGTAGCCGGGTGACATGTTCGAGCACGACGGCAACCTTGCCGTCCTTGATGCCCTGGACTTCGAAGCGCAGCGCCGCCGCGGTGCCCTTGGCGATGTGGCCCGAGGCGATGTCGAAATCCTCGGGAGCCGGTTCGCGCACATAGGTTTCGGACACCTTGTCGAGTTCGATGCCGAGTCCCGCCGCCAGCTGCCTCACCACCGATCCCCAGGCCAGGCTCAGGACACCGGGCTGCAACAGCATCGGGATCTCGTCGAGCGGCTTGCCGAAGCCCATCACGTCGAACATCACCGTTGCGCTGTCGTAGGTGTCGTAGTTGATGATCTCCATGCACCGGATCTGCTCGATGCTCTGACAGGTTCCGGCGAGCGCGAGCGGAAGCAGGTCGTTGGCGAAGCCGGGGTCGATGCCATTGACGAACACGCTCGATCCGCCCGTCTGCGTGGCTTCCTCGATCGGCTTGACGAGTTCGGAGGGCAGCACCTCCCACGGGTACTGCAGGAAAACCGCGCTGCTGCCGACGACGTTGACGCCGGCAGCCAGGATGCGTCGGTAGTCCTCGAGCGCCTCGGGCAGTCGGTTGTCGGCCATCGCGGTGTAGACCGCGCACTCGGGGTTGGTCGCCAAAACCGCGTCGAGGTCCGTCGTGGCGGTGATGCCCATCGAAATGCCAAGGCCGGCAAGCACACCCGCGTCCTCGCCGACCTTGGCCTCCGACGACACCCAGACGGCGGTGAGCTCGTACTGCGGATCGTTGATGAGTTGTGTCAGCGCGTGCCTGCCGACGTTGCCGGTGCCGACCGCGGCCACCTTGATCGTCATGGAAGTCCTCTCACAGATCCGGGATGGGCATGTCGAGATTGGGCACCGTCAGACCGCCGTCGACCTCCAGCGTCTTACCGGTCAGGTAGCTGCCCGCGGGCGAGGCCAGGTACACCGCCGCGGCGGCGATATCCTGCGGATCGCCGAGCCGGCGCATCGGGGTGGCCTGCTCCATCGGCTTACGCAGCTCGTCGTTGGAGGCCACGATGTCGAGCGCCGACGTGAGGATGGACCCCGGCGCGATCGCGTTGACCCGGATCCGCGGGCACAGGTCGAGTGCGGACAGGCGGGTGTAGTGGGCCAGCGCGGCTTTGGCCGTTCCGTAGGCGGCGAATCCCCGGCCGGACAGCCGTCCCATCGTGGAGGTGATGTTGATGATGCTGCCGCCGCCGGAGTGCTCGAGCATCAGCGGAACCGCTGCGGTGGTGAGCGCGTGCGCGGTGGTCACGTTGAAGGTGAACGCGTCGCGCAGGTCCTTGGTGGAGGTGTTCAGTAGCGCGTTGGGCATGGTGCCGCCGACGTTGTTGACGACGATGTCTAGTTTGCCGAACGCCTCTATTGCGGCGCCGGCCAATGTGGCGGTGTCGGCGGGGTGGGCGAGGTCGGCGACCACGATGTGCGCCTTGCGACCGACGCCCTCGATCTGCTCGGCGACTTCCTCGAGTTGGGACTGTGTGCGAGACGCGATCACCACGTCCGCACCGGCTTCGGCGAATGCGAGCGCCATCGCGGCACCCAGGCCGCGACCGGCGCCGGTGACCACAGCGACCTGATTGTCGAGCCGGAATCTGTCAAGAATCACGTTTCGAATCCTTCCCTCGCCGGCGAACCGTAACAGGGCGCGGCGCCGTGCGTGAGGGGTTTCTGAAACACGTTCTACTTTTCGCGAGACGTACAACAGGGTGGTGCTTCGACCGGTTGGCACGACCCTGTTGTACGTCTCGCGAGAATCAAGGGCGACGGCGACGAGCGGCTGGCGGCGACTGGCTATTTCTTGGCGGCGGACTTCTTCGCGGGAGACTTCTTGGCGGTCGATTTCTTGGCGGCCTTCTTGGCGGGTGTCTTCTTCGCGGCGGTCTTCTTGGCGGCGCTCTTCTTCGCGGGCGCCTTCTTGGCCGGCTTATCGTCGTCGTCGGAACTCTTTGAGCCGCCGCGACCCTCGCGTCGCGCCTTGACGCTGGCTTCGAGCTTGGCCAGTAGATCGGAGACGTCCTCGGTCTCGTCGAGTTCCTGCGGCTGCTCCTCGGTGGTGAACGCTTCGCCGCCTTCGAGTTTCGCTTGGATCAGCTCGCGCAACTGCTCCTGATAGTCGTCGTGGTAGCGGTCGGGGTTGAAGTCATCGGTCATCGAGTCGACGACCTGGGTGGCCATCTTGAGCTCGGCGGGCTTGATGTCGACTTCCTTGTCCAGCACCGGGAAATCGGGATCGCGGATCTCGTCGGGCCACAACAGCGTCTGGATCACCATGACGTCGCGCTTGCTGAAGTCCTGAACCCGAAGTGCCGCGAGCCGGGTCTTGTTGCGCAACGCGAAGTGCACGATCGCGACCCGGTCGGTCTCCTTGAGCGTCTTGGTCAACAACACATACGACTTCGACGATTTGCCCTCCGGCTCGAGAAAGTAGCTGCGGTCATACATCATCGGGTCGATGTCGGCGGCCGGGACGAACTCCAGCACCTCGATCTCGCGGCTGCGTTCCTCGGGCAACGTGGCGATGTCCTCGTCGGTGATGATCACCGTCTGGCCGTCGTCGGATTCGTAGGCCCGGGCGATGTCGCGGTACTCGACTTCCTCACCGTCGATTTCGCAGACGCGTTTGTACCGGATGCGCCCGTTGTCCTTCGCGTGCACCTGGTGGAACTTCACATCGTGGTCCTGCTGCGCGCTGTAGACCTTGACCGGGACGTTCACCAGGCCGAACGCGATCGAACCCTTCCATATGGAACGCATCAACCCAGTATGGCCGATTCCAGGGCCGCATCGCGGCTACGGCGATCGGGAAGGTCGGCGCCGGCGCGGGCGACCGTCAGCGCCGCCGACATCGCGGCGCTCCGTATGGCGGTCCGCAGGTCGGCCGTGCCGATCCGGGCCAGGTCACGGCGCTGCTGGGCGCCCAGCAGCCCCAACGTCCACAGTGCGTCGATCAGACCGCTCATGTACGCATCGCCCGCGCCCACGGTGTCGACGACGTCGACCTCGAACGCCGGCACTTGCACCAGACCTTGCGCACACAGTGCGAACGACCCCTGCCCGCCCATCGTCACCACGACGATCGACGGGCCCAGCGACAGCCACGTCTGTGCGATCTGCTCGGGCGGGCGGCCCGGATCGAGCCACCGCATGTCCTCATCGCTGGCCTTCACCACGTCGCAGCGCTCGATGAGTCGGTCGATGCGGGCGCGTGCGGCGTCGGCGTCCTCGATCAGCGCCGGCCGCATATTCGGATCGAACGTCACGGTGGCCGAGGGGTGGTAGGTGTCGACCAGTGCGGCGGTGGCAAGGCATCCAGGTTCGAGCACCGCGGCGATCGAACCGGTGTGCATCACCAGCGGCGGCCCGGCTTCGGGTGTGCCGGTCAGTTGCCACTCGATGTCGAACTCGTACTGTGCCGAGCCCTGCTCGTCGAGCGTGGCCAACGCCGTCGGGGTTCGGGTAGCATTCGTACTTCCCGTAACCAGTTGCACCCCAGCATCTTTGACATAGTCGACAATGCGCCGACCACGCTCGTCGTCGCCGATGTGGGTGAGAAAGTCGACGCCGCGGCCCAGGCGGGCCAGTCCGACCGCCACGTTGAGCGGGCTCCCGCCGACGTGTTCACCCGTGACGCGCCCGCCTTGCTCGACGACGTCGATCAAAGCCTCGCCGATCACCAGGGCCCTCATGGCGCCTCCTCCCGGGAATCTGCCTCGCGCGTCATCCGAACGCGGGCCGGCAGAGCCGTTGTTGGAAGCTCGAGGAAGGCTGAACCTCTTGTGTGACAACACTTTAAAGCAATCGACGAAGCTTCTTAGAGAATTCTTCGGAGATACGTCGCCAAGTCCTTAGAGTTCGCTCATATGTTCGATTGTATGAACTCCGAAGCGGTGCGAGCAGCGGTTGCCACGCTGCGCGCCGCGTTCGACGAACTGGCCGCGCTGCCCATCGACACGCTCGCGCCGACGGATTTGGTCGGCGTGCTCGACGAGCTCGAAACCCTCACCTGCCAGATGCCTGCGCAGAGCCACCGCCTGCTGGCGCGCTTGCAGGCCGAGAAGACCGCCAAGGAGATGGGCGCCAAGTCGTGGTGCGACGTTCTGTCTATCCGGTGGCGTATCTCTGCCAGCGAGGCGCGCCGCCGACTCCTTGAGGCAGCATTGTTGGCGCCACGGCGCACACTGACCGGAGAACCACTCGAGCCGGTACTGCCAGCGACCGCGATCGCCCAGGCGCACGGGTTCATCAACCGTGAACACGTCAAGGTGGTACGGGAGGCGATGGGCCGCATTCCGGCAGCGGTCGATTCCCTCACCCGCGCGCAGATCGAAGTCGACCTGGCCCGCTGCGCCGCCGGCGTTGGCCCAAAGGTATTGAAGGACAACGCCGACCGCATCCTGTTCCTGCTCGACCAGGACGGCCCCGAACCCGACGACAGGGAGCGTGCACGGCGCCGCGGGTTGTGGAAGGGGCCGCAGGGTCCCGACAAGATGATTCCGGTGAGGGCCACGCTGACTCCCGAAGCATGGGCGATATTCGAGGCCGTCTTCGCCAAGTGGGCCGCGCCGGGTATGTGCAACCCCGACGACGAGAATCCCTGTGTCTCCGGTACACCGACACAAGAGCAGATCGACCAGGACCACCGTAGTCTGGCTCAACGTCAGCACGATGCGTTGATCGCGATAGGGCGCAGCGTGCTGGAAAGCGGTGAATTGGGTCAGCACAACGGGTTACCGACTTCGGTCATCGTCCGCACCACCTTGGGAGAACTCGAGAGGCTTGCGGGCATTAGCGTCACCGGCGGCGGCACGGTCATCCCCATCGCCGATGTCATCCGCATGGGCGCCCACGCCAACCACTACCTGGCGGTGTTCGACAAGGCCACCGGATCGGCGCTGGACTTGTTCCGAGCCCGCCGCGTGGCCTCGCCGGCCCAGCGAATCGTGCTCATCGCCCGCGACGGCGGCTGTACGAAGCCGGGGTGCACCGTGGCGGCGTACGGGTGCCAGGTTCATCACGCCGCCTGCGACTGGGGCAACGACGGGCAAACCAACGTCGACGAACTCGGCTTGGCGTGTGGGCCCGACAACCGCATGGTCGGCCCCGACGGCTGGACCACCCGGGTCAACGACATCAACGATGTCGAGTGGATACCGCCCCCCCACCTCGACACCGGACAAGCCCGTGTCAACGACTTCCACCGTCCGGAACGACTACACCGTCCACCGGACGAAGACCCCGATGTGCCGGAAGTTGACGCTGAGGACCCGAGTTCGGCTTCGGCCAGCAGCGAGACACACGGGCCGGAACCCGATGCGGCCTGATGTAGCGGCGCCGCGACTGCTCGACCTCTCGGACGAGCAGTCACCCCACGACTTGTGGATTCCCCGGGTCCAGGCCGTCGGCCAGGTTCGGGTCGAGTCCACTGGGCGAGTGGGTGAACTCCTGGTGCGCCGGCGGGCGGCAGTTGTTGTCCATCGGCGTCTGGTCACCCGAGCAGTAGGGCACGAGATCCTGCGGATCCCCCGCGGCCTGCGGTGCCGCCAGCAGGGCGGCGGCCGCGATCAGCGCCGCTTGCAGACCCGCCGCCGCGACCAGCACCGCCGAGGAGATTCTCGCCACGGGTTCAACGTAGCAGCGGGTATACGTTCACACTGTGGATCGATTCGGCCGGGTGAAGCTGACGAACCCGGACAAGGTGCTGTACCCGGCGACGGGCGATCGGCCGAAGGCCGTCACAAAAGGTCAAGTGTTCGACTACTACGTCGGCATCGCCGAAGCCATGATCCCCCATATCGCGGGCCGCGCCGTGACCCGCAAGCGCTGGCCCAACGGCGTCGAGGAACCGTCGTTCTTCGAGAAACAACTCGCCTCGTCGGCACCGGACTGGCTGGAGCGCGCGTCGGTCACCCACCGCTCAGGGACGACGACCTATCCGCTGATCAACACCGCCGAGGGCCTGGCCTGGATCGCGCAGCAGGCCGCACTCGAAGTGCACGTCCCGCAGTGGCGGTTTGTCTCCACGGACGACGGCCCGCCGACGCCCGGTCCCGCGACCCGCATCGTCTTCGACCTCGACCCCGGGGAGGGGGTGTCCTTCCGCCATCTCTGCGAGGTCGCCCACGAGGTCCGCGGCCTCATCACCGACATCGGGTTGACCACCTTCCCGCTCACCAGCGGTAGCAAAGGACTGCACCTGTACGTCCCGCTCGAGGAGCCGATCAGCTCCCAGGGTGCATCGGTGCTCGCGCGGCGGATCGCACAACAGCTCGAGAAGACGATGCCCAAACGGGTGACCGCGACGATGACCAAGAGCGTGCGCACCGGCAAGGTCTTCGTCGACTGGAGCCAGAACAACGGCGCCAAGACGACGATCGCGCCGTATTCGCTTCGCGGACGCGAACATCCGACCGTTGCCGCACCGCGCACCTGGGACGAGATCGAAGACCCCAAGCTGCGACACCTGAACTTCGACGAGGTGCTCGACCGGGTGCAGGAGATGGGGGACCTGCTGGCGCCGCTCGACGAGGCCGTGCCCGTACCGGACCGGCTGACTACCTATCGCAGCATGCGCGACGCGTCGAAAACCCCCGAGCCGGTGCCGAACAAGCCGCCGAAGACCGGGAACAACGACAAGTTCGTCATCCAGGAACACCACGCCCGCAGATTGCACTACGACCTGCGGCTCGAACGCGACGGTGTGCTCGTGAGCTGGGCGGTGCCCAAGAACCTGCCCGACACCCCGTCGGTCAACCACCTCGCCGTGCACACCGAGGACCATCCGCTGGAGTACCTGACCTTCCACGGTGAGATCCCCAAGGGGGAGTACGGCGGAGGCAAGATGATCATCTGGGACACCGGCACCTACGAGGCAGAGAAGTTCAACGACGTGCCGCCCGATAGCACCAAAGAGGGCGGCGAGGTCATCATCAACCTTCGCGGCGAGAAGGTCGACGGCCGCTACGCGTTGATCCAGACCGATGGCAAGAACTGGCTCGCGCATCGCATGAAGGACCAGAAGCGCCCGCACGCAGGCGATCTCGCGCCGATGCTGTCGACCGAGGGCTCGGTCGCCAGGCTCAAGGCGAGCCAGTGGGCGTTCGAGGGCAAATGGGACGGCTACCGGGTGATCGTCGACGCGGACCGGGGCAGGCTCACGGTCCGCTCCCGGCGTGGCCGTGACGTGACCGGTGAATTTCCCCAATTCGAGGCGGTGGCGGCCGATCTCGCCGACCACCATGTCATCCTCGACGGCGAGGCGGTCGCCCTCGACGAGTCCGGTGTGCCCAGCTTCTCGGAGATGCAGAACCGCGCGCGCTCCACCCGGGTGGAGTTTTGGGCGTTCGACATCCTGCACCTCGACGGTCGCTCGCTGTTACGCGCCAAGTATTCCGACCGGCGCCGAATACTCGAGGCACTGGCCGAGGGCGGCGGATTGATCGTGCCCGACCAGTTGCCCGGCGACGGCCCCGAGGCGATGGAGTACGCGCGCAAGATGCGCTGGGAGGGCGTGGTCGCGAAGAAGCGCGACTCGACCTATCAGCCGGGCCGGCGGTCGAAGGCCTGGATCAAGGACAAAGTTTGGAACACACAGGAAGTCGTGATCGCAGGCTGGCGACAGGGTGAAGGCGGACGCTCGAGCGGCATCGGCTCGCTGATGCTCGGCATTCCGGCCGACGGAGGTCTGCAGTTCGTCGGGCGCGTCGGAACCGGTTTCACCGACAAGGCGCTCGCCGAGCTCAAGAAGACCCTGAAACCGCTGGAGACCGACGAGAGCCCGTTCAACGAGCGACTGCCCCGTCAGGACGCCAAGGGTGTGACCTTCGTGCGGCCCGAACTCGTCGGCGAGGTGCGTTACAGCGAGCGGACGTCGGACAACCGTCTGCGCCAACCGAGTTGGCGTGGTCTGCGGCCCGACAAGGTCCCGGACGAGGTCACCTGGGAGTAGGCGCCCGCAGCGCTTCCTGCATACCCCGGGTCGCGAGCACGTCGGCCAGTTCGTTGTCGGCGACCCCCGAGTGGCCCTTCACCCAGAACCACTCGACTTGATGTGGCGCGCAGGCCAATTGCAGCCTCTTCCAGAGGTCGACGTTCTTCACCGGTTGTTTGGCGGCGGTCAGCCAGCCGTTGCGCTCCCAGCCGAGCACCCACTTCGTGATGCCGTTGCGGACATAGGTGCTGTCGGTGTACAGGTGCACGACGACGGGCCGGGTGAGCGCCTCGAGCGCCATGATCGGCGCAGTCAGCTCCATCCGGTTGTTGCTCGTCTGCGCCTCGCCCCCGCACATCTCGCGGACGTGCGCACGCTGACGCAGCACGGCGCCCCAGCCGCCGGGGCCCGGATTGGGCCGGCAGCCGCCGTCGGTGTGGATGACGACCGGGTCCTTCCTCACCCGCCGAGGATAAGCATCGACCTCGAGCGGGCGGCTCAGCGACGCGCGGGGGGCGAGATCATCGCCGTACGTACCGACATCCCGAACTCCTGATGCCGCAGCGTGGTGATTCGGCGCCCGGGCTGCACCGCGTCCTTGACCGGCCCCGTGGCGGCACCGAAGTATGCAGCGGTCGCGTCGATGTCGGCGACGACGTAGGTGATGCCCCACAGCGTCGACGGGGCCTCGCTCGTGGTGCCCGGTGAGCCGACGACCTCGACGATCACCCCGCCGAACCGGAAGAAGATCTGCCGGATCGACCGACCGCCCAGCTCGCCGTCGCGTTCGCGTCGCGGGGCCACGCCAATGGCGGTGAGCGCCTGAACCGTCCGATCCAGATCGGGTGACAGCAGCACGACGTGGTCGATCGCGGTGACGCCGTTCGGGTGCTCGGCAGGCGTTGCGGCGGCGACGCTGGACCTCGACGTCGGGATGCCGTCGACGTCGGAGAGCACGGCGTCCGGCGGTAGGCCGCACAACGACCATCCGACGATGCCGCGGCCACGGTCGGGGCCGACAAGCCGGACGCGAACGCCGCCTATGCGGCAGACGGCGTCGTCGTCGATCGTGAAGCCGGCCCGACCCCATGCGTCCGGCGGATCGGCGACGTCGATCTCGTCGACCCTGACGGCGGCTGATGTCACCGTTCGAGTATGGCCGTCGCCCGGGGCGGGGAGCGAGGCCGTCGGGCGCAGTTCACCCACCGCAATCCGCCAGCCCTTTGCCTGACGTACCGCGCAGTATGGGCATCGCGCCGGAACCGCGGAATCGTGCGTCACAGGTGCGCTTGCTCGGTACTTTGAGAGCGAACGATCCGCAGTTCACCGGAGGGCGGTGGCACATGGCCGGGGGAATGGCGAATGAGTTAGCGGCCGCCGGATTCACCGACGCGGTCGAGATCGGCCGGGGTGGCGGTGGCGTCGTCTACCGGTGCTACCAACAGTCGTTGGCGCGCAGCGTCGCGATCAAGGTGCTGGCTTCCGACCTCGATGACGACGACCGCGAGCGGTTCATGCGCGAGGGCTATGCCATGGGTGCGCTCTCCGGGCACCCGAACATCGTGAACATCCTGCAGGTCGGCGTGACCGAGAGCAACCGGCCGTTCATCGTGATGCCTTACCACCGCGAGGGCTCGCTTGCGGAGCGGTTGCGGCGCGAGGGCCGCATCGCATGGCCGGAGGCCCTGCGCATCGGCGTGAAGCTCTGTGGCGCACTGGAAACCGCGCACCGGACCGGCACGCTGCACCGCGACATCAAACCCGCCAACGTGCTCTTCAACGATTACGGCGAACCGCAGCTGAGCGACTTCGGGACCGCCCGGATCGCCGGTGGGTACAAGACGGTGACCGGCTTCTTCACCGGCACCCTGTCCTACACAGCCCCAGAGGTTCTCGAGGGGAGCCCGCCCACCGTCGAGGCCGACGTGTACTCCCTCGGCGCCTCGATCTACGCGCTGATCGCGGGTAAGCCGCCCCATGAGCGCAAGAACGACGAAGATCTCATCGCCCACTACCTGCGCATCACCTCGACACCGATACCGGATCTGCGTCCTCAGGGCATCCCCGCCGACGTGTGCGCCGTGGTGGAGAAGGCGATGGCCCGCGAGCCCGGAGACCGCTACGCATCCGCTGCGGAGTTCGGTCACGAGCTGCAGCTGGCGCAGCGGCACAACGGGTTGACCGCCGACGTCATGGCACTGGGCGAGCCGAACGCACCGCCCGAACAGCCAGAGGGCACGCAGGCCGTCCCGATCTCGGAGCTCGTCGAGCCGTCCGTGTCCGCCCAACCAGAACCACTGCCGCCCGCCCCGCCGCGGAGGCCCGCCCAATCCGGTGAGCCCGCCGAACCCTTGCCCGAGCCGGGAATGTTCGCCCACACCGCGTCGATCAGCCAGTCGAGCCTGCCCTGGCAGGTGCCGCCGGGGGTGGGACCCGATCCGGCGGGGGCCGCTGCGCCGAAAAGGCGTAACCGTAAGCGGGTCCTGATCGTTTCGGGCGCGATCGTGGGGGTTCTGCTGCTGGTGGCCAGCGGCGTGTTCGTCATCGCCTCGACGCGCGACTCCGGCGACGGCCAAACCGCTGCCCCCGCACAACCGGTCGCCGAAGCGCAGCCCGCCTGGCGTCCGATCGCCGACGCGCGTGTCGCCCGCGATGCGGTGGCCGACACTGAAGCCGACGGCACCATCTGGGTCTTCGGCGGCCTCGGCGCCGACGGGCGCGTCAGCGGCAGGCACGAGGGCTATGACCCCGCGATCGACAGCTGGAAGAGCGGCGAGGACCTGCCCGTCCCCGTGCAGCGCGCGATGGCGGTGACGTGGCGGGAGAACCCGGTCGTCCTCGGCGGGTGGCGCACGGAAGGCAACGAAACCAAGGTCGCCACCGATCGGGTGTGGCGGGTGGTCAACAGTCGCTGGACCGAACTGCCGCCACTGTTACAGCCGCGGGCGGCCGCGGCCGCCGCCGTGGTCGGTGACCGGATCGTCGTCACCGGCGGAGTGGACGCCACGGGCAAGCTGCTGAACACCACGGAAATCTTCGACGGGACCTCCTGGAAGCTCGGGGCGCCGATCCGGACCCCGCGACAGATGTTGAGTGCGGCCTCCGACGACAAACTCGTGTACGCGATCGGCGGCACGACGGGCAGCGCGGACGTGGCGACCGTCGAAGCGTACGACCCGGTCGCAGACACCTGGACGGTCCTGCCCGAACTGCCCGAAGCGCGAAGCGATTTCGGCATCGCGGCCACCGACGAGCGGTTGGTGGTGGTGGGCGGCACCTCTGGGGGGCAAGTGCTCAAGAGTGTGCTCGCCTTCGACCTGTCGACGACGACGTGGTCTGGGCTGCCCGACATGGGCACCGCACGCCACGGTATGGCGGTGGCCGCGGTGGGCAATCGGGTGTACGCCATCGGCGGCTCGACGGGCACAAGTGACGACAGGATCACCGCGTCGGCGGAAACGCTGAAACTGCCTGCGCGCCAACCACAGCCGGCAGCCAAGTGGCGCGCGCTCCCGGATGCGCCGACCCCGCGGTTGATGATGGCGTGGACGGTGCTCGACGACAAGATCTGGATCGCAGGTGGTATCCGCGAGGGCGAGACCCTCGACACCGTCGAGAGCTTCGACCCGCAGACGGAGGATTGGCAGCCTGCGCCGCCGCTGCCGATCCCGCTGCACCACGCGACAGCCGCCGCCTACAAAGGGGACGTCGTCGTCATCGGAGGCGCCACCGACACCATCGCCGAGACCTCGAACAAGGTGTTCGCACTGCGCGACGGCAAGTGGACCGAACTTCCCGCTCTGCAGCACGGTCGCGCCGGTGCTGCGGCGGCCGTCGTCGGCGACAAGCTGGTGGTGGTCGGCGGCCAGAGCGACAAACAGCTCGTCGTGCCGACGGAGGTGTTCGACGGTGAATCGTGGAGCCAGGCCGCCGACATGCCCACTCCGCGTGAGCATCTGGCCGCGGTGTCGGACGACCGCTATGTCTACGCTGTGGGCGGGCGCTCGCTGAGCGCCGACGAGAACACCGCCGCCTTCGAGCGGTTCGATCCGTCGTCGGGAGAGTGGGAGAAGCTGACGGACATGCCGACTGCGCGCGGCAGTTACGGCGCCGCCTACCTCGACGGCCGGATCGTCGCGGTGGGCGGCGAGGAGCCGACGCGCGTGCTGGCGACGGTCGAGATGTACGACATCGCCAACGCCAAGTGGACGACGGTGGCGCCCATCGGAACTCCGGTGCACGGCCAGGTGGTGGCCGCCGTCGGTTCGACGGTGTACTGCATCGGCGGTGCCGACCGGCCGACCCACGAGGGACCCGTCGCCACCGTGGAGGCCCTCGACTTCACGTAGTGCGCAGTTGTGCGAGGGTGACGGCGCCGCGCCGAAGCGCCTCGTTGGCCAGCCGGACCCGACGATCGCCTTCGGCGGGGATGGCGAACTTGTCGTAGAGATTCTGCAGATGCTGTTTGACCGCGGCCTCGGTGACGAACAGTTCGCCCGCCATCCGGCGCACCGACGCCGGTTCGGGGAACGGGTCATCGGAAACCAGCGGCCGGCACAACACGACGAGCACGTCGAGTTCGCGGCGGGTCAGCCGCGGCGGGGGCTCGACGGCCTGGGCGGTCACCGTCTCCTCGTCGAGCCTGCCGTCCCCGCTGTCCCTCACCTCCCAGAACACCAAACGCGACTTGCCGAGGCGCACCTCGTCACCGGACCGCAGCACACGTTCGGCGGTGATCCGCTCGCCGTTGAGAAAGGTGCCGTTGCGGCTCCCGAGATCCCTTATGGACCAGGCGAATCCGAGGTTCTCGAGCACGGCGTGCAACCGCGAGACGGTCTCGTCGTGCTCGAGTGACACCGCATTGGTGGAGGCCTTGCCGAGCGTCACCCGCTGACCGCTCAGCGGCAACAGCTCCCGCCCCGAGGGCCTCGAGATTTCCAGGTGCGACGACATGGGACCTCCTATCGAGGCAATTCTTGCCCAGATGGGAGGTCCCTCGTCGACGAACGCTCACGGCCGATGGGTGAACCTCTTGTAGGCGCGAATGACACGCTTGGCCGGGGCCGACTCGAACAGCGGGGCCAGGGCCATTCGCTGCGGTCCCGCCCGCGTGGCGCCTTCAGGAAGGCCAGCCCCAGCACCAGCCCGAAGATCAGGTGTCCGACCAGAGTGATCGTCACCGTCGCGACGTTCAGCGGGAACATCATCTCCTCGCCGCGCGGAGCCAGCGCAACCGTCGCCATCAGACCCGCCCACGTCGGGAACACCGCGAAGGCGACCGATGCCAGCACCGCGTGGACGTTTCCTCCACCGGTCGATGCCCAATGCGAACGCGACCACGAAGAAGGCCACGCCCAGGCCGCCGCCGTCGCCGATGTAGCGCCACACGTAACCGACCGCCGCGCTGCCCGCGGTGTCCGGCTCACCGGTGACGAAGGACCCCATCACGGGGATGAAGTCGCCCATCAACCCCAGCACGTGCACCGCGAACAGCCGGGCTGCGTCGTAGACGATGCAGGCGACCATGCCGGCGATCAGCCCACGACCCACGATCATGTCGATCCGGTGCGGGGCGAACGCGATGAGCGCGCCCAGCACCGCGCCCAGCGCGATCACCACCACCGACGTGACGTTCTGGGGAACCAGGCCGAACACGTCGACCGAGATGCCCAGGATCGGCATCGAGGCCAGCAGCAGGACCAGAAACAGCCGTGCCACATCCCATTTCGTCGGCGGCTTCTTGACCGTGCTCAGGTCCAGGTACCGCTGCCGCACCGTGTTGGCGACCTTGCCGACGACCGGCAGGTCGATCGGCCGCAACCGCACCGTCTTGCCGTCGAAGGCGCTGGTGGCCTTCGGCAGCAGCGCAGTCGCCGAGACAGCCGGACGCAACCGGGTCGTCATGGCGTCGGTGCGAGCGACCGCTATGGGGAGTGGTCGCACCGGCAGATCGCCGGGACGCAGCCGAACTGTTTGCTCTGTCGCGGGCATGGGACTTCCTGTCGGATCGCTGTGACCAGTACGGATTCATGGTCGCGATCGCGCCGCCGCAGGAGAATGGCCGCCACGCCACATTCCGGCCGTTCGAGGACAGGTTTTTCTGTCCTGAAGGCAAGCGTGCCGGGGTGTGGAACGCGCAGCCAGTGGGTAGCCTCGGAGCAATGGGGGCTGAGCAGGCAGCTCTTTCCGATCTCACCTTGGACGAGGTGAGCACGATCAGCACTCAGACCGTTCGACTACACCGACCCGAACGAACACAGGTCGAGATCAATGACGCCGCGGATGCCGGTGAGTTCCTCGAGGATGCCTACGGCGTCTGCCTGCGGCTGTCCAACAAGTCGACGGTGCACCGGGAAGCGCCGCTTCTCACCCATCGCCGTACCACCGTCGGCCCGTTGACAATCGACAAGCTGTCCATCGCGGGTCATGTCGAATTCGGACCGGACCCCCTGAACAAGGTGGCCGTGATCTGGCCGGACAGCGGGCGCGTCGCGGCGACGTGCGACGGATTGGTCAGCGAGGACGGAGCCGGCGACGTCGCGGTGCTGAGCCAACCGCACCTGCCCTTCCACGCCAGTGGGGACGGGCTGCGAGCGACAGCGGTGCTGCTGGACCCGGCGACCGTGTCGGGGGTGGCCACCGGTTTGCCTGCCAGCCAGGCTCCGCTGCCGATCCGCTTCCTGAGTTTCTCGCCGGTCGATGCCGCCGCAGCCGAGTTGTGGAAGAAGACCGTCACCTACATCAGGGACGGGGTGCTCGCCGACGACAGTACGGCCACTCCTCTGGTTCTCGGATCTGTCAGCAGGCTGCTGGCGTCGGTCACGCTGGCGACGTTCCCCAACAGCGCGGTGGCCGACCCCGGGCCCGACGACCAGGCGGCGCACAAGCCGGTCATGCTGCGTCGCGCGATGGAGTACATGGACGCCAACGTCTCCAACGACATCGCGCTGACCGATATCGCCGAGGCCGTTCACCTGACGCCGCGCGCGGTGCAGTACATGTTCCGCAAGCATCTGGAGACCACGCCGCTGCAGTACCTGCGCCGGCTACGGCTGCACTATGCGCACCAGGAACTGGTCGCGGGCGACCGGTTGCACTCGACCGTCACCGAGATCGCCGCCCGCTGGGGCTTCGCCCACACCGGGCGGTTCGCCGTGCTGTACCGCCAAACCTACGGCCAGAGCCCCCATACGACCTTGCGCGGCTGAGCGCCTCGTCGGCCCCCGGCGACGTATCGTGGTACCGACGCTGACCTGCTGCGGGAGGGGCGATGAGCACCACGAACCCGAATGAATCGGTTCCCTACTCGGCCGAGGAACGTGCCGGTTTGGCCCGTACCCGTGCGGAGGAGCTGCGACGGCGCCGTGCCGACCTGGAGCACGGCGTTTCGGTCGACTCACAGGCGGTTTGCGCAGGCCCGTAAGCGGGCGGAGCAGTCCCTCGACCGGGCCCGACGCGCCCATCGTGCCGCCGCCGATCGGCACCGGGAGGCCGAACGCGCCCACATGCGCGCCGCCGCCGCCCACGAGCAGGCGGCTCTGCTGGCCGGGGACGGTAACGGGGAGGCCCATCAGGACGCCGCCGAACACCACCGCGAGGAAGCCCGCCGCCATGAAGCCGCTCGGGTGTCCGAACTCGAACGCGAGGAAGAGGATTTCCGAAGGGAGTCCTAGCGCTGTTGTGGTTCCATCAACAGCAAGGCGCCGTTCACTGCGTCCTCATCGGACCGAAAGGCCGCGCAGGAAACGCGAATTCGGGTGGCCCGGCCGCGGCGGTTGACGGCATCCACCACGGCATCGGCGGTGACGTCGGCGTCGACGAACGCCTTTCCGATCAGTGGCTTGATCTGCTCGGTGGGCAGGCCGATGTCCAGCGATCCCAGCACCTTTCCCTTCGTCTCGTCCGCTCGCAGGCCCCAGAGCTCCTCACAACCGCGGTTCCACACCAGCACCCGCATCTCGCGATCCACCACCACCATGCCGAAATGGATGGAGTTGATCAGCGCGTCGAGGAACGCCTTGGCGTCGTTGAGCTCGACGCCGCGCTCGCGCAGCGTGTCGTTGATCGTGTGCAGTTCGTCATTGGTGGACTGCAGCTCCTCGTTCATGGTCTCGAGTTCTTCGTTGGTGGACTGGAGTTCCTCGTTGGTGGTCTCCAACTCTTCGTTGGTCGACTGCAGCTCCTCGTACGCGGACTCGAGCTGGCGGTTGGTCTGCATCAACTTGTCGAACAGCGCCTTGGTCGTGGTCATATCGAAGAACACGATCGACACGCCGAGCAACCCGTTCTCGCCATCGACCAGCGGATTGACATCACGTCGTGCCCACTGTCTTTGGAGCGTAGGCGGCGTCCAAGTTCGACGCCACATCGTCGAGGTCGGAATCGAATAGGTCGGCGTAGACATCGAGAGTCACTTTCGCGCTGCGGTGTCCCAGCATGCGTTGTAACGCCAGTACGTTGGCTCCGGCCGATACCGCCAACGAAGCACAGGTATGTCGCAAATTGTGCGGAGTAATCGTGGGCAACCCGGCTCGTCGCAACGCTGCGGCGAACCAGCCAGTGGAGGAGCGCTGACGAGGGATGTAGCCGTCATCAGGGCCAGGGAAGATCAAGGCGTCGCGTGCCTTGCCCACACAGAGACGTGACAAGTCACCGAGGAGAAATTCAGGGACTGGCACTGACCTCGCCCGGCGCTCCTTCGTGGGTCCAACCTGATGGCGGCCTCCGATTTCCACGGCGTTGATCGAGACGAGAACCCGGCGTCGAAGGAAGTCGACGTCGCCGACCCGTAGTGCAATGGCCTCACCCCACCGCAGGCCACAGAACGCCAACAGCAGCACCAAAACTCGGTGCTCACCCGCCTCGACACCAAGTGCGTGCACGTCCGACGCCGTCAGGTAGCAGTGTCGGCGCGCGACCCGGCGTGGCAGGTTCTCAACGCCGCGGGCTGGATTGATGACCAGCCGGTGGGCCTTGACCGCATCGCTCAAGATTCCCGACAGCACCGCATGCGCACGACGAACCGTGGTCGTCCCATGACCGCGACGTGCCATCGCCGTGATCCATGCCTCGACCTCGATCGTGGTGATTCCGGCGATGTCCCGCATCGCCCAGATCGGCTGAACATGTGTCCGCCAGGAGGACTCCAGGGTGCGGTAGTGAGACTGTGCGGTAAGTTGCTTCTTCTTGTCCAGCCATGCCTGCGCAAGCTCGTCTACTGTGACACGCCCTGCAGCCGTAGACACGAAGGTGCCCAGGGCTTTTCGTGCTTCGATAGTTGCGGCGAACGCCCTGGCGTCTCGCTTCGTCGCAAACCCGCGCTTATCGGTCTGCCGTCGGTCCGGTGTTCGATAACGCACGCGCCACCGCCGTCCCGACTTGGTCTCATACGCTTCCACCGTCGCCATTGACTTGCCTCCAGACGCGCCGCCTTGCCAACAAAAATGCAACGCTGACGGCGACCGAACTATTCCAGCATGGAGCTGTCCAGGATCCGGCAAACAAGTTGCGCGGCAACGACTTACGGGCTAGTCGGATGTGTCGGGCGTTGAGCATCCGGCCGACGGATGTACATTGTTCTCTAGCAAGGCCGAGCCGCCGAGTCCGGCGGCACCGCGTAGCTCAGTAGTCGGTTTTGAAATCACGTCGACCGATGAGCCGGCCGGCAGGGGGTAGGACTTAAGGTTCTGCGTTGAGGAATCGACCTCCCGCTCGCGAGTTCCGGACTTGCCGCTGATGTTCTTGTCGAGTGTTGTTTTTCATGGTTCCCGCCTGGCCGGTTCATCGCGACGCACCGGCGAGCGGATACTCGCACGAAAATTGTCGAACGCCGGGAAAGCGAACACGCGGTGGGCTGAAATGTAACTGAGCGGATCACGGTTATCCGATGTTGACGAGGTGAGATTGTCGCTGTACTCGCCCGCGGGTACCAACGGCAAATCAGCCGCCGGCGACGTCGCAGCAGTTGGCTAGGTAGGCGTCCACTGCTATGGTTCAGAGCATGGCTCTGCTTAGCAGAAACAGCTGGCCAGATGCTGGCATCGTCATGTTGCTACGAGACGAGATCGAGAACTCCGAGCGTGAGCATCTCGACGAGTCCGCGCACAGCCGTCCGGGCGCGACGCTTCGACTCGAGCAGATGTTCGTGGCCGACCACTAGCTACGTCCCGACACATCGCGGAGACAGACAAACTGATGAAATATCCGACGTGCACGCAGCAGGGCATGAGTGGTTATGAAGACAGGGCCCTGCTCGCAGGTGCGGTTGTGTCGTGTAACGGACACTACGCTTTCGGCCTGGCGGACCTCACTGATGCCGACCCCACCCGTTGTTCGTCCTCAATCCGCTGCCGTGGCTGACCGGGACCCGTTCGACATCGCCGGCAACGTCATCGTGGTAACCGGGGGCGCCAATGGCATAGGTGATGAAGTGGTTGCAGATCTCGTGAACGCTGGCGCCAACGTAGTGGTGGCCGACCTCGCGCCACCGCCCGGCCGGCCGACGGTGATCTATCATCGTGCGGACGTCACCGACGAAGACGCGCTCGCAGATCTCGTCAACGACACCGTGGAGCGCTTCGGCCAGATAGACGGCTTGGTCAATTGCGCTGCGATGTATAAGGCGCTCGGCTCCAAGAAGTCCTTGGAAGAATTGACCATCCAAGAATGGGACGACGTCCTACGCATCAATGTGCGGGGTACGTGGCAAGCGATGAAAGCCATTCTGCCAGCGGTGCCAGCGCGGGGCGGTCGCGTTGTGAACGTTTCCTCGTCGACCGCGCGGACGGGAACGCTCGGTTTTCCGCATTACATCGCCTCCAAGGCTGCAGTCGAGGGCCTCACCCGCGCTGCGGCCCGAGAGCTGGGCGCGCGTGGAATTACCGTCAACGCAGTCGCCCCAGGGCTCGTGGACGACGAGGCGACAAACGAACTCAACGATCCCATCTACGTCGCGCAGGCGGTCAACCGCCGGTCAATCAAGCGGACGCTTTTCCCGGCGGATGTCGCGTCCGTGGTGCGATTTCTATGCAGCGGCGGCAGCGCGTTCATCACCGGTCAAGTCCTGATCGTCGATGGCGGGGGAGTATTTGTCTGAGTCTCGACCTACCGTGAGGTCTGACAAAGAAAGTCGCCGTCCATAATCCCCTCCGCGGTGCAAGTCTGCGCTCACCCACACCGCTGACGGCAGAGTCCGGTCCCGGTGTCTTTGACAGGCCGCGCAACATCGGCGCGGGCCTTCGACCAACGCCCACGACGTCGAGCGAGGCGGCTGGTTGGTTCTGAATACCTAATGGTATTACTATTAGGGCAATTTGATCGGGCGTGAACGGCCGATGGTGGGAGAGAAAGAGAAGTAGCTGAGGTAAAGGTGCTACGCGCAGAGGTTAACGAGCTTTTGACCAGGACCGGGCCGGGGACGCCGATGGGGGATTTGTTCCGCCAGTACTGGATTCCAGCCTTGCTCGCCGAGGAGCTGCCGGAGGATGATTGCCCACCGGTACGCGTGAAGCTTCTGAACGAGCGAATGATCGCTTTTCGTGACAGTCACGGCAACTTCGGCCTGATCGACGAGTTCTGCGCGCACCGTGGCGCCTCACTGTGGTTTGGCCGCAACGAAGAGGGCGGTCTGCGATGTCCCTACCATGGTTGGAAGTACGACGTCACGGGACAAGCCGTCGAGGTGCCGTCAGAACCTGTGGGGTCCACCTTCTGCGCGCACGTCAAACTGACGTCCTACCCGCTGATGAAGATCGGGGGCGTGCTGTGGACTTACATGGGAGACCCCGCGAAGCAGCCGCCGTTACCGGAATTCGAATTTGCTCTTGTGCCGGCCGATCAGACCTTCACGTCCAAACGATGGCAGGAATGCAATTGGCTGCAAGCCTTCGAAGGTGGCATCGATTCCAGTCATGTGTCGTTCCTGCATTCCGGGGGCCTTAAGTCGGACCCGCTGTTCAAAGGCAGCAAGGCTAACGACTACAACATGGCGGACCTCAAGCCGTTCTTCGAGGTCGCGGACTCCGAGGGTGGTTTGTTCGTTGGTGCCCGGCGCAACGCTGACGCCGATAACTATTACTGGCGCATCACGCCGTGGGTGATGCCGTGCTTCACGATGGTGCCGCCACGTGGGGATCATCCTGTCCACGGCCACTTTTGGATCCCCATCGACGATGAGAACTGTTGGGCGTACTCGTTTGACTATCACCCCGTGAGACCGTTGACTTCGCAGGAAGTTGAGGCGATGAAGGACGGGCACGGGGTGCACAGTGCCAACATCCCTGGCACGTACCGACCGCAGGCGAACAAGGACAACGACTATCTGATGGATCGTGCGGCGCAGAAGCGTGGAGACACATACTCAGGCGTGCGGGGTATCGCGATCCAAGACTCGTCGCTGCAGGAGAGCATGGGACCGATCGTCGATCGGACCAAGGAGCGGTTGGTGTCTGCCGACAGTGGCATCATCAAAGCGCGTCAAAAGTTGAAGCGGGCGGCTGAGGCGTTGCGCGACAAGGGTACGACTCCTCCAGGTGTTGACCCTGAACATCATCGTGTCCGGTCTGCGGCCGTCGTCCTTCCGCGTGACGCATCGTTCAGCGAGGCGTGCCGAGAAGATCTCAGGGTGCGCGAAGGCGTGCGGCAGACATCGGTATGACCAGTCCACTTCAGCCGATTCTCGGGAGTAGTTGCGCGCGTGCGACATCTGCTGCCGAGATGCGATACCGGATCAACCGCCCGATCGCCGGGCGGAGGGGCGTGCGCGTCATTGCGCTCGACGGTGGTGCACGAGCGATCATCGAGCGGCTTTCATCTCAGCCGTGGGGATGTGCACGCTTCCTGTCGGTAGCCGAACCGAGAAGGAATGCGGAGGAGCAGGATTGGGTTTCGCTGCTCGACACCGACGGCGCCGTCTCCAGTCTTGCGGAGGAGCTTGCCGCCGCCGATGTGGTCGTCATGGTTGCCACCACCGGTGGGGATGCCGCTGCAGCAAGCATCATCGGTGCGGCGAGCACGGTTCGCGCGATCATGACCGCTGGCGTCGTCGTCAGGGAAGGCGCGGCGGCGAGTCAGACCGTTGCTGTGCTGCGGCCTCTTGCGCGGGTACTCGTCGTCAGCGGTCACGAAGAAGACGTGTCCGATCTGCTCTCAGCGCTGCGAGCCTGAAGGGACCCGCCGTGGGCACGAAGGTGAAAATCGCTGACCTGCAGGACATGAAACTGCGTGGGCAGAAGATCGTCGGTGTGGTGGCGTGGGACTACCAGATGGCACGAATAGTCGATCGTGCCGGCGTCGACTTGGTGTCGGTTGGTGACACTGTGGGAGTCAACCTGTGGGGTCAGCCGAATCCGCTTGAAATCACCATGGATCAGATGGTCGTGGTGTGTCAGGCAGTGCGCCGCGGTGTCCGGCGCGCCTTGCTGTCCTGTGATTTCCCGTTCGGTCCGCTGCAGGACGGGCGAAAGAGTGCTGTGCGGGCAGCAATTCGTCTCGCCAAGGAAGCCGGCATCGACATGGTGAAACTAGACGGGGCATCCGATCATCTAGATGCCGTGACCGCGGTGACGCGTGCAGGGATTCCCGTGTTCGCTCAGTTCGGTATCACCCCGCAGACTTCCCTCAAATACGGTGTGACGTATAGCGCCACACCGAGCGCCGAGGATGCGATTTCAGACGAACTTCTCAATGAGATGGTTTGTGAGGCCCGTCGTCTCGCTGATGCGGGCGCAGTGCTGCTGAACTTCACGAATTCGGGACCCGTCGTTGGGGCGGCAGTGGCCGAGGCGGTGCCCATCCCGGTGCTCGGTGGATTCGGTGGCGGCTCGTGGCTGGACGGCCGGATCCGGATGGCAACAGCCGCAATCGGTTACAGCGCCGATGGTCTCGACAGCCCACCGGATACCTATGCCAACGTCGCCCAGATCGCGCTGGACGCCATCACGGCGTATGCAGATGACGTGCGGGCTGCTCGCCAGATCAAGGGAGGTCTTCGACGTTGAACGTGGCTTCGGCGAGGATCGATGGCATTGAAACGCGTTACGCGGTAGCAGGTTCGGGCCCGCCGCTGCTGATGTTCTCGCCCGGCGGCTTCGCCGCCTCCATGGATGCGTGGGAGAAGCACGGCCTCTATCGTCGAACGCGGATGCTGTCACAGTTGCAGGAGCGGTTCCAATGCATCACGTTCGACAAGCGTGAGGCCGGCGAGTCTGGCGGGCGCGTCGAGCGTGTCTCATGGGCTGATTACGTGAGACAGGGTGTCGGCCTGTTGGACCATCTCCGGCTGGGCCGAGTGCATATCATGGGTGCCTGCATTGGGTGTTCGATCGCGGCGTGCATGGCGAGCGCTCATCGCGGGCGGGTTGGGGGGATGGTGCTGTATTCGCCGGCCGGCGGCGTACGGTACCGGCGAAAGCAGCTCGAACGGTTCCGCGCCCACCTTGCCTACGCCGCGGAGCACGGGCTGGCCGGTGTTGCCGACCTGGCGGCAACGACCGACGGCAACTTCTCCTCAGATGCCAGACTGGGTCCGTGGGTCAGCGTGTTGCGCTCCGACCCTGATTTCGCCGCGCAATACCGTGGTCTCGGCAGCCGTCAATACCAGATCACTGTCGCGGCGATGGCGACTCTGTTGTTCGACCGTGACACCGTGCCTGGCCCTGAAGCTGATGACCTACTGGTGTCGGACGTGCCCGCGCTCATCGTGCCGGGTGAAGATGCGTCGCATGCGCCCTCCGCGGCGCGTTACCTACAGGAGTGCCTTCCCATCAACGAGTATTGGGACGTTCCGGTCGCGGCGCAGACCGCCGAAACTGCGCCGGCGCGGGTGATCCGTTTCCTGGGGTCAGTTGCCCTTTGAGACGTGCTTTGCCGTTCGGCCGATGTGGGTACGCATCACGGACGTCGCTTTGTCGACATCGCGCTTCTTGATCGCCACCACAAACTGGCGGTGCTCCCGAATGCCTCGGATACCCATCTCCGGGTGTGACTGCTGGACGTGGCGCATCGAGAGCAGAGTGGGTCCGTGAAAAGATTCAGCCAGCATCGCGATTGCCTTGTTATGGCTGGCCTGGGCGACGCGTGCATGGAACTCCGCTGACAGTTCCATCGGATAGAAACCTTCTTTCAAAGCCGCGTCGCCCCGGTCGCAGATCTCTGTCAGTTCGTCGATGTCCTGTTCAGTCGCACGCTCGCACACGAGCGGGATGATTCCGATCTCGAAAACCTGCCGCGCTTCGGTCACATCTTTGTCGGTCAGGCCCGACAAGCTGAGCAGATCCTCGATGCCTTCACCGATACGCTGGCTCGTTGGTGCCGTCACAAACGCGCCGCCGTGGGCGCCGACCTTGATGCGCACCATGCCGTTCGCCTCGAGGCCGCGCAATGCTTCGCGCACCGTAACCCGGCTCACCCCGAACTTGTCACAGAGTTCACGTTCGGCAGGCAGGCGGTCGCCCGGCCGCAGCTGACCTTCCCGAATCAACACACGTATCTGGTCGACAATCATCGCCGAGGCCCGGCCCGGACTGACCGGGCTGAACATCGAATCAGCCGGGGTCGTCGAGGGACTCTCGGATGCAGGCATGGCCCAATGATAAGGCGATCGCCCTGGCGGTCGTCCGCCACTTGAGCGCCGGCGTGGCGTGGCCGCTTAGAGGTAGACGCCTCCTCGTAACAGTGGCATTAGCTTATCGCCTTTGTCGTAACGCAGCGCCGCTCCGGTCGGTATGTCCAGGGCACGTACCTGCGCGGGCATCATCTGTTCCACAATCATACGAATCATTCGCAGTGGATTTCCATGTGCCACAACTAATGTGACTGGCTGGTTCGCCAATCGACTGCTATCGCGGAAGTCCAATAGGGCAGAACCCGTGCTCGCACGTCGGCTAGAGGAGAACCCGCGTCATCAGTCGATCCGCCGCGAACAGCGGCGGAAATCCCCGTGCCAGCTCGCCACGAATGCGTGCGATTCACAGCCGTTCGCGTCGATGCGCATCCTTCCTCGTCCCGTATCCCGTAGGTCCCCAACCTCAAGGTATTATGGTCAGGCCTTAATCTCTTGACTGGAGTACCACATGCCAAAGGTTGTCTTCATCGCTCCGGACGGTTCGCAGCGCGTGGTGGATGCGCATCTCGGCGAGCCGGTCATGTCCGCCGCCGTACGCAACGGCGTTCCCGGCATCGTAGGCGAGTGTGGCGGAAACTGCAGCTGTGCCACCTGCCACATCTATGTCGATGAAGAGTTTGCAGTTGACGTTGGTGGGCCTCAGGGAATGGAAGAGGACCTACTCGAGCTCGGTGCTGCCGCCGAACGGCGTGAGTTGAGCCGATTGTCTTGTCAGATCACGATGATCGAGTCGCTCGACGGCCTGATCGTTCACATTCCAGAGGAGCAGTGAGGGTGAGCGCAGGGACGTTAATCGTCGGCGCCAGTCAAGCAGGAATCCAACTGGCTCTTTCGCTTCGTGATGCAGGAGAAGGCGGACCAATAACACTAGTTGGCGACGAGCCGCATGCGCCGTACCAACGGCCCCCATTGTCGAAGTCCTACTTGCAGGGTGACATCGGCTTCGAACAGCTGCTACTCCGTGCCCCGGAGTATTTGGCGGGCCAGGACATTTCGGTACTCACGGGTGAGCTTGTCAATTGGGTTGAACTAGAGGGGGAGGGGCCGTCAGGAGTCGCGCTTACAGCGTCAGGAGAAACGCTGTGGTTCGATAAGTTGGCGTTGACCGTTGGCGCCAGTCCACGGCGACTGGCCGTGTCGGGCGCCGATCTCGACGGGGTGATGTACCTCCGGACAGCGAATGACGCCGCGAAGCTGCGCCAGCTCCAGGGCGAAGCAGAATCCGTCGTCGTGGTCGGCGGCGGGTTCGTCGGACTCGAAGCCGCGGCGGTTGCGCGTGCCCAAGGTAAAACGGTGACCGTGGTTGAGGCCGCCGATCGGTTGATGGGGCGAGCCGTGGCACCCGTGGTCTCCGGCTTCTACCTCGATGCGCACGCGCGCCGCGGTGTCACCATATGTCTGAACGCGGAAGTAGTGTCGCTGACCGGGCGGGATGCCCGCGTGCAATCGGTGGAATTGTCAGACGGCAGCAGCCTTCCCGCAGATCTTGTAATCATCGGTATCGGAGTCGTGCCCCGGACCGAACTCGCGGACCAACTGGATCTCGTTTGTGACGGTGGCATTGTTGTCGACCGCTTCGCGCGTACCAGCAATCCGAACGTCGTGGCGGCGGGCGATTGCACTGTTCAACCCGATTGGCGTACCGGCAGCGGCAAAGTACGCTTGGAGTCGGTTCAAAACGCCATAATTCAGGCCAAAGCGGCTGCCGCGACATTGGCGGGCAGGGTGGAGTCAGACCTGCCGGTGCCGCGGTTCTGGTCCGAACAGTTCGATCTCAAGCTTCGCATCGCCGGCCTGTCGAGGGGACACGACTACTACTTGGTTCGCGGCGCTCCCGAACGTGAGTCATTCTCCGTGCTCTATTACCACGACGACGCTTTGATGGCGGTTGACTCCGTCAACGCGCCAGGTGACTACATGGCAGTACAAAAGGCGCTCGCCCAAGGATCCACAATCCGGGCCCAGGATGCCCGCGATGTCTCGGTTTCGCTTCGCGAGCTGATCCGTCCCGCACCCGCGGAAGCTAGACGAATACGTCCTCGATCTTGATCGGTCGACTCAAAATGTGTTGCGCCAGTGCGAACTCCAACAATTGCTCGAGCATTGGCCGGTTGAGCTCAACACCATAGGGCAGCGGGTCTGCGCCCGTCGTCTTCATCACCTCGGCGTACATCCGATCGGTTGGGCTGGTCACCCGTCCGTCGGAGAGCCGAGCGACATAGCGCTCCTTGGCTTTACTGAATGCTGCGTACACTGCAGCCGCAGCGTCCGGGTAGTGCTGCAGCACCTCGTCCTTGAGGACGATGAGGTGGTTGATGGGGTAGAACGAACGATCACGCAAGGCGCTGATTGCGGCACCGTGGGGGTCGGCGATCAACGGCGCGATATCAGGATGGTCGACGTCGACGCCGATGACCGCATCGATTTCGCCTGCGATCAACATATCGGCCAAGTCTGCGTCGGGGCCGGCGGAGACCACGTTGGGCGGAGGGACGTACGACTCCACGTGTTCGTCGCCGGAAAGCAGCCAAGTCACGCGGTCGAGGTCGACGTCGTGCTCCGCGGCGAGAATGCCGCGCGCCCACACACCCGTGGTGACGGTATACCCGCGGTTGACGCCGACCCGCCGGCCTTCGAGGTCTTTCGGGTGTCGGATCGTCGAGTGCCGGTTGTACAGGATGGCCCCGTGGTGAAACCCCCGCACGAGAAAGACTGGTAAGGCGGTGAAGGCGACACCGTGTTCACGTGCGGTCAGGTAGGTCGTGAGCGCCATCTCGCTGACGTCGAACTCCAGGTGCCGAACCATTCGGCGAAACCCCTTGACCAACACGGGTATTTCCTCGAACTTCAGCTGAAATCCTGCAGGAGCTACCGAGCCGTCCTTGACGGCTTGGTTGGCTCCTTGAGAGCGCGTCAGCGTGGTCAGCACGCGGCGGTTTTCAGGCATCAGTCTCCGGGCACTGGCGGCTTGGATAGCCTATTGGTAAATTGGCATGACCATTGTGTCACGGTCGCTGCGGGGCCGCGGCAAGTCATGCCATCATCCGGAGTCATCACCGCGGCACAACAGGCGATTTGCGGATCGCCCTGCGGCGAGCGCGGCAGTTTTAGGCGCCGGCTTTGAGCACATCGCGCTGATGCTGAGAGCACCGTATCCGGATCGTGTCGCGGAGTGTGTTGCCGAAACCATCGTTCCCGAGGGTCGAAGGGCTGGCGGTGTTGGCAACCCTTGGAAAACGGGCAGTTACCGGCAATGGCGGCCGATGCCGCGGATGGTAAATTGGCATGACCATAATGCCAAAAGGCGATTGCGAGGATGAGTTGGTCGAGCGCGTTTTGGCTGCTGTACGTACGGCGCCGAACACCACCGAGTTGCGGGATTTGCCCCTGCCGGAACTGTCCGATGATTCCGCGCTGCTGAAGGTGGAGGTCGCCGGGATATGCGGCACGGATGTCAAGATGTATTCCAAACCGCCATTCGACGAGCCGGTGATCATGGGCCACGAGAACGTCGGCATCATCGCCGCGGCGGGAAAGAAGTTCACGCGGTTGCACGGTGTGGGCGAAGGCGACCGAATCTTCGTCGAGCATTACGTTGGTTGCTATCAGTGCGAATGGTGCCGGATCGGCGAGTACCGCCACTGCGAGGCAACCGACTGGCGAACGAACGCCGATGCGCGCAGATACGGCTACACCTCAGCTAACAACGCCGGAACGCTGTGGGGTGGCTTCTCCGAGTACATGTACTTGCCGTGGAATGCGGTGGTACATAAGGTGCCCGACAGTGTCGATGCTGAACTGGCCGGTCTCGTTACTCCCTTGTCGAACGGCATCGAGTGGGCACTGATCGCCGCAGGTGTCGGTTACGCCGACACTGTCCTGATTCAAGGACCGGGCCAGCAGGGACTGTCGCAAGTCGTGGCTTGCAAGCAAGCCGGCGCGTCCCAAATCATCGTTACGGGCGCGACCCGGGACAAAGCTCGCCTGGACCTCGCGCTGGAACTCGGTGCAGACGAGGTCATCGACATCGTTGCAGAAGCTCCCCACGACCGGATAATGGACTTGACCAACGGGCGCGGCGTCGACTTCGTACTCGACTGCACCTCGCGGGCTGGTGTGGGACCGGTGTTACTCGGCATCGACGCCTTGAAACGCCGTGAGGGCACATTGCTCATCCAGGGGGAACTAGCTGCGTTCCCCGATTTTCCGGTGAAGAAGCTTACTGAGAAGGCCATCACGATCCGAAGCGCACGCGGCCATAGTTACCGCGCGTGTGAGCTCGCACTCGAACAGCTTGCGTCGCGACGGTTTCCGCTGGAGCGGCTGTCCACGCACAAGTTCGCGCTCGATCAGGTCGACAGGGCTATCCGAGCGCTGGCTGGTGAGACAGAGGACGCCGACGTGATCCACATTTCGCTGATGCCTTGGCTGGGAAAGGAGTCCTGACGGTGTCTGTCGTCATCCGCAATCCACCTCGCGCCCATCCCGCGGTGCGGGAGGAGCTCGCCCAGTTCGGCGTTGCGACCATTCATGAAGCACAGGGCCGCACCGGGCTGCTCGCTGCGTACATGAGGCCGATCTACACCGGTGCACGGGTCTGCGGATCCGCGGTGACTGTCAGTGTGCCGTCAGATGACAACTGGATGATCCATGTGGCGGTGGAGCAGTGTGAGGCAGGTGATGTCCTGGTAGTCGCTCCCGAAGAGCCCTCGGAGTATGGGTTTTTCGGTGAATTACTGGCCACGGCACTCGCGGCCCGGGGTGTGAGTGGTCTGGTGATCGACGCCGGATGCCGGGACGTCACGGAACTCGCGGCCATGAATTTTGCAGTCTGGTCGAAATGTGTCTCAGCACAGGGCACGGTGAAAAAACGTCTTGGCTCGGTCAATGTCGGGATTACTTGTGCCGGCGCCTGGGTCGAACCGGGTGACGTCGTGGTCGGCGACGACGACGGTGTCGTCGTCGTCCCCCGCACGGAGGCCGCTGCGGTCGCAGCGGCCGCCAGGCTGCGCGAGACCAGGGAAGCTGAGAACCGAAAGCGTTACATGCACGGTGAACTCAGCCTGGACGTCAACAACATGCGTGCCGACCTTGCCTGCGCGGGGTTGCGCTATGTCGACTATGAGGACGCCGTGCGGTGATCATTGACATCCACGGTCACTACACCACGTCACCGCCGGCGCATCAGGCGTTTCGTGACCAACAGCTCGCGGCGTTGGAAGATCCCAGCGTGCCCGCGCCGGCAGCGCCGAGGATCGGTGACGACGAGCTCCGAGAGAGCGTCGAGAACAATCAGCTGCGCGTGCTTCGCGAGCGAGGTGGTGATCTGATGCTGTTCTCGCCGAAAGCTTCCGGGATGGAGCACCATATAGCGGACCAGGCCACCGCCACCGCTTGGGCCCGTGCGTCCAACGACCTGGTCCACCGTGTGACGCAACTTTATCCCGACGCTTTCGCGCCAGTGGCTCAGTTGCCGCAGACGCCTTGTGGAGACCTGCGTGCGGTGGTCGACGAGCTACGACGTTGCGTGGATGAACTCGGTTTCGTCGGGTGCAACGTCAACCCGGACCCGACGGCCGGGTACTGGACGACGCCCCCGATGACGGACGAATACTGGTACCCGCTGTACGAGGTCATGATCGAGTTGGAAGTGCCTGCGATGGTGCATGTTTCGACCTCGTGTAATCCAAACTTCCACACGCTCGGCGCGCACTACCTCAACGCTGACACGAGCGTTTTCATGCAGTTCGTGGAGTCTGACTTGTTCCAGCGATTTCCGAAGCTGACCTTTGTGATCCCGCACGGAGGTGGCGCCGTCCCGTACCACTGGGGCCGTTACCGCGGCTTGGCGGCTCGGCTGGGCAGACCAGACCCAAGCGAACTCCTTGAAAATGTGTACTTCGACACTTGCGTCTATCACCAGGCTGGAATCGATCTGCTGCACCGGGTGATCGGTCCGGCGAACCTGCTTTTCGCGTCCGAAATGCTCGGCGCGGTTCGCGGAGTTGACCCGGACACCGGAGTCGCATGGGACGACACGCTTGTCTACATCAACGAACTCGATTTGAGTGAGAGAGAACACCACGCAGTGGTGGAGGGTAACGCGCGCAGGGTGTATCCCCGGCTGGACCGGCATTTGGCCAGTAAAGATCTCGCCGGCACCGGATCCGCCGTAGCCGACGTCCGCTTCGGATGAGGGGACGGGCGACATGGATAGGTCTCGCACGGCAAGCGGGGGGCGACTCAATACAACAGAAGGAGCCGAGAGTCGGTGAGCACGATCCCAGAGTTCGACGTCGATATCTTCTCCGACGAGGTGTTGCGTGATCCGTTTCCCACGTACGCCCGCATGCGTGAGCTGGGGCCGGTCGTCCGCCTGACCGCTAATGGCGTGCTCGCGGTGGCGCGGTATGCCGAAGTGCGGGCAGTCCTCATTGACCACACGCGATTCATATCCGGCAAAGGTGTCGGCTTCAACAGTCAGTTCAACGAGGTCCGTAGACACAGCGTCATCGCGTCCGACCCGCCACGCCACGAGATGCTGCGCGGTGTTCTCCAGGATCGTTTGGGGCCTCGCTCAATTCGCAATGTGGAGCAGGTCATTCGGCCCAGAGCTCAATCGCTTGTCGACGAGATGACCAGAAGAGGCTCCTTCGATGCGGTGACCGACTTCAGTCAGGTCTTTCCCGTAGAGGTCGTCGGAGAGCTGATCGGCCTCCCCGTTGATGCTCGCTCGGAGTTGCTGCGCTGGGCCAGCGGTGCGTTCAACGCCTTTGGGCCGCCAAGTGATCGCACCTCCGGAGGCCTGGCCGACATCGCCGAGCAGTTCGAGTACATCCGCACCGTCGCAACGAGGGACCAACTGGCGCCGGGCAGCATGGGTGCCGCGGTATACGAAGCGGCCGACGCTGGGATCATCCCCGAGGAGTACTGCCTGCACCTACTTTCGGCGTACCTTACGGCGGGGATGGACACGACCGTCAATGCGCTTGGGGCGATGGTGTGGCTGCTCGGGACGCATCCTGAGCAGTGGCACGAACTCCGCGGGTTACCGCACCGGGTCAACGCCGTCGTGAATGAGGTGTTGAGGATCGAAGCACCTGCGCAGCTCTTCTCCCGTGTCGCAGCGGTGGACGCCGAGGTAAGCGGAATTGAGATCGCCGCGGGTGAGCGGGTTGCTGTCATCTATGGAAGCGGCAATCGCGATGAGCGCCAGTATCCGGAGCCAGACAAATTCGACATTCACAGAAACGCCGCGGGTCATTTGACCTTTGGAACCGGTCTTCATGCCTGCGCGGGTCAGGTGTTGGCCCGGATCGAGCTCCAAGCGGTATTAGAATCGATGATCGAGCGCGTCGAGACGATCACGATTGGCGAGCCCATCCGCAAGCTCAACAACGTGTTGCGTGGATTCCATAGTGTCCCTGCGACTTTCACGCCCGCTGTGGTCAAGAATCCAGTACTTTCCGGAGAATCGGCGTGATCGGCAGTCGCCACAGCCATATCTATGTCGATGGTGTCTGGCAAGAGTCCAATTCCGATGCCTTCATCGACCTCACCGATCCGGCCACCGAGGACTGGGTCGGGAGCGTTCCAGACGGGAGCCCCGCCGATGTAGCGTCAGCGGCGATGGCGGCGCACGCCGCGCTGCGGGGGTGGGCCGAAGCGCCATCCAAAGATCGTGCAGCCCTGATCGCCGCGCTGGCCGACCGTTTCGATGAACGACGCGAGGAGATCGCGCACCTCGTGACGGCCCAGAATGGAGCCGTCATCTCGAGGTCACGTCGTACCAATGGCACTCGTCCCATAGCTCTCTACCGTCACTATGCCGAGGAAGCCGAATCGTTCGAGCCCGAAGTTGCTAGTGCCGACGGGAAGAACATCGTCAGACGTGAACCGGTGGGCGTCGTCGGGATCATCATCCCGTGGAATGCGCCCCAGTCACTATTAGCCCACAAGCTGGCTCCGGCTCTCGCCGCAGGGTGCACGGTCGTCGTGAAACCTGCGCAGGAAACACCTTTGGACTCATTGCTCATCGGGGAGCTCGCTGCGGCAGTCGGATTCCCTCCCGGTGTGATCAACATCGTCACCGGTGGCCGCACGACAGGGTCCGCGGTGGTTGACGATCCGAACATAGACATGGTGTCCTTCACGGGTTCCACGGATGCCGGTCGCGTAATCGCCTCGCGTGCAGGGCATTTGTTAAAGCCGGTCGTAGCGGAGCTGGGTGGGAAGTCGGCGGCCGTGTTGCTCGACGATGCGGACCTCGAGCTCTTCTCCGACAACTTGGTCACCACCTGCCTGCCGAATACGGGGCAGGTCTGCTACTCGTGCACGCGTGTCATCGCGCCTCGCGCACGCTTCAGCGATGTACTCGAGGTCGTCACATCATGCTTGGCCAGTGCTCAGGTGGGTGACCCGCTGGATCCAGGGACAGTCTTCGGTCCGCTTGTCAGCGCGGCGCAGCGTGCACGTGTCGAGGACTACATCGACTCGGCTCGTGCCGAAGGAGCTCGGGTGACCCTCGGAGGTGGCCGTCCGTCCATTGCGACCGGCTTCTACGTCGAGCCCACGGTGATCGTCGACGTCGACCGTACGATGCGCGTGTTCCGCGAAGAGATATTTGGGCCCGTGCTGGTCGTGGTTCCTCATGACGGAGATGAGGACGCGACACGAATGGCCAATGATTCGTCATATGGGCTTGGCGGTGCGGTGTTCAGTCGTGACGTCGAGCGTGCGACGGCGGTGGCGCGCAAAATGCATACCGGGCGCATCTCGATTAACGCGCGGAGCCACGGTGTCTCCGACCCAGCCGAGGGATACAAAGACAGCGGAGTCGGCGGCTCGCTCGAGATCTCCTCCCATCTTCGACTCAAGTCCATTGCCGGGGTGGCCGACGTCGACCGGCATGCGAAAAGCGCTCGGCAGTAAGAAGGCTTTGCCTGGCAACACTTGCGCGAACCCCGTTAACCCTGTCCATAACGTCGATGACGTTGCCGCCCAAAAAGGAAGGTCACATATGACAACCACAGTTCGCGACATCAGCATCATCCGAGCTGCCGTCGACCGTATCCAAACCGCTTTCGTGACAGGGCAACCAGCACTTCCGGTGCGCACGCTGATCGGCGCGGAGGACATTGATTCGGCGTATGCGGTTCAGCAGGAGCTCAACGCTCGCCGGGTGGCGGCGGGCGGAGTGGTAATCGGTCGAAAGATCGGCCTGACTGCTCCTTCAGTACAGCAACAACTCGGCGTCGACCAACCGGATTTCGGTGTCCTATTTGCGGACATGGACGCATCCGGCGAGACGCCCGTTCCTTATCGAAAGTTGTTGCAGCCCAAGGTCGAAGCCGAAGTCGCCTTCGTACTCGCGGAAGATATCGACAGAGATGTGTCAAGCGAAGATCAAATTCGAGGATCGATTCGCTACGCCGTTGCGGCACTGGAGATCGTGGACAGCCGCATAGCGAATTGGGACTTGAGTATCGCTGACACCGTGGCGGACAACGCCTCCAGCGGGCTGTTCGTTCTGGGGAAGAACCGGCTCGAAATCGACGAATTCGAGCCCCGGGACGTCGTCATGCGAATGTCGGCCGATGGCGTTCCGGTATCAGCCGGCTCTGGAGCGGCCTGTCTAGGTGACCCGATCCTTGCATTGATGTGGTTGGCCAGGACAGCTGCTGCGTACGGGCAGCCACTTCGCGCTGGCCAGATCGTTCTTTCAGGAGCGCTTGGACCCATGGCCGCGGTCAGGCCCGGAGTTCATGTCGAAGCGGAGATCGAGCCTTTGGGATCGGTTTCCGCCACGTTCTCAGAGGCATGATGGCAATGACGAAAGTCGCCATCATCGGTTCGGGGAACCTGGCACCGACCTACTGCAGAACATCATGCACATTACCGCGGTACTGGACGTCGCCGGGATGGTGGGCTTAGATCCCGCTAGCCGGCGTCCAAGGGGGAGAGGTCGGTTTCCAATAACCCGTGAGGGCCTACAGGGCCTGATTGCGATGTCTCATTTCGACGAGATCGACATCGTGCTATGGAGAAGCGAGGTTTGATCGTGCGCCTCGGCGTCGGTGGACGTCTACCGCCTTCGTCGCTGTAGCGCTTATTCGTCGAACCCTTCATCTGGGATGGCAAACACCGCCCGTGCGTTTTCGTTGAGATTGGCAAATCCATCGATAATCACCTGCTTCACGCGCATCTCGTTGTCAGCTATGCGAATCAGCCACGTGCGAAAGGCCGACCCGGTGAATTCTTCGCTGACCAACGAGGGTGCTTTCCAGCGTCGAAAGTAGAACTCAAAGATGGGTCGTCAGCTCGACCACACCCTCCTTCGCCGGGATGTAGGAAAGTACGTGGCGCAGTTCCAGGCGTTCGTCGAAGATCCCGGCCGGTTGGTCAAGGTACGTCTGCAGACCATCGCGGCCTTTCCACTGGTAACCACCACGAAAACCGATCTGAAAGTCGTCGGTGAGGACCGCCGCGAACATCGGTTCGGCATTCCGTTGCTTCTCCATGCTTAGGAACGCGTCGAGGGTGGCAATGAAGCCAGGCAAATCTGGGGCGCCGCTGAGCATTTCACTGTCGGCTTCCACTTTTTTGGACGTCATCAGCCGAGATTGCGGGCTAGCTCGGCGGCGGCGTCTGTTAGGGCAGTGCGAGCTTTGCGGATATCTGAGGGCCGGAATCGATAACTGGGCGCTGACGCATTCAGTGCCAGCCTCATCTGGGAACCTCCTACGGGTACGGCCACGGCAACGGACGCGACGCCTTCCTCACTTTCCTGGTTGCTGGTCGCAAACCCACTTTTCCTGACCTCTGCCAATTGAGCGCGCAGTTCGGTGAGGGTACGCACGGAATGCTCGGTGAGTGGCTCCAAATGTGGGTCGGGATACAACTGGTCAAGCTCGTCATCGGATAGTCCGGCGAGTAGGACTTTACCTGTCGACGTGCAATGTGCAGGACGTGTAGTACCCAAACGCGATATCACTCGAACAGCAGAAGGGCTTTCGAGTGCCGCGATGAAGCGAACGAGTCTGCCGTCCAACGTTCCTACGTGCACGGTTTCTTGCAACGTCTCCGCGAGGTGGCGCAGAATCGGCGCGGCGGTGCGCGGTATGTCCATCCTGGAGTGCACAGCGAACGCCACGTTCGTCAAGGACGGTCCGGGCTGGTATGCCCTGCTGATCGGATCTTGGCGGACAAAACCGCGGTACTGAAGCATGGATAACAGGCGATGCGCGGTCGACGAAGCGACCTGCAGGTACTCGCTGGCGTCAGTGAGCCGGATCTCAGAGCGGTCTCCGAGGAGGAGGATTAGGCGAAGAGCATTGTCGACAGACTCGATCGGATATTGCGGGAGCTTTCCGGTGCTGTCATGCTCCATGCCCGCGACAGGAGGTTTCTGCATGACAGAGACCTTACCGCGGTGAAAGCCGAATGCAGCTCGAAGAATCGCGACGCTCAGGCATCGGCGGCGTAATGTCGCCTCACCGCACAACATCTGGCACCGCCGTCGGCCCGGGCGGTCCGCAGACTTGCTTCCCGCGGCGTCGTCGTCGGTGACCAGTCCAATCCGTAGGCGGCGCAAAATCTCCGACGAAATCTGCTCGGCCAGTACCGCTGACAGCTGCTGGCATCCCACGCATGCCTGCCCGTGCGCAGCAGTACCGGGCCGGTCGTTTTCGTTACGGGCCCTGTGCCCACTCGTCGCAAATCGCGTGGGCAAGGAAGACATACTGCCTCGGGCGGTGAATGCCGTTGTGGACGTTTCGTCGAAGGCAACGAAGCGGGCTGCGCGGCAGTTCGACATGTCGGCGAAGCCGGTTGACTCCACCGGCAAATAGACGGCATACTCTCTGCTAGACAGAGTCGTGTTCTACATAACAGTGAAGGCGCCTCAGTCGAGGATTGGGTCCCGTCGCTGAGTCATGGAGTTGAAGATGCAGGATCACGGTGAGGTGTTGGCGGCAGTACGCACTGGCATGATTCCGGCGCACGTGTACAACGACAAGCAGATTTTCTCGCTCGAAAAGGAGCGGCTGTTCAGTCGGGCGTGGTTGTTCGTCGCGCACGAGTCCGAAATTCCGCAGCCGGGCGACTACGTGGTCAGGCAAGTGTTACAGGACTCGTTCATCGTCGCTCGTGATTCTGCAGGCGAGGTCCGGGTGATGTTCAATATGTGCCTCCATCGCGGTATGCAGATTTGTCGGGCGGAGATGGGGAACGCCTCGAATTTCAGATGCCCGTACCACGGGTGGTCTTACCGCAACGACGGCCGCATTATCGGACTGCCTTTTCACCAAGAGGCCTATGGAGGAGACGCGGGGTTCAACAAGACGGGTCAGACCCTGTTGCCAGCGCCGAGTGTGGCCAGCTACAACGGGTTGATCTTCCTGTCGATGGATCCTGACGCAGAATCGCTTGAAGACTACCTGGGTGATTTCAGGTTCTATCTCGATTTCTACACCAAGCAGGGCCCCAACGGTCTCGAGGTGCAAGGTCCTCAGCGTTGGCGGGTAAAAGCGAACTGGAAAATCGCAGCTGAGAATTTCGCCGGGGACATGTACCACACCCCGCAGACGCACACGTCGGTGGTCGAGATCGGCCTGTTCCGAGAGCCGAAGGCCCACAAGCGCAAAGACGGCGCAACCTATTGGGCGGGCAGAGGTGGGGGCACCACATACAAGCTGCCTGAGGGGAGTTTCGAAGACCGGATGAGCTATGTCGGCTACCCGGCGGAGATGATCAGTCGTGCCAAGGCGACCTGGACCGAGCAGCAGCGACAGGTCGTGGGCGCCGACGGGTTCATGATCTCGGCGGCGACGTGCTTTCCGAACATCAGTTTCGTGCACAACTGGCCGAAAGTGGAGGACGGCGAGCACGTCTTGCCGTTCATTTCGATTCGGGTATGGCAGCCCATTAGCGAGAACGAGACTGAGGTGCTGTCCTGGTTTGCGGTGGATTCTGATGCCCCGGAAGCGTTTAAGGCGGCCTCATACAAGGCTTATTTGATGTGTTTCGGCTCGACGGGAATGTTCGAACAAGACGATGTCGAGAACTGGGTGTCGCTGACCAACACCGCGGGGGGTTCGATGGCCCGCCGACTGCGGCTGAACAGCCGGATGGGGCTGCTCGCAGACGATGCCCGGGTGGTCGACACCCTAAGCAGCGCTCAGTTTCACGGGCCTGGATACGCTCAGCTCGGCTACAACGAGAACAATCAACGGGAATTATTGAGGCTCTGGGCTGACTACCTCGACATGCCGCCGCTGCGAGTCGACCCGGCTACTGTGCTCACGGACAACCCGCAAGGTATTGAGCCGATGGTGCAGACCAATGGCCGGGCCGTCGCCGGTATCGACTCGGAGTCGGCTACGACGTCGGTGACGCTGTGACCGTCGATGATCAACGCACTGGTCGACCCATGGCCCCATCGGTACTCGGTGCGCACGCCGCCCGCGCCCAACGTGTGGGGGAAGCCTTGCCGTTCGACGATTCTCGCCATCTGGAGGCGCATCGCTTCCTCGTCAACGAGGCGTACCTTCTCGATGCCCAAGACTACGACAGGTGGCTGGGTGTTCTTACCGAGGACATTCACTATTACATGCCGGTGCGGATCACCACCGCCGCCGGCGCCGGATTCGATACCTCAGCAGGAATGGCGCATTTCGACGAGAACAAATACTCACTCAGTCGCCGCGTTGCCCGATTCGCCACCGAGCACGCCTGGACTGAGGATCCGCCATCGCGCCTGCGCCACTTCATCACCAACGTGCGCACATTCCTCACCGACGACGCCGACTACCTCGCGGTCGACAGCGCTGAGTTGTTGTTCCGCAGCCGCGGCGACGTCAATGAGTCCACGCTCCTTTCATGCGGTCGTGAGGATCTCCTACGTCGCGATGGCAACGCCCTCAAACTCGCCCGGCGCACAATCGCCGTCGATGAATCAGTGCTTCGAATGCAGAATCTGGCGGTATTCCTATGAGCTCGAATCGACCCGGCGAGGGCGCGCAGTCACCACCACAATCGGGGTGCGAGGAACTGGCTACGCTGCTGGCCGGGGCGACCGGCGATGCACTTAACGTCGCCAACGAGTTCGCAGAGGTCGTCGTGCGCCGAGTGACCACTCGCAACGGAGCTCGGCTGTTGATTCAGGCGCCAAAATCGGCGCAGTGGGTGTCGCTGGATGCCTTAGAGATCGAGGCGTTGACCTGGCAGAACCCAGCCACCTTAGCGGCCATGGTGGGGAACGCAGGTACTCCCTTGATTCTGGGCGACGAGGTATGACTGGCTGGCTGGCGGGCAAACGCGCATTGATCGTCGGCGGAGGTTCGGGTATCGGTCGGGCCACCGTCGACGCGTTCTTGAACGAGGATGCCCAGGTCGCCGTGCTCGAGTACGACAGCGATAAGTGCGCGGCGCTGCGCCATCAGCTGCCCGACATCCCGGTAATCGAGGGTGATGGGACCACCCACACCGCCAACGACGAAGCTGTGCAGGTCGCTGCCGACGCGTTCGGCGGACTCGACACATTGGTGAACTGCGTGGGGATCTTCGATTTCTACCGTCGTCTTCAGGACATCCCCCCCGAGCGAATCGACAAGGCGTTCGACGAGATGTTTCGTATCAACGTCCTGAGTCATATCCACTCAGTCAAGGCTGCAGTGCCGGCATTGATGGGCCAGGACGGCGCCTCGATCATCCTCACCGAGTCCGCTTCATCATTTTATCCAGGACGTGGCGGCCTGCTGTATGTCGCGTCGAAGTTCGCGGTGCGTGGCCTCGTCACCGCACTGGCTCACGAACTCGCGCCGAGGATCCGTGTGAACGGTGTTGCCCCAGGGGGAACGTTGAACACCGACCTGCGCGGACTCGACAGTCTCGACCTTGGCGCCCGCCGTCTGGATGCTGCACCCGACCGGGCCCGCGAATTGGCTGCTCGCACACCGCTCAACGTGGCCCTATCGGGTCACGACCACGCGTGGAGTTACGTCTTTCTCGCTTCGCACCGCTCCCGCGGGCTTACCGGCGAAACGATCCGCCCCGACGGCGGTTTCAGCCTCGGACCTGCACCCCAGCGCAATTGAACCCGACGAACATAGGGAAGGAAAGCACATGGACGGAGTCATAAAGGCTAACCACGCGGTATGTCAGGGATACGCGAACTGTGTCGTAGCCGCCGAGGACTACTTCGACATCGACGACCGGGGACTCGTGTTGGTCCGGAAGACGGAGGTCCCTTCCGCGGACAGGACCCGGGTCGAGGAGGCTGCGCGCAGCTGTCCGGTGGCAGCGTTAGAAGTCGTAGACGAATGACGTCACGGGTCGTCATCGTCGGCAGTTCTGTCGGCGGGGTCCGCACGGCCCAGGCGCTGCGATCGGAAGGCTACGACGGCGACATCGTCCTCGTGGGCGAGGAAACTGCACTGCCCTACGACAAACCGCCGCTATCCAAAGCGTTGCTTGCGGGTACGAGTGACATCGCGGCTGCGACGTTACTCACCAGAGACGCTGCCGCCGCCGACGCCATCGAGCTTCGCCTCGGCCGCCGCGCGATCGGAGTGGATGTCGCAGCGTGTGAGGTTGAGTTCGCCGATGATGAGCCCCTGCACTACGACCACCTGGTGGTGGCCACCGGAGCGAGCGCGCGACCATCCCCGTGGGGCCAGGGACCGGGCGTTCATGTGCTACGCACCCTAGAGGACTGTCTGCGGCTAAGAGCCGACCTCGTTGCCGGTGCCCGCCTCGTGGTGATCGGGGCAGGATTTATTGGGGCCGAGGTCGCGTCAACCGCGCGGTCACTGGGGCTGCAAGTGACGGTTGTCGACCCGGTGCCGGTGCCGATGAGCCGGGTGCTTACCGAAGAGATCGGTGGGTGGTTCGTCGATTTGCACCGAGACCACGGAGTGCACACGCGATTCGGCGTCGGTGTCGAGAATATTGAGGGGGAGCGCGGCAACTTGGAGGTCGGCCTCACGGACGGGACCGTCGTGGAAGCCGACACGGTGGTGGTGGGCATCGGCGCCGTTCCGAACGACGGCTGGCTGATGCCGTCGGGACTGGTCGTCGATGACGGCCTGGTCTGCGACCAGTTCTGCCGCGCCGTCACGTCAGAGAACGTCTACGCAGTCGGCGACGTGTCGCGTTGGTTTCATCGCGCCCGCGGCGTGATGATGCGCATCGAACACTGGACAAACGCGGTCGACCAGGCGTCTTGCGTCGCGCACAATATCTCGCACCCCGACCATCTGCGCTGCTACGAGCCCGTCGAGTACGTATGGAGCGACCAGTACGACTGGAAGATCCAGTTTTGCGGCCAAACAACTCACCTAAGTGAGCCACTCGTCGTCGGAGATCGATTGTCCGACAATCGATTCACAGCGCTCTACCCCGATCGCGAGCAACGTTTGAGCGGCGCCGCGATCGTGAACTGGCCTCGAGCACTGATCGAGTGCAGGCGTGCACTGAAGGTCGGCAGCGATCTCGAAACTGTGCGGGAGAGGCTCGAACTGTTAACGAACCCACCCGACACTGCCGCGACGCGATCACCATAGTGCGGCCACGCGTGGTTGCCCGCTGCATCAGACGTGACACTGTACGTCCGCCGAAGATGCTCGCTGCGGCGCCGCAATCTTAGTTCGACAACGTCTCACCAGCGGGAAACACGGCCCTCAAGATAAACACCTTGCCGTTATCTCGCCTCACCCGATCCCGAGTTGCTCCCCAGCGGCAACAGTGTCCTCATTGCGTTGTGCGCCGATCCGAGATGACTAGCGGAGCTGGCGCGAGTCGGCACGGGGGGCTGCCGACGTGCTGGCTGAAGAAGATAGTCTTTCCGCAGATCGGCGCGCGAGCAGCTCAACGAACACGCTCGCAAGTCCATCCGGGAGCACCCGCGACACCACGAATTGCGGCACCGGATGATCTGGATGGCGGCGGAGTCGGCGAATTCGTCTAGCGTGCTGCATATCTCGAGCTTTCGCCCCGTTAGGGGTACTGACCCAAGAGGTCAGCTCAGTGCGGCCCGTGCGGTATTGACGCAACCGGCGGGTGCCGATAATCTCTAATTGACAGAGTGTCATTCTGCCAACCAGAGAAGGTAGCCAATGTCCACCGCCGAGAGTTCAGAGCTCCGCGAATTTGACGTCGAGCTCGAGGCTGCCAACTTACGTGGGCAATGGATATACGACGAAATGCTGGAAAGCGTCGTCGGCGGCCCCAAGCCCGCCGGTGTTCCGTTTCTGTGGCGATGGCACGATGTTTACGCGAAGCTTCTGAAGTCGTGCGACGTGATGCCCGAAAGTTTGACGGCGCGACGCAATCTCTCGTTCATCAATCCGGATGCCCGGGGAACCACGCACACCATGAACATGGGCATGCAGATGCTCAAGCCCGGCGAGATTGCCTATGCGCACCGCCATACCATGGCAGCGCTGCGGTTCGCTATTCAAGGCGGCCCCGGCCTGATTACTGTGGTGGACGGCGAGCCGTGCCAAATGGAGGACTACGACCTTGTCTTAACCCCTCGCTGGACGTGGCACGACCACGAGAATGCCACCTCGGAGAACGTCGTTTGGCTCGACGTGCTTGATATCGGATTGGTGCTCGGGCTCAATGTTCCCTTCTATGAGTCCTACGGCGAGAAGCGCCAACCTCAACGCGACGAGCCGGGAGAGCATCTCGCCGACCGGGGGGGCCTGCTGCGCCCTGCGTGGGAGCAGGTCAAGACGGCGAACTTTCCATTCCGCTATCCGTGGCGCGACGTCGAGCGGCAGCTCCAGCGGATGGCGGGCCTTGCGGGCAGTCCTTACGACGGCGTCGTCCTGCGTTATGCCAACCCCGTCACAGGCGGATCGACCATGCCAACGCTCGATTGCTGGGTGCAATTGCTGCGGCCCGGCCAGCGGACCGACGCCCATCGCCACACGTCGAGTGCCGTGTATTTCGTCGTGCGTGGCGAAGGGACGACGGTCGTCGACGACGTGGAGCTTGACTGGGGGCCCCACGACAGTTTCGCGGTGCCTAACTGGAGCACCCATCACTTCGTCAACCGGTCGACGGAAGATGCCGTGCTGTTCTCGGTCAACGACATCCCCACACTTAAGGCACTCGATCTCTACTACGAAGAGCCCGAGCTGTCATTGGGGGCGCACCCGTTTCCCCCAGTACCCGCCAACGTCCGAGCCCGCTGACGTTTCACCAGAAAGGCAATGCCTGTGCCTGACACGAAGTTGACCGTTGATGACATCACAGGGGTCGTCGGCATCATTCCTACGCCCTCCATCCCGACGGCCGACCAGCCCGACACAACATTCTCCGTGGACCTCGACGAGGCGGCGACGCTCGCCGACTCGATGGTCCGCGGCGGGGTCGACGTGCTTATGACCACAGGCACCTTCGGCGAGTGTGCCTCGCTGACATGGGACGAGTTGCAAAGCTTCGTCGCCACCGTCGTCGATGCCGTCGCGGGTCGAATTCCGGTTTTCGCTGGAGCGACGACGCTCAACACCCGCGATACGATCACTCGAGGTCGTCGGCTCGGCGAGCTCGGTGCCGACGGTTTGTTCGTCGGTCGTCCGATGTGGCTGCCCCTCGACGACGCCGGAATTGTGCGCTTCTATCGCGATGTGGCCGAGGCAGTGCCGAACCTGGCATTGGTGGTCTACGACAACCCGGGCGCCTTCAAGGGAAAGATCGGGACCCCCGCATACGAGGCGCTTAGCCAGATACCACAGGTTGTCGCTGCCAAGCACCTCGGACTGCTCAGTGGCTCCGCCTTCCTCTCCGACCTCCGCGCCGTCGGCGGTCGTGTGCGGCTACTGCCGCTTGAGACCGACTGGTACTACTTTGCCCGGCTATTCCCAGAGGAGGTCACCGCCTGTTGGTCGGGCAATGTGGCCTGCGGTCCTGCGCCGGTAACCCACTTGCGCGACTTAATCCGAGCCGGCCGCTGGGACGACTGCCAAACGCTCACCGACGAACTGGAGGCCGCTCTCGCGACGCTCTACCCGGGCGGCAACTTCGCTGAATTCCTCAAGTACAGCATCCAGATCGACAACGCCCAATTCCAGGCGGCCGGTTTTATGCGCACGGGGCCCACCCGACCGCCGTACACCGAAGTGCCGGAGTCCTATTTGGCTGGCGGGCGCGAGGCCGGCAAGAACTGGGCCGCACTCCAGCAGCGCTATGCGTCACTTGCCGTCTCGAACCACTGAATCGCCTGAGGACAGCACATGTTGGTGAAGGCGTTGGGTTATGTGGGTGTGGAGTCTCCGGATGCGAAGGAGTGGTTGGAGTTCGGTCCGGAGGTTTTGGGGATGGAGGCGGTGGAGGCGGCCAGTGGGTCGGTTCTGTTGCGGATCGATGACGCCGATCACCGTTTGGCTGTGCATCACGGAGAGCGCAACCGGATGTTGTATGCGGGTTGGGATGTGGGCAGCGAGGAGGCGGTTGAGGCTGCCGGGGAGTTGTTGCATCGGCAGGGTATTGGGTTTGAGGTGGGAACCGAGGAGGACTGCGCAGCCCGCGGTGTGTTGGGCTTTGTGACGCTGTCGGATCCTTCGGGGTTGCGTCATGAGTTGTTTTACGGTCAGAAGGTGGTGCCGGGTTCCTTCCGGCCCGGTCGTGCGATATCGG
>NZ_BCTA01000100.1 GCF_001570485.1 Mycolicibacterium novocastrense
CACCGAGGAGATCCTGGCCGGGGTCTACGCCCAAGTCCTTGGACTGGAGCGAGTCGGCGTCGACGAATCCTTCTTCGAACTCGGCGGCGATTCGCTCTCTGCAATGCGGCTCATCGCGGCGATCAACACAGCCCTTGATGTCGACCTCGCGGTGCGCACGGTGTTCGAGGCGCCCACAGTCGCTCAATTGGCGCCGCTCGTCGGTGCCGGCGGCGGCGGGCTAGAACCGCTGCACGCAGGTGCGCGTCCGTCGGTGGTTCCGTTGTCTTTTGCCCAGACCCGGCTGTGGTTCCTGGACCAGCTGCAGGGACCGTCAGCGGTCTACAACCTGGCGGTGGCGTTGCGGCTGACCGGGCCTCTCGACGTCGAGGCGTTGGGCGCGGCACTGGCTGACCTGGTGGGCCGCCACGAGAGCTTGCGAACGATGTTCCCCGCGGTTGACGGGATGCCTCATCAGTTGGTGGTGCCGGCCGAGGGGGCCGACTTTGGTTGGCGGATTGTCGATGCGACCGGCTGGTCGGCTTCTGAGGTGGAGGAAGCGGTCGGAAACACCGCGCAGCGCCCAATAGACCTAGCAGCCGAAATCCCGCTGCGAGCAACGCTTTTCCGCGTCACCGCCGATGAACACGTACTCGTGGCCGTGGTGCACCACATCGCAGCCGACGGTGTCTCGGTGGCGCCATTGGTCCGCGATTTGGGTGTGGCCTACGCCAGCCGGTCTGCAGGTTCGGCGCCGGATTGGGCGCCGTTGGCCGTGCAGTACGCCGACTACACGCTGTGGCAGCGCGCGCAGCTCGGTGATTTCAGCGATGACCACAGCCGCATCGCCGCGCAGCTCGTGTACTGGCAGGGCGCACTGGCGGGAATGCCTGAGCGACTTCAACTACCAACAGATAGACCGTACCCGCCCGTCGCCGATCAACGCGGCGCCGCTGTGGCCGTTGATTGGTCGGCCGAGCTGCAGCAGCGGGTGAGCGCAGTGGCTCGCGAGCACGGTGCGACCAGTTTCATGGTGGTTCAAGCCGCCCTCGCGGTTCTGCTTGCGGCCCACAGCTCCAGCACTGATGTCGCGGTCGGTTTTCCGATCGCCGGGCGGCGTGATCCCGCGCTCGACGATCTCGTTGGGTTCTTCGTCAACACGTTGGTGCTGCGAGTCGATTTGGCAGGTGATCCCACCGTCGCTGACCTGTTCGCCCAAGTGCGTCACCGCAGTCTGGCCGCATACGAGCATCAGGACGTGCCCTTCGAGGTGCTCGTCGAGCGACTCAATCCGACTCGATCGCTGGCCCATCATCCACTCGTTCAGGTGATGCTGGCCTGGCAGAACCAGCAGGACGATGACCCGGTTGCCGGACTCACACTGGGTGAGCTGCAAGTCGAGTCCTTGCCCGTTGACCTTCACACCGCCCGCTTGGATCTGGCGTTTTCATTGGCTGAACGCTGGAACCCGGACGGTGAGCCCGGCGGAATCGGTGGGAGCGTGCAGTTCCGCACAGATGTTTTCGATGCAGCCAGCATCGAGGCCCTGATCGAGCGGTTGCGGCGCGTCTTGGATTCGATGGTCGCCGACCCTCGACGGCGGGTGTCGTCACTGGATGTGCTCGAGGCGAGCGAGCATGCTCGGTTGGACGTGCTGGGTAATCGCGGGGCACTGACTGCGAAACCCCCTGCCGCGGTGTCGATTCCGGCATTGTTTGCTAGGCACGTAGCGCAGACCCCCGACGCAGCGGCGTTGAGTTTTGACGCTCGTTCGATGACCTATCGCGAGCTCGACGAGGCGGCGAATCGGTTGGCGCATCTATTGGTCGATCGAGGAGCCGGCCCGGGTTCGTGTGTTGTGGTGCTCGTGGAGCGCTCAGCCCAGGCCGTAGTGGCGATTCTGGCAACACTCAAGACCGGGGCGGCATATGTGCCGATGGATCCGGCGCATCCCTCTTCGCGGGTGGAGTTCATTGTCGAGGACGCTGCGCCGATCGCCGCAATCACCACTGCAGGGCTCGCCGACCGGCTGGACGGGCATGGTCTGCCGATCATCGATGTCGAAGACCCCGAAATCGAGGCTTACCCCACCATCCAACTACCCGCGCCGACTCCTGACAGCGTCGCGTATCTGATCTATACGTCGGGTACGACGGGTGTGCCCAAGGGTGTGGCGGTCACCCACAGCAATGTGACTCAATTGCTGGAGTCATTGGACGCCGGCCTGCCGTCGGCCGGTGTGTGGTCACAGTGCCACTCCTTGGCTTTCGACGTTTCGGTGTGGGAGATATTCGGTCCGCTACTGCGTGGCGGGCGACTGGTGGTCGTGCCCGAAGTCGTCGTCCGTTCGCCAGAAGACCTGCACGACCTGTTGATTCGCGAACAGGTCAGTGTGCTCACTCAGACTCCTTCAGCGGTGGCCGCGATCTCGCCCCACGGTTTGGAATCCATGGCGTTGGTGGTGGCTGGTGAGGCGTGTCCGGCTGATGTGGTGGATCGGTGGGCGCCGGGTCGGGTGATGATCAACGCCTACGGTCCGACCGAGACCACGATGTGTGTGGCGATCAGTGCGCCGTTGGCTGCGGGCTCGGGTGTGGTGCCGATCGGCTCGCCGGTGCACGGAGCCGCGTTGTTCGTCTTGGACAACTGGTTGCGTCCGGTGCCTGCCGGGGTGGTCGGCGAGTTGTATGTCGCGGGTCGCGGGGTGGCAGGCGGTTATGTCGGCCGGGCTGGGTTGACGTCGTCGCGGTTTGTGGCGTGTCCGTTCGGCGGCCCGGGACAACGGATGTATCGCACCGGCGATCTGGTGTGTTGGGGC
>NZ_BCTA01000101.1 GCF_001570485.1 Mycolicibacterium novocastrense
TTCCTGGGCAGTGGGCATCCCGGCGCAGACAGCCGCGACGCTCCACCGAACCTTGGTTTGATCGAAAGCACCGACGGCGGCCAAACCTGGCACACACTGTCGATGACCGGCGAGGCCGATTTCCATTCCCTCGACTACCGGCATGGACTGCTCTTTGGACTCGACAGCGGAACCCGATCGGTGATGGTAACCGCAGACAAAAAGACCTGGGATCGACGTGCGGAGATCAGCGCCGTCGACATCGCGGTGTCACCCACCGACCCCAACGGCGTCCTCGCCACGACCGGCACGGGCATGTTGCGCAGCGTCGACCAGGCTAAGACCTTCACACCTGTCGTCGGCACACCCCCTCTGATCTTGCTGAGTTGGCCCGACGAAGGACCCTTGATCGGGGTTACCCCGACCGGGATGGTGTATGCCAGCCAAGATTCGGGGGCAACGTGGCAAGCGCAACGCGATCTGGGTGAGCGCCCGCAGGCTGTGTTGGCAGCGGGGCGAGGCCTGGTGTTCGTTGCGACCGAGAAGGGCATCCACCGCTCGACCGACAGTGCAACCACCTTCGAGACGTTCTACACCTTCGACGCACCATGAACGGGCTTACTCGCAACCCCGCTGCGACGTTGACGACGCTGCAAACGGCAACAAAGGCGCGGTACACCAAGCGAACAGCAATGGATCCGAGGGGTTCTGCTGTCAACGTACGTACACAGTAGGATCTATGCCAGTGCGTGGCCCGTACGGTCACTTCCCCACCCGTGCGGACCTCGTCGACGCGGTATTCGTCCGCACGCTGGCGGAGGCGCAACAGACCCTCGACACAGTCGACCTCACCTGGTTACCCCCGAGCGGCACTTTGCTCGGCTGGTGACCTCTTCATGCCAGATCATGAATCGGCATCGTGCACTTCTTCAGGCCGCGCAGCGCACCATCAGGCCCGGTTGGGATTCACAACCAGCACGAGATTCCGCACCGGCGGGTGCAGGGGCGGATCACGGGGCCGTCGCGCGGGCGTCTTCCGGGACGATCTACCAACCATGTGGCTAATGGCGACCTTTCCCAACGTCCTTCATGGCGCCGCCGAGGAGCTCACCGCCGGCCGGTTGAATGAACGTGCCGCCGACAATGTGATCGTGGCCACGTTACTCGCCGCCTTCACCGTCCCGAGTCAGCCGGTGCCAGGTCACCGCCCATGGCTTCCATAAGCCATGCGGCATGAACCTAAGCTGATCCGTCAACGTTCGGGCCGGCGCGCGATCAATTCGACGGCGGGGCTGTTAAAGCGCCTTGCACGCACGGAAAGCTTCCCATCGGTGAACCCCGCCGACTGCGCGTCATCGACGAGTTGAACGGGATCGACATCAAGGACGTGCCGGTGAACACTGAGCAAGAGCCGTCCGC
>NZ_BCTA01000102.1 GCF_001570485.1 Mycolicibacterium novocastrense
GGTGTGGGAAACGCCGCTTTGAGGAACCGCCAACACACTATTGGGCTTTGAGACAACAAGCCCGCTATCTCTTCGTCCCTGTGTGGGAAACCGGAGATAGGACTGTGTTGTCGCCCTGCTTTGGTGGTGGGGTGTGGTGTTTGATTTGTGGATAGTGGTTGCGAGCATCTCGCAGCGGATTGCTCACCTTTTTGGGGTGGGTGGTTTGTTGCGGTGATAATGCAATTTTTTATTCTTCCGAGAATATTTTTTGATCTGTTTTGTGTGTAAGTGTTTAAGGGCGCATGGTGGATGCCTTGGCACTGGGAGCCGATGAAGGACGTGGGAGGCTGCGTTATGCCTCGGGGAGCTGTCAACCGAGCGTGGATCCGAGGATGTCCGAATGGGGAAACCCGGCACGAGTGATGTCGTGTCACCCAACGCTGAATGTATAGGCGTTGGGGGGGAACGCGGGGAAGTGAAACATCTCAGTACCCGTAGGAAGAGAAAACAAAAGTGATTCCGTGAGTAGTGGCGAGCGAAAGCGGAGGATGGCTAAACCGTGTGCATGTGATACCCGGCGGGGGTTGTGTGTGCGGTGTTGTGGGGCGTTTCTTTCTTCTGGCCGCCGTCAGGAGCAGAAGTGATAAACCGTTGGGTTAGGTGAAGTGGCCTGGGATGGTCTGCCGTAGTGGGTGAGAGCCCCGTAACCGAAAACCTCAGCGGCTTCTGGGAAATGTTTTCCCCGAGTAGCAGCGGGCCCGTGGAATCTGCTGTGAATCTGCCGGGACCACCCGGTAAGCCTGAATACTTCTCAGTGACCGATAGCGGATCAGTACCGTGAGGGAATGGTGAAAAGTACCCCGGGAGGGGAGTGAAAGAGTACCTGAAACCGTGTGCCTACAATCCGTCAGAGCCCTCGACTTTGTTGTGGGGTGATGGCGTGCCTTTTGAAGAATGAGCCTGCGAGTCAGGGACATGTCGCGAGGTTAACCCGGGTGGGGTAGCCGCAGCGAAAGCGAGTCTGAATAGGGCGTATCACGTCAACAGTGGCGTGTGTAGTGGTGTGTTCTGGACCCGAAGCGGAGTGATCTACCCATGGCCAGGGTGAAGCGCGGGTAAGACCGCGTGGAGGCCCGAACCCACTTAGGTTGAAGACTGAGGGGATGAGCTGTGGGTAGGGGTGAAAGGCCAATCAAACTCCGTGATAGCTGGTTCTCCCCGAAATGCATTTAGGTGCAGCGTCGCATGGTTCTTGCTGGAGGTAGAGCTACTGGATGGCCGATGGGCCCTACTAGGTTACTGACGTCAGCCAAACTCCGAATGCCGGCAAGGTGTAGTGCGGCAGTGAGACGGCGGGGGATAAGCTCCGTGCGTCGAGAGGGAAACAGCCCAGATCGCCGGCTAAGGCCCCTAAGCGTGTGCTAAGTGGAAAAGGATGTGCAGTCGCGAAGACAACCAGGAGGTTGGCTTAGAAGCAGCCACCCTTGAAAGAGTGCGTAATAGCTCACTGGTCAAGTGATTGTGCGCCGATAATGTAGCGGGGCTCAAGCACACCGCCGAAGCCGCGGCAGCAACACACGTGTGTGTTGTTGGGTAGGGGAGCGTCCTGCATCCGGTGAAGCCACAGAGTGATCTAGTGGTGGAGGGTGTGGGAGTGAGAATGCAGGCATGAGTAGCGATAAGGCAAGTGAGAACCTTGCCCGCCGGAAGACCAAGGGTTCCTGGGCCAGGCCAGTCCGCCCAGGGTGAGTCGGGACCTAAGGCGAGGCCGACAGGCGTAGTCGATGGACAACGGGTTGATATTCCCGTACCCGTGTATGAGCGTCCCTGACGAATCCATTCTGCTAACCACCCAAAAGGTTGGTGATCGTCTCCTTCGGGAGTCGACATCGACCGGCTGCGTGGGACCCGTGTGGGTAGTAGTCAAGCGATGGGGTGACGCAGGAAGGTAGCCGTACCAGTCAGTGGTAATACTGGGGCAAACCTGTAGGGCGAGTGATAGGCAAATCCGTCACTCATGTGCCTAAGAGGTGATGCATAGCCGAGTGAGGCGAATTCGGTGATCCTATGCTGTCGAGAAAAGCCTCTAGCGAGCGCATACACGGCCCGTACCCCAAACCAACACAGGTGGTCAGGTAGAGAATACCAAGGCGTACGAGTGAACTATGGTTAAGGAACTCGGCAAAATGCCCCCGTAACTTCGGGAGAAGGGGGACCCCCACACCGTCAACACCTTCGCGGTGGGCAGCGGGAGGGGGTGGCACAAACCAGTGAGAAGCGACTGTTTACTAAAAACACAGGTCCGTGCGAAGTCGCAAGACGAGGTATACGGACTGACGCCTGCCCGGTGCTGGAAGGTTAAGAGGACCCGTTAACCCGCAAGGGTGAAGCGGAGAATTTAAGCCCCAGTAAACGGCGGTGGTAACTATAACCATCCTAAGGTAGCGAAATTCCTTGTCGGGTAAGTTCCGACCTGCACGAATGGCGTAACGACTTCTCAGCTGTCTCAACCATAGACTCGGCGAAATTGCATTACGAGTAAAGATGCTCGTTACGCGCGGCAGGACGAAAAGACCCCGGGACCTTCACTACAACTTGGTATTGGTGCTCGATACGGTTTGTGTAGGATAGGTGGGAGACTGTGAAACACAGACGCCAGTTTGTGTGGAGTCGTTGTTGAAATACCACTCTGATCGTATTGGGCCTCTAACCTCGAACCGTCTATCCGGTTCAGGGACAGTGCCTGGCGGGTAGTTTAACTGGGGCGGTTGCCTCCTAAAAAGTAACGGAGGCGCCCAAAGGTTCCCTCAACCTGGACGGCAATCAGGTGTTGAGTGTAAGTGCACAAGGGAGCTTGACTGCGAGACGAACATGTCAAGCAGGGACGAAAGTCGGGACTAGTGATCCGGCACCCCCGAGTGGAAGGGGTGTCGCTCAACGGATAAAAGGTACCCCGGGGATAACAGGCTGATCTTCCCCAAGAGTCCATATCGACGGGATGGTTTGGCACCTCGATGTCGGCTCGTCGCATCCTGGGGCTGGAGCAGGTCCCAAGGGTTGGGCTGTTCGCCCATTAAAGCGGCACGCGAGCTGGGTTTAGAACGTCGTGAGACAGTTCGGTCTCTATCCGCCGCGCGCGTCAGAAGCTTGAGGAAACCTGTCCCTAGTACGAGAGGACCGGGACGGACGAACCTCTGGTACACCAGTTGTCCCACCAGGGGCACCGCTGGATAGCCACGTTCGGACAGGATAACCGCTGAAAGCATCTAAGCGGGAAACCCCCTCCAAGACCAGGCTTCTCACCCATATCAGTGGGATAAGGCCCCCCGCAGACCACGGGATCGATAGACCAGACCTACACGCCCAGCAATGGGTTCAGGGAACTGGCACTAACCGGCCGAAAACTTACACACAACGCTCGCAACCACACCACGCGTACCAACCACGCAAACACACCCCACCACCAAAACACCCTTCCCAACCAACCTGGGACACCCTAAAAAGTGAATAAAGTTACGGCGGTCAATAGCGGCAGGGAA
>NZ_BCTA01000103.1 GCF_001570485.1 Mycolicibacterium novocastrense
GTCGGTGGGTCGTTCGAGTAGCTTGCCTTTGTGGAAGACCGCGCCGGCGCGGACCAGGGCGACCAGGTGCGGGGCGTTGACGGCCCGCCAGCGGGCCTGTGCGGCGTCGATCAGCTTGTAGGCCATGGCAATCCCGGCCGTGCGTGATCCCGGCCCCTTGGTGACCTTGGTTCGAAGTCGCACCGTGGCGAAAGTGCTTTCGATCGGATTTGTCGTCCTCAAATGGATCCAATGCTCGGCCGGGTACTTGTAGAACTCCAGCAGGACATCGAGATCGTCGACGATCTTGGCGACCGCCTTGGGATACTTGGCACCGAAGTCGACCTCGAAGGCCTTGACCGCCAGCTGAGCCTTGTCGATATCCTCGGCGTTGTAGATGTCTTTGAGCGCCGCCAACGCCGACGGGTGTGCCGACTTCGGCAGTGCGGCAAGCACATTGGCCTGCTTGTGGAACCAGCAGCGCTGCTCACGGGTGGCCGGGAAGACTTCGCGGACCGCCCTCCAGAACCCAAGGGCACCATCGCCGACGGCCAGCACCGGCGCGGTCATCCCGCGGCGTTTGCAGTCACGCAGCAGGTCGGCCCACGACTCGGTGGACTCCCGATACCCATCGGTGATCGCGACCAGCTCCTTGCGACCATCAGCACGCACGCCGATCATCACCAGCAGGCACAGCTTGGTCTGCTCCAGGCGGACCTTGAGGTGGATGCCGTCGACCCACAGGTAGACGTAGTCGGTGCCGGACAGATCCCGGCGCCCGAACGTGGCGGCTTCGTCCTGCCACTGCGCGGTCAGCCGGGTGATCGTCGACGCCGACAACCCCGCACCCGAGCCGAGGAACTGCTCGAGTGCCGGCCCGAAGTCGCCGCTGGACAGCCCATGCAGGTACAGCAGCGGCAGCACCTCGCTGATCTGCGGGGACTTGCGTGCCCAGGCGGGCAGGATCGCCGAGGAGAACCGCTGCCGGACACCGGTATCGGGGTCAACCCGGCGGTCGTTGACCCGCGGTGCCTTCACCTCGACCGCGCCGGCTGCGGTCAGCACCTCACGCGGTTGGTGGTAGCCGTTGCGGACCACCAACCGATGGCCGTCCTCATCGAGCTGGTCGGCGAACTGCGCTACGTAGGCCGCAACCTCGGCCTGCAGCGCCGCGGCCAGCATCTGCCGGGCGCCGTCACGAACGATCTCGTCCAACAACGACCGACCAGCACCGCCGGCACTTTCGTTGGCCTCGGCGGCATCGTGAACTACGGTGAGCATGGGCGTACCTTCCCGAACCAGCGCGCCAACGCCGGCTCATGATCGGACCTTCGGATATTCAGATCATCCTCGGGAAGGTGCGCCCACTTTCACGCCCCCACACCGAGGCTCATCCACAGGTTCTGATCATTGCTCCAACCAACCCCGGCAGGGGGTCAATTTTCACCTGCCGCCAGGGGGTCAATTTTCAGCCGCCGCCGACATCCAAACGGTAAACGGACCGAAAACAGTTCATGCCACATACCCATCGAGAGCGCCTCTGGCTGTCCACAGCATCGAATGGACGCCGCACGGGCACCCAGCGTTGAGCGGCGGTTCATCATTTGGTGAGCTGTAGACTCGACCATTCGATATATACAACCATGCCTTGAACCTGATCATGAGAGCTCTCTGTCGATCACTGCGGCCTCGTATTCGCCTGACTCTGCTGTGGTCTCGCACGGAGAGCCGCTCAATGGCGGTGAGGGCAAGATCAGCTGGTCCGGTGGCGCGGCATCGCCCGCGATCAGGCCGACACGGCAGGAGGAATTGTTGAGGTCATCACATGTTTGCGAGCGCGGGTTGGCCGCGTCTCTCATCGCGTTTGGCATCGGGCTAGCGGTCGTCCCAACCGCATCCGCCGACCCCAACGACGCAGAACAGACGGACACGCCGGCTCCGGGTATGGTAACGGTCCCCGCGCCGACCTCGGACAACGTCAATCCCGCGGCGGCGGTGGCCTGCAAGCAGTTCGCCACAACGCTGAATTTCGCCGCGACCAATTACTCGGGTTTCGCCGACGCCACCGAAGGTACGGACCTTCCCGACTACAGAGATCCGACTGTCAGGAACAGTAACGTGACCGGTCGGACCGCGCTGCGGGAAGCGGCGGCCGCGGCCATGACCGCGGCGGCGACACCGGGTCTGCAGCCCGAGATCGCCGCGCCGATGCGGGCATGGTCAGTGGACGCGACGAAGCTCCTGTTGATCATGGGACTCCGCCGCGGCGGTGACACCCTTGACAATGTGGCCACCGAGCTCAACAACGACGCCTACAACGCCCAAACGGCATGTGCCGCCGCAGGAACGCACGCCTGAGGTTAGCCCCGTCGTCGTCAGAGGAGCTTGAACAAGAACGACTGCGTCCGTTCATGTTTGGGGTGAAGAGCACCTCGCCGAGGCTGCCTCTTCGAGAAGCATAGAGCGTCGGCTTCGACCCATCAGGGCGTGGATGAAAGTTGCCAGCAGCTCGCGCAGCACATCGGGGCGGCAGGCGGTGAGTCGATCAGCCAGCACAGCCGGCCTGTCAATATTGTGGCCAGTGGTCATCGCGTCGATTCCTTTGCTCGAGTGACTTTGGTCGGTCCCTCGACGAATCACGCGATCGCTCCGGCGACCATGCGCCCCGCACCCTCGCCCGAGTTGGCCCGCCGGCCCGCAACCGCATCCCGGCGATCAATCATCCGGGCCGGCGCAGATTCGTGAGACCGATTGGAGACCCCGCTGTCGAGGCCCGAGGGACTTACCCTGTTGGAAGAGTCAGTCGTTCGGCGCGCCGAGGTTTTCGACGTCGCTCTCTGTAATACGCAGTACCCGGCCCGAGGCGATATCGAAGAAGAGCCCCAATGTATCCAATCGCTGCTCTTCCAGAGCGGGACCCACCACGGGATGGACTTTCAAGTTCTGAATTTGCCAAGCGACGTTGACCATTGCCAACTGATCGCAGGCGTCATACCCCTGCCTGGCCGCCGCCCGGCCGACGGGGTGACCGGCGCGGAACGCGTCGAGGCTTGGCAGCGCCTGTTCGATCCATGCCGCGACAGCGGGGGGAATGCCGTCACGATGGCCAGCCTCGGAGAGCAATGCCGTCATCGCTCCGCATCTGGAGTGGCCGCAGATGATCATGGTGTTGACGTTCAACTCGATGATTCCGTACGCCAATGCGGCTTCCATCGACATGTCAGCGGCGTTCGGCTGAACGAGGTTGCCGAGGTTGCGCACGGTGAAAAGGTCACCGGGCCCGCTGGCGGTGATGACATTGGGCACCAAGCGAGCGTCTGCGCAGGTCAGGAACAGAGCGCGCGGTCGCTGCCCGCCGCGCAGCTCGTTGAAATGTTCGCGAAGCAGCGGGGCGTGTCGGCGATGGTAACGCGCGACGCCGTCCAACACCGGGGTGAGCATCGAACCGGTGTCCCCTGGGTGGTGGCCGTGAGAGCGCCAGGGCGATAGGCCGCGGGCTATCGCGCTGTGCGACCGGCGAATCGGCGGCCCTACGGTGGCCGCTGCCATCGCGCTCTCGCCGATTTCGTCGATGCAAACCGAGCCGCCAGCTAGGCGGTGCCGCCGAGCCCACTCCTCGATGGCCTCGTATGCGGCGTGATCAAGGAAGTCGACTGTGATCTCCACGGTGACCCGGCTGCCACGCGGAATTGAGGCCAGCACGCGCGATAGCCGCGGCAAGGAAAGGAAACTGAGGGCTCCTTCGAGTGTGAGACGCCATTCGTGATGCTCCTCGTCGATCGGTTCGGCATGTACTGAGGCGCGCACCACCCGCCACAACACCACGACGAGGGTGACGGCGACGCCGATGGCGACGCCTTCCAGCAGGTTCAGGAACAGAACTCCGGTGACTGTGATCGCATAAACAGCCAGGTCGCCGGTACGCCAGGCCAGCCGGATGTGTGCCAACTTGACCAACTGGATACCGATCACGATCAGCAACCCGGCCAGGGCGGCCTTCGGAATTTGTTGCACCAGACCGGCCAGCAACACGGAAAACAGCAGCACCCACACGCCGTGCAAAATCGACGAAGCCTGCGTGCGTGCACCGGCCGCCACGTTGGTTGCGCTGCGGACGATCACGCCGGTTACCGGCAGCCCGCCGAGCATCCCCGACACCATATTGGCCGCGCCCTGACCGATGAGCTCGCGGTTCAGATCGGCTTTCGGGCCGTTGTGCATCTTGTCGACCGCAACTGCCGAAAGTAAGCTTTCCACGCTGGCGATCAACGCGATGGTCAACACAGCCAGTACAAACGGCACCCAGGTGCCGTGCGGCAGAGTCGGCAAGCCGATCGCGTCGAGGATCGAACCGTTGAGTTCGATTCTGTCGGCGTTCAGCGGCGGCACGAACGATATCGCCGTCGCGGCGACGATTGCGACTAGCGGCCCGGGAAGTATTTGTAGCCGAGCCGGGCTTCGTTTCCAGCTCAGCATGATCGCGACGACAATGAGCCCTACAACGATGTCGCTTAGGTGGGGAGCCCGAAGCTGAGCCGGCAATTCGGTCAGGTTGCGCCACACCGAACTCCGAGAGCTGCCGCCGAGCAGTACGTGAACTTGTTGCAGGGCGATCGTGATGCCGATCCCGGCGAGCATTGCGTGCACCACGATGGGCGATATGGCCAGCGCCGATCGCGCGAGCCGGCTCACGCCGAGAACTACTTGCAGCAACCCGGCTCCGACGACGATGGCGGTGGTGGTCTTCCAGCCAAAGGTATTGACCGTCTCGGCTACCACTACTGTCAAGCCGGCGGCCGGACCCGAGGCAAGCAGAGGCGCTCCACCCACCGCGCCAGCAATTATGCCGCCGACGATCGCGGCGATCAGCCCCGCCATAATCGGTGCGTTGGAGGCGATTGCGATCCCGATCGACAATGGCACCGCAACGAGAAAGACCACGATCGACGCCGGAAGGTCGTACCTCGCGACGGTCTTCAGACGGTCACGCAGGCTGTTAGGTGGGTCCACGGAGGCGTCGGCGTCCGCTACTACAGCCGAAGCAGAAGCCGGCATGGCGTGGGATCCTCTCTGTCAGTTCGCACACTCACTAAGCCAGGAAGCAGAGGCATCCCGGTTATTCCGCACACTACCGAGAATTTTTCGGATAGCGGTACGGCGCTGGTCACATCGCGTATTCGATCACAGCACGAATCACCGAAGTCGGCAAAATCGCGCCCCTGGTGTCACCGATTCTCTAGCCCCAGGTCTGGTGGAAATTGAGGTGGCGGCCCCCCGCTCGTGACCTGCCGTATAGCCTGTCTGAGCGTTCGCCACCGCGATCGATCTGACCCCGACCGGGCGTGGCTGCGGGTGAGCTTGGGCAAGCTCACCTCGTCGCCGGGTGCCAGTAATCACCATATGTCCGAACCGAATACACCGCGGCGGTATGCCCACGATGTCGGATGGAAAGGGCTTAGCCTAGCCGCATCCCTTTGTGGCCGTTTAGTTTTCGGTCCTGCACAGCAGCCCGTTGAGTCTAGCTGGTCACCGCCGGGGTACCGGCCTTCGCGCAAGCCATCTGGACATTGTAGGTGGCCTCATTCAGCTCGGTGGCCGCGGTGTCGACAGCGTCGTTGCTGCGGTGAAGAAACATATTGACGAGCAGTTTCGCTGCCCGTGTCGACCAGACCCGTATCGGAGCCGCGACGTCTGACTGCAAACCCGGCGTGTCCGAGGCGCTAAGAGCTGCGCGAGCCGCTTCCCGTAGCGCGGTCCTGCCGGCCACATTGGCGCTCCGCACCGTCGGATTCGCGTAATTCCAGTCTGGAGATGACATCCCAGCAGCGAAATCGGAGTAGTTGACCGCGGCAGAGTCGAGCGCGTTGGCGAACTGCGAGCACGCTGCCGCCGACGCCGGGTTGGCGTCCGCCGCAGCGCTCGACCCCGCAACGACTGTGCCGGGCTCGGGCGTGCCCGGGACCGCCAGGTCGTTGGGGTCAGCGCCCGCCGCTGGTAGGGCAGCAAGGCTGACGCCAAAAGCGGTGAGCAACAATGCGAATGCCCGGGCAAGTTCTCCCACTGGTGACGCCGTCATGATGAAGCTCACTCCATATCTGGTCGTGTCAGCGCGTAGGCAGCCGGTCTCGCGGCGCTTCCTCTGGGACCAATGATCAAATACGAGCATCCAGCGTCAGACGGCCTTCGTGATGCCGGTGTAGGAGATGATGTCTTGGGTATCCGTCGTTGTGCCCGTCAGCGTGGCATACGAGCGCAGGAACGACTCCCCGACGCAGCCGTCGATTTACACGCGGAAGTCCGAGATGGTGATCCGCGGATCAGTGCCCTTAAACACCATCTTGCTGACCGGAACGATGTTGACTTTGCCTGGCACCAAGTAGACCGCAACCGAGCCGTTGATCGGAAGCCCGGCACTCAGTCCCGTCGGACCCAGCGCCGGGACCACGCCGACCGAGCCCGTTAATTGCACGCCATTGACCCCTAACTCGATGCCACAACCGATCTGATAGCCGACCTCGAGCGTCCCGCCGGTCAACGTGGTGGTGCCCGCGCCGGTCACCGACGCGTTGAACGCGCCGCCCACGATGTACTCACGTGACGCCGTGGAAGTCGTCAATGGCGCCACCGGCACTTCTGACTCGTCGTCGGCCCAAACGCTGATCGTCCAGCCGTCAGCGGTCGTGCGGGTGGCGCGCGCCCCAGAGGGCACCAGGCCGTCATTTGGAGGTGGTGCAGGCGGATCGGCGCTACTCGCCGCGGCCACTGCAGGATCGGGATCTGATTCTGGAGCGGTCGATGCCAGTGGCGCCGTCGCAACAGAGATCAATATGTAAGCGGTCACCACCGTGGCAAAACGAAGCAGCATCACGTAGCCTCCCGATCGAAATCAACCGGCGCACTGAATCGCACCGGCGTCAACGGTGGACTGCCGCGATGGTGGTCTTTCACGGGGGAAGCTCTGCGCCGAGGCCAGCGGGACAATATCCCGTAGGGCTTCGACACGGTGAAGTTGGCGGCGCCGAGCTTGTTTTCGGTGTGGTTCGCCAATCTGCAGCGCGTTGTCACGGTTCCCCCGATCAATTTCGCACCCGTGTCTAGCGGACGGGTGTCTGGGTACGGAGACCGTAACTAGGACGGGGTGGAGCCGCAATTTGAAACGTCCCCGGTTTCGTGAAGATCACGTTACGTGTGAGTTGATGGCGCTCATCGAAAATCCCGAGGTGTGCTCATTTCCCTTCCCACAACGAGTTACGCCCCGCTCGACGGCGCTGCGGGCGTTGCCCTGGCGTGGAACGAGCGCGGGGCGATCGGCACACCGTGCTCGGTGAGCACGCGGCAGATCGGAGCGACCCCGAAGCGGTCCCTATGGTCGGCGATGAACACGCAGATCGAACTGGCCAGCGACGGCTGTGCGGGTCGCTTCCCCGCACGAAGAAAGACGTTGCCGCCTTGAGGATTTCGATGGTTAGCTCGCGCTCGACGTTACGTCGCTTCAATGCTCGGATCTCCGCGGCCGCCTCACTGGACACCCGTCACGATTGCCGTCGTCGACCTGCTGCTGGGCCGCGAGACCTTACTACGGCCTAGATTGCCTCAGAACCGCTCGGCTGCTGCCCATTTTTGCGCGCTCAACTGCGCGACAACATCAGCTATGGACGCCCCGCCGAGGAGATCCGACACCTCAAGATCGTGATTGAATTCGACTTTGATTCGACGACATAACTCTAGCGCCTGCAACGAATCCAAGCCGATCGCCACCATGGGGACATCGGCGTCAATGGACTCGGCGCGATCGATACCGATGGATTCGGCGAACAGATCAATCAACCGTCGCGAGTGCGTGGTCGGCTCAACGGGTGCGTAGGTTGCTGGGTTGTCGACGTCGGGTGGAATCAGCTGTGAAACCAGCGGGCCGTAGCCGAACACACCCAGCACCGATCGCGCCCGGGCGAAATCGAATGCCCCGACGATGGCATTCCTGCCCAGCCGGTTCATTCCCAAAGAGATTGCATCGCGTGGAGACATCGGGACAACCCCGATGGCCGCAAGCTGCGCCATACTCCTCTCATCGAGGTCAAAATGAACGGTCCACTGACCCCATTGCACCGAAACACAGTCCAAGCCAGCGGCGCGGAGTCGGTGCGCCATGGCGTCGAGCATCCGATTGGCCGCCGAGTAGACCACCTGCCCGCGTCCGCCGATCGTCGCCCTCGCCGAGGAGCACAGAATGACGCGACAGTTCTCCGCTCGGGGGAACGCTTCCAGTACCCGCCAGATGCCGATAACCTTGGCCCGCAACGCATCGTCTACCTTCGTGGCGGTAATGTCCTCGAGTTCGATAGCCGAATAGTCGACGGCGGCGTGGATTATCAGATCCGCCGGGGCGCCCTGGTTCTCCGCAGCCAGTTGCGATACTGCCGCCTGGTCGCCTACGTCGCACTTCGTGACACAGATTTGCGTAGCCGTGGTCGAGCGGATCCCCTGGAGTCGGTCCGCGACTGCAGCGTCCCCGCCCGATCTGCTCACCAGCGTGATTCGCCGAGCGCCGCAGTGTGCGAAGTGGTCGCAGAATTCGAGCCCGAGTTTCCCCGTTCCCCCGACGATGAGCACATGTTCATAGGGCACACAATCGGAGTGGACCGCCGAGCTGTTGCAAGCAACGATCCGTTTGGCGTATAGACCCCCGTTGCGGAATGCCAATTCCGATTCTTCGTCGGTGTGCAACGCCGCGACGACCGCACGCCCCGAGTCTGAGGCGGTGGATCCAGCCGGCAGGTCGAGGTGCCGGAATCCTACGCCGGGATAGTTGGCGCCAATGCTGCGAAACCCCGCGCTTGCCGCTGCGTGCACCGGGTCTGGCGGTGCGTCGTCTGCGACGACCCCCTCACCGCCCACCGTCACTAGCCAGTAGTCGGTACCTGCATCAGTGACTCCGGGCCACCACATGCGGTTGGAAAAGAATTCCGTGACTGCGGCCGCGGCGGCGACGTCGTCCATCTTCGGCGATTGCGGAAGCAGTATGACAAGTGTATTGAAACGACTTGTGACACCGTGACTTTCAATGTCGATCATGCGAGCCGCGGCGCCAGCTTCGCTGGCTGCAGCGCATATGGCAGTGGCCAAACCCGCGCAGGCTTTCGTATGGTCGACGATTCCGATGTCACGCGGTGGCACAAGTGAGCGCTTTGACAGCCGAACCCATTCCTCGACGAGAAGGCGTGCCGGCGTGGTTTCCGCGTTCAGCTCACGGGCTGACTCCGTAGGCACTGCAACCGGATTGACAGCGGAGGTCCGAGCACCGCGCTGGGGCGGCGCCTCGTCATATGGCAGCCACAGCGGTATCTCATTCATCCGGGTGTTGGGAAAAGCACGCAACGGAAGCGAGACGGTTTCGTCAGACCCAGTGCGCAGGCACTCCCATGAGTAGTCCAAATCATGTACGGCCAGGTTCGCGAGATTGCGTGTCAACTCGTTGAGATCCGTGGCCGTTCGCTCAGACGAGCCGGCCACGACCGCTGAGCTTGTATCCCCATGTCCAGCGAGATTCTCTTGAATCGCCAGCTGTAGTGTCGGATGCTCGGCCAGCTCCACGAACGTGTCGACGTTGCGCCGCACCGGCCGCGGTGCGCGGTCAGCCGAAACTTGCTGCCCAGCAGCGACTGTGCAGCGGTCGCGCCCATCAGCACCAGCACCTCGGGTCTGATGGCATCCAGCTCGGCCAGCAGCCACGGTCGGCATGCCACCACCTCCGTGCGGCCCGGCGTCTTGTGGATTCGTCTCTTGCCGCGTTCGGGCAGGGTGAACTTGAAGTGCTTGACCGCATTGGTCACATACACCCGTTCACGGTCGATGCCGGCCTGCACCAGCGCCTTGTCCAACAGCTTGCCTGCCGGGCCGACGAACGGCTCCCCGGCCTTGTCCTCCTGATCGCCGGGCTGTTCGCCGACCAGCATCATGTCCGCGCTGGAGGAACCGCCGCCGAACACCACCTGCGTCGCATCGAGGTACAGATCGCAGCCCTTGCAACCGTGCGCGGCCTCGGCGAGAGCAGCGAGATCGCGGGTGTCGGGCACGAACTCCGCGGCGGTGTGGGCCGGCCTTGCAGGCATGGGGGATGGTTACCCGGTTCTGGCGCGGTCACCCGCTACCGCGTCGACTTGACCACCTGGGCGAAGCTGAACTGCCAGCGCTCGACAAGCCGGAAGCCCATCGCGTGCGGTACCCGGTACGCAGGCGCACGGCGCAGGCGGGTTCCCGGATTCAGCGCGTTCCCGGTTTCTCGATCCGGGACGGTGGCGTCGCGTTGTGAAACCGTCCACAGCACGGTGCACGGCCGAAGCTGCTCGGCCACACCCCAGATCCCAAGATGGGCGTCCCACAAGCGGTTTCGGTCGGCGGCGCGGCGACCGCGCCCGGGGTCCACGAGCGCGGCGTACGCCTCGGGCCGCGCGGCCGTCAACGGTCGAATCGGGCCGGGTGCCCAGTTCGTGGTGTTGTCGAGCACCAGGCAGTCGCCGGGGGAGGCGTGCGTCGTGAGGACGTCGGCCACCTGGCTGAAGTCCATGCCCTCCTTGGCGTACGGACCCCGTTGTTGGAGCAGGTAGTTCGGGGTTGCCGCGACCGCCAACACGGTCAGCACCGCCGCGACGGTCTCGCGCGATCTGGCGACGGCGGTGATGCCGACGGCCAACAGCAGCGCCATCGCCGGGGAGGTGTAGCTCAGATAGCGCGGGTAGTAGATGGGCTCCCACCACATGGAGTAGAGCAGCAGCACTCCCGTCGGAAGCACGATCCACGCCGCGCTGATCGCCACCAGCGATCGGACGCCGGCTTCTGTCGGCCGGAAGCGTCGGATCGTGAGCAGAACGAGCACCAGTCCCGCCGAGAGCGCGAACGCCACGCTGTGGTCGAAGTACTGCTCCTGCATCACTTCTGCGACCGTGTGCCAGCCTGGCGGTGAGATCCACCGCACCTGGGCGATCTGCGTCCTACTGAACGCCAGGAAGGGTCCCACAACCGCGATCGCCACCGCGACCGTGACGATCCAGCGATGCACCACCGTTCGCCGAGCAGTCACCGCTGCCAGCGCAACCGCGTGTACCAGCACCATCAGCACCACGAAGACGTTCAGCAGCGACGAGCCCACCAGCGCCAGCCCGTAGCAACCCCACAGCCACCGGGTGTTGCGGCGGAGTGCGAGCATCAACAACACGGTCAGCCAGACGGCCGCGGCCGCCGTCAGCGCATAGGATCTCGCCTCGATGCCCGCCCACGTGATGCGCGGCAGGATCGCGAACACGATCCCCGCGCAGACGGCCGTCGTCCGGGAAGCGAAGCGTCGCGCAAGGACGACGACACCGCCGGCGGCCAGCCCGACGGCCAGGCAGCTCGACAGCCGGGAGTAGAACTCGGTGGCCGGGAACACCGCGAACCACCCGTGCATCAGCAGGTAGTACAGGCCGTGCACCGCGTCGATGTTGTGCAGCAGGCCCCACAGCTGGGGGATCGACCGCGTCGAGGCCGAGATCGTGGCCGCCTCGTCGAACCACAGCGACGGCCGGGCCGCGCCCGCCGCCGACACCGCGACCGCGAACACCGCCGTCAGCGCAGCGTCGTACCGGCCGGCGCGAAGGGATCCCGACGGGTCGAGGCGCGCGAGGCGTTGCTGTACCAGCGACAGATCCACGCGCTGCTACCCACCCTTCCCGCGAACGGCAAAACGCTAGCGTGTGCGCTTGTACCGCGCTCGCCGAATGGGTGGGGAAGTCATTGTGATGACCGGGTGTAGGCGGCGTCACCTGGGGCGGCCCAGCGTGACGTTGGGTGTGAAGTAGGACGAAATCGCAGGCAAATGCCACTGGAGCGGCTACTGTTCCGGGTGGCAACGGAACTGAAATCGGGAGGATGTGGATGAGCGCCTATCAGACCGTCTTGGTTGGCACGGACGGATCGGACTCGTCGCTGCGCGCGGTCGAGAAAGCTGGTCAGATCGCCGGTGACGCCAAGTTGGTCATCGCGACGGCGTACTTCCCCCAGGACGAAGATCAGCGTGCGGCCGACGTGCTCAAGGACGAGGGCTACAAGATGGCCGGCAACGCGCCCATCTACGCAATCCTTCGCGAGGCGAAAGAACGCGCCCACCAGGCGGGCGCCACGAACGTCGAGGAGAAGGCCGTCGTCGGCGCCCCCGTCGACGCGCTGGTCGAACTCGCCGAGGAGGTCAAGGCGGATCTGCTGGTCGTCGGTAACGTCGGCCTGTCCACCATCGCCGGCCGGTTGCTCGGTTCCGTTCCCGCCAATGTCGCACGCCGCTCCAAGAGCGACGTGCTGATCGTGCACACCACGCCGTAACCACCACCAGCGCCGCCACGATCATCCAGTCGCCCCACCGCTGATAGAGGGTCGTTCGCGCGTCCAACGGGACGTCGACAACCGTGACTCCGCGTTCGGCGGCGGGCATCCATGCCAGCCGGTGGCCGCGCGCGTCGAACGCCGAACTGACCCCGGACAACGCGGCATGAACCGCGGGCCGGCCCGTTTCGACCGCGTGTACGGCGGGCATCGCCGCCAGTTGCGGTTGCGCCCAACTGCCTTGGTATGACGACGTCGAGCTCTGGTAGACGAGTAGCTTCGCTCCCCGCCGGACGCCGTCCCGGGCGAGGTCGGAGAACATCGTCTCGAAGCTGATCAGCGGTCCGATCGCGACGGCGTCGGTGTGCAGGACGACGGGTCCGTCCCCACGACGGCGGTCCTCGCCAGCGGCTTGGGTGTTCGACGTGGCCCAGCCGATCAAGGGCCGCAGTGGCACGTACTCGCCGAAGGGCACCAGTCGCGTTTTCGCGTACGAGCCCTGCACGCCGTCCGGTCCGACGAGCACCGACGATTTGTAGATGCCGCCCGATGCCGCCTGGGCGTCGACGTTGACCAGCAGGTCCGCCCCCACACGCCGGGACAGGGCGGCGAGCCGCGCGGTGACTTCGGGGTGGGTCGCCAAGTCCACGCCGACACTGCTCTCACCCCACACGACCAGGTCCACTCGCTGCCCGGCCAGCTGCTCGGTCAGACCTTCGCCGGCGGCCTGGCGCTCGGCGGCCTCGGCGATGTCACCCGGCTGGACGAGCGCGACCCGCACCGTCGGACCGGGCGTCGGTTCCGGGCCCCACCAGAACCAGGCGGGACCGACCGTCAGAAGAAGAGCTGCCAGGACAACCGGCGCCGCCGAACGCAGCACCAGGACCAAGACAATCGCGGTGTTGACCGCCACCACGAGAAAGCTGACGAGCCATACGCCGCCCAGCGCGGTGGGCGCCAGCGTGGCCGGCTGATTCCACTGCGATGCGCCGAGCAGTGCCCACGGCCCGCCGAGCCGGTCCCACGACCGGACCGCCTCTGTGAGCACCCACACGCTGGGCAGTACCGCCACGGCGCTGGCGGCGCGAGCGAAGGTGACATCACCGACGAGCAGACGGTGCGCCGCCCAACCGAAGGGCAACCACAACGCACCGAGTCCGGCCGCGAGAACGAACAGCGGCAGACCCGTGCTCGGCCAGAGCCAATACTGGGTGACGCCGACGAACGCGGCCATCCCCAGCCAGGCTCGCGCGGCGGACTGTCCAGCCGTCGGCGCCGCACGGAGCACGAGCAGCAGCGGGACCAGCGCGATCCAAGCCAACCACCCCAGTGCGGGCGCCGGGAACGCGAGCGCGGGGAACGCGCCGGCGACGATCGCCGACGCGTAACCCCGCAGCGAGATCAGGTGCTCGATGCTTTGGCGATGCTCGCGATCGCCTGGTCGAGCGTGGAGTTGAACTCCTCGTCGCTCTGCTGGGCGGTCAGACCCTCGGTCAGCGCCCGCGAGAAGCTCGCGATGACACCGATGTTGCGCGCCAGCTTCTCGTTCGCCTCATCGCGGCTGTAACCACCCGACAGCGCCACGACCCGCAGCACGTTCGGATGCTCGACCAGATCCTTGTACAGGTTGTCGGTGTCGGGCAGCGTCAGCTTGAGCATGACCTTTTTGTCGCCGAGCTTGCCAACGCCCTCGAGCAGCGCGGCCTTGAGCTGGTCCTCGGCCTCGGCCTTCTTCGGGCTCTTGATGTCGACCTCGGGTTCGATGATCGGCACCAGGCCCTTGGCGAGGACCTGCTCGGCGACCTCGAACTGCTGAGCCACGACCGCGTCCACGCCGGCGCCGGGCAGCTTGATGACCGAACGCTCCTTGGTGCCGAAGACCCCGTTCGCGGCGGCGCGGTCGAGCAGATCGTCGAGGCCGGGCATCGGCTTCATCGTCTGCGCGCCGTCCTTCTCCTCGGCCAGGCCCTTGTCGATCTTGAGGAACGGCACGATGTTCTTGACGTTCCACAGGTAATCGGCGGTCGGACGGCCCTCGATCTCGCGGTCCATCGTCTGCTCGAACAAGATGGTGCCCATGATGCGGTCGCCGTCGAAGGCGGGGCTGGTGATGATGCGGGTGCGCATCTCGTGCACGAGGTCGAACATCTGGTCGTCGCCGGAGTAGGCGTCCTCGGCGATCCCGTAGAGCTTCAGCGTCTTGGGGGTGCTGCCGCCGCTCTGATCGAGTGCTGCGATGAAACCGGCGCCGCTCTGCGCCTTCTTCAACTGATCCTCATTCATCCTTGTCTCCTCAACGACCTGCCGTTTCGACCAGCCTAGGACAGGCCGGTCACGGCATCGCCGCGGCCCATCGCATATGCGCCTCAAAGCCCAGCGACGTCGCCATCTCCCGGTAGCGGTCACGCAGTTCGCCGTAACGGGCATGGTCGCCGCGGGCACGGGCCAGAAGGGCTTCCATGTGTAGCAGCCAGATGCCGGGGATGACGGATCCGTCGGCCGGCGCGGCGGCCAACGCCGCGATCGCGGCCTGCGCTTCGGTCACGTCGTCGCTGCCGCCGCGGTCCAGCAGGGCCTCGACCAGCAATCCGGTGGCTGGGATGTAATAGCCGCGATGGCCGCGGCCCATCATCTCCTCGACCGAGTTGCGCAGGGTCGCGATGCCCTCGTCGCGGTGACCGGCGAGGGCTTGTTCCCGTCCCAGGTAGGTCTCGAGGACTGGCAGTTCAGACACGTGGTACCGCTGCCGTAGCCACACCTCGCGAAGCTCGATCAGCAACTCGTGTCCGCGGTGCCGATCTTCTGTGCCCTCGCGGAGCATCAGCGCGCTACCCAGAAGCCACTTGACCATGACGACGGCGTAGTCGTTGCCGGCCGCCTCGGCGGTCTGCAGCGCGGCCTCGACGGTGTGTACGGCGCGATCGTCGGGCAGCAGGACGCCGTGCCAAATACCCATTCCGTATCTCCACGACAGGACCACGGCCAGCGTCAACGGTTCAGCGGATTGCTGGGCGAAAGCGGCCGCATTGTCCAGGTCGTCGTGCCACGTCGAGTGGCCGAGCCACCACCGGGCCATGCCGCGCAGCGCCAAGGCCACCGCGAGAGGTGAGCTCACCACGAGGCTGCCCTTGGTGGGATCTCCGTCGGCCCAGTCGATCGTGGCTTGCGCCCACCGCAGCACCGCTGCCATCTCACCGGTTTGCGCCTTGACGCCCATCGCTCCGAAGGCCGCCTGAGCGGTCAACATGGGATCGCCGATCGAGTCGAGCAGCGCCAGCTGTTCGGACGCCAGGCGCTGTGCCTCCTGGAACTCGCCACGCTGGGAGTGCGCTGCCATGGGCCCCATGGCGGCGATGGCCAGCGAGGTCTTGTCGTCGACGGCGGCACACAGCTCGCGCAGCTCGGCGAAGCGCGCAGCGGAGTCCTCGGCGTGCACGCGCCAGTCCGTTGCACACAACGTCGTGCGCGGCGCGATGCGCTTAACGGTCCGGTCGGGGTGGTCGACAGGGAAGGCGTCGGCAACCAGGCGGGCTCGCTCCCAGCTGAGCCGAGCAGCGGCGATGTCGCGGTCGACGGACCATGTTCCGGCGCGCATATGCCACTCGTATGCGGCGTCCAGATCACGTGCCGCCTCCAGATGCTCGGCGATCAGTGCTGCGCTCCCGTCGCCGGAGCCGGCCGAGCGCTGCTCGATCGTCGCGGCCACCCGTCGGTGGACTTCGGCGCGGTCGGACTTGAGCTGCGTCTCGTAGGCGACCGTGCGGATCAGGGGTTGGTGGAACACGTACTCGGGGTGCCGGGTGAACGTGACCTGGTCGATGAGCTGAGCGGCCAACAGGTCGTCGACCACAGGGTCGACGCCGATGTCGGTCAGCAGCTCGGTTCCGAACCGCAAACCCACCACGGCCGCCGCCGCCAAGGTGCGTTTGGCCTTCGGATCCAGCCGATCGATGCGCGACGCGATCGTTGCTTGCAGCGTGGCGGGTACGACGACATCAGCTGCATCGGCGGTCATCACATAGGAGCCCGGTTCGCCCTGCAGCACACCGCGTTCGGCCAGTTCGAGCGCGATCTCTTCGGCGAAGAAGGGAGTGCCCGCCGCTCTTTCGGTGATGGCCTCGGCCAGCGTTCGTACGGAGTCGTCATCGCCGAGGAGATGCGAAACGAGCGCCGCTGTTTCGTGATCGCTCAGCGGTGCGAGGGCGAACGTCTGCGCCCCTGGCACCTGTGCCAGTGTGCCGCGATACTCGGACCGGTAGGTGATCACTGTCAGCAACGGCGTCTGGGGTATCACGCTGAGGAAGTCGGCGAACAACGATTCGCTGGCCTCGTCGATCCAATGGGCGTCTTCGATGAGGTATACCGCTGGCGTCCCAGCGGCCAGCGAGGCCGCATTCACCCATGCAGTCAAACGCCTGCGACGCGCGTCGGGATCGATGCTCGGCAGCGGAGCGTTGGCATCACCGATGCCGAGCAGGTCCTCGAAAAGCGCCAAGTCCACGGAGTCCGTATCGGCGGACTGCGCCCGGAGTAGGGTGCGGGCGCTTGCCGCGCCGAGACCTTCGACGCCGGTTGCCGCCTTGAACAGGCTCTTCACGACGTGAAACGGGACCTGGCTGGTGTGCGATTCGCAGAAGGTGGCGAACAGGTCGACGCCCCGTGCGGTGGCCATTTCGGCGAGTTCGCGCGCAAGCCGACTCTTTCCGATACCTGCCGGACCGGTTACTCCGACAACGGCACCCTGGCCCTCGATGGCCCTGTCCAACAGGCCCTCGAGCGCGGTCATCTCCCACCGTCGACCAACGAGTTGCGATTCCGAACGCCGTGCACCACGCCGCTGCGTGAAGCCCAGGAGCCGGCGGGCGACGATCGGATCGGCTGATCCTTTGAGGTGCACCGACTCCGGTTCGCCGAGCGCCGCGACGCCTTGGACAAGCCGCACTGTGGACCCGCTCAGCATCACTCCACCGGGAGGTGCGACAGACTCCATCCGCTGGGCCATCCCGACGTGTTCGCCGATCGCCGTGTAACCCGGTGCGGCCGTGGCTAATTCGCCGGTGATCACCTGACCGGAGTTGAGGCCGATCCGCAGTTGCAGCTCCACGCCGTCGCGTCGCCGCACATCTTCGGCGACGTCGCGAATGCCGTCCTGAACGCCCAATGCGGAAAGGCATGCCCGCACGGCATGGTCCTCGAGTGAAATCGGTGCGCCGAAGACCGCCATGATGCCGTCGCCGGTGAATTTGTCCACTGTGCCGCCGTAGCGCCGCACAACCGCACCGGCGCAATCCACCAATTGGGCCATGATCTCGCGCAGCCGCTCGGCGCCGACTGAGCGGGCGATGTCCATTGAGCGCACAACGTCGGCGAACAGCACGGTCACCTGCTTGTACTCGGCGCGCGGTCCTTCGCGGGTCAAAGGCGCGCCACACTCGCTGCAGAACTTGGCGGTGGCGCGTACCGCAGCGCCACACGTCCCGCAGCGGGCCTCCTCCACCCGATAAGTGTCACCGCAAAACGCGGTCGAATTGCCTGATCGGGTGAATTCCGTGCAGGTCGCGGTACGACGCCGGCTCGCGGTCTTCGGCGTCCTTGATGCCGTACTGCGCCGCCAACTCCGCGCCGATGAAGGTCTGGCCGCTCTTGTCCATCAACTGGGGGTCGTGGAACAGGGCCCAGATCAGGTGCCCGGTGAACTCCGGTGTCTCGGTGTTGTCGAGGAGATGGGCGAGCTTGTCGGGCGCGGTCGCGACGAGCTGCTTGAAGCGTTCGGTCAACAGCACGCCCATCCAGATCGAGGCCGTCGCGATGCCGAAGTCGCGGAAGTCGACCGCCATGTCGGCGGCCATCTTGTCGGTGCCGGCCTTGTGAACGCCGTACGCCGGGCCGAACACATAGTGGGCCGCCCCGGGCGCGGAGGTGAACACCACCAAGCCACGCCGCTGCGCGAGCATCAGCGGGGCTGCGTACACGGTCGCGACATAGCTGCTGCGCAGTCCCACGTCGAGGGTGTCGATGACGTTGACGGGCTCTTCCCAGAACCGGGTCCGGCCCATCATCTCATCGCGGATGGTCACCGCGTTGTTCACCAGGATGTCCAGCCGGGCCTGTTCCCGCCCGACCCGCTCGAAAAGGGCTTTCGTCTGTTCGTCGTCGGCATGGTCGACGCGGACGGCGATCCCGGTGCCGCCCGCGGCCGTGACCAGCTCGGCGGTCTCGTGAATCGTTCCGTCGAGCACCGACTCGCCCGCGCGCTCGGTGCGTCCGGTGACATACACCGTGCAGCCGTGGCTGCCCAGGGCGTGTGCGATTCCGCGTCCGGCGCCGCGGCTGGCACCCGTGACGACTGCGACCGGCGCGTCTACCAACCGCGTTCTTTCCACTCGGCCAGATGCGGCCGCTCCGCGCCGAGCGTCGTGTCGTCGCCGTGGCCCGGGTAGACCACCGTCGAATCGTCGTAGACCTCGAACACGCGGCGGGTCACATCCCCCAGCAACTGGTCGAAAGCCCCGTCCTCCCACGTCTTGCCGACACCGCCGGGGAACAGGCAGTCGCCTGTGAACAGGTGCGTCGACTCATCGGCCCCGTCGAGTGCGAGCGCCACCGAGCCGGGAGTGTGGCCCTGCAGGTGGATGACGTCGAAGGACAGCTCCCCGATGTCGACCTTGTCCCCGTGGGCGAGGTTCCGATCGGGCCGGACCGGCAGCGGGTCGGCGTCGAGCTGGTGCGCGGCCGTCGGCACCCCGGTGACCTTGGCCACTTCTTCCAGCGCCTGCCAGTGGTCGAAGTGCTGGTGGCTCGTGACGATCAGCGACAGTGTCGGGGCGTGCTTCTCGATCAGGCCGAGGAGGACCGGTGCGTCGTTGGCGGCGTCGATCAGCAGGGTTTCGCCGGTTTTGGAACACGTGACCAGGTAGGCGTTGTTGTCCATCGGGCCGACCGAGACCTTGACGATCGAGGCGCCCGGGAGCGTGCGCCGGGCCGCGGTCCCTGGCTCGACGTGGCCGGTGTAGTTGTCGTCGACGAGGGTCATGTGTTTCACCGTATCCGCCTTGTCTGGGGCTTGTCGGTGGGTCCACATAGAGTGGTTTTGAACTATGTCTTCGGGAGGAAACCGGGTGGCTGACCGCCTTGTCGTCAAGGGTGCGCGCGAGCACAACCTGCGAAGTGTCGATCTTGATTTACCACGCGACGCGCTGATCGTCTTCACCGGGCTGTCGGGGTCGGGGAAGTCGTCGCTGGCCTTCGACACGATCTTCGCCGAGGGCCAGCGCCGCTACGTGGAGTCGCTGTCGGCCTATGCCCGCCAGTTCCTCGGTCAGATGGACAAACCCGACGTCGACTTCATCGAGGGTCTGTCCCCGGCGGTGTCCATCGACCAGAAGTCGACCAACCGCAACCCGCGGTCGACGGTCGGCACCATCACCGAGGTCTACGACTACCTGCGCCTGCTATACGCCCGCGCGGGCACTCCGCACTGTCCCATCTGCGGTGAGCGCATCGCCCGGCAGACGCCTCAACAGATCGTCGATCAGGTGCTGGCCATGGACGAGGGCCTGCGTTTCCAGGTGCTCGCGCCGGTGGTGCGCACCCGTAAGGGCGAGTTCGTCGACCTGTTCGACAAGCTGAACACGCAGGGCTACAGCCGCGTGCGTGTCGACGGTGTGGTGTATCCGCTCACCGATCCGCCGAAGCTCAAGAAGCAGGAAAAACATGACATCGAGGTGGTCGTCGACCGCCTGACCGTGAAGGCCAGCGCCAAGCAGCGGCTGACCGACTCGATCGAGACCGCGCTGAATCTCGCCGACGGCATCGTCGTGCTGGAGTTCGTCGATCGTGAGGACGACCACCCGCACCGCGAACAGCGGTTCTCCGAGAAGCTGGCCTGCCCAAACGGGCACCCGTTGGCCGTCGACGACCTCGAGCCGCGGTCGTTCTCCTTCAACTCGCCCTACGGCGCCTGCCCCGAATGCCTGGGCCTGGGCATCCGCAAGGAGGTCGATCCCGAACTGGTCGTGCCGGATCCGGACCTGACCCTGGCTGAGGGGGCGATCGCACCCTGGTCGATGGGGCAGACCGCGGAGTACTTCACGCGGATGCTGGCCGGTCTCGGCGACGCGCTCGGGTTCGATGTGAACACGCCGTGGAAGAAGCTGCCTGCCAAGGCGCGCAGGGCGATTCTCGAGGGCTGCGACGAGCAGGTGCACGTGCGGTACAAGAACCGCTACGGCCGAACCCGTTCGTACTACGCCGATTTCGAGGGTGTGATGGCGTTCCTGCAGCGCAGGATGGAGCAGACGGACTCCGAGCAGATGAAGGAGCGTTACGAGGGCTTCATGCGCGACGTGCCCTGTCCGGAGTGCGAGGGCACACGGCTCAAACCCGAAATCCTCGCGGTGACGCTGACGGCGGGCGAGTTCGGCCCGAAGTCCATCGCCGAGGTCGCCGAGTTGTCCATCGCGGAGTGCTCGGAGTTCCTCAACGCGCTGACGCTGGGCGCACGCGAACAGGCCATCGCGGGCCAGGTGCTCAAGGAGATCCAGTCGCGGCTGGGCTTCCTACTCGACGTCGGCCTGGACTACCTGTCGCTGTCGCGGGCCGCCGCCACGCTGTCCGGCGGTGAGGCGCAACGCATCCGGCTCGCCACGCAGATCGGATCGGGGCTCGTCGGGGTGCTCTACGTGCTCGACGAACCGTCGATCGGGCTGCACCAGCGGGACAACCGTCGGCTGATCGACACGCTCGTCCGGTTGCGGGATCTGGGGAACACGCTGATCGTCGTCGAGCACGATCTCGACACCATCGCCCATGCCGACTGGGTTGTCGACATCGGCCCCGCGGCGGGCGAGCACGGCGGTCAAATAGTGCACAGCGGACCCTACGACGAGCTGCTGAAGAACCCGGAATCGCTTACGGGAGCCTATCTTTCGGGCAAGGAAGAGATCGAGGTGCCGGCGATCCGGCGGCCGGTCGACAAGAAGCGGCTGCTGACGGTGGTCGGCGCCCGCGAGCACAACCTGCGCGAGATCGACGTATCCTTCCCGCTCGGGGTGCTGACCTCGGTCACCGGCGTTTCGGGATCGGGTAAGTCGACGTTGGTCAACGACATCCTGGCGTCGGTGTTGGCGAACAAGCTCAACGGGGCGCGGCAGGTGCCGGGTCGCCACACCCGGGTGACGGGGCTGGACAAGCTCGACAAGCTGGTCCGCGTCGACCAGTCACCGATCGGCCGCACACCGCGGTCCAACCCCGCCACCTACACCGGCGTCTTCGACAAGATCCGCACGCTGTTCGCGGCCACCACCGAGGCCAAGGTGCGCGGGTATCAACCGGGACGGTTCTCGTTCAACGTCAAGGGCGGTCGCTGCGAGGCGTGTTCGGGTGACGGCACCATCAAGATCGAGATGAACTTCCTGCCCGATGTGTACGTGCCATGCGAGGTGTGCCACGGCGCCCGGTACAACCGCGAGACGCTCGAGGTGCACTACAAGGGCAAGACCATCGCGGAGGTTCTCGACATGTCGATCGAGGAGGCGTCGGAGTTCTTCGCGCCGATCACCTCGATCCACCGATACCTCAAGACGCTCGTCGACGTGGGCCTGGGCTACGTACGCCTCGGACAGCCGGCGCCGACGCTGTCCGGTGGTGAGGCTCAGCGCGTGAAGCTGGCCTCCGAGCTGCAGAAGCGGTCGACCGGCCGCACGGTGTACATCCTCGACGAGCCGACCACCGGCCTGCACTTCGAAGACATCCGCAAGCTGCTCAAGGTCATCAACGGCCTTGTGGACAAAGGCAATACGGTGATCGTCATCGAGCACAACCTCGACGTGATCAAGACTTCGGATTGGATCGTCGACATGGGGCCCGAGGGCGGAGCGGGCGGCGGCACCCTCGTCGCGTCGGGCACCCCGGAGGACGTCGCGGCCAACCCGGACAGCTACACCGGTCACTTCCTCGCCGAATGCCTGGGCGTCGCACGACCGAAACCCAAGGCGCGCAACGGGAAGCGCGCCAAGGTCAGCGCTTAGCGCCTTCGCCGAGAATGCGGTTTCTGACGGGATTCGGTCGAAATCCGTCAGAAAGCGCAGTCTCGGCGTCAGCCCTTCGACAGCGGCGACGGGAACCGCGGGCTGACCCGTACGCCGTCGAGCCAGTCGGTCAACTCGTCGGCACGCTTCTTCAGTTGCTTGTGCGCCGAACGACCGACGTCCTCGAGCAGTCGCAACTCGACTCGGCCGTCGTCACCCTGGCCCCACGCACCGACGATCCTGCCGTCGCACCATGCGGTGGGCCCGCCGTTGCCGTTCCTGTCGAATACCTGCGCCCGGTACGGCCCGAGATACCAGTCGCGGTCGAACCAGCCCATCGTCGTGACGTCCAGACCGGGCAACAGGGCGCACCACGGTTCGGGTTCGGGTTCGACGTCGAGATCGTCGGGCAGGGCGAACCCCGGTATGCCGTCCAGATCGACCTCGACCGCGCCGACGTCCCGCAACGCCTCCCGCGCCCATGTCAGCGTGTTGCCGAACCACCACTTGACATCGGCCACGGTGGCCGGGCCGAACACTGCGAGCCAGCGGCGCACAAGCTTCGTGCGGGCCGTCTGCGGGTCGGCCGCATCGGGCGTGCCGATCCAGTCGTCGGTGGCAACCCAACGCGGTCGTGACGTCGTCCATTTTCCGTCGTTGGGGCCGCGCATGATGTCGCCGCGCACCGCCAGCACGGTCAAGATGCGCGGTGCCAAAGGGGTCTGGCCGCCCCACCGCTTACCCGGGGCCGGGTCCCAGGACCCCGCCAACTCGGGTAGCGCCTCGCGCAGGTCCTTCGCGCTCGTGGGCCCCCGTTCGGCCAGATGCATCAGGACCGCCGCGCGGGCCGCGCCGAGCCATGCGTCGCCATCGGTGCAGACACCGGCCTTCTGTGCATCAGCGACGAGCCGCCGACGCTCGGTGTCGGCAACCCGGTCGCTTGCCGCGGACTGGATCAGCGGCACGTCGGCGGTGCGCACGGTCCACAGCGTTCTGCGCATCGCGAGATGTTTGACCAGCATGCGCCGCTCGTAGAGTTCGGCATCCAGATCGGCGACGTCAAATCCTTGCAGCCGCGCCCACATCGACAGGTACGGGGTCGCCGGATCAGTCGCATGCAGCCCGAGCACACCGTCGACCACAGCACCGATGGAGCCCGCCGGTGAACAGAGGAAGTGCCGACGCGCGAGCCGTGCCCGCCGCTCGTCGATCGTGAATCTGCGCATCGCCTGCGAACCGTACCGTCGGGCGCCGACAAAGTTTGGGATCGGTAGCGACCGGCGCGGTTTTGACTTACCGCCATGACGGGCGCCATCGGGGCGACGTCCCAAAGAAGGGAAGATCGATGAATCGCGTTGTTGTGGGTCTGATCGGACTGGTCGCCGGCGCCACCGTGCTGGTGGGGTGTTCGGACGACAAGGGAAGCGCCCCTGCGGTCAGCGCGGCGGGCGTGAGCAGTGGCGGCAGCACCGAGGTGAAGGTCGACGGCAAGGACCTCGAGGGACTGGACCTCAACACCGTCACGTGCGTGAAGCAGGGTGGCCGGATCAACGTCGCCAGCGGCGCGATCGGCGGTCAGCAGGGTCTGGGCATCGTGATGAGCGATGAGGCGAACCCGAAGGTGGAGTCGTTGGGCATGGTGGTCGACGGAAACGCCCTCGCGGTCAGCAACACCATGGGCGCCAAGGTCGGTTCGGCCGAGGTGAAGGTCGACGGCGACACCTACACCATCACCGGCGAAGCGACGGGCGCCGACATCTCGAACCCGATGGCAGGGTCGATTACCAAGCCGTTCACCGTCAAGGTCAACTGCAGTTGAGCGATCCACCTCCTGAAGCGGCGGGCGTGCCAGGCATGCCCGCCGCTTTCTATGATTCGACCGTGGCGATCCCCGCGGACCTCGAGCGTGCGCGTCACCTGGCGTTCGCCGCCAACGAAGAGGCGGCCAAGGATCTCCTGCTGTCTCTGGTGCCGCAGATCGAACAGGCCGGCCGAGACGACTGGATGCTCGAGGTGTACGCGCTGCTCGGCGAGATCTACCTGGTCCGCACGGCGTACAACGGCACCGAGGAATGCCTGAACCGGATGCGTGAGTGCCTGGCTGCCTATTCGGCGATCCTCGCGGGCAGCAAGCCCGAGGCCGCGGCACAGGTGACGATGTCGACGGCCGAGATCGAGCTGATGGTGCGCCGGTACTCGCGGCGGGCACAGTTCCTGCAGACCGGGTTGGCCGCTGCACACGGGGACCACGAGACCGCCGAGGCCGCGCTGATTGCGCTGACCGACGACGAGCCGGTTGCCGGACTCACCGCCGAGCACCGATTCCTGATCACGTACGCCGAGATCCTGTGCGCGGTCGCACTGTGCGACGATGACCTGCACGTGAAGTCGATCCCGTTGTGGGAGCGCGTGATCGACGTGATTGATCGCCCGGGTGATGGTAGTGAACACCACGATCACCTTCTCGTCCTGGGAGCCACCGGCTATGGCAGGTTCTGCGTCGAGACCGGTCGGCTCGTTGCGGCCGAGCCCTGGCTGCGGCGGGCGGGGGCGCGCGCGGAGGCGCGGGGGTGGAGGTTGGCGGTGGCGCGCACTCAACTCGAACGCGCGACGGCGGCGTGGTCGGCGGGGGACCGGCCACAGGCGCAGACGTTGGTCCACGAGGCATATCCGGCCATCGCCGAACAATCTCGCGCACACGACGTCTCGCGGTGCTGGCTGTACTTCGGCCTGATCAGCATCTCCGTGAAAGCGCTCGACGATGCCGACGAACGGCTCGGCCACGCCGAACGGCACTGGCGTGAGATCGAGAAACCACTGCACATCCACCGGATCTTGTTGCAGCGCAGCTGGGTAGATATCTTCCGCGGAGACTTCGCCGCAGCGCTCGAGCGCGTCGAAGAGGCGCGCGAACTGCTCGACGCATGGCCACGGCACAGCTGGCTGCAGTACGCCCGCCTCGACGACCAGCTCGGTAACGTCTGGCGGGCCGATGCGCTGGGCGATCCCGTCCACGCGGCCGAAAAGCTGGAGAAGGCCGCCGAACTCAAGCTTCCCGCCGCGATGGCCGTCGACTCGGTTCGGTACTCGATTCCCGACGCCGATGCCCGGATGCGCTGGGCGACCTACGTTTCCGCCCCGATTCTCGCCGGTGCCTTCGCCGTCGCATGGGAGTGGGGCAATACCGATCTCGTCAGCGAACTCATCGAATACCACAGCGCGCGGGGCACGTTCACCGCCGAACCCGCTTCCGTCGACACCATGGACTGGGCGGGTACCGCCACAGCGGCCGTACCTGTGGAGTCCGCCGACGAGTACGCGCTCGTCGCCGCCGGACCGGCGGTCACTTCAGGTGCGTCGCTGACCCGGCTGGGACCGTTGCCGCCGTTGGTGATGGACCCTGCCACCGCACCGATCATCGGCCGCTACCGCGCGCTGGCAGCCGAGCGGTACGGCCGCGATGTGACCGCGGACGAGCCCGCGTGGTGCACGTGGCCTTGACCGAAACCCTCGTCCTGCGCTTCGCCGACGTCGGGGTGGCGACGTACGCGGCCCTGCGGGTCGTCGGCGACCCGTCGCGAACCGTCACCTGGGTGGTCGAACAGCCGGATCTCGTTGTAGCCGAGCAGCGACTGGCCGAGGCCCTGCCCGACCCGATCGGCACCGAGAACCGTCGCGACGCGCTCGACCGCGCGATCACCAGGGGAGAATTCGCCTCGCCTGCCACCGAATTCGATCTCGCCCGCGCGCTGGGCACCCGGCTGATCGCGCCGGCCGGCTGGCAGCTGCTCGTCGAGCATGTGGCGTCACCACGCGCGACACTGTTCGTCTCGCCGAGCGCACGGTTGGCCAGGACGCCCTGGGGCCTGCTGGCATCGCCGGACGACGACGGCACCCGGCTGATGGAACTGGCCGAGGTCATGATGGCCGTGCCTCCCAACATCGTCAATTCGCCGCGGGCTCCGGTGGATTGGAGCGACAGCGGCGACAAGCCCGTTCTGTTGGTGCTGGACCCGCGCGTTCCCGGTCAACGCCCGGACGCGGCGTTGGGCTCCGTGCTCGGCAGACCGTCGCCCGATACCGTCCTGGCGCGGCATTTCGCCGGTCTGGCCGCCCGTCGCGCCGTGCTGCCGGACGTGACGGGCGCAGTCGAGCTGTTCCGGCGCACCGACGCCGACCGGGGTTGGCTGGCCGGTCAACTCGCCCGGCACCCCGGCCGCATGGTGTACGTCGGGCACGCCACGGCCGCCGACGGCGACGCCGGCCACGCGGACCGCGCCGCACTGCACCTCGCCGAAGAACGGCCGCTCACCGCGGGCGAGCTCATGACGGCGAGATTGCCTTTCCCTCCGCGGGTTGCGCTGCTGGCGTGCGCATCCGGCGGGGACTATCAGTTCGACGAGGCCAGCGGGCTGGTGGCGGCGATGACCCTGGGTGGCGCCCAACTGGTCACCGCCACGTTGTGGTCGTTACCGACGACCGCGGGCTATCGGCAGTTCGCCGAATCCGATGCCGACCCGATGAGCGAGACGATCGTCGCCGTCGACTGCGCCCATGAGGCCGATGAGGCCGGCCGCGCGGTCAACCGCTGGCAGCGGCAACGGATGCGCGACTGGCGCGGCGGCGATCTGACCGCCAGCCCGCTGTACTGGGCGGCGCTGGCCAGCTTCGCCGTCGACGGCGCGCGCTGATCACACCGGCGCCACACAGATCGCCACGGCGGTCTCGTCACCTGGTCGGTAGTAGGTGTCGATGATGCTGCCGGGGGAGACCTTCACGAGCGCGGACGCCGGCACCAACGCCGTCTCCCGGGCGGGAAACTGCCCCCCTCCAGGCCTTTTGACCATCACATCCAGTTCGACCTCCCGGCAGTCCTCGAGCGCCTGCCCGGTGGGCCGCATCGCGGTGACGACGGCCCGTGATCGAGTGCCGTTGCGGATCAACTCGAGTCGGTCGCAGGTGAGCAGGCCTTTGCGCACCATCGTCCGGTCGAACTCCGCTCGCGCGGCGAGGATGTCCTCCGCCGTGGCCAGACGCTCGTCGGCCTCGCCGGACTCCACACGCGAGAGCTTCCAAGCGGGTAGTAACGAAGCGGCCGTCGTACCGATGTAGACGATGCAGACGAACGCGAACAGCGCAGTGAACATGACCTAAAGGGTCGGACGGGCGTGCCGCTACCGAACCCAACTTTCCTGCTGTCCACAATCGCCGACGTACTTCTATCCTGTCCTGATGAGCACCGAGACGGCCGTCGCCGTCGCCCATCCGCGCCGGGCGGTCATCGACCGGGCCTGGCGTGCCATCGGGCCCGGCGTCGAGGTGCTCAGCGGTGAAGACGGCGGGCCGCTGCGGCGAACGGTGAAGCGGGTCATCGATCCGCTGGTGCTGCGGCTGCGCTCGAACACTCATTTCTCGGCGCCCTTCGTCGCGCCCGACGTGGCCGATGCGATGTACGACGCGATCGTCGGCCACGCAGCGCAACTGCGGGACACCGCGGCCTGGTTCGACGTCCTCAAACGGGAGCGGCGCCGCTTACGCATCACCTCGGGCAATGCCCAGGAGCTTTACTTCCCGGTGTGTTTCGAGCTGGCCGTGACGAAAGGCGCTCCCTCACAACATGGTTCGGGCGCCGAGGAGGTGCTGCGCGACATCCACAGTGAACGTGACCGCACGGCGATCGAGGTACTGAACCGGTTCGTATCCGACGAGAAGGTCATCACCGAACTGGAGAAGCAACTCAGCAGCAGCTGGCGAGACGTGCGCGCGGGCAACGCAATCACCGGTCCGTTCATGGCCGGGCTGACCACGGTGCTCGGCGCCGCCGACAGCCACTCGGCCACCGCCGCGCGCCAGCGTGTGTGGCAGGCGTTGGTCGCCGACGCCGCGCCGTACAACCTCGGAGCCAAGGCCCGCAGCAGGCCGGCCGAGTTGCCGTGGTCCATCGTGGACCTCGGTCTCAGCTCTGTTGAGCCACAACAGCGGCCGAGCGTCATCGGCAGCACGGACAACGACCGGCCCCTGAACCGCGGCGTGATCGACAGGGTGCGCGCAACGCTGCGAAGGGCCATGGACCGCGACGAGCTTCCCGACGTGCCGACGTTGTGCGCCGAAGAGGTCGACCGGGCCTGCGCGCCTTGGGGTCTGATCGGAGAGGACAAGCAAGCCACGCTGGTCGCAGGAATCGAGGTGGCGGTGCATCTCGCGCCGTTGGCCGATGTCGCCGATTCTCGCTACGAGTTGGCCCGGCAGATCCAGGCTCGGCTGCGCAAGGAGGCCTACGTGCTGCACGCGCGCCGCTACCTGGTCTCCGGCCAGCCGATCCATCCGCGCCAGCAGCAGGTGATCGACGAGCTGGCCGCATTCGCGCGCCCCTACCTGAGCCGGTTGTGGGCCCGGCTGCACGGCCGCGATGTATGGCAGGAACCGTGTGACGACGTCGATGACGTCCGAGCGGTGCTGGAAGGGGTGGCCCGGTCGGTCAGCCTGGACCACCGCCAGCGGATCAAGACCATGCTGGAGCTGCAGGTGGCGGGATGAGGCTCACGGCAGATTCGGGTCTGTGGACGACGGGACCGCTGGTGGCCCCGGCTCCGCTGGTGGCCGTGCTGGAAGTCAGCGGTGCGGTGCTGTCATGGACGGTCGACGATTCGACGGATGCCCAGATCGCGTTCACCGATCCGGCGCGAGCCGACTGGTTGTGGCGGGTGGTCGGTGAGACCGGCCACCACGCCGTGGTCTGCGCGCTGGGTGACCGCGTCGCTGTCGACAGCGTGGAGGTGGCCGGTGTGACCCTGGTGCCCGATGCGCTTGCTCCGTTGCGTCGGCTCGCGCTCGGCCACTGGCTACGGCGCTGGTGGCCGGCGAGCCAGCGGGATGCGATCGCGACCCTGGACGGTGCGCTTTTGGACGCCGAGGTCGCGCTGTTGACCGCCGCGGCGCAGGACTACTTCGGTGACGAAACCTTCGACTCGGAGATCACCCATCTGCTTGCCCCCCACGCGGCGGCGCTGGATGCCGCTGCGCACGAGGGCGATCCGCGGGTCACAGCGCTTGTCGAGCTGTGCCGCAACGTGGCCGACGACGTCGGAGTCGCACTCGACGCGGGCCCGGTGAGTGGCCGGCGCGCCGACTACGCACTTGCGGCAGGGGCGGATACCCACCTCCGGGGCTCCGCGGTCATCGGTGATGGCACCGACTCGCTCAACTGGGCGGCCGTACCACCAGGGGTCTTCGACGCTGCCGAGGACACCGTCACGTGGTCAATCGAAGCGACCGGCGACGGTGTGAGCGCGGTGGTGGACGTGGAGTTGACAGGGCAGGGCACCCCCCACGGCATCACCGTGCGGTTGGAGTCGGGAACCGTCGGCGGGACGGGCGTACTCGGAGCGGACGGACGTGCGTCGTTTCCCGTTGTCGACACCGACAGCACACCGATCTCCGAAACCTTTGCCTGGAACCACGACTGGCGCGGCGCGAGGGTGGTGGTGGGCGCCGATGTCGACGAGTCGGCCCAAACCCGCGAGCGGGTGCGCGCCTTCGCTCGGTCGCGGATGGATCAACCCGGTCCGGATGCGTTCCTGGCCGAGATCCTTGCCGCCGAATCGGATTACTGAGACTCGTCGGACTGTTTGCGCATCTGCTCGCGGATCTGTTCCAGGCGCTCGGCGGCCGCCCGCTGCCGCTCGTCGTACTGCTCGGCGACGCTTCGACCTTCGGGGGTTTCGGCCGCGAGTTCGGACGCGCCGATCGCGGTGCCGTAGCGGGTCTCGATCTTCTCGCGCACGGCGTCGAAGGTCGGCACACCACCGGGGGTGTAGCCGCTGTCGACCGGCTCGACCGGAGTGGTGGACTCAGGTTTCGGCTCCACGACTTCCGCGTCGACGGCGGGTTCCTGATCCTGTTCCGGAGTGGTGTCGCCCGGCATGCCGTTCACGGTACCCGCCCGCCCCTCACGACGGTTATGGCAATTTTGACGAAAGCCCCGCGTTGCTTGTACGACGCGCGTAGCGTCTTGCCGTCATCACGGCGAAGGGAGCCACCATGCGCGGCGGCATCATTTTCTCAGCGGTTGTCGGCGTCGCCATGGCGCTCGGCACCGCCGCACCGGCCTTGGCCGACGAGACCGACGACATCTTCGTCTCGGTGCTCGAGGGCGAAGGGATCCCGTTCTCGACCCCCAAGGACGCAATCAGCCTTGCCCACGCGGTCTGTGATTACGTGGCCGCCGGGCAGAAACCTGAACAGGTTGCGGTCGAGATCAGTGAACCTGCCAACTGGACCCTGGAGCAGAGCGGGTTCTTCGTCGGCGCCGCGACCCAGTCGTACTGTCCGTCGTAGCTCAGTCGTAGCTCCGTTCAACTGGGCGGGAAGGCTTCCCGCCGTGTTGCAATGGAGCGTGCACAGAATCACGGGAACCCTCGCCGTCGGTCTTCTGGCCGCGATCATCACTGTGCCGCCCGCCGCGGGACAATCGGAACCGACAGCACCTGCCGACTTCGTCTCACTGAGCGACGTGGCCCCGACGATCCTGCAGGACATCCGCTACCGCACCCCGCACAACTTCGTCGGTGACCCGATCGACGGATACCGCGCGCCGGTGTGCATCCTGACCCGTCCGACGGCCGAGGCGCTGGCCCGCGCACAACAAGACTTCCTCGAACGCGGCCTGTCTCTGAAGGTATACGACTGCTACCGACCGCAGCGCGCAGTCGACGAATTCGTTGCATGGGCGAACAATCCACTCGACCAGCGGATGAAGGCCGAGTTCTATCCCCGGGTCGACAAGTCGCGGTTGTTCGCCGACGGCTACATCGCCGACCAGTCTGGGCATACGCGCGGCAGCACCGTCGATCTCACCCTGGTGCCGCTGCCCGCGGCAACGACGCCGCCTTATGTACCCGGCGCGCCGCTGGTGGACTGCGCCGCACCGCAGGCAGAACGCTTCCCGGACAACAGTATTGACATGGGTACCGGTTATGACTGCTTCGACACCCTCGCCAACACGCTCGACGCGCGTGTCCAAGGCCCGCAACTGCAGAACCGGCTGCTCTTGAAGAAGGGCTTGCAGAAGCACGGGCTGCAGAACTACGAAAAGGAATGGTGGCACTACACGTTCAAGCCGGAGCCGTACCCGGACAGCTACTTCGACTTCCCGGTCGACGCGTCCTCGCTGACAGGAGGCTGACGCGCTTCTGTCATCGAGGTTTGGCCAACGGGAACGGAAGCGTCTCGCGAATGCTGCGCCCCGTGATCAACATGACGACGCGGTCCACGCCCATACCCAATCCGCCCGTGGGCGGCATCGCGTATTCCATCGCCTGCAGGAAGTCCTCGTCGAGTTCCATCGCCTCCGGATCGCCGCCCGCGGCCAGCAGGGACTGCTCCTGCAATCGGCGGCGCTGTTCGACCGGATCGGTGAGTTCGCTGTAGGCGGTGCCGAGTTCGACGCCCCACGCCACCAGGTCCCACCGCTCTGCGACGCCGGGGATGCTGCGGTGCGGACGGGTCAGCGGTGAGACCGACGTCGGGAAGTCCTTGTAGAACGTCGGCGACTCGGTGCGGTCCTCGACCAGCCGCTCATAGAGTTCCAGCACCACCGCACCTGCGTCCCAGTGCGTGAGGTATGGAATGGCAGCGGCGTCACACAGTTTGCGCAACCGCGGCAACTCGGTTTCGGGGCCGATTTGCTCACCGAGGGCTTCGGACACGGCGTCGTGCACCGTCTTGACCGTCCACTGACCGGAGATGTCGACGGGCTCGAGCCCACCGCCTTGCTGGGGCCGGTAGAACACCTGCGCACCGTTGGCGGCCTCGGCGGCGTTCTGGATCAGCTGCCGGCAACCGTCGATCCAGACGTTGTAATCCGCGTGCGCCTGATAGGCCTCCAACAACGTGAATTCGGGGTTGTGGCTGAAGTCGACGCCCTCGTTGCGAAACGCCCTGCCCAGCTCGAAAACTCGCTCGACACCGCCCACGCAGAGCCGCTTGAGGTACAGCTCGGGAGCGATCCGCAGGTAGAGGTCCAGGTCGTAGGCGTTGATGTGGGTGAGGAACGGCCGGGCGTTCGCGCCACCGTGGATCTGTTGCAGTATCGGCGTCTCGACCTCGAGAAACCCCTTGGCCACCAGGGTTTCCCGAATCGCGTGCAACACGCCGCTGCGCGCGCGGATGAGATCGCGAGCCTCGGTGTTGATCGCCAGGTCGACGTAGCGGGCGCGCACGCGCGCTTCCTGGTCGGTCAACCCCTTCCACTTGTCGGGGAGCGGGCGCAGGCATTTGCCGATCATCCGCCAGTCACGCACCAGAAGGGAACGGGTGCCCTTCTTGCTGAAACCCATCGTGCCCGACACCTCGATGAGGTCACCGAGATCGATGGCATGCGTGAAGTCCGCCGTCGTCGCCGATTCGAGCAACGAATTGTCCAACAACAACTGGACTTCGCCGGACCAGTCGCGCAGCTGGGCGAACAACACGCCGCCGTAGTCGCGGCTGCGCAGCACCCGGCCCGCCACCGTCACCGGAATGTCGTCGTCGGCGTCGATCGCCTCGGCGATGGTGTGCGACGGTGGCGTACCGACGGGATAGGCGTCGGTCCCGTTGTCCTGCAACGCCTTCAGCTTGGCCATGCGCACCCGCACCTGTTCGGGCAGCCGCGGCTCGTCGGCATCGGGCAGGTCGGCCGCCAACCCGCTGAGATCGGGGGCCGTACCGTCGGGGTGCAGCAGCCCGGTCGCCATCAGGTTCTGCGGCACCGCGGTGTGGTGACCGGTGTGCGGCTGCTCGTGACGCCGCGAAAAGGGCAGCACCAGAAACCCTTCGGCGATCACCGAGGCCACCCCGACCCGGGGCACCAGTCGGGCGTCGTCGTAGCAGGCGTAGCGCGGCACCCATTCCGGTTGGTATTTCATGTTCGAGCGGTACAGCGTCTCGAGCTGCCACCACCGGGAGAAGAACACCAGCAGGCTGCGCCACAGCCGCGCGACCGGGCCCGCCCCGAGCTGGGCGCCCTGTTCGAACGCCGAGCGGAACATGGCGAAGTTCAACGAGATCCGCGTGATGCCGATGTCCTCGGCCTGCATGCACAGTTCGCTGACCATCAATTCGATGGTGCCGTTGGGGGAGTGGGGTGCACGGCGCATCAGGTCCAGCGAGACGCCGTTGGTGCCCCACGGAACCAACGACAGCATGGCGACGACTTGGGCCTCGTTCTGGACCGCCTCGACCAGAAGGCAGTCGCCGTCGGCAGGGTCGCCGAGCCGGCCCAGCGCCATCGAGAAGCCGCGCTCGTCGTCGGTGTCGCGCCAGGCGTCGGCGCGGGCGATGACATCGGCCATCTCCTCGGCGCCCAGATCGCGGTGCCTGCGGATGCGCACACTGACGCCCGCACGCCGCGCCCGGGTCACGGCCTGCCGGACCGCGCGCATGTCCGGTCCGGACAGCCGGAAGTTGTCGGGATGCAGAATGGCCTCGTCGCCGAGTTGCAGGGCGTTGAGCCCGGCCTCACGGAACGCCTCGGCGCCGGCCGAACTCGCGCCCATCACCCCGGGGGCCCAGCCGTAGCTCTGACACAGCGCGAGCCACGCCTCGATCGCCGCCGGCCACGCCTTGGGATCACCGACCGGGTCCCCGCTCGCCAGGCACACACCGACTTCCACGCGGTAAGTGATCGCGGCACGCCCATTGGGCGCGAACACCACCGCCTTGTCGCGGCGCGTGGCGAAATAACCGAGGGAGTCGTTCTTGCCGAACAACTCCAGCAGACCCCGCAGTGCGGATTCGTCCTCGCCGGTCAGCGCGTTCTCGGCGCGCTGGGACTGGAACAGCACGATCGCCGCGACCATCAGGGCCAGTGCGCCGAAAAGCCCGAGCACCGCGTTGATCAGGACATGCGGATGGCCGGTGAAATTCGAGGAGTCCGCGCCCGCGAACGCGCTGACCCGGTTGAGCGCGTACCAGAACCGGTCGTCGCGGCTCAGCGTGCCCGGGAACAGTTCGAGCAGACCCCAGCCGATCAGGGTGCCGATCGCCATCCCCGCGACCAGCACGAGCGCCGCCTTGAGCAGGGCGCCGCGGCGCACCTTCGCCCAGAACTCGCCCCGAGCCAACAGCAGGAACAGGATCGCGGCGACATGGAAGACCAGTCCGATGACCTCACCGATCTCCTCGACCACCGACTCGTCGCCGGACACCAGGTCCGCGACGTTGAAGACGATCGCGCCCACCATGTAGCCGACGAGGATCCACCAGGCGATCCGTTTGCGTGCCGCCAGCGCCGCGGCCAGCAGCGCCAGCACGAACGCCCACGCGAAGCTGGTGTCGGGGAAGTTGAAGATGTAGTCGTTGACGAACTCACGCGGAACCCGGATGACCGACCGCACGAACGGCGAGACGCTCGCCATCAAGGAGAGCGTGGCGATGATGCCGACCGCCCAGCCCGCCGCCGCGGGCACCCACCAGTACCTGGACCTGCGGCGGGTGACGGGCAGGCTCGCGACGGTCATAGGCCGCGACATTATTCGGTCAGAGCGCCAAATGGGCGGCGACTCACGACCAGACGGGTCCGGTGTATTTCTCGCCGGGGCCTTGGCCTGGTTCGTCCGGGGATGCGCTGGCCTCGCGGAAGGCCAATTGCAGCGTCTTCAAACCGTCACGCACCGGCCCGGCATGGGGTCCGAGATACTCGGCGGACGCGGTGACCAACCCGGCCAGCGCGGTGATCAGCCTGCGCGCCTCGTCCAGGTCGCGGTGCGGGCTCTCGTCGGGATTGTCGGCCGACAGCCCGAGCTTCTCGGCGGCGGCGCTCATCAGCATCACGGCCGACCGGGTGATCACCTCGACGGCGGGGATCTCGGCGAGTTCACGAACGGCCGAGCCGTTCAGATCACTTGAGCCGGCTGAGCCGTTCAGATCACCTGAGCCGGCTGAGTCGTCGAGGTCAGCTGAGTTCGGGTCATCGGTCATGGCTGCTAGACTGGCATGCGCGACCGTCCCGGCAAACGCCAGGGACAGCAAGTGGAGTCCCCCTCCCACCGCTGGCCACACCGGCTCAGCGGTCCGGTCACAGGCGTCAACGCCTGTCCTGGTCGGCTGTGGGCCCTGCTTTGAGCAGGGCTTTTCTGTTCGTTGAGCAGAGCTGACGGAGTGGGCTCCTAGAGGACAACATAGGAGGCCCCATCAGCACTGAGACCCGCGTCAACGAGCGTATCCGCGTACCTGAAGTCCGCCTGATCGGACCGGGCGGTGAACAGGTAGGCATAGTGCGCATCGAAGATGCCCTCCGCGTCGCCGCGGATGCCGATCTCGATCTCGTCGAAGTAGCACCGGATGCCAAACCCCCGGTCTGCAAGATCATGGACTACGGAAAGTTCAAATACGAGACGGCTCAGAAGGCGCGCGAGTCTCGCAAGAACCAGCAGCAGACCGTCGTCAAGGAACAGAAGCTCCGTCCCAAGATCGACCCGCACGACTACGAGACCAAAAAGGGTCACGTGATCCGCTTCCTCGAGGCGGGGTCGAAGGTCAAGGTGACGATCATGTTCCGCGGCCGCGAACAGTCGCGGCCCGAGTTGGGCTTCCGTCTCCTGCAGCGGCTGGGCGCCGACGTCGCCGATTACGGCTTCGTCGAGACGTCCGCCAAGCAGGACGGGCGCAACATGACGATGGTGCTGGCCCCGCACCGCGGCGCGAAGACTCGCGCCAAGGCGGCGCAACAGGCCGAAGGCTCCGCAGAGCCGGCCCCAGCACCCGACCGAAACAGTTAGAACGACAGAGCAGAGGATCCATGCCCAAGGCGAAAACCCACAGCGGCGCTTCCAAGCGGTTCCGTCGCACCGGAACCGGCAAGATCGTGCGCCAGAAGGCCAACCGCCGCCACTTGCTCGAGCACAAGCCGAGCAAGCGCACCCGGCGACTCGACGGCCGCACCGTTGTGTCGGCCGCCGACAACGCCCGCATCAAAAAGATGCTCAACGGCTGACCGACGAACACGTACGACCTGAACGAAGGACATTCCCATGGCACGCGTCAAGCGCGCAGTCAACGCCCAGAAGAAGCGGCGGACAATCCTCAAGGCCTCCAAGGGCTACCGGGGCCAGCGGTCGCGGCTGTACCGCAAGGCCAAAGAGCAGCAGCTGCATTCGCTCAACTACGCCTATCGTGACCGGCGCGCCCGTAAGGGCGAGTTCCGCAAGCTGTGGATCTCGCGTATCAATGCCGCCGCCCGCGCCAACGACATCACCTACAACCGGCTGATCCAGGGGCTCAAGGCCGCTGGGGTCGAGGTGGACCGAAAGAACCTCGCCGAGATCGCCGTCAGCGATCCGGCGGCGTTCACCGCGCTGGTGGAGGTCGCCAAGGGCGCGCTGCCCGAGGACGTGAACGCGCCGTCGGGCGAGGCTGCCTGACGCTCACCGAACGCTCCGCCCGCGTGGTCGCAGCGGTCAAGCTGCACCGCCACGTCGGACGACGCCGCGCCGCACGCTTCCTCGCTGAGGGGCCCAACCTCGTCGAGGCGGCGTTGCGGCGCGGACTCGTATCCGAGGTCTTCGCCACCGAGGACGCCGCGCACCGATTCGGTGCGATGCTCGTCGATGTCCCGGTGCACCTGGTGACCGAACGCGCCGCAAAAGCGTTGTCGGAGACGGTGACTCCGGTCGGACTTGTCGCGCTCTGCACGATTCCTCAGACGTCGCTGGACGACGTGCTGGCCGAGTCGCCGCGCCTGGTCGCGGTCGCGGTCGAGATGAGCGAGCCGGGCAACGCGGGCACGCTGATCCGGATCGCGGATGCGATGGGGGCCGACGCCGTCGTGTTCGCCGGGCACAGCGTCGACCCGTACAACGGGAAGTGCCTGCGCGCCTCGGCCGGCAGCATCTTCTCGATTCCCGTCGTCTCGGACAGCGACGCCGCTTCGGCGGTGGCGCGACTCGCGGGCGCCGGCCTGCAGGTGTTCGCGACGACGGTCGACGGCGAGACCTCGTTGGACAGCCCCGACCTCGAGGCCGCCCTGTCGGGGCCGACGGCGTGGTTGTTCGGGCCGGAGGCCCACGGCCTGCCCGTCGATCTGGCGGCGTCGGCCACGCATCGCGTTCACATCCCGATGCCGGGCAACGCCGAGAGCCTCAATGTGGCCGCGGCCGCGGCGATCTGCCTGTATCAGAGCGCACGGGCACAACGCCGCTCCTAGCTCAACAGACCCCGCGCCACGTGGGTGATCTGCACCTCGTTGCTGCCGGCGTAGATCATCAAGGACTTGGCGTCGCGCGCCAGCTGTTCGACGCGGTACTCGGTCATGTAGCCGTTGCCGCCAAACAGCTGCACGGCGTCCATCGCGACGTCGGTGGCGGCCTGCGAGCAATACCATTTGATCGCCGACGCCTCCGCCAGCGAGATCGCCACACCGGCCTGAGCCGCCTCGATCACCCGAAACAGGATGTTGCGCACGTTCATCCGCGCCACCTCCATGTTCGCGAGCTTGAGCTGGATCAGCTGGAACTGTCCGATTTCCTGACCCCACAGCGTGCGGCTCTTGGCGTAGTCGACGCACAGCCGCAGGCACTCCTCGATCACACCCAGCGACATCGCGGCAACACCGATGCGTTCCGTGCTGAAGCTCGACCGCGCGCTGGCGCGGCCGTCACCGGCGGAATTGTCCTCGGTCTCACCGAGCAGTCGGTCCCGGCCCAATCGCACGTTGTTGAAGAACAACTCGCCGGTGCGCGAGCTGTGAATACCCATCTTGCGGAACGGCTTCGACTGGACGAAACCCTCCATGCCGCGGTCGAGCACGAAGGTCAGCACCTTGCGGTCGCGCTTGTCGACGCCGGGGTCCCCCTCGTCGAGCTTTGCGTAGACCACGACGACGTCGGCGTCGGGGCCATTGGTGATGAAGGTCTTCTGCCCGTTGAGGATGTAGTCGTCTCCATCACGTACGACGTAGGACTTCATGCCGCCGAATGCATCGGAGCCCGAGTCGGGCTCGGTGATCGCCCACGCGCCGACCTTGTCGTAGGTGACCAGATCGGGCAGCCAGCGCTCCTGCTGGGCCAGTGTCCCGCGGCTCATGATCGTCGGCACCGTCAGCCCGAGGCTGACCCCCATGCCGGTGACGACGCCCATCGACACCCGGCACAGCTCACTGATCACGACGAAGCCCATCCCGCCGGACCCCTCACCGAACATGCCGCCACCCGAGGACTTCTCCGACGAGCCGCCGCCATCACGCAGCCGGGCAAGGCGCTTGTTCAGCGACTCGCGCGCCATGTCGGCGATGCCGAACGTCGCGAACAGCTTGCGCACGATGGGGTAGGGCTCCATCTCGCCGCTCTCCAGCGCGTCGACGTGCGGGCGGATTTCCTTGTCGACGAACTCGCGGACGGCTTCGCGCACGGCGAGATCGACATCAGACCATTCGAGCATGCCCTCTAGGCTGCCTTACTGCGTCCGCGCGCCGGACGCAGCCCCGCCAAAGAGAACGTGGTGTGCACCAGCGACCCGGCTCGGTCGAGCAGCGACTTGCGCGGTGGGACGTAGTGCATCGGCAGCCCGCGCCGGTCGCTCGGCGGGGCCATGAACGCAGGTGCCTCGACCAGTGGAGCGTCCGCGGGAAGACGGCCCTGGGCACGCCGATATGCGGTCAAAGCCCTTGGGTGCAAACGGATTTCGTCGGGTACCGCAACGAACGCGAACTCCACCAGCTTGCCGAACAGGCGCAGCAGCACCTCGTCTCCCGGCGTCCAGCGCATGTTGGCCTTCTCGCGAAGGGCGTCGTCGAACACGCCCGCCGCGATCCAGCGCTGCGCGCCGACCATCGGCTTGAAGAGCTGATCCCACAACCCGGTGGGCATCAACACGAACCACGGCTTGGGGATCCGGATCGAGAAGATGTCGAGCGTGGCGCGGTTGATCTCGAGCTCCTCGCGGCACTTGCGGTCCCAGTACTGGCAGAACTCCTCCCAGCTCTGCGGCACCGGCCGCATGCTCATGCCGTACATCCGGTACCACTGCACATGCTCGTCGAACAGCTGGCGTTTCTCGGCTTCGGTCAGTCCGCCGCAGAAGTACTCGGCAGTCTTGATGATCAGCATGAAGAAGGTGGCGTGTGCCCAGTAGAACGTCTCGGGGTTCAGCGCGTGGTAGCGCCGGCCCTCGCCGTCCACCCCCTTGATCGTGGTGTGGTAGCTCTTGATCTGCTCACCGGTCTGCGAGGCGCGTTCGCCGTCATAGACCACACCCATGATCGGGTACACCGAGCGGGCGACGCGCTGCAGCGGTTCACGCAGCAGGATCGAATGGTCTTCTACACCCGCGCCCAGTTCGGGATACATGTTCTGGACGGCGCCGATCCACACGCCCAGCAGACCCGTGCGCAGGTCGCCGAAGTACTTCCACGTCAACGAGTCGGGTCCCAGGGGGTTCGCGGTGCTGCTCACGGTCATCTGATTCCTCGCTGAATCGGCGTCAGACTCAACGATAATGTTGACAACCGGCGTTGTCTACGATTTGCGGGGCGCGTCGTCCCGCAACGTTATTCAGCGGCTACTGACCCGCCACACACCCGTGACCAGCCACTTCGGCGATCCCGCTTTCGTCTTTCGGATTACCGCTTCGCATAACGAGATTGCTCGCCGTCAAGCGGCCCGCTTAGGCTGGCCGACGTGGATGTCGAGCCGTTCGAGCGGTCGACCGGGCCCCTGGGCTGGCTGAAGAACACCAATCGGAACGAGAGCATCATCGCGTTTCTGCGACGTACGCGGCGCGCGTTGCCCGGTGATCCGGAGTTCGGGGATCCGTTGTCGACCGATGGGGTGGGCGGGCCGCGGGCGGCTGCCCGCGCTGCTGATCGCCTGCTGCAGCGGGATGCCGCGACACGGGAGGTCAGCCTGGGCGCGCTGCAGTTGTGGCAGGCCGTCACCGAACGCATGTCGGGGAAACCCGCCAACCGCGAGGCGACGCTGGTCTTCACCGATCTCGTCGGCTTCTCGGCGTGGTCACTCGATGCGGGCGACGAGGCCACCTTGCGGTTGCTGCGTCAGGTGTCGCAAGTCGTCGAGCCCCCGCTACTGGAGGCGGGTGGACACATCGTCAAGCGCATGGGCGACGGTCTGATGGCGGTTTTCCGGGACCCCACGACCGCGCTGCGGGCGGTGATCGCCGCGCGCCAAGAGATGAAAAGCGTGAGCGTCGACGGCTTTACGCCGCGGATGCGGGTCGGTGTGCACACCGGCCATCCCCAGCGCATCGGATCGGACTGGCTGGGCGTCGACGTCAACATCGCGGCCCGGGTGATGAGTCGCGCGACCCGCGGAGAGCTGGTGGTCTCGCAGGCGACGCTGGACCGCATCCCCGCCGAGGAGTTCGATTCGCTCGGTGTCGAAGCCAAACGCGTCCGTCGCCAGCTCTTCGCGCCCAAACAGGACGGCGTGCCGGCCGATTTCGTCATGTATCGACTGAAGACGCTCCCGCATCCGCAGGGCGCCGAAAGCGACGAGGAGCGGCCGGCGGCCCAATAGTCGTCGGCCTGCGCAGTGTGCGCCGAGCCTTGATGGGCGTTCGAGGGCCATCGGCTCATCGCCTATGATCGCCGGGTGGCTGATCGGCCCGCAGACCTGTCCGAAGAAGCGCTGACCGAGGCTGTCAGCGCTGCTCGGCGTGCGTTCGACGCGGCCACCGATCTCGATGCGCTCGCGCGTGCCAAGACCGAGCACCTCGGCGACCGGTCTGCGATCGCGTTGGCGCGCCAGGCGCTTGGGTCGCTGCCCAAGGCCGACCGCGCCGATGCGGGTAAGCGGGTCAACGTCGCCCGCACACAGGCGCAGAGCGCGTACGACGAGCGGTTGGCGGCGCTGCGGGCAGAGCGGGATGCCGCGGTGCTGGTGGCCGAGCGCATCGATGTGACGCTGCCATCGACCCGGCAACCGATCGGCGCGCGGCACCCGATCACGATCCTGGGCGAGCGCATCGCCGACACATTCGTCGCGATGGGCTGGGAACTCGCCGAGGGCCCCGAGGTGGAAACCGAGCAGTTCAACTTCGATGCGCTGAACTTCGCTCCCGATCATCCGGCGCGCAGCGAACAGGACACCTTCCACATCGCCCCCGAAGGCTCGCGGCAGGTGCTGCGCACCCACACCTCGCCGGTGCAGATCCGCACACTGCTGGAACGCGAGCCGCCGGTCTACATCGTCTCGATCGGGCGCACGTTCCGCACCGACGAACTCGACGCCACCCACACTCCGGTCTTCCACCAGGTCGAGGGCCTCGCGGTGGACAGGGGACTGACGATGGCGCACCTGCGCGGCACGCTGGACGCGTTCGCCCGCTCGGAGTTCGGACCGCAGGCCCGCACCCGCTTTCGTCCGCACTTCTTTCCGTTCACCGAGCCGTCGGCCGAGGTCGACATCTGGTTCGAGAACAAGAAGGGCGGAGCCGGCTGGGTGGAGTGGGGCGGCTGCGGCATGGTCAATCCGAATGTGCTGCGCGCCTGCGGAATCGATCCCGACGCCTACTCCGGCTTTGCCTTCGGTATGGGCCTGGAACGAACTCTGCAGTTCCGCAACGGAATTCCGGACATGCGCGACATGGTCGAAGGCGATGTGCGGTTTTCCCTGCCGTTCGGGGTAGGGGCCTGATGCGGCTGCCGTACAGCTGGCTCCGCGACGTCGTGCGGGCCGGCGCGCCTGGTTGGGACGTGAGCCCCGCCGACCTCGAAGAGACGCTGATCCGCATCGGTCACGAGGTCGAGGAGGTCATCCCGGTCAGCCCCGTCACGGGCCCTCTGACGGTGGGGCGCGTGGCCGCCATCGAGGAGCTGACCGAGTTCAAGAAGCCCATCCGCGCCGTCAAGGTGGACGTCGGCGAGACCGAGCCGCGTGACATCGTCTGCGGTGCAACCAACTTCGTCGTCGGTGACCTGGTCGTGGTGGCGCTGCCCGGTACGGTACTGCCCGGTGATTTCACGATCGCCAGCCGCAAGACCTACGGCCGGATCTCCGACGGCATGATCTGCTCGACGGCCGAGATGAACCTGGGCACCGACCATTCGGGAATCCTGGTGCTGCCCCCCGGCACCGCCGAACCGGGCACCGCCGCCGCCGATGTTCTCGGCCTCGACGACGTCGTCTTCCACCTGGCCATCACGCCGGACCGCGGTTACTGCCTGTCGGTGCGCGGCATGGCCCGCGAGGTCGCCGCCGCCTACGACCTCGAGTACGTCGACCCCGCCGACGTCGTGCCACTGCCCGCCGAGGGCGAGGCGCTGCCCGTGTCGATCGACCCGGGGACCGGCGTCCAGCGCTTCGGGCTGCGCCCGGTGACCGGCATCGATCCCGGTGCCGTCTCCCCGTGGTGGCTGCAGCGACGGCTTCTGTTGTCCGGTATTCGGGCCATTTCGCCCGCGGTGGACGTCACCAACTACGTGATGCTCGAACTCGGCCATCCGATGCACGCCCACGACCGCAGCCTGATCACCGGCGGTTTCCGGGTGCGATTCGCCGAACCGGGGGAGACCGTGGTCACCCTCGACGATGTCGAACGCCGCCTCGACCCGGCCGATGTGCTGATCGTCGACGACGTCGCGACCGCCGCAATCGGCGGCGTGATGGGTGCGGGCACCACCGAGGTGCGCGACACCACCACCGATGTACTGCTCGAGGCCGCCGTGTGGGATCCGGCCGCGGTGTCGCGCACCCAGCGACGGCTGCGCCTGTACAGCGAAGCCGGCCGGCGTTACGAACGCAGCGTCGATCCGGCGATCTCGGTCGCCGCGCTGGACCGCTGCGCCACGTTGCTCGCCGAGATCACGCACGGCACGGTCGAACCCACGCTGACCGACTGGCGCGGCGAGCCACCCCGAGACGACTGGTCGCAACCGCCGGTCACCATGGCGGCCGATCTGCCCGACCGCACCGCCGGTGTCACCTACGCCCCGGGGACCGCAGAACGGCGGCTCACCCAGATCGGTGCACGGGTCGTCGCCACCGAGGGCACGCTCACCGTCACCCCGCCGAGTTGGCGTCCCGACCTGGGCCAGCCCGCCGACCTCGTCGAGGAGGTGCTGCGCCTCGAGGATCTGGAGACCATTCCCTCGGTGTTGCCGCTGGCCCCGGCCGGCCGCGGCCTGACCCCGGTGCAGCGGCGGCGGCGCGCGATCGGTAAGTCGTTGGGGCTCAACGGGTATGTGGAGATCCTGCCCACGCCCTTCTTGCCCGCGGGTGTGTTCGACCAGTGGGGGCTGCCCGCCGACGACACCCGCCGGACCGCGACGACGGTGCTCAATCCGTTGGATTCCGATCGCCCGCAGCTGGCCACCACGTTGCTGCCCGGCTTACTGGAGGCGTTGAGCCGCAACGTGTCCCGCGGAGCCGTAGACGTCGGGTTGTTCGCGATCCAGCAGATCGTCCAGCCGACGCCGGACACGCGTGCCCTCGAACGGATCCCGACCGACCGGAGGCCCAGCGACGACGAGATCGCCGCGCTGAACGCGTCGCTGCCGCGACAGCCCCAACACGTCGCCGTGGTGGTGTGCGGGTTGCGCGAGCCCGCCGGGCCGTGGGGGCCGGGTCGCGCGGTGCACCCCGGCGACGTGTTCGAGGCGGTGCAGGTGATTGCGCGCGCCGCCGGTGTGGAGCTGAGCCTGCGTTCCGCGGCGCACCTGCCGTGGCATCCGGGCCGCTGCGCCGAAGTGGTCCTCGGCGACCGCGAGAGCGGTACCGTCGTCGGCCACGCCGGTGAACTGCACCCGGCGGTTCTCGAGCGCTCGGGTCTGCCCAAGCGCACCTGTGCCCTCGAACTGGATCTGGACGCCATACCCATCGTCGAGCGACTACCGGCTCCGAGGGTGTCGCCGTTTCCCGCGGTCTTCCAGGACATCAGCCTCGTCGTCGACGAGGACGTCGCCGCGGCCGCCGTGGTCGACGCGGTCCGGGCCGGCGCGGGGCCGCTACTCGAGGACGTGCGGTTGTTCGACGTCTACACCGGCCCGCAGGTCGGCGCGGGCCGCAAATCGCTGGCGTTCGCGCTGCGGTTCCGCGCCGCCGATCGCACCCTCACCGAGGACGAGGCCAGTGCGGCCCGCGAAGCGGCTGTGCAGGCCGCGGCGGAACGGGTCGGCGCCGAACAACGCCGCTGATAGTAATGAATTTGCATAGGTATGCATAAACTTGCAGAATTGCCTGCATGGTTTCAGTCGCGGTAGCGGGCGCCAGCGGATACGCCGGCGGTGAGATCCTACGCCTCCTTCTCGGTCATCCCGCCTACACCGATGGCCGACTGACGATCGGTGCGCTGACCGCAGCGGCGAGTGCGGGCACCTCGCTGGCCGAGCACCATCCGCACCTGTTGCCGCTGGCCAACCGGGTGCTCGAAGCCACCGACGAAGACGTGCTGCGCGGTCACGACGTGGTCTTCCTGGGTTTGCCGCACGGGCATTCGGCTCAGCTGGCCGAACAACTCGGCGACGACACCGTGATCGTGGACTGCGGCGCCGACTTCCGGCTCACCGACGCCGCGGCGTGGGAGCGGTTCTACGGATCCGAACACGCCGGTAGCTGGCCCTACGGGCTGCCGGAGCTACCGGGTGCGCGCGACCGGCTGCGCGGCGCCAAGCGCATCGCGGTGCCCGGCTGCTATCCGACCGCGGCCCTGCTGGCGCTGTGGCCCGCGCTGGCAGAAGACCTCATCGAGCCGGCCGTGACCGTGGTCTCGGTCAGCGGCGCGTCGGGGGCGGGCCGGGCCGCCAAGCCCGATCTGCTGGGCGCCGAGGTGATCGGATCGGCGCGGGCCTACAACATCGGCGGTAAGCACCGGCACACACCCGAGATCGCCCAGGGGCTGCGCGCGGTCACCGACAAGGACGTGACCGTCTCGTTCACGCCGGTGCTCATCCCGACGTCCCGGGGCATCCTGGCCACCTGCACCGCGCGCACCGACGCTCCGCTCTCGGAGATCCGCGCCGCCTACGAAAAGGCTTACCACGCCGAGCCGTTCGTCCACCTGCTGCCGGAAGGGCAGCTGCCGAAGACGGGTTCGGTGCTCGGCAGCAACGCCGCACAGCTGGCCGTCGCGCTGGATGACGACGCGAAGACACTGGTCGCCGTCGCCGCGATCGACAACCTGGTCAAGGGCACCGGCGGGGCGGCGGTGCAGTCGATGAACCTGGCGCTGGGCTGGCCGGAGACCGAAGGCCTTTCGATCGTGGGCGTGGCGCCGTGACGGACGGCACACGGCTGCTTCGCACCCAGGGCGTCACCGCCCCCGAGGGCTTCCGCGCGACCGGAATCGCCGCCGGTATCAAAGCTTCCGGGGCGCTGGATCTGGCGTTGGTGTTCAACGAGGGACCCGACTACGCCGCCGCGGGCGTGTTCACGCGCAATCAGGTCAAAGCGGCTCCGGTGCTGTGGAGCCAACAGGTGCTCACCACCGGCCGCCTGCGCGCGGTGATCCTGAACTCCGGCGGCGCCAACGCCTGTACCGGACCGCAAGGCTTCCAGGACACCCATGCCACCGCCGAGGCGGTCGCGGCGGCGTTGAGCGACTGGGGCACCGAAACCGGTGCGATCGAGGTCGCGGTCTGCTCGACCGGGCTGATCGGCGACCGGCTGCCGATGGACAAGGTGCTCCCCGGCGTGACCGAGATCGTGCACGAACTGTCGGGTGGACTCACCGGCGGCGAGGAGGCCGCGCGGGCCATCATGACCACCGACACCGTGCCCAAGCAGGTCGCGCTGCACCACGCCGACAACTGGACCGTCGGCGGAATGGCCAAGGGCGCAGGCATGATCGCCCCGTCACTGGCCACCATGCTGTGCGTGATCACCACCGACGCCGTCGCCGATTCGGATGCACTGCGGACCGCACTGACTCGCGCCACCGCGCGCACCTTCGACCGCCTCGACGTCGACGGCAGCTGTTCGACCAACGACACCGTGTTGCTGCTGGCGTCCGGCGCCAGTGCGATCACCCCCGGCCAGGGCGAACTCGACGAGGCGATCCTGCGGGTCTGTGACGACCTGTGTCAGCAGTTGCAGGCCGACGCCGAGGGCGTGACGAAGCGAATCGTCATCACGGTGGCGGGTGCGGCCTCCGAGGACGACGCGTTGCTCGGCGCCCGCATCGTCGCGCGCGACAGCCTGGTCAAGACCGCGCTGTTCGGCTCGGACCCGAACTGGGGCCGGGTGTTGGCGGCCATCGGCATGGCGCCGTTCAAGGTGGATCCGGAGCGGGTCACGGTGTCGTTCAACGGGTTTGCGGTCTGGCGGGACGGGGCGCCGCAGCCGGGTTCGCGCGACGTGGATCTCTCCGGGGCCGACATCACCGTCACCATCGACCTCGGTGACGGGTCGGCGCAGGCCTCCATCCGCACCACCGACCTCTCGCACGGTTACGTCGAAGAGAACTCGGCGTACAGCTCATGAGCGTCGAAACCCCGATCAAGGCCAAGGTTCTGGCTGAAGCGCTGCCGTGGCTCAAACAACTGCACGGCAAGATCGTCGTGATCAAGTACGGCGGTAACGCGATGACCGACGACGTGCTCAAGGCCGCGTTCGCCGCCGACATGGTCTTCCTGCGCAACTGCGGCGTCCATCCCGTCGTCGTCCACGGAGGCGGCCCCCAGATCAGCGCGATGCTCAAACGCCTCGGAATACAAGGCGATTTCAAGGGCGGGTTCCGGGTCACCACACCCGAGGTACTCGATGTGGCGCGCATGGTGCTGTTCGGTCAGGTCGGCCGGGAACTGGTCGGATTGATCAACGCCCACGGGCCGTACGCCGTCGGGGTCACCGGCGAGGACGCCCAGTTGTTCACCGCGGTGCGGCGCAGCGTGACCGTCGACGGTGTGGCCACCGACATCGGCCTGGTCGGTGACGTCGAAAAGGTCAACGCCGGATCGCTGCTGGATCTCATTGCCGCAGGCCGGATTCCGGTGGTATCGACCATCGCTCCGGACGTCGACGGGGTGGTGCACAACATCAACGCCGACACAGCGGCCGCCGCGCTGGCCGAGGCGTTGGGCGCCGAGAAGCTGCTCATGCTCACCGATGTCGAGGGCCTGTACACGAACTGGCCCGACCGCGGGTCGCTGGTCAGCGAGATCGACTCCGCCGCACTGACTCAGATGCTGCCGACACTCGAGGCCGGGATGGTGCCCAAGATAGAGGCGTGCCTGCGCGCGGTGGCGGGTGGCGTGCCCAGCGCGCATGTCATCGACGGCCGCGTCGAGCACTGCGTGCTGGTCGAACTGCTCACCGACGAGGGGACGGGGACGAAAGTGGTGCGCTCATGACTCTGCTGCAGCGGTGGCAGGCCGTGATGATGAACAACTACGGCACCCCGCCGCTGGCGTTGTCCAGCGGAGACGGTGCGGTGGTGACCGACGTCGACGGCAAGACCTATGTCGATCTGCTCGGCGGCATCGCGGTCAACATCCTGGGCCACCGGCACCCGGCCGTGATCGAAGCCGTCACCGCTCAACTCAACACGCTGGGTCACACGTCGAACCTGTATGCGACCGAACCCGGTGTCGCGCTCGCCGAAGCGCTCGTCGGGCTCCTCGGTTCGGGCCCGTCGGCCCCCGCCAAGGTGTTCTTCTGCAACTCCGGCACCGAGGCCAACGAAGTCGCGTTCAAGATCACCCGCCTCACCGGCCGCACGAAACTGGTTGCGGCGCAAGGCGCCTTCCACGGTCGCACGATGGGCTCCCTGGCGCTCACCGGTCAGCCGTCCAAGCAGGCGCCGTTCGCGCCGCTGCCGGGTGAGGTGACCCATGTGCCCTACGGCGACATCGATGCGTTGCGAGCCGCGGTCGACGACGAAACCGCGGCGGTGTTCCTCGAGCCGATCATGGGCGAAGGCGGGGTCGTGGTTCCGCCCGCCGGCTACCTCGTCGCGGCCCGCGAGATCACCGCGCGGCACAACGCGCTGCTGGTGCTCGACGAGGTGCAGACCGGAATGGGGCGCACCGGAGCGTTTTTCGCGCATCAACACGACGGGATCACCCCCGATGTCGTGACCCTGGCCAAGGGCCTCGGGGGCGGTTTGCCGATCGGCGCATGTATCGCCACAGGCGAAACCGCTGAGCTGCTGACGCCCGGATTGCACGGCAGCACGTTCGGCGGCAATCCCGTCTGCACCGCCGCCGCGCTCGCGGTGCTCCGCGTGCTGGCCGACGACGACCTGATCACCCGCGCCGACGTGCTCGGCAAGACCCTGTCGGCGGGCATCGAGGCCTTCGGGCATCCGTTGATCGATCACGTCCGCGGCCGCGGCCTGCTGCTCGGCGTCGTGCTGACCGCCGAGGCCGCCAAAGCCGTCGAGGCCGCGGCCCGCGACGCCGGTTTCCTCGTCAACGCCGCGGCTCCCGATGTGATCCGGCTGGCCCCGCCACTGGTGATCAGCGACGCTCAGGTCGACGACTTCCTCGCCGCGTTTCCCGCCGTCCTCGACAAAGGCGCCGCGTCATGACCGCAACCATCCGGCACTTCCTGCGTGACGACGACCTGAGCCCCGACGAGCAGGCCGAGGTCCTCACCCTGGCGGCCGAGCTGAAAGTCCAACCGTTCAGCCGCCGTCCGCTGGAGGGCCCGCACGGAGTGGCGGTGATCTTCGACAAGAACTCCACCCGGACCCGGTTCTCGTTCGAGCTGGGCATCGCCCAACTGGGCGGGCACGCCGTGGTGGTCGACGGCCGCAGCACTCAGCTGGGCCGCGATGAGACGCTGGAGGACACCGGCCGGGTGCTCTCGCGGTACGTCAGGGCGATCGTATGGCGCACGTTCGCCCAGGACCGACTGACCGCGATGGCGGCAGGTGCGAGCGTGCCGATCGTCAATGCGCTCTCCGACGAGTTCCACCCGTGCCAGGTGCTGGCCGATCTGCAGACCCTCGCCGAGCGCAAGGGCCGGCTGGCCGGCTTGCGGATGACCTACCTCGGCGACGGCGCCAACAACATGGCGCATTCGCTGATGCTGGGTGGTGTCACCGCGGGCGTGGACGTGACGATCGCGGGACCGGCAGGCTTCCAACCGCATCCGGATTTCGTCGACGCCGCGCAGAAGCGGGCGTCGGAGACCGGTGCGACCGTCACGGTCACCGAGGACCCCGACGCCGCAGCCGACGGTGCCGACGTGCTGGTCACCGACACGTGGACGTCGATGGGCCAGGAGAACGACGGCCTGGACCGGGTGGGGCCGTTCCGGCCGTACCAGGTGAACGGGGCCCTGTTGGGCCGCGCCGACGCCGATGCCGTTGTGTTGCATTGCCTTCCGGCGCACCGCGGGGAGGAGATCACCGACGATGTGATCGACGGGGCACAGAGCGCGGTGTGGGACGAGGCCGAGAACCGCCTGCATGCGCAGAAGGCACTGCTGGTGTGGCTGCTGGAGCGGGCGAAGTGACTTCAGCGGCGACTCGTGCCGGACGGCAGGCCCGCATCGTGGCGATCCTGTCGTCGCGGTCGGTGCACAGCCAGACCGAACTGGCGGCCCTGCTGGCCGAGGAGGGCATCGAGGTCACGCAGGCCACGCTGTCGCGCGACCTGGAAGAACTCGGCGCGGTGAAACTGCGCGGTGCCGACGGCGGCGTCGGCGTGTACATCGTCCCCGAGGACGGCAGCCCCGTGCGCGGCGTATCCGGTGGCACCGAGCGGATGTCGCGGTTGTTGGCCGAGTTGCTCGTGTCCACCGACGCCAGTGGCAACCTGGCCATCCTGCGTACCCCGCCCGGGGCCGCGCACTACCTTGCCAGCGCGATGGACCGCGCGGCACTCCCGTTCGTCGTCGGTACCGTCGCCGGCGACGACACCATCCTGGTCGTCGCACGTGAGCCGATGAGCGGCGCCGAACTGGCAACGAAACTCGAGAGCATTAGACAAAAGGAGACCTGCTGATGTCCGAACGCGTCATCCTGGCCTATTCCGGTGGCCTGGACACCTCGGTGGCGATCAGCTGGATCGGCAAGGAGACCGGGCGCGAGGTGGTCGCCGTCGCAATCGACCTCGGCCAGGGCGGCGAGGACATGGAGGTCGTGCGCAAGCGCGCAATCGACTGCGGCGCCGTGGAGGCCGTCGTCATCGACGCCCGCGATGAGTTCGCCGACGAGTACTGTCTGCCCGCGATCCAGTCGAATGCGCTGTACATGGACCGCTATCCGCTGGTCTCCGCGCTGAGCCGACCGCTGATCGTCAAACATCTGGTGGCCGCGGCGCGCGAGCACGGCGGCGGCACCGTCGCGCACGGCTGCACCGGCAAGGGCAACGACCAGGTCCGCTTCGAGGTCGGGTTCGCCTCGCTGGCACCGGATCTCAAGGTGCTCGCGCCGGTGCGCGACTACGCGTGGACGCGGGAGAAGGCGATCGCGTTCGCCGAGGAGAACGCGATCCCGATCAACGTCACCAAGCGCTCGCCGTTCTCGATCGATCAGAACGTCTGGGGTCGCGCCGTGGAGACCGGCTTCCTCGAGCATCTGTGGAACGCGCCCACCAAGGACGTCTACGACTACACCGAGGACCCGACGGTCAACTGGAGCACACCCGACGAGGTGATCATCGGGTTCGAACGCGGCGTGCCGGTGTCGATCGACGGCCGCCCGGTGACGGTGCTGCAGGCGATCGAGGAGTTGAACCGCCGGGCCGGTGAGCAGGGCGTCGGCAGGCTCGACGTCGTCGAGGACCGGCTGGTCGGCATCAAGAGCCGCGAAATCTACGAGGCGCCGGGCGCGATGGTGCTGATCACCGCGCACACCGAACTCGAGCACGTCACGCTGGAGCGGGAACTGGGCCGGTTCAAGCGCCACACCGACCAGAAGTGGGGAGAGTTGGTCTACGACGGACTCTGGTACTCGCCGCTGAAGACCGCGCTCGAGTCGTTCGTCGCCAAGACCCAGGAGCACGTGACCGGAGAGATCCGGTTGGTGTTGCACGGCGGGCACATTGCGGTGAACGGCCGTCGCAGCGCCGAGTCGCTCTACGACTTCAACCTCGCCACCTACGACGAGGGCGATACGTTCGACCAGTCGGCAGCCCGCGGTTTCGTGCAGATCCACGGTTTGTCGTCGAGCATCGCCGCCCGCCGGGACCTGGGCATCGAGTGAGTAAGCGCCACCCACCACCACCACCACCGCGAGCGACCGTGTCTGCCCGCCGACACGCCGTTGTCACACGGACAAACGCGGTCTCTCGCGCCGAAGTGAGTGACCTGATATGAGCACGAACGAAGGTTCGCTGTGGGGCGGGCGGTTCGCCGACGGACCGTCCGATGCGCTCGCGGCCCTGTCGAAATCGACCCACTTCGACTGGGTGCTCGCCCCCTACGACATCCGGGCGTCCAAGGCGCATGCGCAGGTGCTGCACGATGCCGGGCTGCTGACCGACGATCAGCGCGACGGGCTGCTCGCGGGGCTCGACAGCCTGGCCGCCGACGTGGCCGACGGCAGCTTCGAACCCCTGGCGACCGACGAGGACGTGCACGGGGCCCTCGAGCGCGGCCTGATCGACCGCGTGGGCGCGGAGCTCGGCGGCCGGCTACGGGCGGGCCGGTCGCGAAACGATCAGGTGGCCACGCTGTTTCGGATGTGGCTGCGCGACGCGATCAGGCGTGTCGCCGACGGCGCCCTGCAGGTTGTCGACGCGTTGGCGACCCAGGCGGCCGCGCACCCGACCGCGATCATGCCGGGCAAGACGCATCTACAGTCCGCCCAACCCGTCCTGCTCGCGCATCACCTGCTGGCGCATGCGCATCCGTTGCTGCGCGATGTCGACCGACTTGCGGACTTCGACAAGCGGGCCGCGGTGTCGCCCTACGGGTCCGGTGCGCTGGCCGGGTCGTCGCTGGGCCTGAACCCCGACTCGATCGCCGAGGATCTCGGTTTCGACTCCGCCGCCGACAACTCGATCGACGCCACCGCATCGCGGGACTTCGCCGCCGAGGCGGCATTCGTGTTCTCGATGATCGGCGTCGACCTGTCCCGGCTGGCCGAAGACATCATCCTGTGGAGCACAACCGAATTCGGCTACGTCACCCTGCACGACGCCTGGTCGACCGGGAGCTCCATCATGCCGCAGAAGAAGAACCCCGACATCGCCGAACTGGCCCGCGGCAAGGCCGGCCGGTTGATCGGCAACCTCACCGGTTTGCTGGCGACCCTCAAAGCGCAACCGTTGGCCTACAACCGGGACCTGCAGGAGGACAAGGAACCGGTGTTCGACTCCGTCGCGCAGCTCGAACTCCTGCTGCCGGCGATGGCGGGGTTGGTCGGCACTCTGCGCTTCGATACCGACCGGATGGCCGAGCTTGCCCCGCTGGGCTACACCCTGGCCACCGACGTCGCCGAATGGCTTGTGCGCAGGGGAGTGCCGTTCCGGGTGGCGCATGAGGCCGCGGGCGCCGCGGTGCGCGCGGCCGAGGCGCGAGGCATCGGGCTGGAAGAACTCGAGGACGCCGAACTCGTCGCAATCCACCCCGAACTCGGCCCGCAGGTGCGCGAGGTCCTGACCGTCGAAGGGTCGGTGGACTCCCGTGACGCGCGCGGCGGCACCGCACCGACCCAGGTCGCCCGGCAGCTGGGCGTCGTACGCGAGACGGCCGACCGGTTGCGGTTACTGTTGAGGGGATGACCGAACGCGTCGAATTCAGCTCCGGTGCGGCGACTCTGGTGGGCCACCTCTACAGCGGTGGACAGCACGAACCCCGCCCCTGTGTGGTGTTGTGCCAGGGCTTCGGCGGTACGCAGGACACCCCGGCGTTCACGGCGAACGCGACGAGCTTCGCCGAGGCCGGCTATGCGGCCCTCACGTTCGACTACCGCAACTTCGGCGAAAGCGCCGGTGAGCCAAGGCAATTGGTCGACATCAGCGGCCAACTCGATGACATCGCCGCAGCAGTCACGTTCGCACGTGGCCGTCACGATGTCGACCCCGACCGCATCGTGTTGTGGGGCACTTCGCTCGGCGGCGGCCACGTCGTCACGGCGGCGGCACGTGACCCGCGGATCGCGGCGGTGATCGCCCAGATCCCGTTCAACGGATTCCCGAAAAAAGTCGAGGGGCGGTCGACGGCGGCCACGCTGCGGTTGCTGTGGGCGATGACCGCCGACACCGTCCGCGGTGCTCTGGGCGCATCACCCGCGTACATCAAAGCGGTGGGAAACCCGGGTGAGCTCGCGGTCATGGCCAGTTCCGAGGCGCAGCAGACCATCGACGGAATGCAGAGCCCGACCTGGCGCAACGAGGTCGCACCGCGGGCGCTGTTCGCGATGATGCGCTACAAACCCGGCGACCACGCACCACGCGTGCGCGCGCCTGTGTTGGTGTGTATCGGCAAGCGGGACAAGGAAACTCAGGAGGCTGACGCGGGCCGGCTTGCCGAACTCGCACCCCGAGGCGAGTTGCAGGCCTACGACGTCGCCCATTTCGACTTCTACCGCGACGACGTCCGGCGGCAAGTGATCACCGACCAGATCGCGTTCTTGGACCGGGCCCTCGGCTAGCCGCGCGTCAATCGTCGTCGTTGCAGATACTGACCTCGACACGGCCGTCATCGACCTCGATCTCCAGGTCGAGGTCCTCGGTTCCTCTGCGGAACGAGATCTCGACCTCCTCGGGGTGCTGATCGTCGACGCGATGCGTCCAACCCTCCGCCGGGGTCACCGATTCGAGGGTGAGGCGACCGTCCGCGAAGGGGACCACCGCCGTCCCCGCGTCGAACACCTGGTACCGGCCGTCAGGCGCGGGGTCGAGGCGGACGCACTGGTCGCGGGCCGGCCGGGCGGGGGCGGCGCCTCCCGTCTGCGGCGGCAAAGTCTGGTCGCCCGCGGGCCTGCTCGAAAGCGGGGTGGATTCCGTGATGGTCACCGTCGACTGGGGTTCGCTGGTCGAGCCACACCCCGGCAGGAGCAGGGCGGCCCCTGCGAGCGCGGTGACAGCACTCGTTCTGGTTGCCATAGACCTACGCTACGACGTCGAGCCTTCCGCGGCGGCCAGCCATGCTTCCTCGAGAGATTCCTTGCGATTCAACAGCTCTTGAAGCTCGGCGTTGAGCTCACCCAACCGGACGTGGTCCGCCGCCGCCTCGGCCATCGACTCGTGCAACTCGGCGATGCGCGACTCGAGCTTCTCGAGCTGCCCCTCGATGCGCGCCATCTCCTTACCGGTGCGCCGCTCCCGCGCCGACGCCGTTTCACCTTGCGCACCCGCCGTCGGTGCAGGCGGTGGTGACGCCGCCGCCGCGCGGTCGGCCAGATACTGCTCGATCCCGCCCGGCAACAGATCGCAACGGCCGCCCCCGGTCAGGGCGTAGGTGACGTCGGAGACCCGTTCGAGGAAGTAGCGATCGTGGGTGACGGCGATCAGCGTGCCCGGCCAGCCGTCGAGGTAGTCCTCGATGACGGTCAACGTGTCGATGTCGAGGTCGTTGGTGGGTTCGTCGAGCAGCAGCACGTTGGGTTCCTCGAGCAGCAACCGCAGAAACTGCAGCCTGCGTCGTTCACCACCGGAAAGCTCGGAGATCCGCGTGGTCAGCTTGTCGCCGGTGAACCCGAAGTCCCGCAGCAAGGTGTCGGCGCTGATCTCGCCGCCGCCGGCCAGTTGGGTGATCCTTCGCCTGTCCTCGACCGCGTCGAGCACCCGGTCGTCGCCGTCGAGTTCGGCCAGCGCCTGGCTGAGGTAGCCGATCTTGAGCGTTGCGCCCCGCTTGATCGTGCCCGCCGTCGGAGCGAGCTCACCTGCCAGCAGTCGCAGCACCGACGTCTTGCCGGTGCCGTTGACTCCGACCAGCCCGATCCGCGCACCGGGTCCGATCGACCAGTCCACCTGGTCCAACACCACGGTTTCGCCGACCTCCAGCCGCACCCGGTGCAGGTCGAACACGTCTTTTCCCAGCCGGGTCGTGGCGAACCGCTGCAGAACCAGGGAGTCGCGCGGCGGTGGTTCGTTCGCGATCAACTCGTTGGCGGCCTGGATGCGGAACTTCGGCTTCGACGTTCGCGCCGGTGGTCCGCGCCGCAGCCACGCCAGTTCCTTGCGCATGAGGTTCTGCCTGCGCGCCTCGGCGCCGGCCGCCAGGCGCATCCGCTCGGCCCGCGCGAGCACGTAGGCCGCATAACCGCCTTCGTATCCATCAACGGCACCGTCGTGGACCTCCCACGTTCTGGTGCACACCGCGTCGAGGAACCAGCGGTCGTGGCTCACCACCACCAGCGCCTTGGCCCGTCGCCGATTGAGCTGGGCGGCCAGCCATCCGATCACCTCGACGTCGAGGTGGTTGGTCGGCTCGTCGAGCACGAGGACGTCATGACCGGCGATCAACACCGCGGCCAGCGCCACCCGGCGTCGCTCCCCGCCGGAGAGCCGACCGACCGCACTGTCGAGGGAGACGTCAGCCAACAAGTGCGAGACGACGTCACGGGTCTCGGCTTCGGCAGCCCAGACGTGATCGGGACGGCCACCCACGATCACGTCGCGCACGGTGGCGTCGGCGGCGAAGTCGTCACTCTGGCGCAGGTAGCCCACCGACAACCCCGAGGTGTGGGTCACCCGGCCCGAATCCGGCTCGCGGGTGAGCGTCAAGATCTGCAGCAGCGTCGTCTTACCGTCACCGTTGCGCCCGACGACACCGACCGCGTCGCCTTCATCGATCCCCAGGCTGATCGCATCGAGCAATGTGCGGGTGCCGTAGCCGACGGTTGCGCGCTCGACATTGATCAGGTTCGCCATCAGCCGCCGATGATAGGTCGGCCCTGCCGGCCGGGCCCCTGTGCCATGATGACGTCGGCCATTTCGGGGGTTTTCATGTCGGCCAGAAGGGGAGCGTGCGGTGTGGACCTGTCGGCGATAACCAAGCCGGTCGGACGACTGGTGGCGACCGCCCAGAACGGGCTGGAGGTGCTGCGCTACGGCGGCCTGGAGACGGGCGCCGTACCCTCGCCGTTCCAGATCATCCAGAGCGTCCCGATGTACCGGCTGCGACGCTATTTCCCGCCCGATACGAGGCCGGGAACCAAGCAGCCCGGCCCGCCAGTGCTGATGGTGCATCCGATGATGATGTCGGCCGACATGTGGGACGTCACCCGCGACGACGGCGCCGTGGGCATCTTGCACACCGCGGGCATCGACCCGTGGGTCATCGACTTCGGCTCACCCGACAAGGTCGAAGGCGGTATGGAACGCACGCTGGCCGACCACGTCGTCGCGTTGAGCGAGGCCATCGACACCGTCAAAGAGGTCACTGGGCGCGACGTGCACCTCGCCGGCTACTCGCAGGGCGGGATGTTCGCCTATCAGGTCGCCGCCTACCGCCGGTCGAAGGATCTGGCGAGCATCATCGCGTTCGGTTCGCCGGTCGACACCCTGGCCGCGCTGCCGATGAATCTGCCGGCCAGCGTCGCGCCCGCGGCCGCGGATTTCATGGCCGACCATGTGTTCAGCCGGATCGACATCCCGGGCTGGCTGGCGCGAACCGGCTTCCAGATGCTCGACCCGATCAAGACCGCCCAGTCGCGCATCGACTTCCTGCGTCAGCTGCACGATCGCGAAGCCCTGCTGCCCCGCGAGCAGCAACGCCGGTTCCTGGCCTCCGATGGCTGGATCGCGTGGTCGGGGCCCGCGATCGCCGAGTTGCTGAAACAGTTCATCGCGCACAACCGGATGATGAGCGGCGGCTTCTCGATTCACGGTGACCTGGTCACGCTGTCCGATATCGAATGCCCGGTGTTGGCCGTGGTCGGCGAGGTCGACGACATCGGCCAGCCGGCCTCCGTGCGCGGCATCAAGCGCGCCGCCCCGAAGGCTGATGTCTACGAATTCCTCATCCGCGCAGGCCATTTCGGGCTTGTTGTCGGATCGAAGGCGTCCACCCAGACGTGGCCGGCCGTGGCGCAGTGGGTCAAGTGGCTCGACGGCTCCGGTGAGCGGCCCGAGGGCGTCAACCCGATGGCGCTGCAGCCAGCCGAACCCAACGAGACCGGTGTTTCGCTGAGCTCGCGCCTTGCGCACGGCACCGCCGCCGCCACGGAGATGGCATGGACCCTGGCCCGCTCGGCGGCCGATGCCGTGGTGAGCGCCAACAAGTCGGCCAGGGCCCTGGCCGTCGAAACGGCGCGCACGCTGCCGCGCCTGGCCCGGCTCGGCCAGATTAACGAGCACACCCGAATCTCGTTCGGCCGCATCATGTCCGAACAGGCACGCGACTTCCCGCGCGGTGACTGCCTGCTGTTCGACGGTCGAGTCCACACCTACGAAGCCGTGGACCGGCGCATCAACAACGTCGTCCGCGGCCTCATCGAGGTCGGGGTGCGCCAAGGCGCACGTGTCGGCGTCCTGATGGAAACCCGGCCCAGCGCGCTGGTGGCGATCGCCGCGCTCTCGCGACTCGGAGCGGTCGCGGTGCTGATGCCGCCTGACGCCGATCTGCCCACCGCTGCCCGTCTCGGTTCGGTGTCGGACATCATCGCCGACCCCAGCCATCTCGAGGCCGCCCGGCGACTCGACATGCGCGTGCTGGTGCTGGGCGGCGGTGAGGCGCGCGACCTCGACGTGCCCGAGGACAGCGACGTCATCGACATGGAGAAGATCGATCCGGACGCGGTCGAGCTGCCGGGGTGGTACCGGCCGAATCCGGGTCTGGCCCGCGACCTGGCCTTCATCGGGTTCAGCTCGGCCGGCGGCGAACTGGTCGCCCGGCAGATCACCAACGCACGGTGGGCGATCTCGGCGTTCGGCACCGCGTCGGCGGCCAACCTCAGCCGCAGCGACACCGTGTACTGCCTGACGCCGTTGCACCACCAGTCCGGCCTGCTGGTCGCGATCGGCGGCGCCACCGTCGGCGGCTCGCGGATCGCGTTGTCGCGCAGCCTGCGGCCCGACCGGTTCCTCAACGAGCTCCGCCAGTACGGGGTGACAGTCGTCAGCTACACCTGGGCGATGCTGCGCGACGTCATCGATGACCCGTCGTTCTCGCTGCACGGCAGCCACCCGGTGCGGCTGTTCATCGGTTCCGGCATGCCGACCGGACTGTGGAAGCGCGTCGTCGAGATTTTCGAACCCGCCCTCGTTGTCGAGTTCTTCGCGACCACGGATGGACAGGCCGTGCTGGCCAACGTGTCCGGCGCGAAAATCGGCAGCAAGGGCCGTCCGCTACCGGGCAGCCGCGAACTGGCGCTGGCCGCCTACGACCCCTCCGAGGATCTGATCCTGGAGGACGACCGTGGCTTCGTCCGTCGCGCCGAGACCAACGAGGTCGGTGTGCTGCTCGCGCGACCACGCGGCCCCGTCGACCCGACCGCCTCGATCAAGCGAGGGGTGTTCGCCCCGGCCGACACGTGGGTGTCCACGGAGTACCTGTTCCGCCGCGACGACGACGGCGACTACTGGCTGGTCGACAGCCGCGGACTGGTCATCCACACCGACCGCGGCTGCGTCTACGCATCCACCGTCAACGATGCGGTCGGCTGCCTCGGGGCGGTCAACCTCTCGGTCACCTACGGAGTGCAGGCCAACGGACGGCAGCTGGCCATCACAGCGTTGGAGTTGCGCCCCGGCGGCAGCATTCCGTCTGCCGACCTGTCGGAGGCGCTCGCGGACCTGGCGGTGGGAGAGCCGCCCGACATCGTCCACGTGGTGCCGAGGATGACGCTCAGCGCGTCGTACCGGCCGCTGGTCAGCCCGCTGCGGGCCGAGGGCATTCCCAAGCCGTCGCGTAACGCGTGGTACCTGGACCCCGATACGAATCGGTACAAGCGGTTGACCGTGGCGGTCCGTGCCGAAATGGCCGAAGGCCAGTAGCGGGGGCGGTCACGACGACCTGCCACCCGGACCGAGCGCTGTTAGGCTCCCGCTTGCGGCACGTCGGCGGTCCGGCCGCCACGCCACCGAGCTGGAGGATTGATGACATCGCGAACCGGTAGCCCGCGCGACATCTGGCGTCGCATCGTCATCGGCGGTATGGCCGGCGGCGTGTTGACGGTCGGTCTGCTGACCGGTGTCGCAGGTCCGACGGCGACGGCGCAGCCCGCCGAACCGACCGTTCAATCCGAGGCGCCCGAGCCCCAGGCCGACGGCCCGAAGACCCCGTGCACCGGTGACGACTGCAACAGAGCCGAGGAGTCCGCGCCCAGGGTCAACGCCGATCAGGTGCTGCAGATGATCCACGAGGAGTACCGGCAGGGCGACGGCGGTGGCCAGGTCTCCGTGCTGATCGACGACGCGGTCAAGCTGCGCCGGCTGGGCTTCCGCCCGTCCAACGCGAACGCCGTCGCACTCAAGGAGGCCCTCGAGGACCGGCCGAATCAGACGCCGCTCGTCGAAGCGCTCAAAGAAACGATCACCCACCAGCGCAAGATGCAGGCGCGCGCCGCGCAGCAAGCCGCTGCCGGCGGCGGATCCATCGCCGGGATTCCCGTCACACCCGCCGTACCCGTCCCGGCCGGCTGATCGCCGTGGCCCTCGACGAGAAACTGCTCGACATCCTAGTCTGCCCGCAGGACCGGGGCGCCTTGTTGCTCATCGGCGACGAATACCTCTACAACCCCAGGCTGCGCCGGGCGTACCGCATCGACGACGGCATCCCGGTGCTGCTGATCGACGAGGCCGTCGAGATCACCGACGATGCCGAGCATCAACGGATGCTGGACCGCGCATCAGGTGAAGCCGGGTAGCTCACCGGTGAGGTAGCGCTGCAGGTTGGGCGCGATGGTCTCGACGACCTGGTCCACCGGCAGCGATTTGAACGGCTCGAGCTCGAGGATGTAGCGGGCCATCACCACGCCGACCAGTTGCGAGGCGACGAACTGCACGCGGACCGGTCCACTGCCCGGCGGATCGTCGACGCGCGAGCCCACTTCTCTGGCGATCACCTCCTGCAGGAACGACCGCACCAGCGAGGAGTCGTTGCCCGCGATGATCGACCGCAGCGTGGCGATGAAACCCTTACCCAGTTCCGAATCCCACAGCGGCAGTAGAAGAGACGGCAGGGTGCGGCCGATCTCTTCGACGGGAACCTGTTGCAGCGGGCCGATGACCTGCATGGGATCGATCGGAATGTGGATCGCGGCGGCGAACAGCTGGGTCTTGGTTCCGAAGTAGTGATGTACGAGCGCCGGGTCGACGCCAGCGGCAGCGGCAATCGCGCGTATCGAGGTCTTGTCGATACCGTTGCGCGCGAACAACTCCCGTGCGCTGTTCAGAATTCGTTCACGGGTGTCTGACGGGCCGGGCGGTCGTCCCGGCCGCTTGCGTTCGGCGTTGGTGGTCAACGTTGTCACGGTGTCCTTCGTCGTAGCGTGGCCGCCGCCAGGCAGAGGGAGGCCATCGCGAAACCGATGACCACCGCGACGTCGCGCACCACGGTGAACGTCGGCTCGGCGTATGCCCCGACCTGTTGCAGTGCCTCCAGAGCGTAGCTTGCCGGCAACACGTTGCTGATCCACTGCAGCCACTCCGGCAGCATGGCGCGCGGCACGATGATCCCGCACAGAAGAAGCTGGGGGACGATCACCAGCGGCATGAACTGCACAGCCTGAAATTCGGTGCGCGCGAAGGCGCTACACAGCAGACCCAGCCCGACTCCGAGTACGGCGTTGATGATCGCGATCGCGAAGACCCACACGGGGCTGCCTTGGGTGTGTAGCCCGAGGAACGCGTACGACACGATGCACGCGATCGTCGCCTGGGCCGCGGCTGCGAGCGAGAACGCGGTGCCGTACGCCGCCAGCAGGTCGAGCCGGCGCAGGGGAGTGGTCAGGATCCGCTCCAACGTGCCCGAGACCCGTTCCCGCTGCATCGTTATCGAGGTGATCAGGAACATCAGGATCAGCGGGAACAGACCGAGCATGATCAGGCAGGCGGTGTTGAACGGGCTCGGCGCCCCGGGTGGGTGCGGGAGATTCTGGAACATGAAGTACAGCAACGCGATGACCACGCTCGGCACGATGAGGATCATCGCGATACTGCGGTGATCGGCCGCGAGTTGGCGCAGTATGCGACCGGTGGTGGCGAGGTACGCCTGCGGACTCAGCCGGCGCCGGCTGCGCTGGCTGCGGTGCTGTGCTTGATGACGGACAGGAACGCTTCCTCCAGCGACTGACATCCTGTGTCCTCTCGTAGTTGCGAGGGCGTCGTGTGGGCCAGCACTCGGCCTTCCCGCATGAGCAGCAACTCGCCGCAGTGATCGGCCTCGTCCATGACGTGGCTCGACACCAAGAGCGTGGTGCCTCGCGAGGCAAGGCTCTGAAAATGGGCCCAAAGCTCCACGCGTAGGACCGGATCGAGGCCTACGGTCGGTTCGTCGAGCACCAGCAGATCGGGATGCGAAACCAACGCACACGCCAGCGAGACCCGGGTTCGCTGCCCTCCGGACAGGTTGGCGCCCAGCGCGGTTCGATGGTCGGTGAGCCCGACGGCGGTCACGGCGTCGTCGGCGGAGTCGGGGCCGGTGCCGTACAGCGCGGCGAAGTAGCGGACGTTTTCGATGACCCGTATGTCGTCGTAGATCGTCGGGGTCTGGGTGACAAAGCCGACGCGGTGACGTAGGTCGGCCGAGCCGGCCGGTTTCCCGAGCACCGACACCGTGCCGGAATCGAGGATCTGGGTGCCGACGATGCTTCGCATGAGCGTCGTCTTCCCGCATCCGGATGGACCCAGCAGGCCCGTGATGGTGCCGGGTGCGATCGCCACCGTGACGTCATCGACAGCCAGTCGATCACCGCGGATGACCCGGAGATTCTCGATCTCGACCGCGGGGGTGACACGGCCGCCCAGTAATTCATCATTCGATGAAGTCACCATGCGATGAAATCTCCTCGCGTCGCCGCGGCGTGTCAAGGGTCTCCGTAGGATCGCGGTCGATGAATCGAAAAGGCCTGGTCGACCTTGACCGCTGAACTCTTGTCGGTCGACCCGTTGACCGCCGCCCGCCGACTACTCGGCGCCGACCTCACTGCGCGCGGGGTCAGCGCGAAGATCGTCGAGGTCGAGGCCTACGGCGGGCCGCCAGATGGGCCGTGGCCCGATGCCGCGGCCCATTCCTACCGCGGCCCCGGACCGCGCAACCGCGTGATGTTCGGTCCGCCGGGGCGGCTGTACACCTATCGCAGCCACGGCATCCACGTCTGCGCCAACGTCGTCTGTGCAACGGACGGTGTGGCGGGCGCGGTGCTGCTGCGGGCCGCCGCCATCGAGGCCGGCCTGAGCGCCGCACATGCCCGCCGCGGCGACTCGGTCCGCCCCGCCGCACTGGCTCGCGGGCCGGGCAACCTGTGCTCGGCGCTGGGAATCACGATGGAAGACAACGGGATCGACATCTTCGACCCGGACAGCCCGATCCAGTTGACGCTCGGGGAGCGACACGTCGCCGACGAAGGCCCGCGCGTCGGCGTGAGCAAGGCCGCCGACCGTCCCTGGCGGTTCTGGCTGGCAGGCCGGCCCGAGGTGTCGGCGTATCGGCGGAGCCCACGGGCACCGGCTCCAGGAGAAAGCGACTAGTACGGAAAGATCGCACGCATGGGTACGTCGATCCTCGACGAATTGGAGTGGCGCGGGCTGATCGCGCAATCGACCGACCGCGACGCGCTGGCCGAGGCCCTTGCGGCCGGGCCCGTCACCGTCTATTCGGGCTTCGACCCGACGGCCCCGAGCCTGCACGCGGGCCATCTCATCCCGCTGTTGACGCTGCGCCGCTTCCAGCAGGCGGGCCATCGGCCGATTGTTCTGGCAGGCGGTGCCACCGGCATGATCGGCGACCCTCGCGATACCGGGGAGCGCACGCTGAACACCGCCGACACCGTGGCGGAGTGGGCGGACCGTATCCGAGGGCAGCTCGAGCGCTTCGTCGAATTCGACGACACCACGACCGGGGCCGTCATCGAGAACAACTTGTCGTGGACCGGCCCTCTGTCGGCGATCGAGTTCCTGCGCGACGTCGGCAAGTACTTCTCTGTCAACGTCATGCTCGACCGCGACACCGTCCGGCGCCGCCTCGAGGGTGAGGGCATTTCCTACACCGAGTTCAGCTACATGCTGCTGCAGGCCAATGACTATGTGGAGCTGCATCGGCGGTACGACTGCTCTCTGCAGATCGGCGGTTCCGACCAGTGGGGCAACATCATCGCCGGCGTTCGACTGGTCCGCCAGAAGAACGGGGCCATGGTTCACGCCCTGACCACCCCGTTGGTGACCGACTCCGAAGGCAAGAAGTTCGGTAAGTCGACCGGCGGCGGCAGCCTGTGGCTCGACCCGGACATGACGAGCCCGTACGCCTGGTACCAGTACTTCATCAACACCGCCGATGCGGACGTCGTCCGGTATCTGCGCTGGTTCACCTTCTTATCGCCCGCCGAGGTGACCGAACTGGAACAGGCGACCGCGGAGCGGGCCCATGAACGTGCCGCGCAGCGGCGCCTGGCGCGCGAGCTCACCACCTTGGTGCACGGCGAATCGGCCATGCGGTCCGTCGAGCACGCAAGCCAGGCCCTGTTCGGGCGGGCCGAACTGGCAGAGCTGGACGAGCCAACGCTGGGCGCGGCGCTGCGCGAGGCCGCTGTCGCGCAGCTGAAGCCCGGCGGTCCCGACACCATCGTCGACCTGCTCGTGGCCAGTGGGCTCTCGCCGAGCAAAGGTGCCGCGAGACGCACCGTCGGCGAGGGCGGCGTCTACGTCAACAACGCCCGGGTCGACAGCGAGGAGTGGGTTCCACAGCCCACCGACTTCCTGCATGACCGATGGCTGGTGCTGCGTCGCGGTAAGCGCAACATCGCGGGCATCGAACGGGTTGCTTGAGGGTTTGAAGGTCGCGGGAACAACGGCGGGCGGGGAAGCGTTGAACAACTCGGTGGGAGCCAACGCACTGCGGTGCGCGTGACGGGTATCGAGATGAAAAACCCGTTCTATCAGGCCATTTGACTCCTACTTTTCCCTCACGTAACTTATGGACTCGTCGCTGCGACACGGGCCAAGCCCGAAGAGCGCGGCGACTCCCAGAGGGAAATCCCACTTCGGTGGGTTCCTGAGCGTCCGCACTACGAGTACGCGGCTTCAAAGCCGCGGGCTAGTGGCGCGGCCGTGCGGGTGTGTTGTTTGAGAACTCAATAGTGTGTTTGGTGGTTTTTGTTTGTTGTTGTTTTTGCCATGCCCTGTTTTCCCGTTTGTGGGTGTGGTGTTTTTCGATGCCAGTTTTTGGTGTCTGTTTGGTCAGATTGTTTCGAACAGTTTTTGTTTGGAGAGTTTGATTCTGGCTCAGGACGAACGCTGGCGGCGTGCTTAACACATGCAAGTCGAACGGAAAGGCCCTTTCGGGGGTA
>NZ_BCTA01000104.1 GCF_001570485.1 Mycolicibacterium novocastrense
GCTGATGGGCAGTTGCGGTATCTGGGTCGTGCTGATGAGCAGGTCAAGATCCGCGGGTATCGCATCGAGTTGGGTGAGGTTCAGGCGGCGCTTGCCCGCTGTGCCGGGGTGGAGCAGGCGGTGGTGGTCGCCCGCGAGGACCGTCCCGGTGATAAGCGGTTGGTGGGTTATGTGACCGGGACTGCTGATGTGGCCGGGATGCGTGCTGCGTTGGCCGAGCGGTTGCCGGCGTATATGGTTCCCGCGGCGGTGGTGGCCATCGATGTGCTGCCGTTGACGGTCAATGGCAAGCTCGACAGGCGAGCGCTGCCGGCGCCGGAGTATCGCGATGACGGTGGTTACCGCGCTCCTGGCGATGCCATCGAGGAGATTCTGGCCGGAATTTATGCCCAGGTGCTGGGTTTGGAGCGGGTCGGGGTCGACGACTCGTTCTTCGAACTCGGCGGCGACAGCATCCTGTCGATGCAGGTGGTCTCTCGGGCCCGCGCTGCCGGCGTACGGTGCCGCCCGCGCGACATCTTCGTCGAACAGACAGTTTCTCAGCTTGCCCGAGTGGCCGTGGTCGCTGATGGTGCAGAAGGCGTGGTCGACGAGGGCATTGGTCAAGTCGTCGCGACGCCGATCATGCGGTGGCTCGAGGGCATGGACGGGCCGGTCGATCAGTTCAATCAGACGGTCGTGGTGCAGGCCCCCGCCGGGGCGACCGAGGCCGATGTGCTGGTGCTCCTGCAGGCGTTGCTGGATCGGCATGCCATGTTGCGGGCCCGGGTGGATGATGACGACGCCGCAGGCTGGTCGTTGACGGTAGGCACGCCCGATTCCGTCGATGCGAAAAAGTACTTGCATTTAGTCGACGTTCTGTCGGACGAGGCGGTCGTTGCCGCACGTTCGAGCCTGGACCCAGCTGCCGGGGCGATGCTGTCTGCGGTCTGGGCGGCCTCGACGCGCCAGCTGGTATTGATCGTTCACCACCTGGCGGTTGACGGGGTGTCGTGGCGGATCTTGCTCGAGGACCTCAACATTGCGTGGGCGCAGCATCAGAACGGCCAGGCGATCGCCCTGCCTGTCGGCGGCACGTCGTTTGCGCGATGGTCATCGTTGCTGGCTGAGCATGCACAGTCGACTGCGACGACAGAGCTGGCCGCCACCTGGCGGAGGGTGGCGGCAGTCCCCCCTGCACTGCCGGCCGTGCAACCCGAGATCGATACCTACGCCAATTCCGGAACCCTGTCGGTCTCGCTGGACGACGAGACAACACGCCTGCTCCTCGGTGAGGTCCCGGCAGCGTTCCATGCTGGCGTGCAAGATATTTTGTTGATCGCGTTCGGGTTGGCGTGGACGGAGTTCCTGGGCACCCGCGGAGAACCGATCGGTATCGACGTAGAGGGTCACGGCCGTGGTGAGGATATGTCGTCTGACGTCGATCTGTCACGTACGGTCGGATGGTTCACCGCCAAATATCCGGTGTCTTTGGCCCTTGGTGGTCTTTCGTGGTCCCAGGTGACCGCCGGCGACGTAGCACTCGGTCGAGTGATCAAAGATGCCAAGGAGCAGCTGCATGCTCTACCTGATGGGCTGACTTACGGTCTGCTGCGTTATCTGAATCCGAATAGTGATGTCGCCGAAGCTGATCCGGCGATCGGCTTCAACTATCTCGGTCGTCTTGGCAGCGGAAGCGCCGACTATTCCGGTGATCTGTGGAGCCTCGACCCCGATGGTGCGGCAATCAGCGCCGTAGCCACGGCGGTTTCGATACCGTTGGCGCACACCGTTGAACTCAATGCCGCCACTCTGGAGGGTGAGTCGGGAACTCACCTACATGCCACGTGGACTTGGGCTCTTTCGGCGCTGAAGCAGGAGCAGATCGACCGGATCAGCCAGCTGTGGTTCGAGGCGCTCGCCGGCATCTGCGTCCATGTCGAACAAAGTGGCGGTGGTCTGACCCCATCCGATATCGCGCCCGCAAAGCTCAGCCAAGAGCAAATCGACGACCTCGAGCGCCAATACCGGATAGCTGACGTACTGCCGCTATCCCCCGTCCAGCAGGGGTTGCTGTTCCACACCGGAACTGTGCGCGACTCAGGCGATCCCAGTGATGTGTATGCCGTACAGCTCGACATTTCGTTGAGCGGGCCAGTCGACCCCCACAGGTTGCATGACGCGGTGCAAACGGTGGTGAACCGGCATCCGAATCTGGCAGCCCGATTTTGTGAAGAGTTCGACGAGCCGGTGCAGGTCATCCCCGCCGACCCGGTGGCGGGGTGGCGGTATGTCGAGCTGGATTCCGCTGGCGGCGTCGACGTCCAGGAACAGGTCCACCGAATCTGCGCTGCCGAACGTGCTGCGGTTTTGGACCTTGCCGAGCAGTCACCTTTCCGGGTGGCCCTGGTCCGTGTCGCACCAACCGGGTACCGGCTCGTGCTCACTAATCACCACATCGTGGTGGACGGTTGGTCGCTGTCGATTCTGCTGCAGGAAATCTTCGCCAGCTATTACGGGCAGCGGTTGCCTGCGGCGACGCCGTATCGCCGATTTGTGAATTGGCTAGCGGACCGGGACCGCGACGCCGCCCTGGCGGCGTGGGGTGAAATGCTCGCCGGTTTCGATGCCCCCGCCTTGGTTGGTTCGCCGAATCGGTTGGCGCATGGGCAAAGAGGCGCGCAATCGTTCCTCGTGCCCGAGGAGACCACGCGGGCGCTTGGCGAGTTGGCCCGGATGCACCGCACCACGGTGAGCACTGTGTTGGAGGCGGCTTGGGCGCTGCTCTTGACGTGGCTGACTGGTCAGCATGACGTCGCTTTCGGGGTCACGGTCTCGGGTCGGCCGACAGAGGTGGCGGGCGCGGACTCGATCGTGGGCTTGTTGATCAACACCGTGCCGGTGCGGGCGAATATCACGCCTGCGACCACCATCGCCGATCTGCTCGACCAGCTACAGAGCGCTCGCAACGACACTCTCGAGCACCAGCATCTAGCGCTACGTGACATCCACCGTGTGAGCGGGCACGATCAGTTGTTCGATACGCTGTTCGCGTACGAAAACTATCCGATCGACACCGGCACACCGTTGGGAGACGACGGGTTGGCGATCACCGAGTTCAGCAATCGCGAGTTCAACCACTACCCTCTCGCGGTGCAAGTCACGCCTGGCACCGAGCTGAGCGTTCGCGTGGAATTCGATACTGACGTGTTTGGTGCGGGCAGAATCGAATCACTGATCGACCGAATGCAACGGGTCTTGGCGGCCATCACCGCCGACCTGGAGCGGCGGTCGTGACCGGCGGTTCTTCGAGGCCTCTGCTATCGATCGACCTGCTCAACGGCGGCGAGCACGCCCAGCTCGATGAATGGGGCAACCGGGCGGTACTGACCCGGCCCGCGCGCCCATCGGAATCGATTCCGGCGTTGTTCGCTGCGCAGGCGACGCGCACACCTGACGCGGTGGCGCTGACCTTCGACGGCCGCTCGATGACGTACCGCGAGGTGGATGACGCGGCCAATCGGTTGGCGCGTCTGTTGATTGACGAAGGTGCCGGCCCCGGACAGCGCGTAGCGCTGCTGTTCTCTCGGTCGGCCGAGGCGATCGTGGCAATCCTGGCGGTGCTCAAGACGGGGGCGGCATATCTCCCGATCGACCCGGCTGTGCCAGCGGCTCGGATCGAATTCCTGGTCGGCGATGCCGCGCCGATGGCCGCGCTCACCACCGCCGCGCTAGCGGATCGACTGGCAGGCTGTGACGTGCGGCTCATTGATGTCGACGACCCTCGCATCGGCACCTACTCGAGTGCCGGGCTGCCGGCTCCGGCGGCCGATGACATCGCCTACCTCATCTACACCTCTGGCACTACCGGTGTGCCCAAGGGCGTCGCTATCTCGCACCACAACGTGACTCAGCTGATGGAGTCCCTGGCCGCCAGGTTGCAAATGGCGGATCAGGTTTGGTCGCAATGGCATTCGTTGGCGTTCGACGTTTCGGTGTGTGAGATTTGGGGTGCTCTGCTACACGGTGGCCGACTCGTGGTGGTACCCGAATCGGTGGCTCGCGCACCGGAGGAGTTTCACGCGTTGCTGGTGGCTGAACAGGTCACCGTGCTGAGCCAGACGCCGTCGGCGTTCTACGCGTTGCAAGCGGTCGATACATTGCAGCCCGAGCTGGCGCGTCAGCTGAAGCTCGAGACGGTGATCTTCGCCGGCGAGGCTCTCGAACCTCATCGCCTCGGCAAGTGGATGGACAATCATCCAGAGAAGCCACGCCTGATCAACATGTACGGCACCACCGAAACGACGGTGCACGCTTCATTCCGCGAGATCGTCGCAGGCGACGCCGGCGGTACGGTGAGCCCTGTCGGGGTGCCTCTGGCCAATCTCGCTTTCTTTGTGCTGGACAAGTGGTTGCGCCCGGTCTCCCCAGGTGTGGTCGGGGACTTGTATGTGGCCGGTGCGGGGTCGGGGTACGGCTACGTCGGCCGGGCCGGCTTGACCGCCTCGCGATTCGTGGCGTGTCCGTTCGGCGGTCCTGGTGCACGGATGTATCGCACTGGAGACCTGGTCCGCTGGAACACCGATGGTGAGTTGGAGTATCTGGGACGCGGCGACGACCAGGTCAAGATCCGCGGCTACCGCATCGAGCTGGGCGAGGTTCAAGCTGCACTTGCCGGCTGTGACGGGGTGGAGCAGGCGGTGGTGATCGCCCGTGAGGACCGTCCCGGCGATAAGCGCCTAGTGGGTTATGTCACCGGAAACGCCGATCCCGCCGCGATGCGCACGGCCCTCGCGGAGCGACTGCCGGAGTACATGGTTCCGGTTGCCTTCGTGGTGCTCGATGCACTGCCTCTGACGGTCAACGGAAAGCTCGACAAAAGGGCGCTGCCTGCGCCCGAGTTCCGGGATGCGGAGCATTACCGCGCGCCGGCAGGGGCGGTCGAAGAGATCCTCGCCGGTATCTATGCCCAGGTGCTCGGGATCGACCGGGTGGGCGTTGACGACTCGTTCTTCGAGCTCGGCGGGGACAGCATCCTATCGATGCAGGTAGCGGCGCGAGCGCGGGCAGCTGGCGTGCGGTGTCGGCCGCGCGATATTTTCATCGAGCAGACCGTCGCCCGGTTGGCCGGTGTCGCAGAGCTCACCGACGGCGCAGGCATCGTGGCCGATGAAGGTGTCGGGCCGGTCGTGCCCACTCCGATCATGCGATGGCTGCAGGACGTGAACGGTCCGGTCGACCAGTTCAATCAGACGGTGGTGATCGAGGCCCCCGCTGGTGTCACCGAGACCGATGTGGTGGCGCTGTTACAGGTCTTGCTCGACCGCCACGGCATGCTGCGAGCGCGCGTCGATGACGACGGCGCCGGTGTGTGGTCGTTGACGGTGCCCGAGGTGGGGTCGGTGCGCGCGAGCGGATGCCTGCAATCGGTCGAAACGCTCTCCGATGAAGCGCTGGTGGAGGCGCGGTCGCGGCTCAACCCGACCGAGGGAGCGATGCTCAGCGCGTTATGGGCAACCGCCGCAAACCAATTGGCGCTGATCATTCACCATCTCGCCGTCGACGGGGTGTCGTGGCGGGTCTTGCTGGACGACCTCAATCTCGCCTGGACCCAACACCGTAGTGGGCAGTCGCCGGTGTTGCCGGTGGGCGGGACGTCGTTCGCTCGTTGGTCGGCGCTGTTGGCTGAGTACGCACACGAACCACAGGTGGTGGACCAGGCCGAGCTATGGCGGCAGGTGGCGGCGGCACCGGCGGCGCTGCCTGCGGTGCGTCCCGAAACGGATACCTATGTCAGCGCCGAGCACCTGTCGGCGGAATTGGACATCGAGACGACCCGGATGCTGCTGGGTGAGGTGCCAGCCGCATTCCACACCGGTGTGCACGACATCTTGTTGATCGCGTTCGGATTGGCCGTGGCCGAGTTCCTGGGCGATCACGACGGGCCGATTGGTATCGGTGTCGAGGGCCACGGGCGCCATGAAGAGTTGCGCTCCGATATCGATTTGTCCCGCACAGTCGGGTGGTTCACCGCCAAGTATCCGGTGGCGTTGGCCGTCGGCGGACTGTCGTGGGAACAAGTGGTTGCTGGTGATCCTGTCCTCGGCCCAGCGATCAAAACCGCCAAAGAGCACCTACTGTCCCTGGCTGATGGCTTGACATATGGCGTACTGCGGTACCTGAATCCCGATATCGACCTGGACGGAGACGACCCGCCGATCGGGTTCAACTATCTGGGGCGCCTGGGCGGACCCTCCGAACTCTCCGATGATCTCTGGCGAATCGGCCAAGAGGGTTTGTCATCGACCGGCGCGGCGGCTGCGGCGGTGCCGATGCCGCTGATGCACACGGTGGAGCTCAACGCCGTCACCCTCGATACCGATGGTGGCCCCCAATTGAACGCCAATTGGACATGGGCGCCGTCGTCTTTGGATCGCGACCAGGTCAGCCGCCTGAGCCAGCTGTGGTTCGAAGCATTGGGCGGCATCTGCGCACACGTGCTCGCGGGTGGAGGCGGGCTTTCGCCGTCTGATATCGCGCCCGCACGATTGAGCCAACAGCAAATCGATGAGCTGTGCCGGGAGAACGAGGTCGCGGACGTGCTGCCGCTGACTCCGGTGCAGCAGGGCTTGCTGTTTCACGCGAGAACCGCGCAGGCGAGCGATAACAGTGTGTACGCGGTGCAACTCGCCATCGGTGTAGACGGTCCGCTCGATCAGCACCGGCTGCGGGATGCGGTGCACACGGTCGTCAACCGGCATCCCAACCTCGCGGCGCGGTTCCATTCGGAGTTCGACGAGCCCGTCCAGATCATCCCGAGCCGTCCCGCGCCCGCGTGGCGATACATCGAACTTGACAGCGATGAGTCGAGCGACGAGGACAAGGTTCAACGTGTGTGCGCCGCCGAACGTGAACCGGTCTGCGATCTCGACCACCCGCCCCTCGTTCGAGCCGCCGTGATCCGCACGGCGGAAAATCGTCACCAGTGCGTCTTCACGTTCCATCACGTGGTGGTGGACGGCTGGTCACTACCCATCTTTCTGCAGGAGATCTTTGCCACCTACTACGGCCAGCGGCTGCCCGCTCCGCCGTCGTACCGGAGTTTCCTCACCTGGCTGGCCGATCGAGACGTGGATGCCGCCCACGCTGCCTGGCGTGAGGTACTCGCCGGTTTCGACACCCCTACTTTCGTTGGACCGCACGGCCGATTAGAGCTGGGGCAGCGGGCAGTCGCATCTTTCCGGGTGCCGGAAGCCACTACGCAGGCGCTTGCCGATTTGGCACGCGCGCAGCACACCACCGTCAACACTGTGCTGCAGGGTGCGTGGGCGCAGCTGCTGACCACGTTGACTGGCCAACAAGACGTAGCCTTCGGTGTTGCGCTCTCTGGGCGGCCTGCCGAACTGGCCGGCGCGGACTCGATGGTGGGTCTGTTGATCAACACCGTCCCGGTGCGGGCGAACATCACGACCGAAACGACCACCGCTGACCTGCTCGAGCAACTCCAACACGGGTACACCGACACTCTCGAGCATCAGCACTTGGCGCTCAACGAGATTCATCGGATCAGCGGCCACGAGCAGTTGTTCGACACGCTCTTCGTCTATGAGAACTACCCGGTCGGCAAGGCCGCGCTGTCGGGCGACGACGGGTTGATGATCACCGAGGTCAACAGCCGCGAATTCAACCACTACCCACTCGCGATGATGGTCCTGCCGGGTGCTGAACTCGCGCTGCGCGTCGAGTTCGACACCGATGTGTTCGATGCGGCGAGCGTGGAGTCGTTGATCGCGCGGTTGCGGCGGGTGTTGGAGTCGATGGTCGCCGATCCGTCTCGGCGGTTGTCGTCGGTGGATGTGTTGGATGCTGGTGAGCGTTCGCGTCTGCAGGAGTGGGGTAATCGGGCGGTGTTGACGCGGCCGGGGTCGGCTGCGGTGTCGATTCC
>NZ_BCTA01000105.1 GCF_001570485.1 Mycolicibacterium novocastrense
TCAATTTCCGCTGACGTGATGACGATCGCCACGTGACCGAAATATCAATCAGGAGTGGGCGATTGCGCTTTGGTTCATGTCGCCCCATTCGGCCCTGATCGGGGCGAGCCTGGGTGGCTAGTCGATGCGGGTGGCGACGACCGCCCACGCGGGCATGTGCACGACGTGGTTTTCCAGCATCGGCTCGATGACCGCAAGCCGTTCATGCACCGGCCTCAACCGCTCGGCGAATCCTGCATTCCCGGCGTTGGCGCCCATCGCTGCCAAATCCTTGGCGCTCATGTGGCTCTTGTAGGTGGTCGTTCCGAGGTAGTCGATGCGCCACCCGGCCGACGGCAGGACACGCTGGAAGTTTTCCGCGGTGAGCCCCATACCCGGGAGGCCATTGACGTTGTGCATTCCGAACTCGAACATGAACAGCCGCGCCCCGGGCCTGGTTGCGCGGTGCAACGCGTGTGCATAGGCGGACTGAATGTCCTCGCTGTCGCCGAAGACGTGATAGAAGGCACTGTCAACCACGGTGTCGAACCGGCCTTCCAGCCCATCGAGTTTCGTTGCGTCAGCGACCTGAAAGTCGACCGTGACGCCGGCACGCTCGGCGTTCAGTTGTGCGCGCTCGATGGCCGACGGTGACACGTCGATCCCGGTCGCCGAATATCCCTGCGATGCGTAGTAGATCGCGTTGTGACCCGGTCCGGTCCCGGGGTCGAGAACCTCACCGTTGACAGCGCCACACGCGACCAGGTGTTTCACCGCGGGCTGGGCCTCACCGATGTCCCACGGTGTCAGGGCAGGTAAACCGTCGGCGGTCTGCTTGTCGCTGTAGAGCTTCTCGAAGTTTGCACTGGGAGCACTGTTCGCCATGGGAGACCTCACTTTGTTCGGGGATGGCGGACGTCGCGGCCGGATTCACATATCTGCACCACCCACTAGGTACCGAGTACAGACTAACTATAGTAGTGTGTCAAGCATGAGCGGTGATTCCTCCGTCCACTCGGATCTCGTCGACGCTGCGTTGCGGGTTGCCAAAACCTCCGGGCGCGATGTGGCCGATGTGTCGTTGAACGCCATCGCACGCCAGGCCGGCATCTCCCGCAGCACGCTGCAACGCAGGCTGGGCGGATCCCGCAAGTCCCTCGACGACGCGGTCCGCGCTGCCGGCGTCGATCCCGGCGGCCGCCCACCCGTGCGCGAACGAGCAATCACCGCCGCCGCCACGTTGATCGACGAACACGGCCTCGCCGCCGTCACACTCGAGGCCGTCGCCATTGCGGCCGGATGCTCCGTGCCGAGCATGTACACCACATTTGGCGGGCGTTCCGAACTCCTCCTGGCCATCTTTGAGCGCTACAGCCCGGTCGTGGACACCGAGGACGTACTGGCCGCCTGCGACCATGACGACCTACGCGGCACCGTCCTGGCGCTCTACCGCGAGATGGCCCGCGTACTGTCACGAGAACCGCGCGTCACCCCCGCCATGATCGCCGAAGCCCTTGCGCGGCCACACGCATCCGACATCCAGGCCCTCATCGCGTATCAAACCCCGCGCGTATTCGGGGGCATCGGCGCATGGCTTACCGATCAAGTCGCCGCCGGTCGCCTGCGGGACCTGCCCATGCCGATCCTCCTGCACCAAATGATCGGCCCGTTGACACTGCACCTGCTGCTGCGTCCCGCCTTCAGTCACCTACCTCAGGTCGCCCTACCCGACATCGACCAAGCCTGCGAGATATTCGCCGACACGTTCGTCGCCGCCGTCGGCCAACGAGATAACGACCACGACAGCAGCATCGAATCGAAACCCGTGAATCAACAGACAGGAGCCGAAGCATGACTTTCGAACATCCCCGTGGCACACGGGGCATATCCAGAAACCCCTTGCTCACACCGATATCGAAGTGGTTCAACAAAATCATCGGCAGCCAGATCCGGCGGACCGGCAAGGCATTCGGCACCATGCCCTCACTCATCCTGACCACCATCGGCGCCAAGAGCGGCGCCGAGCGGACCAGCCCCGTCGCCTACTTCCCCGACCGAAACGGCAATTGGCTGATCGTGGCATCCAACGCCGGCGCGAAAACCAACCCCTCCTGGTACCACAACATCGCCGCGAATCCACAGCGTGTTCGCATCGAAGTCGACGGCCACACCCACAACGTCACCGCCGAAGAACTCCACGGCGCCGAACGGGAAGCAGCGTGGAAACGCATCGCCACGGAATCCACACGGTTCGCCGGGTATCAAGACAAGACCGACCGGCAGCTGCCGATCATCCGACTCACCGCGCTCCCGTAGTGGGCCCCAGCCCACACGATTCATTGGTTTCCGACACTGGGAACGACGCATTGCGCGGTCCGCATGCACGGGGTACGGGTAGTTCCCGACTGTGACCTCAAGTGGCGCAGGCCTTGCTGCCCACATGTCCTCCCGCTGTCGGCGTGGCGATAGCAGGCGGGAACCGTATCCATCGCAGCAAAAAATAAACGCTTGTACACTTTCACCGGAAGGCAGCATCGACTACGCGTCCAAGGAAACCATGTTGTCCACATGCCGGTTTTGGGCTGTGGCCGACACCTGTCTCGGCTGATCGCGGTTCTGGGCCCAGGACCGAGCTGGCTTCCACACCACGAAACAAACCGCCGGCTCTCCGTCGGGGCCAGAGAAAGGTTGACCCTACGATGGTTGCTGAACAAGTCGAGCTCAGCGCGACGGCCCATGCCGCATCGCGGTGGCCACACCTGTTGGCCAGATCAGTAACGGCGACGTTGGTCGTGGTGGTTATCGCCCAGTCCGCACTCGCCGGTAATTTTCTTGGTGGGCGCTACGACGCATTGATGTTGCATTCGGTGGGTGCCCGGGTCACCGAGGTGCTCGCCCTCCTACAGATCGTCGCGCTGGTCGCGCTACGTCGAGCCGGAGGCCCGAAATACCTGGTTCCCCTGGCCGTGAGCACCCTCGTCGTGGTGTTGGCGCAGTCAGCGACCGGACTCGAGCGGCTGACGGGCCTGCACATCCCGCTCGGAGTGATGCTGATTCTCGGCATCACTCAATTGACGTTGTCGGTATGGCGGTTGCCGCTACCCACGACCGAAGATCCTCAACGTTCGGTCATACAGCGATGAAACGACGAACCTTGTTGCAGCTGGGTGCTGCAGCGGTGGGAATCGGCGCTATCGGCGCCGGCTTTCCCCATCGGGTACTGGGTTCGGCGGAGCCGGGCCGGCTGCTGCGCAGCCAGGTGCACCTGCCACCGCCCTACCAGGTCCAGCTGCCCGTGCCGGCTGAGTTGCAGCCGGTGCGACAGGACGCCGCTGCTGACTACTACGAGGTGACGCAGAGCGTTGTCGAGCTGCAGATCTTGCCTGGTCTCACAACCCGGGCATGGACCTACGGCGGCAGTTTTCCCGGCCCCACGATTGTGTCGCGGTCTGGCCGACAGGCAGTTGTGCGACACCACAATGCGCTACCCGTTCCGGTCGCGGTGCACCTCCACGGAGGTCACACCCCGGCCGCCCACGATGGGTATCCGCTCGACCTGATCCTTCCGCACGAGGGGATGCCCAACGGAGACATGTCGCATTCCGGCATGTCGCATTCCGGCATGTCCGACCGAGAGATGATGCGCGATACCGTTGTCGGGCAACGCGATTACGTCTATCCGATGAACCAGCGAGCGTCGACATTGTGGTACCACGATCATCGTATGGACCACACCGGCGAATCCGTGTGGCGGGGCCTGGCCGGGTTTCACCTCATTCGTGACGCAGAGGAAGACGCCCTACCGCTGCCGCGGGGCCACCGTGATGTTCCTCTGATGATCGCCGACCGGTCATTTGCCGCCGACGGCTCGTTCCACTATCCGGTCGACAGCGACGGCCGGGTGCTCGCCGACTACATGAATGGTGTTCTGGGCGATGTCATCTTGGTCAACGGTGCGCCGTGGCCAGTCCTGCAGACCGACCCCGCACGGTACCGGCTCCGATTGCTCAATGCCTCCAATGCCCGCCGGTACCGACTCCAACTGGATCCGCCCCCGCCCGACGGCGCCGTGTTCACTCAGATCGGCAGCGATGGCGGACTTCTGGAGCGGCCCGTCCCACACAGTTCCATCGACATTGCCCCGGCCGAACGCTTCGACATCGTGATTGACTTTTCCCGCTACACACCAGGAACGCGCGTCCGCCTGGTCAATCGCCTGGGCGAGGGGCCAACCACCGAAGTGATGCGATTCGACATCGTCGGCCAGGACCGCAGCGACGACTCCTCGGTGCCGCAGCAACTCAGTTCCGGTGTGCAGCCATTACCCGTCGATCAGGTCACTACCACGCGCACCTTCAAGTTCGGCCTTGGCCCAGGTGGACTCTGGTCGATCAACGACGTGGCGTATCAACCGGGTCGGCCGTTGGCCCGACCCCGGTTGGGCGATGTCGAGATCTGGCGGTTCATCACTGATGTACATCATCCAATTCATGTCCACCTCAACCATTTTCAAGTACTATCGCGCAACAATCGCAGCCCGGGACCATACGACAGTGGCTGGAAGGACACCGTCGACGTGCAACCTTCGGAGGCGGTTGAAATCATTACCCGTTTTACCGATTACCACGGGACGTACTTGGTCCACTGCCACAACCTCGAGCATGAAGACATGGCCATGATGGCCGACTTCATCACGGCATGACACAGCCCACCCCGCGCCTGTCGCGGTGCAGCGCCCGGACGGACGAATCGCGCACGCGCGGCGGTGAACGTCACAGCGCGTGTCAGCATAGAAGCATGCGCCAGTTAGTCGATGAGCCGTTGGGTTACCTGCTGTACCGGTTGGTGGCGGTGTTGCGACCGCACCTTGCCGCTGAATTGAGTCCGCTGGGCATCAGCGTGCCTGAGTTCGTTTGCATGCGTATGTTATCCATGACCCCTGGGCTCACGAGTGCCGATATGGCACGCGGTACCAATGTGTCGGCGCAGGCGATGAACCAGGTACTCAACGGGCTTGAAGAACGCGGTGTGGTGACACGACCGCGGCCGACGTCGGCAGGCAAAGCGATGCCGGCGAAACTCACTCGTCAGGGGCAGGCATTGCTCAAGCAGGCGGAATCGGCCGCCCAGTTGGCAGACCAACGGGCCCTGAGCGGATTAGCTCCCGCTAAACAACGCCGGCTCAAACAGCTTCTCGTCGAGGTTGCGGATACCGCAGCGCAAGTGTCACCGTCGCGCAGGAGCACCTCGGCTCGTCAATGACCGCGCGTCGTGGGTTAATCACCTTGTTCCCAAGAAGTCTCAGGTCGACCTTCGCGTCCGGGCTTGGTGGAACTGGTGATCTACATGTGGGTGGCGGTGGCCGCGGGCTGCTGTGGACGAGCATTGATCGCCACGACGGAAACAAGCAAGCCCGCGAGGAAAAACACGGCCGATACCGCAAAGGCTGTGGTGTATCCGTCGGTCAGGGCACTGCTGGCTGACCGGATCAGCGCTGGGTCGTGCACCGCGAGTCCGCGGTAGAGCGCAGAAGCGGCATCGGGCATCCGGTGGTTGGCGACCGAGGTCGCAATGGTGGTCAGTATCGCCAAACCCAATGCACCGCCGACTTGTTGGGAGGTGTTGAGCAGTGCTGACGCAACTCCGGAATCTTGATCGCCCACCTTGCTCACGGCGCCCAGGGTCATCGGTACGAACACCAGCCCCAGCCCGGCCGCAATGACGAACATGGCCGGCATCAAGTGGGCGATGTAGCTTGACTCAGGCTGCAGGGTGCTCAGCCACGTCATTCCGCTCGCGGCGATCACGAGTCCGGTGCCGGCGAGGATCCGCGGTGCCACCCGCGCGACCAGTTTGGAGCTCACCGCGGCTGCGACGCCCATACCGATGCTGAACGGCAAGTACGCCAATCCGGTTCGGACCGGTGTGAGCCCGAGGATCTGTTGCATGTACAGCGACAGGAAGTAGAAGGTTGCGAACATCCCTCCGCCGATGCACAACATCGTGGCGTAGGAACCGGCACGGGACCGCTCACCGAACAACCGCAGCGGCAGCATCGGGTGCGTTGACTTTGTCTGCCACCACAGAAAGCCGCCGAGCAATACCGCTGCAGTGGCGAAACACCCCACCGTCAAGGCATCTGACCACCCATGCTGACCGCCTCGCGTGATGGCGTACACAAACGCCAGCAGGCCACCGGTTCCGGTGATCGCCCCGGGCAGGTCAAGACGTCCCTCATTGCGTCGGCCTTCGGCGAGGGTGACGGTGCCGGCCAAGACGAGCAGGCCGATCGGGATGTTGACGAAGAACACCCAGCGCCAGTTCAAATACTCGGTCAGCACTCCGCCCAGCAGGAGCCCGACTGTGGCACCGAGGCCGGCCATCGCGGCATATACCGCCATCGCCCGGTTCCGCGGCGCCCCTTCCGAGAAATTCACGGCGATCAGGGCGAGCGCGGTCGGCGCCGCGATCGCTCCTCCGATGCCCTGAATGACGCGCGCTGCGATCAGCCATTCCTGTCCGCTGGCACATCCCCCGAGCGTCGAGGCGATGACGAAAAGGGAGATACCGATGCGGAACATCCGCCGCCGGCCATAGAGGTCTCCCGACTTGCCGCCCAGCAGCAGCAACCCGCCGAACGCCAGGGCATACGCATTGACGATCCACGCAAGGTTGGCGGGTGCAACGCCCAGCTCAGTCTGAATACTGGGAAGGGCAATATTGACGATGGTGTTGTCCAACGTCACCATGAGTTGCGCCGCGGCGATGACGATCAACGCCAAGGCGGGATGGACGTTGGTGGCGTTCGCTCGTACCCGACCTGGCGCCATACTCGTGTCCACTGTTCCTACCTTCGAAAAGCTGCCTGATTCGTCAGGGAGCGACGAGACTGGAATGCCGTCGGATGTCGCAAGCTACTTGATACTGAGCAAGTGTGGGACACGGCCATGGCTCTGTGCAACTTCACCTGCCATGCGACTCAGAGCCGGCCACCGAACATCGAGGGACCGCGCGCTGACATCGACGGGCACCACCGGCGGCACGGATGCAATCGAGCGGCTGCGCGCGGGGGTCGGGCCGACACGATGAGAACGTGCCGGCCCGACCTGATGGTGGTATCTCTTCGCTGCGCGATGCAGCGAGTCTCAGTCCTCGGCCAAGACGCGGTGCAAGTCCTTCTTCGCCTCGGTGACGGCGTCCAGAATCTTGGTGCGCGCCTCAGCGAGCTCTGCCTTCTGCTCGTCGGTGCCGGACCAGACGATGGACCTGGCCAGGCCGGCCACCTCGAAGAGCTCCTTACGAATCTTGAACACATCGACGAACTGTGCGGCACGCTTGAAGAACACCGCTGCGGTTTCGCTGGTGACACCCCGCCAGGCCAGCAGATTGCGGCCCAATTCGGTCAACGTGGCCACACCGTCATCGACTGACACCAAGCCACGGGCAGCGAGCAATCCGATAGCGAGTTCAGCGATGTCCGCCGGAGGCGAAAACGCTCCTTCGGTCGCTTGCGACACACGGTCCACGATCTGAGCGGCGTTGGCCGGTCCTTCCAGGAGCACGACCGCCGTGCCGAATGCCGCACGCTTGAACCCCCATCCCGAACCAGGGCCGAAACCGGGCCCACCGAACCCCGGCCCCCCGGGGCCACCGAAACCGCCAAAGCCCGGCCCGCCAAAGCCCGGACCTCCCGGCCCACCGAATCCAGCCGAACCTCCGCATTCAGGTCCACCGAACCCACCAAACCCGGGGCCGCCGAATCCGCCGAATCCCGGCCCGCCAAAACCCGGCCCAGCCGGAAAACCTGCACCAAACATAGTTGTTTCCTTCCCATCGATCGATGCGACGGCCCGGTGCGGGCACGCCTACTCAACCATCAACTTCCTTGATACTTGTGGGAGTAGGTCGTGTCAACAATCGCGGTCCGCGGCGATGCCGCGCTCGAACGTGCGCAGGATCAGAGGTGCGGCAGTGTGCAGGGGCAACCCACATATGCTGACTTCTTGGCATCCGGCGAGAAGCAGTGTGAGAAGCCACCGCTGTACCCATCGAGGTGAGAAGTCCGAGTGGAACACCCCTTCGCGGTGGCCCCGTTGAATCAGGTGGGTCACCCGGCGATGGGTGGGCCGATCCCCAGGGGCGATGTTCTCCAACCCTTTCGGGGCGCCCAGCAGAAAGACAAGATGATCGCCCACGGGCACGAGTGCGAACACCAGCCGCCGCACAGCCTCCAGGGCCGGCCCTTGATCGGTAACCGCCTGGGCGACAACGTCGGTCACAACGGCGGCCGAGTTCATCGCGGCCGCGTGTAAGAGTCGGGTTCGGCTGGGAAAGTAGCGGTGCAACGTCGTGCGGCCGATGCCGGCAACGGCAGTGATCTCATCCAAGGTGGCCGTCGGGTTGGCGGCAAGAGCAGAAGCGGTCGCAGCGAGGATCGCCGCCCGTGTACGTGACCGCGCCGAGGACTCCACGCCGACCTGGCCTGACACGGCCCCCTGGCCGACGCTAGCTTCGCGTGGCCGTGACATATCCCATCACGTTGAACGCTTCCTTCGCATCACCTTCGACAGGTAGTGGAATATTCTGCGCAGCAATCAGTTCGGTGATACTCGTACCCGTAGTGCGCCATCCGCGGGCACTCAGGAAGTCGATGACATCGTTACGGTCACCGGGGTACCAGAGATCATCCATGTCGATGTCGAAACCGTGCCTGCGCCAGCTGTCGATGGCCTCACTCATGCGGCTCTGCAGCGTCGTCACGGTCTGAGCCGCGTTCGCGACATTCTCCGACGCCAGTCGACTGCCTGCGGCGCTCAGCTCGGTGATGTTGTCGAGCAGCTGATCTTGAGCTTGCGGCGGCAGGAACGGCAGCAGTCCCTCAGCGCTCCAGGCCACCGGAAGACTCGGATCGAAACCGGCCGATCGCAGAGCCGTCGGCCAGTCGTTTCGCAGGTCGACAGCGACGGCCCGACGGTCCGCTATCGGGACGGCACCCAGGTCATCGAGCGCCTTGGCTTTGAACTCGAGCACCCTGGGTTGGTCGATCTCGAACACGACAGTGCCCTGTGGCCACGGCAGCCGGTAGGCGCGGGCGTCGAGGCCCGACGCCAGGATGACCACCTGGCGGATCCCGTCGCGCACAGACTGCATGAAGAAGTCGTCGAAGAACCGGGTCCGGACCGCCATCATGTCCCGCATTCTGGCCATCCCGAATTCGACCCCGTCGTCAACGCTGGCCGGGTCGAGTTCACCAGTGGCCAAGCGCGTGAAGAAATCCACCCCGACTGCCCTGACAAGGGGCTCGGCGAACGGATCGTCGATCAGAGGATCCTCACCGCGGCTGGCGAGCGCGCGGCCGACAGCCACACCCGTGGCTGTCGCTCCCACGCTCGTGGCAAGGTCCCAACTGTCATTTTCTGTGCGAGCCATACTCCTCGCCTCCTGACCATTCTAGTTAGCCGGTATAACCAACCTGTCACCGACTGTACGCCTGCAACCTACGCAGTTGCTGGTGGCCGACTGCGCCGAGCGGGCGCGCCGGGATCGCGAACCGCAACGCAGTGGAGCCGGGACACGGTCCGCTATACCTGTTGACATACAGAGCTTTTCGTTATATCTGCGCTCCCTTGCCTCGACCCGACAGGTCCGCTATCGGTTGTCCAGCCTGCGAAAGTTAGGGGGCTCATACGGTGTGGTGTCGATGCCCCATGAACTGATCGTTTCCGGGACGATCTCGACCCACCGTGGCCCGAACCCGGGGGCCAGACGCTCGCCCCCTTCTTCATGGATGTGCGCCTTTCCGCGCACCGCTACGCCACGCGGAGTCCAATCCGGCTCGGTCGCGACATCGTCCACCACGAACGCCACGTACGGGTCCGCCGCGATATGCCTGAAGTAGAGGCGCCTTTGGCCGCGATCGGGCAGATTGTGCGCGCCGATCTCGAGTACCGACTTGCCGACGTCGAGGTGAAATCCGGTAGGGACCACGTGTGGGTGGCCGTGGCTGTCGACTGTCGCCAAACGTCCGAGCTGCTGGGCGTTGAGGTAAGCGATTTCCTTGTCGGTGAACGCTATTGCCTGCCGATCGGTCATCGTGGCTTGTGGGCTGTGAGCAGGAGTCCCGGAATCCTCAGGTGCCCCTCATCGTCTCGATCGACGTGGGCGGGAGGTGTTCCCGGGGCGCCCTGCAGATGTGCTTCGTTGGCATACAGTTTAGCCGGGCGGACGTCGTCAACCGCCCATACCTTCGAGACCGATTCGCGCAGTACGTCTTCGGTGAGTCCGGCAGGACCCGGTTGATCCGAGTGACCGAACGCTTCAGCAGAGAACGCAAGAATGAAGAGTGAGGCTCCGGGCGCCGCAGCGCGCAAGATGCACTGCAGGTAGTCCTGCCGCTTGTCCGGTGGCAATGCGTGGAACAACCCGCTGTCCATGATCGTGTTGAAGCGTGCGTCGTAACCGCCGAATGCGGTGACATCGGCCTGCGCGAAGGTCGTGGTGCGCAGCCCTCGCTGCTGGGCAGCCGACTCCGCGGCCGCGATAGCCGTCGCACTGGCATCCAGGCCAACGACCGTGTACCCACGGGCGGCCAATTCCAGGGAGAGTGCGGCATGACCACAGCCCGAATCCAGCACATCGCTGTGTACCTTGCCAGCGTCAATCAACGCAGCAAGCTCGGGTTGCGGCTGGCCAATACTCCACGGCGGCAGTGTTTCCTGCCGATAAAGACCGTCCCAGTCCATCGCGTCTCGACTCGGGTTCGTCATGGCGTCCTACCTCCTGATCGTTGTGTGGCCTCGCACCGGTCTGCATGGAGCCGACGCTCGAACTCGTCGACGGCGTCGTGAAGTTCATAGGTGCGCTGTATTTCCTCATCGAGGACCTGGAGAGCACTTGCCCGGTCACCCGCGGCGAGCAGCTCATAGAACGATGTCGTGAATGTCGCTGACAGCCCCGCCGGCTCAGGGCTCGCCGGGGCAGGCAGGCCGGCCACCCGGGTAATCCGGTCCCTGTCTGGCTGCCAATGGGCTCTGGAGTGGTGAGGCGTGAGCATATGCTCTACTCCCTTTCGAACGCTCATCGAGCGACGCCCTCGGGGTACCCAGTTTGGCGCGGCGTGCAATGCCCCCAGCGCAGCTCGGTCATCGTCAGCTCTTGTGCGCGAGGAGAAGGTAGCCCGGCATCATCAGCCGACCTTTGTCGTCGCGTTCTACGTCGGTCGTCGGAGCCGGCCCACCCGGCATCTGGACGTCGTTGGCGTAGAGCTTGGCCGGGCGCACCTCGTCGACGACCCACCGGGTGGCCACCGTGTCGCGAAGCTCCTCGGCGGTAAAGCCGTTGGGACCGGGACCGTCGCCGCCGAAGGTCCTTTTGGCGAACGCGAGGATGAACAGTCGCGCGCCCGGAGCCGCTGCCCGATGGATGGCTTCCACGTAGGCCTGACGACGCTCCACCGGCAACGCGTGCAGCAAGCCGCTGTCCATAACCGTGTTGAACCGGCCGTCATACCCCTGGAAGTCGGTGACGTCGGCCTGGGCGAAACTGGCGGTGGTCAAACCCCGTTCCGTTGCCGCCGCGTTCGCGGCGGCCACCGCGGTGGCACTGCCGTCGAGCCCCACGACGGCATAGCCCTGTTCGGCGAGCGCAAGTGAAAGAGCAGCTTCCCCGCACCCGGCGTCCAGGACCTCACTGCGGACCTTCCCCCGTTCGATCAGCGCAGCCAAATCTGGCTGCGGTTCACCAATGCTCCATGGTGGCCGGACTTCCTGTTGATAGACGCTGTCCCAATCCATACGTGGTTCTGTCACCGTCATCTCCTCCGATCGTGGGGTGGGTGCGCGAACGGCCACGTCTCGACCTACTGCCACTGTGCCCGAAATTGGCACCGCTTGTCTACTTTCTCCGACGAGTGGCATCATGACTCGAACCGCTACCGCGAAAGGCCTTTGGTGACAACCGCGCATCAGCTATCCACAACGGGTGCCGAACCGACATCCGCCGCCGAGCGGAAAGGACAACGCACCCGGCGGCGGATCCTCGAAACGGCCCGTTCCGTTTTCGCCGAAGTCGGCTACGAGCGCGCCACAATTCGCACTATCGCCGCGACGGCTGGGGTCGACAAGTCGTCGATCATCAAATACTTCGGCACCAAGCAGGACCTTTTTCACGAAGCCGTGTACTGGGAGATCCCAGCGGCCGACCTCACCACCGAGGACGCTGCCGGAACGGTCGAAAATTACGCGCGCGCAATGCTCACCGCATGGGCGGCCGATCCCAACAGCCCCATGGCCGTGCTGTTGCGGACCAGCATGACCAGCGAGGCGGCTGCCGACATCCTGCGCAAACACATCACGGCCCAGGCGATCGACACGCTGTCAGCCACTGTCGACGCTCCCGATGCACGGCTGCGCACCGCCCTGGTAGGGGCCGTTCTCATGGGAATAGCCAGCCAGCGGTTCATCCTGCACATGCCCGACTTGGTCGACGCCGACATCGAAGACATCCTGAAGCTGATCGCGCCGATGCTCAAATCGTTGATCACCCCGTAGTCGGCTGGCGAGCCCGGCCTCTAGTCGATACGGGTGGCGACGACTGCCCAGACCGGCCAGTGCAGAACGTTGTTCTCGAGTAGAGGTTCGATGACACCGAGACGCTTCCTGACCCGTTGCAGCCGTTCACCGTACGGGCCGCTCGGAGCGTCGGGTACGTGCGCGAAGGCCTCGGCGGTGAAATGGTGCTGGAATGAGGTTGTCCCCAGGTGATCAATGCGCCATCCGGCAGGGGCGAGCACGCGATCGAAGTTGTCAGCGGGCAGCCCCTCTCCGGGCACGCCGTTGAGGTTGAACTGGCCGAACTCGAACATGTACAGCCTCGCCCCCGGATTCGTCACCCGATGCAGCGCGGCCGCGTACGAGCTCTGGGCCGATTCGTCGTCTGCGAACACGTGATAGACCGCACTGTCCACCACAGTGTCGAAACGCTCGTCGAGCCCGTCCAGCGCCGTGATGTCACCTACCCGGAAGTCGACGTCCACCCCCGCACGGTCGGCGTTGAGCTTGGCCCGGTCGATCGCCGCCGGCGAGACGTCGATGCCGGTCACTTGAAATCCTTTGGAAGCGTAGAGGATAGCGTTATGTCCCGGACCTGTGCCGGGATCGAGCACGCGGCCACGCACGGCTCCGTAGGCCACGAGTAACTGCACGGCGGGCTGGGGCCCGCCGATATCCCACGGTGTGAGAGGAGGCAGGCCGTCCACAGTTCCTTCGTCGCGGTAAAGGGCGTCGAAATCTGTCCAGGCCGAGGTGTCGTCCGTCATCGAAGTGAGCTCCTTGTCTTCAATCCGCCAAAACCTGCGCGGCCGCGAGATCCGGGGCAGCCTCGTCAGCTCCGGCCGGTCAGACCGATGTCAATTGTGTTGGCTGAGGCCACGGTTGCGGGGTGGGACGAGTACGCACCATCTGCGGCCACCAGAACCACCTTCCGAGTAGCGCCGCGATGGAGGGAGTCATGAAGGCACGCACCACCAGTGTGTCGAACAGGAGGCCCAGACCGATGGTGGTGCCCACCTGGCTGAGCACTGTCAGCTCACTGACCGACATCCCCATCATGGTGAACGCGAACACCAGCCCGGCGGCGGTCACGACCGACCCGCTACCGCCCATCGTCCGGATGATCCCGGTTTTCACCCCGGCGTGGACCTCCTCCTTGAGCCGCGCTACGACCAGCAGGTTGTAGTCGGCTCCGACGGCCAACAAGATGATGACCGACATGGCCAGCACCATCCAGTGCAGCTCGATACCCAGGAGGTGCTGCCAGATGAGGATGGACAATCCGAAGGCGCTGCCCAGCGACAGCACCACGGTACCCACGATGACCACCGCGGCCACGACAGCTCTCGTGATGATGACCATGATGATGAAGATCAGGCTGAGCGCCGCGATCGCGGCGATCAGCAGATCGTAGCGATTGCCGTCCGACATGTCCTTGAACATTGATGCGGTGCCGGCCATGTAGATCCGGGAGCCTTCCAGCGGTGACCCCTTGATCGCCTTCGCGACGGCGTTCTCGATCGGCTCGACCCGCGAAATGCCTTCGGAAGACATCGGATCACCCTCGTGGGTAACCATAAACCGGATCGCATGTCCGTCGGGAGACAAGAACATGTCCATGCCGCGCTTGAACTCGGCGTTCTGGAAAGCCTCCGGCGGCAGATAGAACGAGTCGTCGTTGCGCGCCTCGTTGAATGCCTCTCCCATGGCGTTCTCGTCGTCCTGCATCGCCGCCTGCTGATCCTGCTGGCCCTTCTGGGTGGCGTACTGAGTCAACAGCATCGTCCGCTGGGTTTTCAGGTTCTCGATCATCGACGGCATCAACGTCACCATTTCCGGCATCAGCGCCGCAAGGCGATGCATGATCGGAGTGAGTTCTTTGAAATCGGCCGTCATCGTGTCGATACCGTCGAGAGTGTCGAACACCGATCGCAGCGCCCAGCACACCGGAATGTCGAAGCAGTGCGGTTCCCAATAGAGATAGTTACGGAACGGCCGGAAAAAGTCGTCGAAATCGGCTATCCCATCACGCAAGTCCTCGATGCTGCCCACCATGGTGTCCATCTTGGAAACCATCTCCTGCATGAGCCCAGCCATCTCAGTCGTGATGGCTGACATCCGCTCCATGTCGGCGATGTTCTTGTCCATATCCTGAGCCTGCTTGAGCGTGTTCGCCAGCAAATTCTCCTGGTACTTCTTGTTGAGCTGGCTGGACACGCCCTGCATGCCCATCTGGTAGGCGAGCGAGGTGTTCTCGATCGGGGTGCCCTGCGGACGGGTGATCGTCTGCACTCGCGCGACACCGTCGACGCCGAAGATCGCCTTTGCGATCCTTTCGATGACGAGGAAGTCGGCCGGATTGCGGAGATCCTGATCGCTTTCGACCATCACCAACTCCGGATTCAATCGGGCAGGGTCGAAATGACGTTCCGCCGCGGCGTACCCTTCGGCTGCCGGGATGTCCTTGGGCAGGTAATTGCGGTCGTTGTAGTTGGTTTCGTACCCCGGCAGGGTGAGCAGGCCGACCAATGCGAGCGCAATCGTGGCGATCAAGATAGGGCCGGGCCAGCGCACCACCGCGGCGCCGATCCTGCGCCATGCCCGCACCCGTAGCTTTCGCTTGGGCTCCAGCAAGCCAAAGCGGCTGGCTACCACCACCATTGCCGAACCCAGGGTCAAGGCCACGGCAACGATCACAACCATGCCGATCGACAGAGGCACAGCAAGCGTCTGGAAGTACGGCAGCCGGGTGAATTGCAGGCAGAACGTCGCACCCGCGATCGTGAGACCCGAACCCAGCACCACATGCGCGGTGCCGTGGAACATCGTGTAGTACGCCTGTTCTCTGCTCTGCCCGTAACCCCGGGCTTCCTGATAGCGGCCGATCAAGAAGATCGCGTAGTCCGTGGCGGCCGCGATACCGAGAGTCACCAGCAGGTTCGTCGCGAACACCGAGAGTCCGATGATCTGGTGGTAGCCGAGGAAAGCCACCACTCCCCGCGCCGCGAACAACGACCCGACGACCATGGCGATCACCAAGAACATCGTGACGATCGAGCGGAAGACAAGCATCAGCATCACGAAGATGATCGTGAACGTCACTGCCTCGATCAGCTTCAAGCTTCGGTCGGCGGCGATCTGCTGATCAGCCATCAGCGCCGCCGGCCCGGTCACATAGGCGGTCACCCCGTCCGGGGCCGGGACACCGGCCACGAGGTCCTGCACCGCCGCTATCGACTCGTTGGCTTCGGCCTCACCCTGGTTTCCCGCGGTATATACCTGAACATAGGCCGCTTTGCCGTCAGGGCTCTGGGCCCCGGTCGCGGTCAGTGGGTCACCCCAGAAGTCCTGCACATGCTCGACGTGTTGGGTGTCGGCCTCGAGCTTGTCAACGATCTCGCCGTAGAAGCGACGGGCTTCGTCACCGAGGGGCTGCTCGCCCTCCAGTACGATCATCGCCGAGCTGTCGGAATTGAATTCCTCGAATACCTTGCCGATGCGCTTCATGGCGATCATCGACGGTGCGTCCTCGGAGCTCATCGAGACCGACTGCTGCTGCCCGACAACTTCCAGCTGCGGCACGGTGATGTTCAGGATGGCGATGATGGCCAGCCAACCTAGGATGATGGGCACCGACAGTCGGCGGATCCACACCGCGAGCCGTCCACGTGCATCCTGTGGGGGTGCCGGCTCCGCATTCGTCCGCGCGCCGCTTACCGATGTGCTCATGCAGATTTCACCAAGCAGAAGGTCTGGGCGGCCATGCCGGTGTAGGTCCTCTCGTCTTTGACTTCCCCGTCAATGCTGACGCGGCAGGTGATGCTGTCCCCGTCGCCCTGCGCGATGATGTTCGGGAATGCTGACGGGTCAGTGGTTTTCAGTGTCAGCGTCCATGGCAGGGAAGCACCGTCCACGCGCTTAGGCCGACTTTCCAGATCCAGATAGTTGATGTCGGCATAGGTTCCGTTGCCGAACACCTCGTACGTCACAACCTTGGGATCGAAGGGCTCGGGATCATTGGCGAAGTTCACCGGCGTCACCCGGGTGCCCTCCGCGCCGAAGTAACCGCGGACTCGGTCGACCACCAACCCTGCGACAACCACCACCGCGACGATGAGCAGCGGAATCCACAACCTTCTCAACACCTTCACCGCAGTCCTCCTAAATTAGGCAACGCTCGTCATCGCGACGATCGGTACGTCCCCGACGACATTGGGGACTGCACCCCGGATCATGCCCAGCTCATCGAACCGGCAAGGCGCGGACCGGGTAGTTCAGCGTTCGCGGCCGCCTGTACGCCGCCTCGGCGTCCGCCGTTCGGGCCCAATGGAAATGGTCCTTTCACTGGCCGTCCACCACGTATGCGGAGTCGGAAGGCGTTCGCACGGTAAACATAGACAAATAAGTGGACCGGGTCAATCCACATAATGTGTGACCTACACTTCGCAGATGGACATCGGCCGACCTCCCCGGCGACCGCTGCGCAAAGACGCTGTCCTCAACCGGCAGCGCATCGTGGAAGCGGCACGCGAGTTGTTCGCAGTGCGTGGTCTAGAGGCCACGCGCAAAGAGGTCGCCCACTACGCCGGAGTAGGCGTGGGCACCGTCTACCGGCGCTTTCCCACCAAGCAATCGCTGGTCGATGCCATTTTCGAGGACGGGATCGACGAGATCACCGCACTGGGCGAAACTGCCCTGAGTATGCCTGACTCGTGGAACGGGTTGGTGTTCTTCGTCGAGGAGATGTGCCAATTGACGGCGCGGGACCAGGGACTCCGGGAGGCTGTGCTCAGTCGCGCCCACGGCGGCGACCGGGTGGAAGCGGCGCGGCTGCGCCTGGACCCGATGGTCGCCAAAGTCGTCGAAAAGGCCAGCGCCGCCGGCTATCTTCGCGCTGATATCGGCGACACCGATCTGCCCCTGGTATCCGTTATCGCCGGTGCTGTCACCGAGTTCGCCGGCGACAGTCGACCCGATTTGTGGCGCCGGTATGTGGCAATCTTCCTCGACGGCCTGCGATCACGGGTTGATCAAGCGCCACTCCCGGTGCCAGCGCTGACCACCGACCAGCATGAAGCGGCGATGCGCAGTTGGCATGCGACCCAACACCGTCCACTGCCTGAGCACCCGTATGACCGCGCGATAGACGAAACCGTTCCCCAACCCGGTGCTCAGCGCCCGGAATCCGTCGAAGATACCGAGTGAAACGTTCAAACGCTCGTTGAAAAGCACCGCCGGCCTGGGACTCGCCGTGGCTGAGGCATACCCGGGGCAGTTTCTGTAGCTGGCGCGCCGGTTCGCCCCTTTCGGTCGTCGGGTTCGACTTCTTTTGACCAGGCCAGAGCGTCCGGATATTGCCCGACCGGCGTGAGAGAAGGGACCGTCGCCTCACACCGGCCATGGCCCGATTTCTCAAGCCATCAGACGTTGGAACTCCAGCCCGCCAGAACTGCAGTGGACACCATGGTCGTCGCATGGTCTGTCGAGACAGCGATGTCCGACCAGGGTCCGACCATTTGCGACACGCCGACCGACCACGAGGGCCAAAACCGTACCCCCTTTGTAAAGATTTCGGTAAAGATTTGTAACCGAATCGAGAAGAGGTGGGAAGCAGGCGGTGCAGCTTCGCCTGTTCGTGAACACACCTGGAAGTTGATCCGGATTCGCCCCGACAACCCAATGATGTTCGTTCTCCCGAGCGGGCTGCCTGCGAGGTACGGCCGTTGCTGATCGCAGCCCCAATGGTTGCTCCGGTGGCGGCACCGGTGGCGGCATCACGGCGCCTCAGCACCGGACGGCGCACCCGCCCACCGTGTTCACGGCACGGCGACGCCGGCAGCGAGTCAGTCGAGCAGCTGCTTGTGTGCGAACAGGGGATTTATGCGAAAAGTGCAGGTCAGCCAGTCGAGCGATTGCTTGGCTGCCGTCGTGTCCACCACCGGCTTCGCACTGCGGCCGGGTACGTCGACGGTCACCGTAGCCCGCGCTAGCCTGCATCGTGGGTTGGGCGGCTGTAGTGAATAGCCCTGCAACACTTCGCCTTAACGACAGGATCAGCCCTGTCTATGGCAGGTTGGTTTGGCCCCGGTAGGACGGTTTGCGGTGGCCCCAGCTGCGGACTCGCCGGTGTGGTTGTGACGGTTTGATCTGGCCCCAGCCCAGTGTTGATCCATCGAACGCAGTTGCGATGGAAAGGGGCCAGGGGTGGAGGGTCGGGTGGAGCAGTTCGCAGCGATTCGCCGGGATTCCCGTGTGGAGGGGTTATCCATCCGGGAGTTGGCGGTCAAGTACCGGGTGCATCGCCGCACGGTGCGCCAAGCGTTGGCCAGTGCGGTGCCGCCGCCACGGAAGACCCCGGCCCGGTCGTCACCAAAGTTGGATCCGTTCAAGTTGGCGATCGATGCGATGTTGGTCGCCGATACGACCGCACCGCGCAAGCAGCGTCATACCGCGCGGCGGATCCTGCACCGGTTGATCGAGGAGTACGGCGCCACGGAGTTGTCGTATTCGACGGTGCGCGATTACGTGCGGGTGCGCCGCGCCCAGATCGATGTCGAGGCCGGTCGACGTGTCGAGGTGTTCGTGCCTCAGGAGCACCCGCCGGGTGCGGAGGCTGAGGTCGACTTCGGTGAGGTGTGGGTGATGCTGGCCGGGGTGAAGACCAAGTGCCACATGTTTGTGTTCTGGTTGGCGCACTCCGGCAAGGCCATCCACCGGGTGTATCCCACCCAGGGCCAAGAAGCGTTCCTGGAGGGCCACATCGAGGCGTTCACTGCGGTCGGCGGTATCCCAACCCGCCATATCCGCTACGACAACTTGACCAGTGCGGTCGCCGCGGTGCTGCATGGAACGACTGATCGGCGTCGCACCGAAAATCAACGTTGGGTTCTGTTCCGATCGCACTTCGGGTTCGACGCGTTCTATTGCCAGCCCGGTATCGCTGGCGCGCACGAAAAGGGCGGTGTGGAGGGGGAAGTGGGCCGGTTCCGGCGCAACCGGCTGACTCCGATGCCCGAAGTGGACTCACTCGCCGAGCTCAATGACCGCATCCGCGGCTGGGAAGCCGAGGACGATGGTCGCCGTATCGCTGACCGGACTCGCACCGTCGGTGAGGATTTCGCGGGTGGATCGCTCGTCGTTGATCACGGTGCGGATGGTCAAGTACTCGGTGCCGGCGTTTCATCGGCCGCAAGGTCCGGGTTTCTCTCAGAGCGAACCAGGTGGTGGTGTTTGACGGACGCACCCCGATCGCGACCCATCCGCGCATCGCCGCCCGCACCGGAAGCTGTGTGCAGCTGGATCACTACTTGGAGGTACTCAAGATCAAGCCCGGCGCGTTGCCCGGATCTACGGCGTTGGCCGCCGCACGGGCCACGGGGACGTTTACCTCGGCGCATGAGGCGTTCTGGGCTGCCGCTCGGCGGGTCAACGGCGATGCCGCGGGCACCCGCGAACTCATCGACGTGCTGCTGCTGCACGGCAGCATGACCGCCAGCGATGTGACCGCCGGCATCGCGGCGGCGTTGAAGGTCGGGGCGGTCAGCGCCGATGTAGTCACGCTTGAAGCTCGTCGGCATGCGGGCACCGGTGGGGCCAGTTCACACGGTCACCTTGCTGCTCACAGTGCCACGCCCGAGCATCGCGTTGTCAGTCTGCCCCAGCGCCGGTTGACCGATCCGGCCGCGGTCATCGCCGGCCTGCCGCCCGATACCCGACCGCTACCCAACGTGGGTGCCTACGACGAGCTGCTGGCCCGACGACGCAACCCCTCCGCCGAAGCGACCGCACCAGCTACCGCCCCAACGATCAGTGAAGAGAGCCACGTGTCATGAGCCGAAGCACCACGACCGTCACCACCACCTTGCGCCGGCAACGCGGTCTGACCGAGCCCGCGGCGCTGGCCGCGATCGACCAGGCCTGCCGACGCCTGCGCCTACCCACCATCCGCGGCGTCCTCGAAGAGGGCCTGGCTGCGGCCAACCGCGAGCAACTCTCGTACCAAGGATTTCTGGCCGAGTTGTTGCTGGCCGAATGCGACGACCGCGACCGGGCGCTCCACCGTGCGCCGTGTCAGAGCTGCCGGGTTCCCACGGCAGAAGTGGTTGGGCGACTTCGACTTCGACGCCAACCTCAACATCAACCCGGCCACCATCCACCAATTGGCCACCGGCGACTGGATCGCCAAAGGCCAACCGCTATGCCTGATCGGCGATTCTGGGACTGGCAAGTCCCATCTGCTCATCGCACTCGGAACTGCCGCGGCCGAGCGTGGCTTCCGGGTCCGCTACACCCTGGCCACCCGGCTGGTCAATGAGCTCGTCGAGGTCGCTGACGACAAGCAGCTCACCAAAACCATCAACCGCTACGGCCGTGTCGACCTGCTGCTGCTCGACGAACTGGGCTACATGGAGCTCGACAAACGCGGTGCCGAGCTGCTGTTTCAGGTGTTGACAGAGCGCGAGGAGAAGAACGCCATCGCCATCGCCAGCAATGAAGCCTTCTCTGGATGGACCAAGACCTTCACCGACCCGCGCTTGTGCGCCGCCATCGTCGACCGGCTGACGTTCGGGGGCACCATCATCGAGACCGGCACCCACTCCTACCGCCTTGCCCACACACGAGCTGCTATGTGATCGCAACAAACAGCCGATCACTGGTCACGATCTGCACACCGATCAAGCCCAGATCAGCCAGACGGTCATCGGTGACTTGGGACGTCGCGTCGGCCACGAGCGCGGTCCGATAGTCGCGTTCGGAAGCATCGAACAACGTCGCGCGCGGACAATCTGGCAAATTGCAGCCAGCAACGACAACGGTATTCACGTCGTACTGGCGAAGAACATCCTCAGCCACGGTGCGGTGAAACACCGACCAACGCGGCTTGAAGATGACGTACTCTCGGGGACCAATCTGCTGAGCCTGCGATGCGCGCAGTGCAGGCCAATCCAACGGCACTGGCCGTCCCAGAAGGCCTGCGACGATATCGGCGCCTACCGTGCCCGGGGCAACTAACCGTTGTCCAGCTTCGATCGACGCTCGCCGGATCAGGTCGACATCGCTACTGCCAGGCTCATAACAGCGCACCGCATGCACAACCGGTCGGTTTCGTTCCCGGAAAGCCTGGGCTACCCGCGCCATCACAGGAACCAACTCGGCAGTCCCCTCGACTGCGCCTGCACCCTCTACGAAGTCGTTCTGCACATCGATCAACACCAGAGCCGATCGATCCCAATCGGGTCGAAGATAGTCCACCGAATAAGTCACTGCGCCATCATCCAAGAGGCCAAACCAAGCGGGTGTTAGTTGGTGTCGTCGTGGAGTTGATCTACTCGTGAGACGCCGTCGATACTGGCCAAGAGGCGGCTGGCGTCGAAGACCCGCGATCCTGACAAGGTCATCGTGATTCCGACGTCGCCCGCTGTCTGCAGGGGCGGGCCGGGGTTTGCTGCGGTGTCGGTGGCCAGCGAGGTTAGGTGCCAGCCCTGGTGATCGCAGACCTCCAGAAGCGTGCGAAGGATTCCGCGGCCATCTTGGTAAATGACGTGTAGCTGAGCTGATCCCGGCATCCGGGTGGTGATCTTGCGTACCAACGGTGCGATCCCGATGACGATGGTGAGGTGCAGGACTGTCACCACGATCGCTAACAGCAGCAGCCCAGCGGCGGCGGCCATACCGATGGCGGCAGATTCCCATATGGCTGCTGCAGTGGTGAGTCCGATGACCGCGCCGCGGCGGGTGATGATGATGCCAGCGCCGAGGAATCCGATTCCGGAGACGATTTGGGCGGCGACTCGGGAAGGGTCGAGGATCACCGCACCAGCGGTGATCACGTCGGCGAACCCGTACTTGCTGACCAATAGGATCAGGGCTGCGGAGGTACCCACGATCGTTTGGGTACGTAAACCGGCACTCTTACCGCGAATTTCGCGTTCCAGTCCGATCAGAGCGGTCAGTCCGAAAGCTGCGACCAACTCGATGATTTGGTGGATTCCTTGTCCGGATCCAGTGAAAAAGCTATCAGCTAACCAGGTAGTCATAGCTTCGACGATAATCAGCAGCCCGCCAACCACAATCGTCGCAATCTTGCTGTGTCAATTCAAACCGCGCAGCGCACACACCCAGAACTACATCTGATGTCGGCCTTCCCGCACGCCGGAATTACCAGTGAACTCCAGCTACGGCGACAGATCACTCGGATTCACGTCTGCCGCCGCTTCACCAAGGATCTTCAACCGACCTCCGTCCAGAGCGACTGACAACTGCACTACAGGCCTGGTGACACCTCCCGGCGAGTCCGGAGGCTCCCGATCTTGGGAGGATCTGAGTCATGGGACGTCCGAGCAAGTATCCCGACGAGTTGCGTGAGCGTGCGGTGCGCATGGTCGCCGAGGTGCGTCCGCAATACCCGTCGCAGTGGGCGGCGATCACCGCGGTCGCCGGCATGTTGGGGATCGGCACACCCGAGACTCTGCGGACCTGGATTCGACGCTCGGAGGTCGACACCGGGCAGCGTCCCGGGGTGACGACACAGATGGCCGAGGAGAACAAGGCGCTGCGCAAAGAGATCGCCGAGCTGCGTCGGGCCAACGTTATCTTGGGCCGGACGGAACTTTTGGTGGCTTGACCTTTATTTTTGCGTCGTGGACGGTGTCTGTGACGGGGGTCGCGGCGATGCGGTTGGCGCGCAGTTGTCCGTGCAGGTGCGCGATCTGGTCGCGTAGGTGACGGTTGTCGTTGTCGAGTTCCCGGATGCGTTCGTGGGCCAGGCTGAGGCGTTGGCGCAGTGAGGCTTCGGAGCTGCGTTCGACTTGGGGGGCTGCGGGTTCGCTCGGATGGGGTGCGGCACTGAGTTGGCGGAGTTGGTCACGGAGTTCGGGTTGGGCATACAGCCAGGAGCGGGAGACGCCGGCGTGGGCGGCGATCTGGGTGACGGTGCGCTGTTGGCCGGTGTCACCGAGGTCTTGGAGGGCTCGGCGGGCGCGTTCAAGGGTCTCGTCCCGGCGGCGTTGGGCCGCGGCGATGAGGTGGTGGCTATTGTCAGGGCGCATCGGATGAGTCCTTCCCACAGCATGTTTGGCCGTCTGCCGCGGCGCATCGGCAGTCGGGGTGCTCGGTATTGAGGGTGGAGATGATGGTGAGCAGGTTGGTTTCGACGGTGCGGTTCATTTCGGCCAGGCGGGTGTGGCCGTCGGATTCGGCGCGGGCGATCAATGCGCGGGTGTCCTCGAGTTGGCGGCGGTGCTGCGGCAGGAATTCGGCGGTCGTGACAAACAGTGGGCAGGTCAAACACGCGTTGGCGTGTGGGCACGATTTCTGCAGCGGCAGCCCGCAATAGCCGTTGGGCAGCGTCATGGTCGCGCGGGCCAGGTTCTGCTTCATCCACTCACCATCGGCGAGCGGCCCATCGATCGTGATGTCGACGGGCTCACCGCGGATGTTGATCTTCTGGGCGCGTTCCCACTGGGCGCGGACGGTGCTGTCGGCCAGCCGGGCATACACCGCAGTCATGGTGTGGCTGGTGTGATCGAGCAGCCGCCGAACCACTTCTTGTGGCACGTCATGGTTGATCCACCGAGTCGCCGCGGTATGCCGGAACTGGTGGGCGGTGACATGGACTGGCTGGCCGAGTTCGTCTGTGAAGCCACATGTTTGCAGCCACTGGCCGAGCTGGAGGTGGAACGTCGCAGTCGGGATGGGCAGGCGGCCGTCGGGGTTGGCGCTACCGCGCGGCAACAGCACGGCGGTGGTGGGGAACCGTGTCCGGGTGCGCGTCTGCTGCGCCTGGATCAGGGTGGCCAGCTCGTCATCGATGGGCACGACCGCTTCGCGGCGCATCTTGTGGTTGCGGTAGCGCAGATAGACTGCGCCCTGCGGGTCGCGGATCAAACAGTCCAACGCCAACCGGGTGGCATCCCCGATGCGCAGTCCGGTGCGGATGAGGATCTCCACGAGCAGCCGGATCCGCGGGTCGCTGATCCGATCGAGGTTGGCCGGGCTTTCGAGTTGATGCATGACGAACTCGGGAATCGCCCGCGGTGCGGGTGTCTGGTCGCGGCGGGGCTGGTCGCTGGGATAGAGCTGCACGTCCGCGGGCAGCGACGCCCACCGGTGCTGGCGCACGGCGTGCAGGAAGCCGGTCACCGCGCCGATGTCGGTGCTACGGGTCTTGGGGTGCGCAATCTCGACGGCCAGCCGGGCCAGGTAGGCCTCCAGCGCTGCCCGGTCCAGCGTGCCCGGGCCGGCCGAGTTCGCCAACCCGGGCGTGAACCGCGAGAAGCGCACAATGGCGATACGGTCCTTGCGCAGCTGGCCCAGCCCGATCCCACACGACATGCGCCAGCGGCACCACCGCTTGGCCAAATCCCGCAACCAGACTGGTTGCACCGCAGTGAAATCCAGACAGGCGCCGTCGTGGCCGGCGATTCCGAGGCGGCGCAACAGCCACACGTTACGTTGGTATTCGCTGTCCCAGCCTGTCCCGTCACGCAGGTCGAGCAGGCAGTCGATCGCGTAGCTCAGAAACGCACGGGGGCTGTGCAGGGCGGCTCCTGCGGGCAGCCCGGCCAGCCATTCAGTCAGCGGACGCTCCAACAGCGACTCGGCGCCGCTGGCGGCCAGATGATCCAGCAGCGGCTTGATGGAACGCGGCGTGGTGCGGGTCCGCTTGGCATCGACCCGGCATTGCAGTCCGTAGCCGATCTCCAGCCGCAGCGCCGGCGGTAGCGCCCGCAAGTCGAAACGGTCCTCGCCGTAGCTGGCGCAGTACGCGATGAACTCGGCGGTCGGCGGGCGGCCCCGCAGCCGCCACCGAACGTGGTGCGACCGGCACCAGCCCCCATCCAGTTCCGCCCACAACACACACCCCGGTAGCGCACACACCGGCGTCGGTGCCTCGGCAAGCACCGGGCGCCACTGATCCAGTGGTGGCCGACCGCACTTGTCCCAAAGTTGGGAATGCTTGTAGCACAACTGATATCGGTGCTGACCGAACCCACACTCAGCCGCCAGACAAGGTTGAAGCGGTCGATGACCCATCACCGCGGGATCCGCGGTCTGCGCCCACTCCCGCCGGTCCGGGCGACCGGCCTGTTTCCAGCGGGCCAGGTGCGCCAAACACAGCCCGCCGTATCGGCTGGAGTGCACACACCCGGGCACCGCACACGCAGGCGACCCGAGGATGGGATCACCCACTGCGGGCACCAACACCGCGGCCCGGAACTCCGGACGCACCACCGTATCCAGGCGCTCGACCAGCGTCGACCCGGGTGCGCCGGCCAGCGCCCCGACGCTCACCGCAGCTCGTCCTGATCCGTCAGCCACCCCGCGGCCACCAACGCACGGCGAGCGTCATACGAGTGCCGAAAAGTATGTGGCCCGAACGAGATTGCGGTCCGTTCCCGAATCCGGCATACCAGGTCATAGACACTGGCACACGTCAGCGGATGCCCGGTCGGTCCCGACCACAGGTTGACGAACACGTAGTCACTGTCCAGGTCGCCGTACTCGGTGTGCAGATAATCGGCGTAGAGCCGGATCACCCCGGCCCCCACCGGCACCCGCCGACCACCCACCCCCTTGGCCCGCGCACCGTTGGCGTTGCGCCGCGGGACCACTGACACCAACCGGGCGGCGGCGTCGATATCGCTGTGCCGCAACCCCAGCGCCTCACCAATCCGCAACCCCGACGCAGCCAGCACAGAGAACAGGAACTGGTCACGCAGCCGATCACAGGCCGCTACGATCGTCGCGATCTGCTCGGCATCCAACGTTTCAGGGATGCGCCGATCGGCTCGTAGCCGGATCCGACGGCTGCGTTCCGGTCGAGCTCCCAAGTGCGCCAACAGCGGACGCCACGATCCACCACGTGTTCCGCGCCGCTGCCAGGTCGTCAACAGATCACCCAAGTCCACCCCGTGACGTTGATGAAACTCGTAGAACGCCGAGATCGCCGACAGCTTCCGGTTCACCGTCGCCTCCGTGCAGACACTGTCCGCCGTCGGCAGCGCCGCGACGTTACCCAGCCGTGCGCCGCCCGGCAGCCGCAGCCACGCCACGAACCGGCCCACGTCCTCCAGCCGCACCTGCGACCACACCAGGCCACGCTGGTCGAGGAACTCAAACCAGTCCCGCAGGTCATGCGCATACGCCTTGACCGTGTTCGGTGAGCGCTCCACGGCATGCAGATGCGACAAGAACGCCTCGGCCGGCTCGACCACCACAAAATCGCGATCGAGCAGCGTCCACGACTGACGATCACCAAACGGCATCACCACCGGCTGCACCCGCAGCCCAGGACACGTCATAGACACCGAAGATAACCAGTCCACCACGCATTTCCCGACACCTCAGCCAGCGTGTCGTCTACATCGTGGACAGTCTGCTCAGGCCCTCAGATAACCAATGAGATCTTGAAAGCAGCGGCGATTTTCTTCGGGGCCGAGCTCGACCGGCCCGGGAGACGGTGATCCGGTTCATCGCCGAACACAAGGACCAGCAGGTGGCCGGCCCCGACGGCGGGGCCGGGTTGCGCTGGGGTGTCGAGCCCATGTGTGCCGTGCTGTCTGAGCATGGCGTGCCGATCAGCCCGTCGACCTACTACGAGTGGATCGCCAAGACACCGACGCGGCGGGAGCTGCGTGACGCCGAGTTGGTCGAGATCATCACCGCAGCAAGGGAAGACAAGAAGAAGGGTCGGTTCGTCCAGACGTTGGGATCACGCAAGGTGTGGATCTGGCTACGCGGCCAGGGCCACGACGTCGCCCGCTGCACCGTGGAGCGGCTCATGCGCGACAACGGTTGGGAGGGCGCACGGTACGGGTCCAAACACAAGACCACCGTCGCCGACGACAGCCATGTCCGGTATCCGGATCTGGTGGACCGCCGGTTCTATGCTTCGGCGCCAAATCGGTTGTGGGTAGCCGATTTCACGTATGTGGCCACGTGGATGGGGTTCGTCTACGTGGCGTTCGTCATCGACGCCTACAGTCGCCGGATCGTGGGCTGGCGGGCGGCCCGGTCAATGACCACCGACCTGGTCCTCGACGCCGTCGAACACGCGTTCTTCACCCGCACCCAGGACGGCACCAGCCTGCGCGGGCTGATCGCACATTCGGACGCGGGCAGCCAGTACACCTCGGTGGCCTTCACCCAACGCCTCATCGATGAAGGTGTGGATCCCTCGGTCGGCTCGGTCGGCGATGCCCTGGACAACGCGTTGGCCGAGACCACCGTCGGATCGTTCAAGAACGAGGTCATCCGCCGCCAGGGCCCGTGGCGGGACGTCAACCAGGTCGAACTGGCCACCGCCGAATGGGTGATGTGGTTCAACACCGAGCGCCCGCACGAGTACCTCGACGACTTCACCCCCGAGGCCGTCGAGAAGCTCCACTACGATCACAAACGCACCCCACCAAAGGCAGGGTGATTCAACGAATGCAGCCTCCGGACTCGCCGGGAGGGGTCATGGGGCCACTTCAACCCGCCCAACCGGGGCCAACTCGGCTTGACACAGCCACAGCCCTGTGGCCAGCAGAGGTGGTCGAGCGATTCAGCGTGTCTGTGAGGGGACGCGTCACGTGGTCGCCCAAACTCGACGTGTCGCAGGAGCACCGTGACGCCGGCGGAACGACTGTTGTGTCGCCTCGCTCGTGTGCGATTCCCACCCCTGGCGCTAATTCTGTGGATCAATTCTGTCGAAAGACACAGCGGTATAGGTGGTTTTGATGTTGCCGCCCGGGGTGGTTTCGGTTTTCATGACCGCTTCCACGCGAATGCGTTCGCCAACAGCCAAGCCTCGCGTCTGGCTGGGGTCGATGCGGCCGAGCTTGACAGTGATGGCATCACCATCGTCTTGCTGGATCACCCATGCACTCACGGCTGAGACAGTGAGGTATTCGCCGACGATAAGCACGGGCTGTTCGGCGAGATTGGCGTGTTCGACCACGAAGGCCATGTGCCCGGCCGTCTGGGCGGTGACCGTGACTCTTCGCGTCGTCCGTGCCGGTTGCTTCCAGTCGATGTCGATGTCGAATGCGGCGCGCTCCAACGTTTTCGCCAGATCACGCACTGCTGAAGCGGTGCGAGGACCCATGTCACCAAGCTGGTGGACGAAGGCCGATTCCTCGGGTGCTGGCCCGATGTCGTTGCCGGCTGCGAACACCTCGATAGCCGCTCCGACAGCCGTGTCGAGCATCTGCTCGTCGGATTCGAATTCACTAAGCATGCCTGGAGCATCTGGATACTCATCAATGGGTGTGAGGGCTGGAGTGACCGTCAAGACGATCGACCCGGGAGCGGGCGCCGCGGTGAGCAACAGATCGGTGCGGCGCCTCACATCGGCATTAGCCCTCTTCCCCAGGGCCTTGTCCCCGGTTTGTGCCGCGCCGACCGCGGTAGCCAGGCGTTGGAAGCCGGTCATGACGCGGGCCACCTCGTTGACTTTGGCCGAGCAGTCGGTGACACCATCGCCGGTGATACGAATGTTTCCGTGAGAAGCGAGGGTTCGCCCCAAGGGGTCCGCGTCGATCAGCGCCTCAAACCCGATGCGGGCCAGGTCATCAGCAGTGTTCCAGTCAGGCACTCGCTCATCGATGTCCGGTTCGCTCATCGCGGCCACGAGCGCTGCTTGCATTTTGTCGAGTTCGTCGTCAGAAATAGCCATCGATGACCACCTCCACATAGCCGCGCCGCGGCACGGCGTCCTCACGCCCCAGCGACGCCCCGCGCGGACCGGAGGGGACACGTTGGAGCACGTCGTCGAATTCTCCGCGCCGCGTCGTGTATTGCGCGAAGTACTCATCGCGGTCATGCATATCTGGTTGGCAGTGCCATGCCACTAAAGCAGTGTCCACCTTGACACCGACAACACGCTGGAGCTGGCCGGGTAACGCATAGGCGCGCAACACTTTCGCCACCACAGGATCCAGACGCGCCTTGCCAAGCTCGTGGTCTTCGGCCCAGTAGACACACTGCACCACCGCGGGGTCCTTGACGTCGGACAGGAACGACCCGTACAACCAGGCGGCGTTGACGCAGACATGGCGTCCCAGCATTTTGGTTGTCACCTCCCAGTCCCGCCACAGTGCGGCGCGACCCTGGCCACGGCCGTCAACGAATCGGGTGCGTATCTCATCTTGAGTCACCCGGTAACGCCCAGGCGGCAACATCCCATCAGGTCCCAACTCCGGCAACACTTCTACCCCCAACTAGCGAACGCCCCATCCCCCAGGGGCTGTGAAGCTCAGCCGACGACACTCACCTCCGACGCTGTCCCATCAGCTGGGGGCCAGCCTCGGTCACCGGACGGATCCTCCGCATCATCATCTCCTGCAGCGAACATCGACAGGGTGGCTTGATCAATTGCGGCGATCACCGCGCGGGCGGCCACAACGACTGAGTCGTCGACTGCACCGTCACCGGCGATCGCCGCCTCCAACTGATCCCGCGCCGAGAGCAGTGCACCGAACCCCGGCATCGCAGCCGGAGCCTGCGGAACGACAAACGCGCGCAGCAATTCATCGAGGGCCCGCCGCTGACGGGTATCCATCCGCTGCGCTTCGACGGGCAACTGGTACTGCACGCTCATGGGAGGCCGCACTCCCACCGCGGCGAACGCCACCGTTTCAGGCACCTCGGCCAGATAAGCGATAGCACGGATCGACGCATCGGTCGGCTGAGATGCGTAAGCGCCTTGCCGCAGACGGTTCAGGGTCGCATGGGAAATATCGTGACCCGCCTGCTGTGCGATGTCGGCCAAACGCCGCCCGGAGGCGCCGTTGTGCCGTGTGACCGCGATTTCGATCAGGTCCCTCAACGATTTGCTGGTCTTGGACACCACCACACCTGCCTTACATCTGCGCCAGAGTTGCGCGTCTGCGTGTTTCCTTATTGTTCTGCCGCGCGTCACACGAGTCAAGCGCAACACACGGCTCAGCCTCACGCGTAAACGCTTCCACTTTTTGTATCGTGACACACGTGGCAAGTGTCAGTGAGTCGAACTGGGTGTTACGTCCCTGCTGGAGACTGTGGCCACAGTGGTCGCCCGAGGGCGTGTTCCAGCTTGGCCAGTGTCCCGATGTCGCACAGAACTGTGCCGGCCAGGATGCGGCCGATGGTGGTGTGGGCAACCCCGGTGGCCGCGGCCAACGCCCGCTGGCCGGTGCCAGTCTCGACCATCGCCAGATGCAGTTCGCGGGCCAGATGCAGCGCCGCCGACGCCGACGGCGGCGCATCGGCAATGAGATGTCCGTCAGGCCACACTCCGGCCTCCAAGTAGGCAACCGGCGGCTGATCGCCGTGACCGCGCGACATGAGCCGACGATAGCGCCACTGCGCCATGTCGGCATCTGTGCCGAGTGTCACCTCCACGAGTTTGGTGCATATACGCACCACGTGGGAGGGTGCCGCCATCACAAGCCAGCTTCTGATCGGGGATGCCAACCATGAGCGGGCAGTTGATGCTGCCGTTGCCGTGGGGGCCCGCCATGGCTGAGGGAAGCTTGGCGGTCGCCGTGGACACCGTGGTCGCCGCATGGGCCGTCGACGGGACCATGTCCGAGCAGACTCTGGATAAGTTCGCTCTGCTGGCCCGCCGGTTCTCTCGGTTCGCCGATGCCCACGCTGTGACCACTCTGGACGGCGCGGATGTGGACCTTGTCACCAAATTCGTTGCTGCCAAGGGCCGAACGCGCCACGGTGTCGTCGGACCGGCAGCCGTGGCGACCATGCATAACCGGCGTGCGGCGCTGCGAGCCTTCTTTCGCACAGCTCGGCGGCTTGGTCTGACGCTGGATGATCCGACCATCGATATCACGGTGCCGGATCGTGAAGCGTCCGCGGTTCGGCCGCTGCATGACGACGAAGCCGCGTTGGTGCGGTTGTTCTCCGAGCACGCCACCCCGACCCGTCACGGCGCCACTACGGCACTCTTGTTGGCCGGCGCCCACACCAGCGAACTCGGCTACATCCGCATCGGCGACATCGACGCCACCGCCCACACCGCGTGGGCGCATGGCTCCACCAAACACCGCGCCCGCAGCGTGCCCTTGGACACGTGGGCTCGCCGGGTGATCTACCAACGCATCGCCCACCGCACCGAACTGGGTGCGTGTGCCGACGCCATCATCTGCACCGGCTCAGACGGGTCGGATGCCCAACGCCAAGCGCGGGTCTGCGTGACGGTCCGTGATGTCCTGACCCGCGCGGGGCTGACCGGGTCTGCCGGGGTCAAGCCTTCGTCGTTGACCGCTCACGCTGCGCGACAGGTCTTCGAACACACCGGCCGCATTGAGGCCGCGGCTCAGCTCACCGGTTCGAGCTCCCTTGACGGCACTGCCGCACTTATCGGCTACCGGTGGACCGAGGACATCTAACCGGCTATGCCGTCCGAGCAGCGCTCCTCACCTCGGCGTCCCAGCGCCGAGCGCGCGCATGGTGCCGGACGCATCAACCAGCGCACTGTTCACTCCCGGCCAACGCCTGGTGACGAAAACACGCCACTGGAGATCGACAAGGTCCGGGCCGTCGCGTCGTACTCGGCCTTGTACTCGATCAGTGAACTGATCCCCGACCGCCCGCCCAACACACCCGGCCGCCCGGCCCACTACCCGGCGTGGGTGTCGGTCATCCACAAGGTTCTGCATGGCGCATTCGGCAGTGCCAATCACGCGAGCCGCATCATGGCCAACCCCGAGTACTGGGACATCATCTGCCGCCACGCCGCGACCCACGGCAAGACCGCTCGCCCCAAGCCGCCACGGCGTCACCACCACACCTACGCCCAAGATCGCCTCGACGCTCACGTCGACGATCTGCACCGAGGTCTGCTCGACACGGCCGCGACACTCGCCCGCCAGCTCGGCTGCCTCAACCCCGACGCCCCCGTGTCACGCACCAACCCCACCCGCGGACAGTTCATCGTCGGCGACGGCACCGTCGTGGCCGCGCCCGAACGCAAATCCACCATCGAAAAGAAAGCTGCCGACGGCAAATCCACTGTCAACGCTCACCTCGAAGTCCAAAACGGTGATGACAAACCAGAATTCCGCTACGGCACCAAGTTCGCCATCATGAGCACGCGCCCCGACAACACTCGCAACTTGCGCGTCGTCCTCGACACCGCGCCCGTGCCTCCCGGCAAAGGCTACAAGGGCGAAGCCGGCGTCGCCTTGGCCATGCTCGACCGACTCACCGCTCGACCGCAGCTGCGCATCGATGGCATCTGCTACGACGGCGCCTTTCGCGGCACCCACATCGACCACGCCATGAAGGCCGGACTGACCGTCCTGGTCCCACCGCACGCCGGCACAGCCAAACCCACTCCACTGACCACCATCGACTGCGGCTGCGGCGATACCCACGCGCTATGGACCGACGAAGGACGCCTGCACGAACGCGCCATCCTCGACACCGGCGAAGCCCACCTGCAACCCCTGCCGATCGCCAAGGTCTACGCCCGACGAAACAGCAAGGGCAGCTACCGGTGGTACATCGACTTCGCCACCACCTGCGGCACTGTTCAGACCGAGCGAATCGACATCACACCCCAAGACCGCGACAAGGGCTACAACCGCGCCGAACACCTTCGCCAACACACAAAGACCGAAGACGGCAACAGCGTTTACGACCGCTGCTACGGCTGGCGCGAAGACGCCGAATCACTCAACAACACCCTCGACCGCACCCTCTACGGCGGACGCATGACCGCCCACACCGCCACCCGCCAACACGGCGTGATGATCGGATTTGCCCTGGGCCGCAACGCAATCGCCGCATTCATCCACCGACGACACCAACAGTCCGCAGCAGCCTGAGCACAGCCAAGGGGACACCCCCTGCCCGTTGACCAGTCACACACACCCCACACAGCTCATGAGACGCCCCCGCAACACAAACACCAGCCCGCGAGAGCCCCGATGCCACCGATTCAGCGCTTGGCGTCTAGCATGAATCGTCCCTATGGGTTTTCGACACCTATTTCGATAGGTCCCCACGGACACGCCACCCAACAAGGGTACGGGCGACTCATCGCGCTGCTGCTCGACACCGTGCACCAGCGTGAGCGCGACGCCGAACAGCACAGTGAGCGTGACCTACAGTGGGCACAGTCGCTGCGCGAGACCTCCGCGCGTCGTGCAGGACCCGGAGGCCTGCACCTCTGACCGGCCCCGCCTACCCGTGGCGGCCGTCGAGCGCCGTGGACTCACAGCCGTCCCCCGGCCGAGGCAGATAGTAGGTCGCCCCGCACTCGTTGCACTGCGCCGTGCGGTGCAGAATCCCGCACCGACAGTGGCACACCCCGATCGTCACGCGATACGGACCCAGCTCGTGCCCGTTAGCGCACACCGCCGGATACCGTGGCTCCGACCAACTCCCATCACGATTGCGGCGCAACGGAACACCACCGAAAGCGACCACCGCGGCGCCGGTCTCACCCGAGCCCCCACTCCATGCCGCAGTGCTGCTGGTGTCCGCGCTCACATCCCGCATCCTGCCACACTCGTTGGGTGGATTTAGCCACCCAGGCAGGGGTAGGATCAGCACAACAGGTCTACCTCATCGACCCGAAGGAACCCACACCCATGCCCGCCACCGCGACCGGCGCCAAGTCCAGCCCCGACACCTCGGTGGCCGAGCGCGTCCTTCCCATCGTGGGAGCCAACATCGTGGCCCGCCGCGACAAGCTGGGCATGTCACAGCGCGCACTGGCGGACAAGGCCGGTGTCGACCGGGTGTTCCTGCGCGACGTCGAGCGGGGCAAAGGCTCGGCCACCCTCGTGTTCCTCGCCAAACTCGCCGCCGCCCTCGACACCACCATCGAAAAGCTCACCCACGGCGTCTGACCGGCGGATGTGTCAGAGGCTGCTGGTAAAGATCGACTATGCACAGCAGCACACCGACCCGCCGGCACGACGCGCCGCACACACCGGGGCGCGGCATCGACCCGCTGAGGCCATGAACCCGTTCGACTACATCCCACCCGAGTCCCAGCAGGCCCCCGCCAGCGACGAGGTGTACGTCGCCGCAGTCAAGCCTTACGCCGCGGTCTCCCCGTCCGACCGTCAGCCCTTGGCCCGGGTCCGCTACACCAACGGCAAGACCTTCGTCGGCCACCATGTGATGCGCCACATCGACCTGCATCGCGAAACCGGCCGGCCCGTGGACTACTGGCTGGCGATCGACCGCGTTGCACACGAGGTGGTCGCCCAGATCGGCACCCTGGTCAACCAGGGCACCATCCGCCAAGTCACCTGTTTCACCGAACTGCGCTCCCAGATCGACGCCGACGCCGGATGGTCCCCCGAGGTCGACGCCCTCCCCAAGGAGGACTGGGCCGCGGTGCAGTGGCGCGTCACCGACATCCTGCGCACCGGATAGCTCTGACCGGCCCAAACCCCGCCCCTCGCCGCCTACACACCCACTCAAGGCTTCTTCCCCGCCCCAAGCCAAAGTCCTGCCTCGCGGGCCGCGCCCTGCTGGGCGGTGATGTGAGGGGCGGTCTGCACCGAGGCCCGCCGCGCTGCGCCGCCGCGATGCACACGCTGCGCTGCGGGTCGTGCCCCGATCGCAGAACGTGTGCCTCGACGCGAGGAATACCGTCGAAGGCAGTGATGGCCGAAGCCAGGCCGGGCGGCCGGGGTGAAAAAGTCAGAACAGGGAGTCGCCGTTGGCCTGCGCCCACAGCGTCTCGAACGAGGGACGTTGCTTGTCGTCGACCACCGCCGGAGCGACGACGAAGAGGTGCTCACAGTTCGCCGCCGCCGCAAGCCGGTGGCGCACGATGCGATCAGCACCGACATCGCGGCGGCCAGGAAGCTCGGCCAGGCGGGCATTCATCTCGGCTTGTGACCCGCACGCCAGGCGGCGCACCGACCGCGCCGTGACTCCCCTACGGCCCTCACGACCAGCCGGGGTGACCCGGCGCACCTCATACACTGCGAACTCGGTCTCATCCATCAGCCGCTGGAAGGCCACCTCGACCTCGACCAGTCCGGCCTCGGAGATCATCTGGGCGACACTGCTTCCCGCGATGAGGGTCTGGCGTTCGTTGAGTCGACGCGACACCGCCTCCATGAACATCGCCTGCGCGCCGGCCAGCGGCTCCCGGCGGTAGCGCTGCACCATATTCTCCCGACCCGCGGCCGTCGACATGGCATACACACAGAACGTGCAGCAGCTCTTGAACCAGGACGTCCCCAGTTTGGCCCGCACATACGCAGCGCACGCCTGACGATCCATCCCCAGCTCGATCAACGGATACCAGCCTGTGCGGCGTGAATTGTTGTACAGCCGGTCCTTGTCCGCCCGTCGCTGCTCACCGGCCTCGAAACCGATGACGTGCCGGTAGGGCTGCCCACCGGTGACCATGCTGATCACCGGATCCAGCGCCCACCCCTTCGCGTGAACCGAGCACTTGCGGGCTCCGCCGAGCTGAGGAACCGTGCCAGCAGTGATCATCTCGGTCGACAGGCGGTAGGCCCCGTCGATGTGCAGACGCTGCGGGCAGCTCGAGTCGTCCAGGATCACCACCCCGTCCCCACTGGTCGTGGTGGTCCGCTCGGACCGCGCACATTGGATGTAGCGAATCCCGAGGCGGCGAAAGATCGGCAACATGTAGGTCTCGACATCCTGTGCAGTCGATGCGAATTCGTCACCGGTCATCGCGGTCACGACCACCATGTCGGCCAGGTCGAAGTCGCGGGTCTGCGGCTCGGTCAACCACCGCAGCAACAGGCACGTGCTGTCCAACCCAAGCCCGTAGGACACCACCACCGACGGACGCCCAGCGTCGTCGCCGATCCCTGGAATCTGCAACTCCGCTGCCTGTGTGCCGGACACCGGTACCTCCAAAATCTTCCTTAGTGGGTGGCTTTAGCCTACCATTGATGGTAGGCTAAAGCCACCCACTAAGGAAGGATCGACAGCCCGCCATGACCGCCACCATCGAGGGCCACCAGGCAACCGTCACCGCCGCTGACGCGCCCGACTTGTGTTGCTACGACATCATCTTGGTCAACTCCAGCGCCGGAAAGGACTCCCAGGCCAGCCTCGATGTGGTAGTCGCCGCGGCTCGCCAGGCCGAAGTCCTGGACCGCGTCGTAGTGGTGCACGCCGATCTGGGCGAGGCCGAGTGGGACGGTGTGCCCGACCTCGCCGCCGAGCACGCCGCCCACTACGGCCTGCGATTCGAACTGGCGCGCCGCGAACGCGACGGATCTCTGTACACGATTCTCGACCACGTTCAGCGACGCGGACTTTGGCCCAGCGCGTCCCAGCGTTGGTGCACATCGGATTTCAAGCGTGGTCCGATCCGCAAGGTGATGACCAAGCTGGTCGCCGAGCTGCGCGAGGGCGGCCAGATCACCGGCCGCCCCGTGCACCTGCTCAACGTCATGGGCCTTCGCGCCGAGGAGAGCAGCGCCCGCGCCCGCCGACTGGCCTACTCCCCCAACACCTCGGCCTCCAACGGGCGACGCCGCGTTGATGACTGGTACCCCATCCATCACTGGTCCACCAGCCAGGTCTGGGAACGGATCCGCGCCGCGGGCACCCGTCCCCACCGGGCCTACGTCGAAGGCATGTCGCGCCTGTCGTGCCGGTTCTGCGTCTTGGCCTCCCGCGCCGACCTGGTGTGCTCAGCGCGCCTGAACCCCACGCTGGCCCGCCGCTACGCCGACGTCGAAGCCCAGACCGGTCACCGATTCCGCGCCGACCTGTCGATGGCCGACATCATCGCCGAATCCCACGCCGGTCAACAGGGTGCCTTCATCGCACTCGCGGACCTGCATCCCATCCGGGCATGACCGCACCCAGACAGGAGCTGCCATGCCCGCGAACATCATTCACCCACCACGAGAAGGAGACACCCAATCATGAGCAACCACATCGAACACGGACACGCCCGCGGCGCCCTCTACACCCTGCGCCAAGCCGACATCCACGAAGCCGGCGACTACCACGAGCAACAGCACCGGCCCGACGAACGAACCTGCGCGCCGGTGTTCGTCCTCGACCTCACCAACGAAAGCGGCGACGGCCTATCCCTCACCGGCAGCCGCCGCGAACTCGTCGAATACCTCGAACTCGTTACCACCCACGTCAAACGTGAAACCGACCCTCTGCCCGCGCTCGACCGCGCGCTGGCGCAACTGGCTGCGCTGCGCGCACAGCGAGCCGCCGCCTTGCTCACCGCCGACGAGACAGCCCTCGACCACCTCGACGACCAGCGCGCCCGACTCCTCGAGGACGTCGCGGCTGCCGCCGAAGCCGTCAACGACTGAGCCCGCCGAAGGAGCCCACCATGACCACCCCCGCCCCAGTCCTGCCTGCCATCCCCGATGACACCCTGCGCGAGCTGCTCGGCGCCTACTTCGTCGCCCGCGACGACCTCTACGAAGCCGAGGCCAGAGCCGGGCACGACGATCTCAATCCCGCCATCAGTCGACAGGCCGTCATCGACCTCGCCGACGAGCTGGTCGCCCACTTCGTCCCCGACGTCGCCGCCCGCTGCGCCCTGACCGGCGAGGACCCCACCGACCTGGCCTACACCGGCCCGACGCTGCCCAGCCCTGGCGACCCCATCTCGGCCATCCAGCCCGGTGTTGGCCGCCTCGCCGGCACCGTCGAGGCCGTCACCGATCGCGGTGTCCTCGTGCAGTGGCACTACACCAACCTGCTGCCCATCACCTACCCGCGCCGCCAGGTCGTGCCCACCGCATTGGGATGGCACATTCGCCGCACCTGAGACCACGCCGACACGCAGCAAGCCCAAACACCCAACCGCACAAAGGAACCCACACCATGGCCATCTCCGACCGCTTCGCCGACAGCGTGCGCCACCACTTCAGCAACCCGCCGCACGACTGGTCCGTCTGCAAGCTCGCCACCCGCCGATGGGCGATCGTCAACACCGCCGACGACGTCATCAGCACCCACCCCACCCGCACCGCCGCCGAGCAGAACCGCACCGCCGGCCCCTACGTGCGGATCTGGACCGACCGCACCGCCTGGTACCTGGGCACCAGCACCGATCCACGCTGCCGCGCACTGACACCGGACGAACTGCGCATCATCGCCACCGTGCTCATCGACCTCGACCACCCCGACGCGCCGGCCGCCTGCCACCGCGCCTGGCCCGACGCCGAGTTCTGCGACCTGTGCGACCTACCCCTCCGTGGGCACAACCGGCTCTGCCCCCGCTGCGATCACTGTGCCACCCGCGGCTGCACCAACCCGCTCGACGACGGAGAAGGATTCGACGGCTACTGCGGAGACTGCGCCGACCGCCGCGACCACCTCTACACCTGACCTCGCCATCACCGCGCTGACACACGGCGGGACGTATACGCCGGTTCACCCACGCCCCACGCCCGACGTACTCGACCACGACACCGAGGCCCGTTTTGGCCAGGCCATGTCCGTTCCACCGCCAACGGGAAGGGGCGGTGCTGCACCCAGGCCCAGCCGACCGACCATGTTGGCCGCGCCGGGCGAACTCGCGACGCGCGATTGCGCATCGAGAGGCACCACAAGGCCGAGGTGAACACGAGGTGGTAGCGAATTGTCGCTGCCCTCCGTTCCCGAGGGGGTGACCGAAGTCGAGGCATTGAGAGCAACGGTGGCCAGGCTGACGACGGCCGTGAACCCGGACACCCCATCCGGGCCGGGAACGCGACGATTCCACGCCCTGCGCACGCGACGCACATCCACGGCAACCCTCCGTGATTCCTCCCCCGGACAATCCCAAACATTTCTGGCGTACAGACGATTTCCCCCGCCAACTGGGTGGCTAAACCCTCCCGTTCGGTGGTAGGCTATAGCCATCCACTCCGCGAGAGGAACCCCGATGCCCGAACCGCAACCGCTCACCCGCACCGTGGCGGCCTACCACGACCACGGGCGCCTGCTGTGCCCGACATGTACCCAGGCGGCGATCCTGCCGATCACCGAAGGCGCGGAGTACGACGACACCGAGCACGTCCTCGATGTCGTTGCCCAGGAGCGCCGCATCGACCGCGCCGCAGTGGCCAGTGCCGTTTTCCCGACACCGATTCCGGCCGCCGAAGCCCTCAATCAGACCTGCACCGAGTGTGAGGCGCGGCTACTGGAGGGCGACTACTGGACGCTCTACCACGCGGCCCTGGACGCCATCGCCGCCGAAGCCGACTCCGTTGAGGCGCTCATTGCCGTGCTCAACCACTTCTACCGGCCCGAGTCCGGAGCGGCGTTTCACCCCGGCGGCGCGGACCGCGATCTGTGGAATGTCCTGCGCTGGGAGCGCAGCGACTGGACGACGGCCTGGTCCAAGGCCAGCTACTGGTACGCGATGCGCGACAGCCAGGGCAACACCTTCACCTTCACCGAAGGCGACATCGATCGAGGGTCGCAGCCGTGATCGACACCGAAAGCACCCACCTCAACGAGCAAGACGGAGAAACCGCGATGACCATCACCCTCTACACCAAGCCCGGATGTGTGCAATGCCGCGCCACCGCCCGTCAGTTCGACAAAGCCGACGTGCGCATCGACACCATCGACGTCTCCGCCGACACCGCCGCCGCACAACTGCTGGCAGACCTCGGCTACCGCAGCGTGCCCGTGGTCATCGCCGACGGGCAGTCCTGGGCCGGTCACCGGCCCGACCGCGTGGACGCGGTGATCCGCCAGCTGGCACAGGCAATGTCATGCCCGCACCTCTGAGCGCAGAGCAGCGCCATCTCATCGCCTTCGTTGCACGCTCCAACGGAACCATGCTGCTGGAGGCCATGATCGACGACCGCGCGATGCGGGCTCTACTCGCCAGGGCCGGAGGAGCCTCGGGACCCACCGCCCCCGACGGCGCCCCGGACTGGATGACCAGCTATTGGACCGTCGCCGACAAATTCGTCAGCCCCGGCCAAGACAACGTTCGCGTCAGAGTCACCGCCGCCCAGGTCCGCAACCTCGGCCGCAGCCTGCCCCCCGGCCTGCACGCTGAGATTCGCCAGTGTCTCGACGCCCACAGCGCCGAGCGCGCGCGCACCCACCAATGGTGCTACTGCCCCTACGCGCACACCGCCCCCAACGCCCACAGCGGGCCCTGCACCCGCCACCACCCCAGCGACGACGAGGACGCCGAGCACCGCCGCCGCGCCGCCGAACTGCGCACCTGGTCGCAAACACTGCTGCGCCAAGCCCTCCACCCCGCTACTGCCGTCCAGCTCGATCTGTTCGCCAACCTCCGCTGATAACCACTGCCACCAAAGGACACACTGCGATGACAACCACCCCTTGCCAACAGCCGCCCACCACCGTCGAAATCGACTCCGGCGCTGGCGTTCCGGTCACCGTCGACCTCGGCACCGCAAACGAATACGGCGACTTCGACGAAGCCGCATACGAAGGCAACCTCTATCTGACCATCAACGGGCGCCTGTACGGCTCGCTCTACATCCGCCACGACGCGGACGCCGGGCACCCCACCATCACCCTCGGCCAGTACGACCCAGCCGCCCAGCAGTGGGAGCCCCGAAACGAGATCGGCCCGGAGGCATCCGACGATGCCACGCCGGTCGTCACCGCCACCGATGCGGCGGTGAACCGATGAGCGCGACCGCTGAGCACCGGCCCGCCACCCAGCGCCGCCGGTTCGCACACGACGACCTGATCGCAGTCGACCTGTTTTCCGGGTTCGGCGGTTTCACCCAAGGCGCCAAGCGGGCCGGTTTCACCACGATCATGGCCGCCAACCACAACCGCTACAAGGTCGAGGTCCACGAGGCCAACCACCCCGACGCCGAGCACTGGATCGCAGACCTCGTGGACCCCGAGTCCTCGAACTACCATTCCGCCCGGGAGTTGCCCGCTGCCGACCTCCTGCTCGCCGGCGTCAGTTGTGTCAACCACTCCCAGGCCAACACCCAAAAGGCATACGAGCAAGGCCTGTCACTGTTCGACCTCGACGACCCCGAGTTCGATGCCAGCGTCACCCGATCCGAGCGTGACCGCGCGACAGCCAACTGTGTGCTGCACTACGCCGCGCAGCACCACCCACGCCTGATCCTCGTCGAGTGCACCACCGAACTCACGTCCTGGGGACCGGCGATCCCAGGCAAGCGCAATATCGGCGACGGGTCCACCTACCGCTGGTGGCTCAAACAGTTCGAGAACCTGGGCTACAAGTACCGAGTCCTCTACCTCAACAGCATGTTCTTCGGTGTGCCGCAGTCGCGAGACCGCCTGTACATCGCGATGTGGGACCGACGATTGCCCACACCAGACCTCGACCACCGCCCGGCCGCGTGGTGCACGCTCTGCGACGGTGTGGTCGAGGCAGTGTGGACCTGGCGCACCGGGGTGCCTCCCACCGGCTCAGTGCGTTACGGCAAGCAATACGACTACCGGTGCGAGCGGTGCCGCGCCGTGGTGACTCCGCCGATGACGCCGTCGCTGGCCGCGCTCGATCTGACCGACCTTGGCACCCGTATCGGTGAACGTAAGAAGCCGTTGGCCCCGGCCACGATGGCTCGTGCCGAGCGGTGCCGCCAACGGTTCGCCGAGTTCCCGGCGGTCCTCATGCCAGCCAAGGCCGTGCACGGATCCGAACGTCACCCGTGGCAGCCACTGGCCACCCAGACAAGCCAGCAAGAAACCGCCGTCCTGTCGACCGGTGCCCTCATGGCCGCCGCTGGCAACACCTACGAACACCCAGGATCAGACTGCCGCAGTCGCGATCTCAGTCAACCGTTGTGGGCGCAGACCGCGACCAACACCACCGGGCTGCTCACGCCACCGGTCGCGGTTACTGGCCAGACGCTCGCCGCGCACCGCCACAACGGCGACGGCAAGCACATCACCCAGCCGATGGACACCGTCACCAGCACCCACGAAAAAGCCGTCCTGCTCGGTGTCGCCAACTTCCAGGGCATCGCCCGCGGTGCCAACGAGCCCCTGCCCACCCAAGGCGGCTCCGAGACACTGGGCATGGTCTCCAGCGGCGTCCTGCCCTTCCGCCGCAACACCGTGCCCACCGCACACGCCGAACCGATGCCCACCATGACCTCTGACCAGATCCCAGGCGTCCTCACCGCAGCCGGTGTCATCAAGAACAACGGCTCGATCGACGAGGCCAAGTACCGCGCACACCCGATCAGCGATCCGCTCGGCACCACCGTGGGATCGGCTGTCACGCAGGGTGTGTTGTTCTCGGGCTGGTACAAGCAGAACGGCAGCCACGGCACCGAGACCGCCCCACACCCGGTAACAGATCCCTTCGGCACCCTCACCTCGCGCGACACCACCGCCGTGCTCACCGCCCAGTGGCGCGCAGTCCTCGCCGACCTGACGCTCGAGGACTGCTACTTCCGGATGATGGCCGCCCACGAGATCGGACGAGGCTGCGGCTTCGACGTCGACTTCGCCGACTACCAAGGCACCTTCGTGGTCTGGGGAAGCGCCCGCAACCAGGTCGACGGATACGGCAACGCCGTCTCCCCACCAGTCGGAGAATGGATCGGCACACGATTGCGCGCCGCACTCCACAGCGAGGCCGCCGCCTGAAGCCACCCGGCCGGGTGGGGGTGTGCTCCCCCCACACCCCCACCCTCATCGCCCACTGCAGGAAACCGAAAGACCAAGCGCCATGAAGTACTTCGACGTCGCAACCAGTGAGGCGCGCCCTGGCCCGGCCCTGGGCCAACGGTGCGCGGTTCATACCCCACGCCCGTCTGGGCGCCCCGCACGCTTCCCGCGCGCGCTCACCGGACGGGCGCTGGACTCCCCGGCGGATTCACCGAACTGTCGATGCACCGCCAATGGCGCACCGGCGCACGCGACGGCCGCGTCGCCCTGGCGGGCGCCGGATGCCCGCCTGGCGGCGGGCGCGTCCGTAGCCCCTCACCCCCTCACCTGTCAGCAGGGGCGCCCAGCCTAATCGGTCGGGGCCCCCGACCGGTCAACCCACGCCCACACCGGGCTACGCGGGGCCGAGTGACCTTTTCGGCCCTATCGACCCGCCGAGATGCAGTACGCCGGCTACTACTTCGCCGACGCGGAAGCGATCATCGCCCAAACCGGCGCAGATCCCGACGCCTGACCAACCCGCCGAGCTGGCCCGTCCCCACCAAGGGGCGGGCCAGCTCACTTCTTGTCCGGCCACCCAGCCGTCAAGAATCGAGCCACGAAGAAGCGACGGGTGCGGATTCAAACTCCGCACCCGTCGCTGAAAAGCCGTTCGGGCTCACCACAACCGTGGCTGCGTCCCGAGCATCGCCGCCTCCACCGCGGCCGCATCCCACCCCGACCGCACCGCCGCCCGCAGTGCCAGAGCCCGTTCGCGTCGCGCTCTTACACCCGCGCCCCGCGCGATCACCGTCGGCCGGCCACCACCGCGGCCCCGCGCCGCCATCTGCTCCATGTTCTCCTGCTGAGTGCCCGCCATCACGTGTGCTCGCACCCCGCCACGAATCTCCTCGGCGGTCACCACCCGCACGCACAAAGTCACGTCGCACTCGTGCAGCGCACGCACATCCCCCTGTAGCGGTTCCCCCGCCTGCGCGGACGCCAGCGCATAGCGCGGTGGCCGTACCATCACCGGGTGCCGCCAGCCGCTGCGCCGCAACGCGAAACGCCCGTATCCATCTGTTCCGATGGCCCCGGTCCACAGCCAGCAGTCCTGCCGCCCAGGACCGCGCACCACGTGTGCAAAAAACTGCGCGATCTCGCTGGCATGACGCACCGGGTCGACCACTAACTCGCGGCCCTGCCTCATCCGAGTCGTCAGGCGCTCAGTGCCTCGGTGGCTGGATCCACCGCGGCAGCCTCTTCGCTCACCGGCGACGGATCACCAACCGGCGCTGCGCTATCCGCGCCGCTGCCCGCGCCTGTCGCATCCTCACCCTGCCCGCCGGCCTCGTCCTGTCCGCTGTCGGCCAGACGCAACAGTTCTCGCACCCGCGCTTGGGTCTGACCACTCTGCGCTGCGATACCGGCGATCGTTTCGCCATTGGTCCGCAGCACCTTCGCCGCAGCCCCGGCCGCCCGCCGAATCGTCGTCGCCTTCTCCTGCGCGCTGCGCCGAACCCGCTCCAGCCGTTCGTTCAACTCGCGCTCGATCCGAGCGATCTGCTCGGCGGCCCTGGCCAGCGCCGCCTCTTCATCCTTGGCTGCGGACTGCTCGATGTGCTCCAGCTTGTCCAGCTCGTCCAGGAACTCCTTGAGCGACTGGACAATCGCCCGCTCACGCGCCTCCCGCTCAGCATTCGCCCGGCGCCGCGCCTCCAAAGCCCGTTGCAGATTCCCTGATTTCTTCGTTGCATTTCTCATGCTTGCGGACTGTAACCAGCCCTGCTGACGTAATCACCCTCCCAACTCCCCCTCCCACCATCACCTTCCGTCACCGCCCAAATCCCAGCCCGCACCCCTTCCCACCAGCACCTCCACCTATCAGCCCTGGTTTTGTCCCACACACCTCTTGCACTGAGGTCACGAAACGGTAACGCCGGTTGGGCGGCAGGGGGTGTCGCAGGCTTGGGATCGTCATCACCGCTGCCTAGCGTCCGAGCCGTGATGGGCATTCACAAGTTGACTGCCGGCACCGGATACTTGTATCTGGTGCGGCAGGTGGCTGCCCATGACCGCACCCACACCGGACCCGACTCCCTCGGGGACTACTACTCCTCCAAGGGCGAGACACCGGGCCGCTGGGCGGGGCGCGGGCTGGCCGGATTGGCCGCCGCGATGGAGCATCGCGCTCACACCGACCAAGGCGCCCAACTATGGAACGTCGAGGCCGGGTCCGAGGTCACCGAGGACCAGATGAAGAATCTTTTCGGCCTCGGCGTCCACCCCAACGCGACCCCGCTGGCGCGGCACCTGATGGCTCAAGGCGCGACCCGCAACGGTGCGCTGGCCGCGGTCAAACTCGGCCGCCCCTTCCACGTCAACGCCGGGGAAACCGCTCTGCAGCAACGGCTTGCCGTGGCCTTCCGCGACCACAACATCAGTCAGGGCAAGCACTGGAACGCCCCCATCGATGAAGAACTGCGGGCCGCGATGCGCACTCGTATCGCCACCGAAATGTTCGAAGAAGACCACGCCCGACCCCCCGCCGACGAACGCGAGCTGACCGGATACATCGCCCGCGGCACCCGCCAGCTCACCACCTCAGTTGCCGGCTACGACATGACCTACACCCCGGTCAAAAGTGTGTCCGCGCTCTACGCGCTGGCCCCGCTGCACATCGCCGAGATCATCGAGAAGTGCCACACGCGCGCCGTCGAAGACGCGCAGAACTTTCTGCAGGACCACGCCGCATACACGCGCATCGGCGCGCAAGGCGTTGCGCAGATCGACACAGATGGCTTCATAGCCGCCCACTTCCTGCACCGTGACACCCGAGCCGCCGACCCCGGACTGCACACCCACGTCGCAGTGTCGAACAAGGTTCGCGCACAAGGAACCGACGGAATCTGGCGCTGGTATGCCCTCGACGGCCGCCCCCTCTACGCCTCCACCGTCGCCGCCTCAGAGCTGTACAACACCCGCATTGAGGCATACCTCGGCGCCGAACTGGGGATGCGGTTCGCCTCCCGCGCACACACCCCCGACGGCAAACGCGAAGTCCGCGAAGTCGTCGGAGTCAATCCCGAACTGCTCGAACTGTGGTCCTCTCGGCGGGCCGCGATCGACGCCGAATACGCCGTGTTGGCCAAGAAGTTCCAAACCGAGCACGGCCGCGAACCGACCACACCCGAGTCGATCGCGCTGTTCCAACAGGCCACCCTTTCCACCCGCGCCGCCAAGCACGAACCCCGTTCGCTGGCCGAACAGCGGCAGGAATGGCGCGCCCAAGCGATCGGACTTCTCGGTGACGAGCAGGCACTCAACGCGATGCTCGGGCGCTGCCTCAGCGGCCGCGCCCGCACCGCTGCAACCATCACCTCCGACTGGCTCACCACCCAGGCCCAGCGCGTCATCGCCGTCGTTTCCCAGTCACGCTCGACCTGGCAACGCACCCACATTCTGGCCGAAGCACTGCGTCTGACCCGGTCCACCGAGCACGCCAACACAGACGGATTAGCCGAACAGATCGCCGACATCGCACTGTCGGAACCGTTGAGTATCCGCCACGCCAGCAGCCCCGACACCGACCTTGGCGAACCGGCAGTGCTGCGCCGCAAAGACGGCACCAGCGTCTACCGGCTGGCGGGCAGCCAGACCTACACCAGCGCCGAAATCCTGGCCGCCGAAACACGCATCCTGGCTGCCGCCACCCTCACCGACGGCCGTCAAGTCGATCCCATCGAGGTCGAAATGGCGCTGCTGTCCGAGGCCGCGCACCGCCGCGAACTCAACGCCGGCCAAGCCGAACTGGTCCGCCAGATGGCCAGCCGCGGTCAGCGAGTCATGCTCGCGCTGGCCCCGGCAGGGGCCGGGAAAACCACCGCGATGTCGGCGTTGGCGCGGGCATGGGAGAGCACCGGTGGCACCGTGATCGGGCTGTCCCCCAGCGCAAGTGCAGCCCAAATCCTGCGCGACGAAATCGACATCGACGTCGCCGACACCGTGGACAAGTTCAACTGGCTGCACAACAACCCGCACGCCGATGCAGGCGATCCCGCCCGCGAATGGTTCGACCGTATCGACCACACAACCCTTCTCATCATCGACGAAGCGGGCAAGGCCGGCACCCTCGCACTCGATGCGGTGATCTCAGCAGCGCTGGCCCGAGGTGCGTCGGTGCGGCTGATCGGAGACGACAAACAGCTGGCGTCGATCAGCGCCGGCGGCGTGTTGCGCGACCTCGCCCACAGCAGTGAAGCCATCACCTTGTCGCAGGTGATGCGGTTCGCCTCCCCCGCCGAGGCCCAGGCCGGGCTGGCGATGCGCGAGGGCGACCCCTCGGGCATCGCCTTCTACATCGACCACCAGCGAGTCCATGTCGGCACCGACGCGATGGCCCTCGACATGGCGTTCGACGCCTGGCGCGAGGACAACGAACAGGGCCACCACTCCCTGCTGTTGGCGCCCACCCACGACCTGGTGACCGAACTCAACGAGCGTGCCCGACTGCACCGACTGACCACACTGGGCGACCAAGCACCCACCAGGGAAGCCGGATTGGCCGGTGGTTCGCGCGCCAGCGTGGGCGACATCGTGTTCACCAAGAAGAACGCGCGGATGCTCACCGTCGGCTCCAACGACTTCGTTCGCAACGGCTATCGGTGGGAAGTCAGCGCCGTGGAACCCGACGGATCACTGACCGTGACCCACCTGGAATCCGGAGCCCACCGCCACCTTCCCGGCGACTACGTGCGGGCTCACGTCACCCTCGGATACGCCGCCACCATCGACAGCGCACAGGGCGCCACGGCCCGCCACCGCTGCCACACCGTCGGTTCTGACCGGCTCAGCCGCCAGCAGATCTACACCGCGCTGACCCGCGGTGTGCGCGAAAACCACATCTACTTCTCCACAGCGGAAAACGATCCCCACCGCATCCTGACCCCGAAGGCAACCCACCCCGACACAGCCGTGGACGTGCTCACACGTGCCCTTGGCCGCGACGCCGCCCAGGTGTCGGCCACCTCACTGCAGCGCGAAACCGCCGACCCGCGCCGCCGACTCTCAGCCGCCGCGCACATGTACAACCACGCCGTCGGGTCGGGGGCCGAGCAGCTGCTCACCCCCGCCGAGCATGCCGCGCTCGACCGGCACGCCGAGGAGACTCTGCCCGGACTGACCACGGCCGCTGCGTGGCCGGTGCTGCGCCAACACCTGTCGCTGATCGCCGCCAACGGCTACAACCCGCTCAAGCGGCTCACCGCTGTGGTGCGCGCCGGCGGCTTCGATGACGCCGCCGATCCCGCCGCAGTGATCGACTGGCGACTCGATCCATCCGGTTCGCATTCCGGGGGCACCGGGCCGCTGCCGTGGCTTCCGGCCATCCCCTCACGGCTGCGCGATGACCCCCGCTGGGGCCCGTATCTGAGCCGCCGCGCCGAACTGATCTGCGACCTCGACACCGCCGTGCGCGACGACGTGGCGGCCTGGACAGCGGCCACCGCACCCCGCTGGGCGCGACCCATCGTCGGCCCCGACGCCACGCTGGCCGCCGATCTGGCCGTCTACCGGGCCGCCACCGACGTCGATGACGCCGACACCCGCATCGCCGGAGCCGAGCAGTATCCGGCCCGTCTGCGCGCCGCCCAACACCGCCTCGAGAAGCGGGCCGCCACCGTCGTCGGCGCCCAGATCGGCCACCGCCGCTACAACGAACTGGTCGACTCCATCAACCCCCACATCCGAAAAGACCCGTTCTGGCCACAGCTGGCCACCCACCTCGCCGAGGCCTCCCGCACCGGAGTCAACGTCCAACAACTCGTCCTCACCGCCGCCGGCGAACGCCCACTGCCCGACGACCTTCCCGCCGCGGCCCTGTGGTGGCGGCTGTGCGGAACACTGTCGCCGGCCATCGTCGAGACGGCCCACAACGGGCTGCGCCCAGCCTGGCTGCCCGAACTGCACACCGTGTTCGGCAGCGCCCTGGCCGAGACCATCGCCGCCGACCCAGCATTCCCCGCACTGGTGTCGGCCATCGCGGCCGCAGACCCTCAGCGGTGGCAACCGCTGGATCTGCTGCAGGTCGCCGCCGAGCACCTCGCCGACGCTGACGCCGCACTGACACATCACCTTCGACCCGACGAGTACGCCCGCCTGCTCACCTACTCCATCGACCTGTTCACCACCGACACCCCCTACGACCACGACATCCCAACACCCGAGCACCCTCCGCTCAGCGACGAGGAATACGAAGAACTCCAACACCTGCACCCCGACCCCGAACGCCCCCACCCGGCCGCCGATCCCCTTGTGCTGACCGACGCGCTGTCCGACCCAGACGTGCTTGCCGCCGCACTCGGCTTCCATGACGACCTGCCCGCCGACCCCCACCAGGACCTGTCGCTGGCCCCGCCCGACGATGAGTACGCCGCTCCCGAGGACTACATCGACTTCGATTCTCTGTCCACCACGAGACCCGCTCCGGCCGCCGCACTGGCCGCCGCACAGGTCGATGTGCGCGCCCTGCGCGAGCGGTACGAAGCGGCCCTGGCCGACTACGAGACCCTCGCCACCCAGGTGAGATCCACCACCGGAGGCCCCGCCATCGAGGCCGCAGGCACCCGGATCACGGCGATGCGGGCCCGCGCCGACGCCGACCGGCCCTACCTGGCAGAGATTGAATCCGTCCTCGACCGCTGGCACGACGACGACGAGACCTACACCAGCAGCCTGGCGTTGATCGACGCCGCCCAACGCGACTACGACACACTGCGCACCGACGCCGACAGCGACCCGCTCGACGTGGCCTCGGCCGCCCAGCACCTCAACTGGCTCAAAGAGACAGTGCTGCCCAAGCACACACCCGCCCAACGTTGGTACCCGGCGCTGCGGGAAGTCACCGAACGCCGCGAGGCCGCCGCAGGCGGCGCAGACAACATCATCACCCACGCCGACGTGGATGCGCTGCTGGCGCAATGCCGCGCCGAGGACGACAGACTCCTCGGCGCCCGACGTGCCGAACTGCGCCGCCAGCTCGACCAACTACTGACCGCCGAATCCGCCGCTTCGCGCGCCTTCGCCGAGGCCCAGATGCGCACCGCCGATCACATCATCGAACAACTACCCCGCATCACCACCGAACTGCGGGTGCTCGCCGCCGCCGGCCACAACACCTTCCAACCCCCCCTGCGCCTCGACCGCGAAGCACTGGCCAAGCTGTCGGCCGGCCCCGCGTTAGCGTCCGTGGCGGCCAACCCCTTCGCCGTCACCGCCGTCACCGCGACCGACCGCGCCGAACTCATCCCCCAGATGGCCGTCCTAGCCGACGCCGCCGCGGCCAACAACCGCCACATCATCTGGTCGGCTCCCCACGACGTCCTCAACGACCCGCACACCGCAGCGCTGCACCCCGAGACGGTCGACGCCGCCACACTTCGCTTCGAGCCCGCCACCACAACACCGGGCACCATCGCCGTCGTCGACCACGCCCAACGGTTGACGCCCACCGAGATTGCCGACCTCGCCGAGAGTGCAGTGAGCGCAGACGTCCGCCTGGTGCTCATCGACACCGACACCCGCCAATGGTCGGCCGCACCGTCGGCGCCGCTGCTGCGCCTGCTCAATAAAGACCTGCCCTGGTCGCGCACTCTCAGCGCCGACCACACCATCCGCAACCACCCCGTCCCATCCGAGTCCCCCGACCTGCAAGCCGCCCTCACCCAGGCCAGCGACCTGGACCCACAGCAACACACCCCCGAGATCACCGCCGCGCTGACCGAATACGAACGCCTCATACAGACCCACCGCAGCGCCCACGGAGTACACGACCGACTGCAAAGCATGAGCGGCGACACCGACCGCGCACTCGGCCGCAGCCGTGCCCAGTGACACGTACGGCCTTTTTCCTTGCGGGGGCTGAGCTGCGTAAACATGGCGAAAGCGGGCAGCGGCGTCGGGCGCGCCTGCCGGGTGGTGTGGGTAGGGCTGGCTTAGTATCCGGCTATGGCGACGCGGGTTCGGTTGGGTCGGATGCTTGCTCAGAGTGTCGTCCAAGGGGACGCCGCCGACCTTTTACCCGGGCTGCCGCCCGGCAGCGTAGACCTGTTCTTTACGTCGCCGCCGTACGCCGACGCCCGCGCCTATAGTCGGATCCACCCGGACCACTACGTGGAGTGGTTTCTGCCCTACGCCGAGAAAATGCTCACCGCGACAGCGGAAACGGGCAGCCTGATCGTCAACATCAAGAACCGCGTGGCTAATCGCGGGCCGTTGCGCGGCCAGCGGCACCCGTATGTCTATCAGCTCGTGCTGTCGCTGCAACAGATGGGCTGGCGCTGGATAGAGACCTACATCTGGGCCAAACCCAACGCCGTACCGGGCCGCTTCGGACCGCGCACCAAGGACTCGTTCGAGTACGTCTATCACTTCGCACGCGGGCCGCGCCCGTACTTCGATCTGGACGCCGTGCGCGTGCCGTACAAGGCCGACGCAGCCGAGATTGCCCGCCGCGACAGAGACCTGAACGGGCGGCGCAACACCGCAGCCGGATTTGGCAGAGACCGCACGAAAACCTATCTGCGCGGCGGTGCCGATCCGGGCAACGTCGTCTCGGTTCCGCAGACGTACAACCAGCACAAGGGCGTAGCGCACACCGCCGCCATGCCAGAGGGACTGGCAGAGTTTTTCATCCGCTGCGCAAGTCCGAAGGGCGGCCTAGTCGTTGACCCCTTCGCCGGTAGCGGGACGACCGTGGTCGTCGCACGCCGCTACGACCGGCAGGCGCTCGGTTTTGAACTGCACAAAGAGTTCGCCGTAGAGGCGCGTCGTCGCATTGCCGCCGACGTTGCCGACGACCCGCCCGCTGTGCTGCACGCAGTGGGCCAGTGACCGCGATAGACGACACGGTTGCGGCGGTCGCTGCTGCCGACACGTGGGACAAGCGCGTCAACGAAATTCGGCGCATTCCCGAGCGGCACGGCACCCAAGAGCATCAGCGCATCTACGCCGATATTGCGCGCGCGCTATACGTGCCGCACCTAACGCCGGACTTCGCTTACGTCCATGACGCGCCCTTCTACGACGATTCGTACTTCGATGAGGTCTATGTCGCGACGGTGGCCGCCACGGACGGATTCACCAAGGTGAGCGCGGACGAGCTCCGCGGCGTGCTGCTGGCCGACGCGCGCACGCTGCTCGTGTTACGCACGATTACCGGGCTCGTGCGCAACGAGTTCGCCGAAGCAGCGGCCATCATCGCGGCGCGACTCGACATGCCTACTGCCGCGATTGCGGGCGGCAAGGTGGACTCTGCCGAGCGCAGCGGCACCCCGTTGACAGCAGAACAGGCGACGGTCGTTGCCGCGACTATTGACGCGCTGGTGCGCCGCGAACTGTTCGCCGAACCGCCGCCCGGACTGCACAGCAAGCAAGACAAGTTCGACACTCGCGACGGCTGGGCGAGCGTTCACGGCCTGGCGACTGACGGCGTGCCGTATCAACGTCTGCTGCATCAGCGTCACTACGGCGGCATGTTCCGGCAAGTGCTGGACGCAACATCAACGCTGCGCGGTGATCTGCTGGAGGACGCCAACGAGGCACTGTTGCGGGACGTCGGGGTGCCCTACATCCGCACCGGCAGTCACAACCAAGGCGACATTGAGGCGCGATTCCAGCTCACCGTCAGACCCGCGCCTGACTTCGTAGTGTTCGACAAGTCCAACTCACTCAAGGCCGTGATCGAGTGCAAAGGGGCCAACGACGGCGGCACGGCCCGCGACAAGGCCGCGCGGTTCCAGCGGTTGCGCGCCGAGGGTACGCGGTTGGGCGGCGTGCCGGTGTTCGCGCTGCTGAGCGGGATCGGCTGGAATCGCGTTAACGACACCCTGGGGCCGGTGCTGCGCGACACGGATGGGCGCGTGTTCACGCTGGAGACACTGCCCGAGATGTTGGACGTTTCGCCGTTTCCGACGCTGCGCGGTTTGGTCACACCCGAATAGCTCCCCGTGTATCGGCGCAACTGGCTAGGGGTGTCTTACCGCATGGACGCGCTGACCCCACACTTAAAGGCACCGTCTGACCCTCGAACATCAGTGTTCGGTGTGTGTCCCACCCCGAACTCACGACGCGTGCACCACCGGAACGGTCGCGCCGACGAGGTTTCCTTTGCTGATCGCTTCCGCCAATAGTGCCGGCGCGCCCTGCGACGCGTCGTCCTGGAGGCCGACGTCGCCCGCGAAGATCCACACCGCACCGACATCGAAGGCCGCCTGTGTCCAGTCGGGCAAGTTGTCGGGCAGATGGTCGAGCAGCACCAACTGTTGGCCAGGATGGGCCTTGTCGTTGAGCAGTACCCGGCCCCGGCCGGCGGTGTCGAGTTCGATCGCGCACGTATTCACGACAGGGCAGGGCTGGCCCGTTTCCAACAGGAGGTCGAAGCCCTGCTCAAGAAGCAGCTGTGTCCAGAGGTCTTCGACGTCACCGGTACGGTGCAAAGCAGTCACACCGCTAGAGCGGTCGATCACCAGCCCCGCGCTATAGCCGGAGGGAGTCGGCCACAACAGCTGCAGGCTGGTGACGTCCTCGCCGCGCTCCCAGTCGGTGCGCGCGGAAATCGGCAGGGTCGTCGAAATGACCTGCGACTGCATGCAACGGCCGTGGGCAAACTTGATCACCGGCGGTCCGTCGCCGGTCACCACGACGACGTTGGTGCGCTCCCGCGTCGCCTTTCCCGGTTGACCACAGCTGAAACAGTTGTAGTCCTTCGACGTACGGCTCACCGTCATGATCGCGTCGCGGCCGAGGAAGTCCGCGACGTCGCGCGACCACTTGACGAACGTGCTCACGGCAGCGCGCCGCGCGGCCCCCGTCGACCCGCCCCCGTCTCTTCTCGCTCACGCTGTTGTTCTCCCACCACGACAACCACTGAAGCAGACCGGCCCGACAAAATCCTGCCCAACTTCGCCTCCCCTTCGAGCTCGCCGCCGCAGGCGATGCAACATTTCATAGTGGCACCTACGCCGTGAGTTGCTGCTGCACGTCACGCACCATGCACACACACACGCAACACACAATGTGTCCTACAAGTCGAAGGCAACTCGACGCGCCCACCCCCAGGCTTAAACCCGGGGTCTCGATTCCGATTCGGAGTACCTTACCGAGGTCGGATGTACTCCCACTCCACCCGACGTGGCCCCAGGCTGATGGCTCGCACCACGCCCTCGCCGGCGAGGCTTCTCAGATGGCGGTAGATGCCTGCTCCGGAGTCCTGGGAGGAGCGCGGGCGACGCACAACGTGCCAGTTGCCGTGGCACTCAACCACTTCCAACGTTCTTGTGCGGCGTGGGGCCAGGCAGACCAGTTCGCAGCCGAGGTCCAATCGCTCGGTGTGCCACGGCAGCATTCTGGCCAGCGTCGCGCTGCTGATCGGTTGGCCAGCCTCCCGCAGCAGTTCGAGCAGCTGAGCCCGCAGTTGGTAGGTCTCGGCCCGCGTCACGACGTCTCCTTGCCAACCGTGGCGGCCGCGACGTCGAACAGCGGCTGCTGGATCGGTGGCGGCCGGTTCGACCACAGCAGCACCGGATGCCCGGACTGGACGGTCAGCGCGGCCTGTGCCCAGCCGGGCGGTGCCGTCATCTCGACTTCGGTGTGGTCCACTCGGACCACCGCTGCCGCTTTGGTTTTGGACAGCGCCGACAGCAGAACGTCGGGTCCGGGGCGAAAGGCCGCACCGGGGTCGGCGCCTTGGGCGTCGTACAGGTTCGCCCGCAGATCGGCGTAGAAGCACACACCGCGGTGGCCGCCGAGTGCTTCAACGACCTTGACCGCAGGCAGGCATTCCAACGTGACTTCCCTCATGCGCTGCGCCAGCGCCTCGATGTCAGTGTGCTGTCGACCGCGTCGTATCCCTCGCCATTGTGGGCGCAATCGTGCAGACCCGTCGGCGCTTTGGCTCAGCCGCACCCACACCCGGCGGGCTTTCTCAAGGTCGTCGATGCCAAGGTGGGAACCGCTACCGCGGGCGGTGTCGAACTCGATGCGGCTGACCGGGGTCAATGCGCACGCGCGCCGCAGATCGTCGGGGCGGTCGCGCAACACCCTCCAAAACGTCACGATGTCCAGGCTGGTGTCGTTGATGGTTTCGGCAGGGCTGGGGGGTTTGTGCAGCAGCACCTCCAATCCCCCCGACTGCAGCTGCACGTAGTGGGTGTGGGTGGGCAGCATCCCGGCGATCCGGGCGCCGGCCTCCTGAGCGCCCGCGCTCCGTTCGGCCAGCGGGGAGACCACTGCGGTGTCTGCTCTCATTGGGCGACGGCACTGTCGACGGCGGCCTCAGCACAGTCCAGTGCTACTCCGGGTCGGGGCTGACGTCGTTCGTCGGTGTTCTGCCGCATCGGAATCAGCAGTGCAAGACCACGCCGAATGCTGCCGTCCTTACGCTTGCCGGTGGGGGTGCTCAGCCGTCGCAGCCACCCTCCCGGGCTGGGCTTCTCGTCGTCGATGAGCGCCGCGAGCGCGACCACCAGTGCCATGAGTTCGTAGCGGTCGGTCTGCTGCAGGCTGTGCCACAGCTCGTCAGGGCTCCGATCATGAACATCCCCCACGACCCCCAAGGCTTTGCGGTACAGCCGGTGGCACTGGTTGATCCGCGCATCGCTGAGCGAGTACACCAGCGGCACCGTCCCCTGCCCCAGCAGGTGGCGTAGTTGGTCGGCAACAGTAGACCGATCCAGCAGCAGCCCCGCACGCACCACCGCCTCGTCGGGCCAGTAGTCGAAGCGGCGCCGATGCGGATCGCTTTGGCGCCAGCCGTCGGATTCGAACTCCTCACGGTGTCGGCGCAGCACAGTCAGTACCGCCCGAGGGTGCACACCGTAGAAGCTGGCGACATCAGCCAAGTGGTGTGGCCGGGGACGGTGTTGCGGGGCAACGTCATCGAGTACGTCTACGATCCGGCTCAACATGTCCCGTTTGTTTCGGTCGCGTTCCTTCTGGTGGTACTTGGCCTGCAGTAAGCGGTCGGCCTCGGTGCGCAGCGGCCCGCCACGGTCGCAGCCGTAGTCGTGGTCGTCGTCCATCACACCTTCCCCTCTCGTGTGCTGCGATACACCTTCGGATTGATCAGTGCCGACCAGGAAACCTGTTGCAGGCCAACGAACCCGCGTGCCCCACCGCGCCACGGCCGGCGGGCCAACCGGACCGGTGATTCGAACACCCAGTGATACAACTGCCGGGTCTTGCGGGTGTTGCCCCACGGGGCGCAGCAGCCACGGGCTCGGTGAACGTCAACGAGCACCGCGGCGCCCAGCCAGCCCTGCTGGGAGGCGTGGAAGTCCATACACTGCAAGCCGTGTCGCCCTCCCAGCTCGACCCCGGCGTGATCGAGGCGAGCCCCTGCGTAGATCAGAACCGGGCCTCGGTAGGAGGTGGTGTCGGTGCGGTTCTCGACGTTCTTGCCGCCGGCCGGCGGGGGGACCATCAGCATCGACGCCCACGGTCGGCGCAGCGTCAACCCCATCGCATGACCCGGCTGACCCACCGGGTCCTCGGGGGCCTGTGCGTAATCACAGAGCACGTTGCCGATGCCGCCGGAATCAGCCATCCCGCAGGAGCATCCGGGGCCGTGACCCCCGCAGCGGTCACGAAGGGTCAGCAATTCCTCGCTGCGACCGGCCAGACGCACCGCAAAGTGCACGGCGGCAGCCCAGCGCTGCCCGGCGGTGCGGTGGTGGTCCTGCCCCGTCCCGGCCAACAAGTCGCCAGCGTCGAGGGCGCGGGCGATCTGGCGAAACGTCGCAGCGTGGTCCTCAGCCCAGGGGCTGTCATCGCAGGCCAGACTGATCGGCCCGCGCGCCATGTTCATGATGGTCATCGCGGTCCCCCGAGCGGCAGGCGGATCGTGCGCGTCGTAGCCTGATGCGCCGAGATCAGAGCAGCCAGTTGGGCGACGTGTCCGCTCATCACAGTCAGCAGATGCGCCAGTGTGTCCGCGGTCGTCCCCATGCCCCGCCGCCGGCGAAACGCCGTCGGGCTGGTAGCGCCGGGCGTGACGGCGTCAAAGCCCTCGGCGTGGACATCGGTGATCTGCCATCCGTAATCGTCGGTCAGGGTCACCGCCGACCAGTACGCCCGCCGCACCTCGGCGCAGGGCTGCTCACCCACCACCGACGGCAGATGCCAGGGCTGGATCGCATCGTCGGGGTGCGCTCTGCCAGCGGGCATGTGCAGCCGCAGGCTCGCATCGACCTGACGAAGGACGGCGGCACGGTCGTCGGGCGGCAGGTTGACCAGCTCGGCCAACAGCCCGCCGACGTGGACCTCCAGGACGGGTTGTCTGCCACCGCCGTCACGCTCGGCTCGCACTGTGTGCAGTCGGCCCCGCTCATCGCGGACAGACCATCCGTCTGGGCCGAACTGTTCGACCAGCCATCCGTGATTGACCAGCCTCGACATCGCCCAGTAAAGGCGATCCGTGAGACGGTTCGATTCGCCCGTCGCAGCGCGGCAGTCGCCGTCGATCAGTTGCGCGGTGTGCGTCACGGTGGTCCCCTCTCTGTCTAGCTGCGGTGTCTCAGGACGTTGGTGAGGGCAGATCCGGCATGTCTTCGTCGGTACGCCAGTTCCACACCGGCAGTCCGGCTATCGCCGCCGTATCACCATCGGCTTGTCCGGCAGGACGGTCGATGAATGCGGCTATCGCGGGAGTGGTGTCGGTGAAAATCAGGGACGCCATCGCTACCGTGCCGCCGTTATACGACAGCACTTTTCGGAACGATCGGTCCTCGTCGATGGCGGTATTGAGCAGGGTGCGGTCGGCGTCGCCGGTGAACGGTAGCCAGTTGCGATCGGTCGTCATCAGTGAAAGGTGTTCGACGTTCGCGTATCCGGCCCGCGAAACCGAGAAGGTGCAGATCGCTAGTAGCCGCACCTCGCCCGCTTCGGCCATGCGCCACATTTCGAGTTCGGTGGCGAACCGCTTGGTGAGCTTGCGGTACAGGTCCTCCTCAAGGAACCAGGGGTGCCCCGGCTGGTGGCGCACCTGCACTTTGAAGCCATGAACGGCTGGCTCGATTGCCTTGATTTCACCCACCCCGATCAACAACTTGGTGGTCTTCCCTGGCTGACGCCGCGCCGGCGCCCATGCTCTAATCCGACGTTGCTCGATCTCGGTCTTGCGGTCGGCCGAAAAAGGCTCGGGCACGAACAGCGACGTGGCCAGTGGGCTCTTGCGGACGAGTTTGCCGTCCACGGCTGCTCGCAGACGCCGGTAGACGACCGCCCAGGAACGGTGCCCGGCGTAAGCCGCGTGCCAACTAGTCAGTTCCGCCTCGTCCCACAGGTAGTGCAGCACAGCACGCAGCGATAGCTTGCTGCCGTCTGCCTGGACCGTGTTTGACAGGGAATCGGAAGGCTCAGGAGCGGCCCGATTCCCGGCCTTCGACAGTGAAAACCCGAGCCGCAGCGCCGTTGTGCCGTCCGCAGGGTTATCGACGATTGACCGCTCAGCAACAGCTCCGTAACCCGAAAGCTCACCGGGAGGCAGCCAGGAGCGACACCGATGGTCATGCCAGCCCGCCGTTCCGGGCATCCGTTTGACGATGAGGTCGTGTCCAGCGGCGGCGATGTACATCTCAACCCCTGGCGACTGGCACAAGCACAGCGGTCGCAGCCGCGCAGCTTTCGCTCGACTCAATACCTGTTGGGCCGTCGCAGCGTGCACATCGTCAACTAGGCTGCCGGCGACGTCAAACGTAGGTGGTATCGGCATGGTCATCGCCCATCGCCTCCTAGTCGAATGCTTTGCTGGGTAACCACTGTCATGAGATTTCGCCTTCTAACCTTGTGGTGGCGTCCCGCGGCGCCCGGCAGACGGGGGCGGCTCATCGGAGCTGCCCCGCCCCTTGTCCGAGACTGAGTTGCGTGAGGTGTCACGCCCCGTTGGGGGCGCGCTGGCACCCGACCGTCCTGAGTTCGATGACGCAGGACCTGTACCTGCTCCCCTACCCGCCGCCGTGGATGCTGGCGGCGGTGATGCCTGGCGTCCTGACGCACTGTCGTCGCCCTTGTTCCGTTGGCTGGCAACCGCTTTGGAGGCCACCACGGCTCCAGCGACAACCGGGGCAGCTGGCCCGGCGGCGACCGACGCCCCGGCGGTGCCGGCGGCCGTAGCGGCACCCCCGCCCGCTGCTGCGCTGGCGCCAGCGCTCGCGGCCGGGGCCGTTGCCGCCGCCCGTGCCCCGGCCGCACCCGCGCTGCTCGCCGTGCTGGTCGCGGCGGCAGGGGCAGCACTGCTGGTCGGGGTCGCTGTTGGTGCGTGGGCGGTTCGTGCCGGCCCGGAACCTGGCCCGCGTGATCCGCCGCCACCACCGGACGGTGCTGGCGGGTGCGGGCGTCGACCCGGACCGGCCTGCGGTCCGCGGCTTCCCGCATCGCTGTTCTGTTGGGAACTGGGCCAACGGGAGTCGTCGCGGCCCATCCGGCGTAGGTCGCGGGAGGTCGCCCGCATCGCGGCGGCCTGCCCGATCGGTCCCATTCCCATCTGCATGGTGCGTTTGGCCATCGTCATCGGACCGGGAAGCCCCTGGTCGCCGAAGCCGCGCATCATCGCCCGGAACCCGAACACCGCGGCCGCGGCCATCAGCAACATCACGATCATCTTCATGATCGGGTGCTCGATGTTCATGCCCGGCAACGTGTTTCCGGTGACATGGGACATGATCACGAGCACCACGCCGAACCCTGCGGTGGCAAACATCATCTCCACGGCGTGCACGAGAAGCTTGATCGCGGTCCGCTTGGCGTACTGCCGCTGCGGTCCGGGAGCCACCGCGACCGCCGCGGCCGGGATCAGCACCAAAATGTGCCAGAAGGTCAGGAACCCGATCCGAATGACCTCCAAGCCGATGTAGCACAACAACATCAGCAGCGCGAGCACGATGCAGTTCATGAAGAACATCAGCCCGATCGTCTCGCCGCTGAGCTGGTGGGCGTGCGCCCAAGCCGTCGGGTGGCCGCACTGCCTCATCGCATGCACCGGGCCGCTGGCTGCGCCCGCGACCGCCGCCGCCGACGGCCCACTGACCCCGCTGCCGCGATTCAGCGCGGCGTTCCAGGCCTCGGCGCATCCGGAGTAGTTGTCGATCACCTCGCCGAAGTTGGCGATCTGGACTGGATGGCGCACCAACACCGTGGCCATCCATTGCGCCAATGCCGTGGTCTGGGCGTCGACGTTGCCGCCGGCCAGCGACCCGTTGTTACCGACGCCCAGCGAAAACTCAAATCCCACCGACCGCGCAACCGCGAGCAGGCCGTGATCGCCCACCAACTCATCAACCGGGTCGCGCAAGAACACCCAAATCAGCAGCAGCACGAGATAGGCGCTGACCATCACTGCAGCGCCGGTGGCGAAACCCCGCCAGTAGCAGAGGATTCCACCGACGGCCAGGCAAACGACGATGGCCAGCGGGAAGACGTTGTAGGTCTGCACGAAATGTGCAAGGGATACCGCAATCGGTGCGGCGAGGGCGCCCAACCAGCCCAGCCACACAGACCCCAACGCGAACTTGATGAACCAGATCCCCAATGCGGCCACCACAACCAGAAAGCCACAGCACAGCCCGAGCAGGGTCGCCAGTTGGCTGTAGGTCAGTGCGATCTGCACTCGGTCGGCCAGGCCCGGAACCCACGAGGACGGGTCCAACACGCTCATGTCGCTGCCCTGTTCCCTGACCGCTTCGAGCATCGAGACAGTGCCGATGAAGTACGAGCCGATGGGCTGGCCGGTGGTGTCGGTGATCCCGGTCCAGCCCACGGCGTTGGTGAAGCCCGCCGCGGTGGCGTGCGGCGCGGTGACCAGCGCGGTCAGTGCCCCACCCCAGAGCAGTTGCACCATCAGCCATGCGCGGCGCAGGCCGGGACGGGTGTAGCGCCAGGCGCAGTAGGCGCTCAGCATGGCTGCCGGTCTCCGGCATTGATTCCTCGGGTGTCGAACGCTTCCACCCGCTCCTGCTGCACCGGGGGCAGCATGTCCACCAGGCCGGCCCGTCCGAACTCATCGATCATGTACGCATACCCGTGGCCCTCGACCGTGCGCAGATCGAGCACCTCGGGGTACTCCTCGGGGTCGATGCCGATGGCTTTGAACTCTGCGCGGGCCTGGTCTCGTTCGATGGGTTTGAACGGGGTGATGATCCGTGTCGGCAGGTCTTTGGTGGGGATGCCCGCGAAGTGCTCCACATGCTGTGAGATCGCGATCAGCCCGTAGCGTTCTTTGCGGCCCTGAGTAATCAGTCGCACCGCGTCTTCCTGCCCGACCGGGGACGAGAAGTAGGTCCGGGCCTCCTCCGCGACGAACCAGCCGAACCCCCCTGGCCTACGGGTGTGCCCGGTGTAGGCCTCGCGGGTGATTGCAGCGATCATGCCGTAGATTGCGAACCCTGCTCTGGCACGGGCGCTTTGGCGGCGGTACTGATGCAGGTCCTCGGTCTGGGCGGTGGTCGGTAGCTCCAGCTCGGAGGTCAGCCACACCACAGCGTCTTTCTCCGCGATCGGCGGCACAGGAAGGGACTCGTCGAACATCGACCGCAAATAGTCGATGTTGGCCCACATGTCGAGCTTGGCGGTCAGCTCCGCGTACTCGCGAGCCTGTTCGCCGCGCAGGCTGTTGAGGTAGCGCACCAGCGCGCCCATGCTTTCGGCCACCCGCTGGTCGGGGCGCAGCAGATACCTCAACTGGCGGGCGACCTCGGCATCCGGTTCGACGCCCATCATCGGCAGCAGGTGATCCAACGTCCGCTCGACAGCGATCTCCCGACGGAAGATGCGCAGACCGTCCATCGACACATCGCCGCGGGTCGGGTTGATGTAGACCACCCGATCCCCCAGATGCGCCAGGGCCGGCTCCCACTCCCGATTGGTGCCGGGGTCAACGATCGAGCACTGGCTGTTGCGGGCGATCAACTCGGTGACGACCCGCTTGGCGCCCTGTGACTTTCCGCCACCGGGCGGGCCGAAAAACAGCACCCCCGGCGCACCGCGGCGCTGCGCAGCGCCTTCGGGGTCTAGCAGGACCGGACTCGGCCGACGGGTCGCCATGTTGCGGGCGAACAGGATTCCGGTCTCGTTGCCCAGCTCGTTGGACACCAGCGGAGAGAACCGAGCCCACTCGGTGGTGGTGGTGGGCTGGTCGAATTGATTGCGGGGGCTGCGTTCCTCACTGCCGGGCAGACCGGTCTGCCACAGCCCGATCTGGGCACTGCCACCCCAGCGGCTCAAGGTGCTGTCGAGTTCCTCGGCGAAGTGCGTCTGCATCTGCTGGGTGGCTTGATCGACAGCAGCCCGGTTGTTGGCACCCACGGCGACGACGGTCGAGGCGCAGACCTCGCGTTCCAGCTTGCTGGCCCGCAGTTTCGCGTTGTACTCCTCGCCGGCGGCGTACCGCTCGGCCAGGTCGCTGTTACTGGCCCGCACCGACCCTCGCTGGAAGGCCTGGTCATCGAGATTGCGCTGGGCACGGTCGATTCGGTTGAGCGCCCGTTCGGCAGAGCGGGTGCTGATGTGCTGAAACCAGTCGACCTCGACGTCACTGTCAACATCGACGTCGTAGAGCGACAGCAGATACTCCGCACGCGGATACACCAGGCCCGCGCGAGGAAGCTGGGCGACAGCGAGCATGCTCTGATAGCTCGCGGGTTGCTGCTGGCGCCGGATGACCACCACCGCGGCCACTGACGGCACGATGCGTCGCCACCAAGACCGATGCCCGCGACGGGCAAGTTGGTCGCCGCAGTCGAACTCAGCGGGCATCAACGCCGCAAAGTCGTCGCGAGACAACCGATCCGGACCGCCCGGTTCGTGCGGGAAAGGTTCCGACACCGCACCCAACGACCAGCGGCGCCGATACCACCAGTGAATCTGGCGGGGCGTGGCAGGACGGGCGTTGAACTGTCGCGGGATTTTCGTCAGCAGCTTGTCGACCATCTCGCGGTAGCCGGCCAGGGACTGCGGGTCGTCGGGGTCACGCCCGGCGACCACGGTCGCTACCTTGGCCAGCCCACCGGCCCCGCTGCGGCCCTCCATCCCTGCGTCGACAGGGATTCGCAGTCCAAAGATCTGCTCGTAGAACGGTTCGATCTGGATGAACTGCTCCCAGTCGCGGACCTCCTGAATCCAGGCAGTATGGTGTCCGTAGCCAGAGAGCATGCGCCGCAACAGTTGTCGCGGATTGATGCGCACATTGGCGCCCCACAGCAGCATGCCCGACGGTAGTTGTCGCACCAGGGGACGATGACCTCGCGCGACGGCGTCCTTGCGGTCGTAGGACATCATGCCGCCCGGTTGGCCGTCCACCAGGAACTCGGCATACACGCCACCAGCGGTGAAGACCAGGTTGTCGATCACCTCATCCGGTGGAGACAGCCACGCATCGCGGCGACCGTCGACATCAGCGGTACGCCGGGTGTGCACCAGTCCCTCCAGCATCCACAGGATGCGGTAGAGCGGGCTGGGCCGCGACACTGGCATCTGCCGGGCCAGGAAGGTCAGCCCGGCGGTCAGGGCCGCACCGAACAGGAAGATTGTGACCGCGTGCCCTGAATCGAGCCAGTGCCGGGTGGCCCACACTGTGGCTGCGGCCCCGAGCAGGAACGTCACCCCATCCCAGATGCGCCACGGCGCGAACCACAGACGGGTGTTGTCGTCGATGTGCGACAAGTAGATGGGAAAGTCGCGGACATCGGCATAGACCCGCGCTCGGCGCGGCCGGTCTGCGTCGTCGGACACCTGGGGACTCCTCGAGGATTCCTGCGTTCACAGGGCGGTTTCGTCAGCCGAACTGGCCGGAAGTGATTCCGCCGCCGTGCTTGTCGACGGTGCCTTTCAAGCTCACCGCCAGACCGACACCGCCGAGGATGATGGCCGCGATGGCGATTCCGCCCAGCACCTTGCCGGCCGCCGCGCCGAAGCCACGGACCAGGGAGAACGCTCCCGCTATGCCCCCGACAGCGATGGCGATGATCGCCAACGGAATCTGTAGGGACTGCCACAGCGAGGGAATCGCGGTGATGAGGTCACCGGCTGCCAGTGCCGTCTCGGTCATGATGTGTTCCTTCCAGTTGTGTGGATGTTTCAGTTCGGGGTCTGGGCGCTACGCCAGTCGGTGTCCACCGTTGCCGGAACCAGCGCGTCGTCGGTGGACACCGCCGGAGCGAAGTCGATGGCCGCGACCAGCCAGCGTCCACCCACCCCGGTCAGCGTCAGCGGATAGCTCAATTCCGTTGGGGCGTACTGTGAGTTGACCGCCGTGACGGTGGCCAGGACGCGCACGGTCTGCCCGTCGCCCGGTGTCGTCGGGGGCGGTGAGATAGCGGTGATCCCTGACACGGTGATGCTCTGGTAGGCCCCCGCAACACCGAGGAGCTTCGACTCGGCGGTCACGTACCGCTCCACCAGCCCGTCGCCGGTCAGGTAGGCGGTAAGAAACCCGGAGGCCACCGAGTAGGCCGGGTCGGATTCACTCAATGTGGTCGGATAGCTCAGCGGAAGGTCCGCACCGGCACCGGGCCCACTGATCCGTGCAGGCAGCGACGCTGCCCGCGGGCCGTACCGCGACCACAGCACCGGGACCCGATACAGCGCCCGCTGCGGGCTGGCCGACTCGTAAGGCCGCTGCGTGACGCCGACCACCACGGAGAACACCTCGGCGTCACCGTCCTTGCCCGCCACGCCCGCGTAGGTGACCGCCACCACCGTGGGGGTATTGATGACCACCGCCGGTGTGGAGGGAAGCGCCAGATTGGCGTTATCGACCGTGACGAACTGGCTGAGGCTGGCCACGTCGGACTGGCTGGCCGTCAGCCACACCGACACGTAGTCCTGGGCGAATGCGCTGACCACAGCCGACTTGTTCACCACTTCGCGTGACGGGGTGATGAGATCCGGTGGCGACCCGAACAGGAACTGCCACACCAGGTTCAGGCCCGCCAGTGCTGCCAAGCCCAGCACCAGCGGCTTACCGGCTGCAGTGGCAGCCCGCTTGCCGCGCTGCACTCGCCGCTGCCACGTCTTGCTCATCTGCATTCGAGGGTGTCCCTTCGACTCACAGCGGCTCGTGGCCGATGATCTTCAAGCTCTTGATCGCGAACGCGGCATCGACCGGATCGGATTCGGGGTGCCCGCCCATCGGGGAACCCGGCAGCGGCGCCAGCGTCAGCGGGGGCGCCGGAAGGGTGAAGCCGCCAGGCGTCGGCGGGGGAGTCGTGCCGGGCTCGGGCTGGGCCGGTGGCCGTGAGGTCTGTCGGATCAGGATCGTGACCTTGGAGGCCAACACCCGCTTGATCGGTTGCACGGCCTCGCCGTGGACGTTCTTGGTCTCCTGCGTCACCAATGTCGAGTCGGTGTCGTTGAACAGGTACTGCACAGTGGTCACCACCCGGTACTGCCCCCACTGCGACGCCCCGCTGGCGTCCTTGCCGACCCAGCCTGGGGTGAGGGAGATCGCGGTGATCATGTAGGTCTTAGACAGATCGATCTCGATCACCTGACCGTCGGCCCCGCCCCGCACGCACACGAACGCGCTGTGGGGATCAGCCCCGGCCATCGTCTGCGCCGACGTCGAACCCGCCGCACACGATCCCGCCGCATCGGCGCTGTAGGGCAACGGACGATCAGCCGCCTCCGCGGCCGCCGGCTTCGGCGCCGCGGTGCGCGGCGGCGGCACTGCGCCCGGTTCGGTGACCGAGGCGGCCGTGGGCCGGGCCGGTTCATCCGAGCTATAGACGGCCACCGCGCCGACGATCGCCACCAGGACCGCCACCAGCCCGGCCGCGGCGAAGCCCATCGCGATCTTGCCGTCGAACCGGCGTGGACGCGCCGGCTCGTCGTGCTCGCCGCTGTCGAGCGGAACCTCTACCAGGTCCTGCGGTACGCCCGGATCGCCGTCCTCGTCGGGATCGGCGTCCTCGTCGGGATCGGCGTAGTCATCGAAAGGCTCCCCATCGCCGCCGCCGTCGTCGTCGTACTGGTCGTCGTCGTCGACCTCGTAGTCGGTCTGCGCGCCCTCGGGTAGGTCGTACTTGGGAGCATCCGGGTACAGGCTGTCGGGGTCCTCGGATGCCTGCAACTGCTCAGTCCACTGCTCATCGGTCAACGTCATGACTGGCCTCGATGAGGATCGACGCGATCGCGATGATGCAGCACCGCCGCACCACGGGAGCTGATCCGGCGGCGCTGCCCCCGACCCGACAACCAGCCCCGCCCGCGACGCGACGTGCCACCGCCGGGGGCCGTCGGCGGTCCCACCAGCGTCGCCGGCCACAGCGCCGAACCCCCGGCCAAGCTGAACCCGGCCGGTGTCGAAGTGTTCACGAGTGACTCACCTGAGCGCGAACGACCTCGGCAACCCGACATCGCCGCGACCGCGTGGCCGCCGCGGCGCCCACCCCTGTCCACCAGTGCGCGAATCGCCCTGCTTAAGAGCAGAAAACCGGCGACAGCGAGTGCGGCACCCGCCAACAGCGAGACATTCGCCAGGCCCAGAGCTACGCTGTCCAACATGCTTATCATGCTGACAGACAAGACAGCGAAAGGCAATGCGTAAACAAATGTTGTTCAAGCCGAGTGTTGACCGATACGACGAGTTGCGCCGCGAGTGGATCGCCGAGCACTCCGCAATCTTCACGATGCAGATACGCCGCGCCGAACTGCTCAACCGGCGCATCCGCCGCCGGCACCGCGAGACCGCGGGCGCCCGCCCCAACCCTTACGACGACCACGCCACCCACCCGTTGCTGAGCCGGGGCGCCAAGACCGTGGAGGCCAAACTCGAGCTGGCCATCGTCACCTTTGCCGCCCTCGCGGCACCACTGGGCTGGCCTGCGGGACGCTTCATCTACCAGCGCATCGAGGCGTTGATCCCCGACCGGCTGCGCTCCTACCCCCTCCCGGCGCTGTTGTTGGTCGCAGCGGTACTGGGCGCAGTGACAACTCTGCTGTATGACCCCGGGCAGGGGTTCACAAGCGCGATCCTGGCGCCCTGGCTGATGGCGCAGTTCCCAGCCGCCGCCCTGACCGCCGCTGTCTACGGCATCCTCAACGGTTGGTTGGCCATCGACGGCTCCACCGAATGGTGGCCACTGACCCCACCAGCGCCGTCGGTGGAGCTGCCCACCACACTGCTGCCCGACGACCTGACCGCACCCTCAGTGTTCGACACCGCACCAGTGGCCGACCCCATCGACCGCACCCCACCCGGCGCCGGATCAATCCGCTCGCTGCCACGATCCTCCCGGCTGCTCACCGCTGCGCTGGTGGTCAACGTCCTCGGGATCATCTGGACGCTAGCCGCCGTCGGCGTCGGCGTGAAAACCGTTGTCGTGGAATCGCTTACACCATCGAGCACCATCGGAGCCACCCACACCCGCTGAAGCACCGCGCATTGACCCTGACTTCTCTGCTGGAGAAGCGGTGTCATCGACGTGGTCGACAGAGCACCACAGACCGTGTGGAGCGCTGTCGTGTGGATTGGTTATCTCTATGTCTTCCACGACAAGTCACTTCCACCGAGGAGTCGTCCAGGGCCGATCGGCGTTGTGATTGCTGAGCGTGCCATCGCAGAGAACCGCGAAGTCGTCCCGGCAGAAGGGACAGACGCCGCGCGGCTTGACGGACGGCGGATAATCGAGACAGATTGCCTCGGGCGGATTGCGGCTACCTCTGCATCGCTTCACGCTTTGATCAGGCATTGGCCAACTCCAGCAACACATCTGCATGACAAGGGGGAATCCAGCGGGCACCAGCAGCACACGAGGTCATGGCCGCGAAGTTCACGACGTACATCTTCGGTGCTGAACTGCAGGAAACCGCAACGCAGATCGACCTCAAAAAACGAAACGGCATCGTCCGCAGTCATTCGGCGTGACCATGAGCGCCCCGCAGATTCGCAATGCACCACACTGCCCACAACGAACCGGGTTCCCCCACTTGCTCGGCCGTCCGACATAGATCCGCACCTTCCGGCATGCGCCAGCCCTTCGTTCTTCGGCGTTGGATGCGCTCAGGCGTTGGTTTCATGTCAGCCCGCATCCCATGTGGTAGCAACTGGTGCTAGACGACGATCACAGCTCTGCGTCGTTGCGGGTGTCCGACCACAACCGGCGAAGCAGCCCCGCAGCACGCGAATACTGTGTGTCGCCAGCTTTCTCCTGCCGAGCGGTGCGCGAGAGTATCTCGCTGATCGCTGTGTCGTAGCGCCGCAGGAACTCTGACCAATCCGGGATCTCCGCGCACACCCCAACCCCGCCGCGCACCAAGACTCGGGCGTGCTCACGCGTTGGCGGCAGTAACTCCTCCCACCGCAATGACGGTCCTAGCTCGCTGCTGAGGCTCTTGTGCCCGTCGGCTTGCCCAAATTGCTGGTTCCTTCGATTGGTCAGCGGTGACCAGGTTTGTGCATCCTCAAGAATCTGATCCTCGCGAGCGCCGAACATGATGACCGCTGCGCCAAAGATGTGACGAAGTTCCTCGGCAATGTCCTGCCCGTACACCCTGGCCAGGGACGACGATGCCTGGACTGCCGCAACGAGGTTGATACCCAATCCGCGGCCCTCACCCACGATCTTGGGCAGATTTGGTATCGGCGCGGTGTTGGGCAGCTCGTCGATGATCATGAGCAGTCGGTGCATCTGTTCGCGCGCTGATGTTTTCTCCCGCCACCGTCGTACGAGGGAGTCCAGGAGGGTGACCGCAGCCCCGGCCACGGTGCCGTCGGCCGGGGCCAGCACGTACAGCGTCGCCTGGGGGTCATCGAGGAACTCCAGCGTGAACGGCAGTGCGGCACCCCGATCTACCAGCGAGGTCCGCAGCCACGGCGTGATCGCTTTGCGCATGGTGATGGCCACCGAATCCCGTTGGCGCGGATCCATTTCCATGATCCGCATCATGCCCACCGACAGCGTCGGGTACTGATGGCAGATCGCGGCGGCCTGTGCCCAGCCCGGTTCACTGGTGCTCTCCGGGTCAATGTTGTCCACGCCGGTCAAAACCCAGTTCATGCCCTTGCTGTTGCCCTGCGGACTGGCCGCGAACAGAAACGCCGCCAGTGGGCCGGCGGCCTGGGACTCCCACACCCCGCCGTCGGAGACCTGATCGGCTCCCGAGCCCAACCCGACGGTGGCCATCTGCATGATCGTTTCGGCCACCGTCAACGCCTCGTAGGGGCTGTCGATGGTCACCGTCGGGTCGTAGACGTTGGCGACGATGCCGTCGGGGTACACCGGGGACGTTAAGGGGCGCAGGTCCAGCAGTGCCCGCGGCCCCCATCGGCGCTGCATGACGTTCTGCATCAGGTCGTCCTTGGACGACACCACCACCGCCGGGCCGCCCCACAGCACCGCCGCCGGCGCCAAGATGCGCCGCGACTTACCGGTGTCCGACGGTGCGGACACCAACACCATTGGGGCGCTGCGAGGCACATACAACTGCTCACGCTTGCCGACCACCCGGCGGCTGAAGCCGCAGTAGGTGGTAGGGGTGGGTGTGAACGTCGGCGCCTCGCCCACCACAGGACTAGCCACAGCGCCGCTGCCCGAGCGGCCCGTCAGTGTCGATCGCCGCGCGAACCGCCGCCACGATCGAATCACGCTGCCGGCAATCGCAGGTCAGTGTGCGCACCACCGACTGGCCCAGCACCGGTGCTGACACCGAACACCACAGAGCCGCATACGCCCAGCCCGGACTGCGCACATCCTCGGGGTCGACGTTGGCCAGTGCCGCCCGCACCCAGTCCATGCCCTGCCCGTTGCCGACTGGAGACGCCGCGAACAGCAGCGCCGCCAGCGGTTGGACCGCCTGCACCTCCCAGACGTCGGCGGGCCGACTGCGGCCCAGCCCGGCTCGTCCCACGCTGAGCAGGGATTCCGCCTGGACTATCGCCGCGTGCGCGCTGTCCACATCAACGGTCGGGTCATCTGAACGCATGTCTAAATCCTGGCAGACAAATACAGAGTCAGTCAATACGTGAACACCGAACAAACAGGGATTAGGTCTGTGCTTGAGCCCTGCGCCGTTCCTGCGACTCGCGCAGCCAGTCCGCCGCCCGCGCCGAGTTGGTCCGCATCTCAGGAGGCAGCGCCTGCTGATGCCCGTAGTGCACGTCCTGCGCAGTGAGCAGGGTCAACATGTCCGCGTCGAGGTCGGTGCCCAGCTCGGGATCGGACAGATCGGCGCCGCTGAGGCCCAGAGAGCTCACGATGCGGCTGTTGCGGTGCAACTGCGCCTTCTCCACCACCGTGCGCACGAAACGCCCGTTGCCCAGGCCGTCGATCACACGGATGACATCACCTTCGCTGCTGGTGATTTGAGCGTTGTAATACTGCGCGAAACTCTCCCGCAGCGACAGCAGCGCATCCGGCGCGAAGGTGTCACCGTCCTTGGCCGCGATCCCCTCCATGATCGCTATCAACTGATCCGGGTCGTATGAGGCGTACTCGATGAGGGTGGCGAAACGCGATCGAAGCCCGTCATTGGCGGCCAACACGCGCTGACTGGCCATCGGATAACCGGCGGCGATGACCACCATGTCGTCACGGTGGTTCTCCATGAACGGCACCAGGGTGCTGATGATGGCTTGGCCGTACGGGTCACCCGATCCGTAGCCGGTGTGGATGAGATCACCGAACTCGTCGATGAACACCGTGGCACCCAAACCCGCTTCGAGTTGCTCGCGCGTGTTGTTCTCGGTGTCACCGACGTGACGGCCGAACAGCTTGTCGCGGCGGGTCTCATAGACGTCGGGCCGGCGCAGCAGCCCCAGTCCGCAGAAGATGTGCGCGATCACCCGCGCCGAGACGGTCTTGCCGACTCCGGGGGGACCCACCATCAGCAGATGCCGCGACACCGGCGACGTCGGCAACCCCTTGCGCTGCCGCAGGACTCGCGCGATCGAGTCGTGGCGCAGTTCGGCGATGCGGGCCTTGACTTCATCCAGGCCGACCATCGCCTCCAACTCCGCTTCGGCATCAGCAAGCAGCGTCTGCGCCGAGCGCGCCGACTCCTGCGCTGCCCGCTCCTCGGCGCTGGTCTCGGTGGAGGCATCCCAGCGGTCCGTGCGCGTCTCGATCGTCTGCGGATCAGTGATCTGCAGACCAAAGGTCGGATCCGACAGCGCGGTCTGGGCACGCTCGAAACCGGGCCACTGCACCCGGATGTTGGTCAGGACCGTCCGCGCCTCCTCAGCCTCGCCCCGGTGGCGCAGCACCAGCGCCCGACAAAACAGCGCGTCGCGGGTCAGCTCGTCGCTGCCCTGCTGGGCGCTGGGCTTCCATCCCGACGCCGTATCCTCGGCGGGCGGATTGACCACCAGCTCGACAGCTTCCAAAGCCCGGTCACTGAGCCCCAACGAGGCTGCCGCCCACGCCTCCTGCAGGCTCGCAGCCCTGCGCAGATGCGGATCGCTATGCCACTGCCGGCAGTTGCTCACCGCGACCAGGACATCCGGCCAGCGTTTGGTGGCCGTGGCTAGAACCGACCGCACATAGCCCACCGCCGGAGTCGTCGGCAGCTCGAACAGGGCGCTGTCGGCGCCCTGCCAGTTCTGCTCCCGAATCAACGCCGCAGCATAGGCCAGCCGTGCGGTGGTCGCGTCCACAATCGGCATCCGCACATAGTCGATGTCGAAGTGCGCTCCCAGATCGGCGGGCCGGTGCTGGATACGGCGCAGACCCTCGCCGAGCCGGTCGGCGTGGCTGGCCAGCCGCTCGAGCACCTGCACGGACCGCTCCCCTGTCGCATACCGGCCCAACCAGGCGTCGGCCAGCTCCGGGTTGTCCCCGGTGGCCAGGACGAATACCTGCGCAGCCCGATCCGGCGAACTGTGCAGCACCTTCATCGCCGCACGCAGCGCCTGTAATGAACGCTCATCAATCACGGCCGCAGCGCTCCCGTGCGCAGATGAGTCAGGAACTGCGCTTCATTACGGGGACGCATCACCGACAACCGCACCCCACGCACCGCCGGGGTGCCGATCACCAGCTCATCCGGGGACTCCTGCACGATCGTTAGATCAGCATCGGAGTCCACCGACCCCACGGTTACCAGACTGTGTCCCCGCTCGCCGGCCGTCAGCGCCAGCCCCTCGCCGTCGGCCACGATCACCGTCGGCTGCCGCACCGGGTCGCGGTCACCGGCCAGGCTGATCCGATAATGGTTGTCGCACAACGGTCGCCACACATCGGGACGATCACTGTGGATCAGGATCACCGCCCCGGCGGCACTAGTCCGCAGCAGCAGCGGGATCACGACCGACAGGTCGGCGCTGATCGAAACCCGCGTCGCCCGAAGCGGATCGGTCAGCGGCATCAGGAACGGGACCCCGGTCACGGTCATGCCGAACATCGGCCCCGATGGACCCACCGCAATCTTGAGGTCGCCGCCGTCGCCCAGCAGACGTGGCGACAATTGCAAACGCAAAGCCCTGTCCCCCAACGGCAACGATGCCAGCAGAGAGTCGAAGGCCTGACCGGAGACCGGCTGCAGTGCCAGCAGCGGAGGGTGGGGCAACGGGGCGTCGGTGTGGAACCGCACCAGAGCGGCCACGCGGCAGCTGCCAGCCCGGTCACCGACCAACCTCACTGTGGTGACGGTGCGGTGTGCCCGCACCGTCCACAGGTCGTTGAGCATCTTGGTGTTCAGGTCACGCCCGGCGATGCGGTAGGTGGTCACGTAGTCGGCGTCGGCGTCCAGGTTAGACCAATTCTCCTGCACTCGACTGAGATCGGTGTCGTTGAGCAGGGCCGCGAAGGCTGCGCTGATCTGCGGTGCGGTGCAGGTCACCGCTCGGCAGCCCGCCCGCAGCACCGCTTGGCGCACCCGCTCAGTGGCCGCCGCGGCAGCCGCGGCGGCATCGCCGCGATACAGCATCGCCGCCAGACACGCCTGCGGGCACAGCCGCAACACCAGCCAGGAGCGGCGGTCGCCGACGGCAGCACGGTCGCCGACGATCTCGGCGTACTTAGGGGTGTAGCTGCCGTCGGCGGCCACCCGGCTGCCCGCCTGCACCACGTCCACCGAGTGCAGCTCCAGACCAGCGAACTGGGTCAACCGCGACCGGATCGCCTCCAATGGGATCGTGTCGATGGTCTCTGCCCCCGCCGGCACCAGCACGGTAGGTGAGAACGCACGTCCGTGCAGGGCGATCAGCGTGACCGCGTACTGGCCGTCCCAGATCATCCCCACCGGCCCCGCACCGGGCATGTCCACGGTGAACGGCTCGGGGATACGGGTGCGGGCCCGGCGGGCACTTTCGCGGCGCCCGAAGTACACGAACCGCACCCACCGGGCCAGCCAGCCGGCCGCCGTCGCACCGTTGTAGCTGGCGGTCACCACCAGCAGCACCACAAGCACGACCAGCGGAATCAGCCACCACGGCACCGGTGAGGCCGCGACCAGGATCGCCGCGGCGATCAGTTCGGCGATCACCACCAGCTTCAGCCGCACATCCAGTCGCCAGCGTCGTATCTGCTCCCCGAACCCTGCGTGTGGGCCGGGGATTTGCTCATCGAGCACGGTCACGGTCGCCCCCTACTGTCCTCGTCGCGATTTCGACATCGACGTCACCAGCAGCACCACACCCAGCGCCAGCAGCAGCGTGGTGGTTCCCGCCACTGCCATGATCATCGGCCGATGATCCGGCGGGGGTGGGGGCGCCGGAGGTCCCAGCGGTCGTGTCAGGTTCTCCCGAGGTGGTGGGATTTCGGGGACGTCGAAGTTCAGCGCCGCCAGCGGGTCGATCACCCCGTAGCCGACCCTGTTGTCCACCACCGAGGCCGGGGAGTGGGCGGTCTGCTTGATCCGGTTGATCACCTGTGCGGCAGGCAGATCGGGATACTTGGCGCGGATTAGCGCCGCCAGTCCCGACACATACGCCGTAGCAAAGCTTGTGCCGCTCATCGGCTTCAACTCCGAGGTCTGCGGATCGACGGTGGCGTTGATGATGCCCCCGGCAGGGTTGACGCCCTCCACGAACAGACCCGGAGCGCCCACCCCGACCCACGGCCCGGCCAGGCTGATGTCGGCGCCCTCCTGGGTCTGCGCGGGCTGCCCCCGGTCATCGGTCGCACTCACCGACAGCACATAGTTGGAGAACCACGACGGCGTACTGATCGTCACCACCCCACCCCAGTTACGCGGATCATCAACATTGGTGGCGTCGATGTTCGGGTTCTGGGAACACCCTGTGCCCATGGGCATTCCGGCGCTGGCGGCATTGGCGTTCCCGGCCGCAGCCACCAGCACGACATCCTTTTCCATCACCGCATATCGCACCGCGGCACCGAGGGTGGTCTGGTCAACCGGCTTGGTCACCGGCACACAGGACACGATCGACATGTTGATCACCCGCGCACCGGAGTTGGCGGCGTGCACGATCGCGCGGGCCAGCGTGCTCACCGTGCCCGCTCGTGCGTCATCATCGTTGCCCCCGCGTTCGCGCACGAACATGCCCGAGGACTGGCGGATCGAGATGATCTCGGCCTCCGGGGCGACCCCGACCAGGCCGTCGCCCTCGGCCGGGCTGGCGCCGATGATGCTGGCGACCACGCTGCCGTGGGTGTCGCAGTCCGACAGCCCGTCGCCGGCCATCACGTAGTCCCCGCCGCCGCGCAGGTGGGGCAGACGCGGAGAGGGCCACACGCCCGTGTCGATCACCGCGACCGTCACGCCGGCGCCACGCCCGGCAGACTCCCACAGCTCTGGCAGATTCATGAACGTCTGCGCTGCCGGCGGCACGGCCACGTCGGTGCCCGGCATCAGCGCGTTTCCAGGGCATTCGTAGCGTTGCTTCATCGGCTCGTCCGGGCCGGGTTCGCCATCGGCGGGAACAGCGGTCGGATCGATCGCCGGAGGTGTGATCGCCGCGGCGGTACCCGACGGCCACATCAGTGCCAGCACCGCGGCCATTGCCGCGACCGCCAGACGACGCCCGATCCCCACGAAGGCGGTCATCACATGTTCCTTGCCAGGGCCAGCAGGTTCAGCAGCCATACCGCGACCGGCGGGACCGCCACGATCAGCAGGTACTCACACCATTCCACGATCTTGCGGAACACCGGGGAGAACACCTTCGCCGGGACGACGGCCGCGGCCCCCATTCCCGCGATGCCCAGCCCAATGATCACCGCCGCTGCCGCGTAGGCAGCCACCGGGGTAGGCCAGGTCAGCGCGTACTTCACGGTCGTGACCATGACCATCAGCACCGAAGCAGCCACCACGGTGATCGCTTGGCTCCGAGCGGCGAACGCCCTGCCGCGCAACAGAAGTACTGCGGCCAGCAGCCCGATGAACACCGTCGCCAGCCACCAGCGCCCCTGCCCCGGTTCCACCACGAACGCCGACGCGCCCACGAAGAAGATCGCCACCGCGACCAGCAACGCACCCAAGTAGACGTTGGCCGCCTCGGCGCCCCGGCGCAGGTCCTCCACACTGGGCGTGCCCTGGTGCTCGGCGGCCACCAGCGCCTCCTTGGCGATGGCGTCGGCGTTATCGAAGGTGTCCTTGCCGGTGATGGTGGGAAACGGCGGCACCGGGATACCGGCCATGCGGGCGGCGATCTTCGGCGCCCCGGTCAACACGAACAGCGCCAGCACCATCACCACTACCGACAGGTTCTGCAATGTCGCCCCGGTCAGCGCATGGACGACAGCCAGCGCCGCCAGTCCGGTGCCGACGATGACAACGGTGGCCACCAGACCGCGAGGGGCTGGACTCAGCCTCCACAACAGCGCCGCCAAAACCACCGCCACCATCACCGCGAAGGTGATGTGCCAGGGTCCGACGATTCCCGGCGCAGCCATGAACGCCGCCGCCGGGCAGGCGATCAACGCCCCCGGAAGCCATAACGCGTTGGCGGTCACCGTATCTCGCTGCTGCCTCCACACCAGCGCCCCAGCGATGATCAGCAGCAGCCCCAGCCCCGCCGCGGCGGCGGTCGGGATCAGATCCCACTCATCGCCTGCACTGCGGTTGCGCGACCACGCCAGCATCAGCAGCCCCGTCGTCACCGCCACCGCCACCGCCACGATGATCCCGGCCACCAGCCGGGCCGTGGCAGCGGTCACCACAGGGGTCCGGGACTTGTTCAGCACACCCACCGCCGACGACGGTGACTCGATCACCGGGGTGAACTCAACGTCGGCGTCGATCACCTCCAGCACCAGCAGATCGCCGTCGACCACCCCCTGCTGGGCCAGTGTCTGCGTCCGGTTCAGCGGCCGTCCGTCGATGTGGGTCAGGTTCACCAGCCCGGGGCTGACCATGCCGTTCTCGTCGGGGCTGCGCAGCCCCTCCTCACCGCCGTCGTCGGCGGTCTGCAACCGGCGCACCAGGGAGTCGACTACCGCCGCCACCGATGAGCTGGCCGGAAGCGTCACGTCGTGCTGGCGGCCTGCGAACAGCACCGCCACATTGACCTGCTCGGCCAGGCGGACCTGACGCGCCGGGACCGCCCCCTGCGCGCCCCTCTCCGTCGCTGTCGTCATCGCCACCCCTCACCTTGCTCGGGCCACTGCGTCCGATACCCAGGGTCCTTGTCTGCGGCCTTGACGAAGCCGTCGGCTACCGACGCGGCAGCCTCGATGAACGCTCGCCTCGTCGCTGGTGCCAGACGGTTGAAATCAATGGCGGTGGCATCGCTGAGGTGCGGGTCGTAGGGGATGTCGTGTACCGCGCGCACCACCCGTTCGAACCCTTCATGCAGATTGCGGACCGCCTTCGTCGGCGTGATCTTGTTGATGTTGCTGATCACCATCACCGCCTCCCGTACCAGGCCCGGATAGCCGTGGGAGATCAGCCAATTCAATGTCTGCTGGGCGGCCTCGGCGCCGTCGTAGCGGGTCGTCGAGGCCACCACCACCGCATCGGCCATCGACAACACCGCCGCGGTGATGTCGTCGCGCATCTGATTGCCGCAGTCCAGCAGCACCACCGGATAGACCCGCGCCATCCGCTGCCAGGCCATGACCAACTCACGACCGGTCAGCACCGCATCGCCAGGATCACCGGCGAGCGCCTCCAGCCCTGACGAGGTGTCGATGCCCAGATGGTGCCGAAAATCGCTGTAGGAGTGAAGATTCGGATCAGTCAGCAGCGTGCGCCACGTGCCCGTGCTCGGTTCGTTGATCCGCTTGGCCAGATTGCCCGACGCCGGGTTGGCGTCCATGGCCGCCACCTTGTCACTGCGGTACTTGGCCAGCGCCGCACCGATGCCCAACGTGGTCGTGGTCTTGGAGACCCCACCCTTTTGCTGCAGTACCGCAATGACGTACGTGCCGCGAAGGTTTACCTTCAGCCGCCGATGCAGGTCATTCCACTCACGCTCACCGGCGCCCGGCCCCAGATTGATCCGCGTGGTCTTGTACAACCGCTTGCGCCAACCCGATTCCGCCGACGGCTTGTAGGGCCGGACCAGGTCGGCTTGTCGCACCTGAGCCTGCATCGGCCCCACCGATTCCCCACCCCGGGCAGGCCAGGCCGGAGGCTGGGGCGGTCGCGGCGCCCACCCAGCTGGGGGCCGCGGTGCGCCCGCCGGGGGTGGTGGCTGATCTGTGCCCGACGGTGGATACCCGCCAGAGTGACCCGGCGGTGCAGGAACCCCGCCCGGTTCGCCCGGCGCGCCTAGTGAGTGCCGACCCGCACCCGGAGGGGCGGGTGCAGGATTCGGCGGCGCAGCAGGGGGATAGTCCACGGGTGGCCGCGCCGGCGGTGGTGCTTGTGGTGGCGGCGCCAGCGCGTACGGGTCGGCCACCGGCATCCGGGGATCGGTGTGCGCGTCACTGGGCTCAACTCCGTTGTGGGGATGGCCGACCGTGCCGGTCGGCTCCGGCGGCACCGCAGCAGGGTCCGGCGCGCCGGGCTCCCCCGCCTGCTCCGGCTTGAGGTACTGGCTGTAGAAGTCTTGTTCGCTCACAGTGACTCGATCCTGTTGCGCCTCACGGGCCTGCCTCCTAGCACTGCCTCAGTATTGCACATAACAGACATATTCAGACAGTACGTAAACACAATTTTTGTTTGATTTTGGTGGTTGGGTGAACGGGGGTGCTCTGCCCACTCTGCGCTGCTGTGACGTCCCTACCGCCGATGAGGGGTCCCGTCGTTCCACTCGCGGATGCCGACCATCCCCAGCACCGCCGACACCGACGACTTGATCGCCGCCGTGGTGCCCGGCGTGATCAGCGTCCACCACGAACCGTTGTCACTGCGGATCGGCCCCGTCAGCACCCGCCCCAGCGCCGTGTCGGTCACGGTGGCCGCGGTCCTGCTCACCTCGATTCGACCCGCCTCGTCGGGAGTCATCGCGGTCATCGACAGCTCCATGATCGGGTGGTCGGCGGCCATGGTGACCACCCGGTACTGGTCGCTGTCCATCCCCAGACTGCTGAACACTGTCGCCGCGCTGTGCTCGCCCCTGGCCACCTGCCCCAGCGCTTCGAGCAGATTCGCCGTCGGCACCGACACCGCGTCGAACTGTGCGGGCTGCACCTGCGGCCCACACACCGGAAGCAGTCGGTCAACCAGACTTGACACCGTCGCCGAATGACCCAGGTACTCCACCGTCAGATCATCCTCATGTTGTATCGCCGACACGGTGACCTCACCGCGGCGGGCGATGGCCAGCCGAAGATGCTGCCCGCCGCGACGAATCATGGCCGCCAACACCACATCTGGAGCGCCCAGGCTCTCCATCCACAGGCGCACCTGCGGGTGCACCTGATCGCCGAACACCAGCCCCTTCTCGCGCAGCACCTCCACACCGGGATGCCCCCACGGACGCTCGGCCGGATCGCCGGTGTCGGTGAAGGGGCGAGTCACCAGCACCGCCGGCATCCGCTCCACCCCGCACAGCGCCTGCAGCAGCCACAGCGCCTCTCGGGTCACCTCCATGGAGGTGACCGGCTGAGGTCCGGTCGCCGTCGGCGCCGGCCGATTCACGAATGTCGGTCGCCCCGCCACCGTTGGACTCCTTTGTTGCTCAATTGGCCACCACCTGTTCGCCCACGACAACGGCCCGGCCTGCCTTGGGTGCAGGGCCGGGCCGTGTCATGCTCAGAGCTTTCCTGGCGCACGCGCCACGCGAGCCCTAAGCGCCGTACTGCGCCTTGATAGCCGCGTCCTTCTGGACCACCCCGTCCAGGCCCATCCCCAGCGCCGCCTTCGCCGAGTTGAGCTTCTCGCGCAGCCCCTCAACGTAGGTCAGCACCCGGGTGTAGTCCTCCTGGAATCCCTCACCGCCGCCACCTCTGAAGTGTGTCTCGGTGCGGACCTTCATCGACATGGCGTCGCTGTGCACTTCGGCCGTCAGAACCTCGCAGGCACCGATCATTTCCGTGCATTCCTGGATGATCGGCACGTTGTACTGAATCGTCATCTTCTGCTCGCTTTCTCAGTTCTCAGTTGGTCTCGGTGATCACACCGACATGGAGTCGATGGCGCTGAGATAGGTCGCCGCGTCATCGTCGCCGGTGGTCAGATGCGCCGCGGAGGTGTTCATCTTGTCGGCGTGGTCGGCCTGCATCGTGGCCTGCTGGGTGCCGTAGGACTGCAGGTCCTCCCCGGCACGCTGCAACGCCACCTGTCCCTTGCCCTGCATGCCTGTGGCCGCGTGCTGCAGCATTGAGCCGAGCTGCTGGACCATCGACTGCAGCCGGTCCTCTTTCTCCGACATCGCCGAAGAGTCGCCATGCATGGCTTCGATGTCGCCATAGATGTCCATTCGTGATTCCTTCCCTGGATTTGTTTGCCCCCCAGCCGGATCGCCGGTGTGGGATTACTGCCTACGCGTTGGCGGTTGCCCGCGCACCTGTCAGACCGGCGCCTCCTTGCCTCCAGGTTCACTGGCCCGCGTCAGGCCCCCTCCCCCGGTGATCACCGGCATGGCCTCAGATGACCGGAACAGATCGGCCGCCGAGACCAGCACCTGGCCTGGTTCGGTCTGTTCCTTCTTTTCGTCGGTGTTGTTCTGTGCCCCCGCCGCTGCACCGTGGGCCAAGGGCGCCATCGCCCCGCCCATGCCGCCACCCGCTGAGGCCGGAACCGTGGTGGTTTGAGGCCGCATTTCGCTGAACCGTGAGGTGGTCTCGCCGGTGGCTGGGGCCGCGCTGACCGCCGACGCCCAGGAGCCGGGACTGCGCAGCGCCGAAGCCGCCGAGACCGTGCCCGCCCCGCCGAAACCACCCGCGCCGCCGCCGGCCAGCGACGCGTTGACCGCGCCCCCGGCCAGGGGGGTCGCCGTCACCCAGTCCGAGGTGGCGGCGCCATCGAGCGCCGCTTCCGGACTCAGGTTCGCCGCTGAGGCCAGCGATCCCATCTGACCGAGGAACTGCTGCGGCACTTCGGTCAGGCTCTTGAGCGGGCCACCGCTTCCCACCGACTGCATCAACGACATCGGCATCTGCCCGATCGCGGGCAGCATGCCGGTCAACTGCTGGAAGAAGCTGTCCATCGGGGCCTCAGCAGAGCCCTGATCCAGCCCCGGTGCTCCCGAGCCGGAAGCGCCAGCGGTCGACGGCGGTGGCGGTGGCACCGGGGGCACCGTGTGCAGCGGCACCGACCCCGTTTCATAGGCGTACTTGTTGGTCACGCCCTGCATCCACATGCGGCCGTAGTCGATGCGGTTGGCGATGATCAGCGGTGTCAGGAACCCGAAGGCGTTGGCGTTGTTCAACGCCACATGCTCGGACTGATTCGTCGCCACCTCGCCGGGGTGAGGAGTGGCGAACTTCGATGTCTCAAACGACGCTGCAGTGGCGTCGATCGCCATCCCGGCCTCAGCGACCATCGCGCCCGCCGTGGCCAGCCACCCTAGATGAGGGGTGTGCGCCAGGCGGGCGATCTCCCCACTGAGCGACGGCCAACTGGCCGCCATCGCAGCCTCGGTCGAGACGTGCCCGCCCAGCATGCCGATGATCGCCGCAGCCAACGCCTTGAGGTTGGCCGCCGAGGCGAAGAATGACCCCGCCCCAGGGCCCAGCCAGAACTGCGCCGAGGTCGCCTCGGGCGGTTCGGCCTGGTAAGCCCCGGGTGGCATGACTCCTGCAGCTCCTTAGATCACCGCGTTGATCACCGCACCCGCCGCCTCGTCAGCGACGGTGGTGACCACGCTCGCAGCGCCGTTAGCCAGGCCATACAGCGACTGCTGGCCCGCTGCCGCCGCCAGGACCGCGGCGATATCAGCCGAGATAGAGCCGATCTTGGCGACATTGGCCGCCGAGATCTCATCCAGCCCAGGCGGCACAACCGCGGCTGCGGCTGCGGCCTGAGCGGTGTGACCAGCGGCCTCGGCCGACAGCGCAGCGGTCGCCGCCGCAGCCGCCGCGACCCCGCCGGGTTCCATGAAAACTGACAGTGCCGACATGAATGTGCTCCTTACTGCTTCCCGTAGATGCAACCTAACACATTGTTAGGCACTTCGTACACACTTCATACACACGCACCGGTCCTGTTCCGGGACCAACTGTCGTGTGTTTGCTCCGTTACTCCACCACGACGTGCTGACGTTGTCACTACAGTTCACCACGAATCAGCCGACTGCTCATGCGGAGATTTCCCGGCCGGCGGCAGCGCCACCTGCATGAGCTGGCGTCCCAGCTTGCGATACACCAGTTCACCTCGCCCTGGTGCCCGTGGAGCTGCACGTACCCCGTCCACAATGACGCCGTCGGAGCGGGTGCCGTCGAGGATGAGCACCCCCGCCCCGGCGCGATCCAACGCGGTCACCACCTTGTTGTGGGCGCTCGTCGCCTGCCATCCGGTGCCGTTGAGGCTCGCCAGCACATGCACCCCCATTTGCCGGCCGCGTTCGATCACCGGCTCCAAAGCCGGCATCAACCGCGATGACATCGACGAGCCCGGTGCGTTGAACAGGTGCAGATCATCGATCACGATGAAGAACCGCGGACCGCTGAACCGCCACTGCGCACGCTCATGGGCCGTGGCGCTCTCCGGTGGCCGACGTTCGCTGGTGAACCTCTTGGCTAGATGCGCCGCGATCGCGCTGACGTCCACCGACGGGTTGTCGATGTGTACCGCCAGATACTCCGGTTCGATGTAGGCAGCCAGCTTCAGGTCCGGGTCGAACGCCACGATCTGGGCTTGTGCCGGGGAGAACGTGTCCTGAATGGCGCTGACCAGCGTGCGTATCACTGTCGTGCGGCCCGACCCGCTGCTGCCCACCACGTAGAAGTTGGTGGCCGCGGTCAGATCCACACCCACGGTGTCGAGGGCGACCTCGCCCACCCCCAGCTTGAGGGTGCCCGCAGGAACCGGCCCCAGCTCATCCCAGTGCAGCTCGGTGGGCAGTTCAGGCAGCGGGGGCGCCGCGCCCACTCCCCGCCGCTGCCAGGACTGCGCGATCAGCTGACACGTCGCCTCCACCGAGGACTGGTCATACGTCACCGCGCCGTGGGCGCCCGTCACCGCCGCAGTGGCCACCGGAGCGCCCATCAGGAAGTGCATGCCGCCGCGCTTGAGCCCACGGCCCGGCTGGTCCGGGACGGTCTTGGCGCGTTCCCGATCCCCCATCTCCGATTCGCGGTAATCGGCCATCCGCAGCTCGATGCGGGTACCGAACTTGCTGTTGAGGTTGTAGGGCAGGCTGACCCACTGGTCGTTGCTGACCACGAGGTGGATGCCGTAATTCAGCGCCGACGACGACCCCAGTTCCGTGATCCGGGTGTAGAGCTCCTGGTCCCTGATCTTCAACGCCGCCATGTTGTCGACGAACAGGAACACATCGCCATAGCCGTCCTCGGGCACCTCACCGGGCTTGCCGGCGAACTTGCGGGCGCGGAACTCCGTCAGGTCGATCCCGGCCAACTCCCAGTTGCGCACCCGGCTGGCCAGCAGGCGCTCGACCTCGCTGAGGATTCGGATGAGCCGCTCCTCGTTGCCCTGCCCGGCGACCCCGCTGACATGGGGCAGAACCGACATGTTCTGCAACTTGCCGCCACCGAGGTCGATGCAGTAGAACTGCACCCGCTGCGGGCTGTGTGACACCGCGAGATTTGTCATGATCGACTGCAGCGCAGTAGATTTCCCGCTCTGCGTGGCGCCGATGATGGCCGCATTGCCCATGCTTCCCGACAGATCGAGGCTCAGCAGCTTCTGACTGTGGTCGAACGGGTCATCTTCACGGGCATAGGGAATCGTCAGACCCGAGTCGGTGCTGACATCGAGCCAGTCGCGCCCCCAGAACTCCTGCGCCACCTCATCGACGGCCACCACCGGAGTCTCATCCAGCGGCGGCAAGTACAGCTTGTGCATAGCACGGCAGGTGCGGCCCGCCTCGGCCAGACGCTGCACCAACACCGACACCACTGTGTCGGCGTCCACACTCATCTGCTCGATCGAAATCTCATCGGCCAGATCGTCGTCGTCCTCCTCCTGGCCGACCTCGATGTCCAACGGCAGCGGCGCCACCGCGGCACCGAAACGGCGCGGATCGATGTACTGGCCCTCCTGGCGGCGCCGCTGCTGGCGGCCCGCCACAGGAGCGGTGAACGGCGCCGAGACGTAATAGGACCGAAACAAGGTGTGTTCGTCGTCGAAGACCAGGAACCCTGTGCCCTGCGGGGCGCCCTTGAGGTCCTCGTAGGCTCGCGTGGAGCCAATCGCCTGCCGCGACTGGCTGGCATCCTTGACCTTCAACCCGATCGAGTACGTCTGCTGGGCAATCATGCCGGCCATGCGACCGGACTCCACGCGCTGTGAGGCATTGAGGATGTGCATCCACAGGCCGCGTCCCTTTCGGGCCACCACGTCAAAGGTCTCGGCCAGCCGAGGCCGAATCCGCAACAGCTCGCTGAACTCGTCGAGCACGATGAACAACGTCCCCAACGGCTCCAAATCCGGGCGGGTCGTGGCCCGCGCCCGCTCATAGTCGCGGACGTCCTTGTACCCCGAGGCTTTCAGGATCGCCTCGCGCCGCCCGGTCTCGCCGTTGATCATGTCCTCGAAACGATCCAGCCGCGCCGCAGACTCAGCCAGGTTCGACACCACACCCTGACAGTGCGGAATGTCGGCCAGCTTCATCATCGCCGTCTCACCCTTGAAATCGCCCAGAATCATCTGCAGCACCTCCGGCGGGTGCAGCATCGCCATCGCCAAGCAAAACGACACCAGAGTTTCGGACTTACCCGAACCGATCTGACCGGTCAGCATGCCGTGCGGACCCATCCCGCCCTCGGCGCCCTCCTTGAGGTCCAACCACACCGTCTTACCGGTGGCCGGATTCTTACCCACCGGGGCACGCAGACGCGTAGTGGTGGTCAGTTGCGACCACAGCGTGCTCGGATCCCACACCCGGGCATCCTCGATCTGGAACAGGTCAAGGAAATCCTGGCCCGCCCGCGCGTCGGCAGCCCGCTCGGCCACAAACCGGGTCGCCGCATCCTGCGGCTCCCACGCTGCCACCGCGCGGGCCAAAACCTCAGCCTCCACCAGCGGCATCACGTCCGGCGTCGCCGCGAAGGCAAGCCCCTCCTCAGCCAAAGGCGAAACCCGCACCATGTCTAGACAACCTCCCTGGCCCGCAACAGATTTCCCACCGCATCGAACTTCATCGCCGTCGCCGACGTCGCCAGCGACGAAAAGTAGTCGTTGGTGGCCTCCACCACCGCCACCCCGGCGTAGCCGGTAGTGCCCAACAACGGTGAACAGTTCGCGCCGGGCATGTCCACCACAATCACCCAATGGTCCTCCGCGCGGGGCTGTCCCTCCATCGGTGGTGACCACGCTGGCCGACTTGTCCACTGGTCCCCGAAGCGCTCCATGAACTCCCCCACATCGTTGTAGATCATCCGCACCGGCCCACAGGCGTCGACCAGCTCAGGATCAGCGACATGGGGCCACCACTTCGCCCACTCCCACGCCTGCGGGTCGTCGCTGATGATCGCCAGCCGCACCACGTCGGGACCATGGAACACACACAACTGGCACACCAGCGCCCGCAATGTCCCCTGCAGCAGCGCGCGCTGGGCCTCATCGGCGAAGAACGCCCACCCCATCTGGTCGAACAGGTGCAGTGGCCGTGCCACGTCGTGCACCACGTTTTGCGCCAACAGGAAATCGCGCGCCGCGATAGCCGTCGAAGTCTCCCGGTACTCCGGGGGCGGCACCTTCTGCGGCGGGTTGATGATCGTGCGCAACCGGGTCACCCCCAGCCCCAGCCGCACATGCCCGAAATTGCGGTCAGTGGGTCGACGCTCCCACATTCGGCCCGTGCCGACCATGGTCAGCAGCGAACCGTTGCAGGGATTGGGATGGTGATAGGCGATCTCGGCGGCCTGCTCCTGAGCGCCGACGGTCACGTCCTCGCGCAGTTCATCCAGACTGCGCATGTAGTCCAGCCTGGTCTGGGCCAGCGCCGCAGGCTTGGTTTTCTCGTTGGTGCCCCCGCCACGGTTGCGCAGCATCATCAACATCGACACCAACATGATCGGCATGATGAACATGCCGCCCAGGCCGATCGAGCGGGCGCCGGTTCGGATCATGATCACCAGCAACACGATCACCGCGACGACGAAGATCAGCACCCACACCCACACGGGGGGCCGCTGCTGCGGCGGCCGCGTAATCTCGCCGATCTCGGGCATCGTGGCGGTGCGTTCCGGCAGGATCGGCGCCGCCGGCTTCTCCTTGTCGTAACCCTTCTTCGTCGTCATCGTGTGCCTTTCTCGTTCATCGGCGCGGCCGCCGGGTTGGCGCCCAAGGTGTCGTGCTCGACCATCGCCGACTGCCGCGACAACGCCGGGCCGGCCGGAAGCCAACGCACCACCGCCCACGGCGCCGGGGTCGGCGTCACCTCCGACAATCCCAGTGCGCGCAGCGGATCATGTTGTCTGTCAGAGGTTTCGATGCCGAAGCGCACACCGCTGTGGCCGATCCACCACACCGACTCGCTACGCCCGGAATCAGGTTCGACACCGGTCACCTGGACAAAGTTCGCGCTGCCCGGCCCTAGATACACCTCGTCGGCTGACTGCTGGCCCGCCTGCGCCGACACCATCCTGATGACCCGCGACTCCTCGCCTTGGGCGATCGGCAGACGCCGACCCGACACCGTGGTCACGGTCGCCTGCGGTGCACCCGAATCCTTGCGCCACATCACGCAGGTGACCGGTTCGGCGGCCTTGTCCAGCAGCTTCACCGGCCCGTTGGGATAGGCCGACACGTCGAAGCCGACGGCCTGCGGAGCGGCCGCAACCATCGGAGCCTCCACGTCGAGCACCCGACCCTGCCGAGACACATTGGCGTTGTGCAGCATCAGCGCCACCGTCTCCGGAATCATCTGCAGCCCTGCCGGCAGTGCCACAAAGAACTGGTCGTCGCCGGCAGCACTGCGCGACTTGACCACCGACCCCGACACCACCGCCAGCCCAGGCCCGGCATACCCGACCGGGCCTCCCGGGGAGGGCACGTCGGGCACCCGCAGCGGTGCGGTCGGAATCAACGCCTCATACAGTGCCCGCGACATCGGAGTGGGCCGAAGATTGCCCGCCTGCAGCCCCAGCGCCAGCATCACCGGCTTGTCGGCCAGATCGAGCTGCGAGCGGTGCCCATCGGTGACCAAAAAGACGCTACCGCCGTAGGTCATCAACACCGCATCCGGTGAGGCCATCTCGTGCGCCCAATCCCCCAACTCGGACTGTCCGGTCAGCGCGGTCACCCGAGGAGTCGCCAAAGTGCCCGCAGTGCCGGCCTTATCGCACAACCCCCACCCGGTGTCGGCGGGAGTACGCGCAGTCAAATCATTCGGAGCCCCGACGATGCCGACGGCCGGACCGATCGGCCGCTCCTCGATCTGCGCCATTGGCACCAGCGTCGGGGAAGCGTCCTGGCCGAGGATCAGCCGGGCAGACGCCAGATTCAACACCGGGTGCATCGTGTTGTTGACATCAACGAACAGTGCCCCACTGCCGCGGTCAGCCACCAGCTTGGAATTACCGATCTGCCCCACCGGCTTCAGCCACGACAGCACAAAGCACACCCCGAGTGCCAGTGCCGCGATGACCACCCCGACTGTGGCCGCCGCCCCGTAATTCTTCGACGGATCATGCACCAGTCGCACCGAATGGCGAGCGACCGCCACCGCCATGCGGTGCCACAGAAACCGCCACGCCGCAACCTGTTCCAAAGAGGCGTAGGTCAATCCGGTCCCGCCGCGGCGCCGCTCGGCCCGATGGGTGCGCTTCGGTTCCTGCATACTTCAGTACCCCCCGCCCAATGACGCCACATGAACGTGGTCGTAGTGATTCTGTGTGGCGTTGCCCTGATCGTCCATCCTCGAGGAGCTACCGTCCGGTTGGATCATCTGCTGTCGCCAGATGATGTGGTCCAGGCCCAGCGGCTTTTGGTTGCGGATCAAGAAGTTGACCACCCGATCACCCAAGGCACGCCCCTCGGCGGTGTCCCAGTTCGGGATCATCACATCCAGCGCCAGCCCGTCGGGGTGCCATTTCAGCGCGTCTTGCCGCCAACCGCCGATTTCCTCGATCTCCGGGAACGCGTTCGAGATCGCCCGGTTCATCAACTTCGTGTACTGCTGCAGACCGCGCTCGCTGGCCTTCCCGGGCCCGCTGGTGTCCAGACCAGGAATTGCCGCCGAAGCCAGCTTCGCGGCGGGGCTGCCGTTGCTGCCGGTCAGTTTGGCCGCTTGGGTGAAAGGGGCGGTCAGCCCGCTCAACCCGGAGAGCGGTGCACCGAAACCGGGCATCCCACCGCCACCCATCGGCATTCCGCCGCTCATCGGCATGGCGCCCAA
>NZ_BCTA01000106.1 GCF_001570485.1 Mycolicibacterium novocastrense
TTTGATCGGGTGTGTCAGGGCGTGGGAGTCGAGCGAGCAGCCCAGGAGATGGGTGTGTCAACGACTGCGGCGACGCTGTGGTGGCGTCAAGCTGGAGCGATGCAGCTATTGAGGGGTAACAACCGTGCTGGCCATGGCGTCGTGGATCCGGGTGATCCCGATCGACCAGGCGGTAAGGGACATCGCCTGAGTTTGGATGAGCGCATCGCGATCATGCGTGGTCTTGATGCCGGGCTCAGCGATGCTGCCATCGCCGAGCAGATCGGGCGTGATCGCAGCACCGTCTGGCGCGAAAAGCGCCGCAACCGTAATGCTGATGGGGACTATCACGCCCGTATGGCTCATAGCCGTGCAGCGCAAAAGGCTAGGCGGCCCAAAGGGTTCAAGCTCAACGACGTCAGGTTATGCGCGCGGATCCAGATGTGGATGGACCAGGGGTGGAGCCCCAAGCTGATCGCCGACGTGTTGGCCCGCGATCACCGCGATGACAGGCTGGGCGTGTCATTCCATCTGTGTAAGTCCGGGGTGGTCCAAGATCGGACCGCCGTTCGGGCGGACAGAAGGAGTGATTTGTGACCAAGGCCATA
>NZ_BCTA01000107.1 GCF_001570485.1 Mycolicibacterium novocastrense
TTTTGCGTGGTCGGGTGTTGAGCTTGGCGGCGACGTAGTCGAGGTAGTCGGCCGGGAAGATTGAGAGGTCGGTGCCTTTGGCAAAGTATTGGCGTAGCAGGCCGTTGGTGTTTTCGTTGGTGCCGCGTTGCCATGGAGAATGCGGATCGCAGAAATAGATATCGAGTTCGGCGGCGGCGGCGATGGCGACATGGTTGGCCATCTCGCTACCTTGGTCCCAGGTCAAGGTTTTGCGCAGGATCGCTGGCAGCTGAGCCATCTTGTCGACGATGGCGTCTTGCACCGCATCGGCTCGGTGGTTGTCGGGCAGGTGCAACAGCATGACGAACCGGCTGGCACGCTCTACCACGGTGCCGATCGCCGAGGCCGAGGCGGTGCTGCCCAGTATCAGGTCGCCCTCCCAGTGCCCGGGCACCGCGCGATCCTTGGCTTCGGGCGGGCGTTCGCTGATGTTGATCATGTCGCGGATGCGGCCTCGGCGCTCGTCGGGACGGCGCTGAGGTTTGCGTATCGCCCGCCCGGTGCGCAGGCAGGTGTGCAATTCGCGGCGCAGATTCCCTTTGCCCTGAACGTAAATCGATCGGTAGATGGTCTCGGGTGACACTCGCATCTCCGGGTCGTTGGGGAAGTCGATCACTAACCGCTCAGCGATCTGCTCAGGGCTGTGTTCCTCAAGTAACCGCCTCTGCACCTCTTCATGCAACCGTTCGTTGACGGCCAGCTTGCTTGGTTTGGGGCGTCGAGCGCGTTGATCAGAACGGGCTTGGGCCACGTACGCGTCGTAATGCACCTGCGCAGTTCTGCCGCTTTGGCGCGCGCCGAAGGCTTGTTTCCGCCGATACCCCGACGTCCCCGTGACGTTATGGATATCGGCGTTGGCGTCGATCTCACGCTTGATCGTCGAGGCCGGCCGCCGCGGAGTCAACCGCGCACCTATCGACTGCAGCGACTCGTTAGTCTTGATGCCGAGGTCGATCTGGATGCGATCGGCTAAGGTCAATCGAGGCTTAGGACCTGAGTTCTTCGGTTCGGTAAGCCGTGGCTTCACTCCGCCAGCGTCGCGCAGCCAGCGAACTCCGGTACCTTCCGACACGCCGACCGCCAAACCGGCATCCCCGGCCGTACAGCCATCACTGACATGACCCCA
>NZ_BCTA01000108.1 GCF_001570485.1 Mycolicibacterium novocastrense
AAACCCTGACGGGAAGGCACTTCGCAGGTGAAGAATATCGCGGCGGCATCGCCGGTGAAAGTTTCCGCCGACGGCCATGGCGTTGTGTCGCATGCCGGGATGGGCATGCTGCGTGAGCTTGCCGACCGGACCGGCTTATCGGCGCAGGTCACGGCCGCGTTGGCCGACACCTACCGCGGCCCGTGGGTGTATGCGCCTGGGGAGGTGTTCGCTGATCTGGCGGCCGCGGTCGCCGACGGCGCGGACTGCATCGACGCGGTCGGTCAGCTGTGCGGTGACCGGGAGCACGTCCTGGGGGCCAAGGCCTCAACGACCACCATGTGGCGGCTGATCGATGAGCGGATCGATGCCGCGCATCTACCCGGGGTGCGCGCAGCCCGAGCCGCGGCGCGGGCAGCGGCCTGGGCTGTCGGAGCCGCCCCCACCACCGGCGGCTGGCTGCATATCGACATCGATGCCACGCTGGTGATCGATCACTCCGACAACAAGGCCGGGGCTGCGCCGACCTGGAAGAAAACGTTCGGGCTGCACCCGCTGCTGGCGTTTCTGGACCGCCCCGACATCGCCGGCGGCGAAGCCCTGGCCGGGTTGCTGCGCAACGGTAACGCCGGCTCCAACACCGCCTCCGACCACATCATCGTCCTGCACCAGGCTTTGGCATCGCTGCCAGCGGCGTGGCGGCCCAACCCCGACGATCCCGACAACCCCGAGGCCCCGAAGGTGTTGGTGCGCTGCGATACCGCCGGATCCACCCACAAATTCGCCGCAGCGTGCCGGGCCGCCGGGGCCGGGTTCTCCTTCGGGTACCCCGTCGATACCCGCGTCCAGGACGCCGTGGACACCCTCAACCTCGGCGATTGCTGGTATCCAGCGATCGACACCGACGGCGGGATCCGCGACGGCGCGTGGGTCGCTGAAGCCACCGACCTGGTCAACCTGGCCTCCTGGCCCGAAGGGACCCGGCTGATCCTGCGTAAAGAACGCCCCCACCCCGGCGCGCAGTTGCGGTTCACCGACGCCGACGGCATGCGGGTCACCGCGTTCATCACCGACACACCACCGGGTGTCGTACCCGGTCAGGTCGCCGGTCTGGAACTACGGCACCGCCAGCACGCCCGCGTCGAGGACCGTATCCGCGAACTCAAAGCCACCGGGCTGCGTAACCTGCCCTGCCACTCCTTCTGGGCCAATGCTGCCTGGCTCGAAATCGTCCTGGCCGCCGCTGACCTGGTCACCTGGACCCGCCTCATCGGGTTCGCCAGCGATCGCGCTCTGGCCCGCGTCGAGATCACCACGTTCCGCTACCGGGTCCTGCACGTGGCCGCCCGTATCACCCGCGGCGCCCGCCAACTGCGGCTACGCATCGATGCCACCTGGCGCTGGGCGGCGGCGATCGCCGCCGCCTGGCACCGCGTCCGCACCGCCTTCGGATAACACCCCACCCCATCGGACCCATCAACGATGAAGGACCCACAGGCCCCAGGAAAGCCCGCCCCACCCGGCGACACGGGACA
>NZ_BCTA01000109.1 GCF_001570485.1 Mycolicibacterium novocastrense
CCGTCCGAGTTCGGAAAGGCACTTCCAGTGCAAGTGTCCCATAGCTTTGCCGCGGCGTCGGCAGTCTTCGATGACGAGCATCTCGTGTCGTGCGCCGGGCTGGTCCCGGTGATGACTCTGGCCAGCCAGACCGGGCTATCGGAGCTGATCGCGGACAAGGTCCAGATCATCGAACCGCGGATCAAGTCCGGATCGGCCAACCCGTCACCGAAGCTGACGACCGTGATCGCCGGAATGTGCGCCGGTGCCGACAGCATCGACGACCTCGACATCGTGCGCTGCGGTGGAATGAAGGCTCTCTTCGGCGGCGTGTACGCACCCTCGACTCTCGGAACTCTGTTGCGGGAATTCACCTTCGGCCATGCCCGACAACTGGAATCAGTGCTGCGTGAGCATCTGGCCGGGCTATGCGAACGCGTCGCGTTGCTGCCCGGCGCCGATACCCAAGCGTTCGTCGACATCGATTCACTGCTGCGCCCGGTCTACGGCCACGCCAAACAAGGCGCTTCCTACGGACACACCAAGATCGCCGGACGCCAGATCCTGCGCAAAGGCCTCTCGCCGCTGATCACCACCGTCAGCACCGAACACGGTGCCCCGGTGATCACCGGAGCTCGACTGCGGGCGGGCAAGACCAACTCCGGCAAGGGCGCGGCCCGCATGATCGCCCAAGCGGTCGCCACCGCCCGCGCCAGCGGTGTCACCGGGCAGATCCTGGTGCGCGGCGACTCGGCCTACGGCAACAGCGCCGTGGTGAATGCCTGCCGACGCGCAGGAGCCCAGTTCTCGCTGGTGCTGGCCAAGACCCGCGCCGTCGCTGCGGCCATCGAGGCCATCAGTGATGAGGCCTGGACCCCGGTCAACTACCCTGGCGCAGTCCGCGACCCCGACACCGGCGCATGGATCTCCGATGCCGAAGTCGCCGAAACCACCTACACCGCTTTCAGTTCCACCAACACCCCGGTCACTGCACGGCTGATCGTGCGCCGGGTCAAAGACGCCCGGTTCCTCGATGCGCTGTTTCCGGTGTGGCGGTACCACCCGTTCTTCACCGATTCCGACGAACCCGTCGACGCCGCTGACATCACCCATCGCCGCCACGCCATCATCGAAACCGTGTTCGCTGACCTGATCGACGGACCTTTGGCACACATGCCCTCGGGGCGGTTCGGCGCGAACTCGGCCTGGGTCCTGTGTGCTGCGATTGCCCACAACCTGCTGCGTGCCGCCGGGGTGCTCGCCGGAGGTGTCCATGCCGTCGCGCGAGGAGCCACACTGCGGCGCAAGATCGTCAACATCCCGGCCCGACTGGCTCGGCCCCAACGCCGGCCCATCTTGCACCTTCCCACCCACTGGCCGTGGGCTCAGCAGTGGCTCACATTGTGGCGCAACACCATCGGTTACAGCCCGCCCACTGCTGCGACCCACTGACCACCGGCCCCACAGGCCTCGACCCGAACATCACAGGAAAAGCTGGG
>NZ_BCTA01000110.1 GCF_001570485.1 Mycolicibacterium novocastrense
GCGCGGGCGGTGCAGATGGTGTCCGATCTGCGTAGCGATACGACCTCGGAGTGGGAGGCGATGGGCCGTGTCGCGGACCTGCTGGGTGTCGGTACTGCGGAAACGGTGCGCAAGTGGGTCCGCCAAGCCGAGATCGACGCCGGTGATCGGGCCGGGCAGACCTCCGAGGAATCCGAGATCCTGCGCAAGCTGCGCCGGGAGAACGCCGAACTCAAGCGGGCCAACGCGATCCTGAAGGCAGCGTCGGTTTTCTTCGCCGCCGAGCTCGACCGGCCGTCTCAGTAGTCGTGGAGTTCATCAGCGCCCACCAGCACAAGCGGGTGGGCGCTGATGGTCTCAAGTGGGGTGTCGAGTCGATGTGCGCCGTGCTCAGCGAGTATGGCGTCACGATCGCCCCGTCGACGTATTACGCCCACCGTGCTCGTCGCGGCCCGTCGAAGGCCGATTGGGCTGACGCGCAGGTGATTGATGCGATCTGGCAGCTGCGCCGATCGAACAAGTTGTACCGCGTCCTGGGTGCACGCAAGACGTGGATTGTGTTGCGCACCAATGGATTCGATGTTTCCCGCTGTGTCGTGGAGCGGGTGATGCGGGAAATGGGATGGCGGGGTGCCTGCAAGCGGCGTCGGGTGCGGACCACGGTGGCCGATCCTGCCGCGACGCGGGCGCCGGACCGGGTCGCTCGGCGGTTCGTCGCCGAAGCGCCCGATCGCCTTTGGGTGGCCGATTTCACTTACTGCCGGACCCGGGCCGGCTGGGCCTACACCGCGTTCGTGACCGATGTCTATGCCCGCAAGATCGTGGGCTGGAAGGTGGCCACCGAGATGACGCAGAAGCTGGTGACCGAGGCGATCAATCACGCTATCGACACCAGGAAGCGTTCTGGTGCAGCCACTTTGACTGATCTTATTCATCACAGCGATGCGGGATCTCAATATACGGCGGTGGCGTTCACTGAGCATCTGGCCGCCGAGGGGATCGTGCCCTCGATCGGATCGGTGGGCGATAGTTTCGATAATGCGTTGGCCGAATCGGTGAACAGCAGCTACAAGACCGAACTCATCGACCACCAGCCGCTCTATCCCGGCGCGACCGAGCTGTCCCTGGCCACGGCCGAATGGGTGGCCTTCTACAACCGCCAGCGGCCCAATGGCTACTGCCAGGACCTGACACCGGAC
>NZ_BCTA01000111.1 GCF_001570485.1 Mycolicibacterium novocastrense
GCGTCGTCGGGTTCGGGAAAGTCGGCGGCTCGGCAACTGGCGGAGACGTTTTCGGCTGAGACGCTGGATTCGTTGATCAAGGATGCGGTGAAGTCGGGAACCCCGATTGATGGCGCCGATGGTTTGCTCAACGAGTTGACCAAGGCGGTGCTGGAACGGGCGTTGGATTCGGAACTGACCCACCACTTGGGATACGAGGCCGGTGACCCGGCCGGGCGCGGCAGCGGCAATTCCCGCAACGGCACGACACCGAAGACGGTGTCCACGGTCAACGGCCCGGTGGCCATCGCGGTGCCGCGTGATCGTAACGGCTCGTTCGAGCCGGCGATCGTGCCCAAAAAGGTCCGCCGGCTGGGCAACCTCAACTCGGTGGTGTTGTCGCTGTACTCGCGCGGCATGACCACCCGCGACATCGAAGCACATCTCGAGGAGGTGTACGGCGCGTCGGTGTCGCGAGAGCTGATCTCCAACATCACCGAGGTGGTGGTCGATGAGATCAAGGCCTGGCAATCGCGCCCGCTCGACGAGGTCTATCCGATCCTCTACATCGACGGGCTGCGGCTGCGCATCAAAGACAACGGGGTCGTCACCACCAAGGTGGCCTATCTGGCCATCGGCGTGGATCTCGACGGCCGCAAACACGCCCTGGGGGTCTGGATCCAAGACTCCGAGGGGGCGAAGTTCTGGCAGAAAGTCGTGATCGATCTGCGCAACCGCGGGGTGCGCGACATCCTGATCGCCTGCTGCGACGGGCTGACCGGGCTGCCCGACGCGATCCGCTCGATCTACCCCGAGACCGTGGTGCAGACCTGCGTGGTGCACGTGATCCGCAACGCGATGCGGTTCGTGTCCTACAAAGACCGCAAGAAGGTCGCGACATCGATGCGCGCGATCTACAGCGCGCCGACCGTGGAGGCCGCAGAGCTCGCGCTCAAGGACTTCGACACCGCCTACGGCGCCCAGTACCCGGGCGCGATCGACGTGTGGCGCAACGCCTGGCCCGAGTTCGTGCCGTTCCTGGATTATCCGGTCGAGCTGCGCAAGATCGTCTACACCACCAACGCGATCGAATCGATCAACTTCCAACTGCGCAAGATCACCAAGAACCGCGGCCATTTCCCCGACAAGGACGCCGCGATGAAGTTGCTGTACCTCGGGCTGCGCAACATCTCCAGCGAGAGAGGAGGGTTCTCGGGCACCGGAACATACAACTGGACTGTGGCATTGAACACA
>NZ_BCTA01000112.1 GCF_001570485.1 Mycolicibacterium novocastrense
TCGCTGCGCCTGAGGGGTTGCCGCATCAGGTGGTGGTGGCTGCTGAGGAGGCCGACTTCGGTTGGGAGGTCGTTGATGCCAGCGGCTGGTCTGCGGGCCGGCTGGAGGAGGCCATCGGCGCGGAAGTGAGTCACCCCTTCGACTTGGCGGCCGAAATCCCGTTGCGGGCAAAACTTTTCCGGATTGCAGACGAAGAACACGTGCTGGTCGCGGTGGCCCACCATATCGCCGCTGATGGGTGGTCTATCACTCCTTTGGTGCGGGATCTGGGTGTGGCGTATGCCCACCGGTGTGCCGGGCAGGCGCCGGGGTGGGCGCCGTTGCCGGTGCAGTATGTCGATTACACGTTGTGGCAGCGCGCCCAGCTGGGCGACCTCGATGACAGTCAGAGCCGCATCGCGGGTCAATTGGCCTATTGGGAGAGCGCTCTGTCGGGGCTGCCGGAGCGGTTGCAGTTGCCTACGGATCGGCCGTATCCCGCCGAGGCGGATTACCGCGGGGCCAACGTGGTGGTGGACTGGCCTGCGGAGTTGCAGCAGCACGTTGCGCGGGTGGCTCGCGAGCACAATGCGACCAGCTTCATGGTGATGCAGGCTGCGTTGGCGGTGCTGTTGTCGAAGGTGAGCGCCAGTTCGGATGTGGCGGTGGGCTTCCCGATCGCCGGACGCGGTGACCCTGCACTGGATGAATTAGTGGGCTTCTTCGTCAACACGTTGGTGTTGCGGGTGGATGTCGCTGGTGATCCGACGGTCGCCGAGGTGTTGGCTCAGGTGCGTCAGCGCAGCCTGGCGGCTTACGAGCATCAGGATGTGCCTTTCGAGGTGTTGGTGGAGCGGCTCAACCCGACACGTAGCCGGACCCATCACCCGCTCGTGCAGGTGATGCTGGCCTGGCAGAACTTTGCGGGGCAGAGAGACGCCACAGCGGGGTTGGCGTTGGGTGATGTGGAGGCGACGCCGTTGGTGGCGGATACCCGTACCGCCAGGATGGATTTGTCGTTTTCGTTGGCTGAGCGTTGGACTGAGACTGGTGAGCCCGCTGGTATCGGTGGTGGGGTGGAGTTCCGCACCGATGTGTTCGATGCGGTCAGTGTGGAGTCGTTGATCGAGCGGTTGCGCCGGGTGTTGGTGGCGATGACGGCCGATCCGTCTCGGCGGTTGTCGTCGGTGGATGTGTTGGATGCTGGTGAGCATTCGCGTCTGCAGCAGTGGGGTAATCGGGCGGTGTTGACGCGGCCGGTTTCGGCGGTGATGTCGATTCCGGCGGTGTTCGCGATGCAGGCGGCGCAGACGCCGGAGGCGGTGGCGTTGACCTTTGATGGTGGCGCGATGACCTATCGCGAGCTTGATGAGGCGGCGAATCGGTTGGCCCATGTGTTGGTCGAGCGGGGGGCTGGTCCGGGTCAGTGCGTGGCGGTGTTGGTGGAGCGTTCCGCGGTGGCTGTGGTGGCGATCATGGCGGTGCTCAAGACGGGGGCGGCGTATTTGCCGATGGACCCGGCGCATCCGTCGACGCGGATGGAATTCATGCTTGGCGATGCTGCGCCGATCGCGGCGTTGACCACCGCGGCGTTGGCCGATCGGTTGGCTGGGTCGGGTGTGGCGATCATTGATGTCGAGGGTGGCGGTTTCGAGACTTATCCGGTTTCGGGTCTGGCGGTGCCGGCTCCTGATGAGATTGCCTACATCATTTACACCTCGGGGACCACGGGTGTGCCCAAGGGGGTGGCCGTCACCCATCGCAATGTGGTGCGGCTGTTGGAGGTGTTGGACGGCGATCTGGATTTGTCGGCGGGGCAGGTGTGGACGCAGTGTCATTCGTTGGCCTTCGACTATTCGGTGTGGGAGATTTTCGGGGCGTTGCTGCACGGTGGGCGGCTGGTGGTGGTGCCCGATGCGGTAGTGCGGTCGCCAGAAGAGTTGCACGCGTTGCTGGTTGCCGAGCAGGTCAGTGTGTTGAGTCAGACGCCGTCGGCGTTTTATGCGTTGCAGACCGCTGATGCGTTGGCCCCCGAGCGGGGGAGTCGTCTGAATCTGCAGACGGTGGTGTTCGGTGGGGAAGCTCTTGAGCCTCAGCGTCTTCGGAGTTGGTTTGAGCACCATCCGGGGTTGCCGCGGATGGTCAACATGTATGGCATCACCGAGACGACGGTGCATGCGTCGTTCCGCGAGATCCTCGCCGGTGATGTTGAGAGCAATGTCAGTCCGATCGGGGTGCCGCTGGCCCATCTCGGGTTCTTTGTGTTGGACAAGTGGTTACGTCCGGTGCCGGCCGGGGTGATCGGTGAGTTGTATGTGGCCGGTGCGGGGTTGGCGTGTGGGTATTTGCGGCGGCCAGATTTGACGGCGACGCGGTTTGTGGCGTGTCCGTTCGGTGGAGCCGGGGCGCGGATGTATCGCACCGGGGATCTGGCGTGCTGGAACGCCGATGGCCAGCTGCAGTATCTGGGGCGTGCGGATGAGCAGGTCAAGATCCGCGGCTATCGCATCGAGTTGGGTGAGGTTCAGGCCGCGCTGTCGGGGATTGACGGGGTCAAACAAGCGGTCGTGATCGCGCGTGAGGACCGCCCCGGGGACAAGCGGCTGGTCGGGTATATCACCGGCACCGCCGAAGCCTCGGCTATCCGTGCCAAGCTTGTTGAGCGGTTGCCGGCCTACATGGTTCCAGCCGCGGTGATGTCGATTGACACCCTGCCCCTGACGGTCAACGGGAAACTCGACAAACGTGCCCTGCCGGCGCCGGAATACCAAGAAGTCGATCACTACCGCGCCCCAGGCAACTC
>NZ_BCTA01000113.1 GCF_001570485.1 Mycolicibacterium novocastrense
GCCGTGGGCGGAGTGCGGTCGGTTGGCGTTGTAGTCGCAGCGCCAGTCGTCGATGATCACGCGGGCTTCCAGCAGCGAGTCGAAGCGCCACGAGTTGAGTAGTTCGTCACGGAGTCTGCCGTTGAACGATTCGATCCAGGCGTTCTGCCACGGCGATCCGGGATCGATGAAAAGTGAACCGGCGCTGTTGAATCGGCACCAATCGGCTACGGCGTGGGCCACGAACTCGGGACCGTTGTCGAAGCGGACATAACAGGGCGCCCCGTGGGTGAGGGCCAGGCGATCCAAGACGTCGACGACGCCGTCGGCGTCGATGGAACGACCGACTTCGATCGCGAGTGCTTCGCGGGTGAACTCGTCGATGACGTTGAGCATCTTGAGGGTGCGGCCGTCGGCGGTGGTGTCGAACTGGAAGTCCATTGCCCAGATCACGTTCGGACGAATCGGTGACATCGCGCCCACGGCGACACCGATACCGGTCAACCGCTTCTTGCGGCGGCGCTGCGGAACCCGCAGGCCTTCGTCGCGCCACAGCCGGCGGATGCGCTTGTTGTTGACCTGCCAGCCGGCCCGGCGGGCCATCTTGGCTGCCCGTCGCCATCCCCAGCGAGGACGGTCGGTGGAAAACCGGCGCAGCCAGGCTCGCAACTCGGCCTCCTCGGTGGTGATCGGCGTTGGCGTCAGGCGCATCGTGGAACGGTGGATGCCCACCACCGTGCAGGCTCGGCGTTCAGACACCCCGAACCGCTCGCGCAGCACCTCCACTGCGCGGCGTTTGCGGTTCGGGGTCAGAAGTTTCCCGCCGAGAGGTCCTTGAGCATGTCGATGTCGAGGGCCTGGTTGGCGACAAGCTTCTTGAGCCGGGCGTTTTCGGCCTCGAGTTCTTTGAGCCGCTTGGCCTCATTGGCCTTCATGCCGCCGTACTGGGCCAGCCAGCGATGCCACGTCGATTCCGCGATCTCTAGATGCCGGCACACCCCGGTCAGCTCCTGGCCCGACGCGAGTAGCTTGTTGCCCTCGGTGAGCTTCCGGATGATCTGATCCGGCGTATGCCGCCGGCGCT
>NZ_BCTA01000114.1 GCF_001570485.1 Mycolicibacterium novocastrense
GGCCACCCTGGAGTGATCATCAATCACGGTGTGCACGAATGCAATTCCGATTCTGGGTCGATACCCTGTCTCCTGACCGCCGCGCTCCCCGGTACGATGGCCGGTGGCGATGGCGTTACGTTTGCTTTGTTCTCTGGTCAGGAACTTGTGCCCGCCGCCGTCGGGGATGTTGGCGAACTTAGTGACGTCGACGTGGATCAACGCCCCGGCATGGGGGTGTTCGTAACGGCGAAGAGGCTCACCGGTGACGCGGTCGATGTAGGACAGCCGGTTGATCCGACACCGGGTCAGCACCGCATGCACGGTGGAGGCCGGCACCCCGAGGTGCCCGCCGATCTGCACAGGCCCGAGCCGCTTGCGCCACCGCAGATCCACGATCCGGCGCATCACCGCTGGCGCGGTCTTGGTGGGGCTGACGTGCGGGCGTGAGCTGCGGTCGACCATGCCGGCCTCGCCCTCGGCCCGGAACCGATCTGCCCACTTCTTAGCGGTTCGCGGGGCGACCATGAACATCTTGGCTGCTGCGGCGTAGGTCCAGCCGGAT
>NZ_BCTA01000115.1 GCF_001570485.1 Mycolicibacterium novocastrense
GGTTCCGCTGCGCCGGCTGCGACCACTTCCGCACCGACGTCTCCTACCTACTCGACCTGCACGCCTACCTCGACGACCTACTCCGCACCCGTGAACGCCTATACGCGGCAACCGAACTCGACGACTGGGCACGCGCCGAAGCGACACCGTCCGACAACGAGATCGGCCGCATCAAACGACTGATCGAACAGATCACCATCGGCCTCGACGAACTCACCCTCGAACAGCGTGAGCACCTCGACCAGGCCGTCGCGGTCGTGCGCCGCCACCGCAGCGTCCTGCTCGGCATGCCCCGCGTCCGCCAAACCCTGCCCGACCTACGCCCGGAGCGAACCACATGAACACCCCCAACCCCACAGCCAACGCGATGATCAACGGTCGTCGAGCCGACTCCGACCGGCGCCGCCGGCGCGTGCTCACCGCCCTCGACCACGCCGTCGAATCCGGCGAGGAACTCAGCGTCAGCGCCGTCGCCCGCCGAGCCAGGGTCGACCGCACCTTCCTCTACCGCCACCGCGACCTGCTCGAACGCATCCACGCCGCCGAAGCCCAGCCGCGCGACACTCCCGACACCGGCCCCGCCGCCACCCGCGCCTCGCTGCAGGCCGACCTGCTCGCAGCCCAGCAACGCTGCACCCGCATGGCCGCACGCACCCAACAGCTCGAGGCGCACCTGTCCGGGTTGCTCGGCGAACAAGCCTGGCGCGCATCAGGAC
>NZ_BCTA01000116.1 GCF_001570485.1 Mycolicibacterium novocastrense
CGTTGTCGGACGGTGTCGCTTCGGCGCGTGCCCAGTCGTCGAGTTCGGTTGCCGCGTATAGGCGTTCACGGGTGCGGAGCAGGTCGTCGAGGTAGGCGTGCAGGTCGAGTAGGTAGGAGACGTCGGTGCGGAAGTGGTCGCAGCCGGCGCAGCGGAACCGGAACGGGCAGGCGCCGCCACCGGCTTTGACGTTGGACGGCTCGGCGCACACCCCGAACGGGACGGCGACCTGGCCGACGGCGCGGCGCGCGTGCTGGTCGTCGAGCAGCGCCTGGGCTTGCCGCCAGATGCGGTTGCCGTGCCGGTCGAACTGCATCGTGGCGACGCGGTCGACGGCGTCGCGGCGGCGGGTCTCGCCGACGCGGTAGTAGCCGATGGTGGTGTCGAGCTTGCGGTGCGACATCAGCTCACGCAGCACCTCGACCGGCACGCCGGCGTCGGCGTGGCGTTGCGCGTAGCTGTGGCGGTAGGCGTAGAGCACGATCTTGGTTTTGTCGTATTCGACGCCGTCGGTAGTGCGCAGCGCCGGCATCGCGTCGACCCAGGTGCGGTGGGCGAACGCGAGGCTGAACCCGGTGATCGCGCGGCGCCCGCCGGGGTTGCGGCGGTCGGTGGGCAGCAGCTTCAGCTCGCCGATCGGGGTGTGCGGGTAGCGGGCCCGCACCCGCTGCTGCTGGGCGACGATGACTGCGGCGGTCTGCTCGCCGATCGGCAGGCGCCGCGCGGGCCGGTTGGCCTTGTGGTTGTCGTAGACCAGCACCGCCAGCCCGTCGTCGTCGCGGGTCAGGCAGTCGAAGCCCAGCTCGCAGATCTCCTCCGGGCGGCGGCCGGTGTCGACGGCCAGCTCGACGCCGGTGCGCATCTCCGGCGAGGTCAGCTCGTCCAGGCGTGCGCACAACTGCCGCATGATCTCCGGCGGCAGGTCCCGGTTCGGTTCGGCCGCTTCGGGTTCGACCGGCACGTCGCCGACGGTGATAACGAAGTCGTCGCCGAGGCCGGCGGCGATGCCGCCCGGGCGGGTCACCCCCATGGCGCGGACGCGGCCGAGCACCGACCGGACCTCGCGGCAGGCGCGGATCCGCGCGTCGCCGCTGATCTGCCCGACCGATTCCAGGTAGGCCAGCCGGTGCAGGAACGCCTCGATATCGCTGCGGCCCAACGCAGCCGGGTGCTCGCCGCGGTCGTCGCGCATCCGCAGCGACTCCGACAGCCGCGCCAGGCAGCCAACGTGGTGGCGCACCGACAGGCCGGCGCTGGTGCGGCGTCCCGGCCGGACGCGCCGTTTCGGCAGGTCGTCGGCGGCCCACCGTTTGGCGGCCTCCCGCAGCCAGGCCTGGCTGATCCCGGTGAACGACACACTGCCGTTGTGCCCGAACACCGCCAGGTCCCACTCGTTCTTGGCGACTTCGGTTTCCGGGCTCGACAGGGCCCGGCGCGCATGCCCGATCAGGCAGTTGGCCAGTCCGATGAATTCCAGGCTGCGGCCGTCGGCGATGGTGTAGTTCAACACCGAATCCAGATGCTGGCCCAGCAGGTCGTTGCAGAGTATCCGCAGCACAGCGTCGTCGGTTTTGACCGCGTTGATCCGGC
>NZ_BCTA01000117.1 GCF_001570485.1 Mycolicibacterium novocastrense
CGCCGGTTCTCCGGTCCTTGGTCGTCGGGTCAGGGTGTGCTGTTAGGTCAGCGCGGCAAGGCGTTGGTAGCCGCTGGTGATCAGGTCGGTCCAGGGCCATCGACGACTCAGGCGCAGGATGGATCGGCGCGCGGTGGTGATGATTCGCCCGGCCACGGCAAGTAGCCGCAGCCGTAGACGTTTGGGCTCCCAGCTGCGGGCGGGTCGGTCCGGCCAGGCCAGCAGCTGAGTCCAGGTGAGCAGTTCAGCAGCGAGTTGCACGAGCTCAAGCCAGATCTGGTTCTTCGTAAAGGCCTGCAGCGGAAGGTTGGTCATCCCGGTGTCTTTCAACCCGCGGATGCGGTCCTCGGCTCGTGCTCGGCGTCGGTGCCGCAATTCCAGGTCAGCCAGCCGCCCGCCAACGGTGTTCGTGGCGAACAGGGTGATGCGCCAGCCGTCGGCGTCGGTGATGCGCAATTGGGCGCCGGGATGGGGACGTTCCCGGCGGGCGATGATGCGCATCCCGGGTGGCCAGCCGGCGAACGTGGCGGGCAGCCATCGGGTCAGCTCGGCGACTTGAGCGCCTTGTCGAGGGCGGCCGTCGGCGTCCAGGGCGCGCCGCCAGGCTTGTCGAGGCAACGCCGCCAGCGCATCCAGCACCGGCTGGCGGGCATAGATACCGACCGAGTATCGCAAGCCCAGATTGTGGATATGCCAGACCAACCCGTGCACTCCGGCGCCGGTGTCGCCGCGCACCAGCACCTGCGGCCGTGTCTGCTCGGGCAGTTGAGCCAGCGCGGCATCGAGCACTGCGATCTGGTCGGCGGCGTCATTAGCGGTGGCCTTGCCCGGTCGCAGCATCGCCGCCAGAGGCTCTCCGGTGCCGCCGTGGCCGTGATCGACGAATGCTAACAACGGGTGGAAACCGAACCCGCGCTTGAAGTTCGGGGTTGCGCCTTCCTTCTCCGAGTGCGAGCCGACCAACGTGGCATCCAGATCAACGACCACCTGACCAGCGGCCCGGATCGGCAACTGATGACCCCACACCAGCGCCCGCGCGGCCGCGCGCGCCCCACGGATCGCCGCGATCACCGCACCCGGGTCAGCGCCGAGGGTATCGATGAGCCGGCTGATCGTGGGATCAGAGGCCACCGGGCCGAACAACTCCGACTGCGCGCGCAGCATCGCCGCATCAGCCAAGCAATCACCACCCAAAGCGATGGTGACCGCCAAATCCAGCAACGTCTTTCCTGGATCGTGGACCGACCGCGACGCCCGCCACGGCCTCAACGCCCCCGTCAAACCATCGGACAAGCCGCTGACCTGGGCGGTCTTCAACAACAGCGCCGCCCCGCCCGACGAAATCAACGACTCGCTGCCAGCTTCTACACCCACACCACCACAACGGTTACGCTTCACCTACGGAGTGCCTTCCAGCTTGACGA
>NZ_BCTA01000118.1 GCF_001570485.1 Mycolicibacterium novocastrense
GCGTTCCTAATGTGACCGCTCGTGATCTTGAGCTTCTTCTCGTCGCAGGGCTGGCAGTCCTGGGGTGTCGAGCACCGGCCAGTGATTCCGGAGAGCATGCCGTTTCTGATTGATGACGACTTGTTGCTGGAGGACGGTCCAGGCGCGGCGCGGCCAGCGTCGGTGGTGAACCGGTGGCTGCGCGAGTTACCGGCCAGTGGGGCGCCAGCGCCGAGCTCGTGGGAGAACTACGCGCGGGCGGTCAAGGAGTGGACCGAGTTCTTGACGGAACATGGTGTGGGACTGTTTGATTCGCGGGATCGATTGAAGGCCGGGCTGAGCCGCTACGCCGAGCACCGCGCCGCCGGGCCGATCCGGGCGAGGTTCGCGGCGACCACGTGGGCGCAGCACATGAGCATCCTGTCGCTGTTCTACCGGTGGGCAATCGAGGAAGGACGCGCGACGGCCGAACCGTTCACCTACCGGTCCGCGCGTGCGGTCTTCGCCGGCACCGGCCGGGACGTACGAGTGAACCTGGCGGTGCGCCGCACTCCGAAACCGCACGTGACCCTCAAGTATCTGGAGCCGGACTTCATCGACCTGTTCCGCAAGGGACTGCGGGGTTTGGCGCCCGACGGCAGCCCGGACACGGGGTTCGCGGGAAGGGAGATGACCCGCAACGCCGCGGTCGGTGATCTGGCGTTGACGACCGGACTACGGCTGGGCGAGTTCACCCACCTACTGCCGTGGGAGATCCCGACGCTGCCGCCCGCGCCGACGGCCATCCCGATCCCGTTCCCGGTGCCGGCGGGAATCACCAAGGGCCGCAAGTTCCGCACCACCTGGATCTCCTACGACGCCCTGGTCGGGCTGCACGACTACCTGCAACTGGACCGCGCCGCGGCGACCGAAGAATCGAGCTGGCGGCCACCGCGGCGATGGGGTGAGCCGCTGATGGTCACCGAGCCGGACGCACGCGGCGGCCGGATCAACGGTGTTCGCCGGCCGTGGGAGTCGCTCACCCCGGCGGAGCGACGGCGGCTGGTGGCACCGGAGGGCGGGTCGTGCCTGCTGGCGGTCAAGGCCGGCGGTGGCCCGTTCACAGCGTGGGCCACGGTGTTCGAACGCACCGCCGATCGGATCCGAGCGAGGTTCGAGCCGCGGTTCCCGCACGTCCACCCGCATCGGCTTCGTCACTGCTTCTCGATGCAGACCTTGGAGTATCTGGTGACCGGCTATTACCGGCAGGCGGCGAAGCTGGTGCGCGACACCGACGCCGACGCGGCGCTGATCTTCTACCTGACCAAGGCCGACCCGTTGCTGGTGCTGCGCGATCTGCTCGGGCATTCGACCGTTCTGACCACCGAGAAATACCTGAAACGCCTTGATACAACACGGATTTACCGGCAAGCCTTCGAAACCGAAGGCGCGGCAGCCGGACTCGTCGACGGTACCGCAGCACAGCGGGAAGCCGACGCCGAATTCGATGACGACATCGACGAGGAGCTGTGATGCCGACGAGGGTGACCGACGAACCGCTGGGCCTGAGCTGTGTGTTCAGTGACGGCAGCCGCGCGGAGTTCGATCTGGCGGGGTTGCCGAACCCTCGGTTGGCGCGTGATCTGGCCGTCGGGCTGGTGGAGCTGATTCATCCGCACGGCAGCGCCGACTCGGCCGGAACGGTCGAGGGCTACGCGCGCGCTCTGCGGGCGATGGTTCGCGCACTAGCTGAGCAGGGTTTCACCGGTGGCGCGGGAGAGTTGCGCCGCGGGCAGCTCGCGCAGTTCTGGATGGCGGGACCCAGACGGCTGGAGGCCCTTACCCGCGCACTGGTGGAGGGATTCGCCCGGTCCGGTGGCACGCTCGGCGACGGAGTGCTGGAGCTGGCGGCGGGTCGGCACTTCAATCTCCAGCCCTTTCGTCGGCCGCTGCCGCCCTATCCCGAGGTCGAATGGCAGCGTCTCATCACTGCCTGCAGCCAGGTCGTGGATGAGTCATATGCGGTGCACCGCCGCGCGCTGGCCGCGACCGAGCAGGGTGGTGATCCGCGAGAGTCCGGCTGGACGTGGGAGAACTTCTGCTGGCTGTTGGCACGACTCGGCCCGGTCAGCACGCCGGTGTTCGCCCGCGCGATCGGCGTGACGCACAGCGTGTTTCACAATCGCCGACCACCAGCGTTCTATGACGCCCTGCGGGCGGTGTTCCCGCACCTGGATGTCGTTATCGCCTACCGGCTGCTGTTCGGCGTCTACTCCGGCATCGTTCCGGACGGCATCGCCGATTTGGGGGTCGATGACATCGACTGGGCCGGGGACTCGACTGTGCTGCTGTCCTACGTCAAACGCCGCACCGCCGCGGAGAGCCTGAACCTGCCGCGTCCGGCGGTCCGGCTGCTCGAGCAGTGGCTGTCGCACTCGTCGCTGCTGCGCGGCCTGGTCGCACCTGCCGACCGCGATCGGTTGTGGTTGGGGCTGAGTTACGTCGGCAAACCCTTCCTCATCCGCGAGATCGACCGTGTCGGCATCCAGCGATGGGTCGGGCGCCACGGCCTGCTCGGCGCCGACTGTCGGCCGTTGAAGATCCATCGAGCACGCATCCGCACCACTCACCACGCGATGCGCGAGAAGAAGACCTGGACAGGCAACGCGCGGGCCACGATCGACCCCAACCACACGCCCGCCGTTGAGGGCGATCACTACCTGTCGGTGACGACCGCGGGCCAACGGCACGCGGTCGAGACGGTGATCGAGGATGCCCAGCACGATCTGTTGCGCCGCGCGCATCCGCCCGCGGTGATCACCGAGGAGGACGCCGCCGCGCTGGCCGACGGCTACCCGCAACTGGTGGCGGCGATGAATCTCGACGACCACGCCCTCGCCGAATTGGTCGGCGGCGCGCGCGATGTGTTCACCGCAGCATGCGGTGATCAACTGGCCGGGCTGCACGGTCCGGTCGGCAAACCCTGTCCGGCCAGGCCGTGGGTTTGCCTGCTCTGCCCGCTGGCGGTGTTCGCGCCACGGCACGCGGTGAACCTGTTGCGGCTCAAGGCATTCTTCGCCCGCCAATGGCAGGTGATGCCGGCCGCGCACTTCATGGCTGTCTTCGGGCCCTACGCCGCCCGCATCGACCAGATCCTGGGCCGGTTCGACCCCGCCGAACTCACGACCGCGGCCTCCCGGGTCACCGACACCGACGACGAAATACCCCTTCGCCCAGAGGAACGCACCGCATGACCACCGTCGCTACCGACAGCACCGACGAACACCGGCCATCACCGTTCACCGGCGCCGACGTCTGTCTGCAGGCGGGTCTGACACTGCCCGACGGCATTCGCCGCCCGCTGTTCGACGACGACTTATGGGACTTCACCGAGGTCGTCGGGTTGGCGGTCCAAATCCCTTTGGTGAACCGCCGCTTCGACTTCGCCGTGATCGGCGACCCGCGATGGCGCCTGGTCGCCAAGGAGTTGATCATCGCCGCCCTGTGCCCGCGACATCCCGCCGTCGCGCAACTGCCCAGGGCATACCGCACACCGCTGCATCTACGCAGCTGCATCGGGCGGCTCCACGAGCTGACCCGATTCTTCCGCTGGCTCGACGGCCGACACGCCGCCACGCTGGCCGAGGTCGACACCCACACCTGCGAGGCCTACCTGGCATTCCGCCGCTACATCCTCGACGAGAACGGCAACGTCGTCGGTGAACAAAGCCCCGCGGTTCGACGCGCTGCCGCTCAGATCGTCGTCGACCTGGTCAACTACCGAGATCTGTTCAGCGCCGACCGCGTGCGCGCCGATCTTCGGCCCTGGGGCGGCGCATCGGCCTCCGCCGTCGCCGAAATGCGTTCCGGCCGTGACGGAAACACCACCCCAGCCGTCGCCGACGAAATCCTGCAGCCGATGCTTGCGGCGGCGCTGCACCTGGTGCAAATCCTCGGCCCACACGCGGTGAATCTGAACCAGCAGATCCGCGAACACGACCGGCTCCACTCGGCAAGGGCCGAAGGGTTGCGTCCCCTCACCTCGGCACCTGTCGACGACATCCTCGCCGTGTTGGCCGGCTACACCACGACCGGCACGCCGCTGCCCCAACACGAAGACCATGACATCACCAAAAGACTGGCGGCAGGATGCTCGGCCGACGACCCACTGCTGCCCGTCGCCACCGGAATTCTGGCCAGGCAAGCCGGCCGCCGAAACATCGAGTCCCGCTGGATGCCGCGACTGCGCGGACCACTCACCGACGCCCTCGCCGCGGTCGGCGTCGAGAAGGTCTTCGCGCGCAACGCTGAAGACGCGCCTACACCCGACGGCGCGACACGGCCCTGGAGCTTACCGCTGCACCGCTCGCAGGCCGTCGCCGTGGTCGGGGTCGTCCGAACAGCCGCGATCATCGTGCTCGCGGCGTCATCAGGGATGCGTAGCAGTGAACTGATGGAACTGCGCGTCGGCTGCCGCCGCCCGATCGAGGAACCCATCCCCGGGCTCAAGCGCTACCGCATCGCCAGCAAGATCGTCAAAGGCCAACCCCTCGGCGGCACCGACGACGAATGGGTCATCATCGAACCCGCCTTCCGCGCGGTCGAACTCATCGAGCAACTGCACGACGATCCCCGCGAAGATGTTCTACTGTTGTCCCGGTTCAGCTTCCGCGTCCGCACCATCTGGTTCCGCAACTGGGTCAACTCCCCGGCAGGACAACGCCTGGGCCTGGCCCCGATCCCCGAGGGACCAGTCTCACTGCGGATGCTCAGAAGAACGATCGCGCTGGAATTGGCATACCGCCCAGCCGGGGTTCTCGCGGCAAAACTGCAGCTCAAACATATCGCGACCGCAACAACCGAAGGCTACGCCGCCCGCCCGGGCGGTGCTCAAGCCGAGTTGCTGGCCGAGGTCAACAAGCACGAAGCAGACCGCAACCTTCAACTGATATTGGCCGAGTTCCACAACTACCGCGACGGCATCCTGCCCGCCGGACCCGGCGCCCGAAACCTCACCGACTTCTTCGCCGCCGTCGACGCCGACCTCACCGCCGAATCGGCCGCGGCGCCCAAAGTCCAGCGCAACGACCGCGACATCCTCAACCTGCTATCCAAACGCGCCAAGGCACTGCACATCGGCCCCGCGAACTACTGCTGGTTCACCGACCCATCCCGGGCCCTCTGCCTCAAACTGGCCGGCACCCCGACCGCGACACAGCCGATGATCGGCATGTGTGACTCCGCCCGCTGCCCGCAGGCCACCCACCACGCCGTTCACCGACCCGTCTGGGCCGAGCACGCCGAACACACCAAGACCTTCCTCGGCCAACTCGGCAAGACCCGCGCCACCGAACGCGACCGCCTCACCACCGACTACGACCGCGCCCTGCGGGTCATCGCCGACATCGATGCCGCCACCACACCCACCGCCAGCGAGGACCCGTCATGAGGATCAGTGCTGCCCAACGCAACCAGACCGAGCACCGCATCCGCGCCGCCATGGACCGGCTGCTGCGCGGAGAGATCCCACCCGGCGGGAACTGCGACATCACCACCCTCGCCCGCGAGGCCGGCGTCGACCGCACCGCCTTCTACGGCACCCGCCCCTACGCACACCTACGCACCGAGTTCGAAGACCGGCTACAACAGCTGCAGGACTGCGGCCAGACACCCGATCCGAAAGCGGCGCAGATCCAACGACTCAACACCGATGTCGACAAGCTCAGACACCGCCTGGCGCAAGCGAATACCACGATCGGCGAACTCACCGACTTCCGAACCCGCGCGCTTGCGAGACTCGCCGCGCAACACGAAGAGATCGAGCGGCTTCGCACCCTTACCGATCCGAACGTCAACGTCACCCACCTACCACGAGCACGGCAGAAGCTCATCGGCCCATGCTGACCCGGACTCACCACACCGGCATCGGTCATAGGCGAGCCGCCCTCGTCGCAATACGCGCGCCAAACAGCACTGTGAACCCGGCATCAGGGTCGGCCGAGCTCAAACGCGACACGAACCTGAAGGCAACCGCGCAAAAATGGATGAGCAATTCGGGCCGTCTACTGCCAGGCCAGAAGCTATTGTCGGCGTCATTGCAGCTAACCCACAGGGCCTCGACGCTTTGCCGATGCCCCAAACGAGGAGCACGCTCATGCTCGAAGTGATCGACAAGGGACTGTCGGAATAACGGTGGATCTGGTCTTGGTCTGACACGCCGGGCGTGAGCTTGGCGGGAAGGACTGATGATGTCCGAAACACTCGAACCCGTGGCGATCGATGTGGATCACAAGCAGCTTGCCGAGCAGTTGCTCGCTCAAGCCAAGGAGCAAGGTGTGGAGTTGGTGGGCCCTAGTGGCCTGCTCAATCAGTTGACGAAGAACGTCCTCGAGACCGCGCTGGACGCGGAGATGGCCGAGCACCTCGGCTACGACAAGCACGACCCGGTCGGGCGCGGTAGTGGCAACTCTCGCAACGGCACCCGGGCTAAGACAGTGTTCACCGAGATCGGCCCGGTCGAGATCGAGGTACCACGAGACACCAACAGCACCTTCGATCCGGTGATCGTCCGCAAACGTCAGCGCCGTTTGACCGGCGTCGATGAGATCGTGTTGTCCCTGACGGCCAAGGGCCTGACCACCGGAGAGATCGCGGCGCACTTCGACGACGTGTACGGCGCCACGGTCTCCAAGGACACCATCTCGAAGATCACCGACAAGGTGATCGAGGAGATGACCGAATGGTGCAACCGGCCGCTGGAGTCGGTGTACCCGGTGGTGTTCATCGACGCGATCAACGTCAAGGTCCGCGACGGTCAGGTCGCCAACCGGCCCGTCTACGTGGCCATCGGGGTGACCTGTGCCGGGGAGCGCGACATCCTCGGGTTGTGGGCCGGCGACGGCGGTGAGGGGGCGAAGTTCTGGTTGTCGGTGCTCACCGAGATCAAGAACCGCGGCACCGCCGACGTGTGCATCGTGGTCTGCGACGGACTCAAGGGACTACCCGATGCGATCAACACGGTGTGGTCGCGCGCGGTGGTGCAAACGTGCGTGATTCATCTGCTGCGCAACACCTTTCGGTACGCATCGCGCAAATACTGGGACCAGATCGCCAAGGACATCCGGCCGGTCTACACCGCAGCGACCGAGGTCGCGGCCAAGGAGCGCTTCACCGAGTTCACCGAGAAATGGGGTGCTCGGTACCCGGCGATCACCCAGCTGTGGGAGAACGCCTGGACCGAGTTCGTGCCGTTCCTGGATTACGACGTCGAAATCCGTCGCGTTATCTGCTCCACCAACGCGGTGGAATCACTGAACGCCCGCTACCGGCGGGCGATTCGGGCCCGTGGGCACTTTCCGACCGAGCAGGCCGCGATGAAGTGTCTCTATCTGGTGACCCGATCCCTGGACCCCACCGGCCGCGGTAAGGCACGATGGGCAATGAGGTGGAAGCCCGCACTCAACGCGTTCGCGATCACCTTCGGTGGCCGGATCACTCCGACTGGCAACTAACCAATGCCAAGTCAGATCCACCGTTTATCTGACAGTCCCATCGACAAGGGGTCGTGCAGTGACGCGCATCCAGATCCGTTGCTGTTCGTCCACGGAGCCTGGCACGCCGCGTGGTGCTGGGACGAACACTTCCTGGACTTCTTCGCGGACAAGGGTTACCGCGCGCTAGCGGTGAGCCTCCGCGGCCATGGCGGCAGCCCCACAACAAAGGCACTGCGCAACTGTTCGGTCACCGACTACGTCGACGACGTCGCGTCAGTCGCAGACAGCTTGCCCACACGACCGGTGGTGATCGGCCACTCGATGGGCGGCTACGTGGTGCAGAAGTATCTCGAGTCGCACGAAGCGCCCGCCGGTGTGCTGGTCGCCTCAGTACCCCCTCGAGGAATCGCCGGCTTCCTTCTCCGCTTTACAATGCAGCACCCGTGGCGACTCACGAAAGCGCTCATCACAGGCAAGTCGTCGGCCATGTTCAATACCCCCGACACCGTCCGTGAAAAGTTCTTCTCCGCAAGGACTCCGGAGTCAACGGTCGCGCACTGCGCCGGTCAGATCCAGGACGAAAGTAGACGAATCACGCTCGACGCAATGGTTCTTAATCTGCCCCGTCCCGAGCGCGTGACCACACCCTTGCTGGTGCTGGGCGCGGAATCCGACGATTGCTTCACGACAGAGGAAGTGCGTTCAACAGCACGTGCATATCGCACCGAAGCGCAGATCTTCCCCGAAATTGGCCACGACGTAATGCTGGAGCCGGGATGGGTCGCCGTCGCTGAACACATTCATACATGGCTTGAAACACATGACCCTGCGAGGAAACGACTCCAATCGGGATAACGAATTGCCGACCGCATGCGGACACGAACTCACCACAGTGACATCTGTCACATGCGAACCGTCCTTATCGCTACACGCTCGGCGAGCCGCATTGCAAACCCTGCAGCAGGATCGGCCGAGTTCAATGGCAACACGAACCCAACCGCACACGGTCACTGCGGAGACAAGCCACACCTACGCCACTGCCTTGGTCAACGCTGGTGTCTCGCTGCAGAGTCTGATGGCTCTGCTCGGGCACGTCTCGGCTGAGATGAGTCTGCGCTACGGACGTCTCTTCGACGCGACCGTGCGCACCGAATACGAACGTGCGCTGACCGCGGCGAAGGCCCATCTGGGAACCCTGCCCACTGATCCGCCACAAGGCCGGACCTCGCTGCCGATCGTCGACGGCGACTGGAAAGACGCACCAGCCATTAAGGCCCGCCTGGCCGGGGGTTTCTGCATCCGTGCCCAAGTCCAAGGCCCGTGCGCCTACGCCAACATCTGCGAACACTGTCCCAACTTCCGCACCGACACCGGCTATCTGCCCGTCCTGGCCGCTCAGCGCGCTGACACCGAAACGCTGGCTCGCGACGCCGAAGCCCGTGGCTGGACCGAGGAAGCCGAACGCCACCGTCGACTCATCGCACGCCTGGACGCCCACATTAGTCAGACACAGACCGGATGACACCCCAACAACGGCGTCAGCAAGTCGAAGATGCCTGCGCAGCAATCATTCTCGCCGGCAGACAGGTGACCTTCGATGACGTTGCGGCCCGCACCGGATTTGGTCGAGCCACCCTCTACCGCAACGGTGACCTACGACAGATCATCGAAGAGCATCGAGCCCGCGGCAAGGAAGCACACACCCTGACCGGACTCACCACCGAGATCGCCCACCTGCGCATTGCGATGGATGCCCTCGCCACCACCGTCCGGC
>NZ_BCTA01000119.1 GCF_001570485.1 Mycolicibacterium novocastrense
TTCCTGGGCAGTGGGCATCCCGGCGCAGACAGCCGCGACGCTCCACCGAACCTTGGTTTGATCGAAAGCACCGACGGCGGCCAAACCTGGCACTCACTGTCGATGACCGGCGAGGCCGATTTCCATTCCCTCGACTACCGGCATGGACTGCTTTTTGGACTCGACAGCGGAACCCGATCAGTGATGGTAACCGCAGACAAAAAGACGTGGGAGCGACGCGCGAGGATCAGCGCCGTCGACATCGCGGTGTCACCCACCGAGCGGAACGGCGTCCTCGCCACGACCGGCACGGGCATGTTGCGCAGCATCGACCAGGCCAAGACCTTCCACCTGTCGCCGGCACACCCCCTCTGATCTTGCGGAGTTGGCCCGACGACGGACCCTTAATCGGGATTACCCCGACCGGGATCGTGTATGCCAGCCAAGATTCGGGGGCGACGTGGCAGGTGCGGCGCGATCTGGGTGAGCGCCCGCAGGCTGTGGAGTCAGCGGGGCGCGGCCTGGTGTTCGTTGCAACCGAGAAGGGCATCCAGCGCTCGACCGACAGTGGAACCACGTTCGAAACGTTCTACACCTTCGATGCACCGTGAACGGGCTTAGTCGCAACCCCGCTGCGACGTTGACGTCGCTGCATACCGCAACCAACAGCGCGCCACACAAAGCGCATCGGCCGAAGCAGCACGGAATCCGATTTGCCCCGCCGCTTATGCACGTACATGAGGTTCAGTGCGAAAGGCACGCGGCAATTCCCTCTTGATGGATAACATTCGTTATCCATGAAGACTGCCCCTGAAACGCGTCCTTCTGCTCCTCCGATCCCCGCCGGATAATCGTCGATCACGTTTTGTGGCGGCGCTGTTGCAAGCTTTTGAGCTACAGCGACCCGCTGCGCATCTACATCAGCGGTCATGGACACCGCGAAACGATCGGTCAGCACCGCATCTGGGTAAGTCCCCTGGGGTGGTGGGGTTTCGGGGGTGAGGCGAGCGAGCCGGGACTGACTTGAGGTGTGTCGGTGAGCCTCTTGAAGTGGGGCATCGCGTAGTGGTCATTGAGTTACCGACCAAAGTGACTCAAGTAAAGGACGCACCACGCGATGACCCAGGACTATTCTGCCTTGCTCGCCCAGCTCGATGCGCTCAAGTCCGCTGATGCGGGCGCGGTGTTCGCCGAGTTGATCCGTGCTGGACTGCAGGCGTTGATCGAGGCCGAGGCCGCTGAGGCGATCGGGGCCGGGCGCTATCAACGCAGCGAGCAACGCAACACGCACCGCAATGGGCATCGGGCCAAGACGGTGTCGACGACGTCCGGGGACATCGAGGTCAAGATCCCCAAGCTGCGGGCCGGCTCGTTCTTCCCGTCGCTGCTTGAGCGGCGCCGCCGCATCGACAAAGCGCTGCACGCGGTGATCATGGAGGCCTACGTCCACGGTGTCTCCACCCGCAGCGTCGATGACTTGGTTGCTGCCCTCGGCGTCGGCTCGGGGGTCTCCAAGTCCGAGGTGTCGCGTATCTGCGCCGGTCTCGATAAGGAGATCGAGGCGTTTCGGACCCGCAGGCTGACTCACACCCAGTTCCCCTACGTGTTTTGCGATGCCACGTTTTGCAAGGTCCGCGTCGGGGCCCATGTGGTGTCCCAAGCGCTGATCGTGGCCACCGGGGTGTCCATCGACGGCACCCGCGAAGTGCTCGGCACGGCCGTGGGTGACAGCGAATCCTTCGAGTTCTGGCGCGAGTTTTTGGGCTCGCTCAAAGCGCGCGGCCTGACCGGGGTGCATCTGGTGATCTCCGATGCCCATGCGGGCCTCAAAGCCGCCGTGGCCCAGCAGTTCGCCGGATCGTCGTGGCAGCGCTGCCGGGTGCATTTCATGCGCAACCTGCACGGCGCGGTCGCGGCCAAACATGCCCCGGCGGTCACGGCGGCGGTCAAGACGATCTTTGCCCACACCGATCCCGCCGAGGTCGCCGCTCAATGGGATCAGGTAGCCGACACGCTCTCGGCGAGCTTTCCGAAAATCTCGACAATGATGGATGAGGCCAAAACCGATGTGTTGGCGTTCACCGCGTTCCCGCGGGCGCACTGGCAAAAGATCTGGTCGAACAACCCCATCGAACGGCTCAATAAAGAGATCAAACGCCGCGCCGACGTGGTAGAAATCTTCCCCAACCCTGCGGCGTTCCTACGACTGGCGACCGCGGTGGTCATAGAAGCCCACGACGAATGGCAAGTCACTCGCCGCTACCTCTCCGAC